>NZ_CBDIMS010000003.1:0-679333 GCF_965283145.1 Nocardia sp. Marseille-Q1738 | reverse complement strand
CGCCAGTAGTGCTTGCGGACGGCGTCCCAGAGCCGGAAGTGGCGGGGGAACCATTCCCGCACTTGCGCCAGATCCGGCAACCCGCGTTCGTCGAAGGCGACAAGCCCGCATTGGCCCAAGGGAATCGGCACCATGTGGCCGTCGTTGCGCAGCCGGTAGGCGGGTGTCGTGTCGCGCTCGTCGCGCAGGAAGAGGATCTCGATGCGATGCCCCACCAGTCGCCATCCGGCGTGGGCGTCGCCGACTGTCGTCCGATGCAACGGCCTTTCACCACCCCGACGGTTCCGGTGGCGTCGTCAATTCCGAAAGCCGTTCCAGTACTTCACGTAGCGTTCGTGCGGACGGAATCGAGTCGGCAGGACCGGGCTCGTGGCGCGGAAACGGTATGCCCCGCGCGGCGGCGCGTTCACGCGGGCTGACCGCCTGCGGTGTCAGCTTTCCCGCCGACACCAGCGTGCGAAAGGCCGCCGCTTTCCACACGCAACGCTCGACGCGACAGGTCCGGTGCGCCCGCATCTGCTCATGCGCCAGAAGCACATCAGCATGCCCACAAACCTCGGGCGGGGTGATCAGAGCATCTCGGTTCATCGCCCCGACACCTCCTCAACGGCCGGTGCGGCGACACGTGCCCACGTGACCGGCGGACATACCGTTTCCAGGTCGAAGTCCTCGCACACCCGCGCGGGCCGGTCATCGACCTGGGCCAGGTCGTAGACCACGATCGCCGCCACATTCAGCCCGGCGGCGATACCGAGCACGAACCCGACCGGATCAGCACACCCATGCGGGGGCCGCACTGTGTACACGTACTGATAGCCGAGCGAATGGGCATGCCGCCGAACGGCAACCGCGTGCCGAGGTGCAGCCAGCCCCGATACGTCAGCCCGCACCAGCCCCAACGCCTTCGGGCGAGTGTCGCTGTGCGGTGGTGTATTTGCTTGTGTTCCTTCAATATTTGTCACGGCATCGTGCCTTCTGTGGTGGTGCTTTCGAATGAGCCGACGGTCTGGGCGGTGACCGCGCTCAGAACAGTTGGGAGAGCGAGGAAGACCGTCGGGGTGACAGGCTCCGTTCGCGCTCTCGATGTGCCTTCACGACTGTCGAGTGACACGAGTACACACTTAGGAGAAGGGAATTGGAATCCTCAGTCATGGGATGCAGATATCCTGATGCCAGACTTCCTGCGCGGAGGCCCCCATCTGAGCCGTTCCAATAATTGGGTCAATAGATAGCGAGGCTTACGAAATGAGCGTTCCTGGCAGCACACTGTCTCGTCGCGCCCTCGGCCGTGAGCTGCGGCGGCTGCGAGAAGCGAAGAAGATCAAGCAGGCTGAAGCCGCGAGAGTGGCCGAGCTGTCGCCCCAGTCGATTGGGCGTATCGAGGAGGGCCAGTCGACTCGTGTCACGAGCTTTCAGGTGAACGCTCTGTGCGACTTCTACGGTGCCAGCGATGCCGAACGCCATGCGCTGTTGGGATTCGTGCACGAGATCAGGGCTGCGCGGGAGCGCGGTGGAGGCTACTGGCGCGCCTATGCCGATGAAATCGCAACGGACTTCGACCACTATCTAGCGCTGGAGGAGTCGGCACGACGTCTGACCGCATGGAAGGTCACGATCGTTCCGGGGCTACTGCAAACTCCTGAGTACCGACGCGCGCTGGCCTGGACCGAGTCGCCAGGGGTGCCCCCAGAGCAGATCGAGAAGCGCATCGAGCTGGCAACACGCAGACAAGCGCTCCTGGAAAAGCCCGACTTCACCGTTGATGTTCTGCTGTCAGAAGCCGTATTACGCGACCAGGTCGGCGGATCGGCGGTGATGGAAGGTCAGATGCGGCATCTGGCAAAAATGGCTGAGCTCCCTAATGTTTCAATTCGTGTGGTGCCCTTTGCGGCGCCGAGTCATCTCGGCTCGCTTGTGGGGTCGTTCTTCCTCTTGGAGTTTCCAGCGCTGCCGCAGTCCAAGATCGTAGAGCCGCCGATCGTCTATGTGGAGGAGTATGCGGGCGATCTGTACCTAGAACGTGACGCCGAGGTGGAACGGTATCGTCATGCACTCCGTGAGATCAGCCGTGTAGCGTTGGATCCAGGCAAGTCCAGGCGGCTGATCCTGGAAGTAGCGAAGGAGTATGCCGGGTGAGCATCGACCTATCCAGGGCGAAGTGGTTCAAGTCCAGTCGAAGCAGCTCCCAGAAGGAATGCGTCGAAGTCGCCTGGCTCGATGCTGGTCACGTTGGTGTCCGTGATTCGAAGAACCCGACCGGCCCGGCACTGGTCATTGCGCCGGGCGAATGGGACGCCTTTACCGCAGGCGTGAAGAACAACGGATTCACCCGGCCTGCCTGACCAGTCGAACCGCTTCACGAGCAGTCGGCCGTCGTCTACTCCTGTCGGCACAATCTGAGCCGTTCCGGGTCGAGAGGGCGGAAGTGGCCGCCGAATCACGCTGGTGCTGCTCGGTTTCCTGTGTTGCGATGCCGGTATAGTCGCTGAGGACGATCGATTGGCGCACTAGTAAGCAGGGGGTAGGCATGCGGCCGATCACAGGCGCAGTCCTCGTAGCGGGCCTGTTGGTCGCCGGGGCGGCGTTGGCCGGGTGTGATTCCGCGGACGGTGATCCTCAGCCCAGCACAACCACAGTCTCAGCAGTCCTGTTCAACCCCTGCACCGGCATCCCCGACAGCGCGTTGCGGGCTGCGGGGGTCGACCCGGCCACTGAGGAGAGCGGGATCGCGGGCGTACACCAGTCCGGGTGGGAGATATGTGGGTGGAAGGGCAAGCGCTACTCGATAACCGTCTACTCGACAGCTAAGCCGCCCGCCGAAATCTCGGGCAAGGCGGGCAACACCGGCCAGCGGGATGTCACGATAGCTGGGCGCACGGGGACAGAATTTCGGTCGGAGAACTGGGACCGTGGATGCAATGTCGTCTTCTCCGCCGGGCAGGGTGCGGTGCACCTCCAGGTGTTGGGACGTGTGTCCGACGACAATCCGGAGGATCCGTGCGCGACGCTTGCCCGCGTAGGTGAAGCGGTCGTTCCGAGTCTGCCTGAATAGCGATCAAGAGGGAGGGGAGTTCCGGTGAGTGGTGCCGCGAACTGGCAGAAATTGGCCGCGCAGGCGAGGGCTGGGGAACTCTATTTGCATGATGAGGAAGCGGCGCGGGCCTGCCTTTCGGCCTGTACCAAACGTATCGAGGACTTGGAAGAAATGATCGCGCTCGTTTGGCGGGTCGAGACGGTGTCGGGCTTCGGCGATTTCGACATGGCTCGAGCGCTAGAGGCGAAATTTCGGAGCCAGGCCAGCGACGCCGACCATTCCCTGAAAGAAGTCCTCGAGCAGGACATCGAAGTCGTCAAGAACATGCGCGATGTCATGGCGATCTCCATCGCCCGTCTTAGGGGCCAGGATTACACCAACTCGGCTGCCATCACGGCGATCATCGAGTCGATGTAGCCCATGGACCGACCATGCGCGCCCGAGCGGCTGGGCGTTGCCCACTGCGAATCGGAGCCGCACCGCCCCAATGGAATCCGTACAGTGTGTGCGGTGGCCGTCGTACGCGGAGTCCAGTGGCGGCCACGGGTTGGCAGTGGCGGCGAAGGTAGTGGGCGATGAGTGAACGACCGGTCGATACGTTCGGGTTGTGGGACCGGGACGGCGACGGACTCGTCTCGGTGGCGGATATCACGACGGGTATCCGAGAGCTCGGCTTGGAGGTCGATGAGGAGGCGGTCGAGCGGATGGTTGCCGCCGCTGACACCAACGGCGACTTCCTGGTCTCCCGTGCGGAATTCGACGCCGCGCTGGCCGGTGGCCGCATCGAGGTAACCGACGCCGACGCCGCCTTCAAGGTCTTCGACGTCAACGGCGACGGCCGCATCTCGGTGGAGGAACTCGAATCGCTCATCCGCCACGTCGGCGCAGGCCGCATCGACGAACCGGCCGACGCCTTGCTGGCCGCGGCCGACCGCGATGGCGACGGCTATCTGTCGCTCGCGGAATTCCGCACGCTGCTCGATTTCCTCTCTCGTTAGCCGGGCCGCGGCCCCCCGAGAGAGCCGCATGAACGGCGTAGCCGGAGGCGTTCGTCGGTGGCCTGTGGCGGGCCGAGCGAAAGCAGAGGCAGCCGCAGAACAGGCGCAGCCGGACGTAGTTCGTCGATAGCCCGCGCCGGGCCGAGCGTAGGCGAGGCAGCCGCCTAACTGCCGATCTGGTGGCGGAGGCGCTGCACGGCGTCGTCCATGTGCTCGACGAGGAGGGCGCGAGCTCGGGCGGGCGCGGCGGTGGCGATCGCCTCGCGCAGGTCGACGTGTTCGCGGGCCTGTTCGCGGAGGTCGGGGTAGGTGGTTTGCAAGGCGCCCAGGCACATTCGCGTCTCGATCAGCAAGGTGCGGGCGGCGCGCACCAGCCGCGGGCTGGCCGCGCTCTCCACCAGAGCCTCGTGGAAGGCCTGGTCGGCGTCGGACACCCCGACCGCGTCACCGCGTTCGGCGCACGCCACCATCTCCTCGACGCTGGGTCCGAGTGCCTCGTAGGCGATGGGGCGGCGGCCGTCCAGGATCAGCTCCAGCGCGCCGCCTTCCAGCGCCGTTCTGGCCCGGTAGATGTCGATGACGTCGTCGAGGCTCAGTTCGATGACGAAGATCCCGCGGTGGCGGATGCTGTGCAGCAGGCCCTCGGACACCAAGCGCTGCATGGCCTCGCGCACCGGCCCGCGCGAGACGGCGAACTGCGCGGCGAGATCCGCTTCGCCGAGCTGCGATCCCGGCGGGAGGTTGCCGCGCATGATTGCCTCGCGGAGCCGATCGGCGATCATCTCCGCGGTCGACTGCCGGTTCACCGGCTCGAAATCAACGACGGACATCGATCTGCCTTTCCGCGAACAAGGTGCCGAACCCGGGAACGACCGGGTCGGCGCCGGCCAGCCGCAGGCCTGCCCAGATCGTGACCTGATTGGCTGTCAGCACCGGTTTGCCCAGCGTAGCTTCCAGGTCCGGCAGCACCGCCATGGTGTGCATAGCGGTGTCGGGAACGAGCAGCGCCTGCGCGTCCGGGTGGTCGTTGTCGACCGCCAGCCGCAACACCTGGGCCGGGGTGAGCGTGCCGACCTCGGCGGCGGTGTCGATACCGGCGCTGGACATCGAGACGACGTCGATGCCCGCGTCGGCGAGGAATGCCACGAAAAGCCGGGCGACGTCGTCGGGATAGCTGGCCGCGACCGCGACGGAACGCAACCCGAGCATTCGCACGGCATCGACGAAGGCGAGACTGGTGCTGGTCGCGGGGACGCCCGCCACCCCGGCCAGTGCGCGCACCTGCTCGCGAGCGCCCGTGGGTCCGTAGACGAAACTGCCGGAGGTACAGGCCCAGACCACCGCGTCGGGCCGGTGCCGGGCGAGCAGTGCCGCGCCGACGCGCAACTTCTCCGGGCTGCCCAGTTCGAGCAGTTCGGGGACGGCGTGCAGATCGGTGCCGTAGATGTGGGCTACCGGCAGGTGTGCGCCGAGGGCCGCCGCCGCGAGCGGGTAGTCGCCCTCGGCCGCGTGGTCGGGGTAGATGAAGCCGACGGTGGGTGCGTGCATGCGATGTTCTTCCTTCAGAAAACGTTGAGTAGCCACTTGCCCGGGCCCATCATCGGCAGCTTCATCCGGCCGAGGCAGGCCCACATGGTCAGCTGGTTCGCGGTGAGCACGGGTTTGCCGAGCGCCTGTTCGAGCGGCTCGATGACGTCGTAGGTCGGCAGGTTGGTACAGCTGACGAAGACTGCCTGCGCGGTGGGATCGTCGGCGCCGGCGATGCGTTCGGCGATGGTGCGGTAGCTGACCTTCCAGATGCCGCCACCGAGCCCGAGGTGATCGGAGCGCACCACCGCGCACCCGGCCTCGGCGAGGAATTCGTGCAGCTTGTGCGTGAGGATCTCGTCGTAGGGGGTGAGTACCGAGATCCGGGTGAGCTGCAAATGGCGGATCACCTCCAGCAACGCGCCCGACGTGGTGACCGCGTCCTGCGCCCCGGCCCGGCAGATGGTCTCGCGCAGCGACTTCTCGTAGGCCAGGCCCTTGATGAAGCTTCCCGACGTGCACAGGTAGGCCACCACCTCGGGCTCCACGTGCAAGACGTTGCGAGTGGCCGCGGTCAGGTGGGCCGCATCGGACACGAGCTCGGCCATCTCCAGCGACACCGGCACCGGTTCATAGGGAGTGCGGGCCAGGTGCAGGCTGACCTCCAAGGGCGCCCAGCGCCACAGCTCCCGTTCCAGTGCGAGGTCGAACGGAGCGATGATCCCGATGCCCCGTTGCGCGACGGGGCCCTCCAGGTCGGGAAAGCTCAGATCCACTGCGGCCCCTCTCGCGCTCAGCCGGGACGACCTCCGAACACGATCGGATTGTTGACAATCATACGATGTGATCTTAGTGTGTCAATGTGGATCAGGGCCCGATTGTCACCGTCCTGCACAGTGACAGTGTGCCCGACATCGACCGCATGGCCCAGGTGGCAGACCGTGCCACGGTCCGGTACACGGAGGCCTCCGGCCTCGCGGACGCCCTGCGCGGAGCAGAAGTGTTGTTCGTCTATGACTTTCGCACTCGCGCGCTGCCCGGCGCGTGGTATGCCGCCGACCGGCTGCGCTGGGTGCACATGGGGTCGACCGGCGTCGACCCGGCGATGTTTCCCGAACTGCGGGAGAGTGCTGTGGTGCTGACCAATACCCGCGGCCTCTTCGACTCGGCGATCGCGGAATACGTACTCGGACAGATTCTGGGGTTCGCCAAGGACCTGTCCGGATCGCTGCTGTTGCAGCAGCGGCACGAGTGGCGTCATCGGGAATCCGAGCGCGTCGCGGGCACGAACGCGCTGATCGTCGGCACCGGCTCGATCGGACGCCACATCGCCCGCTTGCTGCGCGCGGTCGGGATGACGGTGCGGGCGGTGGGCAGGCGCGAACGCTCCGGGGACCCGGATTTCGGCGTCGTCGCCACCGATCTGCACGCCGAACTGGGCCGGGCCGACTACGTCATCGCGATCGCCCCGCTGACCGAACAGACCAGGAATATGTTCGACGCCACCGCTTTCGCCGCGATGCGGCCGCACGCCAGGTTTGTCAACGTGGGCCGCGGGGAACTCGTTGTGACCGACGATCTCGTCGCCGCGTTGCGCACCGGATCGATCGCCGCGGCGGCGCTCGATGTGGTGAATCCCGAGCCATTACCGGCCGATCACCCCCTGTGGGAACTGCCGAATGTCCGGATCACCCCGCACAACTCCGGTGACGTCGTCGGATGGCGCACCGAGATCGTCAACACGTTCGCCGAGAACTTCGACAAATGGATCACCGGACGCCCGCTGGACAACGTGGTCGACAAAAGGCTGGGGTACGTACCCAGCTGAAGGAGCCCATCCATGAGCTACCCCGACATGAACTCTCCCACCGATCCGACCGCGATGACAGCGGTCGAACTGGTCTCCGCCTACGCGGCCGGCGCCCTGTCGCCGGTCGAGGCCACCGAGGCGATCCTGCGGGCGATCACCGATCGTGACGGCGCGCTCAACGCGTTCTGCCTCGTCGATCCCGATCGTGCCCTGGTGCAGGCGAAGGATTCCGAGGCGCGCTGGCAGTCCGGGCACGCCCGCGGACTGCTGGACGGCGTGCCGATCTCGATCAAGGACGTCTTCCTGACCGAGGGCTGGCCCACCCGGCGCGGATCCACCTCGATCGACCCGGCTGGGCCGTGGCCGGTGGACAGCCCGGTGGCGGCGCGGCTGCGCGAGGACGGCATGGTCTTCCTGGGCAAGACCACCACCCCGGAGATCGCGTGGAAGGCGGTCACCGACAGCCCGTTGACCGGCATCACGCGCAACCCCGCCGACCCGTCCACCACAGCGGGCGGATCCTCCGGCGGCAGCGCCGCGGCCGTCGCGGCGGGCATGGGGCCGGTCTCGGTGGGCACCGATGGCGGTGGCAGCGTGCGCATTCCGGCCGCCTTCTGCGGCATCGTCGGGTTCAAGCCCACCTATGGCCGGATTCCGCTGTACCCGGCCAGCCCTTTCGGTCCGCTGGCACACGCGGGCCCGATGACCCGCACCGTCGAGGACGCGGCGCTGCTGATGGACATCCTGTCGCTCCCCGATCCGCGCGACCCGACCGCGCTTGCCCCCACGGTCGCTGCCTTCCGCGGCGAAATGCAACGCGACGTTCGCGGTTTGCGCGTGGCGTACTCGCCCACGCTCGGCTATGCCGAGCTCGACACCGACGTCGCCGCGGTCGTCGACGCGGCGGTGGCCCGCCTCGCCGAGGCCGAATTGCTCGTCAGCGCCGCCGATCCCGGCTTCGGCGATCCGCGTGAGGCCTTCGAACTGCTCTGGGCGGCGGGGGCGGCCACCATGCTGTCCGGCTTCCCGGAGGGGACGCGTGAGCGGGTCGACCCGGGACTGCGCGCGGTGTGGGAGCGCGGCGAAACCGTCAGCGCCGTCGACTATCTCGCCGCCCGCAACGTGGCGGCGCAGCTAGGCATAACCATGGGGGCGTTCCATACCGACTACGACGTCCTGATCACTCCGGCCGTGCCGATTCCCGCGTTCGCGGCGGGCCACGACGTGCCGCCCGGCAGCGGGCTGCGCAGCTGGCCGCAGTGGACGCCGTTCACCTACCCGTTCAACCTCACCCAGCAGCCCGCGATCAGCATCCCGGCGGGCGCCACACCCGCTGGTCTTCCGGTCGGGCTGCAGATCGTCGGTCCGCGTCACTCCGACGATTTGGTGCTGGCAGTGGCCCGCTACGCCGAATTCGTGCTGGCCTCCTGAACCGGAGTGGCCCCGCGGGTGCCGCGGGGCCACGGGTTCGTTCGGTCAGGCGCGGGCGAAGGCGAGTGTTTCGCCTTGGACTCCGTGCAGCCACAGGGTGTTGCATGCCGCGGCCATCTCGGCCAGGCCTTCCTCGATCGTGGCGAAGACGTTGCCGGGCACCCAGCCGAGGTCGCCGTTGATCAGCAAATTGTTGCGGCCGTAGAACAGCGCGAGGTCGGTGGCGCCGTGCTCGTGCTCGGCCGCGGAGCCGGGTTCGTAGCCGTAGGCCGGATTGCCGATCTCCCACGGTTCGAAATCGAACAGGCACACGTCGCCGGGGATCGGCGTGACGGTCGGGTTCTCCCGATGCGGGGCCGCGCCGATCCGCGGGAGCAGGGTGTACACCTCGTTGCGGGCGTACTTGGCGTGGAACGCGTCGCCTTCCTGCGGCAGCGCGTTCCACACCGCCGCACAGGTGCGCGGCGCCTCCTCATCGAGCAAACGGGCGCGGCAGGTTACCGCGGCCTTGGTGAGAGTGATGGTGATGTAGCGGGCCATGCGGTCCTGCTTCCTGATTTGTACCCGCCGGGCAGGCACGGGTGGAGTCGGGGACAACGGCGGAGTTTGCCGGGCAGGAATAGCGGGCGAGGACACCGGCCGGGTCGCCGCACAGGCGCGGCGGGGCACCGGCGGTGGTCGCCGGGCTACAGCTCGGCGAGGACCTCCGACCAGATGGCGAGCGCGTCCTCGATCTGAGTGTCGGTCACGATCAGCGGCGGAATCATCCGCACCACGTTCATCTGCGCGCCGCAGGTCAGCAGCAGCAGTCCCTTGGCCACCGCGGCGCGCTGCGCGGCCGCGGCGGTGACCGGATCGGGTTCGCCGGTGGCCGTGGTGAATTCGGCGCCCGCCATCAGTCCGAGACCGCGCACGTCGCCGATCGCCTTGGTGGCGCTGTCGCGCAGACCGCGCAGCAACTGCGCGCCCCTGGCCGCCGCATTCTCCACCAGCCCTTCGGATTCGATGACGTCCAGCGTGGCGATCGCCGCGGCGCACGCCACCGCGTTGCCGCCGTAGGTGCCGCCCTGCGAGCCGGGCCATGCCCGCGCCATCAGCTCGCGCGGCGCCGCGATACCCGACAGCGGGAACCCGCTGGCCAGCCCTTTCGCGATGGTGATCACGTCCGGCCGCACACCGAAGTGCTGATGGCCGAAGAACTTTCCGGTACGTCCGAAGCCGGTCTGGATCTCGTCGAAGACCAGCAGGATGCCGTGCCGGTCCGCGCGTTCCCGCAGTCCGCGGAAGAACTCGGTGTTGCCGGGGATGTAGCCGCCCTCGCCGAGCACGGGCTCCACGAGGAATGCGGCGGTCTCGGCGGGGGAGGTGAGCGTGGTGAACAGGTAGTCGAGTTCGCGCAGCGCGAAGGCGGTGGCCTCCTGCTCGCTCCAGCCGTAGCGGAACGCGGTGGGGAAGGGCGCGACGTGCACGCCCGGCATGAGCGGGCTGAATCCGGCGGAGAACCGGGTGCCGGAGGTCGTCATCGTGGCGGCTGCGACGGTACGGCCGTGGAAACCGCCGTGGAAGACGATGACGTTCGGCCGTCCGGTCGCCTGGCGTACCAGCCGCAGCGCCGCCTCGACTGCCTCGCTACCGGAATTGGCGAAGAACAGCGCGTCCAACCCCTCCGGCAGCACCGTGCCGAGGCGGTCGATGAGTTCCAGCAGCGGCCGGTGCAGGACGGTCGTGTACTGGCCGTGGATCAGCGAGGCGACCTGCGCCTGCGCCGCCGCGACCACGTGCGGGTGGCAGTGGCCGGTGCTGGTCACGCCGATACCGGCGGTGAAGTCCAGGTATCGGCGTCCGTCGGTGCCGTAGAGATAGCACCCCGACCCGTGGTCGACGGTCACCGGAGTGGCCTGTTTCAGGACGGGCGATAGCTCGGTCATGGTGATTCGCCTCCCGGAGCGGGTGGGGTGAGTGGCGTGATTGTCTATTGTCGGATTGTCGACAATATGCATAACATGGCCGCACGGGTCGCAGCAATGGCCGAACGCCGCCCGGTCGAGAGGAGCTACCGACGATGCTCACCGAAAGCCCCCTGAGCACAGCCGAACGAGCCGCGATCGACACGGTGCCGCGCGGCCTGTTCATCGACGGTGAGTGGCGTGCGACCGCCCGATCGCTCCCTGTCTTCGATCCCGCGACCGGCGAACTGCTCTGCTCGGTCGCCGACGCGGACTCCGCCGACGGCCTCGCGGCCTTGGACTCGGCGTGCGTTGCGCAACCGGAGTGGGCGCGCACCCCACCGCGAGAGCGCAGCGACCTGCTCATGCGCGTCCACCGCGCGTTGCTGGCCGAGACCGAGCGGCTCGGGCTGATCGCGACGCTGGAGATGGGCAAACCGCTGGCCGAGGCGCGCGGCGAGATCGCCTATGCCGCGGAGTTCTTCCGCTGGTTCGCCGAGGAGGCCGTGCGCTTGGACGGCGGGTACCTGCCCGCGCCGACCGGCGGCTCCCGCTTCCTGGTGACCAGGCAGCCGGTCGGCCCCAGCCTGCTCATCACGCCGTGGAACTTCCCGATGGCCATGGGGGCGCGCAAGATCGCTCCCGCCCTCGCCGCAGGCTGCACCTGCGTGGTGAAACCTGCCGAGCAGACACCGCTTTCGATGCTGGCGCTGGCCGAGATCATGGCCGCCGCCGGGCTGCCCGCCGGGGTGGTCAACGTGAT
Organism: Nocardia sp. Marseille-Q1738; assembly: GCF_965283145.1. Classification (NCBI taxonomy): domain Bacteria; kingdom Bacillati; phylum Actinomycetota; class Actinomycetes; order Mycobacteriales; family Nocardiaceae; genus Nocardia; species Nocardia sp. Marseille-Q1738. The sequence goes on along the minus strand of NZ_CBDIMS010000003.1, from coordinate 667,824 downwards.
CACGACCGCCGACCCCGCCGCGGTGATGACGCCACTGATCCGCGACCAGCGCTCACGCAAGCTGTCCTTCACCGGTTCGACGGCGGTCGGCAAACAACTGCTCGCCCAGTGCGCGCAGACGGTGATGCGCACCTCGATGGAACTCGGCGGCAACGCCCCGCTGCTGGTATTCGACGACGCCGATCCGGACGAGGCGGTCGAGGGCGCGCTCGCGGCGAAGATGCGCAATATCGGCCAGGCATGCACCGCCGCCAACCGCATTCTGGTCCAGCGCGGCGTCGCCGACGTCTTCGCACGCAGGCTCGCCGATCGGATGGCGGCGCTGCCGATGGGTCGCGGGACCGAACCGAACGTGGTGGTCGGCCCGTTGATCGACGCCGACGCCGTCGCCAAGGTGCAGCGCCTTGTCGACGACGCCCGCGCTCGCGGGGCCACGGTGCTCATCGGAGGGACGGCGCTGGACGGTCCCGGCACCTTCTACCCGGCGACAGTGCTGGTCGACGTCCCCGACGACGCCGAACTGTGCCACACCGAGATCTTCGGCCCGGTCGCCGCGATCGGCGTCTTCGACACCGAGGACGAAGCGGTCGACCGGGCCAACGACACACCGTACGGGCTGGTGAGCTACGTGTTCACCGAGAACCTGCGGCGCGGGCTGCGGGTATGCGAGGCGCTGGAGACCGGCATGGTGGGACTCAACCAGGGTGTGGTGTCGAATCCGGCCGCGCCGTTCGGTGGCGTCAAAGAGTCCGGGCTCGGACGCGAGGGTGGGCTGACCGGAATCGATGAATTCCTGGAGACCAAGTACATCGGAGTGAAGTTGTGAGCCGGTTTGCCGAGCCGCGCGCCTTCCAGCCGATGACCACGGATAGTCGGAACCAGGACCACAGCCCGGCTGGAGACGCCAGTGCGGGGGCGCAAGCGGAGAGGAACCCCGGGTGAGCGGATACCGGATCGCGACCATCCCAGGCGATGGCATCGGCGTCGACGTGACCGCGGAGGCGGTGCGAGTGCTCGACGCGGTGCTGCCGGGTATCGAGTGGACCGAATTCGACTGGTCCTGCGAGCAATACCTGCGCACCGGCGCGATGATGCCCGTCGACGGTCCGGACCGGCTCACCCGATTCGACGCGATCCTGCTCGGCGCGGTCGGCTTTCCAGGGGTGCCCGATCATGTTTCGCTGTGGGGCCTGCTGATCCCGCTACGCCGCGCCTTCGGTCAGTACGTCAACCTGCGGCCGGTGCGGTTGCTGCCCGGCACCCGATCGGCGCTACGCGACCGGACGGCCGCCGACCTGGACATCCTTATCGTGCGGGAGAACTCGGAGGGCGAGTACTCCGAGATCGGCGGCATACACAATCCGGGCCGTCCCGACGAGTTCGTGCTGCAGGAATCGGTGTTCACCCGCGTCGGCTGCGAACGGATCATTCGCTACGCCTTCGACCGAGCCGCGGAACGTCGCGGGCGCCTCTGCTCGGCGACCAAATCGAACGGGCTGATCCACTCGATGCCCTACTGGGACAGTGTCTTCGATCGAGTCGCCGCCGAGTACCCGCAGGTGACCACGCGCCAGATGCACGTCGACGCGCTGGCCGCCGAAATCGTGCTGCACCCGGACCGGCTCGACGTCATCGCCGGTTCGAATTTGTTCGGCGACATCCTCTCCGACTTGGCCGCCGCGGTCACCGGCGGGCTGGGCCTGGCGCCGTCGGGCAACATCAATCCGGACCGCAGTGCCCCGTCGATGTTCGAGGCCGTGCACGGCAGCGCTCCCGACATCGCCGGTCAGGGGATCGCGAATCCGGTCGCGCAGATCCTGGCGGGCGCCATGCTGCTCGATCATCTCGGCGAGTCCGCCGCGGCTGCCGCGATCGACCGAGCGGTCGGCGACGTGCTCGCCGCGGGCGAGGTCCTGACCCCCGACCTCGGCGGCACCGCCACCACCACCGACCTCGGCAGCGCCATCGCCACCCGCGCCGCCGAGCTGATCCGCCGACCCACCACCACCGCCCGCACCTGACCCGTTCTGCGAAAAATACGGTTCGACAGCAAAGATTTCGGTTGCCCGCGAGGCTCGTCCGGACCACCGGGGGGCCGAACGACCACCGGTCCTTCGAGCTGATCGACCCGGCCGGCACCCCAGCGCTATCGCAGAATACCGGTCGAGCGATACCCGGCCGCGGCAGAACGGAGAACGCCTACAGCCGGGTACCGCTCGACAGCAACGGCACATCAGGTGGCAGGGGCCGTGGAGGCAGGAGCGGGCGAGTCGGTGTCGGCGGAGATGAACGCGGTCGCCGCCAGCGCCAAGAACAGGAGTGCGGCACACGCGTAGCTGGCGATCGACAGGCCGCTGCTCATCGCGTCCCGCGCGGCGTCGGCGGCCAGGGCGGTCGACGGGTCGGTCGCGAGCGCCGGTATCTGCGAACCCGCACTGGCGGTCACGCTTTCGCTGAGCTGATCCGCGTCCGGTGATCCCGCGAGCCGATCGCGCAGGCCGGTGCCGAGCACACTGAAGAACAGCGTCGTGAGCACCGCGATACCGAGCGCGGAACCCAGCTCACGCGCCGTGCTCTGAATGCCCGACCCCTGACCCGCGCGTTCGATCGGAACGTCGGCCAGCACCACATTGGTCACCTGCGCGGTGGCGAACCCCACGCCGATCCCGTAGACGAACAAGGCGACCGCGATCGCCCACCAGCGGGTCTCGGTCGCCGCGATCAGGCCGAGCAGCACCAGTCCGCCCACCTCGAGCAGCAGCCCGATCCGTACCTGCGCGAGCGCCGAGAGGCGCAGCGAGAAGCTGGCTCCACTGGCGCAGAAGCTGCCGGCCGCGAGGGCCACGAGCGCGAGCCCGGCCTGGAAGGCGCTGTAGTCCAGCGTGAATTGCAGCCACAGCGGCAGCACCGCGATGATGCCGAACTCGCCGAGTCCGACGATGAGCGTGACCACGTTGCCGGTGCGGAACGAGGAGATGCCGAACAGTTCGACGTCCATCAGGGGCTCCCCGCCGCCACGCCGCAGCGCCACCTGCCTGCGCCAGAAAGCTGCCATCGCGAGTCCCGAGGCCAGCAGGGCGATCAGTACCGGCGATGGGCCACTTTGCCAGGTGAATTCACCGATGGTGAGCGGTTCGACAGTCCGTACCCAGCCGTGCGACCTGCCTTCGATCAGCGCGAATGCCAGCAGGCCGAGCCCGGCCACGGACAGGGCGGCGCCGACCCGGTCGACGCGGCCGGGAATACGCGGTGCGGCGGGCAGAGACCGCAGAACGCCGAGGGCGACCACCGCGACGAGCGGGATGTTGATCCCGAACGCCCAGCGCCAAGAGAAGTCCGCGAGCCACCCGCCCAGCAACGGCCCCACCGCCGCGGCGGCGCCGATCGTCGACCCCCAGATCGCGAAGGCCTGTCCGCGCGCCTTGCCCGTGAAGGCGGTGTTCACCAGTGCCAGCGAGGTCGGCAGGATCATCGCCCCGCCGATGCCTTGGGCGAACCGGGCCGCGATGAGCAGTGTGCCGTTCGGCGCGATCATCGCCAGCAGGCTGGTGAGTCCGAATACCGATAGGCCGATCAGAAAGAATTTGCGGGCGCCGTGCAGGTCGGCGAGGCGTCCGCTGAGCAGGAGCAACGCGGCGAAGACGATCGCATACGACTCCTGGATCCATTGGGCTTCGATCGAGGTTATCGACAGGTCCTCGATGATCGGCGCGACGATCACGTTGACGATCGTGATGTCCACGACGATCAAGGCGACGCCGAGGGAGACGGCGATCAGGCCCAGCCAGACGCGTGCGGGCGGGCGATCCGTGGTGTCCAATTTACCTCCATGGTGAAGTAACTTCACGATGAAGATAATTTTCGGCGGGTAGGTTGTCAATCCGGGACCACGCGGACGAGGAGGAGAAACCGAATGGCGAAGCAGGGGCGCGACGGCATCGCCGAACAGCGGGAGCGGCTCGTCGAAGGGCTGCGTGCCTATGGTGCGAGCTTCACCGAGCTAGGCCGCCGCTTCGCCGTCGAACTCGGGGTGCACACCACCGATGCCTTTGCGCTGCTGGAGATCTCGTCGGCGGAGGCGATGGGCACGCCGCTGTCACCCGCGCTGCTCGGCAAACGTATCCGGCTCACCTCGGGCGCCATGACCGCGTTGCTGAACCGCCTCGAGCGCGCGGGCTATGTGACCCGGACTCGGGAGCACGCCGACCGGAGGGTGGTCACCCTGCGCAGCAGCGAATCCGTCAAGCAGATCGGGGACGAGTACTTCGGTCCGCTCAACGCGCGCCAGGACGCCGTCCTCGCCGAGTATCCGCCGGAAGTGCTGCGGCAGTTCGAGGACTTCCTGAGCCGGATGCGGGCCACACTCGACGACCGGCTGGCCGCGGATACACCGGAACGGTCAGCTGGTGAGCCAGATCGCCTCGGCGGCGGGGCGGCCCAAGTCGGTCGGTGACTCCGTCGCGCCGATGCGGATGGCGATGGTGCCGGCGAAGTCGCGGCGTTCGACGACCGCGATGGTGGTGTCCAGGGCGATGCCGACGGAGTCGAAGTAGCGCAGCATGTCCGGGTCCGAGTCGGAGATCCGGGCGACGCGGCCGGATTCGCCCGCGGCGAAGTCACTGAGCCGGCGCGCGGGCGGGGTGGGCACCGCGCCGTCCACCGAGGGGATCGGGTCGCCGTGCGGATCGCGGTCGGGATAGCCGAGTTTGGCGTCGATGCGCGCCATCAGCAGTTCGGAGACCGCGTGCTCGAGCACCTCGGCCTCGTCGTGCACCTCGTCCCAGCCGTAACCGAGCTCGTTGACCAGGAACGTCTCGATCAACCGGTGCCTGCGCACCATCGCGACGGCGGCGCGGCGCCCTTCGGGGGTCAGGGCGATCGCACCGTAGCGGGCATGCTCGACCAGCCCTTGGTCGGCCAGCTTGCGCACCGCTTCGGAGACGGTCGAGGCGGACACGCCGATTCGCTCCGCGAGCAACTTGGTGGACACTTTCTCCTGCGACCACTCCTGCGCCGTCCAGATCACCTTCAGATAGTCCTGGGCGACCGAGGAGAGCACCGGCGCGATAGTCGTGGTACCACCGTGGGCTTCGCCTGGCACAGAGGTGTCGGCCAGCTCGCGTCGCGTGGCGATATCTCGTTTACCGGGCACACACCCGAGCTTAGGCGGGGCGGTGCCGATATACACAGTCAGACATCCCGAGCGCGCGAATCCCCGCGGTCGGTGAACGCCGTGCCATCGAATCTCCGGCCGGTCAGCAGCGCGGTCGCGGGCGGCCGCAGCGGCGCACCCGCGAGGTCATAAAACGTTGCTATGGCTGATCCGGAGAACCGGTCGCCGGTCACGTCGAGTTCGAACGCGACGATCCCTTTGCCGACCACGGCGGGGTCGGCTCGATCGACGACGAACTCCAGGAACGCACCGGTGACGCGGTCTCCATCGGAACGCCACGTGCCCATGCCGTTGCTGTCGCTGGTGGCGCGATTGCCCCGGTCCGGATTCGATTGCAGCATCGTCCCGCCGGGATGGAACTGCATCACGTGGTAGGCGAACGGGGCCCCGTCGGCGATCACCTCCCAGGTGCCGAGGATCGGATGCTGATCACTCATATGGCGTCCGCGCAGAGGGCGGCCAGCTTCGCGATGCCACCGTCGATATCGGCCCGCGGCACGTTCGCGAAGCTCAGCCGCATCGTGTTGCGGTGGTCGGCGTCGTCGGCGTAGAAGACGCTTCCCGGCAGGAAGGCGACGCCCTCCCGCAGCGCCGTGCCCAGCAGCGCGTCGGCGTCGAACCCCTGCGGGCCCTCGACCCACAGAAACATCCCGCCCTCGGGCGTGACCCACTGGAAGCCGGGCGGAAAGTGCCGCTGCACGGCATCGGCCAGGGTGTCCAATTTGGCCGAGTAGACCTCGACGACGTGAGCGAGGTGCGCCGCCCCCGCCGCGCTGCCCAGGAACTCGGCGGCAATCGCCTGGCAGTACGTCGACGTCTGCATATCGATGCCCTGTTTCAGGGCGAGCACACTGCGCAAGAGATCCGGAGGCATGACGGTGATGCCGACACGGAGTGCCGGGGCAAGCGTTTTCGACAGCGAGGTGATGTAGATCGAATTCTCCGGTGCGAACGACGCGAGCGCAGGCGGTGACACGCCGCGGTAGCGCAGGTCGGTATAGACGTCGTCCTCGACCACCAGCGTGTCGTGACGAGCGACGATCCGGGCGATCTGTTCGCGCCGTGTGGTCGGCATGGTTCGCCCGGTCGGGTTCTGGAAAGTCGGCAAGAGGTACACGAATGCGACGTCATATCGGGCCAGTGCTTCATCCAGCGCTTCCGGCACGATTCCGGATTCGTCCGACGGCACCCCCACAACGGTGGCGCCGTGGCTACGGAATTCTTTGACCGCGGGCCCGTAGGTCGGGGTTTCCACCAGTACCACGTCATGGGGGTCCAGCAGCGCCAGACAGATGTTGTGCAATGCGCCGGATCCGCCCGTGGAGATATGCAGGCTATCCAGTGCGCATCGAATATGGCGGTTGCGCAAAAGGTTTCGGGCTTCATCCAGCAGCGGGCCGAATCCCTGGGTCATGCCGTACTGGAGAACGGCGCTTCCGTACTTGCCGATGACGTCCTGGGACAGCGTCGAGACGAGTTCGCCGGGCAGCAGTGCCGGGTCCGGCGCCCCGACGGCGAAGGAGACGACGTCAGGGCGCCCTGCGAGCGCGGCGAAGATGTCGTCGATCGGCCCGCTGGCCACCGCGGCCGCGCCGCTGCTGCGTCTGACGAGCGCCATCTCACGAACCGGCCCGGTCACGGCGCAGGCGGGCAACGACTTCCGGCACGCGGGCGTCGTATTCCGGCGTCAGCACCACGTCGTCGTTGAACAGCGGATCGGTTCGCATTTCCAGCGCGACGAGGTCGTCGGCCTCGGCCAAGTTCACCGCGACATGCACGACACCGTCCGGAATGTAGATGAACTCGCCGGGACCGTGGAAATAAGGCGTCAGGTCCGGACCGACCAGCGTGACCGCGCTACCGCGTAAGCAGACGACGACGATCTCGCTGTGCGCGTGGTAATGCGCTTTCGATACCCCGGCGGGAGCCATGTTGACCATGCCCGCCGAGATGCCGGTCGCGCCACAGGTTTCGGTGGTGACGCAGGGGACGAGGCGTTGTCGCTGCCGCCCGATTGTCTCGGCCGAATCGGACGGGTTGATCACACGAACCTGCTTGACTGCGCTTTTCATGGCTACTCCGGGGGCACTTCCGTCGCCGACGAATTCGGACGCTAGACCATTCCCGCCACTGGGGCGAGACGAGCTTCTCGAGCACGGAAAACCGTGGATGTACCCGCTCTTTCGGGAATCCGTCCGGTGCGTTTCGGGCGGGCGAAGTTTTCCGTCGGCGATGTCGCGAACCGCGACGTTGCGGCGCAACGATCCACGCCATGCGGGCGGGCGCGGTCATCGCTCGGCTATCTCCCGGATACGGGCGGGCATCCCCCGGAAGGCGGATCCGTTGTGATCACGCGATCTGCGTGCTCCCCGCAGGGCAGACGGTGCGGACGGGCCGAGGCCCCCTGCACCCCGGGATAGCTCGTCGGTTCCCGGCATCGGAACCGTTGTGTGACGTCAGCACGCCGGAATACTGTTCGCTACCTGATATGCGTAGGCTGCGCACTGTGCAGAGATGGCGAAGTCTCGACGAGGTGCCCGCGGATTGGGGGCGCTGTGTCCTCACGATCGGTGTGTTCGACGGTGTGCACCGCGGCCACGCGCAGCTGATCAGCCGGGCCGTGAAGTCCGCCGCCGCACGCGGCGTGCCCGCGGTACTGATGACCTTCGACCCGCACCCGATGGAGGTCGTGCGCCCCGGCTCGCATCCGGCTCAGCTGACCACCCTGACCCGCCGCGCCGAATTGGCCGAGGAACTTGGCGTCGACGTGTTCTGCGTCATGCCGTTCACCCAGGAATTCATGAAGCTGACCCCCGCCCGTTACGTCCACGATCTGCTGGTCGAGCGTCTGCACGTGGTCGAGGTGGTGGTCGGTGACAACTTCACCTTCGGCAAGAAGGCCGCCGGGACGGTCGAGACCATGCGCGAACTCGGTCACCGCTTCGGTTTCGAGGTCGATGCGGTCACACTGCTCAGCGAACACGCGGTGACCTTCTCCTCGACCTACATCCGCGCCTGCGTCGACGCGGGCGACATGGCGGCCGCGGCCGAGGCGCTGGGCCGCCCGCACCGGGTCGAGGGTGTGGTGGTGCACGGCGACGGCCGCGGCAAGCAGCTCGGCTTCCCGACCGCGAACGTCGCGCCGCCGATGCACGCCGCGATCCCGGCCGACGGCGTGTACGCGGGGTGGTTCACCGTGCTCGGCCCAGGCCCCACGATCGGCACCGTCACACCGGGCGAGCGGGCCATGGCCGCCATCTCGGTGGGCACCAACCCGACCTTCTCCGGCCGGGCCCGCACGGTCGAGGCGTACGTGCTCGACCGCGAGGCCGACCTCTACGGCCAGCACGTCGCGGTCGATTTCGTCGAACACGTCCGCGGCCAGCGCAAGTTCGACTCGGTGGACGAGCTCATCGAGACCATGGGCCGCGATGTGGAGACCGCGCGCAAGATCCTGACCGCCGTCGACGATCGGTGAGCGCCGGGCCCGCATGCGGGGAACCGGCCCGCGATTTCGGCGGAGACGTCCTGGTCCGGTAGGGTGGATCCTCGGGTTTGCTGCGGTCCGCGGCGGCGCCCGCACCGGGTAACCGGATCTTCGAGCGCGGAACTGAGAAACAGGAGTGGATGCCCCATGGCACTGACCACCGAGCAGAAGTCGGCGATTCTCGCCGAGTACGGCCTGCACGAGAAGGACACCGGTTCGCCGGAGGCGCAGATCGCGCTGCTGTCCAAGCGGATCGCCGACATCACCGAGCACCTGAAGAAGCACAAGCACGACCACCACACCCGCCACGGTCTGATGGCGCTGATCGGTCGTCGCAAGCGGCTGTCGAAGTACCTGCAGGACAACGACATCAACCGCTACCGTGCGCTGATCGAGCGCCTCGGGCTGCGTAGGTAATTGCAGCGCCTGCGGCGCTGCGTGTTCGCGGCCCCCTGATGGCTCGCGTCCGAGCGACCGCCGCTGGCGACTTCGTCGCGGACGCGTCGGCCGCTCGGACGCGAGCCGGGCCGCGAACGGGCAATGCTCGATCTCGCTCCGCTCGAAAACGGGAGTTGAGCCGAGCGGCAACGCAGCGCGAAAACCGCAGCACCTGGCCGCGAACAAAGCAATGCTCGGTCTCGCTGACGCTCGAAAGCCGGAGCGGGGCCGACGCGTCGCGGGTGGGAGACCGTGCCACTCGATGTTCGCGCCACCTGTTGGCTGGGTGCCGGTGAGTCGCGTGGCCGTGCGGGGCTGAACCGGGTGCTCGATCGATGCTCTGGGGCCTGATTCCCGCGGCGGTTCGAGGGCTCGAGTGATAGCTCCATCCGTGCCGTAGCCGAGGCGGTCGATAGCTCGGCGAACGGGGAGACGTACAATCTTTTCGTTGGCTACTTGTGGATCAGGGGCGGATCTGTCCCGTCGCACGACAACATTGCACAGCCGTATGCACCCGCCCGCGTGGCGTCGGTCTTCGGTAGTGGCCTTTCGGCCGTGGATTCGCGCCGTCGGGCTTCGATCGATGACCGCCTCCGCGTCGCCGTCTCCAAGGGGATTCGGCCGGGTGTGCGCGTCGCAGCCAGGAGGGTTGCCGCGCGCCCGTACCCGGTACGGCTGACGACAGCCGGATCGCGCCCACCGGGCGCTCGAGCCGGCGAAGACGAGAGGTTGAGAGAGAAGAATGACCGAAACAACTGAACGCAAGAGCTCCGCCGTCGAGGTCGAGCCGGGCGTTTTCGAATCCGTCGCGCTGATCGACAACGGCGCCTACGGCACCCGCACCGTCCGGTTCGAGACCGGGCGCCTGGCCCGGCAGGCCGCCGGTTCGGTCGTCGCCTACCTGGACGACGAGACCATGCTGCTGTCGGCCACCACCGCGGGCAGGCAGCCCAAGGAGCAGTTCGACTTCTTCCCGCTGACGGTCGACGTCGAGGAGCGGATGTACGCCGCGGGCCGCATCCCCGGATCGTTCTTCCGCCGCGAGGGCCGTCCCACCACCGACGCGATCCTCACCTGCCGCCTGATCGACCGTCCGCTGCGTCCGTCCTTCGTCGACGGTCTGCGCAACGAGATCCAGGTCGTGGTCACCGTGCTGAGCCTGGACCCGAAGGATCTCTACGACGTGGTGGCGATCAACGCCGCGTCCGCGTCCACCCAGCTCGCCGGCCTGCCGTTCTCCGGCCCGGTCGGCGGTGCGCGCGTCGCGCTGATCGAGGGGCAGTGGGTGGCGTTCCCGACCACCGAGCAGCTCGAGAACGCCGTGTTCGACATGGTCGTCGCGGGCCGTGTGGTCGAGTCCGGTGACGTCGCCATCATGATGGTCGAGGCCGAGGCGACCGAGAACGTCATCGCGCTGCTCGACGGCGGCGCGCAGGCCCCGACCGAGGCCGTCGTGGCCGAGGGGCTCGAGGCCGCCAAGCCGTTCATCGCCCGCCTCTGCCGCGCGCAGCAGGACCTGGCCGAACTGGCCGCCAAGCCCACCGAAGAGTTCCCGCTCTTCCCGCCGTACGGCCAGGACGTGTACGAGGCCGTCGAGGGCACCGCCAAGCGCGAGCTGGGCGAGGCGCTGAGCATCGCGGGCAAGCAGGAGCGCGAGGAGAAGATCGACGAGATCAAGCTCGCCGTGCTCGATCGCCTCGGCGACGACTTCGCCGGGCGCGAGAAGGAGCTGGGCGCGGCGTTCCGCTCGGTCACCAAGAAGCTGGTGCGCCAGCGCATCCTCTCCGACGGCTTCCGCATCGACGGCCGCGGTCTGGCGGACATCCGCGCGCTGTCGGCCGAGGTCGCGGTCGTGCCGCGGGCGCACGGCTCGGCGCTGTTCGAGCGCGGTGAGACCCAGATCCTCGGCGTCACCACGCTGGACATGGTGAAGATGGCCCAGCAGGTCGACTCGCTCGGCCCGGAGACCAGCAAGCGCTACATGCACCACTACAACTTCCCGCCGTTCTCCACCGGTGAGACCGGCCGCGTCGGTTCGCCCAAGCGCCGCGAGATCGGCCACGGCGCGCTGGCCGAGCGGGCGCTGATCCCGGTGCTGCCCAGCCAGGAGGATTTCCCGTACGCCATCCGTCAGGTCTCCGAGGCGCTGAGCTCCAACGGCTCCACCTCGATGGGCTCGGTGTGCGCCTCCACCCTGTCGCTGCTGAACGCCGGTGTGCCGCTGAAGGCGCCGGTCGCCGGTATCGCCATGGGCTTGGTGTCCGACACCATCACCAATGACCAGGGCGAGGACGAGGTCCGCTACGTTGCCCTGACCGACATCCTCGGCGCCGAAGACGCCTTCGGCGACATGGACTTCAAGGTCGCGGGCACCCGCGAGTTCGTCACCGCGCTGCAGCTGGACACCAAGCTGGACGGCATCCCCTCGCAGGTGCTGGCCGGCGCGCTGAGCCAGGCGCACGACGCGCGCACCACCATCCTGGACGTGATGGCCGAGGCCATCGCCACCCCGGACGAGATGAGCCCGTACGCGCCGCGGGTCACCGCGATCAAGATCCCGGTCGACAAGATCGGCGAGGTGATCGGGCCCAAGGGCAAGGTGATCAACCAGATCACCGAGGACACCGGCGCCAACATCTCCATCGAGGACGACGGCACCGTGTTCGTCGGCGCGACCGACGGCCCGTCGGCGCAGGCCGCGATCGACGCGATCAACGCCATCGCCAACCCGCAGCTGCCAAAGGTCGGCGAGCGCTTCCTCGGCACGGTCGTCAAGACCACCGCCTTCGGCGCGTTCGTCTCGCTGCTGCCCGGCCGCGACGGCCTGGTGCACATCTCCAAGCTGGGCAACGGCAAGCGGGTGGCCAAGGTCGAGGACGTGGTGAACGTCGGCGACAAGCTGCGCGTGGAGATCGCCGACATCGACAACCGCGGCAAGATCTCGCTGGTGCCGGTCGACGAGACCACCGAGGAGCCCGGCGACGACGCGGCCGATGCGGGCTCGGCCGGGACCGAGTAGTACTTGTCTCTGTGACGAAGAAGAAGACGACAACCCCTCTGCTCAACACCGGGCGGGGGGGTTCGTCACTCGAGCTGCGGGTGGACACGGACAGCGGAGTGAAGCGCACCGTGCTGCCCGGTGGATTGCGCGTGGTGACCGAGCACCTGCCCGGGGTGCGCTCGGCGTCCATCGGCGTCTGGGTCGGAGTCGGGTCGCGTGACGAAGGCCCGACCGTCGCGGGCGCCGCGCATTTCCTGGAGCACCTGCTGTTCAAGGCGACCCCGACGCGGTCGGCGCTCGACATCGCCGAGGCGATGGACGCGGTCGGCGGCGAGCTGAACGCGTTCACCGCCAAGGAGCAGACCTGCTACTACGCGCATGTCCTCGACGAGGATCTGCCGCTGGCGGTCGACTTGGTCTCCGACGTGGTGCTCAACGGTCTGTGCCGGTCGGTGGACGTGGACGTGGAGCGTCAGGTGGTGCTCGAGGAGATCGCGATGCGCGACGACGACCCCGAGGACCTGGTCGGCGACTCATTCCTGAGCGCGCTGTTCGGCGACCACCCGATCGGGCGTCCGGTGATCGGCTCGGTCGAATCCATCGAGGCCATGCGCCCGTCCCAGCTGCGGTCCTTCCACGTGCGCCGCTACCGTCCGGACCGGATGGTGGTCGCGGTCGCGGGCAATGTGGAGCACGACCACGCGGTGGAATTGGTGCACCGCGCTTTCGAGAACCAGCTCGATCCCGCGGCGACGCCCGCGCGGCGGCGCGAGGGGCGGTTCCGGCCGCACAGCGCCCCGCAGCTGCACTGGAGTCGTCGAGACAGCGAACAGGCGCACCTGGCTTTCGGCGTGCGTGCCTTCGGACGGCACGAGGGCGAGCGGCGCTGGCCGCTGTCGGTGCTCAACACGGTGGTCGGCGGCGGGCTGAGTTCCCGGCTGTTCCAGCGCATCCGGGAGGAACGCGGGCTGGCCTACTCGGTGTACTCCAGCGTCGACACCTTCGCCGACACCGGTGCGTTCTCGGTGTACATCGGCTGCCAGCCGGAGAACCTCGGCAACGTGGCGGCATTGGCGCGCGGCGTGCTGGAGGAGGTGGCGGCGGACGGCATCAGCGACGCCGAGTGCGCCCGCGCGAAGGGCTCGCTGCGCGGCGGTCTGGTGCTCGGCTTGGAGGATTCCGCTTCACGAATGAACCGGCTCGGGCGCAGCGAACTCAGTTACGGCAACCATCGCAGCGTGTCCGAGACCCTGGCCCGCATCGACGCCGTCACCACCGACCAGGTTTCCGCTGTCGCGCGGACCCTGCTGGCGCGGCCGTTCGCGGCGTCGGTCGCCGGGCCGTACCAGCGCACCCGTGAGCTGCCCGCGGCCGTCCGGCGGCTGGTCCCGAGCTGATCTCGGTGGGCCGCGGCCCACCGACACCCGCGGCTCGGCGCGCAGCCCTTTGGCGCGATATTGTTTCGGCCGTCCGCCGTCGTCCGCGTCGGGAAGGCGCTGAACTCGATTGTCCGGGTGTCGATCCGGCGATTTCTGGCAAGGAGTCGAGATGAACCGAACGTATCGTGCCCTTCTCGTGCTGGGCGCGATCTCGCTGCCGATCCTCATGCTGACCGGCTGCGGCGGGGAGGACGCGGACGCCTCGGGCAAGCCGGGCGAGCCGACCGCGGACGCGCTGCGTGCGAAGGCCACCGAGATGAACGCCGCACTGGCAAGTCACGACTACGCGGCCGCTTACCAATTCCGTTCCGCGCGATGCAAGCTCACGCTGAACCAGGACGACTACATGGCGTCCATGGCGCAGTTGTACGACGGCAGGGATCTGAAGACCAAGCCGTCCGCGGTCAGCGTCACCACGTCGGGAACGACGGGATCGGTCACGGTCGAGAACTTCGACGCCCGCGCGGGTGAGGACGACGCGAAGACGCAGACCTGGACGTTCATCGACGGGCAGTGGCGCTTCGACAACTGCTGAGCGCGCGCTCGCCCCGCCGGGTCACTCGGTGTGGGCGCGATTGGCGGCGTCGACGATCGCCGGGATCACGCCGGGCAGCGCGGATTCCAGATCGTCGACGCGTAGGCGCTGGTAGATGTGGCCGTCCACGATCAGGCGCTCGGTGACGCCCGCCTCGCGCAGGATCTTGAAGTGGTGGGTGGCGGTCGACTTGTTGATGGCTTCGTAGAGCGCGCCGCAGCGGACCGCGGTACCCGCGTTGCTGAGCCGGCGCACCATCTCCAGGCGCACCGGATCCTGCAGCGCGCCGAGCACGGTGGACAGCCCGGCCACCGGAGGCGGCTCCTGTGCTGCGTCGTTGGCGTCGGCCATGATCTGGCTCACTCCTAGGTTTGATGATTGTCGTACCGGATGTATTGTCGATTGCGGTTCGATCATTATCAAACTTACCTGATCGGAGATCTGATGGCAGCGACGATGACGGTGGCCGCCGACGAGCAGACCGTGCAACGCTGGGCCTACGCCTTGATTCTCGCGGCCAGTGGCGTCGCACTCGGGGTGTCCGGTGTGCCGGCGCCGCTCTACGGCATCTACGAGACGCAGTGGCACCTCTCGCCGCTCACCACGACCATCGTGTTCGCCGTCTACGCCGTAGCTGCGCTGGGTGCGGTGCTGGTGTCCGGCCGTATCTCCGACGTGGTCGGTCGGAAACCGGTGTTGCTGGGCGCCTTCGGCACGATGGTCGTCGGATTGGTGGTGTTCGTGCTCGCCGACAGCGTCCCCATGCTGCTGCTGGCGCGGGCGCTGCACGGGATCGCCGTCGGATCGACCGTGGTGGCGGGCGCGGCCGCGCTGCTGGATCTGCGTCCACACCGAGGAGCGCGGTCCGGGCAGCTCAGCGGCGTCGCGTTCAATGTCGGGATGGCGGTGGCGATTCTGGGCTCGGCCTTGCTGGCGCAGTACGCCCCGCATCCGCTGCGCACGCCCTACGTCGTGATCACCGTCGTCTGCCTGGCGATCGGCGCCGGCGTGCTCGCACTGCGGGAACCGCACTCCGCGCGGGTGCCCGGACGCATCCGGATCGCGAAACCCGCTGTTCCGCAGGAAATCCGCGCCGACTTCTGGTTTTCCGCGATCGGCGTGATGGCGGCCTGGTCGGTGCTCGGCGTGCTGCTGTCGCTGTACCCGTCGCTGGCCGCGGAGCAGACCGGCATCCACAACCTGGTCTTCGGCGGCACGGTGGTCGCCTCGACCGCGCTCTCCGGCGCCACCGCGCAGCTGTTCGCGACCGGTGTGCCGGCACGGTGGGCCGCGATCCTCGGCGACACCGGCATGGCGCTGGCGCTGCTGTCGACCGTGCCCGCGCTGGCCACGCACAACTGGGTCGCGGTGCTCGTCGCGGGCGTCGCGCTCGGAGCGACCTTCGGCCTCGGCTTCGGCGGTTCGCTGCGTCATCTGTCGGACGTTGTGCCGCAACACAAGCGGGGCGAGACCATGTCCGCGTACTACTTGCTGGCCTACTCGGCCATGGCCCTGCCCACGATTCTGGCCGGCTGGGCCGCCACCACCTGGGGGTTGAGCACCGTGTTCCCGTGGTTCGTCAGCGTGGTCGCGGTGGCTTGCCTCATCGCGGCCGGGCTGGGCCTGCGCCGCAACCGGGCGGCCGAGCAGCCGGCATGAGCGGCGATTGGCATTTCCCGCCGAGTGTCGGCTAATGTTCTGTGTCGCATCACGGACAACACCGCGATGCGAGTGCGGATGTAGCGCAGCTGGTAGCGCATCACCTTGCCAAGGTGAGGGTCGCGGGTTCGAATCCCGTCATCCGCTCCACGAAAAACACGCATCGTCTCCTGAGCAGCGTTCGCCGCTGCGGACGACCGGGAACTTTACAAACTGTCGTCAGTGCTGGGACGCTCGACCCCTCGTGTCGCTGCGAACAAGTGGCAGTTCCGGCCCGTATGGTCGCCATGTACACGAAATACTTGCTCGTCCCCGGGCTGTTACGGCATTGAAAGCCGCGCTGGAGGCGGAGCGATGGCGGCCCGCACCAGGATCCGTCCTCGCCGGTCCGATGCCGATTGCGCTATGCGGACGTCCTGACGTCGACGATCATCGAACAGCCACCACACTGGTAAGGAGAGCGATGTTCACCCATAACAAAGAGCTCCAGTTCGAGGTACGCGTGGACCGGCCTGATCCGCGTTTCGCCACGTTGCTGCAAGAACAGTTCGGCGGCGCCAATGGTGAGCTGAAAGCCGCCATGCAGTACTTCAGTCAGGCGTTTCTGCTGCGCCGCACGCATCCCAAGATCTACGACCTGTTCATGGACATCGCGACCGAGGAATTCAGCCACCTGGAGATCGTCGGCTCCATGATCACCATGCTGCTCGACGGCCTCAACGACGATTTGAAGCAGGCCAACGAGCGGTGTGACTGGATGCCGGTCGTGTCGACCTCCGGCGGACGCGAACAGGCCATCCACCAGGTCGCGGTGAACCCGGTGTACTTCGCGCTGACCGGCGGCGGCCTCGACGTGAGCAATTCCGCGGGCGTGCCGTGGTCGGGCGCGTACGTCAACGCCAACGGTGAGCCCTCGGTGGATCTGCGCAGCAACCTCGCCGCGGAATCGCGCGCCAAAATCGTCTACGAGTACCTCAAGCAGTTCACCGACGACCCCGGCGTGCAGGACACGCTGTCGTTCTTGATGACCCGGGAAATCGCGCACTTCCAGCAGTTCACGGCCGCCCTGAACGAACTGCCGGTCAACTTCCCGCCCGGGGCGCTGCCCGGCGACGATCGGTTCCAGAACGTCGCGTTCAACATGTCCAACGGCGCCGCAAGCGCCCGCGGGCCCTGGAACGAAGGGCAAGGCCCCTGGCCCGCGGGCACGGAATGGCGCTACATCGACAACCCCGTCGCCGAATGGCTCCCCTCCGATGAGCACGCGAACCATGGCGCCGAAACCAACCCGCAGGGCGAACCCGCGGTGCACGGCACCAAGCCGTTCACCCACGAATCGCACGTAGCCGACTGAGACGTCTCCGGCCGATAGCGGCGACGGTGCGGCCCGCGGTCGCGCCGTCGCCGCCGCTGTACGGGGCCGTGCCGGTGTCGCGACGACCGCGCGCCCGGTGCGGACCGATCACCGCCGCCGCGGTAGGACGCTCACCGGTGATTTCGGCCCGTTCCGGGGCAGCTCGAGCGCGTTCAGCGGCAGTGTCCGGTCGCTGTCGACACGCGTGGAGATGTGTTCCAGGACAACGCCCTCGCGCAGCGCCCAGGGACTGACTTCCAGGGAGTCGATGTCGAGTGCGGACATGGTCGCGTCGGCCACCATGGCTCCGGCCAGGATCTGGCGCGCCCGCGCCGGGGATACGCCGCGCAGTGTCGCGCGCTTCTCGGCGGGCATGGCCGCGAGCTTGCGCACGTTGGCGTGTACCGCACGCCGTCGTAGCGTGCGTTCGACGAATGGCCCGTGGCGCTGCGGCGCGGCTCCCGACAGCCGGGCCAGCTGTTTGAACGTCTTCGAACTGCCGATCACCCGGTGCGGCCTGCCTTCCCACAACAGGCGGTCGCGTACCTGCCCGAGGCAGTCGCGGATGTGCCCGCGCAGCAGTTTGAATTCGGCCCGCCCCGGCGGGTCGTCGGGGAAGAACGCTCGCGTGAGCCGGCCCGCACCGAGAGGAAGGGACAGCGCGAGCGTCGGCTCGGCGTCACGGCCGAGCGCGATCTCCATGGACCCGCCGCCGATGTCGAGCATCAGCAGGGTGCCGGCACACCATCCATACCAGTGGCGAACCGCCCGATAGGTCAGGCGCGCTTCCTGTACTCCACTGAGGAATTGGGGCCGGATACCGCAGGCGGCCTCGATCTTGTCCAGCACCGCTTCCTGATTGGGTGCGTCGCGAATCGCGGCGGTGACGAACGCGTAGAAGCTGTCGATGTCGTAGCGGGTTGCCTCGCGCAGCACGCGTTCGACGGCGTCGGAGACACGCTGCGCTCCGTCCGCGCTGATCACACCGGCCGCGTCGATGTCCTCGCCGAGCAGCACCGGTTCCTTCAATGCGCGCAACGGCAGCGGCGGCGCCCCTCGCGAGGCGTCGACCACGAGGAACTGCGCGGAATTCGAACCGACGTCGAGCACACCCAGTCGCACAACCGGCGACTACCCGGCTACGCCGCTTTCATACCCGGCTTCCTTCCCGGACACGCCTCCGGATCCTCGGCTGGCGCCGCGGCCTCGATAACCGCAAGTGAGAATGTCCCTGGGACGGTCGCGCGGGAGCCATATTCTGCCAATGTGACGACCGAACCGGCATCTCCCGCACGACCATTCCGGCGACGCGTGGCGCTGCTGGCCGCGGGCGCCGTGCTGGCGGCGGGTGGTGCCGCCACCCAGCCGTTCAGCTGGCCGGCCACCGCGCTGGTGGTCGTGCCGGTGGTCGTGGCTTCGACGCTGGCCTGGCGGGCGCGGCCCGCGCGGACTCCACCGACCACCCGGCTGCGGCGCGGCGCGGCCTTGTGGTCGACGCTGCTGATCGCGGCGGTGATCTGGGAGAGTTATGCCTTTTTGCGGCAACCGGATCGGATGCGGCCGAGCGAGGAAGACCCGACTTTGTCGACGTTGCTGGATCCGGCACTCGAGCAGTTGCCGCTGCGGCTCGCCGGGTGGTTGGTGTGGCTGGGTGTCGGCTGGTGGCTGGTGTCGAGATGAGCGATCGGACGATCGTCGTCGTCGGGTTCGCGGTGGTGCTGGTGGCCACGCTGGGCGCGGTTGTGCTCACACACGTTCGCCGGGATCTGGTCGCGCCCGTCGGTGAAACGGTCGCGTACCTGACCCGTACTCGGGTGGCGCGGATCGCCGCCGTTCTCGTGTGGGCATGGCTCGGCTGGCACTTTCTGGCTCGGTAGGGAAGCAGGGCGCTGCGCCGGTCTGGTAGCGTGGAGGCGACCGAATGAACATTCAATCAGGAGGTCCCTGATGTTCTGGAATGCAGCGCAGATCCCGGACCAACGCGGCCGGACGGCCGTCGTGACCGGCGCCAATAGTGGACTCGGTCTCGAAACCGCGCGGCAGCTGGCCGCGAAGGGCGCCCATGTCGTGATGGCGGTACGGAATCAGCACAAGGCGGCGACCGCGGTCGACGAGATTCGCGGTAGCGCACCGGATGCCTCGCTCGAGCTGGTGGCGTTGGATCTCGCGTCGCAGGCATCGGTCCGTGCCGCCGCCGAGCAGATCCTCGGCGCACATGAGCGCGTCGACCTGCTGGTCAACAACGCCGGGGTCATGGCGGTCGGTGAGACGAAGACCGTCGATGGGTTCGAAACGCAGTTCGGTGTGGACCATCTGGGGCACTGGACACTGACCGCGCTGCTGATGCCCGCGCTGCGGCGGGGCGATGGCGCGCGGGTCGTCACGGTCACGAGCACGGCGCATCACATGGGGCGCGCCGTCGACCCGGCGAACCCGCACCTGGAGGGCCGCTACCGGCCGTGGCGTGCCTACGGGCAGGCCAAACTCGCCAACTTCCACTTCGGCCTCGGCCTGCAGCGCGAGTTCGAGAAGGCGGGTGTGGCCACGGCCAGCCTGATCGCCCATCCGGGACTGTCGGACACCAACCTGCAAGCGGTCAGCGTGCAAGAGTCCGGCGGCGGTCTCACTCAGCGAATCAGCCTCTGGGCGGCCCGGCACACGGGCATGTCCGCGTCCGACGGTGCGTTGTCACAGCTGCGCGCGGCGACGGACCCGGCGGCGAAGGGTGGCGAGTTCTACGGTCCGCTGTTCGTGAACAACGGACCGCCGGTACGCAAGCCGATATTTCGCAGACTCGGCATGAGCACTGCGATCGCCAAGCTGTGGGAGGTCTCCGAGCGCGAGACCGGGGTGTCCATCGACGTGTCCACCCCGTCGGGCAGATGACGACGGTGGACCGTGCCGCCGCGGTCCGCCGGTCGCTGCGTACCTTGGTGGCGCGCAATGGTTTTCACGGCACATCGATGAACGCCGTGGCCAAGCAGGCCGGTGTGGCGACCGGCACCGCCTACACGCATTACGCGTCCAAGGACGAGCTGGTATTGGCCGCCTACCGGGAAACGAAGGCTCAGCTCGCGGTGGCCGCCACGACCGGTCTCGACGCCGGTATGCCGCCAGCTGAGCGTTTTCGCGGTGTCTGGGTGAACAGCTACCGCTATCTCGAAGAGCATCGAGATCACGCCCGTTTCCTGCTGCAGGTCGACAACTCGCCGTATCGCGAGGCCGCCCATCAGGCGGCGATCGCCGACGGTGACCCGCTGGTGGAGCAGGTGGCGATGCCGGATGTCGCCGCCCGGCTGCTGCCGCTGCCGCTCGAGGTGCTCTACGAACTCGGCCTCGCGCCCGCCGTGCGGCTCGCGGCCGGCGGGATGGAGCTGACCGAGGACCAGCTCGGCGACATCGCCGCCGCGTGCTGGCGGGCGATCAGCCGACCGAGCTGAGTCCGAGGCCCGACGGAAAATCCGTTTGTCCGGGCCGGGAGCGGACCGTAACGTCGCTTCGGTTTGTCCACCGATCAACCGAAGGAGAACCGTCATGGAGCCCGTCACCGAACGCGACATCCGGTCGTCGTTCGTCAACTGTTCGAAAGGAGATGCCAAGCGGTTGCCCGTGCCCAGGGACCTGGACGAGCGGCCATGGGACGATCTGGACTTTCTCGGCTGGAGCGATCCCTCCTTGCCCGGTCGCGGCTACCTGGTCGTCCCGCAGGACGACCGCCTGGTCGGCGTCGCACTGCGCTATGCCTCTGGCGGCAACGGCCGGGCACAGATGTGCACAATCTGCCTGACCGGCCACATCGGCGGCGGCGTCTCCCTGATGACCGCGCACAAGGCGGGGGAATCCGGGCGCCGAGGTAACTCGGTCGGCACCTATATGTGCACCGACCTCGCCTGTTCGCTGTACGCACGCAACAAGAAGCGGCCCGCGCTCGGGAGCCGCTATCGAGAAGATCTCACGCTCGAGGAGAAGATCGAGCGGGTGCGCGACAACCTGGCCGCGTTCCTCGCCAAGCTCTACGCCTGATCGCCTTGCGATGCCTGTCCACCCGGCAGCCGACGAGCTGCCCGCCCGAACGGAGGTAGATGCCATGTGCCGACACTCGAGGACCACCGGCCGAGCCGCCCCGAGTGCAGCGACACCGCAGCAGCACTCGGGGCGGTGCCGGATTCCTCACCGGTTGAGTCGGCCCGGATCGCCCGGGCCGTCCCATCCGGCGAGGAATCCGCAGTCCAGAGCGGTTGGTTCCGAACTGACTTCGTCGAGGTGATGCGCCCGCGGCCGCATCATTGCGCCGGGTCCTGGCGTGCGGGTTCCCATATCTCGCGCAAGCTCGGTGCACCGGGAACAAGGTCGGGCAGATCGGGGACGGACCCGGCTTCGGCGGCGATCGGGGCGATGATCTCCGCGTGCTGTTCGCGGGCCGATCGCGCCGCCTCCCGCCCTGCCTCGGTGACCGAACGGCCCAGCTGTTCGGGAGTGCTGCGCAAGGCGGCCGGAGTGAACCGGACATCGGTGAGAACGCCCCCGGCGTCCACGGTCACTTCCACCAGGCCATCGGCCGATGTGGCCGTGCATCGCACCGCCGACAGCTTCTCGTGCAGGTCCGTCAGGTGGGTGCGCTGCTCGGCCAGCGCATCCAGAATGTGGTCGACCTGGTTGCGGATTCCGCTGTTGGCGGAGCGTAGCCCGTCGCGTTCCCACCGATCCACCGGAACGTACCTCCTCGACTCACCTGCTCTCGGACCGTCCTCGAAGCAAGGAAACTCCGCACCGAGGTGCGATCGGTAAGGATGGCGAACTGTGCCCTACCGATCGTCCGAAGACCGAAAGCAGAATTGTCTCGGTACCGGTGCGGCTGCCGCGGCGATATCTTCCCAGTGCCGGGGAGGATGGCCGGGCTCAGTCCACCGGCGCTTCGGTTTCCTGCACTGTCAACCAGCGCACTTCGCCCGTGGCATCGATGGTCAGCACCGCGGTAACCCGGCGCCGCGTCACACTTCCGGGCGCACGATGGGTCTCCAGGAAGCGAACCACCGCCGCGGTTTCCCACCGCAGGAGTTCCTCGACTTCGGACACCTCGATGGTCAGCCCCGGTACGGCGTTTCCGGATTGGCGCAGACCGGCGATCAACTCGCCGCGGCCCAGCACGGCACCGCCGGTCGTCACCATCGTGAACCGCTCGTGCTGCGCCGCCGCGAACCGCTCGAACACCGCGACCGGCGCCTGCGACCCCAGCCACGTCGCGAGGTCGGCGTGCAACCGCTCGACCTGGCCGACAAGATCGACACCCATGCGTGGCATCGTACGGCCGGCGAAGTCAGAAACCGCCGTACGGGACGGTGATCAACTCCAGGTAGTGACCGCTGGGGTCGAGGAAGTACACGCCGCGCCCGCCGTCGTTGTGGTTGATCTCGCCGGGACGCTGCCGGCGCGGATCGGCCCAATGATCGAGTCGATAGCGCTGGATCTTGGCGTAGGCCGCGTCGAACTCGGCCTCGGAGATCAGGAAGGCGTAATGCTGGGGCTGGATTTCGCCGAGATCGGGCGGCACGTTCGCGAAGTCGAAGGTGACACCGCCCGCGAGGGACACCGGAATGAACGGTCCCCACGGTGTTCCGACTTCCAGGCCCAGGATGTCCGCCCAGAATTCGGCGGACTCGCGGTTGTCGTGGCAACCGACAATGGTGTGGTTGAACTGTACGGACAGCGGAATTGCTCCTCTGAGTCGTGACGATCCCGACCCCGGGCTCGGTACAAGGCGGCCAACGGGAGCACCGTCACGGTCGACGAGGATAGCACCGAATCCGGGCACCTCGCGGGGCTCGCGTCCGAGCGCCGCGAACTAAACTCGGCCGAATGAGGATTCGTGGCGCGGTACTGGAGCGGATCGCGGCGCCGGCGCCGTTCGCCGAATCGACGCCGATCACGGTATGCGACCTGGACTTGCGCGAACCGGGCCCCGGGGAGCTGCTGGTCCGGATCGAAGCGGCGGGGCTGTGCCATTCCGACTTGTCCGTCGTGGACGGCAACCGGGTGCGGCCGGTACCGATGCTGCTCGGACACGAGGCCGCGGGGCGGGTCGAGTCGGTCGGCCCTGGCGACGGTGATATCGCGGTCGGGCAGCGCGTGGTGATGACATTCCTGCCCCGCTGCGGCGAATGCGCGGGCTGCGCGACCGAGGGCCGCACGCCCTGCGTGCCCGGGAGCATCGCCAACAACGCGGGTGAACTGCTCAGCGGAGGAAGGCGGTTGCTCCGCGACGGCGCCGAAGTGCACCACCACTTGGGCGTGTCCGCCTTCGCCACGTACGCGGTGGTGGATCGCAGGTCGGTGGTCCCGGTCGACGACGATGTGCCACCCGAGGTGGCGGCCGTGCTGGGCTGTGCGGTGCTGACCGGCGGTGGCGCCCTGCTGAATTCGGCGAAGCCGGGCATCGGCGACCGGATCATGGTCGTCGGTCTCGGCGGTGTCGGCATGGCGGCGGTACTGGTCGCGGTGTCGCTGGCGGCGGAGGGCCACGAGGTCATCGCGGTCGACACCGTGCCCGAGAAGCTCGCTCTCGCACGGGAATTGGGAGCGCAGGCGGTGTATACCCCGGCCCAGGTCGCCGAGCTCGGTGTGCAGGCCGAAGTCGTGGTCGAGGCCGCGGGCAATATCCGCGCCTTCGAGACCGCCGTCGCCGCGACCGCACCCGGCGGCACTACGGTCACCGTCGGACTCCCCGCTCCAGGTGCGCGTGCGAGCATTTCGCCACTGGCGTTGGTCGCGCAGGGGCGTTCGATCGTCGGCAGTTATCTCGGTTCCGCGGTGCCTTCCCGCGACATTCCCGAGTATGTCCGCATGTGGCGGTCGGGACGCCTGCCGGTGGAGCGGCTCGTCTCCGCGCGTGTGGGTCTCGACGACGTCAACCGCGCCATGGACGAACTCGCCGCGGGCCACGCCCTGCGTCAGGTGATCGTCTTCGACTGACGCGGCGCGAGACGCGTTCGACCCGGTGTGCCGTTCACTCGGAGGCCCGGTCCATCGCGTCGACGAATCGTTCGAGCAGCTGGGCGAAATCGGCGCGCTCGGTGGGGGTCCAGTCCGCCATGGCGGCGGCCATGGCGGCACGACGCCCGGCCTTGGCGGCGGCGATGGCGTCGCGTCCGGCGGGGGTCAGGCGCAGGACCGCGCGCCGTCCGTCGCGCTGATCGGCGACCCGTTCCAGCAGTCCGGAGGAGACCGCCTGGGCGACCAGGCGACTCGCTCGGGGTTGGTCGACACCGAGAGCGGGAGCGAGTGCGCCGACCGTGTCGGCGGCACCGTCGGCAACGGCATCGAGCACGCGGAACACGGCGACGGGAATCCCACCGTCGCCGAGCGCGCCGCGTGTCTGCCTGCGCCGGATTCGGACCATGGCCGCCTCCACGGCGATGGTGTTCGCGTCGTGCACGTCCATTCGCTCAGCCTTCCACGCCGGGTCAATAAATGTAATACTACATGTAATTGTCAGTCGACATATAAAGGATTCGTGATGGCTGTCCAGCGTGGAATCGGGTACTGGCTCGTGGAACTCGACCGGTTGATCAACCAGCGTTTCGACGAGGATCTCGCCGCGGGCGGGCTCGGCCGCAGGCGCTGGCAGGTACTGCACTCACTGGCGGAAGGGCCGCAGCACACCGACGACGTCCGCGACGCGCTGGACACCTTCTGGGCCGACGACGCCGAATGGCCCGCCGAACTGGCCGACCTCATCGAAGACGGGCTGGTGTCCCAGCGCGGAGGCGTGCTGTCGCTGACCGAGGCGGGGCGAGTGACGCACGACGAGGCATGGGGCCGGATCGGCCGGCGCAGGCGGCAGATGGCAAACGGCATCACCGACGAGCAGTTCGCCGAAACCGTGCGGATGCTGCAACGAATGGCGGCGAACCTGACGGGCGCGCCGACCGCGGAGGTCGACAGCCCGGCGCGGGGGCGCGCTCTATAGGCTGACACCGACCGAAGCGGAACGAGGAGGTGCGGTGACCATTCGGGTCGGAGTGCTCGGGGCGCGTGGCAAAGTCGGACAGGCGATCTGCGGGGCGGTGACGGCGGCGGATGATCTGGAACTGGTCGCGGAAGTCGACAAGGGCGATTCGCTCGACCTGTTCACCGCGGCGCGGACGCAGGTCGTCGTCGACTTCACCCACCCCGACGTGGTGATGGGGAACCTGGAGTTCCTGGTGGAGCACGGTATTCACGCGGTGGTCGGCACCACCGGGTTCGACGCGGCCCGCCTGGCCGAGGTGCGCGGCTGGCTGGCCGGACGTCCGGACGTCGGCGTGCTGATCGCACCGAACTTCGCCATCGGCGCGGTGCTGTCCATGCGTTTCGCCGAGCAGGCCGCCCGGTTCTTCGACTCGGTCGAAGTCATCGAGCTGCACCACCCGAACAAGGCGGACGCGCCCTCCGGCACCGCCTACCGCACCGCGGGACTGATCGCCGCGGCCAGGGACAAGGCAGGTGTGGGCGGAAGCCCCGACGCGACGACCACCGAGCTCGAGGGCGCGCGCGGCGCCGACGTGGACGGGGTGCGGGTGCACTCGGTGCGTCTGGCAGGTCTCGTCGCCCACCAGGAGGTGCTGTTCGGCACCCAGGGGGAGACCCTCACCATCCGGCACGACTCGATCGACCGCTCGTCCTTCGCGCCCGGTGTACTGCTCGGCGTGCGTGAAATCGCGAACCGTCCGGGCCTGACCGTCGGACTCGATCCGTTCCTGGACCTGTGAGCGAGCGTCAGCGAGTGAACCATCGACACGGCCGAGCGCTCGCTCGTGCCGGAGCCGAGGGCCGGGAAGTCGACCGAGGACACCGCGCGCGGTCGCGCACGGAGCCGAGCCCCGGCAAGGAGCGGTCGTGAGCAGCGCGGAGCCCGTCGAGCCGAAGGGCGGCGCGGAGGTTGTCAAGGTCGTCGCGTTGATCGCGGCGCTCGTACTGGTGCTCGGTTTCTACTTCCTGCTACTCGGCCGGATCGCGTTCGGCCTGATCGGTTCCGGCGAGGTGGCGGCGATCGTTATCGGCGTCGGTGTGCTGATCCTGCCGCTGCTGGGCGTCTGGATCGTCGCGGCCACCGTACGCGCGGCGCTGGCGCACCAGCACTTGGCGCGGCGCATTCACGACGAAGGCCTCGAGCTCGACACCTCGACGTTGCCGCGCCTCCCGTCCGGCCGCATCGAACGCGCGGCCGCTGACCAACTCTTCACGACGGTCAAGGCCGAATGGGAAGCCGATCCGGACAACTGGCGGGTCTCCTACCGCCTCGCACGCGCCTACGACTACGCGGGTGACCGGACCAGAGCGCGCGAGGCCATGCGCCGCGCGGTCGAGCTGGAACGGCACGAGCGCGACAACACCTGATCACCGCGGCGGCCGATACTATCGCAGGGTGGCCCGGTTGCTGATCATCCATCACACGCCGTCTCCGCATATGCAGGAAATGTTCGAGGCTGTGGTGTCCGGCGCGACCGATCCGGAGATCCAGGGCGTCGACGTGGTTCGCCGCGCGGCCTTGGCCTGCACGCCGGTCGACATGCTGGAGGCTGACGGCTATCTGCTCGGAACGACGGCGAACTTGGGGTACATGTCCGGCGCGCTCAAGCACGCGTTCGACGTTTGCTATTACCCGTGCCTGGATTCGACGCGCGGGCGTCCCTACGGTCTGTACGTTCACGGCAACCAGGGCACCGAGGGTGCCGAGCGCAGCGTCGATACCGTCACGACGGGGATGGGCTGGGTGAAAGCCGCTGCCCCCGTGGTGGTGATGGGGCCGCCGACGAAGGCCGATCTGACGAGGTGCTGGGAACTGGGCGCGACGGTGGCGGCTCAACTGATGGAATGAACCCGGGTGCCTGCCGACTACAGCGGCCGTCCCGGTGAGGGTCCGAGCGGTGTGCCGATCTCTCCCCTCCGCGTATCGAGATCGGCCTACCGCACCGAAGTGCTGCACTGAGGAAGACCGTTGCCTTCCTCGAGTAGACAGTGTCCTGTGCGGACGCACCCGGTATCAATGCACTCTTTGTGCAAAACGCCGGTCGCGGCGGACTGAGAAACGCCATCCACGTGGTGCTCAGCGGCCGGTCTGCTTCCGATGCGACTCGACCGGGTAGCGCTTCAAGTAGCTCGCGAGGTCGACCGGCATCAGCCCGTAATGCAGCCAAGGGCTGTCATCCCAGGACACGCGGAAGTACATTTCGAAGACGGCTCCGTCACTGATATCGCGAACCCACACGGTGTCCCTCGACTCGAGCTTCGACGGATAGGGGGTGTCCCACATGCCGTCGAAGTCCGGATTGCGACGCAGCTTCGTCTTGATCTCCTCGATCCGGGTTTCCGTGACGAAACCGGTCAGCTGCGCCCGGCAGGCTCGCACGAGATGGTGAGCGTCCTCGTCCCAACGCACGAAGACATCTTTTGCCGTCCGGTGCAGCAGTTCGTAGTCGACGGTGCTGGCGCCGGGCTCGAGTCCGGGAAAGAACCTGTCGAAGGCGGCGTTCGTCGCGACGATCACATGGAGCGCACCGTCCAGTCCCATGGGAGGCCCCATGTAGCAGGCCGGAAACGGGTTGGAGTCCAGCACGGTGAGCTCACGGGGCGTCGGACGCCGACCGCCATCCGGCCGCTGGCTCATCTCGGGCAGGTAGGGATCGGCGAGCCACAACAGCCGTTTCCGGTCGGACTCCGGGATCTTCAGGATGGGTGCGAGGGTGACAATGGTCTTCTTGGTCGCCTGCCGATGCCCCGCTTCGATCTTCGACAGCAGGGACGTGGAAAGGTGGGCCTCCTCGGCGAGCCTGTCCAGGTCGACCTGGGCTTCCTTGCGATAACGCTGCAAAATCGCGCCGACCGGCAGGTAATCGTCGGAGAGCTTCCGTCTCCCGCCTCGCCTACCTGTCATCCGTTCGGTACCGCTCAACACGTCACATCCGTCGACATCTCATTCCGCTCCGATGCGTACCCGCCCTTCGCATACTGGCGGCCAATGCTATTGCAACGCAAACGCTTCGGGCTGCCTCGGCCTCGAGCTTGCTTCGCACCCAGCCTGATCATGCCGCATGCGATGCACGCATGCCGCTCGACGGATCAGGCCGCCGCCCAGTAATTCTCCGCTATCACTCGGGAAATTGCCTGTCCCGCAACACAACTCGATGCGCTGGCAGGCCGTCATGCGTCGTCGCACGGTAAGCTGAGCGATGATCCGACCAAGTGGAAGGGGGCGCTATGGCATTCGAGGCGACGGAGGCAACACTGATCCATGCCGACTATCACGCACCGATGTGGTTGATCACCGGAATGGACGACGGTCGGCCGACGACACGCCTGACCTACATGGACGGCACCTATAAAGAGGTGACCAGCGAACAGAGGCAACGACTGGAGCTGGCGTTCATGGCCGCGGACCGGCAGGCGGCCGAAATGAAGGCCGAAGCCGTCTTCGCCCTCTTCGGCCACAGCGCCGGTGCCACGTCCGCCGAGCCGAAACCTCTCGGGCCGGAGTACCTCACCGAGCGCGGCGCTCGGTTCTACGAATGCACGGCCGATGGCTGGCTCAAGGAACTACGGCTCGAAGCGCTCGACAACGACACTGATCCGGTCTGACCGATGGCGGCTCGGCCGCACCGCCGTGCGCGAAGCCACGAACCACCCTGGCCGCGGGACTGACGGCCTCGGGACGTCCCCCGATTTCTGGTGTCTGACCATTCCGAACCATGGACCGGCATACTGGCATGGTTGTTGTTCCGGTGGGGATGTGATTGCTCGGGATAGGAGAGTCAGGTGACGTGGGCCGAAGGGGGCGAGAACGCGCCGCGCCGGATCGGATTGGTCGAAGACCACGAATCCGTCGCGATCGGTCTCGCCGCGATGCTTGCGCCGGAAACCGACCTCGATCTGGTACTGACCGCGGGCACCGTGCCGGAACTGCTCGCCGCCGCGGACGGCGCCGCGCCACTGGATCTGGTGGTGCTGGATCTGCGGTTGGCCGACGGGTCCTCGCCCGAGGACAACGTGCGCGCCCTGCGGGCCCGCGGCATCGAGGTCTTGGTCTTCACCGGTGCGGACAATGCCTTCCTGGTGCGCTCGGCCGCGCGTGCCGGTGTGCTCGGCGTCGTGCGCAAATCCGAGGACGTGCCCACCGTCGTCGCGGCGGTGCGCCGCGCGGCCTCCGGCGAACAAGTGGTGACCACCGACTGGGCGGCCGCCATCGACGGCGACCCGCAACTGTCCGACGTGGGTCTGAGCCCACGGCAAGAAGAAGTGCTCACGTTGTACGCGTCCGGCGAGAAGGCCTCCCGGGTCGCGCGATTGACCGGTCTGTCCGAGCAGACGGTCAACGATTATCTCGGCCGGATCCGCCAGAAGTACGCCGACGCCGGTCGTCCGGCGCCGACCAAGACCGACCTGTACAAGCGGGCGGTGGAGGACGGATGGCTTCCGGTGCCCGAGCGGCATCCCCGCGGATGACCGCGTCCAGCATGCTGGACACCCCGTCGCACTCCCGCTCTCTCCCGCTCGATCGGCTCCGTCCGAGCCGTTGGCGCCGCGGTGTCGTCGCGCTGTCCCGCGAAAAGACCTCCGAGGGCGCGGCCGACCGCATCCTGCGCAGGCTGGGGCTTGCCATCGGCATCGCCGGGGTGATCGCCGCGGTTGTCGAACTACCCGAGATCGCCGACCAGAGCCGGTTCGTGTCCGTCGGCTGGACGGCTGTCGAGGTGGCACTGGCCTTCGGGTGGTTCCCGGTGCTCGCGGTCGTCTCGATCGCACTGGGCCCGCGAGCGATCCAGTTGGTCGCCGGTGTGGCGGCGGTGAGTTTCCTCACCGCCATGGCCGTGGTGCCGTTCGCGTACGCCGGGCCGGACGCCGAAGGCGCGGCTTCGGTGTGGCTGTATCGGGTACTGGCGTTGGGCGTCCTTGCGGCCGTGCTCGCGTGGCGTCCGCCGTTCGCCGTGGCGTATCTGATCGTCGGCGCCGCGTTCAGTGCGCTGGCGAACCTGGCCGTGCTGCGCGAGACCACCGCGTTTGCGCTGCTCGGCGATTTCGCCAGGGCGGCAGGGCTCAGCGCGTTGTTTCTGTGGTGTGTGATCTACGCCAGGGCCGCGGCCGACCGCGTGGATCGGGAGTCGGCGATCGAGAGCAGCCGGGCGGCGGCGGTCGCGGGTGCGGCGGCCAGGGAGCGGGAACGCGCGCGCTTCGCCGCACTGATCCACGACGCGGTCCTGTCCACCCTGCTGGACGCCTCGCGCGCCGGGACCGAATCGCCGGTCCTGCGCCGCCAGGCCGAGCGAACCCTGGAACAACTCGACGAATGCCGGGTCGGGGAGACCGAACCCGACCGGCTGGACGCGCAATCCGCCATTGGATTCCTGCGCTCGGCCGTGCACGAGGTGAACCCGGGAATCCGGTTCACGGCGCGGCGCTGGACCGGATTCGACGATCTACATCTGCCGGTGGCCGCCGCCAGCACGATCGCCGCCGCACTCGCCGAGGCCGTGCGCAACAGTCTGCGCCACGCCACCGTCGCCGGGCGCGAGGTACGGCGGACCGTCACCGTGACGATCAGCGCAGGCGGTATCCGCGTGGTGTTCCGCGACGACGGTGCGGGTTTCGATCTGAGCGAGGTGCCCGTCGATCGGCTCGGTATCTCGGTGAGCATCCTGGGCCGCATGCGACAGCTGGCGGGCGGCGCCGGGTTCGTGGAATCCCAGCCGGGCGAGGGAACGACCGTCACGCTGGTGTGGGGCGGCAATGGCTGAGCAGGACACCGAATTCGAGCTGCGGGATCTGCTCGGCCTGCGCGACCGGGCGGCGTGGCTGTTCCTGGTCATCCTCGAGGCGACCATTGTGCTGTACATGGTCCGGAATTTCTCGGAAACGCCGCTGATCGCCGCCGTCGCGGCGCTGGTGGTGCTGGCGCTGGCCGGCGTCGTGGTCGTGGCGTTGCCGGTCGATCCGCTGCCCTGGCCCGCGACCGTGTTCGTCGCCGCCGCCGGGCCGGTGGCCACGATCCTGACCTCGTTCGACGTCGAACACGGCTGGTCGAAGCAGGTGTGGACGGCGTTCGCCGCCTCGTACGTGCTCGCCGTGCTGGTGCTGCGCGGCCGGCTTGCCGCGGCCTGGCTCGGCGTCGCGGGCATCGGCGTGGTGATCGCGGTGGTCGGTGTGGTGGCCGGGCTGCGGGTCGGCGTGGTCGTCGGTTCGATCGTGCCGGTGGCCACGGTTGCGGGGGTGTCGCTGTTCGTGGCGATCATGCGCCCCACCCAGCGGTCGTTGCGCCTGCTGCGGGAGGAGGCGAGCATGCGCGCCGCCGCCGAGGCCGCCATGGCCGCGGAGAACGGGGAACGCAACCGGCAGATCGCCCACCTCGACGCGGTGGCGCGTCCGATCCTGGAACGCATCGCCGACGGCGACGAACTCACCGCCTCCGAGCGGGAACAGTGCCGGCTTCTGGAAGCCGAGCTGCGCGACGGCCTTCGGGCCCCACACCTGGTCACCGACCAGCTCAGCAGCGCCGCTCGCGGCGCCCGCTCGCGTGGCGTCGAAGTGGTCCTGCTCGATGACGGCGGTTTCGCGGGCGTCCCGGGCCGAGTGCGGCAGCAGGTGATCGATGCGGCCACCCGCGAGCTGGACGCCGCGAACGAGGGCTCGGTCACGGTCCGCATCCTCCCGACCGGCCGCCGCATCCTGGCCACCGTACTGGCGACCGCGTCCGACCGAGACCGCCGCACCGAGATCGACGCAACTGGCGCGGTCACCGTGTCGACCTGAGCAGTACCCGGACTCGTGCGGCGTCGAAAGGGCGGAATCCTGCCTGCGGTGAGTGTGGCTGCGCACGCAACTACATGGGCAACGCTCCTGGTTTCGAGCGAAGCGAGACCGAGCGTTGCCCGTTCGCGGCCCGGCTCGCGCCCGAGTGGCCGTCGCGTCCGCGACGCAGTCGCCAGCGGCGGTCGCTCGGACGCGAGCCATCAGAGGGCCGCGAACACGCAGCGCCGGAGGCGCTGCCAAAGATACTGTCGGTGGCCCATGGCATGGTTCGATCCATGCGGAAGATGGGCGCGGCGGCTGCGCGTCGAACGGCGTTGGCGGCGCAGGGTTTCGGGGGGCGTAAGCCCGGGCGGGCGACACGGCGATCGGTGCTGGGGGTACTGGACAGAACGCAGCTGTTGCAGCTGGATTCGGTGTCGGCGGTGGTGCGGGCGCACTACGCGCCGGTGTTCAGCAGAATCGGTCCTTACGATCGCGCCCTGCTCGATCAGGCCGCATGGAGCAACGGCGTGCGGCGTCCCCGCGCGCTGGTCGAGTACTGGGCGCACGAAGCCGCGCTGATCCCGGTGCAGGACTGGCCGCTGCTGCGCTGGCGGATGCGGCGGTACGAGCACGGGCGCTGGTCCGGTATGCGCAAGGTGATCGAGCGCAATCCCACGTTGGGCAAGGACATCCTGGACGTGATCACCGAGGTGGGGGCGGCCACCGCCGGTGAGGTGGAGCGCCATCTCGAACTCGACAAGCCGCGGCCCAAGGGCTCCTGGTGGAATCTCAGCGACACCAAGATGATCTGCGAGCAGCTTTTCGCGGCGGGCGCGCTGTCTGTGGCCTCCCGGGTGGGGTTCACCAGGCATTACGACCTCGCGGAGCGGGTGATTCCGCCGGATGTGCTGGCGCGCTCGGTTTCCGAGCAGGATGCGGTCCGCGAGCTGGTGCTGCGGGCGGCTACCGCGCACGGCATCGGCACCGAGGCCGACCTGCGCGACTACTACCGCCTGCAGCGCACCCAGACCGAGCCGGCCATCGCCGATCTGGTGGACGCGGGCGAGTTGATCCCGGTGGAGGTGGCGGGCTGGGGGAAGCCGGCCTATCTGCGGGCCGGGGCATCCACGCCGCGCCGCATCGAGGGTGCCGCACTGCTGTGCCCGTTCGATCCGCTGATCTTCTTCCGCGCCCGCACCGAGCGGATTTTCGACTTCCACTACCGCATCGAGATCTACACGCCGGAACACAAACGGGTGCACGGCTACTACGTCTTCCCGTTTCTGCTCGACGGCGAACTCGTCGGCCGCGTCGACCTGCGCGCCGAACGCGCCGCCGGCCGGCTGCTGGTACCGGCCGCGTTCGCCGAACCGGGGTACGACACCCCCGCCACCGCTCACGCGCTCACCGGCGCGCTGCGGGAGCTGGCCGACTGGCTCGAACTCGACGACGTGGTGATCGGGGACCGCGGCGATCTCGCCGCGCTGCTGTAGCGCGAGCGGCCGGCGGTGCCGGACTCAGATGTCGCGCTTCGGCCCGTAGCCGCGCATCTGGTCGCGCAGCGCGCCGTGCACGGCACTCGACAGCCAGGAGTTCAGCGACTGACCGCTCTGTGCCGCAGCCTCTTCCGCGCGCGCCTTCATCTGTTCGACGAGCCGGAGCGTCACCCTGCTGATGTCCCCGGTCATCTCCTCGAATGTGGGCGGTTCGTCGGTCGCCGTGCTCTTGCGCACATCGACGGAGGCGTCCGTGCCGTCGACCGACACGTGCACCGTGCGGTCGCCGAGCGCCGTGCTGACCTCCGCGGCGAGCTCGGACAGCGCGGCGAGCAATACCAACCGGGCCGAACCCTCGGTAGCCGCGGCCAGCGCGGCCGCCGTGGCCTGCGTCTTCTCGTCGCCGAGCGCCGCGGCGGCGATCAGGTTCTCGCGCAGCTGTCCGGTGTACTTGTTCAGATCCATGACATCAGTCTGACGTCATAATTGATGTCAGGCAAGTGCGGTTTCGACGCCATCATGCAGTCATTCTTGGGTGATCGCCCGGTTGTTGCGGCCAGATCGCCGACGAGGGTGTCGAGGGTCCGTCCCAGACCGGGTAGCCTTTTTGACCATGACGAACGGTGAATCGACGCCAACGGAGCTGCGCGCGTCCGGCACGGTAGGTGTCGCGATGGTGACCCCCTTCAGTGCCGACGGCAAGCTCGACGTCGATGCCGGGGTCGCGCTCGCGGCCCGCCTGGTCGACCGCGGCGTCGACCTGCTCGCGATCTCCGGAACCACCGGTGAGTCGCCGACCACCACCGAGTCGGAGAAGGCCGATCTGCTGCGCGCCGTCGTCGACGCGGTCGGCGAGCGGGCCACCGTGATCGCGGGCGCGGGCACCTACGACACCGCGCACTCGATCGAACTCGCGCGCTGCGCACAGCGCGCGGGTGCGCATGGTTTGCTCGTGGTGACGCCGTACTACTCCCGGCCCACCCAGGCCGGCCTGATCGCGCACTTCACCGCCGTCGCCGACGCTACCGACCTGCCGGTCACCCTGTACGACATCCCGGGCCGGTCGGTGGTGCCGATCGCCAGCGACACCATCCGCAAGCTCGCCGAGCACCCGCGCATCGTCGCGGTCAAAGACGCCAAGGGCGACCTGAACATGGGCGCCGAGCTCATCGCGAGCACCGGTTTGGCCTTCTACTCCGGCGACGACGCGCTCAACCTGCCGTGGCTGTCGGTCGGCGCGTCCGGATTCATCAGTGTCATCGGGCATCTCGTGCCCGAACGGCTGCGTGCGATGCTGGAGGCGTATACCGTCGGCGAGGTGGTGCGCGCCCGCGAGATCAACACCACGCTGCTGCCGCTGCACGCCGCGATGGCCAAGCTGGGCGGCGTCGCGATGAGCAAGGGCGGCCTCCGCCTGCTCGGGGTCGAGGTGGGCGAGCCGCGGCTGCCGCAGCTGATGCCCACCGCCGACGAACTGGAAGCGTTGGCTGCCGATCTGCGGAAGGTCGGGGTGCTGTCATGAGTGAGCCGCTAGCCCGTCGCCGCCGCAGCGCATCCCGCCCCGCGGGGCGCCCGCCCGTCCGCACCGGTCGAGCCGACGCCGCCCCCGCACCGCCACAGGCGCCCGAACCCGCGAGGCCGCGCCCGCCGAGGTGACGGCGGAGGCCGACGTGGTCGTGCGCGCCGAGGGACCAAGCCCGCGCAGGCCAGACGGAGCCCGGGCAGGAGGCGCCGTCCCGGCGCCGTGGACGTGCTCCTCCGGTGGGCGGCGGGCCGAAGCGCCCGGCCGCAGCGCGTTGCGATCGCCGCACGACCGGCTCGGCGTCCCGCCCGCCCTGCCCAAGAACGGGCTGCGCGTGTTCGCGCTCGGCGGCATCGGCGAGATCGGCCGCAACATGACCGTGTTCGAGTACGGCGGCAAGCTGCTGATCGTGGACTGCGGCGTGCTGTTCCCGGAGGACCAGCAGCCCGGCGTCGACTTGATCCTGCCCGACTTCCGTCCCATCGAGGACCGGATGGACGACGTGGTCGCCGTCGTGCTCACCCACGGCCACGAGGACCACATCGGCGCGGTGCCGTTCCTGCTGCGGCTGCGGCCGGATATTCCGGTCGTGGGCTCGAAGTTCACGCTCGCGCTGGTCGCCGCGAAATGCCGGGAGCACCGTCAGCATCCGAAGCTGGTCGAGGTCACCGAGGGACAGCACACCACGCACGGCCCGTTCGGCTGCGAGTACTTCGCGGTCAATCACTCCATTCCGGATGCGCTCGCCGTCGCCATCCGCACGCCCGCGGGCGTCGCCCTGCACACCGGCGATATCAAGCTCGACCAGCTGCCGCTGGACGGACGGCTCACCGACCTGGCCGGATTCTCCCGGCTCGGCGACGAGGGCGTCGACCTGTTCCTGGTGGACTCCACGAACGCGGAGGTCCCCGGGTTCGTCACGCCGGAACGCGAGATCGGCGGGGTACTGGACACGGTGATCGGCAAGGCGCGCGGCCGGGTGATCGTCGCGTCGTTCGCCAGTCACGTGCATCGCATCCAGCAGGTGGTCGACGTGGCCCAGAAGTACGGGCGGCGTGTGTGCTTCATCGGGCGCTCGATGGTGCGCAATATGCAGATCGCGCAGGATCTCGGCTATCTGACGGTGCCGGACGGCGTGGTCGTCGACCTCGACGTCGCCGCGACCCTGCCGGGCCATCGTCTGGTGCTGATCTCGACCGGTTCGCAGGGCGAGCCGCTGTCGGCGCTGTCGCGCATGGCGCGCGGCGAGCACCGGCAGATCAACATTCGCGCCGACGATCTGGTGGTGCTGGCCTCCTCGCTCATCCCCGGCAACGAGAACTCCGTGTTCGCCGTGGTGAACGGCCTGGCCCGGCTGGGTGCCACGGTGATCACGCAGCAGAACGCCAAGGTGCACGTCTCCGGGCACGCGTCCGCGGGTGAGCTGCTGTATCTGTACAACGCGGTGCGGCCGACGAACGCGATGCCGGTCCATGGCGAGTGGCGCCACCTGCGGGCGAACGCCGCCTTGGCGGTGGCGACCGGTGTGCCCGAGGACCGGGTGGTGCTCGCCGAGGACGGTGTGGTGGTCGATCTGGTCGACGGCATCGCCTCGATCGTCGGCCGAGTGCCGGTCGGGCACGTGTACGTCGACGGGCTGTCGGTGGGCGATGTCGGCGAGTCGACGCTGTCGGACCGGCTGGTGCTCGGTGAGGGCGGTTTCATCGCGATCACCGTCGCCATCGACGAGACCACCGGCAAGGCGGTCAGCACACCCGAACTCAGCGGGCGTGGCTTCTCCGACGATCCGACCGCATTGCTGGACGCGGCGGAACTGGTGGAGGCCGAGTTGCTGCGGCTGGCAGGCGAGGGCGTCACGGACACCCATCGGATCGCGCAGGGCGTGCGACGGGTGGTCGGGCGCTGGGTGGCCGATACCTATCGGCGTCGTCCGATGATCGTGCCGACGGTTATCGGCGTCTGATCTCCCGAACTACGAAAAGCGCCGGATAGCAGGGCTATCCGGCGCTTTTCGCTGATTCGTGCGCGGTTACTCCTGGCAGGCCGCGGATTCGATCTTCGCGCTCTTGACGATGTTGCAGGCGAAGGTGTGGTCGACCTTCCACTGGCCACCTTCGGAGACGAACTGGATGAACGCGTCGTCCACCGGGGTGCCGTCGATGGTGACCTTGGCGTCGGCCTTGAGCTTGCCGTCCTTCGGGTCGCCCACATTGGTCACCTCGACGGTGACCTTCTGCTTCTTCGCGGCGTCGACGAGGTTGGCGACCAGGTAGGGATCCTGCTCGGCGGCCTGGATCCAGCTGATCTTCTCCGCGTTGGGCACGTTCGGATCGAACGCCTTCTGCAGCCGCTCGTTCAGCTGCTGAACCGTTGGCTTGGCCAGTGCGGGCGAGGACGGAGTGGTCGGCGCGGAGCCGGCCTCCTTGTCGCCCTTGTCCGAGCCGCCTTCCAATTCGCCCGCCGCATGGCTGGGGTGGGCGTTGGTGCTCGGGGACGAGGAGTCGTCGCCGGAGGCGCAGGCGGTCAGCGAGCAGGCCGCTGCGGTGAGAACGACAGCCACGGCGGTCCGGAAAGTGCGGTGCTTCACGATGTTTCCTTCGACTCGAATACCGGGCATCAGCCGTGGTTGGACGTGCAGTTCCAGTGCACGATGTAGGCGTCGGAATCGTTGTGCAGCAGGGCTTGGCCCTGCGCGCTGCGCCGTGATGACGCATACCCCCAGCTCCAGCTGCCGCTGCCGCTGGAGTACGCCACGGCGCCGCAGCCGTTGCGGAACCAGACCACCGACTGGCAGTCCGCGGCGCCGCAGGAGCTCACGGCGCGCCGCTGCGCGGAAGCCGAATCCGGGTAGTCGTAGGAGTACCCGATCAACCCGGTGGAGGTGGACAGCGCGATGGCGCCGTAGTTGTTGGTGTAGGCGTGCGCGGCGGGCGCGCTGACGGCCAGCGCCGTACCCGCCGCCGCCAACGCGGCCACACCGGTAGCAAACTTCTTCACGGAGGATTTGCCCCTTCTTGTCATTAGGCCCACGACCCGATGGACCGAGAGACAAGGTACAGAGCCGATACTCGTTGCGCTAGCCGGAGATTTCCCGGCATGGGGAGTAACAGACCCTGTGGTATAGAAAATTGATCTTCGAGTAGGCGCCGGACTCGCGTTGCTCGGTGTTTTCCCGCCGCGCCGTGGCCGTAGCCGTGGCCGGGTGCTGGGTATGGTCGACGTGTGACTTTTGCGCAGCGGGAACGTCGCGGGCTCGTCGAGGCGATGCGGGCCGCCGGGCCGGATGCGCCGACGCTGTGTGGTGGGTGGACCGTGCGGGACCTCGCCGCGCACTTGGTGGTTCGCGAACGGCGGCCCGACGCCGCCCCGGGCATCCTGCTGAAGCCGCTGGCCGGATATCTCGCCCGGGTGCAGGCGAAAACGGCGAACCAGCCGTTCCCCGCGTTGTTGGACCAGGTGCGCACGGGTCCGCCGTGGTGGTCGCCGCTGCGCCCGGTGGACGCGCTGGCGAATCTGCCGGAGATGTTCGTCCACCACGAAGACGTGCGTCGCGCCGAACCCGGCTGGCAGCCACGCGAACTCACCGCCGCCGACCAGGAAAAGTTGTGGTCGGTGGTGCGCAGAATGGCGTCGACGTCCTATCGCAAGGCACCGGTCACGGTCGAACTCGCGACACCCGACGGCAAACGCACGAGGGTGCGGTCCAGGTCCGACACCGTGGTCACGCTGACCGGCCTGCCCTCGGAGCTGCTACTGCACGCGTTCGGCCGGAACGAGGTCCGCCTGGAGACCGCCGGTCCTCCCGACGCCGTCCGCGCGGTGCTCGGCCTGGATCGCTCGGTGTGATCGCAGCAACGACCTGAGCGCACGGCCTGAAGCCCCGGAGAGGCGGAACAGGCTAGCCTGGGGGCCATGGCAGGTAAGTCCCGCAGCACCACGACGACTCGGGCGCGGGCGGGATCGGCGCGGGGGAGGACCACCACGGCACGGTCTCGCGCGGCCACGCCCCGCTCAGCGGCGCCCCGCACGCCCGCCGCGGCCCGTGGGCGAACCACGCGCACCCGGCGTCCCGTGCGCCGCACCTCGAACACGGCGCCGCTCGCGGTGATCGGTCGCGGTATCAGCAGCGGCTGGACGATGCTGGCCCGCGGCCTCGGCGCGACCACCCGCACGTTGAGCCGGGCCGGGGAGATCGAACACGGACATCGGCGCGATGGTGTCGCGCTGGCCCTGATCGCGGTGAGCGCTGTGATCGCGGCGGCGGTGTGGTTGTCGGCGGGCGGGCCGGTCGGCCACTGGGTCGAGGACGTCATCCGCGCGATATCCGGATCGGCCTCGGCCGCATTGCCCTTCGTGGCCTCCGGAATCGCCGTGGTCCTGATGCGTACCGAACCGCGCCCGGAGATCCGTCCGCGGCTGGTGCTCGGCGGCCTGCTGATCGGCCTGCCGATGCTGGGTTTGTGGCACATCGCCGCGGGTGCCCCCACCGATGCGCACGGACGTTCCCGCGCAGCGGGTTTCGTCGGCTTCGTGGTGGGCGGGCCGCTGACCAACGGGCTGACCGCCTGGCTCTCGATACCGATCCTGTTGCTGGCCATCGTCTTCGGCCTGCTGCTGGTGACGGGTACGACGGTGCGCGAGGTGCCCGCCAAGCTGCGCCAGTACTTCGGCACCGAGCGCGGGGGCGACGAATACGGCGACTACCGGGACCACGATTCGGCCGACTACGACGCCGACGGCTTCCCCGTGCACCGCTCCAGCACCAAACGGCGCGGTCGCACGCCCGCCGAGAACTACCCGCCCGACGAGTTCGGCGACCCCGGCGCGGTCACCGAGATGCTCGGCGAACCGCCGCTGCGTGACGCCAAGCCGATCGCGGTCGAGGAACCCGCGGCGAAACCGAAGCCGAAGAAGCAGCGTCCGGCGGCAGTCGAGGATCAGACCCCACCGCCGCCGAAGCAGCTGGAATTCGTCACCGACCGCGAAGTCGAGGGCGACTACATATTGCCGCCGCTGTCGCTGCTGACCGACGGCGACCCGCCCAAGAAGCGCAGCGCCGCCAACGAATCGATGATCGAGGCGATCACCGAGGTACTGGTGCAGTTCAAGATCGACGCGGCGGTCACCGGTTTCGTGCGCGGTCCGACGGTCACCCGCTACGAAGTCGAACTCGGGCCCGGCGTGAAGGTCGAGAAGATCACCGCTCTGGCCCGCAACATCGCCTACGCCGTCGCGACGGAGAACGTCCGGCTGCTCGCGCCGATCCCGGGCAAGTCCGCCGTCGGCATCGAGGTACCCAACGCCGACCGCGAGCTGGTCCGGCTGGCCGACGTGCTCAAGGCGCCCTCCACCCGCACGGATCACCATCCCCTGGTGATCGGCCTCGGCAAGAACATCGAGGGCGAGTTCGTCTCGGCCAATCTGGCCAAGATGCCGCATCTGCTGGTCGCGGGCTCCACCGGTTCGGGTAAGTCGAGTTTCGTGAACTCGATGCTGGTGTCGCTGCTGCAACGGGCGACGCCGGACGAGGTCCGGATGATCCTGATCGATCCGAAAATGGTGGAATTGACGCCCTACGAGGGCATTCCACACCTGATCACGCCGATCATCACGCAGCCGAAGAAGGCCGCCGCCGCGCTGGCCTGGCTGGTCGAGGAGATGGAGCAGCGGTATCAGGACATGCAGGCCAACAAGGTGCGCCACATCGACGACTTCAACAAGAAGGTGAAGTCGGGTGCGATCACCGCGCCGCTGGGCAGCGAGCGGGTGTACCGGCCCTACCCGTACATCCTCGCCATCGTCGACGAGCTGGCCGACCTGATGATGACCGCCCCGCGCGATGTGGAAGACGCGATCGTCCGCATCACCCAAAAGGCCCGTGCGGCAGGCATCCATCTCGTACTGGCCACGCAGCGTCCGTCGGTGGACGTGGTGACCGGTCTGATCAAGACCAACGTGCCCTCCCGGCTGGCGTTCGCGACCTCGTCGCTGACCGACTCGCGGGTCATCCTCGACCAGCCCGGCGCCGAGAAACTGATCGGCATGGGTGACGGGCTGTTCCTGCCGATGGGCGCGGGCAAGCCGACTCGCCTGCAGGGCGCGTTCATCAGCGACGAGGAGATCCACGCCGTCGTCGACTTCGCCAAGAACCAGGCCGAGCCCGACTACCAAGACGGCGTGACCGCGGCCAAACCGGGCGAGAAGAAGGATGTCGACCCCGATATCGGCGACGACCTCGACGTCTTCCTGCAGGCGGTGGAACTCGTGGTCACCTCCCAATTCGGGTCCACCTCCATGCTGCAGCGCAAGCTGCGCGTCGGCTTCGCCAAGGCGGGCCGGCTGATGGACCTCATGGAGACCCGGGGCGTGGTCGGCCCGAGCGAAGGATCCAAGGCGCGTGACGTGCTCGTCAAACCCGATGAGCTGGAAGGGTTGCTCTGGTCGATCCGCGGAGGTGGTGGCGAGGGCGGCGATCCGGCCGAGCAGGAGTGATCCTGATGGTTCCCTCGGCGAGATTCGAACTCGCATCTCCCGGAATCTAGGTCCGGCGCCTCTACCTATTGGGCTACGAGGGATCGGCGGGCGGTGCGCAACCACCCGGTCCGGCACGGACGGAGGGACTCGAACCCCCGGCCAACGGTTTTGGAGACCGCCGCTCTACCAACTGAGCTACGTCCGTCTGCACGAAAAGGGGCCACCCTCAGGCATTTCGCCGCGGGTGGCCCCTTTTCGCACGGGTCCTTGCGCAAGACACGTTCAGGGGCCGCTCCGCACGCTCATCCGCCAATCCAGGGCGGACGATGCGGATAGCACAGTCTGGGCGCACGACTGCCGGGCACTGCTCAGCGACAGCTGTCGCCGCACCGACCCGGTCATCGCTTTGCCTCTCCTGTGATTTTCGTTGCTACCGAAACTAACACCCGCTTCCGGTGTTGTGAACCGCTTTCCGCCGCCGCCCCGGCGCGGTTCCGCTCTCGTGCGCTCGACGGGTACAGCGCAACGGTGTTCAGCGGTGTGGTAGGGCGTCGGTCACGATCGACGACTAGCGAGGACGGTCGAGGTAGCGCATGTGCAATCATGGTCGGCAACTACCCCGCTACCTAGTCAAATGGACAAATCGGGCAATATGGACGCCATGACCTTCGCTTCCGATCGGCACACCGCATGCAGGTAACCGCGCTCGAATGGGTGATCACCATCGCGGTGATCCTCGGATTGTTCGTCTTCGACTTCTTCGCGCACGTCCGCACCCCGCACGAGCCGACGTTCCGGGAATCCGGATTCTGGTCGGCGGTCTACATCGGGCTGGCGCTGGCCTTCGGTGGCGTGGTCGCCTGGCAATGGGGCACGACCTACGCGGGGGAGTACTACGCGGGCTTCGTCACCGAGAAGGCGCTCTCGGTGGACAATCTGTTCGTCTTCCTGATCATCATGTCCACCTTCGCGGTGCCGCGGATCTATCAGCAGAAGGTGCTGCTGATCGGCATCGTGATCGCCTTGGTGATGCGCGGTGTGTTCATCGGCGTCGGCGCGGCCGCGATCAGCGCGTTCAGCTGGGTGTTCTATCTGTTCGGGTTGTTCCTCGTCTACACGGCGGTGAAGCTGCTGCGGGAGAGCGGCCACGAGGTCGAAGTCGAGGAGAAGCGCGACAGCCGCATCGTCGCGCTGACCAAGCGGATCCTGCCGACCACCGACGAGTACGACGGCGACAAGCTGGTGACCAGGATCGACGGACGCCGCGCCGTCACGCCGCTGCTGCTGGCCTTGCTGGCCATCGGCTTCGCCGACCTGCTGTTCGCGCTGGACTCCATCCCGGCCATCTACGGCCTGACCGAGCAGCCCTACCTCGTGTTCACCGCGAACGCTTTCGCGCTCATGGGCTTGCGGCAGCTGTACTTCCTGATCGGCGGACTGCTCGACCGGCTGGTCTACCTGTCCTACGGCTTGGCGGCCATCCTCGCGTTCATCGGCGTGAAGCTCGTGCTGCACGCACTGCACGAGAACACGTTGCCGTTCATCAACGGCGGCGAGCACGTCACGGTCCCGGAGATCTCCACGCCGGTCTCCCTGGGCGTCATCCTCACCATCCTGGTCGTCGCCACGGTCGCGAGCCTGCTCCGGACACGCGCCCGGGTGGGGCGCTAGCGGCTGGAGGAGGTGAAGGCGCCGAACACCGGCGCCCACTCGACCGCGCGGACGTCGTCGATCAGGGCCTCTCGGGCGAACGGATCCTGCGTGAGGAGGTTCTTCAACGCACCCGCGTCCTCCGACCGGAAGATCAGCAGCGCGCCGGACCCGTCCGGGTACGGCCCGCTGCTGAGCAGGGTGCCGGACTCGAGCAGACCGGCCAGCCACGCGCGATGCTCGGGACGGTGAGCGTCGCGACCTGCGGCGGTGGCTTCGGAGTAGACGTAGTGGACGGCGAAGATCGGCACGGGTATCGCTTCCTGTGGGGACGGGCTCACAGCGTCAGGAGCATTCGAGTATTGCCCAGGGTGTTCGGCTTCACATAGCTGAGATCGAGGAACTCCGCGACGCCGGTGTCATACGAGCGGCACATCTCCGCGTACACCTCGGCGGTGACCGGCGTGCCGTCGATCTCCACGAAACCGTGCCTGCCGAAGAACTCCACCTCGAAGGTCAGCACGAACAGCCGTTGCAGTTCCAGTTCGCGCGCGACGGCGATCAGCCGCTGCACGATGAGCTTGCCCACACCACTGCCCTTGACGTCCGGATGCACCGCGACGGTGCGCACCTCGCCGAGATCGGCCCACAGCACGTGCAGCGCGCCGCAGCCGACGACGCGGCCGTCCAGTTCGGCGACCCAGAATTCCTGCACCGCCTCGTACAGCGTGACCAGGTTCTTCTCCAGCAGGATGCGGCCTGCGTACGCGTCGACGAGGCGCTTGATCTCGGGCACGTCGGAGGTTCGGGCGCGTCGGACGACCGGGACGGAGGTCTGCGCGGCGAAGGCCGCGCCGGGGTGCGCGTCGCTTGTCGAACCACCTAGTGGTCCCCGAGAGGTCATGGGGTGCACAGTAGTCGGCCCGGCTACCGATAGTCTGATCGTGTGCCGCAGATCCAGCCGTTCCGCTCACCGCATCGCGCCGGGCAGCGCGACGCGATGACGAGGCGGCCATGACGCGGCAAGCCGCGGGCGAGGCGGCGGCAATGAGGGGCGAGGCGCAGGTATGAGTGTGCAGCCAGAGGAGACGGACCGTCCCTGGAGCGCGCCCGGCCCGGTCCGGCCCGGGTTCGCGACCGCCCAGGCCGAGACAGGGGCGCCGCTGCTGAACATCGCGAACGTGCTCACCATGCTGCGCATCGCGATCGTGCCGCTGTTCGTCGTGACGCTGTTCGTCGACGGCGGTCATCAGACGGGCTGGCGGATCACCGCCGCCGCGCTGTTCGGCCTCGCCGCGATCACCGATCGGTTCGACGGGCAACTGGCGCGCAAATACGGTCTCGTCACGGATTTCGGCAAGCTCGCCGACCCCATCGCGGACAAGGCGCTGATCGGGTCCGCGGTGATCGGCCTGTCCCTGCTCGGTGACCTGGCCTGGTGGATCACGCTCGTCATCTGCGGTCGCGAGATCGGCGTGACGCTGCTGCGGCTGGTGGTGGTGCGGCGCGGGGTGATTCCCGCCGGACGCGGCGGCAAGCTCAAGACCCTGGTGCAGTCGCTGGCGATCGCCCTGCTGCTGTTGCCGTTGTCGGGCTGGTTCGCCGACCTCGGTATGGCGCTGATGTACGCGGCGGTCGCGCTGACGGTGGCGACGGGACTGGACTACGTCGGCCAGGCGGCCAGGGTGTGGTTCGCCGGCGCACCGGGCCGGACGCGCGGCGCATGACCGATCCGCTCGTCGCCCAGGTGCCCGCCGCCGACCTCGTGCGGGCCCTGGTGACAGTGCGGCAAACCGTCGCGACCGCCGAATCGCTGA
Organism: Nocardia sp. Marseille-Q1738; assembly: GCF_965283145.1. Lineage (NCBI taxonomy): Bacteria > Bacillati > Actinomycetota > Actinomycetes > Mycobacteriales > Nocardiaceae > Nocardia > Nocardia sp. Marseille-Q1738. The sequence continues at coordinate 623,019 of NZ_CBDIMS010000003.1, read as the reverse complement.
CCGCCGGTCTGCTGGCCGCCACGATCGCGGGGATTCCCGGCGCCAGCGCCGTACTGCGGGGCGGGTTGGTGGTGTACGCCACCGATCTCAAACACAGTCTCGCGGGCGTCGACGCGGACGTACTCGCGACGGAAGGCCCGGTGGCGGCCAGCACCGCCGAGCAAATGGCCGTCGGCGCGCGCACGACATGCGGCGCGGACTGGGGTGTGGGGCTGACCGGCGTCGCCGGCCCGGATTCGCAGGACGGTCACCCGGTGGGCACGGTGTTCCTCGGCGTCGCGGGTCCGGTCCATTCCGAAGTGGTGCGGTTGAAACTCCCCGGCAACCGGTGGACGATCAGAATCGGCGCAACACGCACGGCGGTATCCGAATTGCTGCGCTGCGTGCGGGAGACGGGTTCGGCCGGGCGCAGCGACTGACGGTGCCCGGCGGGAACCAACCGGCCCCGCTCCGACGTTGTGCGAGAAAGAACGGCATGCGTGGGGTCACGAATCGTCGGCCCGGCGACCGGGAGCGAAGGAGAACGAGATGACGCTGCTGCGAGAGGCGATCGGGGACAGTCTGCGGCGTGCTCGTCTCGCCCAGAACCGGACCCTGCGCGAGGTCTCCACGTCGGCACGGGTGAGCCTCGGCTATCTCTCCGAGGTCGAGCGGGGTCGCAAGGAGGCATCGAGTGAACTGCTCGCCGCGATCTGCGAGGCCCTGGACGTGCCGCTGTCGCGGGTGCTGTGGGATGTGAGCACGATCATGGCGGGCGCCGACGGACTGCCGGTCGGCGCGCCCGCGGAGGACGCCGCCGCGCCCGCGGCGGCCGAGCCGGAGCAGACCGCCACCGAGCCCGCGGCGACCGCCGAGCCCGCACCGGCCTCCGCCGCCATGTCGGCGGCCGGGGTTTCCCCGCGGCCGCTGCCGCTGGCCGACGACACCAGGATCGTCATTCCCGCGCCGAGAGCGGACATGCTGGTCCTGGTGAAGGGCATCTGACGCGGCATGAGACGTAGCCGTCGCGGCAACGCTGCGGACCGACGCGAAAAGCGGATAGATTCTCCATAAGGCGTCGTTCGGGCCGGGCTCGCCCGGCCCGGGTGCCACATGGTGGAGGATAGGCACATATCGAGTGCGTGACGGTCGCGCACTGGAGTCGCGCCCGGGCGCGGCATGTCAGATGGAGGCGGGATCAATCGATGGCTAATCCGTTCGTCAAGGCCTGGAAATACCTGATGGCCCTCTTCGACGCCAAGATCGAGGAGCACGCGGATCCGAAGGTCCAGATTCAGCAGGCTATCGAGGAAGCCCAGCGGCAGCACCAGGCCCTGTCGCAGCAGGCCGCGTCGGTCATCGGCAATCAACGTCAGCTGGAGATGAAGCTGAACCGGCAGCTGGACGAGGTCGAGAAGCTCAACGCCAACGCACGCCAGGCCGTGTTGCTGGCCGATCAGGCCACCGCGGCGGGCGACACCGAGAAGGCGATCCAGTACACGAACGCCGCCGAGGCGTTCGCCGCTCAACTGGTCACCGCCGAGCAGAGCGTCGAGGACCTGAAGGTCCTGCATGACCAGTCGCTGCAGGCTGCGGCCCAGGCCAAGAAGGCCGTGGAGCAGAACGCGATGCTGCTGCAGCAGAAGGTCGCCGAGCGCACCAAGCTGCTCAGCCAACTGGAGCAGGCCAAGATGCAGGAGCAGGTCTCCGCGTCGCTGCAGCGGATGGATTCGACGCTGTCGGCGCCGGGCACCACGCCGAGCCTGGACGCGGTGCGCGAGAAGATCGAGCGCCGCTACGCCAACGCGCTCGGTGCCGCCGAACTCGCGCAGAACTCCGTGCAGGGCCGCATGCTCGAGGTGCAGCAGGCCAGCATTCAGATGGCCGGGCACAGCAAGCTCGAGCAGATTCGCGCGTCCATGCGCGGCGAACAGCTGCCCGCCGGTGGCGGCCAGGCGGCCATCGACCAGGCACAGCCGAATGCGGCACAGCCGCAGATGAACAAGGGACAGGCCGCGCAACAGTAGCCCGCGGACGGACATTCGGCGAGGATGTGTCGGTGGGGGCTGCTTCACTGAAGGACATGGCATGGGTCTGCGACCGGCCGGCCGTCGGCCAGGTCGGACCCGAGCCCGTCCGATGCGCGCGACCGGTGGGAGAGAAGGCATGAGCGGCAGTGGATTTCGCGAGCGGCGGATCGAAACGCGGCGCCCGCGTGGGTCCGCGCTGATCCGGGCGCAGGCCGCGCTCGCGCCGCAGCCGGGCAGCCTGCCGGACAGCATTCGCGAAGTCGGCGAGAACGCACTGGTCGCGGTGCGGCGCTGGGCCGATCCGCGGGAGCGAGAGTTGCGCCGCCGCCGCAGGGCCCGCCGCCGCAGCTTTCAGCTCGGTACCGTCTCCGGCCTCACCACGGCGGGAACCGTTGGGCTCGTGGTCATTTCGGCGCCGGTCTGGGCCGTGGTCGTGGTGGGCGGCGGCGCGGTCGCGCTGGTGACCGGCGCGGCGCTGAGCACCCGCCGGTATCTGCGGCTGCGGGGCGCTCCGCTGCCGCAAGCGGCGTTCATCCCGCGGAAACAGCCGCCGCCGTGGTCGAACGCCCGTCCGCCGATCGCGCGACTGGTGCGGGCGGAGAAGGCATTGCACGGGCTCGGCACGCAGATCGCCCGCTCACGGCGACTGCCCCACGACGAGTTGGCCGACATGCTGGAGACGGCGGCGTCGGGAGCGGCGGCGCTGCACGCGCTCGCCGCCGACATCACGGCGATGGAACAGGGGCTCGCCGCGATGGGGCGCGCGAATTCGCCTGCTGCCGTGGCTCTCACCGAGAACCTGCGACTCATCCTCGGCAGGCTCGATACCGGCGTGACGGAGTACGAACAGGTCGTGGCCGCCGCCGGCCGGATTCTCGCGGTTCCGGAGAACACCGTGGTGCGGCACAACTTCGACACCATCGTCGCGGATCTCCGGCATGCCTCCGACCGGCTGGACGGATGGGCTCAGGCGCTCACCGAGGTCGCCGACCGATCGGTGCCCGCGTCGCCGCGACCACCGACCTGATCGTTTCGCCTCAGCGCGTCCGGTCCCGCCCGCGCAACTCTTCGGCCCTGGCACGCAGAGCCGCACCCACCAGTTCGCGGCTCTCGGCCATGAGGTCGAGCACCTCCCAGGACGCTTTGCGCGCGGCGGAGCCGACGATCCCCGCTATCGCCGAACCGTGCCGTCGTGCCGCCGCCGCGAGTTCTTGTGCCAGCTCGCTCGTGTGTTCCATCAGGTCCCGACCGTCACGTGATGTTCAGTGCATGACTGTGTGCTGAATGGGGCATCGGCATGGATGGGCCATCCCTCCTTCTTGTCGTTCAAGGTCATTGCGTTTCGAAGATCAGAGTACATCCGTGCACTGAATTGGGGTACCGGCCGGGTGGTGCGGGTGCGGGTTCGGTCAGCGGACGCGATCGCGCTCCCCGGCAAGGGAATTGACCAGCTCGGACACGCCGTCCGAGCAAATCGGTAGGCTTCGGCGATGCGGTTCCTTTCGACTCGCAGGCGCGACAATGCGCGCGTCGCCGGTATGGCGCGCGGCTTGGATCGCTGGTTGGTCGACCGCAGCGCGCGCGTCCGGGAGACGCCGGCGGACCGGGTGCTGAAAGGGTTGAGCACCGCGGCCGACAAGAACCGCCTGTGGATCGCGCTCGGCGCGGGTCTGTTCGTCGCCGGAGACCGCTCGACTCGTCGCGGCGCGGTACGTGGTCTGCTCGCGCTGGCAGTCGCCAGCGGCGTGGCCAACGGCATCGCCAAGCCGCTGTTCCCGCGTCGCCGTCCGCCGGACGAATCCGTTCCTTTCGTGCGCAGGTTGGTCGCTCCGCCGGTGTCGTCGTCGTTCCCGTCCGGGCATTCGGCCTCGGCCGCCGCGTTCGCCGCGGGGCTGGCACTGGAATCACCCGCGGCCGGTGCCATGGTGGCTCCGGTCGCCGGCGCGGTCGCCTACTCGCGGGTGCACATCGGCGTGCACTGGCCATCCGATGTCGTCGCCGGTGCGCTGTTCGGTGGCGCGGTCGCGCTGGTCACCAGACGGTGGTGGGCGGTGCGCGATGACGAACCCGCCACACTCGGCCCGGTCGAACACATCGAGCCGCTGCGCGGCGGCGCCGGACTCCTGCTGATCGGCAACCCACAGGCGGGAGCGGGCGACGACACGCTCGCCGTCCTGCGTGAGCGGCTGCCCGCCGCCGCGGTGCTGGAGATCGGTGTCGCGGAGGATGTCGAAGCGCGGGTCGAGGACATGATGCGCCGCGACGACATCGTCGCGCTCGGCGTGGTGGGCGGCGACGGAACGGTGTCCACCGTCGCGGAGTACGCGGTGCGGCATGGGTTGCCGCTCGCGGTCTTCGCGGGCGGCACACTGAACCATTTCGCCAGGGACGCCGGGGTGGAGGAGCCCGGGGTGACCTTCGCCGCGCTGGAGGCGGGCGACGCGGTCCGCGTCGACGTGGCCGAGGTGCGTTTCGACGACGCCGGCGAACGAACCTTCGTCAACACCGCCAGCCTCGGCGGGTATCCCGATTTCGTCCGGGTCCGGGAGCGCTGGGAGCGTCGCGTCGGGAAGTGGCCTGCCGCGGGAATCGCCATGGTGCGCGTGCTGTTCCGCGCCCAGCCGCTGCGGGTCACCGTGGACGGTAACCGCACCGCGCTGTGGATGCTGTTCGTCGGAAACGGCACCTACCAGCCGGCCGACCAGATCCCGATGTCGCGCCCGCGGTTGCACGGCGGCACTCTCGACGTGCGCTACCTCCGAGCGGATGTCCCGTTCTCGCGGTTGCGCCTGATCTCGGCGACGTTCACCGGCACGCTCGGCTACTCCGCCACCTATGTGCACCGGCGGGTCTCCCGGCTGGAGGTCCGGGTGGCCGAGGAGCCGGTCTCGCTGGCGACCGACGGCGAAGTCGACCATCGGGGCAAGGTATTCCGGTTCCACAGCAGGCTCGCGGGGCTGATCCTGATCAAGAGTGGTGCGCATCCTGTGGTGGATCGCGACCACCGTGGGTAGCGAAAAGATAGCTGTCCGGCTAATTCCGCTCGGATGACTCCGGCGAATTCCCCGCTGGATCGGTTTGATCGGTCGGAAGAGGGGTAGTTGCCACCCTGTAGCTGATCGACCAGACCCGGCGGAGGGCCGGGACCATGCACAACTGGGTAGGAGCACGTCATGCTCGATGTTTCCCACCGGCAATCGCTGCTCGACGAGGATACCCAGCGGCTGGACATCAGCCGCTATCTGGCATGTGAATCCGCCGAGGACCCGGTGCGGAAGGCGCGCAGGACACAGCGCGTCGACGCCGGACCCGGCGCCGATCGATCCACAAGCGACTGACCCCTTTCTCGGTACGCGCGGTGTACAGCCGCGTTCTCTCGGACTGCGCATCGCACCGAACGAACTGCGGAGGAACCCATGACCGAAATGCTGGAAACGCTCATCGGCAGCTCTGTGTACGACCCCGGCGGTGCCAAGATCGGCAAGGTCAAACGGGTCTACGTGGACAACAACTCCGGGTCGCCCACCTGGGTCGCGGTCTCCACCGGGCTGTTCAGCCCCGACGCCCTGGTCCCGCTGGCCGGAGCCGAGCATCGCGCCGACTCGGCCGTCCTGCAGGTGCAGGTCGAGAAGGAGGCGGTGAAGACCGCGCCCCAGCTGGACCATGACGGGCAGATCAGTCCGCAGGCGGAGCAGGAACTGTTCGACCACTACCAGATCGACCCGGACGGCGCCGCTTGGGACGTCTACGGCCGGCAGCCGCTGCCGGACCAGCGGTCGCGTGCCCAGACCGGGATGCTCCGCTCGGACGAGCGTCGCGATATCGGCGCCGAGCAGGAGGATGTCGGCATGGCGCGGATGCGCACGTACCTGGAGAGCGAAGAGGAGACGCTGCGCATGCCCGCTACCGGCGACCCGATGCGGATCAAGCCCGAACCGATCGCCGACCCGTACGCTGTCGACTCGGCCGATCTCGGTATGCAAGAGCCAGAGGTCACTCCGTACGAAGACCGCCGCACCGACGGGATGGAGGACCCCGAGCGCCCCATGCGCTGACCGGGGCGCCCGGACCGGCCGCGCCAGGGTCCACCCGGGCGCGACCGGGTCGGTCGACGCCTGTCGTGGCCGAAGGTCAATTCCCCGAGCCGCGCCAGGCCGGCGGCGAGACCGGCGACAGGAATTGCCATGCGCGCGTAGCGGCTTGCAAGTTGAACCGGGTGTTGACATCGCGCAGATCGAATCCGGTGAGCTCGCGGATGCGCCCCAGGCGGTACCGCAGCGTGCTGCGGTGGATGTGCAATGCCGCGGCCGAGTCGTCGTAGTTGCCACCGCATTCCAGATATTGGCTCAGCGTATACACCAGGTCGGCATGATGATCCCGGTCGTAGTCGAGCAGGACGCCGAGCCACTCGCGCATGAACTGCTCGACTTGCCCGTCCGCCCGGGCGGCGTCGACGAGACGATAGAAGCCCAGCTCGTCGAACGCGGTCGCGCCATCGGGTATCCGTGAGCGCAGCCGGATGTTGATTGCGCGGCGCGCGTCGTCGAAGGATCGGGCGAAGTCGCTCGGTTGCGCGCAGCCGCCGCTGATGCCGATGGTCACCGGCGTCGTGTCGAGCTGCTCGCAGATGGCGTGGTGCAGCGTGACCGGATCGGGGCGGCGGTCGGTGATCAGGACGACCATGCCCGCATGGCGTCCCTGGATGACATGCAGATCCAAGGCGGTCGCGGCTCGGCCGACCGCGTCGGTGAGGGCGGCGTCGCCGCCGTGCACCAGCACGACGTAGTGCTCGCCGTGCAGGTCGTAGCCCAGCGCCTCGGCACGGGCGAAGGCGCTGTCGTCGTCGGTGCCCGACAGCAGGTCGTCGACCAGCTCCCGGCGCAACCGCAGCTCGATTTCGGCGAGATTGCGCTGGTGTGCCAGCTCCAACGCGAGCACCGTGCTGGCGTAACTGAGGGCGAAGACCTGATCGTCGACCACCCGATTGTCCGGGTCGATCAGCGCGAGCGTGCCCAGGATCTCGGCGCGCGGCTTCACCAGCACCATCATCCGGTCGCGAACGCGCAGCGGCGCGTTGTGGGTGGCGAGCCGGTGCAGCAATTGTTCGCGCTCTTGTGGTGGCGCTTTCGGATAGGGGTCCGGTCGTCCGGGCCCCGACCAGGCTCGCAGATTGCCGAACGGGTCTTCGATGGCGACCGGCAAGCCGGTCAGCTGCGCCAAGGCGTCCGCGATGCCCTGCTCGCCGGTGCCGTAGGCGGCGGCGCTGGACAGCACCTCGTGCACGTGCGTGCGGTGCTCGAGCCACAGGACGGTGGCGGACAGGTGCTCGTTGATCGCGGTCAGGTCGACAGCGTCGGCGGACGCCGGTTCGCGCGGCGCGGCATTCGCCAGCGCGGCGTTCGCGAGCTGGGTGAGCACGGTGAGCAGGACGATCTCCTCCTGCGGCGGTTCGTGCTCGGCGGCGACGACCAGCACGCCGACCGTTTCGGACCGGTCGCGCAGCGGGAACGCCCAGCCCCACTGACGATGGGGCAGTCGGATCCGGCCCGCACCGTGCTGGGCGCGGAGCTGGGCGGCCACGTCGGGTGGGGGAGGCTGCGGCTGCGGGCAGAGCAGGTAGTCACCATCGACCAGCCGATAGCAGGCCAGCGTGCGGCAGCATCCGACGGTCGGCACGGCCTCCGCGGCGATCCGCAGGATGTCCTGCTCTCCGCGCTCGGCGAAGAGCTGGACCGACATCGCGCCCAAGGCGCGCAGCGCCGAAGCCGGTAGGGACGACAGCGTGTCGCCGACATCGGAACTCGACGTTCGCTGGTTCATGGGCTCCGGTCCGGGGCCGTCGAGGTCATCCCGCTGCCCTCCGCGATCACATCAAGGCGGTGCTGGGAGTAATTCCCGACGGTACACCGATCACTCAGACGAAGTCCTGGTGAACGTAGCACCAGCGCCAATCCTCGCCGGGTTGCAGCGAGCGCACGATCGGGTGACCGGCGGCGCCGGCGTGTGCCCTGGCGTGCCGCATCGGCGAGGAGTCGCAGCAGCCGACGTGCCCGCAGGTCAGGCACAGCCGCAGGTGGACCCACGGGGTGCCGAGCCGTAGGCACTCCTCGCATCCCAGCGCCGTTCGTGGTCGCACCGGACGAACCGCGGCCAGATGCGGATCCGCGTGTACCGGAGTCATCTCGTCGCCTCCTTCTGCGTGCCCGCCGACAGTGCCGCGTCCAGCCACCCCCGCGGGCACCGGTACGGCACCACCAGCCGGCACGTCCGCACCGTCGAGTACGAGGAGCGTGGCACCGCCCGCGCCAACGACCCATCGTGACAATCAGCTCTCCAGCAGAACACGGTCCGCCATGTCGAAACCGGGTTCTCGATTCGTCCTGCGAGCACGAGATCGCCAGCCGGGGGCGTCTGCGGACCAGGCGAGAGCCCGCGCAGCGGCCCCGGCACCGAACACGGTCCGATGTCGGGGTGAACCCTGATTTAACCCGGATATCCCGTCTCACCTGCTGATTCACGAACAGTCAGATGTCATGCTCGAAGCGGAAACGGACTTCTGGGAGGCATCACATGTTGTGGAAGATCATCGGCGTCGTCGCGGTCGTCTGGATCGCGCTGGCCGTCATCGGGGCGCTGATCAAGGGGCTGTTCCCGATCCTCGTGATCAGCGCCATCGTGTTCGGGCTGTACCTGCTGTACAAGGCGGTGTCGGGCTCGGACAAGTCGACGGTGAGCAAGCTGTAACGACAGCTGGGGCCGGGCGGCGTCGGTCGGGGCGTCGCCCGGCCGGTTACCGGGACGGCAATGCTTGAATGATTCCTCGTGGATCACGTTCCGGAAGATTGGCAGCGCGGCTTGGTGATCGTCGCGCACCCCGACGATATCGAGTACGGCGCTGCCGCCGCGGTCGCACGGTGGACCCGGCAGGGCAAGGACATTCGCTACGTGCTGGTGACCAGCGGAGAGGCCGGCATCGCCGGTTTGCAGCCTGCGGTCGCAGGCCCCCTCCGCGAGGCGGAGGAGATCGCGTCGGCCGAGGTGGTGGGCGTACACGAGGTGGAGTTCCTCCGCTACCCGGACGGCCGAGTGCAGGAGAGCCTGGAACTGCGCCGCGACTTGGCCGCCGCGATCCGCAGGCATCAGCCGGAGATGGTGGTGCTGTTCAATTTCGGCGACACCTGGGCGCCGGGCTACGCCAACAGCGCCGATCACCGCGCCGTCGGCCGCGCCGCCCTGGACGCCGTCTCCGACGCGGGCAACGAGTGGATCTTCCCGGAGCTCGCCGAATCGAAACCGTGGTCGGCCCGCTGGGCGGCGGTCGTGGGACCGGTCGCCACGCACGCCGTCGACGTCACGGAGACTCTCGTCGAGGCCGCCGCCTCACTCGCCGAACATCGCCGCTACCTCGAGGCGCTGAGCCCCGAGCCCGTCACCGATCAGGTTCGTGCCGTCGTGGAGCGGGCGACCGGCCCCAAGGACGGATTCCCCGCCGAGCACGCGGTCGGTTTCGAGCTGTTCTACTTCGGCGGCTGATCAGCGTTTCGTGAGCCGGACGCACGCGTGGACGATGGCACCACGGTGGCCGGAGTGGTCACCGGGGCATCGGACGCGCCACGACCGGGTGCCATCCGGCCCAAGTGGCCGTGTGGCAGGCTAGGCGGATGCGAGTAGCCGTTGTCGCAGGACCCGACCCCGGGCATGCGTTCCCCGCTATCGCGTTGTGCTTGCGGTTTCTGGCCGCCGGTGACGAGCCGGTGCTGTTCACCGGTCCGCGCTGGTTCGACTCGGCGCTGGCGGCCGGGATCGGCGTGCGTCGGCTCAAGGGTCTCGCGCCGCGGCCGGTGGACGACGACACCGACGCCGGGCAGCGTATCCACGAGCGGGCCGCGCATGTCTCCACCGAGATCCTGCCGGAATTGAGCGCCATGCTGCCCGAGCTGGTCGTCTCCGATGTGCTGACCGCGGGCGGCGGGATGGCCGCGGAACGACTCGGTGTGCCGTGGGTGGAGCTGTCGCCGCATCCGCTGTATCTGCCGTCGAAGGCGTTGCCACCCATCGGAAGTGGCCTCGCTCCCGGCGCGGGCGTATACGGGCGGATGCGGGACGGCCTGTTGCGCGGCATGACCGCCCGCGCTCTTCGCCACGGCCGCCGTCAGCGGGAGCGGGCACGCGAGAGCGTCGGGTTACCGGCCGTCGATCCCGGTCCCGACGCCCGTCTGATCGCCACCTTGCCCGCGCTCGAGGTGCCGCGCCCCGACTGGCCGGAAGCGGCTCACGTCATCGGTCCGCTGCTGTGGGAGCCGACCGATGCGATCCTGGATCTTCCGCCTGGCGACGGGCCGCTGGTCATGGTCGCTCCTTCCACCGCGCACACCGGCGTCGTGGGCATGGTCGAGACCGTCCTGGAAGCACTGGACGGCACCGGCGTCCGCGTGGCGATCTCGATGCTGGACCCGCCACCGGCCGATCTTCCCTCGTGGGCGACGGCCGGGCTGGGCCGCCAAGACGAACTCCTGACCCACGCGTCCGTGGTCGTGGGCGGCGGCGGTCACGGCCTGCTCGCCAAAACACTGTCGGCAGGCGTTCCGATCGTCACCGTTCCCGGTGGCGGCGATCAGTGGGAGCTGGCCAATCGCGCTGCCCGCCAAGGTAGTTCGATCGTTGTCCGCCCGTTGTCGCCAGGCGCTCTGCGCGCCGCGGTCGAGGAAATCCTCGCCGACCCCGGCTACACCAGGGCCGCCGAAGCGGCCGCCGCGCACGCCCCGCTGCCGGACCCCGTCGCCCTCTGCCACCGGATTTTCCAGCCTGTCCATCCCTGACCGGCAAGTGCGTGCCACTGACCTGGGGACCCGTGGGAGGCGAGTAAGTTCGGTACGGTGCGGTTGACCGAGTTCCAGGAACTGTTGCACACCGAGTTCGGTGTGGCCCGGGGCGACGCCCTGCTGTCCGACCACGTGATTCCCGCCTTGGGCGGACGCACCGGAGCCGACGCCATCGAGGCCGGGATCGATCCCCGCGATGTGTGGCGCGCGTTGTGCGCGGAGTTCGACGTGCCGAAGGCGCGCTGGTGAACGCGCCCGGCCGGGTCGAGCAGGACGACGGGCCGCTCTACCGTTTCGACGAGCGGCAGCGGATGATTCCGCACGACCCCGAGCGCCTCGCCGCCCGGGTGGCGCAGGCTCGCCCCGTCGATTTCGCGGAGTTCCGGCAGACCGGCATCGAGCTGATGTTGCTCGGTCGCTACGACGAGGCGCTGGATCACCTCGATCGCGCGCTGGAACTGGTGGACACCGAGCGACGCAGGATCACCGTGTGGATCAACCTCGGTGACGTCTACCGCTACCGCGGCGACGCGGGTACGGCCGAGACGCTCTACCGCCGCGCGGTCGAGCACGCGCGGGTGGCCGCGCCGGACGTGCTCTCGTTCGCGCTCCAGCATTTGGGCAAGGCGCTCGCCGAGCGGAATCAGCTGGCGGAGGCGCACGCGCTGCTGATGGAGGCGATGCGGCTGCGCCTCGCCGAAGGCGAACCCGAGGAGATCGAATCCACCCGCGACGCCCTGGACACTCTGGCTGAGCTGCCGATTCCGTTGCCGCCCACGATCGGCGCGCTGCTCGGCGAGGCGCCGACCTGGTCGGGCGAGCACGAAGGCATGAGCGGCGATGTGGTGTTGGTCAACGGCGCCTATTGGCTCAAACGCGGACCGAAGGCGGTCGCCGAGTACGAACGCCTGGATTGGTTGCGCGGCCGCGGGATTCGCTTGCCGGAGGTGGCGGCGTTCGAGGACGACGTGTTGCTGCTGGCCGACGCGAGCGCGCCGAGCCTGGCCGCTCGAGCGGGCTCCGACGCCGCGTATCCGGCCTCGATCGGCACCGTGCTCGGCTCGGTCTTGCGGCGGCTGCACAGCATTCCGGTCGACGAGTGCCCGTTCGACGGACGGCTCGACGTGGTCTTGGCGCAGGCGCGCCGCCACGTGATCGAAGACCTCGTGGATCCGGACGACTTCGACGACGACAATCGAGGCTCGACTCCGGCGCAGATCCTCGCGCGGCTGCTGGCGCAGCGCCCGGACCAGGAGGATCTAGTGGTCGCGCACGGTGATTTCACCCCTTCGAACGTGCTGGAAGGTGAGATCCTGCTCGATCTGGGCGCGCTCGGCGTCGCCGATCGCTACCGCGATCTGGCGATTGCCGTGCGCGATCTGCGCGAGGACTTCGGCGACGCCGAGGTGACCGTTTTCTTCGCGGCCTACGGCCTGGCCGAGCCGGACGAGAGCCGCCTGGAGTACTACCGCCTGCTCGACGAATTGTTCTGAGCCGCCGGCCTTCCGCGTCTCAAACCTTCCGCGCGTAGTGCCGGGCCGCTTTGGTGCGGTTGCCGCACGTGGCCATCGAGTGCCAGCGCCGGGTTCCGTTCTTCGAGGTGTCGTAGAAGAACAAGACGCACTCCGGGTGCGCGCACTGACGGATTCGGTCCGGCGCGGCGCGCAGCAACTCCAGCAGGTTGTCCGCGGCCAGCCAGGCGGGCAGCCAGGATTTCTCGGGGACCTCCACCAGATCGGCGGGCCCGGACTCGGTGAGTGCGCGCCGGATTCGGCCGTGCGCGAGCACCTCGTTGAGCGCGTCGTGGGAGGCGTGCACGACCACGTCGTAAACGGCCGTGCGGGCGGCCAGTACCGCGGCCAGCGTGGCCTCGTCGGCGCCGGCTCGATCGGCGAGGCCCGCGGACGCCAGCCAGATGCGCAGTCCGGCTACGTCGGTGAGCAGATCCTGCGGTCCGTGCTCGATCCACCGCGTGTTCAGCAGGTCGAGCGCCAGGGGTTCACCGAGGTGGGGGCGTGGATCGGGCATGCCCGAGGGTATCGAGTCCGCGTCGGTGGGCACGGCCACCACCTCCCTCTAACCAGTAAAATTGATTTCAATGGTTGACACGGTTGTCGCACCATCAGTATGTTCTAACCAATCAAACCGATAAAGACGGTTGAACATTCCGAGGAGGAATACCATGACCGCAGTCGCCGCACCGCCGCTCGTCACCGGGCACATCGGACTGAACGTCTCCGATCTCGATCGCTCGGTGGACTTCTATCGCCGCGCCCTCGGTTTCGAACAGCTCGCCGCGAGTGCCGACGCCGAGCGCCGCTGGGCCTTCCTCGGCGCGGACGGCAAGCTCGTCGTCACGCTGTGGGAGCAGAGCGACGGCACGTTCTCCGCCGAAACGCCCGGGCTGCACCATCTCTCGTTCCAGGTCGACACCATCGACCACGTGCGCGCGGTGGAGCGGGTGCTGCGCGAGTTGTCGGTCACTTTCGCCCACGACGGGGTGGTGGCGCACGGCGAGGGCGTGGCGTCCGGTGGGATCTTCTTCACCGACCCGGACGGCATTCGGCTCGAGGTCTACGCGCCCAGCGGCGCCGAATCCGCCCCTGCCCCCAGTGGCGCCGCCCCGACCTGCGGGTTCTTCTGATCTCTCGGCCGCGAAGCGACAGGAGAAGCGTGATGGAGCCGTTCCATGCCGGGGAGGTCGCCGTCCAGCGCCGGATGGGTCAAGCGCACATCGCCGAGCGGGTCGGGCGCATGATCCGCCCCGACATCCCCGCGGTCGCCGCCGGCTTCCTGGCCGAACAGCGGATGGTGGTGCTCGCCGCCGCCGACGCGACGGGCCGGCTGTGGGCGAGTGAGCTGGTCGGCCCGCCGGGATTCGTGCACGCCGTCGACGACCGGACGATCGTGGTCGGCGCCCGGCCCGCCGCGGCCGATCCGCTGCACGAGACGCTGACGCGCCACGCCGGCATCGGCATGATCGCCCTGCAACCGCAGCAGCGCAGGCGGATGCGGGTCAACGGCAGATCGACGCCGGAGGAAGCGGGCCTGCGCATCGTCACCGACCAGGTGTACTCGAACTGCCCGAAGTACATCTCGCGCCGGGATGTCGAGAACTACCTGCCGGAAGCCGGGGCGTCGACGGCCCGGCGCAGCGGCGAACTCGACCCCGGCCAGCAGGCCGCGGTGGCGGCGGCCGACACGTTCTTCGTCGCGACGGCCGACGCGGACGGCAACGCGGACGCCTCCCATCGCGGCGGGAATCCCGGCTTCCTGCAGGTGCTTTCGCCCACGCGGCTGCGCTGGCCGGACTACCGGGGCAATTCGATGTTCATGACGCTCGGCAACATCGAGGTGAATCCCCGGTGCGGAATTCTGATCCCGGATTGGGCCACCGGGGCGACCCTCCAGCTGACCGGCACCGCCGAACTGGTCTGGGCGCCGGAAACTTTCGCCACCGGCGCGCAGTGCTCCCTCGACTTCACCATCGAGGAAGTAGTCGAGCGGCGTGGGGGAGCGCTGCGCTGGGGAGCCGCCGAGCTCTCGCCCGTCAATCCGTGAAATCTGTCTATGAGAAGGGAGTCGCCCCATGCGACCTCCACTACCGCCATTCGACGCGGCATCGGCCAGGATCAAGGTGCAGGCCGCCGAAGACGCCTGGAATACCCGCGATCCCGAGCGCGTCGCCGCCGCGTATACCGAGGACTCGGTGTGGCGCAACCGCGACGAGTTCTTCACCGGCCGTGACGCCATCGTGGAGTTCTTGACCAGGAAGTGGTCCATCGAGAACGGATACACACTGCGCAAAGATCTGTGGGCATTCGAAGGGAACCGCATCGCGGTGCGTTTCCAGTACGAATGGCACGACGACTCGGGCCAGTGGTGGCGCAGCTACGGCAACGAGCAGTGGGAGTTCGCGCCGGACGGGCTGATGTCCCGGCGCGAGGCCAGCATCAACGACGTCCGGATCGAGGAGTCCGACCGGCGGATCCTCGGGCCGCGCGAGCCGGGTGACGAGTCGGTGCTGCCCCAGCGGTAGGGACGCCGGATGCCACCGCCGCATCGTCTGGTGCGGCGGTGGCGAGGCACCTTCGGTCGCTGTCGCGCCGAGCGGATCGCGGTAGGCGGCGACGACGTGCCGCTCGGCCCCGGCCGGGTCGACGTCGGCCCGCTGCCGGTGGGCTACGGCGTGCGCGGTGCGCTGTGGTTGCGCGTGCGTCCCGCCGACCTGGACGCAGTGGGGCGGGCGATGGCGGCGCATCCCGAGATCGTCTACGTGGCCGCCACCACGGGGTCGTTCACTCTGATGGCGTCGATCATCTGCCGCGACACCGCGCACCTGTACCGGTATGTCACCGAGCGGCTCGGCGCGCTGGACGGGATCACCGGCCTCGAGGTGGCGCCCTCGTTGCGGGTGTTCAAACAGGCCCAGACGCTGCTGGATACCGATCGGATCGCGCTGGTGCGGTGATCGCGCGGCGTTTGCCGAGAATGGCGCGGACGGTGCGGGGTGGCGGCGGGCGTGTCGCTTGACTCGAACACCTGTTCGTCTAGTCTTGTCGACAGAACTTGTCGGTGCCGGGCTCTACTGTAGGCGCCAACCACAGAACGAGACTCACCCGTCGAAAAGGGGATCAGGACATGGCACCACAGGCGTACGACCGGGACAAGGCGCTCGAGCTCGCGCTGGCCCAGGTGGAGAAGAGCTTCGGCAAGGGTGCCGTCATGCGCCTCGGCGAGGAGGCGCGCCAGCCCATCTCGGTGATCCCCACCGGTTCGATCGCGCTCGACGTCGCGCTGGGCATCGGCGGCCTGCCGCGCGGCCGCGTCGTCGAGATCTACGGTCCGGAATCCTCGGGTAAGACCACCGTCGCGCTGCACGCGGTGGCCAACGCGCAGGCCGCGGGCGGTGTGGCGGCCTTCATCGACGCCGAGCACGCGCTCGACCCCGACTACGCCCGCAAGCTCGGCGTCGATACCGACGCGCTGCTCGTCTCCCAGCCCGACACCGGTGAGCAGGCGCTGGAGATCGCCGACATGCTGGTGCGTTCCGGCGCCATCGACATCATCGTCATCGACTCGGTGGCCGCGCTGGTGCCGCGCGCGGAGATCGAGGGCGAGATGGGCGACAGCCACGTCGGTCTGCAGGCCCGCCTGATGAGCCAGGCGCTGCGGAAGATGACCAGCGCGCTGAACAACTCCGGCACCACCGCGATCTTCATCAACCAGCTGCGCGAGAAGATCGGCGTGATGTTCGGCTCGCCGGAGACCACCACCGGCGGTAAGGCGTTGAAGTTCTACGCGTCGGTGCGCCTGGACGTGCGCCGCATCGAGACGCTCAAGGACGGCAGTGACGCGGTGGGCAACCGTACCCGCGTGAAGGTCGTGAAGAACAAGGTCTCGCCGCCGTTCAAGCAGGCCGAGTTCGACATCCTCTACGGACACGGCATCTCCAAGGAGGGGTCGCTCATCGACATGGGCGTCGAGCAGGGCTTCATCCGCAAGTCCGGCTCCTGGTACACCTACGAGGGCGATCAGCTCGGTCAGGGCAAGGAGAACGCCCGCAAGTTCCTGCTGGAGAATGTCGACGTCCGCGACGAGATCGAGAAGAAGATCAAGGAGAAGCTCGGCATCGGCGCCGACGTGACGGCCGCCGACGCCACCGAGGTGCCCGCCGATTTCTGAGCCGATGCACGGCCGACGCTCGCCTGGGCAGGAGCCGGATGCTCCCGGGCAGCCGCGGCCGGACGCGGTGCGGGAGATGCGGCGCCGGCTGGAAGAACTCCTGGCCGCATCCGGCCGGTCGGCCGACGTCGGGCCCGGCGAGCAGGAACCCGAGCCGGTCCGGAGAGCCGAAGATGGTTCGGTTGCCCCGGACACCATGGGAACTCGGTCGAACGCGTCCGATCCGCAGCGGGCGCGTTCGACCGGGTCCCGTCGCGGTCGCCGGGCCGGGAGAGGATCCACGGGCCCGCGGTCGGTCGACTCCGGACGATCTGAAGACACCGCGTCGAATCCGGTGGCGGCCGGATCCGAAGGCGGGACGGTCGAGCAGGCGAAAGAGGTGTGTCTTCGCCTGCTCGCCGTCCGTGCTCGCAGCCGAGCCGAGCTGGCCCGGCGCCTGGCCGCCAAGGGGTACTCGCCCGAAGTGAGCGAACGGGCGCTCGATCGCCTGACCGAGATCGGCCTCGTCGACGACGCCGCTTTCGCCGAACAATGGGTGCACTCCCGCCACACCTTCTCCGGCAAAGGCAAGCAGGCGCTGGCTCAGGAACTCCGGCGCAAAGGCGTCGCCCAGTCGGATGCCGTACCCGCCCTCGCGGGGATCACCGCCGACGACGAGGAATCCCGCGCCGCCGAGCTGGTCCGCCGCAAGATGCGGTCCTTGCCGCGAGACCTGGACCGGGACAAGGCGATTCGCCGCCTCGTCGGCATGCTCGCCCGCCGCGGCTACGGCCAGTCCACGGCCTACCGCGTGGTCAAGGCGGCACTGGCCGACGAGGGCGTCGACAGCGATCTCATCGACCCCATCGACTGATGGTGCGACGAGCGGCCCAGTCGCAGACGGCAAACGGCGCGCCACGCACGCGCCCGGAAAGCGGCGGCATGGCCGGGATCGGGTTGTGCGCGTACCACTTTCGGACTGTGGGTCCAGTTTGTCCTTAAAAACACGGGCTAGCGGTCGGCCCTGGCGAGGCCGCCCACGATCAGGTCGGTCAGC
Source organism: Nocardia sp. Marseille-Q1738 (assembly GCF_965283145.1). NCBI lineage: Bacteria > Bacillati > Actinomycetota > Actinomycetes > Mycobacteriales > Nocardiaceae > Nocardia > Nocardia sp. Marseille-Q1738. The sequence goes on along the minus strand of NZ_CBDIMS010000003.1, from coordinate 605,467 downwards.
GCGTTGATCGCGTCGGCAACGGTGATCCGCTCTCGGTGCAGCTCGGCGGCAATGGCCTCGGCCGCACCCAGTACGCCGACGCAACGCAGTCGAAGCGCTTCGAGCGTGAGGCTGGAGTGCGGCCGCAGTGCGGCGGCCATGGACTAGGGGCGTCCCGCTCACAACCGCGCTCCACGCTGGTCGGCGTGCGGGATGCGGATAAAGGATCGGTGTCGACCGCTGTGGCGGCGGGGCCGTCTGTTCAGGTTGCCGCTGCTAGCGGAATCTCGGGCGACTGCGGCGTTTTCGGTTGGTTTGCTGGTTATCGGTGCTCGGACAGCCGATCGGGGCCCGGCCCGCGGCGGTCGAGGTCTTGACCCGTCGTGCCGCCGCCGCGGACGTACAACGCCGAGCAGGATTCGGGTGCGGCATCGTCGGTCTACACCTCGCCGGTGTCGGCGACCAGACCGGCGGCCTCGATGCCCGCCACCGCCGCGCGTTCGTCCTCGAGGGACGTGGCGGCGCCGGTGGAACCCACCGCACCCAGCAGCCTGCCTGCGGAGTCCCGGATGAAGACGCCGCCGGGCACGTCGAGGATGCGCCCCTCGGCGAGCGCGGCGACCGAGGTGAAGAAGGTCGGCGCGGCCGCGGCACGGCGGGCGATCTCCCGATTGGAGACGCCCAAGCCGAGTACGCCCCACGCCTTCGCGATCGCGATCTGCGGGCGCAGGATGCCGGAGCCGTCCTGACGTTGCAGCGCGACGAGGTGGCCGCCGGGGTCGAGCACCGCGACGGTGAGCGGGTCGAACCCTTGTGCCGCGCCGAATGCCAGCGCCTCAGTAATGATGAGCGTCGCGCGTTCCAGCGTGATCGTGCTCGTGGTGATCGTCATTCCGTACTCCTGTGTCGAGAACCTTCGGATTGCGTTGGCTGTAGGCCAGCGCCGCGAGCACGAGCCCCGCACCGGCGACCTGTAGCCCGGTGATGCGCTCGGTGCCGGTCGTGACGGCGAACACCGCCGCCGCGACCGGCACCGCGAACATGAAGACCATCGTCTGCGCCGACCCCACCCGGTGGACGCCCCAATACCACGCCACCAGCCCGTACACGGTCACGGCCAGCACGGAGAACGCCAGCGAAATCACTGTCAGCCCGGACAGTCCTGCCCACGTCGTCTCCGGGGCCGCTTCGCGCGCCACCACGTGCCCCGCTCGCGAGAGGGTGATGGCCGTCGGAAGCAGGACGGTGGCGCCGATCGCCGACGCCCATGCTGTCACTCGGAGGGGGCTGTGGTCGGTCAGCAATGGGCGTGTGACGACGGGGTAGGCGCCCCACAGCGCGGCCGCCGCCAGTGCGGACAGATCGCCGAGGGCGCGGTGGGGTGCGGAATGGTTCGTGTCGCGGCCGAGGAGCACCAGGACGACGCCGAGCATCGCCACGGTGGCGCCGATCAGCACGGCGCCGCCGACCCGCTCACCGGCCAGCCGAGCGAACAGCGCGGTCCAGAAGGGAGACAGCGCGATCAGGATGGCGGACTCGGTGACCGTGGTGAGGGTCACGGCGGCGCTGAAGGTCAGCTGATAGGCCACGATGCCGATCGCGGCCGACAGCGCGAGACGCGGCCACCAGCGGCGGGCGATGGTGGGGCGGCCTTCCAGGGCCAGCACGAGCAACAGCAGCAGCGGCGCCGCCGCGGCGAAGCGGATCGCGTTGTAGGTCACCACGTCCAACTCGCGCAGACCCCAGCCGGTGACGGTGTAACTGGCACCCCACACGGCGCTGACCGAGGCGAGCAGCCAGGTGGCGCGGTCAAGCCGCACGCGACACGCTCACCTGATCCAGCACCTGGCGCACGGACTCCAGCGCCGATTGCAGCGCGCCTTGGATCCAGGCGTGCGCGACCGAGAGGTGTTCGCCGGCGAAGAACACCCGCGGTGCCGGGTGGGGATGCGGCGCACCGATGCCCGCGAGATAGCGTCCGTGCTGTCCGGGCGCCAGGTAGGCGAACGCGCCACCGCCGATACCTACCTGCTCGTCCCAGGTCCAGTGCACGACGTCGTCCACCGCGGCGGCGAGACCGGGGTGCAGCTGTTCCAGCGAGGCGAGCACGACCCTGGTGCGGTCGTTTTCGGGCAGCGCCGCGAATCGCCTGGCGTTGTTCTCCCACAGGTAGGCGGCGGTGAGCACGGCCGGGGCATGCGAGCGGTCGGGATCCAGCGCCGCCCAGCGGGATGTGCCGGGCACCGGCTCGGCGTTGTTCGACGGATACCACACCTGCTGGATGGGGAGATCCGTGAAGCTGCCGCCGCCGAAGATGCCGTCTACATGCTCCCAGCGCCGCTCGCTCACGTGCACGAGCGTTTTGGTGCTGCTGGCGTAGCTGATTCCGCGGATCGCCTGCCGCTGGTGTGCCGGCAGCGCGGGGTGGATGTCGATCTGGTCCAGGCCGGGCGCGGGTATCGCGCAGACCACGAAGTCGACCTCGTCGGCGAGCGGAGCGCCGTGCCGCTCGCCCCGCAGCCGCACGCCATCGGCGGTGACGTGCAGTCCGGTGATGCGAGTGGCCAGCCGGAGGCTGCCCGGGCGCAGCGCGTCGGTGAAACCGCGGATGAGCGCGTCGGTTCCGTCCACCAGCTCCAGTTGGTCGACATTGAACAGTCCGAAGTAGTCGACCAGCACTTCCAGCAGCGAGGCGTGTTCGTAGTGCAGCAGCCCGCTGGCGTGCCCGATCAGGTCCCAGGCGTCCGGCGAGAGACGCTGGCTGGCGAACTGCCACAGCGAGGTGGCGGCGAGCCGGTCCAGTTCGGGATCGGCCACGTCACCGGCCAGCAGCGCTTTGCGCCGATGGTCGCCGAGCCCGTGCCAGGCGTCGCGCAGCAACTGTTCGAGCACCAGCAGCGGGTCGGTTCGCTCGGCCTCGCGCAATTGATAGGCGGTCAGCACCTCGCCCACCCGCGACCTGCGGACCCGCCGTCCGCGCAGCAGGTAGTACGCGTCCGGATTCGCGTTGACGAAAGGCCGTGTGGCCAAGCCGAACTCGTCGACATAGTGCAATGTGCACCGGTGATTGCCCGGGATACGCATCGCCCCGAGCTCGCCGTGGGTGCCGTCCCAGAACCGCCAGGTGCGCACCCGTCCGCCGGGCCGCGCGGTGCGCTCGTACACGGTGACCTCGAGGCCGTGCCGTTGCAGCTCGTAGGCGGCGGCCAGGCCACTGGCGCCCGCGCCGATCACGGCGACACGCGCGGGGCCCGGGTACCCGGGGCGGCGCAACTCGCCGGGGAACGCGAAAGTCTCGTCGAAAAGGCGGTCAGAGGTACGGCTGGTCATCGATCATCAACTCCCCGTCGGCATGAAGCACTGATGACCGTCTCACCGGTCGGCTACCGGGGATCGGGTGTCTGCCTACGAGATTGGCGGGCAGCCGCCGACGGGGCGAGTGTTGCGCTCAGCTCGAGCGCAACACATCAGTGCGGCAAGCCGTTCGATGGCGCGGGCGGCCGCAGCTGGTCGGCGTACCGCTCGGCCACATACTGCCCTGCTTCCAGCGCCGAGATATACAGCGACACATAATTTTTGCGTGCCGCCAGCGCGACGACCGGCCATTCGCCCGTTTCCTTCATGCTCTTGGTCCGGTACGGCATCATCCCGTACCCCAGCATGGGCGCACCCATGCCCGTGATGAGTACCGGTTCGAAAGTCGGTGCGCTGGACCGGATCACCGTGTCCAGCGCACGCAACTCCGCGGCTCGCTCACCCGCCGCGGCGAGGTACTGCTCGAACTCCCGCTCCTCGAGACTCACGGTTTCGTGCCGATGTCGACGCCGGGCGCCGCGTCGGTGATGATGGAGTCCGCGGCGACGACGGCGCCTGCGCCCTTCCCGCGCTTGCGTGCCCGCAGTCGCTGTTCCAGCTTGGTCGCCACCTGGGTCAGCGCGCTGTTGAGCGCGATCATGATGACCGCGATGACCATCAGCGCCGGGACGGTGTTCTGCTCGGCCGCGCCGAGCTGCTGGCCCGAGCGCACGATTTCGACGTAGGTGATCTGGTAACCCAGTGCGGAGTCCTTGAGCGCGACCACCATCTGCGAGACCAGCGCGGGCAGCATCGCCGTGATCGCCTGCGGCAACAGCACCAAGCGCATCAGCTGGCCTTTGCGCATGCCCAGCGCGACGGCCGCCTCGGTCTGCCCCTTCGGCAGTGAGCGGATGCCCGCCCGGACGATCTCCGCGATGACCGAGCCGTTGTAGATGGTCAGCGCGGTGACCACCGCGGCGAGCGCGAGGTCGTCGGACTTGAACAGGTCGTAGTCGGAGTACACGGCGAACAGGAAGATCATCAGGATCAGCACCGGGATGGCGCGTGCCACCTCGACGACCGCACCCGCCACCCAGCGCACCGCCCGATGGTCCGACATCCGCAGCACGCCGAAGATCATGCCGAGGATCAAGGCGAGGACGATCGACAGCAGCGCGGCGACGATCGTTCCGCGCAGACCGGGCAGCAGGTAGGTCGACCAGACCTCGGCTTCCAGGAACGGCTTCCACTTCTCGGCGGTGAACTGTCCCTTGTCGGCGAATCCGCGGTAGAGCACCCACACCGCCGCGGCCACGGCGACCGCGACCAGGACCGAGAAGAGATGGTTGCGCAGCCTCGCTTTCGGGCCCGGCGCGTCGAACAGTACCGAAGCACCTGAGCTCATCGGGCCACCTCGTAACGCTTGGCCAGCCAGCCGAAGAACAGGCCGGTCGGCAGGGTCAGGATCACGAAGCCGAGCGCGAAGATCGCGCCGATCGCCAGCACGGCGGCCTCGGTCTCGGTCATCTCCGCCATCAGGGTCGCGGCCTCGGCGACGCCGATGGCCGAGGCGATGGTGGAGTTCTTGGTCAGCGCGATCAGCACGCTGCCCAGCGGCGCGATGACCGAGCGAAAGGCCTGCGGCAACACGACCAGCCGCAGGTTCTGCAGGAAGCCGAAGCCGAGCGAGCGGCCCGCCTCGGACTGCCCCATCGGCACGGTGTTGATGCCCGCGCGCAGCGATTCGCAGACGAAGGCCGCGGTGTAGATGCTCAGGCCGATGACCGCGAAGCGGAAGTTGTTCTGCGCCAGCGAATCCGGGCCCTCACCCGCGAGCCGCCAGCCCATCGTGGTGTAGAGGCCCAGCGACATGAACACGATGATCAGCGTGAGCGGGGTGTTGCGGAAGATGGTGACGTAGGCGGTGCCGACCCAGCGCGCCACCGGCACGGGAGACACCCGCAGCGCGGCGACGACGGTGCCCAGGATCAGTGCGCCGATCGCCGACAGCACGGTCAGCTGGATGGTCACCCAGAAGGCTTCGAGGATTTCGGTGTCGTACCTCGAGATCAGGTCGAACACGACGGACGCGTCCCTCCGATCGGGTTTCGATGGTCAGGGGAAGTGCGGCGGGCGGCCCGGCCCGGTCGGGGCCGGGCCACCCGTGCTCGGGAAGAACTCAGTACCGGTTCACCGTCGGCGGCTGCGGGGCCTGGTAGCCCGAGACGCCCACGGTCGAGTCGAACGCCTTCTTCCAGGAGCCGTCGGCGATCATCGCCTCGATCGCGTCGTTGATCTTGTCGCGCAGTTCCTTGTCGCCCTTCTTCAACCCGATGCCGTAGTTCTCCGTGGTGAACGGCTTGCCGACCACCTTGAACGCGCCGGTGCTCTGCGCGGCGTAGCCGGCCAGGATGATGTCGTCGGTGGTCACCGCGTCCCACGAACCCGCGCGCAGGCCCTCCAGGCACAGCGAATAGGTGTCGTTGGCCTGCAACTGGGTGTCGGGGAAGTTCTTGCTGATGTTCTGCGCCGGGGTGGAGCCCTTCACCGAGCAGACCTTCTTGCCCTTCAGGTCGTCGGGGCCGTTGATGGTGTTGTTGTCGGCGCGCACCAGCAGCGACTGACCGGCGATGTAGTACGGACCGGCGAAGTCGACCTTCTCCTTGCGCTGGTCGTTGATCGAGTAGGTGGCGACGATGTAGTCGACCTGGCCGTTCTCGATCAGCGTCTCGCGCTGGCCGGAGGGGGATTCCTTGAACGTGATGCCCTCGGGCTGCACGCCGAGCTTGCCCGCGACGTACTTGGCCACCTCGACGTCGAAACCGCTGTAGGAGCCATCCTTGTTCCGCAGACCCATACCCGGCTGGTCGAACTTGATGCCGACGGTCAGTTTGCCGTCCTTGGCGTGGTCAAGGGCGGATTTGTCGTCGCCGCCGCCACAGCCGGTGGCGGTCGCGGCGGCGAGTGCCAGGGCGATCGCCCCGACACCGATTCGCAGGGCACGGTTGATCCTCATCGAGTTTTCCTTCTCCCTCTCGTGGATGTTGCTGTCCGCTGTGTCCGGCAGGTCAGTGGCTCAAAATCTTGCCCAGGAAGTCCTTGGCGCGCTCGGACTTCGGGGCGGTGAAGAAGACATCCGGCGGCGCGTCCTCCACCACCTGGCCGTCGGCCATGAACAGCACCCGGTTTCCGGCGCGGCGGGCGAACCCCATCTCATGGGTGACGACCAGCATGGTCATCCCGTCCTTGGCCAGCGACACCATCACCTCGAGCACCTCGTTGACCATTTCCGGGTCCAGTGCCGAGGTCGGCTCGTCGAACAGCATCACCTTCGGGTTCATGGCCAGCGCCCGGGCGATCGCGACGCGCTGCTGCTGCCCGCCGGAGAGCTGGGCCGGGTATTTCTCGGCCTGATTGGCGATGCCGACCCGTTCGAGCAATTCCATGGCGCGGGTGCGGGCGGCGTCCTTCTTGATCTTGCGGACCTTGATCGGCGCGAGCATGACGTTCTCCACGATCGTCTTGTGCGCGAACAAGTTGAACGACTGGAACACCATGCCGACATCGGCGCGCAGCGCGGCCAGCGCGCGGCCCTCGGCGGGCAGCGGGACGCCATCGATGGCGATGTCGCCGGAGTCGATGGGTTCCAGGCGGTTGATGGTGCGGCACAGCGTCGACTTACCGGAACCCGAGGGGCCCAGAACGATGACGACCTGTCCTTTGGGGACCTCGAGGTTGATGTCCTGGAGCACGTGCAGGTCGCCGAAGTGTTTGTCCACATTGCGCATCGAGATCATCGGCGGCGCGCTGGTGGCGGCGCTGACGGCCCCGGCAGGAGCGTCCCCGGTCGTGTCGGGGATGGCGGCGTCATCGGTCATGGTCAAGACCTTAAGCAAAAAACAGGGATTTGCCCGGGTTTCGGCGACACACCGTCTCGCCACGCCGATTCGACACCTCGGCGTAACCCGGCGGCCCATGCCCGGGGTGAGGCGAAGATTTGCCCGAGAGCCTGCGCCGATGCCAGCGAAACCCGCCGGACGCGGCCCCGTACCCTGGATGGGTGGATTCGATCGGACAGGCAGTGTTGACTCCCGCGCCCGCCGAGGGCACAGCACGCAGTTACGAGGTCCGCACCTTCGGTTGCCAGATGAACGTGCACGATTCCGAACGGTTGTCGGGCCTGCTGGAGGACGCGGGATACGTGAAGGCCGCGCCCGGCGCGACGGCCGATCTCGTCGTGTTCAACACCTGCGCGGTGCGCGAGAACGCCGACAACAAGCTCTACGGCACGCTCGGCCACCTGGCGCCGATCAAGGCGGGCCGACCCGGCATGCAGATCGCCGTCGGCGGCTGCCTGGCGCAGAAGGACCGCGACGTCGTGGTGCGCAAAGCGCCGTGGGTGGATGTGGTCTTCGGCACGCACAACATCGGCTCGCTGCCGGTGCTGCTGGAGCGGGCGCGGCACAACCGGGAAGCCCAGGTGGAGATCCTGGAGTCGCTGGAGGCGTTCCCGTCCACGCTGCCCGCCAAGCGGGAATCGGCCTACGCGGGCTGGGTTTCCATCTCGGTCGGCTGCAACAACACTTGCACCTTCTGCATCGTGCCCGCCTTGCGTGGCAAGGAGGTCGACCGCCGCCCCGGTGACGTGCTCGCCGAGGTGCAGGCGCTGGTCGACCAAGGCGTGCTCGAGGTGACCTTGCTCGGCCAGAACGTCAACTCCTATGGCGCCTCGTTCGCAGACCCGGCCGAGCCGCGCGACCGCGGCGCGTTCGCCAAGCTGCTGCGCGCGTGCGGAACCATCGACGGCTTGGAGCGGGTTCGCTTCACCTCGCCGCACCCGGCCGAGTTCACCGACGACGTGATCGAGGCGATGGCCGACACCCCGAACATCTGCCCGCAGCTGCACATGCCGTTGCAGTCCGGTTCGGACCGGGTGCTCAAGGCCATGCGGCGCTCCTACCGCAAGGCCCGCTACCTGGGGATCATCGACAAGGTGCGTGCCGCGATGCCGCATGCGGCGATCACCACCGACATCATCGTCGGCTTCCCCGGCGAAACCGAAGAGGACTTCCAGGAAACCCTGGACGTGGTCCGCCGTGCGCGCTTCACCAGCGCGTACACCTTCCAGTACTCCAAGCGGCCCGGCACGCCCGCCGCCGACATGCCCGATCAGCTGCCCAAAGCCGTCGTGCAGGAGCGCTACGACCGGCTGATCGCAGTGCAGGAGGAGATCTCCCTGGCCGCCAACCAGGAGCTGATCGGCACCGAGGTGGAGCTGCTCGTCGCCGAGGGGGCGGGTAAGAAGAACGCCGCGACCGCCAGGATGAGCGGCCGCGCCCGCGACGGCAGACTGGTGCACTTCCGTCCCGGCGACACCGCGGAGCGGATCCGTCCCGGCGATCTGGTCACTGTCGACATCACTGGCGCCGCGCCGCATCATCTGCTCGCCGACGCCGCGGTCAAGACCCATCGCCGCACCCGCGCCGGTGACGCGCACGAGCGCGGTGTCACGCCGAAGACCGAGCCCATCGGCGTGGGTCTCGGCCTGCCGCGCATCGGCGCGCCCGCTCCCGAACCGGCGGCCGCGGGCTGCTCGACCGGCTGCGGAGCATGACCACCAGGCCGGACGACGAAGGCGACGCGCGCGGCGCCGACGGCATCGAGCCCGCGTCCGGCGACGATGAGCGCGGCGCGTCCGCGGAGACCCCGCGGCAGTCCGCCAGCGCCACCGGCGACGACGAACGAAACGAGGATTCAGTGAGCTCGGTCGAGAGCACCAACGACTTCGAACAATTCCGGGACGATCTGGACGCCGTCGAGCGCAGGATCGCCGGGGAGATCGACCCGGGCGTCCGCGCCATGGTCGTGGCGGGAGCGGTGTTCCTGCTGCTGGTGTCGCTGGTCCTGCCGCACGCGGGCGCGGCACGCGGTTTCGACGTGCTGTTGAACACCGAGGTCGCGGGCATCGAGCACATCGGTCTGCCCTCGCGGGTCTTCGTATGGTTCGTCGCGGTCTTCGGCATCGGATTCTCGACGCTGGCGCTGATGACCCGCCGCTGGGTGCTGGCCTGGATCGCCGTCGCAGGCAGCGCCGTCGCCAGCGTGTTCGGCGTCCTCTCGATCTGGCACCGCCAGACCCCCGGGCTGGGGAACTACGTCGGCGCCGGCCCCGGTATCGGCCTGATCCTCGGCGCGATCGTGACCATCGTGCTCACTTTCCATTGGGTGCGCGTGGTGTGGAGCCGTACCGCGCTGCACTTGGCCGCCGAAGAGCAGCGGCGCAACGCCGCAGCGGCCGCGGAGGAACGCGACCGCCGCCGCCTCAGCGGCGAATCCTGACCAGACTTCGCGCGACGACAGCGGCCCCTCCGATCGGAGGGGCCGCTGTCCGTTCGATCGGGGCCGGTATCCAGCCTGATACGCGCCGCCAGACGTAGTCCGTCATCGGCTGCCCGTGCAGAGCGGGGTTCGGGGCAGTCGCTGGTGCGCCGGGCTGAGCGGGGCTCGGGGCAGTCGCTGGTGCGCCGGGCTGAGCGGGGCTCGAGGTAGCCGCTGGTGCGCCGGGTGAGCGGGCTAGAGGTAGCCGCTCATGCGCCGGGCCGAGCGAAGGTGGGGCAGCCGCCTAGCGGTTGCTGACCGCGCCTTCGGCGGCCTCGGCCCACTCGCGCCACTGCTTGGCCTGCTCCAGTGCCTTCTCCGCGTCGCGGGCATTACCCGCGGCCTGCGCCTTGGCGGCCTGCTCCTCGAATTGCGCCACCCGCTCGCGGAACTGCGCGGCGCGTGCCACCGCCTCCGGGTCGGTGCGCCGCCACTGCGCGTCGGCGGCGTCGCGGACGCGCTTCTCGATGGCGCGCAGCTTGCCCTCCAGTTCCTGCATGCGCTCGCGCGGCACCTTGCCGATGGCGTCCCATTTTTCCTGGAGTTCGCGCAGCGCGCTGCGGGCGGCGTCCAGGCCGGCGGACGGGTCGATGTGCGCGTAGGCCTTCAGCAGTTCCTCCTTGGCCGCCGCGTTCTGCTCGAACTCGGCGTCGCGCTCGGAGACCGCGGCGTTGCGCGCGGCGAAGAACACGTCCTGTGCGCTCTTGAAGCGCCGCCACAGCGCCTCGTCGGCCTCGCGCGGCGCCCGCCCGGCGGCCTTCCACTCGGCGAGCAGGTCACGGAAGATGCCCGCGGTGGTCACCCAGTCGGTGGAGCTGGACAGCTCCTCGGCTCGCACGCACAGTTCCTCCTTGCGTGTCTTCGCGGCGGCGCGCTCGCGATCCAGTTCGGCGAAGTGCGCGCCGCGACGGCGGTTGAACGCCTCGCGTGCCTTGGAGTAGCGCTTCCACAGCGCGTCGTCGACCTTGCGGTCCACTCCCCGGATGGACTTCCACTCCTCGAGGATCTCGCGCAGCCGATCGCCCGCGGCCTTCCACTGGGTGGACTCGGCGGCGATCTTCTCGGCTTCGGCGGCCAGCGCCTCCTTGCGCTCGGTGTGCTCGTGGCGGGCGCGCTCTTTCTCTTCCTTCGCGTGCGCGGCCGCTTCCTCGGAGTGCTCGGCGATGGCCTGCAGGCGCCGGGCCAGGCCCTCGATGTCTCCGATGACGGCGGCGGTCGGCAACGATTCGGCCAGCGCCATGGCGGCGGCCTTGGTCTTGCGGGCGTCCGCGCCCGCCGCCAGCCTGGCCTCCAGCAGGGCGACCTCGGTGGCCAGGTCGTCGAATCGGCGGCCGAAGTGGGCCAGGCCCTCGGCGGCGTCGCCGGCCTGCCAGGAGCCGACTTGGCGTTCGCCCTCGGCGGTCTTCACCCACGCGGTGCCGTCCTCGTCGACCCGGCCCCACTGGCTGGGATCGGAGACGGTGGGCACGACGACGGGGTGCGGGTGTTGCTGGGCCGGGCCCGGGGCGGGTTTGACCGCGTGCGGCTTGGGCGGTTGAACCGAGCTACCGGGTTTCGGGGCACCGGAAGAGCGCGGCATCTTGCCGGGGCTGGCTTTCGCGGTTCCGTTGCTGTCGGTCATTTTTCCTCGTCCCTGCCGCGCGTCACGGCTGCCTGGTTACGCCCTAGCTCATCCCATTCAACCCGGTCCGAGCCCTTGTGACCATCGATCCTTGCCTTCCCGCGGAGGAAATCCCGGGGATTCCAACCCCTGATGACCTGGGTTGTAGCTCCTCGAACACTATCAATCCCGGGCCTGTTTCCGGCAGAGACACTCGAAGCCGGGCGGGCTCGGTGGTCTCGGCAACGACTACGGTTACGACGTGTTCTCCATCGCCGCTCTCGTTCCCTCGCCGCCCGTCCTGGTGCCCGAGCTGTGCGGCGGCGTGGCGGACGTGGCGGGCACGGGCGAACCGGACCCGCGCGCCGTGTTGCGGGCGGCGGTACTCGACACCGTGCGCGCCTTCGCGTCGGTGACCGACCAGTGGATGGTGGTCGGTTCGGGCGCATCCGAAGCGTGCTTCGGTCCAGCTTCTGTCGGCACGTTCCGCGGGTTCGGCGCCGACGTGCGAGTCGGTTTCTCCGCCGCGGCGGTCGCCGGCGCGGAGCCGGCGGATCCGGAACTGCCGCTGGCAGTGCTGATCGCGGGGTGGCTGCGCGGGCAGGTCGCGCCCGGCGCCGTCGCCGAGGCGCGCATCGTGGCGGCGGAGGCGCCGCCGGAGCATTGCGGCGAGCTCGGGGCGAAGCTGCGCGCCGAGCTCGACGGCGCCGCCACGCGGCGCGGCGTGCTGGTGGTCGCCGACGGCGCGGCGACACTGTCCACCAAGGCGCCCGGCTACCTCGACGACCGTGCCCGCACCGTGCAGGCCGGGCTCGATCGTGCTCTGACCGCGGGTGACCGCGCCGCGCTCCGGGCACTCGATCCGGCGTTGTGCGCTGAACTATCCCTCGCGGGGCGCCCCGCCTACCAGGTGCTGGCCGGGCTGTTCCGCGCCGATCCGGTGGTCGAGACCCGCTACCGCGACGCGCCCTTCGGCGTCGGCTATCACGCGAGTCTGTGGCGCCCCGCGGGAGGCGATGCCGCGTGACGGATTCCGGCATCACTCCCATCGCGGTCGTCGGCCCCACCGCCACAGGCAAATCCGACCTCGCCCTGGACCTGGCCGAACGGCTCGGCGGCGAGATCGTGAACATCGACGCGATGCAGCTCTACCGCGGCATGGACGTCGGCACCGCGAAGCTGCCGGTCGAGCAGCGGCGCGGCATCCCGCACCACCAGCTCGACGTGCTCGAGGTGACCGACACCGCGTCGGTGGCCGCCTACCAGGCGGCGGCCAGCGCGGACGTCGAGGCGATCATGCGACGCGAGCATGTGCCGGTCATCGTGGGCGGTTCGATGATGTACGTCCAAGCGCTGCTGGACCAGTGGGACTTCCCGGCCACCGATCCGGCCGTGCGGGCGCGCTGGGAAGCGGTGCTCGCCGAGCGCGGTGTCGCGGCGGTGCACGCCGCGCTGCGCGAGGCGGATCCCGCGGCCGCGGCCACCATCCTGCCCACCGACGGGCGGCGCATGGTGCGCGCGCTCGAGGTCGTGGAACTCACCGGACGGCCGTTCGCCGCCTCGGCGCCGACGATCGGGCAGCCGCGCTGGAACACGGTCATCATCGGCGTGGACCGGGAGACCGCGGCACTGGACGCGCGGATCGAGCGGCGCACCGCGGCGATGTTCGCGGGCGGGTTGGTCGAGGAGGTGCGTGGCCTGATCGAGCGCGGTCTGCGCGAGGGCGTCACGGCCCGGCGCGCCATCGGCTACGCACAAGTCCTGGCCTACCTGGACAACGAATACGACCTGAGCCACGCGCAGGAGCGCACGCTGATCGGCACCCGGCGCTACGTGCGCAGGCAGCGCTCCTGGTTCCGGCGCGATCCCCGGGTGCGGTGGGTGGACGGCGCCGCCCCCGATCTGGTGGCCGCCGCGCTGGCCCAGCTCGACGAGAAAGAGAAAGAACGGACTCCGCAGTGACCCGACGTGTGACCACGCGCAACGCCTCCGTCCAGGTGTGGCAGGCCTATCTGAACAACCGCACCAAGCGTCATCGGGACGGCCGGTTCCTGGTGCAGGGAGTCCGTCCGATCACCCAGGCCGTGGCCGCCGGTTGGCCGCTGGAGACGCTGCTGTACCGCCTCGGCGGCACGGAGCTGTCGAGCTGGGCGCGCGAGTTGCTGGACACCAGCGCGGTCCCGCAGGTCGGGCTGGTGCCCGAGCTGATGGCCGAGCTCGGCGAAAAGTCCGGCGGCATACCGGAACTGGTGGCGGTCGCGATGTCGCGGCAGCCGGAGCTGGAGACCTTCGAGCCGGGCGAGCCGGGGGAGGACGCGCCGGTGGTCGTGGTGTTCGACCGCCCCAACTCGCCGGGCAATCTGGGCACGCTGATCCGCTCGGCCGACGCCTTCGGCGCCAGCGGCGTCATCGTCACCGGGCACGGCGCCGATCACTACGACCCGCAGGCCGTTCGCGCCTCGACGGGTTCGCTGTTCGCCGTGCCGGTGATCCGCGCCGCCGGGCCCGCGCAGGTGCTCGAGTTCCGCAACCGGCAGGTGCGTCGCGGCATCCCGACCCGGATCGTCGGCACCGACGAGCAAGGCCATCGCGCCGCCTACGATTACGACTTCACCGACGCGACAATTCTGGTCGTCGGCAACGAGACCAGCGGGATGAGCGCGGCCTGGCAGGCGGCCTGTGACGATATGGTGCACATTCCGATGGGTGGCACGGCCAGTTCGCTGGGTGCGCCCTCGGCCGCGGCGGTCGCACTCTACGAAATTTCCCGGCAGCGCCGCACGTTTGCCAAGTGACGACGAGAGAGGGAGACCGCGCACGTGCCGGATATCGAGTTCACCAAGGGCCACGGCACCCAGAACGATTTCGTGGTGCTGCCGGACCCGCACGCCGAACTGGCGCTGACTCCGGCGCAGGTCGGCGCGCTGTGTGATCGCCAGCGCGGGCTCGGCGCCGACGGCGTGCTGCGGGTCGCGCGCGCCGGTGCGCTGGAGGCCGCGGGTGTGCTCGCGCGGCTCCCGGAGGGCGTCGGGCCCGAGGACTGGTTCATGGACTACCGCAACGCCGACGGGTCGGTCGCCGAGATGTGCGGCAACGGCGTGCGCGTCTTCGCCCACTACCTCGCGGCCTCGGGCCTGGAAACCCGCGACAGCTACGTCGTCGGCAGCCGAGCCGGGGCGCGTCCGGTCACCGTGCACGCCGGGGACGCGGTCACCGGCGACGTCACCGTCGGCATGGGGCCGGTGCGCGAACTCGGCGAGTCCACCGCGACCATCGGGGGCTGGGCGCTGTCCGGGCTGGGCATCGACGTCGGTAACCCGCACCTGGCCTGCGTCGATCCCGCGATGTCCATGGAGGCGCTGGCCAAGCTCGACCTGAGTGTGCCGCCCGGCTTCGACCCCGACCTGTTCCCGCACGGGGTGAACGTCGAGATCGTCACCGCGCTGGACGCCGAACGCTCGGTCGACATGCGGGTCTACGAGCGCGGCGTCGGCGAAACGCGTTCCTGCGGAACCGGCACGGTCGCCGCCGCCGCCGCGGCGCTGGCCGCCGACGGTTTCCGGATCGCCGAGGACACCGGCCGGGTGACCGTCCGGGTGACCGGCGGGGAGGTGATCGTGGGACTGGAGCGCGGCTCGGCGTGGCTGCGCGGGCCGTCGGTCCTGGTCGCCAGCGGCCGTCTGGCCGGATCGTGGTGGAACGGTCTGTGAGCCGCAGCCCGCTCGCACTCCTGCTGGCGGTGCGGTAACAGACTGCCGCCGACCACCCCGCCGCACCCCGGGCGCGACCGGCGCCGGTGGTTTCTGGCGGGTGGCGGTGCCCCGCTGCGCGAGGCGCGCGGATAACCGGGTGCGTGCTGCGGTGATGTCGTGGCAGCATGGATGGTGTATGACGAAATCCGAGAAGTATGAATTCACCCCGGCGGCCGCGCGTGATCGCTCCGCCGAGACCTCCGACGACGCTGTGACCGGCGCGGACGCCGTGACCGGTGACGTCGTCGCCGAGCACGCCGCCCGCATGCGGCGCTCGGGCTGGTCGGCCGATCCGACCGTGGGTGAGCTCCAGCTCGACGAACGCAGCTCGCTGCGGCGCGTGGCGGGGCTGTCCACCGAGCTCACCGACATCACCGAGGTCGAGTACCGGCAGCTGCGCCTGGAGCGCGTCGTGCTGGTCGGCGTCTGGACCGCGGGAACCGCCGCGCAGGCGGAGGCGAGCATGTCCGAGCTGGCGGCGCTGGCCGAGACGGCGGGCTCACAGGTGCTGGAGGCGCTGATCCAGCGTCGCGACCGGCCCGACCCGGCCACCTACATCGGCTCCGGCAAGGCCGACGAGCTGCGCACCGTGGTGCTGGAAACCGGCGCCGACACCGTGATCTGCGACGGCGAGCTGACCCCGGCGCAGCTGACCGCGCTGGAGAAGGTCGTCAAGGTGAAGGTGGTCGACCGGACCGCGCTGATCCTGGACATCTTCGCCCAGCACGCCACCTCCCGCGAGGGCAAGGCGCAGGTCTCGCTGGCCCAGATGGAGTACATGCTGCCGCGGCTGCGCGGTTGGGGTGAGTCCATGTCCCGGCAGGCCGGTGGCCGTGCGGGCAGCAACGGCGGCGTGGGTCTGCGTGGCCCCGGTGAGACCAAGATCGAAACCGATCGCCGGCGGATCCGCGAGCGGATGGCGAAACTGCGCCGCGAGATCCGGGAGATGAAGACCGCGCGCGACACCATGCGGGCGCGGCGCACGTCCAGCGGCATCCCGTCGGTGGCGATCGTCGGCTACACCAACGCGGGCAAGTCGAGCCTGATGAACGCCCTCACCGGCTCCGGAGTGCTGGTGCAGGACGCGCTGTTCGCCACCCTCGACCCGACCACACGCCGTGCCGAGCTCGACGACGGCCGCGAGGTCGTCTTCACCGACACCGTCGGCTTCGTCCGTCACCTGCCGACCCAGCTGGTCGAGGCGTTCCGCTCCACGCTGGAGGAGGTGACCGGCGCCGACCTGCTGCTGCACGTGGTGGACGGCTCCGACGCGCTGCCCGCTGAGCAGATCAAGGCCGTGCGCGAGGTGATCACGGACGTGATCAAGGAATCCGGCACGCCGCCCCCGCCGGAACTGCTGGTGGTCAACAAGATCGACGCGATCGCTCCGGCCGACATCACCCACCTGCGCGCACTGTTGCCGGACGCGTCGTTCGTCTCCGTGCACCGCGGGCTGGGCATCGACGCGCTGCGGGAGCGGCTCGCCGAGATGCTCGGCGGACTGGACGTGGACGTCAGTGTATTGCTGCCGTATACGCGCGGCGACCTGCTGGCGCGCATTCACGCCGACGGCCACATCGTGAGTTCCGAGCATGAGGAGGGCGGCACGCGGGTTCGAGCGCGCGTTCCGCACGCCCTCGCCGCCGCGTTGTCCGAATACGCGCATGCGGGCACGGACGGTGCGCCGGAGACCGGCGAGCACGTCTCCGCGTAAACATGCGGGTCCGGCGGTGTCGTCCGTTCTCTACGACGACACCACCGGCGCGCCGATCGCGATGATCAACTGCGCCAGGGTCGGCGCGCAGCGCACTCTGGCGGTGTCGGCGTCGAGCGTCGGTCGGTGACTTCCGCTGTGGTGTGGGCGTATTCACATCGGACCAATCCGCCGCGGCTGTCCGACCGCCGATGACGTGCTAATTCGTCATGCGCTCCCCGGTGCGACTGGTGAGCCGGTGAACCGACCACACCGGGCGTGTCCCGGCCTGACGCGCACATTCGATGCGACGCAGTCGATTTCGTTGCGCTATTGTCATCGAATCGACATCAGGAGGGTTCATGTCGGACGCCCGCTCCGGTTCGGGTACTCGCCATCCCGGCGCCGCGGACAGCGTTGATCCGGTACTCAGCGACGGTGCGCCGCTGTCGGTTTCGCTGACCGACACCGATCTGCGGTTGATCGACACCCTGCTCGCGCCACTGCGCGCGTGGACCAGCCCGCGCTTCTACGGCTTGGAGAACATCCCCGCCGAGGGACCGGTGCTGCTGGTCGGCAACCACAATCTGCTGGGTGGCATCGACGCCCCGATGCTGCTGCCCGAAGTGCTGCGCCGCCGCGGCCGCCTCATCCGCGGACTCGCGGAGAACGTGCTGATCAACGTGCCCGGCGTGCGTCACCTGCTGCACTACTTCGGCACGGTGCGCGGGACCAGGTCCAACTGCCTGACCCTGCTCGCCCGTGGCGAGGCCGTCATGGTGTTCCCCGGTGGCGGTCGCGAGGCGGTGCGCCGCAAGAACGAGAAGTACGTGCTGAAGTGGGAGGGACGCAGCGGTTTCGCGCACATGGCGATCGAGGCGGGCGCCCCGATCGTCCCGGTCGCGATGATCGGCGTCGACGACGCCTACGACATCGTGGTCGACGGCGACCATCCGCTCCTGCGCCCGCTGCGCTGGACCGTGGAGGCACTCGGGCTCAACCGTGAGCTCACCCCTCCGCTGATCCGTGGCGTCGGCCCCACCGTCATCCCGCGGCCGGAGCGTTTCTACTTCTCCGCGGGCGCGCCGATCGACCCGGCGCCCTGGCGCGGAGCCAGCGATAAGCATGCGGCCGCAACGGAATTCCGTGACGTGGTGCGCAAGGCACTGGAGGAGGAGATGAACTTCCTCTTCGCCGAACGGGAACGAGACCAAGGCCGCACCCTGGTGGGCCGTTTGCGCAGTTGGCTGAAACGCTGACGGCTCCTGCGAGTTTCGGCATTCGCACCGATTGATCGTGGTCGGATGGGAAGTCCAGAAGATCATGGTTCGGCAATCCGATTGGCATTGATCTCGTGTGGCCGCATGGCAACCGCCGCACCGCATCGGGGCTTTCGGCCGCGCAGCACTCGCCGAGCGTGTGGTCACGACCTGCCACGGTCCAAACGGATTTGCGCGACCAGTGCGCGGTGGTCCGCGCCGAGTAGGCCCACCGTCTCCACCGCGACCGCGCGACCCCCAGCGACGAGGACATGGTCGATACCAACCAGGGGCGGCCACCGCTTGTCGGTCGGATAGGTGACCAGGTGTCCAGCGCCCGCCTGTTCGGCGGCGTCGCCGAAACGCCCTGACAACATCGCGCGGTACTGCGAATGGTCGTAGGTCGCGTTGAAGTCGCCACCGACGATCGCCGGCCGATTCGATGGTGACCGCTCGAGAATTGCGCGCAGGCGGGACAACTCGTCGGCCCAGACCTGCGTGCCGAACACCGGTGGAACCGGATGGAAGGCGTACACCGTGACCGGTCCGGCATCCGGGATGTCCGCCGTGGCCGAGAGCTGGTTCAGCACGAATCCGTCGTACTCGACCGTGTCCGACAACGGGTAACTGCTCCATATTCCGGTCCCGCTCGCGGTCCTTCCCGGGGACAGATACCGGTGCGGCAATAACTGGTCGAGCCCCGCCCGGCCGAGATCGTCGACCGCCGCCCGCGTGAGCTCATTGACGGTGAGCACGTCGATGTTCCGCGCGCGCACCTCGTCAACCAGCGCCCGAGGATCAGCTCCGTCGAACAGAAGATTGGCCTGCATCACCGTCACCGCGGGCCCATCCTCAGTACCCGCGCGGCTGACGTACAGCGGAGCCTGAGTCCACATCGCGGCGGCAATGACAACGACCGCCACCCCCGCACCGCTCCATCGTCGCATGGCTACAAACGCCACCGCACCGACGAACGCGGCGCTCATCAGATACGGCGCACCCGAAGCCGCCAAGACCACCATTCGAGACCACGACCGACTGAAGTGCAACGCGACTCCAGCGGCTCCTGCCAGTGTCGCGACCCAGGCGAGTAGGTCGGCGCCGACCCGAACCAATTTCGACATCACACCCGACAGACAAACACACGAGTCCCACAGGGGCCGCTAGCACGCAGCGCCGCGTGCGCTGCGGAACCATCCACAGCACACGCGGCAGGAGCGGCGAATCGACCCGCGCGTTTGCCGAGAATCTCACCAGTCGTTGTAGACGTGTGGGTCCGTCGGTGTCGTTCGCTGGTGCCGATCGGTGAGTTCCGCTGTGGTGTGGACGTATTCACATCGGACCATGACGCCCGCGGCGGCGTGGCCGGCCGACTCGGTGGGCAGCTCCCGGGCCGGTCGCCGGGCCGAAGGACCGGACACTGCGGTCAATGGGAGTCTGGTCTGGGGATGTGGACGCCGGCGGAACGGAGCTCGGTCTCGACAAGCGCGGCCAGCCGGGCCGCGGCCGGTGCCTGCTCTTCGCCGTGGTGGGCGATCAGCTTGTACCGGGTCGCGGCCTCGGTGCGGGCTTGCAGGCCGGTCACGATTTTCAGCTGTGCGGGGTTGGCGAGGTAGTGGTCGGCCATGGCGGTGGCGAGCTCGGCGATGCGGGGGTCGTCCGGTTCCCATGCCGCGGCTTCGGCGGCGCGCTTGCTCAAGGCGACGAACCGGGTGTCTTCGATGGCGTGCTCGACATGGGTGAGGTAGTCGTCGAAGCCTTCTGGGACCAGGGCCTTGGCCAGCACCCAGCCCTCCCGGGCGGCCGCCACCTCGTCCGCGGTGAAGCCGAGGCCGGGCATCCGCTCCAGCAGCGCCACAGCGCGGTCGGGCAGCAGCGCCCGGTTGCCGTCGGCGAGCCGGTGCAGCGTGTCACGCCGGGAGGTCAACTCCTCGATCTGTGCGGTGAGCTGCCGCTCGACGTCGGCGAGTGCGGCGGCGAACGACGCGGCGTCGGCGTCGAGCAGGGACCCGATCTCAGCCAGCGGCACGCCCGCCCCAGCGAGAGTCCGGACCTGCACCAGCCGCAACAACTCGGCCGATCCGTATCGCCGGTAACCGGAGCTGTCGCGTTCGGGCTCTTCGACCAAGCCGAGCTTGTGGTAGTGCCGCACCGTCTTCACCGTGACGCCGACGAATGCCGCCGCCTGCCCGATCGTGACTCCGTTCATCATCTGCTCAGCCTGCCTTGTGATCATGTGGACGGGCCACGCCGAGTTCGTCGAGCCCGGCGTGGCGGTCGCGTTCTGGAGGCACGACCGGAAACGGTCGACCCTCGAGGTGTATGGGTCACAGGTGTTCAGTGCGTCGGCTGAGCCGGATCGGCCTGCCCACCGCAGAACACCTCGTCGACGAGCCTCTGCGTCGCCTTCTGGAACGGCACGGCCAGGGACAGCGCGGCGTCGTCCACATAGTTCAGCGTGGCGGTCAGGGTCTTGCTGCCCTCGGGCGTGCTGAACATCATTGCCGCGTGGCCCGCGGCACCGCCGTTGTGGGTGATGACGGTGCCGCCCCGGCCGGTGTCCTGCACGAACACGCCGAGGCCGTAGCCCATGTTCGGGATGGGCGTCGGGTGCGGCGTGCACATCTCGGCCAGCAGTTCAGCTGGCAGGAGCTTGCCGCCCATCAGCGCGGAGATGAACGTGTGCAGGTCCTGGGTGGTCGAGATCATGTCACCACCGCTGGAGATCCAGGACGGGTTGTGGCGGGTGACGTCGACCGTCTTCTCCTGCCCGGCGTCGTCGTACCGGTAGTAGGCGTGAGCGTGCGGCTCGGCGATCTCCGTCTGGGTGGTCGGTGCCACGGTGCCCGACAGTCCGAGCGGCCCCAGGATCAGCCTCTGCATCTCCTCGGCAACCGAGCGGCCGGTGACCTTCTCGATCAGCAGCCTGGCCAGCACGTAGTTGGTGTTGGAGTAGCTCCAGTCCGTCCCCGGCTCGAACCGTGCGGGCTTGGACAACGCCAGCCGTACCAGCTCCTCCGGCCGGTAGGTCTTGAACCGGTTGTCCAACCACTCTTTGCCCGCGGTGGTAGCGGGAATTCCCGCCGCGAACGTCCCGTCGTCGTAGTACTCGCCGGTGAAGTTGAACACCCCACTGGTGTGCTGCAGCAGCATCCGCACCGTGACCCGCTCGTCCAGCCCGAACTCGGACAGGTAGGCGGCCGCCGGGGTGTCCAGCCCGATCTTGCCCTCGGCCACCAGTTGGAGGACCAGCGTCGCGGTGAAGGTCTTGGTGTTGCTGCCGATCCGGACGTGCCCGTTCGTCGGCGGCTTCGCGGTCTCGCCCAGCTCGCTCACTCCGGCGCTGCCGACCCACTCGCCCCGCTCGTCGTGCACACGCAGCGTGATTCCGGTGAGACCGGATTCGACGATCTCTTCGAGGGCCTTCTGAAGTTCCGGGCGATCCTGCCCGGCGGTAGTCGCCGGCCCGGCCCCGCTGTCCGCGGTGGCCACCCTGGCGGCGTCGAGGGCTGCGGTGATCTTGCGTGCCATCTCGGCTGTGGTGGGGCTGGGCTCGCCCTTGTGGGGCTGGGCGGCTGCGTCGACGGCGACGAGGACCGTGCGGCGGAAGTTGTCGGCTTCGGCCGGATCCTGCTTCTCGAGCAGATTCATGGCCGCGGTCAGGGCCGGCAGTACCTGGTCGGCGAGTGCGGCGACGGTCTTGCCGTTCAGTTGGATGTCCTTGGACTTCGCGGCGAGCACGTGACCGACCAGGCCGGTCGCCGACGTCAGGGCGATGGAGGCGTTCGTGGCGGCCTTGTGGGGCGAGCCGGTGGCGGCCATCAGCGACACCGCGCCGTACGCGGCGGTACGCAGGGTGCTCTTGTCCTGGTCGGAGAGGGTGATGTACATGGCGGTTCGCTCCCTTGATTCTGTTTATGTCCGGGTCGGCGTATGTCGTGGCGTGCCGATGCGACGAGCGTGCACCCTGACCCAAGGTCAACCTCAACCGTGATCTGGCTCACGGTTGCTTTCAGCCGTGCCGCGCACCGCCGGTCAGGCCGTCGCCGTTTGCCGAGAATCTCGTCAGTCGCTCCGGGGCCGCGTCGCCGGTCCAGTGTGAGATCGGCCTTCCAGCCCGGAAGTGAACCCGGATTCTCAATCCGGGTACGGTATGAGGCAACGACTGGTCGGTGTGGACCGGCCGGTGTGGTCACTAGGAGGTTGGCGTGGAACGCACACTGTTCGAACCCGAACACGAGCTGTTCCGGGAGTCGTTCCGCAAGTTTCTGGATCAGCACGTCGCGCCGAACCACGCGCAGTGGGAAGAGCAGGGCATCGTCGACCGGGCGGTCTGGCTCGAGGCCGGTAAGCAGGGCTTCCTCGGCATGGCCATGCCGGAGCAGTACGGCGGCGGCGGGGTGAAGGATTTCCGCTACAACGCCATCGTCGCCGAGGAGTCGGTGCGCGGTCAGTACTCCGGTCTGGGCTTCGCGCTGCACAACGATGTGATCGCGCCTTATCTGCTGGAGCTGGCCAACGACGAGCAGAAACAGCGCTGGTTGCCGGGCTTCTGTTCCGGCGAGATCATCACCGCGATCGCGATGACCGAGCCCGGTACCGGTTCAGACCTACAGGGCATCAAGACCCGCGCGGTACGCGACGGCGACGACTGGATCCTCAACGGCGCCAAGACCTTCATCACCAACGGCATCAACTCCGACATCGTGATCGTGGTCGCGCAGACCGACCCGGACAAGGGCGCGATGGGTTTCAGCCTGTTCGTCGTCGAGCGCGGCATGCCCGGCTTCGAGCGCGGCCGCAATCTGGACAAGCTCGGCCTCAAGGCCCAGGACACCGCCGAGCTGAGCTTCACCGACGTGCGCGTGCCCGGCGCGAACCTGCTGGGCACCGAGGGGATGGGTTTCCTGCACCTCATGCACAACCTGCCGCAGGAACGCCTGTCGATCGCCGTCATGGCGGCCGCGGCAATGGAGTCCTGCCTGGACATGACCATCCAGTACGTCCGCGACCGCAAGGCGTTCGGCAAGCCCATCGGCGCCCAGCAGAACACCCGCTTCGTGCTCGCCGAACTGGCCACCAAGACCACCGCCGTGCGGCTGATGGTGGACAAGTTCATCGAACTGCTCAACGCGGGCAAGCTCTCCGCCGAAGACGCGGCCATGGCCAAGTGGTGGAGCACGGAGGAACAGCTCGACCTGATCAACCGCTGCCTGCAACTGCACGGCGGCTACGGCTACATGAAGGAATACCCGATCGCCAAGGCGTACATGGACGCCCGCGTCCAGACCATCTACGGCGGCACCACCGAGATCATGAAGGAAATCATTGGGCGCAGTTTGAAACTGTCCTGACAATTCCGGCTCTGGCCAGCGGTCCTTCTGCCGCTGGCCAGAGTAGAACTGCCCCAGACTCATTCCGGGGCAGTTCTCGCGTTTCTATGGTCGGCGCGACGCCCTTATGGACGGTTGAACTCGCCGTCTTGCACGCCAGCGGTGAAGGCATCCCACTCGCTCGGCGTGATCATCAACACGGGACCCGATGGGTCCTTGCTATCGCGAACGCCGACGATGCCGCTGCCCAGGTGCGCCACCTCTACGCAGTCCTTCTGCCCGCCGCTCCGGCTGCTCTTGAACCATTTGGCCCCGGATAGGTCGATCATTTCATCAGCTCCTTCATCGTCGTCAGCACCAAGTCTCTAGATGCTGCTGAACTCGCCGCCTTGCACCGCACCGGTGAAGGCATCCCACTCGCCGGGCGTGAACACCAGGGCGGGACCGGTCGGGTCCTTGGAGTCCCGCACGCCGACCATGCCCCCGCCCAGGTGCGCCACCTCCACGCATTCCTTGGCTCCGGTGCTTCGGCTGCTCTTGAACCAGCGTGCCCTGGATAGGTCGATCATTTCCCCAGCTCCTTCATCGCCTTCAGCATCAGGTCTCTGGATGCTGCTTCGGGCAACGCTATCTGCGCCAGCCTCCGGGCTCCCTCCGCATACTGATCCACTTCGACATCGCGCTCCACATAGAGGTCTCCGACGAGTCCCTCCTCGTAGACAAACGGCGGTTCGACCTGATTCGACGTTGGCAGTGGCCGGAATTTGAGCATGACGAACGAACGCATCAACAGCGCTATTGGATTCTCTATCCCGAGCGGTACGACCCGCACTGAGATATTCGGCATTTCAGAGCGCTCGGCCAGGTGCTCGAACTGACACGAAGCGACTCCCTGGCCGCCCACCGGGCAACGTAAGACGGCCTCTGATATGAGGGCATCGAAGCGAAAATCCCCATTGGCCAAAAGATTCTGTCGCTTCATAACCAAGTCGAGTACGCGTTCTACTTCGTCCGGCGGCATGTCCGGACGCCCGGCCCAGATCAGCGCGCGACGATAGTCGCGGGTTTGCAGCAGGCCTGGGACCACGGCCGATTGCCACGAGATGATGTGGCTTGCAGCCTCTTCCAGCGCCAAATAGTAGTTGAAGCCTTTTGGGATCACGTCGGCCAGCGCTCGCCACGAGCCAGCCTTTGACGATGGGGCTTGCCGGATCTCCTGGGCCAAGTCCAGCAGTAGCCTGCGCTCCGCGTCATCGGCCTGGAAGGCGTTGGCCAGGGCATTGATGATCAGATCCGTGGTCTTGGTGACCTTTCCCTCCTCCAAGCGCCCATACGTCTGAGGCGACGTCTCGATGATCCGCGCGGCTGCGCCTTGCGAGATGTCGTTACGCTCCCGCAGCTTTCGCAGCTGGCGGCCCAAGGCTCGTCTCGGCAGTGTAGATCCAGCGGCCATTTCTTCCCCTTGCTAACTGGATGCGTGAAATATGGCATACCCCCGTGGTGGAACGCCCTGTAGCGAAATGATGGCAACTCCACCGCAGATGCACCACGATAGCGCTGCGAATCCCGCTGTGCCCCACGTCTACTGAAGAAGCGCCCGGTGCAGGCCAGCCCCTCGAAAAGGGGGACATCGCCTCGAAGCCCGGAGAGCTGAGCGGCGATGGTCCGGCATCTCGGACGGCCATCCCACCGGACCCTGCACCGGGCGCGTACCAAGACTAGCCAGGAGCGCGGTGTGCCCACAGCGATCATCTTTTTGCGAGCCGAATTGTTCAGCCCGATCGAGACTCGGGACATACAGGAACTGCACTGCGGCAGACTCGCCGCGGCCCACGGCTGCGACGTGCGAAAGACGATCATCGCCGACCAGACCGACCCGATCCCGTGGACGCTCAGGGAAGCCATGGGCCTGGGCTACCAAGTTCTGATCACCTACAGCCTGCCGCACATCAACTTCCGGGCCCCGGAGATCGTGCAGCGCTGCGGCTTGCTCGTCGGCCACCCCTACGGCTGGTACCACAAGGGGCACGTCGGGATCATTGCGGGCATGACGATGGCGCCACCGCGTACGTGGAACTGAAACCCGGAGGGGTGCGCACGAGACGCAAAGTCCGGGAGGCGGCCGAATTCTGGCTCAGCTCGCCGGTCGTGGCGCTGGAGTCATGGTGAGGGCTTCGGGTACGGCGTCGAATGCGTCGCGCACATGCGTTGTGAGCGCGGCTGTATCGAGGTTGTCGGTGTCGGTGCTCCAGGCGTCGAGGGCGCAGTGGAATGCGGCGACGACGATGTCGAGGGCGAGGCGGGGGCGCTGATCGGCGCGAGGATCGATGTCGAAGCGCTCCCGCAGGACCTCGAGGGCGTCGCGGACGGTCCGGGCGCAGAACTGGAGGTTGTTCGCGCCCATCGAGGGGGTGGACTGTGCGAGGCGGTGGCTGCGTGCGGCACGGTCTGCCCAGCCGTCCGGGGGCATCTGATCCAGGGCCGCCAGCATGCTGTCTCGCAGTGTTCGATGCAGCGGTCCGGTGTCCGGTTCGCGGTGGGCCACATCCGCGAGGAAGGCGGCCCACAGGGTTCGCAGCGGTGCCATCGCGACGTCTTCCTTGCTGGTGAAGTTGCGGAAAAAGGTGCGCTTGGAGACGTCGACGGTGTCGCAGAGCTCGTCGAGCGTGACGTTGTCGAAGCCGCGGTCGGTGAACAGTTCCAGAGCAGCGTCGATCAGCGCCTGCCGAGTGCGGTGCTTCTTTCGTTCCCGCAGCGGCAGCCGGTCGATCGCAGCGTCAGCCATGCCAGCAGGATAGCGCACGAACGCCGCTGGATAGCTATCGCCCCTTGACATCATTTGCCACTCAGTGGCACGTTGGGTGCGTGCCGCCGGATGACCGGCGCCACAGCATCCCCTGCTTTCGAAAGGCGTGACATGCGCGCATTGGTTGTCGACCGTTCCGTCCCGTCCGGGTTGCGTGTCGGGGAGGTGGCCGATCCGGAGCCGACGCCGCATCAGGCGGTGGTCCGAGTGACCGCGACCTCACTCAACGATGGGGAGGTCCGGTACGTGCTCGCCGACGCACCCGAGGGTTCGGTACTGGGCTGGGACGCGGCCGGGATCGTGGAGCGGGCGGCCGCCGACGGCTCCGGCCCGCCGGTCGGCACCCCGGTGGTCACTCTCGGCTGGACCGGCGCCTGGGCGGAACTGCGTGCGGTCGATACCGACCTCATCGGCACGGCCCCGGCCGGTGCGGACCTGGCGGCGATCAGCACCGTTCCGGTCGCGGGAGCGAGCGCGCTGCGGTCCTTGCACCGGCTCGGGCCGATTCTGGGGCGGCGGGTGCTGATCACCGGAGCGACCGGCGGCACCGGCCGCT
The DNA here is from genome assembly GCF_965283145.1 of Nocardia sp. Marseille-Q1738. Lineage (NCBI taxonomy): Bacteria > Bacillati > Actinomycetota > Actinomycetes > Mycobacteriales > Nocardiaceae > Nocardia > Nocardia sp. Marseille-Q1738. The sequence goes on along the minus strand of NZ_CBDIMS010000003.1, from coordinate 578,814 downwards.
ATGCGGTCCAGCTCGCCCGTCTCGGTGGTGCGCACGTCATCGCGTCGACCGGCGATCCGGCCACGCATGCTCCAAGTCTGCGCGAACTCGGCGCGGCCGAGGTCATCAGCGGCCCCGCCGACCTGCGGGCCCCGGTCGACGGTGTGATCGATCTGGTGGGCGGCCCTCAACTCGTCGACGCCTACCAACGCTTGTCGGAGGGTGGCACGGTGGTTGCCGTCGGTCACGCCGCGGGCGTGGACGAGACGTTCCCGTTCGGGGCGTTCTTCGGTGATCAGGGACGCCACGACCGGTCGATCTCGACGTTCTTCCTGCTGGCCTGCACCAACCTCGGCCCGGATCTGAGCTGGCTGGCCGACCGAGTCGCGACCGGTGCGTTGGACCCGAACATCGCCTGGCGCGGGGATTGGACCCAGGTCGGTGACGCTGCCCAGGCATTGCTGTCACGCCGCCTGCACGGCAAGGCAGTGCTGGAACTGCACTGAGACTACGCACACGACAAGCGACACCTTCGTGTTCATTACGGACCGGCTCCCCGGCAGTGCAGCCTTGCCGAGCCGCTGGGGAGCCGCCAGGCCGAGCAAGACGATCACCGAGCCCGATGCGTAGACGCGCCGGAGCGCATTTCGAACGGGCCGATCACGCAACCTGCGCCAGATCCCGAGTTTTGAACTACTTTGCGAGCGTCCGCTGATCGTGAGCAGTACTCAGACACGAGCCGCGGGCAGGGTGACGACGAAGTGGGCGCCGCCGGTTACGCCGTCGGTGACGTGGATGGTGCCCGCGTGGTGCTCGACGACATCGCGGACGATGGCCAGGCCCAGACCCGCGCCGCCTTCGTCGCGGGTGCGGGCGTCGTCCAGGCGGACGAATCGCTGGAAGATGCGGTCTCGGTCGGCGTTGGGCACGCCGGGGCCGTTGTCGGTGACCGTCAGGAGCACAGGTCCGTCGGCGGTGCGTTCCAGGGCGACTCGCACCGTTGAGGTGGCGTGCCGCTGGGCGTTGTCGACGAGGTTGCCGAGCACGCGGGCGAGCTGGGTCCGGCTCCCGGTGACCATGATGGGCTCGTCCGGGACTGCGGTGTCGACGGCGATCCGGTCGCCGACGCGGTGGGCCAGCTCGTCGCGGACGAGGGCGGTCAGGTCGACGCGGTCGGAGCGCGGTTGTTCGCCCGCGTCGAGCCGGGCCAGCAGCAGCAGGTCGGCGGCGAGGTGTTCCAGTCGGACGGTGTCGTCGATCAGCCCGTCCAGTTCCAGTAGGTCCGGATGCGCTTGGGCCACTTCGAGTTGGGTGCGCAGGCTGGCGATGGGGCTGCGCAATTCGTGGGCCGCGTCGGCGATGAACTGGCGCTGACGTTCCGCTGATTTCTCCAAAGCGGCGAGAGTGGCGTTGGTAGTCGTTGCCAGTCTGGCGATTTCGTCGCGTGAGCCGGGTTCGGGAACACGGCGGGAGAGGTCGCCGTCCATGATCTCCGCGAGCTGCGCGCGTATCGCCTCCACCGGGCGGAGCGCACGCCGGGTGACCAGCCAGGTCACGGCGGCGACTACGACGAGCAGTGGCGACAGGCCGATCAGCATGGCTTGGCGCGCGTCCGCCACCGCGCTGTCGGCGGTCTCCAGGGAAGCGCCCGCGTAAACGGTGGCGGGCTGCCCGCCCGGCAGGGTCACCGCCAGCGCGGCGACCCGGTATGGATGCGGTCCGTCCTCGGCGTCCACCGTCAGCCGCACGTCGCCGAATTCCGGCTCGGCCGCCGCGGGATCGGCAGGCGTCGAGGCGCTCTCCTCGTCACCCTCGTCCTGGTCCTGCTCCTCCTCGTCATCCTCTTCGTCGTCGTCCTCGTCGTCGCGGGACTTCGCGTAGGGGCCGAAGTCGGCCATCGGCGGTTTGCCCTGAAGTTCTGGGGCGGCCGCCAAGACTCGGCGGTCAACCGAAACCACTTGCACCGGATGGTCTTCGGCATCGGGCAGCGTCAATCGGGCGGGGTCGCCTGCCGCCGCGAGCTCCACCGCCACATCGCGCGCGGTGGTCTCCGCCTGCAAACTCGCACTCTCCACCAGGTTGTGCCGCAACACCGCCAGCACCGCGAACCCCGCCGCCGTGAGCGCCACCGCGACCACGGCTGTCGCCGCGACGGTGGTGCGCGCACGCACCGATCGCCACCACGCCCGCCTGGGTAACCGGCCGGTCACGCCTCGGCCGCCAGCCGGTAGCCCGCGCCCCGGACGGTGGTGATGGACCGGCGCCCGAACGGCGCGTCGATCTTGCGGCGCAGCGTGCTGATGTAGACCTCGACGATATTCGGGTCGCCGTCATAGGCGAAGTCCCAGACATGGTGCAGGATATCGGCTTTCGACACGACCTCCCCGGCGCGCACGGCCAGGTGTTCGAGGACGGCGAACTCCTTGGCGGTGAGCGTGACGTCCTGCGAGCCGCGGCGGCAGGTGCGCGTGCCGGGATCCACGATCAGATCGCCGACGCGCAGAACTCGCGCGCCGCCGCGGGTCCGGCGGCGCAGCAGGGCGCGGATGCGGGCCAGCAGCACCAGATAGGAGAAGGGCTTGCTGAGGTAGTCGTCGGCTCCGGTGTCCAGACCTTCGGCCTCGTCGTATTCGCCGTCCTTCGCGGTGAGCATGAGCACCGGCGTCTCGTTGCCCGCGGCGCGCAGCGCGGCGCACACCCGGTAGCCGTTCATGCCGGGCAGCATGATGTCGAGGATGATCAGGTCGTAGTCCGTGGTGGTCGCCAGATGCAGGCCCTCGGCGCCGTCGTGCACCACGTCCACGGCAAATCCCTCGGCCGACAACCCTTTTGCCAGAGTGAGAGCCAACCGCTTTTCGTCCTCGACGATCAACAAACGCACCCGCTAAGGGTGGCAGATGGATGCTGAAACGGTCTTCAGGTGGCTTCAGCTTGCCTTCAGCTTCCTCTTGCGACAGTGGTCGCAGCATTCGAGATCGACACTCCCGCAGGAGGTTCCCATGACAACCGCTTTCCGCCGCGCCTACGCAGGGCTTCGCTGGATCATCGTCGGCGCCGCCGTCGCGGCGGTCGTCGCCGGTGTGAGCTTCGCCCTCGGCGCTGTCGCGACCGGCGGCCACGACCACACCGTCGCCTTCCATCCGTCCGGGCGGGACTGGTCGCTGGTCGCGGACCCCGGCCTCAACAGGCAGCAGGCCATCGACAAAGCGATCGAGGCCGTGCCCGGCGGGCGCGTCGATTCCGCCGAACTCGACACCGACCGCGGTACCCCGGTGTGGGAGGTCGAGCTGACCACGCCCGACGGTGTGGAGCACGAGGTGACCATCGATGCGAACAGCGGCAAGGTGCTCGCGAAGGTCAACCACGACTGATCCCGCGCGATCCCTGCCGAAGCGTATGTGACGCAGCGCGGTTGGATATGCAGAAGGGGTTGCTACCGGGCGGCCGAGACCACTGAGGAGGTCTCGGCCATGCCCGGTTTCCGGCCGTATGTGGGCCGCGGTGAGCAACCATGTGGACGCCTCGACCAAGTTCCGGTGTGTGACCTGGAGGCGTGGGTACTGCGTCAGGTCGAGGTCACCGATCGGCGGCTCGCACGCTCGACGTCGCGGCCGGTAGCTCAGTGCGAAATGTGGTTGTCCTGGGGCCGGTCAATGGCCGCGCGGAACACCGCGCGGCCATTGGTCTTTAGCCGGGCCTGTGGTCAGATCTTGCGGATGACCGTGACGACCTTGCCGAGGATCTGGGCGTCGTTGCCGGGGATCGGCTCGAAGACGGGGTTGTGCGGCATCAGCCAGACGTCCTTGCCGGTGCGTTTGAACGTCTTCACCGTGGCCTCGCCCTCGATCATCGCCGCGACGATATCGCCGTTGTCGGCGACGTTCTGCTGCCGCACCACCACCCAGTCGCCATCGCAGATCGCGGCGTCGATCATGGACTGACCGACCACCTTCAACAGGAACAGCGAACCGTCGCCGACCAGTTCGCGCGGCAGCGGGAAGACGTCCTCGACGGCCTGCTCGGCCAGGATCGGACCACCGGCGGCGATGCGGCCGAGCACCGGGACGAACGTGGGCACCGGCCGATCGGCCTCCGCGACGACCTCGGTGTCGTCCACCGCGGTGACCGGCAGGCTGGTCACCGACCGCACCACTTCGTCGAAGCCTCGGACGTCCACCGCGCGTGGACGGTTCGGATCGCGGCGCAGGTAGCCCTTGCGTTCCAAGGCCCGCAGCTGATGGGCCACCGACGAGGTGGACGTGAGTCCCACGGCGTCGCCGATCTCCCGGATACTCGGCGGGTAGCCGCGCTCGCTCACCGAGGTCCGGATCACCTCCAGCACTTTGCGCTGACGCACGGTGAGATCCGCCCCGGTCCCCGTCGAGTCGGTGCCGCTTTCGGTCTCGTCACCCGTGTCGTCTGTGTGCCTCACCGCAACCGCCCTTTCCTGCTGTGCCCGGCCGGTCCGCCCGGCGCGTGTGTTCCTGGCTTGTCAAGTCTTCGGTCCTTCGAATCTAGTCCGGTAACGCCGATGTATCAAACATCTGTTCGACGCATGTCGGGCGTTTCTGGTGACTTTGTCGACCGGGCGTGGTAGAAATCGAACATCAGTTCTTCGAACACTTGATCGAATGCAGAGGGAACAAGTGTTCGAACCGCGAGTATCGGCTCGAACGGCGGCGGAGCACCCACTACGGAGGTTTGTCCGATGAGCACTGCGATCAGCGAGATCACCCCATCGATCGGCAGGACGGACGCGGCGCTCGAGCGCCGCATCGCCGACCTGGGTACGGCGGACGACGAGCTCGGCTATGACACCGCCCGGCGAGTGCTGCGTGGCGGCGCGCGATCGCGGGCACTCGCGCCAGCGCATCGGTCCGCGGTCGATCGGCGCCCGCGCGATTCACGCCCTGGCGGCGGTGTGGTCGGATATGGCGACGGCACACAGGCTTTCGGGCGGCGGCAAGCCACTGGAGCGCATCCGATGCGTCGCGTCGAGCAGGCGCAGATCGGGTTCGCCGCGCTCGCCGTCGCGGCACTGCTCACCGCGTTGGTGGTGGCGGGGCTGATCGCGCTGGCGCACGCGCGGGCAGGTGAATGGGGCGGCGGGTCCGGTGGATCGGTCCCCGCGGTGGTGGACGGCACGGAGGGGCGCGGTGCTGCGCACCCGCACTGACGGGGAAATCGGCCACCGGAGGCGGCCGGAATTGTTGATCGTAAAACTAGAACGTGTTGCTACCGTGCTGAAAACGTGATCTGGGCAACACTGCCCGAACGATATCGGGACCTTTCAGCACATGACACTTCTCGCCGCAGGCCGCTCGGTCCGCGTCTTCGCCCGGGCCGCCGGATTGTCCCTGTGCCTTCTCTTCGGACTCGGCACGCAGCCGACCGCGCACGCGGAGCCCGTGTACGCGGCCTACCTCGATCTGCCCTCCGTCAACGGGGACGGTGTGGGCGCGGGTGGTCTGAACCCCCTTCTGCCGCTCGAAGAATCAATTTTGGCGGAGGCGGTGCGGCAGGCGCGGGCCGACGACGTGGCCCCACGCCGGTATGCGACGTTGCTGCACCAGTATTGGTTGGTGGTCGCCACCCGCAACGCCGCGATCGACTTGGCGGCTTGGGATCCCGCTCGTGGCGCACGGGCGAACGAGCGCACGTTCAACCAGGTGTACGTCAACTACCTGCGACTGGCCACCCAGCGGCCGGAGTTCTACTGGGCGGGCCTGGCCGGGATCGCGGGTGGATCCTTCGCCTCCGGATTCTTCGACATGAGCGACGTGGGTGTGGTGCTGGACGTCCCCGGCATCCATCAGCTCGGCAACGCGGTGGCCGATCTGCTGCGCGCCACCCCGCCGGAATTGGTGCGGGCGCTCCCGGAGGACATCCGGCTGCTGGCCACTGAGGGCTCCCGGCTCAGCGCCGAGGACGTCGCCTGGTACCAGACCCGCTTGATGATCATGCAGAAGCACATCTTCACGGATCTGGTGCCGATGCACGAAGCGTACGTCGCACTCGGTATGCGCGGCATCGATGAGATGTACGCGGCGGGCGTGCTCGACGACGACATCCGCACCGCCTGGCAGTCGATCGCCGCTGGCACCGAGAACGGCTACATCGACGCGCTGATCCGGATGACCGACCGGGAGCAGAACCGCATCGTCGCCGACCAGTGGGACGAGACGGCGGCGGGCCGTGCACCCATGGGTCGTGTCCTGACCTATGTCAGCACCGTCGCGGGCAAACCCGGCGTCCCTGGCGTCCGCGCGCCCGGTGTATTCGCCCCGACCACGGTCCGCGCCGATGTTTCGGGCCGCATCCTGGCGCTGCGCGCTCCGCTGCCCGACTTCAACTGGGCCGACCGGGAGACCCGCTGGGACTACATCACCGGTGACCTGGTGCCGCGCCACATCGATATGGAAACCGACCGCGTACTGGCCGGCGCCGTCCTCGGCGAGTCCTTCTGGAGCAAGCTCGCCCGCGGCCGCCTGGCGGCACGATTGCCGGACCTCCTGACGGACCTGACCGGGCACTGGCAGCTCACCGGATGAGCGCGCCGATCCGCCGTCGGCCGGGGTGAGCCGGGCGATCCGGGCACCCGGGCGGGTATTCTCGAAGTGTTATGCAGGTATTCCGCGTGTCGAACGGGGAATACTTGGTGCCGGGGTATAGACCTCTGTACACGTGCTCGCCGGAACGATCACCGCGATCGGTAGCCGGTCCGGACGCGAGCACGCGCATCGACGAAGGATTTCTCGGATGCATTGCCCGTACTGCCGACACCCAGACTCCCGGGTTGTGGACTCGCGCGAGGCCGACGAAGGCGCGGCCATTCGCCGTCGCCGTGCCTGTCCGCAGTGTGGGCGGCGGTTCACCACGGTGGAAACCGCGATCCTGTCCGTCGTCAAGCGCAGTGGGGTCACCGAGCCGTTCAGTCGCGAGAAGGTCATCCGCGGTGTGCGCCGCGCGTGCCAGGGCCGCGAAGTCGACGACGACGCGCTGAACCTGCTCGCGCAGCAGGTGGAAGACACGGTGCGCGCCAAGGGTTCTCCGGAGGTGCCCAGCCACGAGGTGGGCTTGGCCATTCTGGGGCCGCTGCGCGACTTGGACGAGGTGGCCTACCTCCGGTTCGCCTCGGTCTACCGGTCGTTCACCTCGGCCGAGGATTTCGAACGCGAGATCCTCCAGATGCGCCAGGCGCGCGCCGAGGCACTGTCGGGCGCCGACTGACTCAGCGCCGTATCGCGGCGATGGCCTTCTCGATTCGCTTGGCGGAGACCGGGAATGGGGTGCCGAGCTTCTGTGCGAAGAGGCTGACGCGGAATTCCTCGATCATCCACCAGATGTCCGTGACAGCGGGCGTGTTCCTGCGGTGCTCGGGCAGCGAGCCGACCAGGCGGTCGTAGGCGGCCAGCGCCCGATCGAGTTCGGCCATGCCCTGGCGATCGCGAACCGCAGAGCCGGGCAGCGCTTCCAGACGCAGCACCGCCGCCCGCAGATAGCGGGGGAGTTCGCGCAGCCTGGCGCTGCCCGACTCGGCGACGAAGCCACGGAATACCAGGTTGTCGAGCTGCTCGCGCACGTCCTCGGCGATGTCGCGCTCGCTCGTCCGCGCGAGCGCCACCGAAACCTGATGGGCCTCAGCCAGAATCGGCACCACCGAGCGAACGAAGCGCGCGACGGCGGAGGCGAAGTCCGGACGAATCCGGGCCACGAGAGCGTCGAACGCCGCCGGGTCGCGGACCGGACCGCCTGCGGCCGCGACCAGCTCGTCGGCGGCGGCCGCGCGGCAGTCCTCGATCAACGCCTCCAGCGAGCCGTACGGGTTCTGGCTCAGCGCGAGCCGGTCGGTAGGCGATAGACCGGCGGTAGCGGTGCGGACCGAGGTGGGCAGCGCATGCAGCAGCAGCGCCCTGGTACCCAGGCGCATCGCGGCGGCTTGCTCGGCGGGGGAGCTCAGCACCCGGACCGCTACGCCGTCGCCTTCCGCGACCAGCGCGGGATACCCCGTGACGGTCTGACCGGCCACCTCCCGGCGCACCGTCGGCTCGACGGTGCCGAGCGACTCGGAGGTCCACACCGTGGCGGGCGGGCGTTCCGCGCCCGCCGTCGCGCGGGCCACTGAGGCGGAAACCTGTTCGGCGAGCTGCGTTTTCAGTGCGGAGAGGCTCTTGCCACGAGCGACCGCCGTACCGTCGCCACCGATGGCCGCGAAGGTCATCCGCAGGTGGTCGGGCAGCGCGGAGGGATCGAAGTCGGACGGAGCGATCGAGACCGAACCCAATCGGGACAGCTCCCGCGCCAGGCCGGTACGCAGTGGTTCGGCGCGTGGAGTCAGCGCGGCCAGGGCGGCGGCGGCGAAGTCCGGCGCCGGAACGACGCTGCGGCGCAAGGTCTTCGGCAGCGTCTTGATCAGCGCCGCGGCCAGCTCTTCGCGCATCCCGGGCACCAGCCAGTCGAAACCGACGGCGCGGACGTGGGCGAGCTGTTCCACCGGGATGCGCACCGTGACGCCGTCGTCGTCATTGCCCGGCTCGAACTGGTAGGTGAGTGGGAAGCTGAGCTCGCCTTGACGCCAGGAGTCGGGGAAGTCCGCCGGGTCGAGCGCGGCGGCGCCCTCGTTGATCACCGTGGTGGTGGAGAAGTCCAGCAGCGTGGGCTCCGTGCGCCGGGCGGTCCGCCACCAGCTGTCGAAGTGCCGCACCGAGACGATATCGGCGGGCAGGCGTTTGTCGTAGAACTCGTACAAGACCTCGTCGTCGACGAGGATGTCGCGGCGGCGCACGCGGTGCTCCAAGTCGGCGACGTCGTCGAGCAGCGCACGATTACGGTGGAAGAACTCGTGCCGGGTCTGCCACTCACCTTGGACCAAGGCGTGTCTGATGAACAGCTCACGCGACAACTCGGGATCGATCCGGCCGTAGTCGACGGGTCTGCCGGTGACCAGCGGGATGCCATACAAGGTGACGCGCTCGTAGGCGCGCGCAGCGCCCCGCTTGGCCGACCAGTGCGGCTCGGAGTAGGTTCGTTTGACCAGGTCGCCCGCGAGTCGTTCGGCCCATTCGGGCTCGATCTTCGCGGTCATCCGGCCCCACAGACGCGACGTTTCGACCAGCTCGGCGGCCATCACCCAGCGGGGCGGCTTCTTCGCCAGCGACGAACCGGGGAAGATCATGAACTTGGCGTTGCGCGCGCCGAGGAACTCCCTGGACTCCGCCTCCCTGACACCGATGTGCGAGAGCATGCCCGCCAGCAGCGCCTGATGGATGGCGGTGGAATCCCAAGGGACACCGTCGTCGTCGCCTGCCTGCGCGATGGCGGACCGGGCGCGGTCGGCGCCGGGTCGTCCGTCGGTTCGCGTGCGTGCCGACCCGCCGCGGCGGGTTCGGTTGCCGGACTTGCGATCCGGCGCCGCCGCTTCGCGCTCACCGCGCGGCGCGGTGTCGGCTGACGGGTCCGCGTGGGCCGACCAGCCGAGTCCCTTGGTGATCGTGCGCAGTTGCCCGTGCAGGTCCTGCCACTCCCGGATCCGCAGGTAGTGCAGGAACTCCTCCCGGCACATGCGCCGGAACTGGTTGGACGACAACGTCTTGCGCTGCCCGCCGAGGTACTCCCACAGCCGCAGGTAGGCCAGGAAGTCCGAACCCTCGACGGTGAACCGCGCGTGTTTGGTGTCGGCGGCCTGCTGCTGCTCGGCGGGTCGCTCCCGCACGTCCTGGATCGACAGCGCCGCGACGATGACCAGCACGTCGGCCAGGCAGCCGTTGCGGTGCGCCTCCACCAGCATCCGCGCCATCCTGGGGTCCACCGGCAGCTGGGCCATCTCGCGCCCGATCGGCGTCAGCGACAAAGCCGTATCGTCCTCACGGCGGCTTTCCTTGTCCGGGCGGTCACCGTTCGCCTCTTGTGCCGCAGCGGTATTCGCCCGCGATGCGGGTTTGCCGTCGCGTCGCGCGAGTGCCCCCAGCTCTTCGAGCAGGGCGATGCCGTCGCGTATCGCGCGACGGTCCGGAGCCTCTACGAACGGGAAGTTCTCGATGTCACCGAGTCCGAGCGCGGTCATCTGCAGGATGACGGCGGCCAGGTTGGTGCGCAGGATCTCGGGTTCGGTGAAGGCGGGCCGGGACTCGAAATCGTCCTCGGAGTACAGCCGGATGCAGATACCGTCGGCCACCCGGCCGCACCGCCCGGACCGCTGCCGCGCCGATGCCTGCGACACCGGTTCGATCGGCAAACGCTGCACCTTGGTCCGCATCGAATACCGCGAGATCCGTGCGGTCCCCGGGTCGACGACGTACCGGATGCCGGGCACCGTCAGCGAGGTCTCCGCGACGTTGGTCGCCAGCACCACCCGCCGCCCGGTGTGCGGAGTGAACACCCGATGCTGCTCGGCGGTGGACAGCCGGGCGTACAGCGGGAGGATCTCGGTGCGTGGCAGTTTCAGATCGCGCAGCGCGTCGGCGGTGTCGCGGATCTCGCGTTCGCCGGACAGGAACACCAGCACGTCGCCATCGCCCGCGGCGAACAGTTCGGTGACCGCGTCGCCGATCGCGTCCACCGGGTCCCGGTCGACGGTCCCGGTGTCCTCGTCGTCTTCGTCGTCGACGGCAGCCGGAAGCTCGAGCGGCCGGTAGCGAATCTCCACCGGGTACGAACGGCCGGAAACCTCGACAATGGGGGCGGGAGTGCCTTTCTCGTCCGCGAAATGCCTGGCGAACAGCTCCGGATCGATCGTCGCCGAGGTGATGATCACCTTGAGGTCGGGCCGACGCGGGAGCAGCTGCTCGAGGTAGCCGAGCAGGAAATCGATATTGAGGCTGCGTTCGTGCGCCTCGTCGATGATGATCGTGTCGTAGCGGCGCAGCAGCCGGTCGCGCTGGATCTCGGCGAGCAGGATGCCGTCGGTCATCAGCTTGATCAGCGTGTGCTCGGAGGCCTGGTCGGTGAACCGCACCGTGTAGCCGACGACATCGCCGAGTTCGGTGCCGAGTTCCTCGGCGATGCGTTCGGCGACGGTGCGCGCGGCCAGCCTGCGCGGCTGGGTGTGTCCGATGGTGCCGCGGATGCCGCGGCCGAGCTCGAGGCAGATCTTGGGGATCTGGGTGGTTTTGCCGGAACCGGTCTCACCCGCGACGATCACCACCTGGTGTGCCGCGATGGCCGCGGCGATGTCGTCGCGGCGGGCGCTGACCGGCAGCTGCTCCGGATAGCGGACCCGCGGCACGGCGGCGCGGCGTGCCTCGACCCGGAGTTCGGCCGCCGCGATCTCGGCTTCCACCGCGCTCAGGTCGCCATCGCGGGCCCGGTCGAGCCGACGCCGCAGCCGGTGTTCGTCGCGAAGGGAGAGATTCGCCAGACGGGTGCGAAGTTCGCGGGAATCGGTGGCGGCTGTCCTGGTCATTGCTCGACCAGCCTAGCGAAACCCGCCACCGGATATTTTTCCCAGGCGGCGGGCGCGGTTGCCGAGCGGGTGCCGGGGGCCTGCTCGATCCCGGTCGGGGGCCGCCGATGTGCGAAGATCGGCCGAGGGAATGCGGATGCGGCGCGCCCCGGCTCTGTGCCCTTGGCCGCGTGACTCGATGACGTTCGTCCAGGCCGGGCATTTGCCGTGGCGTCACGGCACCCGCCGCGGCCCGAGATCCGGTAGAGGTGGAAGACATGAGTGAGCGCAGCGAGCGAACCATAGGCGCTGCCGCGTGCGCGGTCATGGCGGAGCCGAGCGCCAGCGAGGCGCGGATATGAGCGCGCTATGGCACGGCTTCGCCGACATGGGCGCCGTCGAGCGAGACGGCGCGTTCGTCGTGGCCCGCGGCGACGGCGCCTACGTCTTCGATCAGGCGGGCAATCGCTACCTGGACGCGACCGCGGGCCTGTGGTTCGCCAACATCGGGCACGGCCGCGGCGAGATAGCCGACGCCGTCGCCGCGCAGCTGCGCACGATCGCGCACTACTCCAACTTCGGTGACATCACCGAACCGGCCACCCAGGAACTGGCCGAGCGGCTCGCCGAGCTGGCCCCGGTACCGAACAGCAAGATCTTCTTCACCTCCGGCGGCTCCGACTCCGTCGACACCGCCGCCAAACTCGCCCGCCGCTACTGGCACGAACTCGGACACTCCGGCAAGACGATCGTGGTCGGGCGGCAGCGGGCCTACCACGGCATGCACGTCGCGGGTACCGCCCTCGCGGGCATACCGGGGAACCGCGAGGGTTACGGCGAACTGATGCCCGCCGCGCGAATCGTGGCATGGGACGACGCGAAAGCCCTGCTCGCGCTGATCGAAGAGGTCGGCGCCGAGCGCATCGCCGCGTTCTTCTGCGAACCCGTGATCGGCGCGGGCGGCGTCTACCTGCCGCCGGAGGGCTACCTCACCGAGGTGCGCCGCATCTGCCGCGACCACGACATCCTGTTCGTCGCCGACGAGGTGGTCACCGGTTTCGGCCGCATCGGCGGAGCGTGGTTCGCCTCCTCCCGTTTCGCCCTCGAACCCGACCTGATGACCACCGCGAAAGGCCTGACCTCCGGCTACCTCCCCATGGGCGCGGTCTTCGTCGCACCCCACGTGGCGGAGCCGTTCTTCGCGGGCGGCGTCTGGTGGCGGCACGGCTACACCTACGGCGGCCACGCGGGCGCCGCGGCGGCGGCGCTGGCGAATCTCGACATCATCGAGCGCGAGGGCCTCCTCGATGCCGCCTTGCGCCTGGAATCCAGCCTCCACGACCAGCTCGCGGTGCTCGCCGAGCATCCCAGGGTCGCCGAGGTACGCAGCGGTCTCGGCGCCGTCGCCGCGATCCAGCTGGCCGACCCCGCGGAAGGTCTGCCGCTGGTGAAAACCCTGCGCGAGCACGGCATTTCCGGCCGTGCCGCGGGCCAGGGCGCCATGCAGATCTCCCCGGCGTTCGTCATGACCGACGACCAGGTATCCGAACTCGTCGACGGATTCACCCGCGCACTCGGTCCTGGTTAGAGCGCCGGTCCCGCCCGGCTTCGGCATGTGTTCGGTCGCGGCTGTGAGGTGTTCACCGCGCACGCGCACGACCGGTGTTCGCCCCACCTACCGTTGCTTCGGCCAGTTGTGGGTCAGAGTATGCGCGTCATGAACACGCCACTGGGGTCGGACAGTAGTCGCCGAACGGGGCGCAGTAGTCGAAGCTGTGGGCCGCGTGGAGCCGACGGGCGGCCCGGTCTCGGAGGAGTTTGCCTGGGGCGGTGGGGATCTCCCGTGATGTGCTGTTCGTCTACGAGCGCGCGTGACCCGCAAGCACGGCGACACAATCGCCGAGCGAACTGCGGTTCATCGGTTGTGCGTGCCCAAGGTTAATGCGGCGCAACCGAAAAGGGCACCCTAACCGTCTCGGGATGCGAGCATGGAAGGGCGACGACCGGTGGTCGCCGTGATGAGAGGTGGTGGGGTGTGGCGCAGTTCGTGCAGGAGTACGCCGTATTGCGGTGGATGGTGGTGGCGGCGTTCCTGATCGCGGCGGCGATCGTGCTGGCGCGGGTGACCGCGGCCGCGGTGTCGCTGCCCGGTCGCCAGATCGAGCTCGCCGACGTAGCACCGGAATCGGCTGTGCCACACGGCGGTTCGATCGAGCATGGCGAATCCGACGCAGCCCATGTGGTGATGTGCCTGGTCATGCTCGGCATGTTGCTGTTTCCGTCCGGTGCGAGCCCGCACGCGCTACGTGGTGTGCTGACGGCGATGGCGGTGGTCTTCGCCGCGCTGCTGATCACCCGCGCCGCGGAGCACGCCGCGCAGGGCCGCCCCGTGCCGATCGACCGGTTGGTCCCGCTCGGATACCACATCGTGGCCACCGCCGCGATGCTCTACGCGATGTCCGGCCACACCGCCGCCGGACATGCGGGCGGCCCCGCGGCCGGTCCCGCGCTGGCTCTTGCCGCGCTGTTCCTGCTCGACGCGCTGCTCGTCGCCTTCGCCGCCCGCGGCGGATGGACGCTCGCGCACAAGCGGGGACCGCTCGGGTTGCTCATCCGTTCCGGTGGATGCGTCGCCGCCCTCACCGGCCCCGCCAGGCCATGGGCGGCGGTCCCGCACGTGGTGATGGACGCGGGCACCGCCTACATGCTGGTCGCCGCGATATCCGGTTGACCCGGGCGACCAATCCGCCTCCTCGTGCATACCGAACCCCTGTTTATGCAGGCAGGGGATTCGGCGATGAGCAACGACCACGGTTCTGCTTCACCACATGGGTCCGGCTATTCCGCGCGGGAGCGGGACGAACCCGACGACCCCGTGCTCGCGGGCCCGCTGCCCGCCGCGGACGGCCGGGCGCGGGCCGGTCTGGCGACCGGCAAACTGGTGTCGCTGCTCGCGGCGGCGGGCGCGGGCGACCGCGGCGCGTTCACCGAGTTCTACCAGCTGACCAGCCCACGGGTATTCGGGCTGACGGTGCGTATTCTGCGCAGCCACGCCGCCGCGGAAGAGGTGACCCAGGAGGTCTACCTCCAGGTGTGGACGATGGCCGACCGCTACGACCCCACGCTGGCCAGCCCGGTCGGTTGGATCATGATGCTCGCGCACCGGCGCGCGGTGGACCGGGTCCGCGCGGAGAGTTCGGCCACCAGCCGCGAGCTGGTCTACGCGCACGAGCAGCTGGGCCGCGCCCACGACGTCGTCGCCGAATCGGTGGCGCAGCGCATCGAAGAGCAACAGGTGGCAGGCTGCCTGGACATGCTGACGCCCACCCAGCGCGAAGCGATCGTCCTGGCGTACTACAGCGGGCACACCTACCGTGAGGTCGCCGACCACCTCTCGGTCCCACTGCCCACGATCAAGACCCGCATCCGCGACGGGTTGAAGCGATTGGAGAAGTGCTTGTCCGGGGAAGGCATCGATGGTTGACACCTCACCGCGGGCGGACGCGGACCTCATCGACCTCGCCTATCCGTGCGCGCTGGACGCGGTCGCCGATATCGAACGCAGGCATATCGATGCGCGGTTGGCGTCCGCTGACCCAGCCGTGCGGCAGGCGTTCTCCGACACCGTCTGGCAGGTGCGCGAGATCATGGGACGGCTGGCCGTGCTCGACGAGCATGCGCCGCCGCCGGAACTCGAACGCCGCATTCTGGCGGCATTGCCCGACCGCGGCGATGGAAAACCGGTGACCCGGATCTCGTCGTGGCGGCGGCCTCCGCGGTGGGCTGTCGCGGTCGCCGCGGCGGCGTGCCTGGTGCTCGGCACAACCGTGGCGACCACGCGATTCGTCAGCTCGCCGCCGTCCCCGACCGCGGCGAACCAGGTGGAAGTCCAGCCGGAGGTGCAGACCGTGCGCGGGCCGGTCGCCGGGGGCGGCCTGCTGGTCGTGGACGTGTCGCCGGAGCTCGGGCGCGCGGTCGTCGTTTTCGACCAGGTCGCGCCGCCGCCGCTGGGCCAGGTGTATCAAATGTGGCTGGTCGGCTCCGACGGGCAGCCACGGTCGGTCGGAGTGCTGAGCGACACGCCGTCGGCCGATCGTCCGTTCGTGACGGGATTCCGATCGGGCGAGCTACTCGCGATGAGCGTCGAACCGGCCGGCGGTTCGGACGCGCCGAGCGGCGAGCCGATCGCCGGCGTGCCGCTGCCGTGAGCGAGCGTTAGCGAGTGAACCGAGAACGCAGCGCGTCCCTGCGCACGACGGAGCCGAGCGCCAGCGAGGCGCGGTCGTGCACAGGGTCTAGATCTCGACCGGCTGGTCGGCGACGACACGCCCGCCCAGGCGTACCCAGCCGTCGGAGTCCCACTGGGTGAACAATTGGGAGCCCCTGCCCTGGGTGATGACCAGGCTCTTGCGCAGCAGCGCGGTCAACGCCACGGCCGCGGCGCCGGTCGCTTCGTCCTCGACGATCCCCATGGTCGGCGCGAACATGCGTGAGCGCAGCATGCCGCGATGTTCGTCGGTCCAGCTCCACAGATAGTGCGGGCCGCCGGGAAACTCGTCCGCTCGGAGGGCGGCGAGTTCCTCGGCGTCGTCGAGCTGGTGGAAGGTGAAGGTCGGCGCCCATTCGCCGCGCGCGGTGATCCAGGTCAGCCCGTCGGTGAGTTCCACCGCCACCGGGCCCGCGGGGACGTCCAGCGTCCGCACCGGGGTCCCCTGGGTGGCGAACCACCACGCTGTCCCCACCGACGGGTGCCCGGCGAACGGGAGTTCCACCATCGGCGTGTAGATCCGGACTGTGGCGATCTCGTCGACCGGCTCGTCGACCACCACGGTCTCGGCGTACCCGGCCTTCGCCGCCAGTGCCTGCCGGTCGGCCGTGGCCACGTCCGCAGCCCGGGCGATGCCCAGTTCGTTGCCGAACCGCCCGGCGGCGTCGGTGAACACCCGGACCACGTCAAGCTGTGTGCCCATGCTCGCCGAGCCTACTCGGTGCCCGGACACCGGGCTGTGTTCCAGACCACACCGGGAACGCGAAGAGGCCCCGATCCGCGGACCGGGGCCTCTTTTCCGACGAGCTCAGATCGCGGCCGTGGTGAGCGCCTCGGTCGACTGCACCGCCTGGCCGACACCGGCCACGATGGCCGCGGCGCGCAGCGATTCGAAGATCACCTCGCGGGACACGCCCGCCTCGCGCAGCGTGTGCTCATGCGCCTCCAGGCAGTGCGCACAGCCGTTGATCGAGGAGACCGCGAACGACCAGAGCTCGAAATCGGCCTTGTCGACGCCGGGCGTGCCGATGATCTGCATCCGCAGCCCGGCCCGCAGATCGTCGTAGCGGCCGCCGAGAAACGCCTTGCCCCGGTAGAACACGTTGTTCATGCCCATGATCGAGGCGGCGCCGAGCGCGGCATTGTACGCCTCCGCGGTCAGCACGCCGGCGGCGTCCTCGGCGATCTCGCGTAGTGTGGTCGTCGACCGGGTCGCGGCCGCCGACGCCAGCAGGGTGCCCCACAGTTGCTGTTCGTTCAGCACCGTGGTGCGCGCGATCGATGACAGGTTGAGCTTGAGGTCCTTGGCGTACCCGGGGAGGGAGTTCTTCAGGTTCTCAATGCTCATGCGGCGATTCCTCTGCTCAGTTCAGCCCCGTAGGGGGACGGGTCGTTTCTCGATGGTGTCGCACCGGAATTCCCGGTGCGCCGGGACTTTTCAGACGCTGGCCGCGAGGAGCTCACCGGCGTTGATGGTCGGGTCGCCCTTCTTCCAGTTGCAGGCGCACAGTTCGTCGGACTGCAGCGCGTCCAGTACCCGCAGCACCTCATCGACGTTGCGGCCCACGGAACCGGCGGTGACCGAGACGAACTGGATCTCGTTGTTCGGGTCGACGATGAAGGTGGCGCGGTCGGCGACGCCGTCGGCGTTGAGCACGCCGGTGGCCGTGGCCAATTCGCGCTTCAGGTCCGAGAGCATGGGGAAGGGAAGGGCCTTGAGGTCCTCGTGCTGCGCGCGCCACTGGAAGTGCACGAACTCGTTGTCCACCGACGCGCCGAGCACCTGCGCGTCCCGGTCCTCGAACTCGTCGTTGAGCTTGCCGAACGCGGCGATCTCCGTCGGGCACACGAAGGTGAAGTCCTTCGGCCAGAAGAAGATGATCCGCCACTTGCCCGCGTGGTCGTCGCTGGTGATCCGGGTGAAGTAGTCGTCAGGCTGCTGAGCGTCGACCTTCGACAGATCACCGCCGATGACCGCGGTGAGGTTGTATGCCGGGAATTGGTCGCCGATGGTCAGCAGGGCCATGCTCGTCTCCTCGTCATGTTGGTTTGCTAGCGCTGTGTTCGATGTGCGGTCTTCGCGGGCCGTTCGTGACGCAAGCTACCGCCTCCGGGCCCAGTGCTCAGACCGCGTGCAAAAGCTCACCGGTGATCTTGCACGAAGCCTCGGTAAAAGGTAAAGGTGATCAGTCGCACTAGACTGATAGGCGTGACTGATCAGACTTATCAGCCCACCCTGTCACAGCTGCGTGCGTTCGTAGCGGTCGCGGAATATCGCCATTTCGGCACCGCGGCCGCCCGCCTCCGTGTGAGCCAGCCCACGCTATCGCAGGCGCTCGCGGCGCTCGAACACGGGCTCGGCATCCAGCTGATCGAGCGCAGTACCAGGCGTGTGCTGGTGACCGCCGCCGGAATGCGCTTGCTGCCCAAGGCGATGGCCACGCTGGAGGCCGCCGACCGCTTCGTCGCCTCGGCGACCGGGGACGGGCTCGGTGGCATCCTGCGGATGGGCATCATTCCGACGGTGGCGCCCTATGTGCTGCCCGGATTGCTGCCCGAACTGCGCAAGCGGTTGCCCGCGCTGCGCCCGCAGATCATCGAAGACCAGACCGCCCGGCTGCTGGACGGGCTGCGCACGGGTGTCTTGGACATCGCGTTGCTGGCGGTACCCACCGACCTGCCCGGTGTGGTCGAGATCCCGCTCTACTCCGAGGAATTCGTGCTGGTCACCCCGCGTGGCCACGAGCTGGCCGGGCGTACCGACCTGGCCGCGTCGGTGCTCGACGCCCAGCCGCTGCTGCTGCTGGACGAGGGGCACTGCCTGCGCGACCAGACCCTGGAGGCGTGCCGATCGGCCGATGCCCACCCCGCCGCCGTCGGCGATACCAGGGCCGCCTCGCTGGCGACCGTGGTGCAGTGTGTCGCGGGCGGGCTCGGTGTGACCCTGATTCCGCAGATGGCCGTTGCGGCGGAAACGGCGAGCGGCACACTGGATGTCGCGCATTTCGCGGACCCGGCGCCCGGCCGTACCATCGGCCTCGCGTTCCGTGCTTCCAGCGCCCGTGCCGACGACTACGAATACTTGGCCGCCATCATCCGCGCCCAGCGGCCGATATAGGGCCCGGCCCTGCGTCGAGCGCGCGGGGCGGGCACAGTGAGTACCGGGTGAGAGGAGCGGTTGGCATGGAATCGGCGGCGCTGGGTTCCGGGCGGCTGGGTGGTCTGTCCGGGCTGGATCACGTGCTGTTCGTCTATGGCACGCTGCAGTTTCCCGAAGTGCTGGAGGTGCTGCTCGGGAGGATTCCGTCGCTCGAACCGGCCGAGCTGCCCGGCTGGCGCGCGGCCGCGCTCCCGAGGCGGATCTATCCGGGATTGGTCGTCGCGCCGGACGGACTGACCCGGGGCGCCGTGCTCAGTGGTCTCACCGCGGTGGAGTGGGCGATCGTCGACGCGTTCGAAGACGACGAATACGACCTGCGCCGGGTGCGTGTCGGCGACCGGGTAGCTCCGGTGTGGACCTACGTTTGGACGGCGGCCGCCGATCCGGCGGACTGGCAACGAGATCGCTTCGCCGCCGAACATCTCGCGCATTTCGCCGTACGGTCCGCGCGGTGGCGCAACGCTCCCTATTCCGCATCAGCCGAGGTAGAGCGGGAGTAACCCGGTCAGCGCGGTATCCGGGTTGCTATTTCAAGACGACCGGTCGTATTGTCGAGTCATGGCGCGACCGCGACGTAGTGAAGACACCCGGCGGCTTCTGGTCGAGGAAGGTGCCGTGGGGTTCCTGACCAACGGCTATCACGGCACCGGACTCAAACAGATCCTGGACAAGGTCGGTGTGCCGAAGGGGTCGTTCTACAACTACTTCGACAGCAAGGAGAGCTTCGGCCGCGCGATCATCGAGCACCACTCGCTGTGCGTGCAGCGCAATCTGACCGAGGCGTTCGGCGCCGCGCCGGACCCGGTGAGCGGGCTGCGGGCGTTCTTCGGGCGGCTGATGGACGATTTCGTGGCGGCCGATTTCACCGGCGGCTGCCTCATCGCGAACCTGGGTGGCGAACTGGAAGGTAGTGAGCTACTGCGGGAATCGCTGTCCGCGGCGTGGGCTGCATGGCGCGACCGTGTCGCGGAGCAATTGGCACACGGGCAGCGGCTCGGCATGATCCGCGCCGATATCGACGCCACCGAACTGGCCGACCTGCTGCTCGAATCGTGGGAGGGTGCGGTGATCAAGATGAAGATCGGTCGCACCCTGGCGCCGCTGCACAGGTGCTTGGATCGCCTGCTCGGCGACTATTTCCTGCCCTGATTCAGGGCTGTTCCGCCCGGTGTCGTCGTATACCTATTCGAAGACGACCGGTCGTATAAAGAAGAGAAGGAGAGATATGGCAAAGACGGTCATCGTGACCGGTTCCTCTAGTGGGATCGGGCGCGATATCGCACGGGCGTTCGTCGAGCGTGGCGACAACGTCGTGCTCAACGGGCGGGACACCGCCAAGCTTTCGCGGGTTGCCGCCGAGCTGGGCGCGCCGGAGCGGGTGGCCACGGCGGCAGGCGATATCGGCGCGCCGGCGACGGGAGCCGCCTTGGTCCACGCCGCCGTCGAGCGGTTCGGCGGCGTGGACGTGCTGGTCAACAACGCGGGCATCTTCGGGGCCAAGCCCTTCGTGGACGTCACCGAACCGGACCTGGACCGTTATCTGAACGGCAACCTCAAGGGCACCTACTTCACCACGCAGGCCGTGGTGCGACGGCTGCTGGAGCAGGCCAGGGGCGGCAGCATCGTGAACATCGGCACGGTGCTGATCGACCACGCCCTCGCCGGGCTGCCCGCGTCGGCCGCGCTGATCAGCAAGGGCGGCGTGCACGCGCTGACCACGAGCCTCGCCGCCGAACTCGCGGCCGACGGCATCCGGGTCAACGCGGTCGCGCCCGGCATCATCCGTACCCCGCTGTTCGGCGACGGCGACGAAGCGGCCGCAGGCCGACTTGCCCTGCTCAACCGCATCGGCGAAGTCGCCGAAACCACCGCCGCGGCGCTGTATCTCGCCGACGCCGCGTTCATCACCGGACACATCCTTCCCGTCGACGGCGGGTTCATCACCGGAAGGGCAGCTTGATGCCGTACGTGAACATCAAAGTCACCGACGAGGGCGTCACCCGCGAGCAGAAGGCGCAACTGATCAAGGGCGTCACCGATCTGCTGCACGACGTGCTCGGCAAGGCGCCCGCGAGCACCTTCGTCGTCATCGACGAGGTCGCGCTGTCGGACTGGGGAGTAGGCGGGATGAACGTCGAAGAGTGGCGTAAACAGCAATCCTGAACCGCGAAAGCCGTACGCGGAGACACGATTCGGGCGTCGCCGAGCTCGTCACGAGCGGCGGCGCCCGAACTCGTCACGTAAACGTCACACCGCAGCAGTTACGTTTCCACCCGCAGTCGAGATCCTGGTACGACCGATACAGCTCGACGGAGGGGAGCTGCGATGCCATCGCTACTGGAAATCTCGACCCACTTCTTCCTACAGATCGCGGTCATCCTGGTGACCTACCGCCTGCTCTGGCCGCTGTTGCGGCGCCTGGGGCAAGTTCAGGTGGTCGCCATCATGATCGCGGGCTTCCTGCTCGGGCCATCGGTGCTCGGCTGGGCCTGGCCGCAGGCGCAGGAGTGGCTGTTCCCGACGACGCTCGCAGTAGGAGACACGAGCATCGTCCATCCGAACCTGACCGCCATCTACGTGGTCGGCCAGGTCGGGCTGGTGCTGTACATGTTCCTGGTCGGCAGCTCGTTCCAGCTCGACATCTTCGGCAAGCACCTGCGCCAGGCCGGGGCCACCTCGGCGACCGGCGTCGCGGTGCCGATGGTGCTCGGCGGCGCGGTCGGCTGGTGGATGGCCGTGCAGGGCGGATTCTTCACCGAGGGGGTGGCCGACTGGCAAGGCGCGCTGTTCCTCGCCGCCGCCGTCGCGGTCACCGCGTTTCCGATCCTGGCCTGGATCATCTACGACTCCGGACTGATGAACACGCGGCTCGGCACGATGTCGCTGGCCGTCGCGGCCGTCGACGACGCGTGCGCGTGGGTGCTGCTGGCCGTGGTCGTCGCGACGGCGAAGGACAGTCCGGGCGGTGTCTACCTCGCGGTCGGCGGCGGACTGGCCTACCTGCTGTTCATGCTCTTCGTCGCCCGTCGCTGGCTGGCGCGGCTGGAGACCTGGACGCCGCGGCGCGGTGACACCGAACGTGCGGGCGGATTGCCGGTCGGTCAGCTCACCGTGGTCCTGCTGGTGGTGCTGCTGGCCGCCGGCGTCACCGACTTCGTCGGAATCCATTCCGTGCTCGGTGCTTTCGTCGCCGGTATCGTCATGCCCCGCGGCGAGCTGCTGGATCGGATCCGGGACCGCTTCGAGCCGCTGGTCGGATACCTGCTGCTGCCCGCCTTCTTCATCTACACCGGCCTGAACACGAAGCTGAGCCTCATCTTCGAGCCGAAGGTGCTGGTGATGACCGTGGTGGTGCTGGTGGTGTCGTTCGCGGGCAAGTTCGGGGCAGTCGGGCTGGTCGCCCGCTCCCAGGGCATGGGCTGGCGGGAGGCGGGCGCCATGGGCGCGCTGTCCAATGCCCGCGGGCTGATGGAGCTGGTGCTGCTCAACGTCGGGTTGTCGGCCGGGCTGATCACGCCCGAGCTCTATACCGTGCTCGCGATCATGACGACGGTCACCACCTTCGTCGCCACGCCGCTGCAGCGGATGTTCGAGCGCAGCGCGTGGAAGAACGGCATGGTGTTCGGGCCCAGCGGCGAGGAGCCGAAGGACGGCACACCGCCGGAGCAGCCGGAACTGCCGTCCGTGGGCTCGGCGCGGGTCTGACACCGCCCGGAACGGATCTGCCGAACGCGCCGGATCCGACCGGCGCGTTCGGGCTCGACCTGCCTACACCCGCAGCGCGTGCGGTTCGATCGCGCCGCGCACCAGCGCCCGCGCGTCGATGGTCTCGGCCTGGTACGGCAGCCGCGCCAGACGATCGGTCATCCGCTCGACCGGGTCCTCGACCGTGTCGACCATGCCGAACAGGAACGACCACTCGTGCTCGTCGCTGCCGTAGTGCACGACGGTGCCGAACTGCTCGTGGAAGCGCTGCCAGGACCGCTTCAGCGTCTCGTTGCGCCACATGGTCGCGCATCCGGCCTGGGCGCTCAGCACGCCGCCGGGAGCAAGCAGCGCACGACATCGGGACAGGAATTCCGCCTCGTAGAGCCGGTTGTGCTGCGCGTCCTCGACGCGCTCGTCCGGCAGGTCGATCACGATGACGTCATAGCGGGTGCCGGTCTCGGCTGCGGCGGCGAGGAAATCCCAGCCGTCGGCGTAGTGCACCGTGATCGGCCCCTCGCCCTTGACCGCGGCGGCCAGTTCGTCACTGGTGTAGCCGTAGGGCAGGTGCTGGGCGCACAGTTCGACCTCGAGCTGGTCGATGTCGACGTGATCGACCTGGGTGGCGCCGGCGGCGACCGACATCTGGCTGGCCACGCCCTCGCCGGAACCGATGATGAGCACGTTGTCCAGCTTCTCGGCCAGCGCGAAGGCCGGGACCATCATCGCCTCGTGGTAGGTCAGCTGGGAGAACTCGGTGGACTGGCGGTCGTCGTCGGAGAACAGGCTGATGCCCTGCTCGGTCCGCGCGATGACCATGTGCTGGAACGGCGTGTGTGTGTCGACGATCACCTCGTGCAGGTCCCAGATGCGGGTCAGGCCCGCGCCGACCGGTTCCTCGATCCGCTGGCTGCCGTGTCCCCTGCGGATGACCTGCATGCGAACGTCCTTGGGGGACAACTTATCCCGGAGCAGTTCGACCGCCTTCGACGCTCCCGCGCCGATGCTGCCGCAGGTGAAGACGTCGACGAAGATGTCGCCGGACTCCGGATAGGTGTGAATCGAGGCGTGGGACTCCGACAACAGCGCGAGGACGGTCACCCCCTGCGGTTCGAACTTCTTGTGTACGACATCGCAGATGGTGACGCCCGCCGCGATCAGAGATTCACGCAACGCCGATTCGAGTCGTTCGAGATCGTCGCAGAGGGCTGCGTCGACACCACCGAACTCGGCCAGCACATGCCAGCCGGTGAATTCCGCCGTCATGGGCAAACTCACTCTCGCTCAGCGCCCGAGACATGAACGGTCAAGGGCGGAAAACCATTGAAGGACACCGACGAATAGCTCGCGGTATAGGCGCCGGTGTCGGGGATTCGAATGCGATCACCGGCTCGCAACGTGGTCGGTAGGAGGACTCGCGTGCGTTGATACAGTACATCGTCGCCGTCGCAGGTCGGACCGGCTACCACCGCCTCGTCGACGGGGTCGCCGTCCCGGTCGGTGACGAACCGGTAGGCGATGTACTCGTTCTCGGTCTCGGCCATGCCGTTGTAGCGGCCGATGTCGAGATACACCCAGCGTCGTCCGTCCGGCGCGGTGCGGACGCCGACGACCTCGGCGTGAATCGTGCCCGCCGAACCGACCAGCGCGCGGCCCGGTTCGACGACCAATCCGGTGTTCCCGGAAAGGAATTCGGCCGCGGCGTGCTGCACCACCGCGGCGATCTCACCCAGTGCGGGTGCGGAGTCGGCGTAGGAGATCGGCAGCCCGCCCCCGATGTTCACCCAGCCGACCGGAATGTCCTTGTCCGCCAAGGCTTCCACGATCCGGCCGGCCTGCTCGATGCCGATCCGCCACGCGGCGGGGTCCAGTTGCTGGGAGCCGACGTGGAAGTACGGCCCGGCGACGGCCAATCCGAGATCCCTGGCCCGGACCAGCAGCCGGAACGCCTCGCCCGGGGTGCAGCCGAACTTCGTGCCGAACGGGGTGCGCGACTCCGGCGCCGAGGCGAGGAAGCGGCACTCCACCCCGGAGCCGGGCGCGTGCTCGGCGATGCGCAGCAGGTCGTCTTCGGTGTCGAAGGCGAAGCGGCGCACCCCCAGCGCATAGGCCCTGGCGATGTGGGCGGCCTTCTTGATCGGGTTGCCGTAGCACAGCCGTTCCGGCGCTACCCCGAGCCCGAGGCACAGGTCGATCTCGCCGATGCTGGCGACGTCGAACTCCGCGCCCTCCGCGTCGAGCAGGCGAACGATCTCCGGCACCGGGCTCGCCTTGACGGCGAAGCGGATCCTCGTCGCGGCGCCCCGTTCCGCGGACAGGGCGGCATCGAGCGCGCGGTAATTCTCGCGGACACGCTCGGGATGGATGACAAGGTACGGCGATTCGGGCATAGTTGATCTTTCGCTTGGGCAGCGGGGGAGAGAGTATCAGCGGCCCCTACCCAGAAACGAATCCGTCAAACCTCGGATTCGCTGCACGATCGCCGAACCCCGTCCTGCTACCAGGATGGGCGCGCTGACCTGCGTGGATATGGAACCGGCAGTGGGTGCGGGCTCAGCCGGCGGACACCGAGACGTCGTCGAAGACGACCTCGCCCGCGGCGTCGGACTCGGCGAGATCGACCACCGCGTCGATCGACCAGCCATGGTCGCCCGCCGGGTCGTCGAGCACCTGCCGCACCCGCCAGAATCCCGGTCTTCGCTCCACCTGGAACAGCTGCGGGCCCCTGGCGTCGGGCCCGGTGCCGATCCGCTCGTACTCCGCGAAATAGTCGGCCAGTGCCTCCGCCCAGTCCAGGCCAGGGCTCAGTTCGGCCAGGTCGTGCCAACGCCGGAGCGCGGCCAGTTCGACGCGGCGGAACATCGCGTTGCGGACCAGGACCCGGAATGCTCGCTCGTTCGCGGAGATCGGACGCACCGTCTCCGCGCCGAAGGCGACCTGGTCGGCGTCGGTCTCCGCGCCGGGATTGGTCAGCTGCTCCCATTCGTCCAGAAGACTCGAATCCACTTGGCGCACAAGCTCACCGAGCCACTCGGTGATGTCGTCGAGTTCCTCGGTGCGCGCGGACTCCGGCACCGTGCGCCGCAGCGCCCGGTAGGCGTCGGCGAGGTAGCGCAGCACCACGCCCTCGGAGCGGGCCAGCTCGTAGAAGGAGATCAGCTCGGCGAAGGTCATGGCGCGCTCGATCATGTCGCGCACCACCGACTTCGGCGCGGGCGCGAACTCCGACACCCACGGATGCCCGGCCCGGTAGGTCTCGTAGGCCGGTTCGATCAGCTCGGCCAGCGGCTTGGGCCAGGTGACCTCTTCGAGCAGCTCCATCCGCTCGTCGTAGTCGATGCCGTCGGCCTTCATCTCGGCGATCGCCTCCCCGCGCGCCTTGTGCTGCTGGGCCATCAGCAGCTGGCGCGGATCCTCCAACGTGGATTCGATGAGCGACACTACGTCGAGGGTATAGCTCGGGGAGTCTTTGTCCAGTAGATCCAGCGCGGCCAGCGCGAACGGTGAGAGCGGCTGGTCGAGGGCGAAGTCGCGTTGCAGGTCGACGGTCAGGCGGGCGCGGCGGCCCTGCGCGTCCGGTTCCGGCAGCTGCTGGACCACCCCGGCGTCGCGCAGCGCGCGGTAGAGCCGGATCGCGCGCAGGATGTGCCTGCGCTGGGCGGGTCGCGGTTCGTGATTGTCCTCGAGCAGGTGGCGCATGGCGTCGAAACAGTTGCCCGGCCGGGCGATCACGTTCAGGAGCATGGCGTTGGTGACGGTGAAGCGCGACACCATCGGCTCCGGCTGGGCCGTGACCAAGCGGTCGAAGGTGTCCTCGCTCCAGGAGACGAAGCCTTCCGGCGGCTTGCGCCGCTGCACCTTGCGCTGCTTCTTCGGGTCGTCGCCCGCCTTGGCCAGCAGCCGGGTGTTCTCCACCTCGTGCTCGGGCGCCTGCACCACGACCGTGCCCATGGTGTCGTAGCCCGCCCGGCCCGCGCGGCCGGCGATCTGGTGGAACTCCCGGGCTTTCAAGCGCCGGGTGCGCACGCCGTCGAATTTGGTCAGACCGGTGAGCAGCACCGTGCGGATGGGCACGTTGATGCCCACGCCGAGGGTGTCGGTGCCGCACACCACCTTGAGCAGGCCGTCCTGGGCGAGCCGCTCCACCAAACGGCGGTATTTCGGCAGCATGCCCGCGTGATGGACGCCGATGCCGTGCCGGATCAGCCGGGACAGGGTCTTGCCGAAGCCCGCCGCGAACCGGAACTCGCCCAGCGCCTCGGCGATCGCGTCCTTCTCCGCGCGGGTGGCGAAGTTCACGCTGGTCAGCGCCTGCGCACGCTCCAGCGCGGCGGCCTGGGTGAAGTGCACCACGTACACCGGCGCCTGATGGGTGGTGACCAGTTCTTCCAGGGTCTCGGTGATGGGGGTGCGAGCGTAGGAAAAGCTCAGCGGTACCGGGCGTTCGCTGCCCGCGACGATCGCGGTGGAGCGGCCGGTCCTGCGCTCCAGGTCGCGGGCGAAGAAGTCGACGTCGCCGAGCGTGGCCGACATGAGCAGGAACTGGGCGCGGGGCAGTTCCAGCAGCGGGACCTGCCAGGCCCAGCCCCGGTCGGGATCGGCGTAGAAATGGAATTCGTCCATCACGACCTGGCCGACGCCGGCGTCCGCGCCCTCGCGCAGCGCCAGATTGGCCAGGATTTCCGCGGTGGCGCAGATGATCGGCGCGTCCGGGTTCACCGCGGCGTCGCCGGTGACCATGCCGACGCGATCGGCGCCGAACACCTCGCAGAGGGCGAAGAATTTCTCGCTCACCAGTGCTTTGATCGGAGCGGTGTAATAGGTGCGCAGGCCCTGGGTGAGCGCGAACAAGTGTGCGCCGACCGCGACCAGCGACTTTCCCGATCCGGTGGGGGTGGCGAGGATGACGTTGGATCCCGAGGCCAGCGCCAGCAGCGCTTCGTCCTGCGCCGGATACAGCGGAGTGCCCTGCTCGGCGGCCCACATCCCGAACGACTCGTAGAGTGCGTCGGCGTCGGTCCCCGGGATGTCGAGCAGTTCGGTCAAATCCACTCCGACCACCCTACGGCCTCGCTACCGGCGGGGCGTGCAGGGGCGATCGGTGCTCCGACCGCGCCCGGAGTCAGTCCCGCTCGCCCTTGTCGTCGCCGTTGTAGCCACCCTGTTCGGCGAGGAATCGTTCGAACTCCGCGCCCAGCTCGTCACCGCTGGGTAGCTCGCCGTCACCGGCCAGCAGGCTCGACTGCCGCTCCTGCGCGGTGACGAAGCTGTCGTACTGCCGCTCCAGGGCGTGCACCACGGTCTCCACCTCGACATTGCCCGCGATGTGCTCGTTGACCTGTTCACGCACGCGCGCGGCGGCCTCGCCGAGCGCGGCCAGCGGAAATTCCAGGCCCGCGTTGTCGGCGACGTTCTCCAGAAGGGTCTGCGCGGCCTCCGGGTAGGCGGTCTGCGCCAGGTAATGCGGGACGTGCACCGAGAAGCCGACCGACTCGTGACCGTGCTGGGCCATGCGGAATTCCAGCAGGGACGACGCGCTGCCGGGCACCTGGAGTTCGCCCGGCCACCGCTGATGCTCGGAGATCAGGTCGCGATCGGAGGAATGCGCGGTCACCCCGAGCGGGCGGGTGTGCGGAATGGCCATCGGAATCGCGCTCAACCCGATGCTGCGGCGCACGCCGAGTTGTTCGGCGAGCAGGCGCACCGCGGTGGTGAACTTCTCCCAGCGTAGGTCCGGCTCCAGTCCCGCGAGCAACAGGAACGGGGTGCCCGCGGTGTCGCGCAGCGCCCAGAGGTTGAGCTCCGGCTCGGCGTACTCGGAGAAATGATCGGTCTTGAACGTCATCAGCGGGCGCCGCGACCGGTAGTCCAGCAGCTCGTCCACGTCGAACGAGGCGACCAGTTCGCTTTCGAGGCTCTCGCGCAGGTGCGTGGTGGCCAGCCGTACCGCGTGTCCGGCGTCGGTGAAGCCTTCCAGTCCGTGCACCAGGACCGGGCCCGAGCCGTCGGCGGACGACAGCTGCGGAGCGGGGAACTCCAGTTCGTACATTCGCGACTCGTAGTCCATCGCGTACTCCTTCCTGCGCGGTTCCTGCGGCCCGGACGCGCACCTCACGCGCCAGTGTGGTTGCCTGCCCGATCGTTCGCCACCGGTGGTGGTAGTCGCGCGACGAGCAGTCGTCCGAGACGGGGACCACCGTCCATTGTCCCCCATGCCGATGACGATCATCGCGCATGGCCGGACACCGACCCATACTCCGAGGCAACAGCATCGGTGGCCCGCACATTCCCGGCCCGGCGGCGTGGCATCTCCGGCTGGGCTCCGGGAGTTTGGCACAGTGAGCGTGTGACGGTGGTGGATTCGACGCGCAGGCGGCCGAGCTGGACGGTGCCGGTCGTCTGTGCCGTGCTGCTGGCCGGGTGCGGGTCTACGGTGCCGGGCCGCCCGCTCTCGTCGGCACCGACCACGGTGACCCGCCAGGTGAGCGCGGAACTGCCGACGCTGCTGCCGGATCCGGCGCAGTTTCCCGCCCGCTACCCTGCGGTGGTGCTGCCGCAGGAAGCCGTGGCCCAGGCGGCGGGCGATCTGGACGGCATGGGACGCGGTGCCGGCGTGCAGCCCAGCCGGTGCGTGCCGCCCCGCCAGGACTTCGGACCCGATCGGACGGCGATGGCGGTGGGCACCGACGAGGCAACACGCGCCACGCTGACCGTCGAATTGGCGCGCACCGACGAGGCGTTGGCCTCGTTGCGTGCCCGGTTGACGCAGTGCGGATCGGTGCGGGTGACCCGCGCGGGCGCCACGACCACCGTGCTGACCGAGCTGGACGCGCCACCAGCCGCCGACGCCGACGACACCGTCGCGCTGCGCAGAACCGTGCGGCCGGAGGCGGGCGGTGCCGGGCTGACCCAGTCCATGCGTACGCTCGTGGCCCAGATCGGGGATGTCCGAATCTCGGTGACTTATATGTCTTTCGACCACGGAGAACCGGATACGGCGGCGCTGGACGCACTGTTCTCGACAGCCGTGCGAAAGGTGCGAGAGGGGTAGGCCGCGGCTGATCCAGGACCGGCCCCGGCGACACCGTAGCAGCCGCCACCGACATCGATCGCGGTCGCTACGGCCGCGTGGGCGATTCATGCACAGTGCGAAGTGAATTCCCCAGACCCGCCGAAACGCGAGGTCGGCTTCCAATACGCCAGAGCGCGGACCTGGAGACTCGGCGCATGACCACTTCCGCGACACCCCATCCCGCCCCTGAACCTGTCGACGCCGCGCCC
Source organism: Nocardia sp. Marseille-Q1738 (assembly GCF_965283145.1). NCBI lineage: Bacteria > Bacillati > Actinomycetota > Actinomycetes > Mycobacteriales > Nocardiaceae > Nocardia > Nocardia sp. Marseille-Q1738. Next base: position 549,042 of record NZ_CBDIMS010000003.1, on the reverse strand, counting down.
TCGGGCCGGGACAGCGCGCGACGCCCTGGCATGCGTAGCCGACGCGCGTTGGCCTGCCCTGCTTCCTCCGGTACCCGGCGACCCGACGATGTAGGTGCCGTTGCGCGAGAGTCGGTTTCGAAGACATCGGAAGCCGAAGCGAGCGCGGCGGCGAAGCGGCGTACCCATGCCGACCCGGCTCGAAAAGCCCGGTGTTGCGAGGAGCCTCCCCCCTTCGGCCGGGATACGACCCAGCACGCTGTGTCCGTGGATGATCCGGGCGAGCTGATCGCGGCCGTACCCGCGATGCTGGGGTTCACTCCGGAGCGGTCGGTGGTGGTGCTCGTCCTGCGGCGTGGAGCCGCGGACGCCGCGGTGGTCGACGCGGTGGTTCGGTTCGACTTGGACTCGCCCGGTGGACGGCGGGTGCGCTCCGGGCCGCTGGCCGCCGCCGTCACGCGGATCTGCGGACCCGAGGCGGCGGAGGTACTGGCGGTCCTGGTCGACGATCGCGCCGAAGAACCGGACCCTCATGCCGACCGGAAGCGCTGCGCCGCAGGACGATTCGATGTGCTGGTGGGCGCGCTGGGCAGACGATTGGCATTCGCCGACATCGCGCTCGCCGGGGTGTGGGCGACATGCGAGATCGCCGCCGGGCAGCGCTGGTGGACATTGACCGGGCCGGACCGGCGTGGTGTGCTCCGGGATCCGGCCGCCTCGATGGTCGCGCTCACCCATGTGCTGGACGGCAGGCCCATCCGCGGCTCCCGCTCCGAACTCACCGACCTGGTCGCGGTGGATCCGCTGTCGTGCGCGGAAGTGGCGGCGCACTTGGAGAGCGCGCTCACCCTCGCCCGGGAGCGATATGCGCTGGCCGCGCGCCGCGGTGACCCGAACGAATACAGCAGGCAGGCCCTCGACTACATGCTGTGGCAGATCGCCAACGTCGCGTCCGGCACGGCGCTGATGGCACCCGAACTGGCAAAACTTGCCGCCGCCCTGCGGGATCGGGCGGTTCGGGACACGATGTTCGCCTTGGCCGTCGGCGACCATGCCGCCGCTGCTGAGGCGCTGTGGGGCGCGCTGACCCGCGCCCTGTCCGGTCCGGATCGCGCCGAGGCCGCGGCGCTGCTCGGCTACAGCGCTTATGTTCGCGGTGACGGCCCGCTCGCGGGCATCGCCCTGGAGGCCGCGCTGGAGGCGGATCCGGGCCATCCGATGGCGGTGCTGCTCGATACCTCACTGCGCCTGGGCATGCGTCCGGAACAGTTGCGGCGACTCGCCCGCAGCGGCTACCAGACCGCCGCGGGGCTCGGTGTCGACCTGGGCACACCGACGTCATGAACGGGGTGTTCGGGTTGGATGTCGAATTGGCCGAGCGTCATTCCCAGAGCGAGGTCCCGGTTTACCGCACTGAGAATTCCGCAATCCGCGCTGCGCCCGGAGGACCGTTGCCCTGGCCGAGCCGTCGGCTGGGTCGGGCTTCTGAGTTCGTGCCCGCCCGAGCCGAGGCATGGCCGGCTCGGGCGGCGCGGAACCGACTACTGTGCGCTGTGCGCGCGGGAACCGAGCGACTGGAGGAAAGCCCAGGCGTCGGTCACGATCTCGTCGAGGTCGTTGTGTTCGGGTCGCCAGCCGAGTTCCGCGATGGCGCGCTCACTGGAGGCGATCAGCGTCGCCGGGTCGCCGGGACGGCGCGGCGCGTCCTGTGCGGTGATCGGCAGACCGGTGACCCGTTCGCACGCCGAGATCACTTCACGCACGGAGAATCCGGAACCACTGCCGAGGTTGTAGATCCGGTGAGTGCCCGCCTCCGCCGTCGCCAGGGCCAGCAGATGGGCCTGGGCGAGGTCGCGGATGTGGATGTAGTCGCGGACCGCCGTGCCGTCCGGAGTGGGCCAGTCGGTGCCGAAGACCGAGATCGCCTTGCGATGCCCGGCCGCCACCTGCAGCACCAGCGGGATGAGATGGGTCTCCACCACGCGGTTCTCGCCCAGACCACCGTAGGCGCCCGCGACGTTGAAGTACCGAAGGCTGGTCGCCGCAAGCCCGTGCGCGATCGCATAGGAGGTGATGGCATGGTCGATGGCCAGCTTCGAGGCGCCGTACGGATTGGTCGGGCGGGCCGGCGCGTCTTCCGTGATCGGCACCTGCTCCGGTTCCCCGTAGACGGCCGCGGTCGAGGAGAAGACCAGCCGGGGCGTGCCCGCGCGCCGCATCGCCTCCAGCAGTTCGAACGTCTTCACCACGTTGCCGTGCCAGTATTTCTCCGGCTGCTGCACCGACTCGCCGACCAGCGACTGCGCCGCGAAATGCAAGACGCCGTCGAAGGTTTCGGCGGCCAGCAGCGCGGGCGCGGCCACCGCCACGTCGCCCTCGACGAATCGGGCGCCGGAGGGAACACCGTCGGCGTTGCCGGTGGACAGGTCGTCGACCACGACGACCTCGTGCCCGGCTTCGAGCAGAACCTGCGCGCAGACACCACCGACGTAGCCCGCGCCACCCGTGACCAGAAGTTTCATGCGTCAGACCAGCTTCACCTGGACGGCGTGCGCCATCTCGTCCGACAGCTCGAAACCGTCATGCCCCGGCACGGTGATGACGACCGAGCCCGGCTTGTTCTCGACCGTGACGCGCGCGTCCGGCACGACACCCGCTTCGCGCAGGCGGCCGATAACCTCCGGATCGGTCTGGATGTGCTCCGCGAGCCTGCGCACGACCACGGCGTGCACCTGCCCGTGCGGCAGATCCGACAGCCGCACCAGTTTCTCGTCGGCGGCGGCGGGCGGTACGACGCCCAGTTCGTCCAGACCCGGGATGGGGTTGCCGTACGGGGAGGTGGTGGGGTGGTTGAGGACCTCGACCAGGCGTCGTTCGACGTCCTCGCTCATCACGTGCTCCCAGCGACAGGCCTCCGCGTGCACGTTCTGCCAGTCGAGCCCGATGATGTCGACGAGCAGCCGCTCGGCCAGCCGGTGCTTGCGCATCACCGCCACCGCCATGCTGCGCCCCTTCTCGGTCAGTTCCAGATGACGGTCTCCGGCGACCAGCAGCAGACCGTCACGCTCCATCCGCGCCACGGTCTGGCTCACCGTCGGGCCACTCTGCTCGAGGCGCTCGGCGATCCGGGCGCGCAGGGGCACCACGCCCTCCTCCTCGAGGTCGTAGATGGTACGGAGATACATCTCCGTGGTGTCGACCAGATCCTTCACCTGTTACCCCTTCGTCGGCACGAATTCTACCCACGCACGCCGACACCGCCGTGTGCCGGATCGTGTCGCTCCGCGCCGCGCCCGACGTCTCCGGCGGCGCCGCGGCAACCCGGTCGGCGCACGGCAGGCAGCCGTGACCGCACTTGCTTGTATTTGTACTGCATAGGAACGTTTCGCGGGCTCCCTTGCTTCCCGCTAGCGTTGCGAGCATGGCCACTGCACCCCGCGGCGAACCTCCGGCGCCGGCGTCGTCCGGGACGAGCCGGCCGGGAACCGTCGTCTGGACCGATCGGTTTCTGGATTACGCCTGGACCCCGGAGCATCCGATGAAACCGGCGCGCCTGAAGTTCACCATGGCGCTGGCGGAAAGTCTCGGATTGCTCGAGGGCGTCGAACTGCTCGAACCCGCCGGCGCGGAACGCCAGGACCTGCTGCGCATTCACACGCCTGACTATCTCGACGCCGTCGAACGCGCCGTGCCGCCGATCGGTTCGCCCACCGCACCGCCCTATGGCTTGGGTTCGCCGGACAATCCGGTGTTTCCGCGCATGCACCAGGCGGCGTCCACGATCGTCGGCGGCACCTTGGCCGCGGCCAGGGAGATCGCGGAGGGGCGCACCAAGCGCGCGGTGAGCATCGGCGGTGGCATGCATCACGCGATGGCCGATTCGGCTGCCGGGTTCTGCGTCTACAACGACCCCGCGGTGGCCATCTCCTGGCTTCTGGACCACGGTTTCGACCGTATCGCCTACATAGATGTGGACGTCCACCACGGTGACGGTGTGCAACGGGCCTTCTACGGCGATCCTCGGGTGCTGACCATTTCGCTGCACCAGCACCCGGCGACCCTGTGGCCCAACACCGGTTGGCCGGAGGAGACCGGCGCGGGCGCGGCGGAGGGCACGTCGATCAACCTGGCGCTGTTGCCGGGCACTCGGGATGCGCAGTGGCTGCGCGGATTCCATGCGGTGGTCCCCGGCGCCGTGGCGGCGTTCCGGCCACAGATCGTGGTCAGCCAGTGCGGGGTGGACACGCACCGGGAAGACCCTCTGGCCGACTTGGAACTCACCGTCGACGGTCAGCGTGCGGCGTTCCGCGCTATGCGCGACCTCGCCGACCAGTACGCCGAAGGACGCTGGCTCGCCGTCGGCGGCGGCGGATACGGCCTGGTCCGGGTGGTGCCGCGAGCCTGGACGCACCTGCTGGCCACCGCGTTGGATCGCACCATCGACCCCGCGACACCGATACCGCAGAACTGGATCGACGGAATCCGCACCGCGGCGCCGCGGACCGAGCCGCCGCACACCATGGGCGATGGCGGTGACGTTGCTTACCGTCCGTGGGATGGCCCCGGCGGGACCGGGGAGACTGGGGACGTGCGGCTCGACCGCGCCCAACGCGCCGTCGACATGGCCGTGCTGGCCACCCGCCGAGCGACTTTCGGGTTGCTGGGCCTCGATCCGGAGGACCCTCGTGACTGACTTCCCCGACACCGGCGCCCCCGCCATCCCGCCTCCGCCGCCGCAGCACTGGTTCGCCGACGTGCTGGCCTCCGACGGCGGCGTCGTGCGGCTGCGTCCGATCACGCCCGACGACGCCGATCGCCTGCAGGAGTTCCACGCCGCGCTGTCCGATCGCACCAGGTATCTGCGGTATTTCGGTCCCTATCCGCGGATCTCGCCCAAGGACATGTACCGGACCACGCATGTCGACTACCACGACCGGGTCGGGTTGGTGCTGGAACTGGGCGAGGCGATCGTGGCGGTGGGACGCTACGAGTTGCTGGACCGGGTCGGCCCGCGGGCGGCGGAGGTCGCGTTCGTGGTGGCGGACGGGCATCAGGGGCGCGGGCTCGGCTCGATTCTGCTGGAGCACCTGGCCGGCGCGGCCGCCGAGAACAAGATCGAAACCTTCGTCGCCGAGGTGCTGGCGGAGAACACCGTGATGGTGACGGTCTTCCGGGAGGCGGGCTATCAGGTCGAGCGCAGCAGGGATGGGTCGGTGCTGCATCTGGAGTTCGCGATCGACCCCACCGAAGCGCTGCTGTCGGTCCGCGATTCGCGCGAACGTGCCTCCGAGGCGCGCAGCGTGGGCAATTTGCTCGCCCCGCGATCGGTCGCGGTCATCGGCGCAACCCCCGCGGCGGGGCGGGTCGGCGGAGTGGTGCTGACGAACCTGCTGTCCGGTGTGTTTCAGGGACCGGTGTTCCCGGTGAACCCCAACCGGAAGGCGGTGCGGGGAGTACGCGCGTACGCGACGGTCAGGGAGATCCCCGACGAGGTCGATCTCGCCGTCGTCGCGGTGCCGCCCGCCGCGATCGGGTCGGTACTGGACGACTGCATGGCCAAGGGCGTGAAGGGACTCGTGGTGCTGACCGCCGGGTTCAGCGAAACCGGCCAGGACGGTGTGGCTGCCGAACGCGAGTTGGTCGCCGCCGCCCGCGGCCACGGCATGCGTGTGGTCGGACCGAGCGCGCTCGGCATCGCGAACACCGACCCCGGTGTGGCCATGAACGCGACACTGGCCCCGGTCCTGCCCGGCCGTGGGCGGATCGGATTCTTCTGTCAATCCGGGCCATTGGGCGCGGCCATCCTCGGCGAGGCCGCGGCGCGCAATCTCGGCCTCTCGACGTTCGTATCGGCGGGTAACCGTGCCGACGTCTCCGGCAACGACCTGCTGCAGTACTGGGACAGCGACCCGGACACCGACGTGGTGCTGCTCTATCTGGAGAGCTTCGGTAATCCGCGCAAGTTCTCCCGGATCGCGCGCCGGGTGGCCAGAAGCAAACCGATCGTGGCGGTGAGCAGTGGCCGCTCGGTCGCCCAGCAGGCCGGTGACATGGACCGTTCGATCGTGCGGGATCTGTTCGCGCAGGCGGGCATCGTCCAGGTCGACTCGATTTCCGAGCTCTTCGACTGCGCCGCCCTGCTCGGCTATCAACCGCTGCCGCGCGGCGAGCGGCTGGCGGTGGTCGGCAACAGCACGGCGCTGAACTGGCTGGCCGTCGACGCGGCCAAAGGCGAGGGCCTCCAGGTCGGCGAGCCGGTGAATCTGGGCCCGCAGGCGACGCCGGGCGCGTATCTGGACGCGCTGGTCGCGGTCTTGCGGTCGGACGAGATCGATGCCGTCATCGTTGTTTTCGCACCGCCGGTGCCACTGCCGACCACTGGATTCGCGGACGCGATCCGCGCGGCGGCGGCCGCCGTGCCCGAGGCCGACAAGCCGATCCTCACCACGTTCGTCGCCGAGCAAGGGATTCCGAACCTGCTCGCGGTACGCGGCGCGGGCGCCACCGCGGTGCACGGGTCGATTCCGTCGTATCCCGATCCCGAGCGCGCCGCACGGGCACTGGCCCGGGTCCGGCGTTATGCCGAATGGCGCACCAGGCCGGTCTCCGCTGTGGTGCGGCCACGAGGCATCGACAGCGACCGCGCCCGCCAGCTGGTGGCGGACTGGATGGCCGGATCGGGCGGTCGCTGGCTCACCGATCTGGAGACCGTGGAACTGCTTGCCTGCTATGGCATTTCGGTCGTGGAGTTTCGCGAGGTGCGCAACGCCGACGAGGCGGTCGCCGCCGCGGAGGAACTCGGCTACCCGGTGGCCGCCAAGGCGACCGGCGAATTGTGGCGGCGCAGGCCGGATCTCACCGGCGTCCGGCTCGACCTGTGGCGGCCGGAGGCGGTGCGGCAGGCGTACACCGATCTGGCCGAACTGTGCGGTGATCCACTGCTGCACATCCAGAAGATGGCCACCAAGGGCGTCGGCTGCATCCTGCGCGTGCAGGACGATCCGTCCTTCGGGTCGGTGATCGAGTTCGGCTTGTCCGGCCTGATCATCGAACTCCTCGGCGACCGCGCCTACCGGGCGCTTCCGCTGACCGCCGACGAGGCCACCGCATTGATCGACGCGCCGCGCGCCGCCCCGCTGCTGTCGGGTACTCCCGCCAGCCCACGCGTCGACAAAGCCGCCCTCGCCGAACTCGCCCAGCGCATTTCAGCCCTCTTCGACGACCTACCGGAAATGCGGGAACTGTCCTTCGATCCGGTACTGGCTTCACCGAGCTCAGCGGAGATCCTGTACGCGCGTGGCCGCATCGGCCCGGAACCGAGCCGTTTCGACACCGGTCCGCGTCGGCTGGGCTGACGTCGATCGAGTCGACCGAACGAAACCGGACCGGCGGCAAAGGCGATGGCGCGCCTGAGTCGTCGGCTCGCACAGGCCATGTCGCGGGGCTGGATAACGGACGATCGCTGTTGCCGCGATCTGTGGATGCCGGATTCGTCCGAAAGAAAGGCCTGCTCGCCATGAAGATACGAATCCTTGCCCTGCTGTCGCTGGTCGCGGCGGCGCTCACCGCGTGTTCGGTCGGCATCGGCACCGCGAAGGTGGCGGAGGCGGACTTGGAGAAGTCGGTCAAGGACTCGCTCACGCAGAAAGTCGGCCAGGAGCCCGACGCGATCGATTGTCCCGGCGATCTCACCGGCAAGACCGGGACGACCATGCGCTGCACCTTGACCGCCGGCGCCGACAACCTGGGCGTGACCTTGACCGTGACCTCGGTGGAGGGCGACACCGTCAACTACGACATCGCGGTGGACCAGAGCTGAGCACGGCAACAAGCCGAGAGGGGGAATACGACACCGCCGACCGGCTCGCGCGACGCCCGGAGGGGGCGGGCACGCGCGGTCACCGGTCGGCGCGGGAAGGTGACCTCCGTGGGGGTCACCGAGCCGGACGCCGCAGCTGTCCGCGAGCTACCGGCGCCGGCGAGGATCAGCTGGCGTAGGCGCGCAGCCGGTCGGCCCGCTCGCCCTTGCGCAGCTTCGCCATGACTTCGCGCTCGATCTGGCGCACTCGCTCGCGGGAGAGGCCGAAGAGCTTGCCGATCTGGTCCAGGGTCCGCGGCTGGCCGTCGTCCAGGCCGAAACGCAGCCGGATGACCTGCTGTTCGCGCTCGTCCAGGGTGGCGAGCACACTGCGCACGTCATGGTGCAGCAGACCGGCGATGACCGCGGACTCGGCCGAGGTGGCCTCGGAGTCCTCGATGAAATCGCCCAGCGGGGCCTCTTCGTCGTTGCCGACCGGCATGTCCAGGCTCACCGGGTCGCGGCTGTGGTCGAGCAGATCGGAGATCTTGTCCACCGGGATGCCCGATTCGACGGCCAGTTCCTGGTCGGTGGCCTCCCGGCCGAGCTGCTGGTGCAGTTCGCGCTTGATCCTGGCCAGCTTGTTCACCTGCTCGACCAAGTGGACGGGCAGGCGAATGGTGCGGCTCTGGTCGGCCATGCCGCGGGTGATGGCCTGCCGGATCCACCAGGTGGCGTAGGTAGAGAACTTGAAGCCCTTGGTGTAGTCGAACTTCTCCATGGCCCGGATCAGTCCGAGGTTGCCTTCCTGGATCAGGTCCAGCAGCGGCATTCCACGGCCGGTGTAGCGCTTGGCGAGCGAGACAACGAGGCGCAGGTTGGCTTCGAGCAGATGCGACCGGGCGGCCTGACCTTCGCGCACGACGAGGGCTAGATCCCGCTTCCGGCCGGCCGACAACCGCTTACCGGTTTCCAGCAGATGCTGCGCGTAGAGGCCCGCCTCGATGCGCTTGGCCAGCTCGACCTCGTCGGCAGCCGTGAGCAGCGCGGTACGGCCGATCCCGTTCAGGTACACACGTACCAGGTCGGCGGCGGGGCTCTGGGCGTCGAGGTCCGAATCGCTGGTGCGCACACGAGTGGTGGCGGGGCTTGTCATGACTTGCCTCCTGTCGGTGGTGTCTCACTCCGATCAACGGACCCGACACGGAGAAAGTTCCCCGTTACGGCAGACATAAACCGCTCTGAGCTGCGGTTTTCTGCTCTCTCGTCTGAGAAGTTCCTGAGAAGCACCGCGTCGCGGAGCGATCCCCTGGCCGGGACCGGCGCCGGTCGACGCGTAGTTGCCGTACGGTTATACGGGACGTACCAATCCGTGACGTACCAGTCCGGTGACCACGGACAACGCGTCGGCCGCGAACTCGGCGGTCACCTCCTCGGAGCCGTGAGCGACCGCCAGTAGTTCGACCAGCTGGTACAACGGCAGGCCGTCGGCTCGCATTCCCGCCAGCAGCGAGATCGTGGTCTCGTCCACTTCGTGCTGCCACCGTGGGCCGTCGCCCCGGTGCAGCCGCGCCACCTCCGGCGCCCAGCCATCGGCGCCGGGCAGGTACACACGCTCCAACGCGGTCGCGGAGTCCACCGCGAAACGTGCCGACCAGGCGAGGTTCTCATCTTCGGCGACGGCGCGCAGCCAGGCCGAGCGCTCGAAATACCGGATGGCCTCCTCGCCGAGCGGGTCGTCGAAGCCGTGCGTGAGGTCCTCGGCGAGCAGCTCGGCCGGACCGTCGATGGCGCGCAGGTAGACGAAACCGAAACCGATGCCATCGACATCGGCGGAGGCGAAGGCGTCCAGCCAGCTCTCCGCACGGGCCTGCGCCGCCGGATCGCGCGGGTCGAGGCCCGCGTCGCGCAGCCAGGTGCCGACATAGAGGGCGGGATCGGCGACGTCGCGCTGCACCACCCAGGCGTCGACACCATGGGCGGGCAACCACGAGGAGACTCGGTCGCGCCAGTCCTCGCCGTCGACATGGACCCACGCGGCCAGCATCGCGGCGGTGCCGCCGGGTGCGAGCAGGTCGGCCGCCCGGGAGATCACCAGTTCACTTGCTCCGTCGAGCGCGAGGCCGGAGTCCCGATAGGTGTGCTCGACGCGGGCGGGGCCGACCACGAACGGTGGATTGGCCACGATCTGGTCGAAGCGCCTCCCTCGGACCGGCTCGAACCAGGAGCCTTCGACCAATTCGATGTCCAGGTCGTTGAGCGCCGCAGTGGCTTCTGCCAGCCATAGCGCGCGGGCGTTGACATCGGTAGCCGTGACCTGCCGGGCGTAGGAGGTGGCGTGTATCGCCTGCACTCCGCAACCGGTGCCGAGGTCGAGCACCGTGCCGACCGGCCGTGTCGGAGTGGCGCGCAGGAGTGAGAGAGAGGCGTGACCGACGCCGAGCACGTGGTCTTCGGTCAGCGTGCGGCGGCGCATCGAGTCGTCGAGATCGGACAGAATCCATCGGGTGCCCGCGCCCGCGTCCAGCGGGCGGAGGTCCAGCGCCGCGCGCACGACGTCGCCGTCGCGATCGAGCAGGCCCGCGGCCACCGCACGGTCCAGGTCCACCGGCGCGAGTGCGGCGGCGACCTCCCGCTCCGGCAGCGCGTCGCCGAGCAGCAGCAGGCGGATGAGCGTGCCCAGTTCGCCCGCCTCGCGCGCCGCCCTGCGCACCGGCACCGGCTCCGAGCGACCCAGTGCGGCGTGCGCGTCGCCGAGCACCTCGAGCAAGGTGTCGGCGTCGTAGCCGACCCTGGTCAGGGCGGTCCGCAGGTCCGGGCACAGCGCGGTGAGCAGCGATCCGGTGCTGGTCGATCGGTTCGTAGGCACATCGGTACTCTGCCACCGCGACCATCCGGCCTGGACCAGATGGTCGCGTGTCACGACACCTCGCGCCTCGCCCGAGCCGGTCGCCGCCGCGCCGACCCCGCAATCGACAGCGCCCAGCCGACACGGTCGACCGCGCCGCACCGTCTCGACGATCGGCTACCAGCCCGGTAATCCGGAGAACCCAGGTCACGCCGCATCCGTCGGCGGACGAACCGCCTCCGACGCCGTTGGCGGCAAGTGCGCCGTTCCCGCCCAAGTGGGCTGTCTCCGATGATGTGTCGGTCGCCGCGGTGATTCATCCGAGTGCGCCGACGGTCGCGCGGCCGACGGAGAAATCACGGGCCGCAAGGCAAATCACGTGCGATGGATGCGCGTCTTCCGTGCGTGTCGGCGGTTTCGTGGACAAAGAGAGATCGACTCGCGGGCGGGAAGAATTGTGCCGGAGCGTGATTCAGACGCCGTTCGGGTCGCGCGCGGTGACACAGTAGAGCGCGTCGCCGGGATCGCTCAGGACGATCCAGTGCTCATGCCGCCGCACCACCGTCGCGCCGAGCGATTCGTGCCATGCCGCGGTGGCCTCGATGTCCTCCGCGGCCAGGTCCACGTGTGCACTGGTCGGACGGTTCTCGCCGAGACGCTGCAACAGCAGCTGCGCGAGCAACTGCTCCTCCGCCCGCAGACGGGCGAACTCCGGACGCCGTCCGGGCTGGAATGTCCAGCCGGTCAACAACGTCCAGAAGCGGGTCTCGATCTCGTAATCGGCGGGGCCGATATCGAGGCACACCTGGTCCAGGCGCGACAGCGTGCCGTCGGGTGCCCGCACGGCCGGTGCGGGCGTGCTCATGGCGCGCCCGCTCGGGGTCAGGCAGAACGTCTGGCCGCCGGGGGAGCGCAGCACGGCGTAGTCGGGGTGGTTGGCGACCAGTTCGGCGCCCAGATCGAGCGCGGTGCGGACGGCGGAGGGGATGTCATCGACGTCGAGGTCGAGATGGACGCCGCCGAGACCGGTCACCGCCTGCATCTTGACGCTCGCGGCGGCGAACAGCGCCGGGTCGGGCAGCAGGGTGAGGAACTCGTCGTTGGTGCCGCGTCGAGCAGAGAGCTGGGTGCCGGTGACCGTGGACCAGAACTTCGCGCAGTCGTCGAAGCGCTGCGTCGGGCGGTCCAGGAAGACCCAGATCCACCGAATCATGTTCACTCCTGTCTGTTCGGCGCAACGTACCGAAGTGCGGATCGTCGTGGCGACGGCTTCGATGCGACATTAGGGACAGGCGCGCATGTTGTCGAGCACATACTGGCGTTCGCCGAATGGCACGAATTTGATGCGATGTGGCATTCCAGCCACTCGTTGCGGACGCAAGCTTCGGGCAGGCTCAGCGCGTGACCGAACTGCAGACGCCGACCCCGGTTCCCGTCGACTCCTCGCCCCGCACCCGCCTGCACCCGGCATGGCTGGTGGCGGGTGTCGGCTTCATCGCACTGCTGGGCGCCGCCGCCTTCCGGTCGGTGCCCGGCGTGTTGCTCGACCCGCTGCACGAGGAGTTCGGCTGGTCGCACGGCACCATCGGCACGGCCGTCTCGCTGAACCTTCTGCTGTACGGCCTGATCTCGCCGTTCGCGGCGGCGCTGATGGATCGCTTCGGCATCCGCAAGGTAGTGGCCTGCGCGCTGGTGCTGGTCGCGGCGGGCAGCGGGCTGACGGTCTTCATGACCCAGCCCTGGCATCTGATCCTGACCTGGGGCCTGCTGGTCGGTGTCGGGGTGGGCTCGATGTCGATGCCGTTCGTGGCGACCATCACCGGCCGGTGGTTCGTGCGCCAGCGCGGCCTGGTCACCGGCGTGCTCACCGCCGCGGGCGCGACCGGGCAGTTGATCTTCCTGCCGCTGGTGTCGGCGCTGGCGCACGCGCATGGCTGGCGGCTGCCCTCGCTGATCGTCGCGGGCGCCGCGCTGGCCGTGGTGCCGCTGGTCTTGCTGTTCATCCGCGACTATCCCAGCGACGTCGGCGTGCGGGCCTACGGGGCCGAGCCGGACAGCCGCGCCGGGATGCGCGTGCCCGCGGCCGGTGGCGCCTCGCGTGCGCTGACCGTGCTCGGCGCGATCGCCCGCAGGCCCGGATTCTGGTTGCTCGCAGGAGGATTCGCGGTCTGCGGCGCGTCGACCAACGGGCTGGTCGGGACGCATTTCGTCAGCGCGGCGCACGATCACGGCATGCCGCCGACCACCGCAGCGAGCCTGCTGGCGGTCGTCGGCATCTTCGACGTGGCGGGCACCATCGCGTCCGGCTGGCTGACCGACCGGCTCGACCCGCGCTACCTGCTGATCGGTTACTACACGCTGCGCGGTCTGTCGCTGCTGATCCTGCCCGCGCTGCTGGGGCCGGACACGCAGCCGAGCCTGTGGGTGTTCATCGTCTTCTACGGCTTGGACTGGGTGGCCACGGTGCCGCCGACGGTCGTGCTGTGCCGCGAGCTGTTCGGCGCCGACGCCCCTGTCGCGTTCGGCTGGGTGTTCGCCTCCCACCAGATCGGCTCGGCGGTGGCGGCCACCGGCGCGGGCGTCATCCGTGACCTCCAGGGCAGCTACGACTTGGCCTGGTATCTCGCGGGCGCGCTATGTGGCACGGCAGCGGTGATGTCGGCGATGGTGCGCCGCGCCCCGCAACCGTCCTGACGTCGGCCTTCTGCCCGGTATCCGTCCACCACGACAGGACGTGGTGGACGGCCGGTGCGGCTCGTCAGGTGGGAGTTCCGGCGACCAGCCGGCCGAACGCCGCGGACTCAGCCGTCGATGGCGTTGTGCGGGCGGGACTCGATGGCGGTGCGGCGACCATCCCACCGGCTCGGCTCGTCCTTGCGGCGAGGTGGGCGGTCGTTGGCGATCAGCACCGCGATCCAGGGCAGTGGAATGGACGCCACGATGATCAAGATGGACAGCAGCGGATTGCCGAACGTGCTGTAGGCGATCGCCGCGAGGACCAGGCAGGGGATGCGGAACGCCATGATGATCGTGTACCGGCGCACCCTGGCGCGGTGCTGATCCTCCAGCGAAGGCGCCGCCTCGGTGATCAGCGCTGGGTGTTTGCCGTCACTGCCCGGGAAATACCCCGAGGAACGGCCGGCCTGCGGCGGCACCGTCACCTCGGGATGTTCTCCGCGGTCGCGGCCGTCGGCGGAGGAGGAGTCGCCGTTGCGCTGCATACCCTGAGTCTTCCACTAGTGGCCCGTCCACGCACAGACCGGGCTCCGGATGGCTGCTCACTATCTCGGAGCGGCATGCGCCGCCGTGGTCGGCAACTGATCCGGCGATGCGGCATCATGGAATGCGTGAGCACCGACACCATGGTTCGCCCGGACACGACGACCGACGAGACGACGGGCGACGACACCCCGAAGTTCTTCCACTACGTGAAGAAGGACAAGATCGCCGAGAGCGCCGTGCTTGGCACCCACGTGGTCGCGCTGTGCGGCGAGGTCTTCCCGGTGACCCGCTCGGCCAAGCCCGGCTCTCCGGTGTGCCCGGAGTGCAAGAAGGTCTACGAGGGCCTACGCAAGGGCGACTGAGGCCAGGGCCCTACTCCGTGGACGAGGACGACACTCCCCGCCGGTCGAGCGCGGCCAGGGACCGGCGGGGTCCGGTGTCGTCCGGGTCGGTCGCGGCGTCGTCTTCGGCCGGCGCCTCCTCACTCGCGCCGCTTTCGCCGCGTACTTGGTTGGCGATCCACTCCTTCACCTGCTCCATGCGTGTCGCGCGGGCAGGCCAGAACTCCTGCACCGCCGCGTTGAACTCCGCGCCGAGGATCACTGCGAAGCCGAGGAAGAACGTGAACAGCAGGAACGCGATCGGCGTAGCCAGCGCGCCGTAGGTGACGCCGGTTCTGGTTACCCAGGACAGGTAGCGGCGCAGCAGCTCACTCGCCGCCATGAAGAACACCCCCGCCACCAGGGCGCCACAGAAGAGGCGATGCCACGGCAGCGAGGCATGCAGTGCCAGCTTGTACAGGGTGGTGAGCCCAACGATCAGCAGCAGGCCGACGCCCGGGTAGTAGAAGAAATCCAGCAGCTGAAGTCCCGTCGCCCGCCACGCCGCGGGCAACACCCGCCCGATCAGCGCCGGTCCCAGCGCCACCAAGGGCAGAATGAGCACCGCCGCCACCAGGAACAGCATGTACAGCAACAGCGCGAAGATGCGCTGCCACACCGGGTGCCGCGCGTCCTGCTGGTCATGGGCCTCGACGATCGCGTCGACGAACGTCGCCATTGCCGACGACCCGGCCCACAGCGACAGCACGAAACCCACCGATACCACCGCGCCGCGGCCCCGTCCGAGGACGTCTCGCACCGTCGGCTCGATCAGGTCCGACACCACGCTCGCGGGGAACAACTCCTGGCTGAACGCGATGATCTTGGATTCCACGATCTGCACGGTGTCCGGGCCGAACAATCCGCCGACGTAACCGAGGCTGCCGAGCACGCCGAGCAACAGGGGCGCCAGCGAGAGCGTCTGCCAGAACGCCGCCGCGGCCGACTTGGCGAAGATCGAGTTCCCCCAGGCCTTCTCCGCCACCCGTACGACCAGCGCGACCGTCTGCCTGCTCGCGTGTGCCGCTCCGGCGCCCGCCCGGTCGGCCCAGGACCGCGTGCGCACCGTTACGGTGCGGGCCGACGGTGCGTCGGTCCGTGGCGGATCGCCCGGGAGGGCGCGGTGATCGGTCATCGTGCATACAGCATCGCGCACTTCCGGGATCCGCATCGGCGTCCGGGCCCGACGTGTCGGTGCGCATCGGGTGAACTTCCAGCGTCCTTGCTGGTGGCCGTGTGATGCCCGTCGCGCCTTTCGCGTCGGTTTGGCGACACGCCGTGCCGGGCGGCTAGGGTCGTCTGCGTGACTGGGTCGGGTGGCACCGCTGTGGCGGGAGAAGCGGGCGCGCCGGGGGATTCGAAAACAGCGAGTACCGCCGCAGGCGGGTCCCTCCGTGCCTGGCAGCGACGTGCGCTGACGAAGTATCTGGCGACCAAACCGCGGGACTTCCTCGCGGTGGCCACCCCGGGGGCGGGAAAGACCACGTTCGCGCTGCGCGTCGCGGCGGAACTGCTGGCCGACCGGACCGTGGACCAGATCACCGTCGTCGCGCCCACCGAACACCTCAAACACCAATGGGCGCAGTCCGCGGCTCGCGCCGGGATCGCGTTGGACTCGCGGTTCTCCAATTCGACCGGAGGCACCTCGGGGGACTACCACGGTGTCGTGGTCACCTACGCGCAGGTCGCCGCGCATCCGTTCCGGCACCGCGTGCGCACCGAAAACCGCAGGACCCTCGTCGTTCTCGACGAGATCCACCACGCGGGCGACGCGAAGAGCTGGGGTGAGGCGACGGCCGAGGCGTTCGGCGACGCCACCCGCCGCCTCGCGCTCACCGGTACGCCGTTCCGCAGTGACGACAGTCAGATCCCCTTCGTCATCTACGAGCCCGACGAGTCCGGCTTCCCGAAGTCCCGCGCCGACCACACCTACGGCTACGCCGAGGCGCTCGCCGACGGCGTCGTGCGGCCGGTGGTCTTCCTGGCCTATTCCGGCGAGGCGCACTGGCGCGACAGCGCGGGGGAGGAGTACTCCGCACGCCTCGGCGAGCCCCTCAACGCCGAGCAGACCGCCCGGGCCTGGCGTACCGCGCTGGACCCGGCGGGTGACTGGATGTCGGCCGTGCTGCGCGCCGCCGACATCCGGCTGCGTCAGAAGCGTGCCTCCGGCATGCCCGACGCGGGCGGGCTGGTGATCGCCACCGATCAGGACCGCGCCCGCGACTACGCCGAACTGCTGGAACACATCTCGGGCGAGAAGCCGGCCCTGGTGCTCTCCGACGACCCGTCCTCCTCGAACCGGATCGCGGAGTTCAGCAACAGCACCCAGCCGTGGATGGTCGCGGTGCGCATGGTGTCGGAAGGCGTGGACGTGCCGCGCCTGGCCGTGGGTGTGTACGCGACCAGCGCCGCGACGCCGCTGTACTTCGCCCAGGCGATCGGTCGCTTCGTGCGTGCGCGCAAGCCCGGCGAGACCGCGACCGTGTTCCTGCCGTCGGTGCCGGTACTGCTGGATCTGGCCGCTCAGTTGGAGGTGCAGCGCGACCATGTCATCGGCAAGCCGCACCGGGAGCAGAACGGACTCGACGACGACCTGCTGATCGAGGCCAACAAACAGCAGGACGAGCCCGGCGAGAAGGACAAGTCCTTCGTCGCACTGGCCGCCGATGCCGAACTCGACCAGGTGATCTACGACGGCTCCTCGTTCGGTACCGCCACCTTCGCCGGCAGCGACGAGGAAGCGGACTACCTGGGCATCCCGGGGTTGCTCGACGCCGAGCAGATGCGCGCGCTGCTGCGCGAGCGGCAGGCGAAGCAGGTCGCCGAGCGCGGTGCGGCCGTGACCGAGCCGGAGCCGGGTCCGCAGGTGGCCAGCGCGGCGGAGCGGGTCGCCACCGCCGACCGGCTCGGCGAACTGCGCCGCGAGCTCAACAGCCTGGTGGCCATGCATCACCATCGCACCGGTAAACCGCACGGCGTGATCCACGGCGAGCTGCGGCGCGAGTGCGGCGGCCCGCCGACCGCCCTGGCCACCGCGGAACAACTCGGCGATCGCATCGCGGCCCTGCGCCGTAAGTAGCGGTGCGGCGGGGGATCCGAGTCAGGTGGGGACGGGCCAGGCGGCCATGGCGCAGTCGATGGACGCGGTGAGTTCCGCCAGCGAAGCACCGTCCCGCGCCTGGATGGACAGGCCGTAGAGGACCGTGGTGTAGAAACCCGCCAGGGCCGCCGTGTCGGTGCTCGCGGGCAGATCGCCCTCGGCCACGCCGCGATCGAGGCGCCGACGGATGTCTTCGGTGGTCTCGCGGCGTTTGTCGATCAGGAAATCGCGGATGTTCGTGTTGCGCGTGGTGTACGTGGAACCGGCGAGCACGACCATGCAGCCGTGCGGCTTGTTCTGCTCGGTGTAAGCGACGGCGTTGTCCCGCAGCATCGCCTCGACGCTGCCGCGCGCGGTCGGTTCTTCACGCAGCGCACGATCGGTGTAGCGGCCGTCGGTTCGTCCGTAGAGTTCGACGGCCTCGCGGAACAGTGACTCCTTGCCGCCGAAGGCGGCGTACAGGCTCGGCGAGTTGATGCCCATCGCGGCGGTGAGATCGCTCATCGACGAGCCCTCGTAGCCGTGCTCCCAGAACACCTCCATGGCACGGCGCAACGCCTCGGCGCGGTCGAAGGCGCGCGGTCGTCCCCGTTCGGCCATCGCGGAACCTTTCTGTGTCGATCGTTAAATATACCTATTGACAGTGGGTGGCCGATGCGTTTGGGTATTTATGTACTGATCGACACAGAATTTGGAGGAGTGCAGATGTCAGACCTCACGGGCAAGGTGGCGCTGGTGACCGGCGGCAGCCGCGGAATCGGCGCGGCGATCGCGCGCCGCCTCGCCGCGGCGGGCGCGGACGTCGCGCTGACCTACCAGCACGCCGAGGGGCAGGCGAAAGCGGTGGCCGGCGAGCTCCAGGCGCTCGGGCGCCGGGCAATCGCGATCCAGGCCGACAGCGCCGACGCCACCGCGGTGCGCGCGGCCGTCGACCGGGCCGCGTCCGAACTCGGTGGGTTGGACATCTTGGTCAACAACGCCGGAATCTTCCCGGCCAAGCCATTCGAAGAGTTCACCGTCGCGGAGATCGACAACGCGCTGCACGTGCACGCCCGCGCGGCGTTCGTCGGCGCGCAGGCGGCGGTCGCGTACATGACCGAGGGCGGCCGGATCATCAGCATCGGCACCAATCTCGCCGAGCACGCGCCCTTCGACGGCTTGACGCTCTACAACCTGAGCAAGTCCGCGCTCAACGGATTCACCAAGGCGCTGGCCCGTGAACTCGGCCCGCGCGCGATCACGGTGAATCTCGTGCAACCCGGCTCCACCGACACCGACATGAACCCGGAGGGCGGCGACCACGCCGCACAGCAGCGCGAGCTGACCGCGCTGGGCCGCTTCGGCACCGCCGACGATGTCGCCGCCACGGTGGCCTTCCTGGCCGGTCCGTCCGGCCGCAGCATCACCGGCGCGTTCCTCACCGTGGACAGCGGCACCAACGCCTGATCACCCGGTGGAATACCGCCCTGGCGAGACCTCGACCACCCGCCGGAACGCCGCGACGTACGCGCTCGTTTCCGGGGCCAGACGGCCGGAGAGCGCGCGCGACCGATCCACGCGCCGGGTCGCTCAGGTCGGCGCTGTCGTGAAGAACCGAGACGGATCGAGCGCGCCGAGCGGCGTCCATCGCGCTGGTGGCGCCGACACGTCCGGATCTCGCGGGGCCGCGGCGAAATAGCCCTGGATCTCCAGGGCGAGCCGGGGGTTCTCATCGACGTTGCGGGCCATCTCGTAGTAGACGGCGAGTACGTGCACGCACCGCGCCGATCGTGCCGCGCAGGAACAGTCGGTGCCCGCCAGGACCGGTGCGAGCGGGATTCCCGCCGCTGCGATCGCGCGGTGCATGTCGTCGGTCAGCACGGACGGGTCCGGCACGATCGCGGCGATGGCCGTGATCGTGGCCCTGGTCAGCGGCGCCACTTCCAGGTGGGTCAGTGAGGCCTGACCGCCACGATGGATGGTGGCCCGCACGACCCGTCCCTCGACGGTGACCTGCACGCCGTTGTTGCGTGCGATGCTGCGGGCGCGCGGGAGCAGGGGATCCGGTCGGGTCTGGCGCAGCGGCTCGGCGAGGCGCACCCAGTCCATGCCCCATGCGGTGTAGCCGAATTCGTTGTCCGCCATCAGTTCTCCCTTTTGCGGCGCAGGATCTCGATGAGCTGTTCGTCGCCGAGCGCGGCGAGCGCGGCGATGCCGGTCGCGTCGCCGAGGTCGGTCAGGGCGGCCTTGCGGTCGTGCATGCCCGCGATGTGCTCCTCCACGGTCGTGGCCGAGGTGAGTGTGGTGACGGTGACGGTGCGGGTCTGGCCGATCCGGTGGGCGCGGTCGGAGGCTTGCGCCTCCACGGCCGGGTTCCACCAGCGGTCGAAGTGGATGACATCCGCGGCGCGGGTCAGCGTGAGTCCGGTGCCCGCGGCGCGCAGACTCAGCACCAGTATCGGCGGCGCGTCCTCGGTCTGGAACCGGGACACGATCGCGGCGCGTTCGGCCTGGTTCAGCCCGCCGTGGAAGAACGGCGCCGTCACCCCGAACTGTTCGGCGACATGGCGCACGAGCAGTTCACCGGTCCGGCGGTACTGGGTGAAAACCAATGTGGGGCTGGCGGTGTCGAGGTTGGTGGCCAGGATGTCGGTGCACAGGTCGAGTTTTCCGGATCGACCGGCCAGCTCGCCGAGTTCGCCGGTGACCAGCCCGGGATGGTTGCACACCTGCTTGAGCGAGGTCAGCGCGGCGAGCACGCGGCCGTGGCGCTCGATGCCCGCGCCGAATCCGTCGTCGACGGCCTGCGCGAGCAGCTGATCGTAGAGCTGCTCCTGCTCGGTGGTGAGGTCGCAGAGCAGGTCGCTGTGGATCTTCGCGGGCAGCGCCGCCGCGACCTGACTCTTCTTGCGCGCAAGCACGACCGGTTCGATGGTGTCGCGCAACCGCGCCGCCGCGGTCGCCGACCCGTCCTGGATCGGCCGCACGAATCGGCGCCGGAACTGCGTCCGGTGCCCGAACAACCGTGGCGCCACCAGGTTCAGCAACGCCCATAGCTCGTCCAGATGGTTCTCCACGGGCGTGCCGGTCAGCGCGATCGTGGCGGCCGCGTCGATCGCCCGCGCCGCCTTCGCGACTTGGGTGCGCGGATTCTTCAGCGCCTGCGCCTCGTCGAAGACTGCCGTCGCCCAGCGCTGTCCGGTCAGCAGCCGTCCATGCAGCCGCAAGGTGGGATAACCGGTGACGACGACCGTCGCCGCGCCGGCCGTGATCTCGCCGCCACGCCACGCGACCACGCGCAGCCCCGGTGCGAACCGGCTGATCTCGTGCGCCCAGTTGCCGACCAGTGAGGTCGGACAGACCACGAGCTGTGGCCCCGCCTCGGCGCGGTCGAGCAAGAAGCCGATGGTCTGGACGGTCTTGCCGAGCCCCATTTCGTCGGCGAGCACCGCACCGCCGTGCGCGTCCGCGGTTTCGCGCAACCAGCCGACCCCGCGTGCCTGGTAGGGCCGCAGCCGCGCCTTCAGCGTCGCACGCAGGTCCGCCGCCACGGCCTCGGTGTCACGCAGCGCCCGCAGGGCGCGCCGCGCCGACACGATGGAGGTGCCGGACGCATCCGGCACGGCATGTGCGGCTATCGGCAGCTCGGGGTCGTCGAGCGCTTCCGCCGACGGCTCGGCGCGGGTGGCGCGCACGATGTCCTGCCAGATCAGGATCGAATGTCCTGGATGCTCGACCGCCAGTTCCGCGAAATCCTCCGGGGAGACCAGCGCGGCGTCGACATCGGTGACCTCCAGCGCACCGTCGGCGCCGACCGGGAGGACCAGCGCGAGCGTCTCGCGGTCGCCGTGGCCACGCGGGGCCGGTCCGGCACCGTGTCCCGCCCACGTCCACAGGGCGAACATGTGCCGATCCGGCAGATATGTGGCGTGTGTGCTGGACAGAGCGCACCCCTTCAAATCAACGTAAGCCGTACGGAGTATCGTGAACAACGTACACCGTACTGGATTTGTTCCGAGGAGTGCCGTGAGGGAGCGTCAGCGAGTGAACCGACAACGCAGCGCGCCCTCGCGCACGACGGAGCCGAGCGTCAGCGAGGCGCAGTCGTGAGCGAGCAGCCGAGCGTCCACCAGGAGCGGTCATGAGCGAGGAAATCTCTGTCGAACAGGCGAAACAGGTGATGAGCCTGCTGTGGCGGCATGAGCTTCCCGCGCGTCCCGCGGGACGCGGCCCGAAGCAGACCGTCAGCGTCGACGCGGTAGTCGCGGCAGCGGTCGCACTCGCGGACCGGGAGGGCTACGAGAAGGTCTCCATTCGCGCGGTCGCGGCGGAGCTGGGGCTACGCCCGATGAGCCTGTACACGTACGTGCCCAGCAAAGAGGCGCTGACGATACTCATGGTCGACGCGGTGGCGGAGGAGGACACACCCATTCCGGGTGACCTTCCCCCGCGCGAGCGCATGGCGACGGTGGCCCGCCAAGTTCGGGCGGAAGTGGTCGCACACCCCTGGCTGCTCGAGGTACCCCCGTGGCGCCTGGTACTCGGTCCGGGACGGATGCGCCGCTACGAACGGCAGCTCGCCGCGATCGACGGAATCGGCCTACCGGACGTGGCGATGGATCGGGTGATCGCCGTGCTGTCGGAGTTCGCGACCGGAAACGCGCGCATGGCGGTCGCCGCCGCCCGCGAGACGCGCAGGATGAGCGACACACGCTGGTGGGAGGTGCACGGCCCGCTGCTCACCGAGGTCATGCCGTCGAGTGAGTTCCCGCTGGCATCGCGGGTCGGCGCGGCGGTGGGCGACTTGTACCAGGCGCCCGCCGACCCGGACGGTGCGTTCGACTACGGGCTGGCCAGGCTGCTGGACGGCATTCTCGGTGCGGTGTCGGCGCCCTGACCCGGCCGCCGAGCATGCCGACAGCGGGCGACCTGTGGGTCGCCCGCTGCCGGTGGTTGACGGTGTTCTGTTGTCCGATGCTGTTGTGTCAGGACGCGAGGAGCGAATCAGAGCGCGGGAGCGGACTCCGTGTCGATCACGGCGTCCAGCTCACGCAGCCGATCCATGTGTTCGTTCGCGTGGTGCTGGCAGAAGAGCAACTCTCCACCTGCGGGAAGTACGGCACGCACTTTGGCCGCCGCCCCGCAGCGGTCGCAACGATCGACCGCGGTCAGTGGGGTGCTTGTCAGGGTTCCTGGCATGACTCCTCCGTCCTGGCTCCCGGTCCCGACGACCGTTCACCTGGTGTGGGGCCCGTGGTCACTCACCACGAGCTCGCTACCGCTACTTCCCAGCAGGGGTATGACTACTCTGTCAGACGTTCGGGACGGGGGACTTTGTTCCCGCGAATGATTCAGTGTGTTTTCGATAACACGACCAGGGATTTCGCTAAGGGCGAACGCCACAGGTCAGGTTGTCGAAGTGCACTCCATCACATCCTCGATCGGCCGATCCAGTTGTCCACCCGGAGATTACCCGTGACCTACGACACTCACACGCTGGTTCACCTATGCACTTTGGGTGAGTGGCTTTCCGCCCGGCAAACAGGGGAGTACCGCGCGCCCTCGCTCGGTGAGGCGGGATTCATCCACCTCTCGGCGCCGGGGCAGGTGCACCTGCCCGCGAACCGGTTGTTCGCGGGACGGCGCGATCTGGTGCTGCTGCGCATCGACCCGGGCCGTGTGGGCTCGCCGATCGAATGGGAGCCCGGTGTGCCGACCGATCCGGAGTCGATGCTCTTCCCTCATCTGTACGGGCCGCTGCCGGTGGCGGCGGTCACCGCGGTGGAGAAGTACCTGCCCGATGCGGGCGGGACATTCGCCCCCCTCGTCAGGTGATCACCGGCCGCGGATCTCGCGGGCGAGGATCGCGGCCTGAACCCGTGATCGCACACCGAGTTTCATCAGCACCCGAGAGACGTGTGTCTTGACCGTTGTCTCGCCGATGAACAGCCCGGCCGCGATCTGTGCGTTGGACAGGCCGTCGCCGAGGCAGTCGAGCACTTCGCGTTCCCGCTCGGTGAGCTCGTCCAGCCCAGCCGGAACCGAGTGCGCCGCAGCGTGATCGGACGCGGCGAACGCCGAGATCACCGCCTTCGTCACTTCCGGGGCCAGCACGCCGTCACCTGCGGCGACCGCGCGTACCGCCTCGACCAGCGAGTGTCCCGACGCGGATTTCAGCACGAACCCCGACGCACCGGCGCGCAGCGCGCGAAAGACGTACTCGTCCAGGTCGAACGTGGTCAGGATGAGTACCCGGGCCGAACCGACGGCGGTGATCCGCTCGGTCGCGGTGATCCCGTCCATCCCGGGCATCCGCACGTCCATCAGCACCACCTGCGGCCGCAGCGCTTTGGCCTGCGCGATCGCGATATCACCGTCGGCGGCCTCGCCGACCACCTCGATGTCGTCCTCGACGTCCAGGATCATCCGCAGTCCCGCGCGGATCGCCGCGTGGTCGTCGGCGATCACCACCCGAATCGTCATGACGCGCTCGCGGAGCCGAAGGGCAGCCGGGTCAGCACTTCCCAGCAGCCGGAATCCATTCCGGCGCGGAAACTTCCGCCGAGCGCGGCGGCACGCTCGCGCATGTTCACCAGTCCGCGGTGCCCGGCTTGCGCGGCCGCATGGTGCGGCCGCACCGAGACCGTCGGGTTGCGGATCGTTACGCTCAACACTTCGTCCTCGGCGCGCACGTCGATCGAGACCTCCTGTCCCGGTGCGTGTTTCATGGCATTGGTCAATGCCTCCTGAACGATCCGGTAGGCGGCCTGGTCGACGGCGCTCGGCAGCGCCGCGCCGTCGAGCGCTTCGTGCACCCGCACCGAGATCCCCGCCGCCCGTGCCGCGTCCACGAGGATCGACAGCTGGGCCAGCCTGCGGGGCGCGCCTACCTCCTCGGCATCACCGTCGCTGTGCAGCAACCCGATCATCGTGCGCATCTCCTGCAGCGCGCCGACACTGTTGGAACGGATGGACCGCATGATTCCGGCGACCGCGGGGTCGTCGTCGCTGCGGGCAAGCATCCGCAGCGCCGCCTCGGAGTGGATCGCGATGGCCGACAGATGACCGGCGATCACGTCGTGCAGGTCGCGTGCCATCGTGGTGCGCTCGTCGGCGATGGCCGCGCGCCGGTCGAGGTCGGCGACCAGGGTCAACGCCTGCGCGCGCGTGCGCTCGGCCGCCGCGATCTCTTTGTGCGTGCGCACCGAGTTCGCCCACCAGATCGGCGTCGCCACGAAACCGAACACCGCCACCAGCGCCACCGCGACCGCGTGCGGGTCGGCGGTCAGCACCAGCGTGAGCACCACGATCACGGCGGAGAACACCGACCAGCACAGCGTCGTGATCCGCGACGCCCGGCGCCCGGCGTAGAGCACGGCCGAATAGATCAGGTCGCCGTAGACGAGCCACACCGGCAGCGTCGCGCCGAGCCAGGTGTCCACCGCCAAGGGAACCGATCCACCGAGCATGGCTGCCATCGGATTCCGGCGGCGGAAGAACGTCGCCAGGCACACCGCCAGCAGCACGCCGAGCCGCACCCACAGCGGCAGCTGTGTGCCGCGCTCGGTCATCGTGGACAGCCCGGTGAGATGCAGCGCGGTGCCGCCGGCGAACACGATCACCGCGCCGAGCGCGTCCCGCGTTCCCTCGGGCATCTCCGACCACCGCCGCACGCCCTCCATCACAGCACAGGGCACGCGACGCGCCATCGGTCGAAGTGATGACGGAACGGTTCATCGGCGCGGACATCCGGCTAATCTGGAGGGCGTGAACGTCGACGTCACCGCACTACCCGGCATCGGTGTCCGCAAGGACTTCGAAGTGCGCTCCGGTCGCCGAATCGGCGTGGTAGCCCACCGCGACGGTGATATCGACCTGATCGTCTCCAAGCTCGAGGATCCGGATGCCTGTGCCGCGCAGATCCCGCTGAGCACCGACGAGGCGGCGGTGCTGGCCAATCTGCTCGGCGCGCCACAGCTGGTCGCCAAGCTCAACGACGATCACCGCGACCTGCCCGGGATCACCACCCGTCAGCTACCGATCGGCGATGAGTCGCCCTACGACGGGCGCGCCCTCGGCGAGACCCAGATGCGCACCCGCACCAAGGTCTCCATCGTCGCGGTCATGCGGGCGGGACAGCTGCATCCCTCGCCCGGTCCCGATTTCACCTTCACCGCGGGCGACCTGCTCGTGGTCGTCGGCACCCCGGAGGGTCTCGATGCCGCCGCGAAGATTTTGACGCACGGCTGAGCACGTGACAGACACCGCGCTCGCCCTGATCGAGCTCGGAGCGGTTCTGTTCGCCCTCGGCATGCTGGGTCGTGTTGCCGGACGCTTCGGCATGTCACCGATCCCGCTGTACCTGATCGGCGGACTGGTCTTCGGGCAGGGCGGTGTCGTGAAACTCGAGTCGGCCCACGAATTCGGCCACATCGCCGGAGAGATCGGCGTGGTGCTGCTGCTGTTGCTGCTCGGCCTGGAGTACACGGCGACGGAACTGGTGACCGGGTTGCGCCGCTCCTGGGCGGCCGGAGTCGTCGACATCGTGGTCAACGCGACACCGGGCGCGGTGGTGGCCCTGCTGCTGGGCTGGGGCGTCCCCGGCGCGATCACGCTGGCGGGCGTCACCTACATCTCCTCCTCGGGCATCGTGGCGAAGGTCCTCGACGATCTCGGCCGGCTCGGCAACCGCGAGACCCCGGTGATCCTGTCCATCCTGGTGTTCGAGGATCTGGCGATGGCGGTGTACCTGCCGATCCTCACCACGGTCCTGGCCGGGTTGAGCTGGGTCAGCGGTATGCGCGCGCTCGGGCTGGCGCTGCTGACGATCACGCTGGTTCTCATCGTGGCGCTGCGCTACGGCCGCCACGTTTCGGCGATCGTGGACAGTGCCGACCGCGAGGTGTTCCTGCTGACCTTGCTCGGCGGGGCGTTGCTGGTGGCGGGCATCTCCTCGGCGCTGAGCGTGTCAGCGGCGGTGGGGGCATTCCTGCTCGGCATCGCGATCTCCGGTTCGACCGCGGCCGCGGCGGCGAAACTGCTCGAACCGCTGCGCGACCTGTTCGCGGCGATCTTCTTCGTAGCCTTCGGACTCAACACCGACCCGCGGTCGATTCCGCCGGTGCTGGGCTGGGCGATCGTGCTGGCGGCGGTCACGGTGGCGACGAAGATCGCCACCGGCTGGTGGGCCGCGGCCAGGCAGGGCATCCGTCGGATGGGCCGGGCCAGGGCGGGCGCCGCGCTGGTGGCGCGAGGTGAATTCTCGATCGTCATCGCGGGATTGGCGGTGAGCGCGGGTGCGATGGACGGCCAGCTCACCGCGCTCGCGTCGACCTACGTGCTCCTGATGGCCGTGCTCGGCCCGATCGCGGCGCGAGTGGTCGAGCCGATGGTGGGGCTGCTGCAACGCCGCGCGCGTCCCGAGCCCGCGATCTCCTGATTCAGCCCGCGCGGCCTCGTTGTTGCTGCACATTTGCTCCTGCGCCGGAACGAGTTTGCGGGCCGCTGACCGCCATAACGCCCGATTCCGGTCGCTGGCAAGATCAGCATCGATTTCGATGCGGTACAGATGCTCTGACCAGCGATAAAATCAATAACGGGTCGGGATCCACAGATTCGATCTTGGAAGGAGATGAGATCGATGCTCGATCTTGGTCTCGGGCTATTTCTCAGGTGGCTCGCACTGACATTCGGAATCGGCTTCGGCCTCAGCTGATAGCGGCCCCCGCGGCAGAACCGGGCACCGTGCACGCGCTGAGGTCGCGTTATCGGTGCCCGTCGTCATGTCGGGGGAAGTATCGGCTCGGTTGCGGTCTGCTCGCACCAGCGAAGGAAGGACCGATGCCGTCGCTGTAGATCTCGACGGTAGCCGTTGACTTGCGCTCGCGTAGCAGGGTCACCCCGGGACGGCAGCAAGACTGCCCGATATCCGGCGCCGGGCAACTGAAGCGTCGAGGCAATGAGGTCGGCGGCCCTCAGTGACGGAGCCGGTACGCGTTCACGACGGGCGAGACCGGAAAGCGGTATCCAGAAACGCGACGCCCGCATTCGCGGTGCCGCTGGAACATCGAGCGGCACAACGAATGCGGGCGTCGAGACGAAGCGATCTAGTCCAGGTAGTCGCGGAGCACCTGGGAGCGGCTGGGGTGGCGCAGCTTGCTCA
Source organism: Nocardia sp. Marseille-Q1738 (assembly GCF_965283145.1). Classification (NCBI taxonomy): domain Bacteria; kingdom Bacillati; phylum Actinomycetota; class Actinomycetes; order Mycobacteriales; family Nocardiaceae; genus Nocardia; species Nocardia sp. Marseille-Q1738. Next base: position 521,574 of record NZ_CBDIMS010000003.1, on the reverse strand, counting down.
TGGTCTTCGACTCGATCTGGCGGATGCGCTCGCGGGTGACCCCGTAGACCTGGCCGATCTCGTCGAGGGTGCGCGGCTGGCCGTCGGTGAGGCCGAAGCGCAGCCGGACGACGCCCGCCTCGCGCTCCGACAGGGTCTCCAGCACGGATTGCAGCTGGTCCTGCAGCAGCGTGAAACTCACCGCGTCCACCGCGACGACGGCCTCGGAGTCCTCGATGAAGTCGCCGAGCTGGCTGTCGCCCTCGTCGCCGATGGTCTGGTCCAGCGAGATGGGCTCACGCGCGTACTGCTGGATCTCCAGCACCTTCTCCGGCGTGATGTCCATTTCCTTGGCCAGCTCCTCCGGCGTCGGCTCGCGGCCGAGGTCCTGGAGCAGCTCGCGCTGGATGCGGCCGAGCTTGTTGATGACCTCGACCATGTGCACCGGGATGCGGATGGTACGGGCCTGGTCGGCCATGGCGCGAGTGATGGCCTGCCGGATCCACCAGGTGGCGTACGTGGAGAACTTGTAGCCCTTGGTGTAGTCGAACTTCTCCACCGCGCGGATCAGACCCAGGTTGCCCTCCTGGATCAGGTCCAGGAACGCCATACCGCGGCCGGTGTAGCGCTTGGCCAGCGACACGACCAGGCGCAGGTTGGCCTCGAGCAGGTGGTTCTTGGCCCGGTTGCCGTCGCGGACGATCCAGTTGTAGTCGCGCCGCATCGCGACCGGCAGCTTTTCGCCCTGCTCGGCGAACTCGCGCACCTTCTCCGCCGCGTAGAGACCGGCCTCGATCCGCTTGGCGAGCTCGACCTCTTCCTCGGCGTTGAGCAGCGCGACCTTGCCGATCTGCTTGAGGTAGGCGCGCACCGAGTCGGCCGAGGCGGTGAGCTCGGCGTCCTTGCGGGCTTGCCGCAGCGCCTCGGATTCCTCCTCGTCCCAGACGAAATCGCCGGAGGCCTTCTCCGCGGCGGTCGGCTCGTCGGCCTCGCCCTCGGCTTCCTCGGTCTCGGCGTCGTCGGCGACCTCGACCAGCTCGTCACCGTCGGCGAGGTCTTCGTCGGAGACCTCCAGATCGCCGAGATCCTCGAGGTCGAGCGACTCCTCCTCGATGGCTTCCTCGGCGCCGGGCTCGCCGTCCGGTCCCGCCTTCTTGGTGGTGGCCTTCTTCGCCGGAGCCTTGGTCGCCTTGGCGGCCTTCTTGGCAGGCGCCTTCTTGGCGGCGGCCTTCTTCGCCGGAGCCTTCTTCGCGGCAGCCTTACGGACCGGCCGTGCTGCGGTTACATCTGCGGAGTCGGCATCGGCCGATTCGGCGGTCTGACGGGTATTCGTGGCTACCACGTACGCCCTTTCGTGACGGTCTCGTGCGGCGTCACGCCAGAGTAGTTTTCCGGCGGAGCGATCTGTCGGGTTTCACCGGCGGAGGGCCGGTCGGGGTTTCTCCGGCTCAGCCGGGCACGTTCCATTGTAACGATCTAACCAGGGTACCTACGGCACGATGCCAGGAACGGCATCCCCGCCGCGCCCGCGCGCCTCAGGGGGCGATACCTCCGGCAATCGCCATCGCCGCGCCGACTATGCCCGCGGTGTTCCGCAGACGCGCGGGAATGACCGGTGTCCGGTTGGTGAGCAACGGGATCCATTGCTCGGCGTCCCTGCTGATGCCTCCGCCCGCGACGAACACGACCGGGAAGAAGAGATTCTCCAGGGTGGTCAGCACGATGCTGACTTCGGCGGCCCACTCCGCGTAGCTCAGACCGTCGCGCTCCTTGACCGAGGCCGCCGCGCGGTGCTCGCTCTCCCTGCCGCCGATCTCCACGTGGCCGAGTTCGGTGTTGGGCACCAGCGTCCCGTGGTAGAGCAGCGCGGAGCCGATGCCGGTGCCGAAAGTCAGCAGCACGACCAGCCCGGCGAAATTCCGCGCCGCGCCATAGTGGTCCTCGGCCATGCCCGCCGCATCCGCGTCGTTGAGTACCGTGACCGGACGGCCGCCGAGAGCGGCGGAGAACAACGCCCGCGCGTCGGTGCCGATCCAGGCCTTGTCGATATTGGCCGCGGTGCGCGCCACGCCGCCGATCACCACCGCTGGCAGAGTGAGGCCGACCGGCCCGTTCCACTGGGCCTTGGCGACCAGCTCGGCCACCGCCTCGGCCACGGCAAACGGTGTCGCCGGATGCGGTGTAGTGATCTTGATTCGCTCATGGACCAACTCGCCGGTGGCCAGATCCACCGCTGCGCCTTTGACGCCGCTACCGCCGATATCGATACCGAATGCGTGCCCCCGAGCGGACATGACTAACCCCTCGTTCCCTGTGCTGGCCGGTGTGGTGACAGCGTCGCCGCACCCGGGCCCACCACGCCATGACGGGGCGATGCGATGGGATGCCCGACGACGGCGCTGTGTCGTGCACGACAAGAGTAATGCGACATCGGGGCTGGGCGTTCGACGAGGATCTGTGATGCGATGGAAGGCGTGCCGGAAACCTCATCGTCAGTGTCCGACTACACCCCCGACTCCCTCGTCTCGATCGTCGCGCGCGGCGACGAGGCCGATCTGCGCCGCGTCGCGGTCGACCTCGCGGAAACCGCCGCCGCGCATGTCCGCGCCCGCCGTCCCGAGGTGTTCGGGCCCGCGGGCGCGCACGCCGAAGGCGCCGTGCAGGCCAAGAGCCACGCGACCGACCCGGTGACCATCGTGGACACCGAAACCGAAGAGCTGATCCGAAGACTGCTCGCCGAACAGCGCCCCGGCGATCCGATCCTCGGCGAGGAGGGCGGCGGCAGTATCGACGACGCGAGCGCCGACACCGTCCACTGGGTCGTGGATCCGATCGACGGTACGGTCAACTTTCTCTACGGCATCCCCGGCTACGCCGTCTCGGTGGCCGCGCTGCGCGGTGGCCGACCGGTCGCGGGCGCCGTGGTCGACGTCGCGCGAGCGGCCACCTACAGCGCCGGGCTCGGGCTCGGCGCGCTGCGCGTCGGCGCCGACGGCGTGGTGGAGCATCTGCGCTGCACGTCCGTCGAATCGGTTGCGATGTCCTTGGTGGCGACCGGATTCGCCTACGGCAGCCGGCGCAGGACCCGGCAGGCCGAGCTGATCGCGCAGGTGCTGCCGCACGTGCGCGACATCCGCCGCTTCGGCGCGGCGGCGCTGGATCTGTGCCACGTCGCCGCCGGCCGGGTGGACGCGTACTACGAGCACGGCCTCAACGCCTGGGACTGGGGTGCGGGCGCGCTGATCGCCGCCGAGGCGGGCGCGCGGCTGACCCTTCCGCCCGCCACGTCCCCGGGTACCGACGGCGACCTGGTGGTGGCCGCCGCGCCCGGCATCGCCGACGAACTCGGGGCGCTGCTGGCCCGGGTCGGCGCTACCGAGCCGATTCCCGATCGCTGATCAGCAGCGGGCCTGCCGAGCGGCGTCGAGCAACTCGATATCGATCGCCGTGGAGTTGCCCGGTGCCGGATTCTTCAGCGAACGCAGCACCTCCTCGGCGTCATTGCTGGGCCGGATGTCCCGGAACAGCGAACCGAGCACCAGATCGACGGTGTCGTCGCCGCGCTGATCCTCGATCAGCTCGGCGCACGGCGCGACCAACTGCACCGCGGCGGCGGCCGGGCGCCCGCTCACACCGAAGCGGATCTGGCCCGTGCACTCCAGATCGCCGTTGACGTATACCGAATCGTTGCCGTACTGCGTCCCCGGCGCGCTCGCGAAGCCGAGATCGCCGAGCTGAGCGGCCACGTGGGCGGCTTGGCCGCGCTGGTTGTTCGCGTTCAGCACGCGCACCTTGCTGGCCGCCAGCGGGGCGGGTTCCACATCCTGCAGCCGCCCGGCGCCGACCCGCTGGCCGAGCGGAATCGGTTGCGGCGCACCGGGATCGGTGGCGGGACTGGGTGAGTTGCAGGCCATCGCCGTGTGGTCGGCGTCGTGCGTAGTGAGTGCCTTGATCCAGACGATCCCGCAGATCAATGCGAGAACGCCGAGCATGATGAGCCAGGGCTGGGGGCGGCGCCGAAGGAACGGCCGACCGTACGAATCCGTCGCGGTGCCTTCGGTGATCAGTGAAACCACCAACACACTCTACGAAAATGTGTCCCGGGCGCCGTGCAAGGTCTCGGTGCGTTCCACCGTCGGTGTCGATTGCCCCTCAGTTTCGACTCGGCTGGGTTTTGATTGCGACTTTTGCTCCGCGGTCCGCTATTGTCTGGCGGCCCAGATCGAATCACCAGTGCTGAAACCGGTGGTCGGTCGCGGGAACAAGAAGGGCATGTCCTGCGTTTACCCAGCGCTATCGAGAGTGGATCGGTGCGATCCGCCCTGATAGGAGACCGGTGTACGTGTGACGTGCACCACCGGCGGGGCGGTGTGGGTCGCACCGATTCCGGCAGGAATCGGGTGTGAACGGACCGGTCCGGGATACACGGAGTTAGGACGAGGGGAAGACGACATGGCAACCGACTATGACGCACCGAGGCGCACCGAATCCGACGATGTGTCGGAGGATTCGCTGGAGGAGCTGAAGGCTCGTCGTAACGAGGCACAGTCCGCCGTCGTGGATATCGACGAATCCGATACCGCGGAGTCGTTCGAGCTTCCCGGCGCCGACCTGTCCGAGGAAGTGCTGACGGTTCGGGTGATCCCGAAGCAGGCCGACGAGTTCACCTGTTCCAGCTGTTTCCTTGTCCATCACCGGAGCAGGTTGGCCAGCGAGAAGGGCGGCCAGATGATCTGCATGGACTGCGCCGCCTGATCTCGACGAGATCGGACAATGTGTCAGCCCGCGCTCGGAAGACCGAGCGCGGCAAGGACCCGTTCGGGCCGTCGCGTACTGACCAGCCAGTACGGCGTCGGGTCGTCCGGGTCGTCGAGCACGAGCAAGACCATCGGCCCTACCCAGGGGCGATGCTGGACATAGGCGGCAGGGTCGAGCTGGCGGCCCAGCGCCGCACTCTTCGCGGTGGGGGCGACGGTGGCCGCGCGGGCCACGAAATTCACCGGTAGATGTGCGCGGTCGGCGCGCAGCTCCGGTGTGCCGGTCGCGTCGGGCGCCACCTCGACGCGGTGGCGGCTCAGCCACAGCAGCACCCAGACCGGGACCGGGAACAGCAGTACGTAAGGCAGCCAGGCACGCAGTCCCGGCGCGCCCATATGGATCTCCGCGGCGAGCAATCCCGTGATGGCGAACGCTGCCGGCCACCACCACAGCGGCACCCACAGGCGCTCGCGGTAGCCGAGCGCGGGCTGCTTTTTCTCGTCCATGGTCACGGGATTGGGCTGGTCCGACACGAGTCAACACTAAGTCACGAGGGCAAACAGGCTACGCGTAGGCTCGTCCAACGTGAGCGCACTTTCACCCATACCCTTGCTGCGGCTGGACCCCGGCATCCCCGTGCCCACGCGTGCCCATGCGGGCGACGCGGGCGTGGATCTGTGCACCACGCAGGACGTCATCCTGGAGCCGGGGGAGCGGGTGCTGGTCGGCACCGGCGTCGCCGTCGCGCTGCCGGTCGGCACGGTCGGGCTGATCCATCCGCGCTCGGGTCTGGCGGCCAAGGCCGGGCTCTCGGTGGTGAACACCCCCGGCACGGTCGACGCCGGATATCGGGGTGAGATCAAGGTGTGCCTGATCAACCACGACCCCCGCACGCCGATCACCTTGCGCCGCGGCGACCGGATTGCGCAGTTGCTGGTGCAGCGAGTGGAGCTGGTGGATTTCATGGAGGTCGACTCGCTCGACGAGACGACCCGTGGGGCGGGTGGCTACGGCTCCAGCGGCGGTCACGCGAGCCTGAGCGCGCGCACGAACGGGGCGGGCCGGGCGACCGCCGAGGAGGTATGACGCGAATGTTCGGAAAGCGAAAGAAGTCGTCGGACCGGTACGCGGACGATCGGTACGACGAGACGGGCGACTACGCCGACGCGGACTACGAGTCCGACTACGACGACGAGTTCTATGACGACGCCCCCACCGACGAGCGGTCGTACGAAGGCGTGGACTTCAACGCCGACACACTGGGGGGCCGGCCCGGCCCGTACGACTACGACGAGGTCGCCGAACTGCTGGAGGATGGGTCCGAGCAGCGGCTCGACCTCGGGTCGGTGCTGCTGCCGGTCCCGCCGGGCGGCCAGTTGCAGGTCGAGATGACTCCGGAAGGCCAGCCGCAGGCGGTGCACCTGGCCACCGAGCACGGCCGGATCACCGTCGCGGCGTATGCCGCGCCCAAGACGTCGGGCCAATGGCGTCTGGTCGCCGCGGATCTCGCCGACTCGCTCCGCAAGGACGGCGCCAGGGTCTCGGTGGAGAACGGGCCGTGGGGCCGGGAGCTGCTGGCGCTCACCGAGGGCGCCGACCTGCGCTTCATCGGTGTTGACGGCTACCGCTGGATGGTGCGCCTGGTCGCCGCGGGCCCTTCCGGTGCGGCGAACGACGGCAGCCCGCTGGTCAAGGCGGCGCGCGCCATCCTCAGCGATACGGTGGTGCGGCGCGGCGAGGACCCGCTGCCGGTGCGTGAGCCGCTGCCGGTGGTATTGCCACAGGAACTGGCCGAGCAACTGGCCGCGGCGCATCAGCAGCAGGTGCAAGCTCAGCAGCAGCAGATGGCCGCGCAAGCGGCCGCGGCGCAGACCGGGGCACAACCGGTGCTGCCGCCGCGGATCCCGGAGGGGCCGCGCCGCGGTGCGGACGGGTCGGCTATGCAGCAGCTCGGCCTGAACTGAGCAGGCCGGACCGGCCGCGAACTCAGCCGAAGGCGCCGATTCCGGTATGTCCGAGGATCGCGGGGTCCGAGCCCAGTTCGTCCAGGGTGATCCGGTGCAGGTGGGCGTGGGGGGCCAGCGCGGCCCACTCCTCGGCCACCGCCACCGGATGTACCGGGTCGTCGATCGCGGTGACCACGGCGAGCGGCAGCTCGAAGGTGGCCAGCCGCTCGGCGTCCGGCCATTTGTAGTCGGCGGCCTCCTCCAGCGCGGCGGGCAGGTGCGGCCATTGCGCCCGCCAGGATCGGGTCAGCGCGTCCGCCAACCACTGCGGACTGCTCGCCCGCATACGGTCCAGCACCACGGCCAGACCGTCGGCGCGCAGTTGCGCGGCGGTCGCCGCGGCGCTGAGCGCGGCCGGACAGGCGGCGGTGTCGGGTCCGGTCCAGGCGGGCAGCGCCGCGACGACCCCGACCACACGATCCGGGTGCTCGGCCGCCCACTCCAGCGCGATCGCCGCACCGAGCGAGATACCAGCGGCGAGGACCGGCCCGGACCGCGCCGCCGCGTCCAATCCGGCCCGGCAGCTCGCGACCACCCCGCGCGGATCCGGTTCCACCGCGACGAAGTCGAGCCCGCGCGCCGCGCTGGCCGGCCCGAAGGCGCGCCGGGCGAAATCGGCGTCGGATCCGGTGCCGGGCAGCGCCACGACGCGAGCCGGATGTGGGGAGTCGAACATCGGTCCGAGCGTAGCGGGGGCCGCCCAGCCCATCTACAGTGGCGGTGTACGGCGTGAACGGGCCGTGCGGTTGGAATCCCCACGATGGTGTGCGAACCACGCCATCTGCTCTATGCAGGAGAGCGTGCACCATGTCGTCATCCGCAGCCTCAGGTTATTTCCGACGTCTGGGCCGCAGACTGACCGAAGATATCGATCAGCTCGATGCCGAAGAGCTGGCCGAGACTTCCGAGGCGTCGGGAGCGCACCGCGCGTCGGAGTGTCGGCGCGGTGACGAGGCCACCATGCTCGGTAGGCTCCGGAGCGTCGAAGCGTGTCCCAAGTCCGCCGGCGCCAGTGTGCAGGCGGAGTTCTTCGACGGCACCGACGCCATCACCCTGGTCTGGATCGGGCGCAGGCGCATTCCCGGTATCGAGCCGGGGCGGCGCATCCTGGTCCGTGGCCGGGTGGGCGACCGGGACGGCCGCAAAGTGATCTACAACCCCTACTACGAATTGCGCGGGAACAGCTGACGTATGCCATCGAGCAACGACAACGCAGGATCAGGCGATCGCACCGGGCTCGGCCTCGGCCGTGACGAGCAACGTGCCCAGCAGACCCTCCTGGAACAACTGGGCGGCTTGAGCGGCCTGATCTACTCGACACTGCCGGTTGTCGTGTTCGTCCCCGTGAACAGTCTCGCCGGGCTGACCGCCGCGATCTGGGCGGCGCTCGGCGTGGCCGCGGCCATCCTGGTCTGGCGCCTGGTACGCCGCAATCCCGTCCAGCCCGCCATCTCCGGGTTTCTCGGCGTCGGCGTCTGTGCCTTGATCGCCTACCGGATGGGGGAGGCCAAGGGGTTCTTCCTCTTCGGCATCTACACCAGCCTCATCTACGCCGGGGTGTTCCTCGTCTCCATCCTGGTCCGCTGGCCGCTGGTCGGCGTGATCTGGGGCGTACTGAACGGTCACGGCTCCGACTGGCGGTCCGATCCCCGGCTGGTGCGCCTGTACGACCTGGCCACCACCACGTGGGTCCTCGTCTTCGGTGCCCGGTACCTGGTGCAGTCGCAGCTCTACGACACCGACCGGACCGGCTGGCTCGCGATCGCCCGCATCGCGATGGGCTGGCCGCTGACCGCGGTGGCGCTGGGCGTCACCGTCTGGGCGGTGCGCCGCGCGGGCCATCTGCCCACCAAGACGGTGGCCGCGACCGAACCCGCCTGAGCGTTGACTCTCCGCCGCCGACCGGCGAAATCCATCGGGGTGGGGTAAGTACCACCGCCGAGGTGGCCGTAACCCACCCTGGGGTGCCTGGTTGCCGTCCCGAGTTCGTCAGACGATCTATGCGTATCGCAAACACGCACTGGATCGGCAAGGAAGGACTCGGACGTGGCTACCGAGCACAACACCGCGGCGCTGCCCAAGAACCCCAACCCCGCTCTCTCGGAGAGCCGCCGGGTATCGGCCGAGCTGGACAAGCTGATCGGTCCGGCGGCCGCGGGCGACCGTCAGGCGGTTGCCGAGATCATCCGCGTGGTGCACCCGCTGGTGCGGCGCTACTGCGGTGCGCGCCTGGGCAATACCGCCCATCTGCAGGTCACCGCCGACGACGTGGTGCAGGAAGTCCTCTTGGCCACCGTCAACGCCATCCCGCGCTACCGCGACCAGGGCAAGTCGTTCCTGGCGTTCGTCTACGGCATCGCGGCCAACAAGGTCGCCGACGCGTTCCGCCGCTCGCAGCGGCACCCCGCCTACCCGGTGGCCGACGTCCCGGATGCCGCGTCCTCCGCCGCCGGACCCGAGGAGTGGGCGCTGGCCTCCGAACGCCGCACCGCCACAAGGGAACTCATGAAAGTGCTGGCGCCCGCGCACCGCGAGGTGCTGGTGCTGCGCATCATGCTCGGTTGGTCGGCGGCGCAGACCGCGGAGGCCATCGGCACCAGCCCGGGTGTGGTCCGGGTGATGCAGCACCGCGCGCTGAACAAGCTGCGCGCGGAGCTCAAGCTGGCCGCGTAGTCCCCCGGCGGTGCTCCACCGCGGACGCATCGGCCGTATCGGAGGGTTATGGCCTGATGCCGTGGTTGGCGAGCTCGAGCCGGAGGTCTTCCTCGGCTTCCACCGAAGTCACGAACAGCAGTTCGTCGTCGCCCTCGAACGGGTCGTCCGGCTGCGGCACGATCACCCGTCCGCCGCGCAGGATCGTCACGAGGGCGGCGTCGCGCGGCAGGGTGAGCGCGCGCACCGGCTTGCCCGCCAGCGCGGTGTCCGCGGGCAGTGTCATCTCCACCAGGTTCGCCTGGCCCTGGCGAAGCGTCAGCAGGCGCACCAGATCCCCGACCGAAACCGCTTCCTCCACCAGCGAGGCCAGCAGACGGGGCGTGGACACCGCGACGTCCACACCCCACGAGGCGTCGAAGAGCCATTCGTTGCGCGGATCGTTCACCCGGGCAACCACCCGGCGCACCCCGAACTCCGTCTTGGCCAGCAGGCTGTGCACCAGGTTGGCCTTGTCGTCGCCCGTGGCCGCGATGACCACCTCGTAGGTCTCCAGCCCGGCCTGTTCGAGCAGCGCCAGCTCGCACGCGTCGGCGTGCACCCAGACCGCGTCCGGGATCGCCGCGGGATCGATATGCTCGAGCTGCCGCTCCAGGAGCATCACCCGGTGCCCGCCGCGCAGGAGCTCCCTGGCGATCGATCGGCCGACGGCTCCCGCTCCGGCGATGGCCACTTTCATGTTCATTCCTCGCTCGCTGGGGGCTTCGCGGCCAGGGCGACGGCCTCGCCCACGGTGCCGGAGGTCGCGGCCACGTAGACGATGTCGTCGGCCTGGACGATGGTCTTGCTGTCGGGCAGCAATCCCTGGCCGAAACGGATGATGAACGCGACCCTCGCCGCGATGGTCTGCTGCAAGTCGCGCACCGTGCGGCCGTACCACTCTTCGTGCAGCGTCAGTTGGGTCACAGCAACCGTCCCGGTGGGATCACGCCACGTGGTGGTGCTGGGATCGCCGATGAGCGCCCGCAGGAAGCGGTCGGTGGTCCACGGCACCGTGGCGATGGTCGGGATGCCGAGGCGCTCGTAGACGGCCGCGCGCTTGGCGTCGTAGATCCGGGCGACGACGCGCTGCACGCCGAACATCTCCCTGGCCACCCGCGCGGAGATGATGTTGGAGTTGTCGCCCGAGGAGACGGCCGCGAACGCGTCCGCCCGTTCGATTCCGGCGCTGATCAGCACATCTCGATCGAATCCGACGCCGGTCACCCGATTGCCGGGAAAGTCGGAGCCGAGGCGCAGGAACGCACTGGAGTCCCGGTCGATCACGGTGACTTCGTGACCTATGCGGACCAGGGCATGGGCGAGCGAGGAGCCGACGCGCCCGCACCCCATGATCACTACGTACACCGTGCAACCTCGTTCCTGGAACCATGGTGTTCGGTCTGCTCTGCTGTTCGGTCGAACGCTACCCGTCGAATGATTCCATCGGCCACGTTCCCCCTCCAGCCGCCGAGCAAACCTGCGAGCCACGCGCGCGATCCACCGTGCGGGGGCCTATGCTCGCTCCAGTGTCCAAGTTGACGACGGCAGCGAAGCGAGTGCTGCTGGGCAGGCCTTTCCGCAGTGACTCGCTCGGTCACACTTTGCTGCCGAAGCGAATCGCGCTCCCTGTGTTCGCCTCCGATGCCATGTCATCGGTCGCCTACGCCCCCGAAGAAATCTTCCTCGTCCTGTCGGCCGCAGGCATCTCGGCCTATCTGTACGCCCCGTGGGTCGGCCTCGCGGTCGCCTTCGTGATGGCGGTGGTGGTGGCCAGCTACCGGCAGAACGTGCACGCGTACCCATCCGGCGGCGGCGACTACGAGGTCGCCACGACCAACCTCGGGCCCACCGCGGGCTTGACCGTCGGCAGCGCGCTGCTGGTCGACTACGTGCTCACCGTCGCGGTGTCGATCTCCTCGGCGGCGTCCAACATCGGCTCGGCCATTCCGTTCGTCGCCACCCACAAGGTGCTGTTCGCCGTCGTGGCCATCGCCGCGCTCACCGCGATGAACCTGCGCGGAGTGCGCGAATCAGGGTCCATGTTCGCGATTCCGACCTACGCGTTCATCGCCGGCATGTTCATCATGCTCGGCTGGGGCCTGTTCCGGACCTTCGTGCTCGGTGAACAGTTGCGGGCCGAGTCGGCCGGATTCGGATTGCACGCCGAGGACGAGCACCTGTACGGCCTGGCGTTCGCCTTCCTCATCGCGCGCGCGTTCTCCTCCGGTTGCGCCGCGCTCACCGGTGTGGAGGCGATCAGCAACGGCGTGCCGGCGTTCCGCAAACCCAAGTCGCGCAACGCCGCCACCACGCTGCTGCTGCTGGGGATCATCGCGATCGTGCTGTTCCTGAGCATGATCATCCTGGCCCAGAAGATCGGAATCGTCTACGCGCACAACGTCGCCGACCTGACCGGCGCCCCGGAGGACTACCAGCAGAAGACGCTCATCGCCCAGCTCGCCGATACCGTGTTCCAGGGTTTCCCGCTCGGCTTCTTCTTCATCACGACGGTGACCGCGCTGATCCTCGTGCTCGCCGCGAACACCGCCTTCAACGGGTTCCCCGTGCTGGGCTCGATCCTGGCACAGGATCGCTACCTGCCCCGGCAGCTGCACACCAGAGGCGACCGGCTGGCATTCAGCAACGGCATCCTGTTCCTCTCCGGCGCGGCCATCGCGTTCGTGGTGTTGTTCGGCGCCGAGGTGACCAAGCTGATCCAGCTGTACATCGTCGGCGTGTTCGTCTCGTTCGTGCTCAGCCAGACCGGCATGCTGCGCCACTGGACCCGCCTGCTGCGCACCGAGACCGACTCGGGACAGCGCGCGCGGATGAAACGGTCACGGGTGATCAACGCGGTCGGTCTCAGCGCGACCGGCGCGGTGCTGGTGATCGTGCTGATCACGAAGTTCTTCGCCGGCGCCTACATCGCCATCTTCACCATGGTCGCGATCTTCGTGGTGATGAAGATGATTCGCCGGCACTACGATTCGGTCGCGCGCGAGCTGGACGAGCACGAGTGGGACGGCGTGCTGCCCAGCCGCTCGCACTCCATCGTGCTGGTCTCCCGGCTGCACCTGCCGACCCGCCGGGCACTGGCCTATGCCCGCGCCACCCGCCCCGACACGTTGGAGGCGGTGACGGTGAACGTGGACGAGGCCGACACCAGGGCGCTGGTGCGGGAGTGGGAGAACAGCGACATCACGGTGCCGCTGAAGGTGATCGAATCGCCGTACCGGGAGATCACCAAACCGGTTCTCGATTACGTCAAGCGGGTACGCAAGGACGCCCCCCGCGACGTGGTGACGGTGTTCATCCCCGAGTACGTGGTCGGACACTGGTGGGAGCAGGTGCTGCACAACCAGAGCGCGCTGCGGCTGAAGGGACGGTTGTTGTTCGAGCCGGGCGTGATGGTGACCAGCGTGCCGTGGCAGCTGAGCTCGTCCGCGCGGGCGAAGGTGCCCGGCGTGGTGAACGCCCCCGGCGCGGTGCGGCGGGGGTACGAGGACCGGACATGACGTCCATGGAGCATTCGGAATGAGCGATTGGCGGACAAGCACGTTCGAGGTGCGGCTCGGGCCGCCGGGGCACGGCGGCTTCTGCGTCGCACGGCACGAGGGGCGTGTGATGTTCGTCCGGCACGGGTTGCCCGGTGAACTGGTGCGGGCCAGGGTCACCGAGGACAGGGGCGGCTCGTACTGCCGGGCCGACGCCGTCGAGGTGCTCGAGGCGTCACCGGACCGGGTGCCGCCCACCTGTCCGGTATCCGGTCCAGGCGGCGCCGGGTGCTGTGATTTCTCCTTCGCCACGCCGGCCGCGCAGCGTGCGCTGAAGGCCACGGTGGTGGCCGAACAGTTGCGCCGAGTGGCCGGGATCGAGCGTGACGTGCTGGTGGAGCCGATCGAGTCCGGCGAAACGATCGGCGGGTGGCGCACCCGCGTGCGGCTCGCTGTGGACGAACGGGGCCGCGCCGGCGTGCACCGATATCGCAGCACCGGCGTGATCGCTGATCTGCGATGCCCGCAACCGGTCGCGGGCGCGCTGGAGGGTATCGCGGATCGGCAGTGGACGCCCGGCGCCGATCTGGTGATCGCGGTGGACGGCGACGGCATCCGGCACATCGTCGAGTTGGCGCCCGCCGCGGAGGCGGGAGCCGGCAGCCGCGGCGGCGACCGGCGCGGCCCGGGTGGAAACGACCGGCGGGACGGCTCCAGGCGACGCGACCGGCCGCACGGCCGCGATCGCCGCGGGGGACCGCGCGGCTCCGATCGGCGGGCCGGGGAGGCAGCCGCGGCGGGGTCCACCCGGCGGGACGAACGGCGAGACGCCTCCGCCCGGCGGGCGGCCGCGCACGCGGCACGCGACGAATGGGTATTCGCGGGCAGTGGGCGCGCGGTCGAGTACGTGGCGGGCCGGCGGTGGGAGATCGCGGCGACCGGCTTCTGGCAGGCGCACCGGGGCGCGGCACAACGTTATTCGGATCTGGTCGCGGAGTGGTCGGGACTCGGCCCCGGCGGGCGCGCCTGGGATCTCTACAGCGGGGCGGGTGTTTTCGCCGCGCGCCTGGGCGAGCAGGTCGGCCGGACCGGTGTGGTGCTCGGGGTGGAATCCGCGCGATCCGCGGTGGCGGACGGCGCCGCCGCACTGCGCGATCTGCCCTGGGTGGAGTTGCGCGCCCAGCGGGTGGAGCGCTGGGTGGTGGAGCATGTCGGCGCGGCGGCGCCGGACGTGGTGGTGCTCGATCCGCCGCGCGCGGGCGCGGGCAAGGACGTGGTCGGCCCGGTCGCGGCGAGCGGCCCGGCGCGGATCATCCACGTCGGATGCGACCCGGCGGCATTCGCCCGCGATCTCGGGTTGTACCAGGCGGCGGGCTACCGGCTCGCCGACCTGCGCGCGTTCGACGCGTTCCCCGCGACGCACCACGTCGAATGCATTGCCCTGCTGGAGCGTTGAGGGTCGGTCCGCGGACGTACCCCCGTGCCCCGGCGCAATTAGAGTCACGGATATGACCGTGTATGTCATCGCACAACTGAAGTTCACCGATCGCGCCGCCTACGATCGCTACCAGGCCCGCTTCCTCGACGTCTTCATTCGCTACTCCGGCACGCTGCTGGCCGCGGACGAATCCCCCCGGGTCGTCGAGGGCAGCACCGACCGCGAGAAGGTGGTCTTGATGGCGTTCCCAGACGAGCCGTCCTTCCGCGCCTGGGCCGAATCGCCCGAGTATCAAGAGATCTCGAAGGATCGCCACGCCGGAGCCGATACGGTGAGCCTGCTGGTACACGGCCTCGGTCACTCGTGAACCGCCGGACGCCGCTGGCACGATGAGCTGATGATCCCTCACCGGCATTGATCACGCGGGGCGAGTCGTGCAGCCGACTGCTCGCTCGCCCGGAACGCCATCGGCTTGTCACGTGAGCGCCGCGCCCAGCGCCTGGACTTCGATCGCCGTGGCGTCAGTCGAGTTGCCACGTGATGCGAATGACCGCGGAGATCTCGCTCTCGCCCAGTTCGACCGGGACCGCGGCGGCGCGGTAGATCTCCATCGGGGCGGAGATGCTCTGTGCGCGCGGGGCCGGTGGCGCGGAGGCGGCGTCCTCGGTGATCTCGATGACCTTGCCGAGCGTGCGCTGCGCGCGCCGGGCGTACTGCTCGGCCTTGGCGCGGGCGTTCTCCCACGCGGCGTCGCGCGCCCGGGCGAGCAAGGACTCCTGATCGGCGACGGTGAGCATCAGGCCGCCGAGACGGACGTCGTCGCCGCCTGCTTCGACGCAGTTGGCGATGATCGTGGCGGGTCCGGGATCGGCGGTGTCCCCGATATCGCGCAACGCCACGGTCAGCGACGTGCTGGCGAGGTATCCGGTGATCCGGTTGCCCTGGCCCTCGGTCCACACCGTCTCGGTCTGCACCGACAGACCGCTGGTGGCGATGTCGGCGCCGTCGACGCCATCGGACCGCAGCGACCGCGTCACCGCGGCCACGCGCTCACCGGCCTGGCCGTAGGCGAGCGCGACCTTGCTCGCCCGCGATTCCACGGAGACCGTCACCCGCATCAGATCCGGGGTGGCGCGGGCGGTGCCGTGCCCGAAGGCCGTGACGGTGCCTGCCCCCGAATCGGACTTCTCGCTCACGGAATTCTCCTCGATGATCGGTGTCGGTTCGACCCGCCGTCATACCGTGCTGTGCCCGCCGCGCGGCTCGCTGATCGCCCCGCGTCGATCTGTGTCAAGCTCCGGCGCCGAGTCGTTCGAGCTCGCGTCCACCGCTGCCGCCGTGATCGCCCATGACCAGGTCGCGGGCCCGCGCCGTGGAACCGGCCGCCGGGGGTGGCCGGGCACACGCCGAACGAATCGAGTTCCACCACAGCCAGTTCGGGAATGAGTCGGCCGGCGGCCGGCGAATCCGCGCCCCGGCAGCGCGGGTGGACACCGCCGGCGATCCGCGGCACGACGCCGGGTTCGATTGTCCGCGAGACCACTTGCTCGGGCTGGGCCACCCTGCCACTCTAGGCCGGGTACCGTATGTCCGGGCGGTGCGGCCGAGCTCACATTCCGGTGCGATGCCGGTCGGTGTGATGGTTCTCGTGCGGGCGGGCCATCCGCCGCTCCGTAGACTGATCGGATCAGATGCGCTATCCGGAGGGAGCTAGTTCAGGTGGGAGTGCTTTCCCGGGTCGACTCGCCCGAAGATCTGCGCCGGCTGACGGTGCCGCAGTTGCGCGAGCTGGCGGAGGAGATCCGCGAGTTCCTGGTGCGCAAGGTCGCCGCGACCGGCGGGCACCTCGGCCCCAACCTCGGTGTGGTCGAGCTCACCATCGCGCTGCACCGGACCTTCGACTCGCCGGCCGACCCGGTGATCTTCGACACCGGGCACCAGGCCTACGTGCACAAGATCCTGACCGGTCGCAAGGACCAGTTCGATTCGCTGCGCAAGCAGGGCGGCCTGTCCGGCTACCCCAGCCGGGCCGAAAGCGCGCACGACTGGGTGGAGTCCTCGCACGCCTCGGCGGCGCTGTCCTACGCGGACGGGCTGGCGAAGGCGTTCGCCCTCGGCGGGCAGGACCGGCACGTGGTCGCGGTGGTCGGCGACGGCGCGCTCACCGGCGGCATGTGCTGGGAGGCGCTGAACAACATCGCCGCCGCTCCGGATCGTCCGGTGGTCGTCGTGGTCAACGACAACGGCCGCTCCTACGCGCCCACCATCGGCGGCCTGGCCGACCGGCTGACCGCGCTGCGCACCCAGCCCGCCTACGAGCACGCGCTGGACGCGGGCAAACGCATCCTGAAGAGCATCCCGCGGGTGGGCGAATCGGCGTACTCGATGGTGCACGCGGTGAAAGCCGGGATCAAGGACGCGGTCAGCCCGCAGGAGCTGTTCAGCGACCTCGGCCTGAAGTACGTCGGACCGGTCGACGGCCACGACGTCGTCGCCTTGGAGGCGGCGCTGCGCCGGGCGAAGGACTTCGGCGGACCGGTCGTGGTGCACGCCGTGACGCAGAAGGGCCGCGGCTACGCGCCGGCCGAGAATCATGTCGCCGACCAGATGCACGCCTGCGACCCGATCGACCCGCTGACCGGCGCTCCGGTGGGCGGCCCGAAGGCGCGGGGCTGGACGTCGGTGTTCTCCGAGGAACTGATCGCGCACGCCGAGCGTCGCGCCGACATCGTGGCCATCACGGCCGCCATGCCGGGGCCGACCGGGCTCGCGGCGTTCGGGGAGCGGTTTCCGGACCGGATGTTCGACGTCGGCATCGCCGAACAGCACGCCATGGCCTCGGCCGCGGGTCTGGCGCTCGGCGGCATGCATCCGGTGGTCGCGATCTACTCGACCTTCCTCAACCGCGCCTTCGACCAGCTGCTGATGGACGTGGCGCTGCTGAAGCAGCCGGTGACGGTGGTGCTGGACCGTGCGGGCATCACCGGCTCCGATGGCGCGAGCCACAACGGCATGTGGGATCTGTCGGTGCTCGGCATCATTCCCGGCATCCGGGTCGCCGCGCCGCGCGATGCCGCGACGCTGCGCGAGGAACTGGCCGAGGCGCTGGCCGTCAACGACGGTCCGACCGCGCTGCGATTCCCGAAAGGCAGTGTCGCCGAAGACATCTCGGCGGTCGAGCGGCTGGACGGCGTGGACGTGCTGCGGATGGCGGAGCCGGAGGGCGGCTCGGTGCAGGCGGTGCACGGCGACGTCTTGCTCATCGCCGTCGGCTCGTTCGCGGGCGTAGCCCTGGAGGCGGCGAAGCTGCTCGACGCGGAAGGTGTTTCGGTCACCGTCATCGACCCGCGCTGGGTGCTGCCGGTATCCGACACACTGCTCAAGCTCGCCGAGAACTACCGGCTCGTGGTCACGCTGGAGGACGGCGGACTACACGGCGGCATCGGCTCCACGGTCTCGGCCCGCCTGCGTAACTCCGGCCTGGACATCCCGACCCGCGATCTCGGTGTGCCGCAACAGTTCCTGGACCACGCTTCGCGTGGCGAAGTGCACGCGGACCTAGGGTTGACCGCCCCCGATATCGCCCGCCGCATCGGCGGGTGGCTCGCCGCTCGCTGACGTCACGGCGGGCGAACCCGCGGGGAGCACCAGTCGGTTCGCCGGCGGCAACGCGGCCGTCAGCCGCGGCACCGCCAGCTCCCGCTGCCAGGGCCGTGCGCCGCCGGACTTCAGGAATCCGTCGACCGCGGCGGACAGGTCGGCCACGTCGTAATCGGCCAGCCCGTCCCAGCACAGACGGCGCACCAGATCCGGCGCGAGCAGATTCTCCACCGGAATCGCCTGCTCGGTCGACAGCTCGCCCATCGCGGCCCGCGCTCTGGCCAGGCGCGCGGCCGCGGCGGGGTCACGGCGCTCCCAGCGGTTGACCGGCGGCGGACCGTCGAACGGCTGGGTCAGCGGCGGCAGCTCGCTGTCCGGCAGGGTGCGGCCGCGCTCGATCGCGGCGAGCCATTCGCGGGAATACCGGCGCTGCCGCGGCCCACCGAACACCGGTAGCGTGCGCAATTGTGCGACCGACTTCGGTTCAGCGGCGGCCGCGGCGATGATCGCGGCATCCGGGAGAATGCGGGCCGGCGCCACATCGCGGGCGCGGGCAAGCACGTCCCTTGCGGTCCACAGCTCGCGCACCACCGCCAGCTGCCTGGCCCGGCGCAGCGTGTGGATGCCCGAGGTACGCCGCCAGCGCTCGGCTTTCGGCGCGGGCGGGTCCAGCGTGCGAATGTGCTCGAATTCCTGTGCCGCCCATTCGGTTTTGCCCTGTGCCCGGAGTGCGGCGGCCACCGCGTCGCGCAGCTCCAGCAGCAATTCCACGTCGAGCGCGGCGTAGTTCAGCCACTCGTCGGGCAAGGGCCGGGTAGACCAGTCGGCCGCGCCGTGCCCCTTGCGCAGCGCCCGGCCGAGCAGACGCTCCACCATCGCGGCGAGTCCCACGCGCTCGAAACCGGCCAGCCGTCCGCCCAACTCGGTGTCGAACAGCCGGGCCGGGCGCAAGCCGAGCTCGGCCAGACCGGGCAAGTCCTGGTCCGCGGAATGCAGGACCCACTCGAGTTCGTTGATCGCCTCGGCCAGCGGAGCTAGGCCGTCGGCGAGCGGAATCGGATCGATGAGGAACGTGCCCGCGCCGGCGCGGCGCAATTGGATCAGATACGCGCGTGCCGAGTACCGGAAGCCGGAGGCCCGTTCGGCATCCACGGCGAGCGGTCCGGTGCCCGCGAGGAGCCGGGCGGCGGCCGCGCTGATCTCGGCGGCGGTGTCCAGTACCGGTGGCACACCCTCCGCAGGCGCGAGCAAGGGCGTCGCGACCGAGGGTTCGGATTCTTCTGGTACGGACATGGTGTTGAACTTTACGTGCCGACTCGAAGGCGCCGCCGTCCTATCGGCGCATCAATGTGTCGATCGAGCGGCCGTGACGCACCCGGTCATCTTATGCGCTGGTCCCGGCGCAGGTCACACCCGGCGGCGGGGCGTGCTCACGGTTGGTCCCCGGGCAAGCCCGGACGCATCTGCAGCTGGGTCACCCCGGCGGGCGGCAGACCGGCCGCGTATGCCAGCACCTCGCAGAATGCCTCGAGATGGGGCCGCATGTCGGTGGTGACCGGTGTCCAGGAGGCGCGTATCTCCAGCTGGTGGGCGCGCGGCGGACCGGCGATATCGCCGTAGCGCACCGAGCTGGTCGAGGTCACCGTACCGCCCAGTGCGGTGAACGGTTCGGCCCGCGACTCCAGCGCGTCCACCAGCCAGCTCCATGCCACCTCGGGTAGTAGCGGGTCGGTGGCCAGCGCGGCATCGATATCGGCCTGGATGTAGGCGACCAGACGGAGGGTGCCGTGCCAGGTGTCGTCGCCGTTCGGGTCGTGCAGCAGGATCAACCTGCCGAACGCGTCGCCTTCGGACTCGATCGGAACCACGGCGGCGTCCGGGTGTTTGACCTCCGCGCCGACGGCGTAGGAGTACGGCGCGAGTCGTTGCGGCGGCCGGATGGGCGCGAGCTCGATCCGGGGATGCACGGTAGCGGTGCCCATCGCATCGACCGCGGCGCGAAATAGAGCGGGCTCGCCCTGGGGTCCTTCGGTCGGTGCGGCGCCGTCGCGGAAGTCGAGCGGTGTCACGAATGCTGACGGTAGACCTTGTGCACACGGCGCGGTCGGAGGCGCGCCGCTGTATGCGGCTGTGCTCGATTTGCAGCGCCTGCGGCGCTGCGTGTTCACGGCCCCGGGAAGTCTCGCGTCCAAGCGACCGAGACTCGCGCCTGCCCCTCCGGGGCTCTCGCTCCCGCCGAGCCCACATACGATAGCCGTGATGAGCACTCATACCCGCCGCCGGTTGACCGATGCCCCGTTCCTGGCCGCCGCCACCGGCGCGACGCCCAGCAGGCGTCCGGTGTGGTTCATGCGCCAGGCCGGACGCTCGCTGCCCGAATACCGCGACGTGCGGGCGGGCATCGGGATGCTCGAGTCGTGCTTCGATCCGGAGCTGGTGTGCGAGATCACCCTGCAGCCGATCCGCAGGCACAAGGTCGACGCGGCGATCTTGTTCTCCGACATCGTCGTTCCGCTCAAAGCGGCGGGGATCGATCTGGACATCGTGCCCGGCGTCGGCCCGGTGGTCGCCGCGCCGGTGCGGACGGTCGCCGACGTGCGCGCGGTGCCCCGGCTGCGTCCCGAGGAAGTCGGCGCGGTCACCGACGGCGTGCGCCTGCTGGTCGACGAGCTGGGCGAAACGCCGCTGATCGGGTTCGCGGGCGCGCCGTTCACCCTCGCTTCCTATCTGGTCGAGGGCGGGCCGAGCAAGAACCACGAGCGCACCAAGGCGATGATGTACGCCGACCCGCAGACCTGGCACGCGCTGCTCGGCGTGCTCAGCGACATCACCATCGCGTTCCTGCAGGCTCAGCTGGCGGCGGGCGTCGACGCGGTGCAGTTGTTCGACTCCTGGGCGGGCGCGCTGTCGCTGGCCGACTATCGCAACTTCGTGCTGCCGCACTCGGAGCGGGTGTTCGCCGAGATCGCCGACGCGGGCGTGCCGCGCATCCACTTCGGTGTCGGCACCGGCGAACTGCTGGGCGCCATGGGCGAGGCGGGCGCCGACGTGGTCGGCGTCGACTGGCGGGTGCCGCTGACCGACGCCGTCCGCCGCGTCGGACCCGGAAAAGCGTTGCAGGGCAACCTCGATCCCGCCGTGCTGTTCGCCGGACCCGCGGCGATCGAGGCGCAGGCCCGCCGGATCGTGCGCGAAGCGGACGAGGCGATCACGATGGGCGCCTCCGGACACATCTTCAACCTGGGACACGGAGTGCTCCCGGACACCGACCCCGGCGTGCTGACCGCCTTGGTGGAGTTCGTCCACGAACTGTAGGGGCCCAAAGGGAGGGCGCCCGATGTCGATTCGGCCGTGATGGCCTGCGAGTGAGTCGGCGCTGACCACGTGATGGTCCGGGCCGGTCGCAGCGCGCAGATGTGGGGCGAAGCACAGAGAGCCAACCGTTCGACGGGCGCGGTCGCGAAGCACGATACGGTCGAGGTATGCGTATCGCGGTGGTCGGCGGTGGGATCAGCGGGCTGGTGGCCGCCTATCGGCTGCGGACACTGCTCGGCCCGGACGCCGACCTGCTCGTGCTCGAACGATCCGATCGGATCGGCGGCATCCTCTACACCGGTGAATTGACCGGGGAGCCCTTGGATCTCGGCGCGGAAGCGTTCGTCGGACGGCGGCCGGAGGTGCCCGAGTTGCTGCGTGAGCTCCGGCTCGAGTCGCAGTTGGTGACCCCCGCCGGGCTGCGGCCGCTGGTGTGGTCGGGCGGTGCCGTCCACCCGCTGCCGGAGGGCACGCTGATGGGTATCCCGGCGAACGCCGAGTCGATGCGCGGGCTGGTCGATGCCGCGACGCTGGCGCGGATCGCCGCCGAACCCGAACGGCCGCTGACTTGGGTACCGGGCTCCGACACCGATGTCTACGGGCTGGTCGCCGACCGCTTCGGCGCGCAGGTCGCCGAACGCAGCGTCGATCCGCTGCTCGGCGGCGTCTACGCGGGTAGCTCGCGCTCCATCGGCGTCCGCGCCGCGCTGCCCCCACTCGCCGCGGCCCTGGACGACGGCGCACCCAGCCTCACCGCGGCCGTCCGTGCCGCGTTGCCACCGCCCTCGAACGCGCCGGTCTTCGGCGGAATCCGCGACGGCTACCGGACGTTGCTCGACGCGCTCGCCGCACGATCGGAGGCGAAGTTCGTCACCGCGACGCCGGGGACCCGTCTGGCCAGGGGTCTGCGCGGCTGGGTGGTGGACCCGATCGGCGCGGTCGACGCGGTGGTGCTCGCCACCCCCGCGCCGGTGACCGCACGGCTGCTGGGCGGCGTCGCCCCGGCCGCGGCCGCGGAGCTGGCGGGCGTTGAGCTGTCCTCGTCTGTGGTCGTCGCGCTCGCGTTGCCGCGCGGGACCGCGCTGCCGCAGAATTCGGGCATCTTGGTAGCCACCGGAGAATCGTTGCGCGCCAAGGCCTTCACCCTCTCCAGCCGCAAGTGGCCGCACCTCGCGCACCGCGAGAACCTCCTTGTCCGGGCATCTTTCGGCAAGTTCGGCGACGACGCCGCGCTGTCGTGGCCGGACGCCGAACTCGTCGCCGCCGCCGCCGAGGATCTGGCCACCGTCACCGGCGTCGCCATCGCACCGTCCGCGGCCGTGGTCCAGCGCTGGCCCGGTGGCCTCGCCCAGTACGCGCCCGGCCACACAGCCCGTATCGCGGCCGTCGAAGCCGAGGTGGCCACGCTCGACGGCCTGGCCGTGGCCGGTGCGTATCTGCACGGCGTCGGCGTGCCCGCCTGCGTGGCCTCCGGCACCGCCGCCGCGCAGCGGATCGCCGCCCGCTGACCCTCGCTGCCCTTTCGTACCTCACCCGTTGACGACCGGTGAATGGGCACTTGTGAACCGCCGTGTCGGGTGTCACAGAATGTGTGCCTGCGGCGAGCAATCGGCCCGTGAACGCATTATGTGTTCGCGACAATATTTGCTGCCATTGTGCTCCTATCGGTTTCGGGGCAATTCGAGGTGGAAACGAAAAATGCGCACGGATCGGCGTAATTAAGCACACTCGGTCCGAGCGGTGGAATCGTGGAAATGCGCCGGTAGCGTGAGCGGCATGCAGCTCTCGCCATTCACCGATATCGGATTGCGCACCATCATGCGGCTCGCGGTGAACGACGGCACGGACTCCCGGGTCACCACCAAGCTGATCGCTCGGCAGGTGGACGCATCCGAGCGCCATGTCGCCAAGGCGGTATCGCAGCTGGTCGACCTGGGGTTGGTGGAGGCGCACCGGGGACGGTCCGGCGGATTGTTCATCACCGCGGCCGGGCGGGCCGCGTCGGTCGGCGAACTGATCCGGGAATTGGAAGGCGACCGCGAGGTCGTGGCCTGCGCGCAACCGCATCCGTGTCCATTGCTCGGCGCCTGCCGCCTGCGCCGAATCCTCGCCGACGCGAAGAAAGCGTTCTATACCGAGCTCGACCGTTATTCGATAGAGGACTTGGTCACCTCGCCGACCGCGGAGTTGCTGCACTTGCTCGCCCACTCTCCGGCGAGTGTTTCCACTGAGAGGGAGGAAGTTTCATGAACACCGACGGCGTCGCCCGTAGCGAACCCGAACTCGAACCACACCATGCCGAGGTCGTCCGCGCGACTTTGCCGCTGGTAGCCGCGAATATCGACCGCATCACGGCCGTGTTCTATCGGACCATGTTCGATGCCCACCCGCAGTTGCTCCGCGACACGTTCAACCGGGGGAATCAAGCGCAGGGCATCCAGCAGCGGGCGCTCGCCGCGTCCATCGCCACCTTCGCCACGTACCTGGTCGACCCGGCACTGCCGCACCCGGCGACCATGCTGTCGCGGATCGCGCACAAGCACGCTTCGTTAGGGGTGACGCCCGGTCAGTATCAGATCGTGCACGACAATCTGTTCGCCGCCATTGTCGAGGTGCTGGGCGCCGAGGTAGTCGACGCTCCGGTCGCCGCGGCCTGGGACCGGGTCTACTGGCTGATGGCCGACATCCTGATGGATCAGGAGAAGGGGCTCTACGCCGAGGCGGGCGTGGATTCCGGCGACGTGTTCCGGGACGTGCGGGTCCTGACGCGCGCCGACGACCCTTCCGGCGTCGCGGTCTTCACCGTCGAGTCCGCCGATCCCGCGGTCGAATTGCCGGGATTCCTTCCGGGCCAGTATGTTTCGGTCGGCGTGCGGCTGCCCGACGGTGCGCGCCAGTTGCGCCAGTACAGCCTGGTCGGCCTGCCCCGTGACGGCACGCTGTCGTTCGCGGTCAAACGGGTCGAGGCGGCCGACGGCTGCCCGGCAGGCGAGGTCTCCTCGTGGTTGCACGAGAATCTGCGCCCCGGCCACGCGCTGCGGATCACGCTCCCGTTCGGCGACGTCGCCATCGACACCGCGGCGACGACGCCACTGGTGCTGATCTCCGGCGGTATCGGCGTGACCCCGACGATCGGCGTCCTCGAATACCTCGCCGCCCACGCGCCGTGGCGGCGCACGCTGGTCGTGCACGCGGACCGTGGACCACGGACCCACCCGCTGCGCGGCCGCCTGCACGACCTCGCGGCCCGGCTCGAGCAGGCCGCCGTCGAAATCTGGTACGAGGAAGCTACTCCCGGCGCCCGGCACGGCCGGGTGGATCTCTCGGCACTCACCCTGCCCGCCGACGCGGACGCCTACGTCTGCGGCCCGCCCGGATTCCTGCGCGACATCCAGCGCCAGCTCCACGCCGCGGGCGTCCCGGATGACCGGGTCCACATCGAGCAGTTCACGCCCGCCGACGCGGGCGCTCCCGACCGAGTGGCACGATAGGGCTATGGCGCGACTCGACTATCAGGCTCTCAACTCCACCATCCGCTACCTGATGTTCTCGGTCTTCCAGGTGCAGCCAGGAGTGCTGGGTGAGGATAGGGACGCCGCGACCAAGGAGGCCAGGGCGTTCTTCGACGGTCTCGCGGAGCGTGATGTCGTGGTGCGCGGCATCTACGACGTGGCCGGGATGCGCGCCGACGCCGACTTCATGATCTGGACGCACGCCGAACGCGTCGAGGACCTGCAAGCGGCGTACGCGGATTTCCGCCGCACCACCGAACTGGGCCGGGCCAGCGCGCCGGTGTGGAGCAACGCGGCGCTGCACCGGCCCGCCGAGTTCAACAAGAGCCATGTCCCGGCCTTCCTCGCCGGGGAGGAGCCGGGCGACTACATCTGCGTGTACCCGTTCGTCCGCTCCTACGAGTGGTATCTCCTGCCCGACGACGAGCGCCGCGGAATGCTGGCCGAACACGGGAAGGCCGCGCGCGGTTATCCGGACGTGCGGGCCAACACGGTCAGCTCGTTCGCGCTCGGCGATTACGAGTGGATTCTCGCTTTCGAGGCGCCGGAACTGCACCGCATCGTCGACTTGATGCGCGATCTGCGGGCCACCGACGCCAGGCGGCATGTGCGCGAGGAGATCCCGTTCTTCACCGGGCCCCGGGTGGAGATCGAGAAGCTGATTTCCGCCCTGCCCTGACAGCCTCTGCGCCGGGGGCAGTGTGACTCGACGGGACTGCCTCTTGCCGCGCGTTGCCGACCGGGATCCCAGTGGTAGCGGGGCGAGCCCGTCTCGAGTTCCGGCTCGACGGGCTGTCGGCGCAGCTGGAGTACCTCAGGATGCCCGAGGCGGATCAGCCTGCCAGGCTGCGGTTGCTTTGTTCCGCGGTAACCGCCGCGCATCCCCGCCACGGCCGACCGGTTATCGGGCGCGCTTGCCCAGAGTTTTCGGGGCATGTGCTGGACCGGCGTGCTCCGTACGCTTCGGCGTGAGCGTCGGGCTTTACTCCGCTGCGCTGTCCGAGGGGTGCAGTCGCAGGGCGATGGAGTTGATGCAGTAGCGCTTGTCGGTGGGCGTGTTGTACCCCTCGCCCTCGAACACGTGGCCGAGGTGGCTGTGGCAGTTCGCGCACAGCACTTCGACCCGGTGCATGCCGAGCGAGTCGTCCGACCGCAGGATCACCGCGTCGGAGGCCGCCGGATCGAAGAAGGACGGCCAGCCGCAGTGCGAGTCGAACTTCTCCGTGCTGCGGAACAGTTCCGCGCCGCAGGCCCGGCAGGCGTAAACGCCTTCGGCCTTGGTGTCGGTGTACTCACCGGTGAACGGGCGTTCGGTGGCGGCCTCGCGCAGCACCGCGTATTCCTCCGGATTCAGCTTCGACCGCCATTGCTGCGGCGAAAGCTGGATCCGCGGTGCGGGCAGGGACGTGTCGGCTTCGGAACTCATGGCTCCACGCTAATACGATTCTGCTCCGCCGGTGCCGAACCGTTCTGTGGCCTGGAGGTTTCCGTCGCGAAGGCGGCGTCGGGTGCGGGAAGGGCCTGCTGCGGCTCGTCGCCGCGCGGGTCCGGTGCGGAACGCATCCACGCGGGATCGATCCCGAACGGCAGCCGGCCTTCCCGCCGCGCGGCCAGATAACGGTCGCCCAGCACGCAGAACACGACGATCAGCAGCAGACCCCAGCCGAAGGTGATGCGCAGGTACTCCAGGTTGCGCCCGATGTGCTGCCAGCGGTCCGACAGCCACTTGTCGTAGCTCATGAAGCCGAAGATCGCCAGCCACGCGGGCCAGTTGCGCAGCACCGAATTGCGCAGCACCACCGTCATCAGGAACGGGAACAGCATCATCGAGTAGTACATCTGCCCGAGCGAGCTGAGCAGGAACGACGCCGTCAGCAGCACACCGGAGGAGGTGCAGACGAAGAACAGCTCGTCCTCGCGGTAGTAGCGGTACAGCAGCCACAGCGACAGCAGCACGAGCACGCCGAGCACCACGCGCATGCCCCAGGTCAGCAACGGCGGCAGGCCGTAGTACTCGCCGTTGCCGACGATCGCGCTGTTGAAGTAGTCGCGGGATTCGAAGATGTACGGGAAGGTGCGGGTGAAGAACTTCTCCGGGTCCTTCGACAGCGGCCAGGCGATCGCGGTCAGCGCCACCGGCACCCCGATGGCCGTGATGAACACCTTCCACTGCCCGCGTACCAGCGCGATCAAGAGCAAAGGAGCCAGCGTCGGCTTCACCGCGATACTCAGCCCGAGCGCGGCGCCCGCCCAGAGATCTCGCCGTTGCAGCAGCAGATGGATGAAGACCAGCTCCGCCAGCAGCACACAGCCGTTGACGTTGGTGAACACCAGCGTGTTGATCACGGTCTCGGACATGAACATCGCCAGCAGCAGCGCGGGCGCGGCCACCGAGTTCAGCGTGTACCGGAACAGCCGCAGCAGCAGATACCACGCGATGAGGATCGCGATCGCGTTCAGCGCGATGAACAGCCAGCGCGACTTCTCGTAGTCGATGGCGGCGATCGGCGCGATGAGCAGGGTGCCGCTCGGCGGGTACAGGTAGTGCGGGTCGACCGAGTCGAAGTTCGCCGTGTAGACCGGCCTGCCGTTGAGGAAGTCGAGGGATGCCTGGTAAACCGGCTTGTAGTCGTCGGTGATGAAGCCGTTGACAGCCTTGATGAAGACCCGGTTCAGCACGGTCATGACCGCGAGGGGCCAGAGTGCGAACTTGATCACCTCGGCGGTGGTACGAGCGGTCCGGGGCTCGAGCTGTCGAAGGAACACTGGGGCACGGTACACCGGATCGGTTACCGGTGGTTGCCGGGACCTGTCCAACGCGCCGCTCGAGCGGCCGAGCGGAGCGCCGTTCAGGCCGGGCAGGCGGTGCCGTCAGCGGGGAGTTTGCCGTCTTTCAGATAGTCGAGCAGCGCCCGCTGCGCGCAGCTGGAGTGGGTCGACACCGGATGGCCGAAGCCTTGCCAGGTGAGCGCCGCGTGCCGAGCGCCTGCCGCCCCCAGCGCGCCGGTCACCGACGATTGACCGCCGTTGCCGACCACCGGATCCGCCACTCCGCCGAACACGAGCACCGGGATGCCGAGCATTTCCGGCATCTGCGGCGCGGTCGACACCGGCCAGGCCGCGCATTCCATCAGCGCGATGGCCGCCGCTTTGCCGAAGACCGGATACTTGCCTCCCCAGGCGCCCGCGAGCTCGGTGGCTTTGCCCGGGGTCGGCGGCTGCTGGGTATCGGTGCATCGGTTGACGAACTGTCCATCGCTCTCGGTCGCGGTCGACTCGCGCGCGATCACGGTGCTCAGCGGTCCCCGGTCGCCGCGTCCGGCCGCGGCGAGCGCGTCCGACAGCTCACCGATCCGGTTGGCCTGGTCGGCGCGCGGGCTGCCAAGGAAGCCCGACAGCGCGGTGATCAGTGCGTTCGCCGAGATGTCGCCGAGACCGCCGGACCCGGCCCGGTTCACCAGATCGGTGACCGCCGCGCGCGGGTCGGCGCCCAGCGAGCAGCCGATGCCGACGCAGCGCTGCGCGAACGCGGTCAGGGCGGCCTCGGCGCCCTGCACGGCCTGCTCCGCGCGGGTGACCGCGTCCATGCCGACCGGCTCGGGAGAGTCGAGCACCAGCCGGGCGAGGTGGTCGCCGTACTTGCGGGCGTAGCTGAGCCCGACCTTCGCGCCGTTGCCGGTGCCGAGCAGCGTGATGTGCTCGACCTGCCACTGCCTGCGCAACTGCTCGATGTCGTCGGCGGCGTGCGGTGCGTCGAACGTGCCCTCGTAGGGCTGCAGGAAGTCGCGGCAGGCGATGGTGCCGTCCTGGCTCAGGGTGGTCATCCTGGCCACCGGATCGCCGGGACCGGGGCCGAATTGGGCGTTGTCGGCCAAGCCGCGGCGGATCTCGGGCGGCAGGCAGTCGATCGGCTGCGAGCTGCCGATACCGCGCCGGTCCACCGCGACGATCGGGCGGGCGGCCAGCAACGCGGCGGCCGGACCGGCGGCGAGCCCGGCGAGGGTGGCGGCCGAGGACCGGTCCGAGCCGGAGGTCAGCACCAGCGGCGGCACGTCGGCCGGAGTCTGCGCCAGACGGGCCCGCATCGCCCCGGCGCGGAAGTTGCCGAGCACCGCGCCGGCCGCGTCGATGGGAGTCGAGAATTCGGCACAGTCGAGCACCAGTCCGGCGGGCGCGGGGCCGAGTCCGAGCTGGTCCAGGGTCGGCTGGGTGCACTCGCGCCAGCTGAGGTCGGTCTTGGGCAGCTCGGCGTTCGGCGGCGGCGACGGCGCGGCCGAGGTCGTGGCGTTACCCGCGACGGGCGGGCGCTGTACCGCGACACCGGGACGATCCGACGGTCCCGCGCCGCAGCCGGCGGTGACGATCGAGAGGGTGGCGGCAAGCACGGCGGCCCGAGTCCAGCGCATTGCTACAGCCTGCCAGGTTCCGGCGCCTGTTTCATCGACGGGCCCACCGGGTGAGCATCGTGCCGTCGTCGTCGAGCAGCACGTGCGCGCGCGTCATGCGGGTGCGGAACTCGTGCGCCGACAGCGAGATTCGTCGGGCCGCGCCGCCGACCAGCAGCGGCGCGGTGGTGAGGCAGAGCTCGTCGACCACGTCGGCCGCGAGCAGTTCCCCGAACAATTGCGGGCCGCCCTCGGTCAGCACACGCAGCAGGCCGCGCTCGCCGAGCACACGCAGCAGGCCGTGCGGTGTCACCGCGATGTCGCCCGCCTCGATCACCTCGGCGCCTGCGTCGGCCAGTCGCCGTTTGCGGTCGGCGGGCGCGGCGGCCGTCGTGATGATCAGCGGCGGCACCCGGGTGTCGGTGAGCAGCCGCGCGTCCGGATCGAGCACCGCGCTGGCGGTGACCACCGCGATCGGCGGCGGCGCGCCGTCCGGATGCCCGCCGATGCCGCGCTCGTGAAACGCGCGGCGGCGCCCGGGATCG
This sequence comes from Nocardia sp. Marseille-Q1738, assembly GCF_965283145.1. Classification (NCBI taxonomy): domain Bacteria; kingdom Bacillati; phylum Actinomycetota; class Actinomycetes; order Mycobacteriales; family Nocardiaceae; genus Nocardia; species Nocardia sp. Marseille-Q1738. Next base: position 491,848 of record NZ_CBDIMS010000003.1, on the reverse strand, counting down.
GTGCGTGCTCCGCCGTAATTCTCCGCGCGCGCGGTGCCCGCGCCGACCACGATCACGTCGGCCAGCTCGCGCAACAACATGAAGACCATCTTGTCGGCGGGCGTGCCGAGCCCCTCGGAAAGATTCCCGCTGGTGGCGGCGCCGTCGATGCTGGAGACGAAATTGGCGCGGACCCAAGGCACGTCGAGCCGGGGCGGGAAGGCGTACAACTGCGCGAGGTCGTCCGGACTCAGCCCTGTGAGCTGGATCGCATTGTGGCTACGCTGCATGAAACTAGATCACACCACGTCTTTAGGCTTCGTCCATGCAAGAACGCCTCGTCGATCGCAACCCGGAGGTTCCGGCCGATCAGCTCGTCGCCCAGATGGTGCCCCCGCCCATGTTCGACGAGGTGAGTTTCGCCTCCTACATCCCCGACCCGAAGGAACCGAGCCAGGCGGCCGCGGTCGGCAAGGCCGAGGAGTTCGCCGGGCAGGTCGCCGCGATCGGAAAGGCCGCGCGGCGCAAGAGTCTGTTCGGCAAGAAGAAGCAGATCAGCGGCGCCGGTCTGTATCTGGACGGCGGCTTCGGCGTGGGCAAGACCCACCTGCTGGCCTCGATCTTCCACAGCTCGCCCGCGCCCAAGTCCTTCGGCACGTTCGGCGAGCTGACCAACCTGGTGGGCGCGCTCGGCTTCGCCAACGCGCTGGAGCGCCTCTCCGGCAACAGCGTGCTGTGCATCGACGAGTTCGAGCTCGACGATCCGGGTGACACCATGCTGGTCTCCCGTCTGCTGACCGAACTGTCCGCGGCCGGGGTATCCATCGCCGCCACGTCCAATACCCTCCCCGGCCAGCTGGGCGAAGGACGTTTCGCCGCACAGGACTTCCTGCGCGAGATCAAGAAACTCGGGTCGATCTTCGAGGCGGTGCGCGTCGACGGGCCGGACTACCGCCACCGCGATCTGCCGCCCGCACCGGAACCCACCTCGCCGGAGGTGCTGGCCGAGCGCGCCGCGGCCACACCAGGGTCCACGCTCGACGAATTCGACGCGCTGCTGAAGCACCTCAGTACGCTGCACCCATCGAAGTACGGCACGTTGATCTCCGGGGTGTCGTCGGTATTCATCTCGAACGTGCACCCGGTCGTCGATCAGGCCGTGGCCTTGCGCATCGTGGTGCTGGCCGACCGGCTCTACGACGCCAGCGTCCCGGTCACGGTGTCCGGCGCGAAGCTCGACGAGATCTTCTCCGCGGAGATGCTCGAGGGCGGCTACCGCAAGAAATACCTGCGCGCGATCTCCCGCCTGCTCGCGCTGTCGCGATTCGAGGTCGCGGCTTAGGCGGCTGCCTCTGCCTTCGCTCGGCCCGGCGCGGGTGGTAGACGGACACCGCGTCTTTGGTGCGGGCCTCGACAGTCGGCAAGATCGACCGGGAAGCGCGCAGACCCTAGCTGATCGGAGCAGTCGTATGGCCCGTCGTTTTCGTACCCCGGTCGCCATGGCGGCTGGTCTGACGGTCGCGTTCGGGCCGGTAACCGGTGTCACGCTCGCCGATCCACCATCGGCTCCCGCGATCTCGGTCGATCGCTCGTTGGCTCTGCAAGGGGTGCAGAACGCCCGCGATATCGGCGGCTACCGCACGACCGGCGGCCGGACCGTGCGCACCGGCCTGGTGTACCGAACCGGCCAGTTGAACAACGCGACCGCGGCGGATCTGGCCGCGTTGACCGACCGCCGGGTGCGCTCCGTCCATGACCTGCGCACTGTCTACGAGCGCGCGCTCGGCCCGGACCGCGTCCCGGCGGGCGCCACAGCGAATTGGGCCGACGTGATCGGCCAGGCGCCGCCTGAGGTCCTCGCCACCACGCTCACCGGAGGCGACGGGCTCTACCGCGCGTTCATCACCGCGCCGGGCGCTCACGAGGCGTTCGCCTCGGTGCTGCGGTCGGTCATCGACACCGATGGGGCGCTGCTGTTCCACTGCACCGCGGGCAAAGATCGCACCGGTTGGGCCGCAGCCGTCCTGCTCACCCTGCTCGGCGTCGATCGCGCCACGGTCACCGAGGACTACCTGCTGTCCAACCGGTACCGCAACGCGCGCGACGACGACCCGCTCAACGGAGTCCAGCAGTCCTGGCTCGACGCCGCCTTCGACCAAGCGGACCGGACCTACGGCAGTTTCGAGGGCTATGTCCGCGAAGGGCTGAAACTCACCGACGCGGAAATCGCCGCACTGCGGGCCGAGTTGCTGGCCTGAGCGCCCGGCCGAGTCCCGGACGAATGTCCACTTCGGCCGTACCGCACACTACGATCCCGGCATGACGAGGTTCGAGACGTGGGACGGCCTGGAGCTCGAGTACCGGGTTTGGGAGGGCGAAGGCGTCCCGGTCGTGCTGCAACACGGCGTGGTCGCGGACACCAATGCGAACTGGGTGAGCACCGGCGTGGTCGGCGCATTGCGTTCCGCCGGACACACCGTGGTGTCCTTGGACGCGCGCGGCCACGGTCGCTCGGACAAACCGCACGAGCCGGAGCGTTACTCCTGGCACGGGATGGCGCGTGACGTGCGCGCACTCTACGACGAGCTCGGCTTCGACGAAGTAGCCCAGGTCGGGTATTCGATGGGGGGCGTGATCTCGCTGCTGGTCGCCGCGGCCGACGAGCGGGTGCGGCGCCTGGCGGTCGGCGGCATCGGCTCGGGCGTGCTCGACTGCGGCGGTGTCGACCGCCGGGTGATCGATCTGCCCGACCTGCAGGCCGCGATGCGCGGCGACGGCGCGGGCGCTTCGCGGACGGCGATGATGTTCCGGGTGCTCGCCGACGCCGTGCACGCCGATCTGGACGCGATTCACGCCGTGGCGACCGGTCTGGATGACCGCCCGATCGAGGACCTGTCGGACGTCACCGTGCCCGCGCTGGTGCTGGCGGGCGACCACGACCCGTTCGCCGACGAACCCGAACGACTTGCCGAGGCCCTGCCGAACGGCACCTTGGCCGTGGTGCCCGGCGATCACTTGATGGCGGTGCTGGCCCCCGCCTTCCACACCGCGCTCGTCGACTTCCTGCGGTGACCCCGGCCTAGAAGATCAGACGCATCACGTGGTCGTGGTGCACCTGGTTGCCGACCGTGAACGTCCTGGTGCCGACGACGGTGAAACCGTGTTTCGTGTAAAACCGCTGCGCACGGACATTTTCCTGGTTGACGCCCAGCCATACCCCGGGATAACCCTCGGCCCGCGCCCACTCCAGCGCCGCCTGCATGAGCGCGGTGGACACCCCGGTGCCGTGATGGCCCGGCAGCACGTACATCTTGCTGATCTCGACCGCCGGACGCAGGCCGACCGCTTCGGCCACCGCCGCGTCGCCGGGGTCGCCCGCCACCAGCATCGCGTAGCCAACGATGTCGTCGCCCGCGAGGGCTTTGAGCACGATCCGCGCCGGATCGCTCAGGTATTCGCCGAAGCGTTCGCCCGACAGCACGTCGGTGACGAAGATTTCGATGTCATCGGGCGTCGCACCCGGGGGACACGCGAGCGGAAAGGTCGCGGCCGCAACATCACTGAGGGCCTCCGCGTCCCACAGCCCGGCCCGGTCGACGGTGACTGGGAGGTTGCTCATGCCTTCATCAGAGCACACCTCCCGTGGCGGGGCATACGAGAACTATTACCGAGACGGGCAAGAGGGGCGCTCGGGTAGTCCGATCTCGAGTCCGGCCGCGGCGGCGCCGTGGCGAGAACACGTCCGCGCTGCGTGCGGCGATCGACAACGACGATCGGACGGATGGCCAGGACACGCGGGCTGGCCGTGAGCGGTGACCGGTGTCACCATCGAAGGGCCGCACCAACACTCGCGAACGCAGGGGGACCGATCGGATGAGAGAACTGCCAGCGGATTTCTTTCGCGCGCCGTACGCCTTCTACGAGCAGTTGCGTGCCGAGGGCCCGGTCCACCTGATCCGGTTGCGCACCGGAGTACGCGCCTGGCTCGTGGTCGACTACGACGCCGCTAAGGACGTCCTGCGCCATCCCGACGTCCGCAAGGACCCGCACACCGCGGCGGGCGCCCGCGCGCGTCAGGCGGCGGCGGGCAGGAGCGGCGTCACCGCGGCCAACCAGCGTCTGAGCCACCATCTGCTCAACGCCGACCCGCCGCGGCATTCGCGGCTGCGCAAACTCGTCGGCCCCGCCTTCGCGCCCGCGCGGATGGAGGCTCTCGCGCCCCGGGTCGCGGCGATCGCGGATGATTTGCTCGACGCGATCGATAGAACCGCGGGCGCCACCGGGCAGGTGGACCTGCTCGCCGAGTACGCGTTTCCCCTGCCGATCACGGTGATCTGCGAACTGCTCGGCGTGCCCGTCGAGGACCGCGCACGGTTCCGGGATTGGTCGGCGGCCGTGGTGGACACGCCGATGTCCACACCGGAAGGGATGCGCAGCGCCACCGACGCCATCGTCGAGTACTTCGACGGTCTCGTCGCCCGGCGCCGCGCGGAAGGGCTGGGCGAGGATCTGATCTCGCAGTTGGTGGCGACCAGCGACGAAGGAGACCGCCTCAGCCACGACGAGCTGATCTCCATGGCGTTCCTCATCCTGGTCGCCGGTCACGAGACCACGGTCAACCTGATCGGCAACACCGTGCTCGAACTGCTCACCGATCCACCCCGGTACCGCGCACTGTACGACGACCCGGCCGGCGTCCCGGCGCTGGTGGAGGAGATGCTGCGCTACAACGGACCGGTCAACGTGGTGACCCTGCGCTACACCACCGCCCCGGTCGCGCTGGGGGGCAACGTCATCCCCGAAGGGGAGTTGGTGCTCGTCGCGGTCGCCTCGGCAAACCGCGACGAACGGCACTTCGCCGCGCCCGCGACGTTCGATCCGGACCGCGCGTCGAACGGTCATCTGGCCTTCGGCCACGGCATCCACTACTGCCTCGGCGCCGGACTGGCCAGGCTCGAGGCCCGCGTCGCGCTGACCAGGCTGGTGCGCAGGTACCCGCTGCTGCGGCTGGCCGCCGATGACGCGGACCTGCGGTGGCGGGAGAGCATCCTGATCCGCGGTCTGCTCGAGCTTCCCGTCGTCCCGGCCAGTGCGCCGGCAATACGCTGAGGAGCCTTTTCGGTCGGCCGACTTTGCTGTGCGGCGCTGGCGACGTAGTCTCCTGCGCATGACAAGCGGAAGCCGCATCGGGATCGTTGGTGCGGGTATCGCAGGTCTCGCCTGCGCGAAAGTGCTGAAACAGGAGGGTTTTCCGGTCGAGGTCTTCGACCGCGCACCCGATGTCGGTGGCGTGTGGAGCGCGACCCGGCGGTACCCGGGACTGCGGACGCAGAACTCCAAGGAGACGTATCACTTCTCCGACTTCCCGATGCCCGCGGACTATCCGCGCGTCCTCGACGGCCAGCAGATGCAGGCGTACCTGGCCGCTTACGCCGAGCACTTCGGGCTGACCGAGCACCTGCGGTTGCGGACCGAGGTCGTCGCCGCCGATCCGGTGGACAGCGGGTGGTTGCTGGAAATTCGCGATGAAAGTGGTGTGCACCGGACGTCCTGTGACCACCTGGTGATCGCCAACGGCGTGTTCAGCGAACCCGCGATGCCGGATTACCGCGGCGCCGACTGGTTCCGCGCGGCGGGCGGCCGACTGTACCACTCGTCGGAGTTCCTCGATCTGGAATCGGTGCGGGGCAAGTCGGTCGTCGTCGTTGGCTACGGCAAGTCCGCCTGCGACATCGCCACCGCCGTGAGCGAGGTCGCGGCCTCCACCTCGGTGGTGGCCCGGCGGCTGTTCTGGAAGATGCCGCGCAAACTGGCCCGGGTGATCGACTACGAACGGCTGATGCTGACCCGTTTCGGCGAGGCGCACTTCCACTATCTGCGGCCGGGCTGGACGGACCGGTTCCTGGACGGGCCGGGCGAATCGGTGCGGATCAGCAACTTCGATCTGATTCAGGAACTGACCACCAAGCGCCTGCGCCTGCGCGAACTCGGCCTGGTGCCGAGCGGCCGATTCGAGGAGATCGCCGAGAGCACCATCAGCCTCGCCAGCGAGGGTTTCTTCGAGCAGGTCGCAGGCGGTCGCATCGTGGTGCACCGCGACACGACGATCACCGAGCTGGGCGGCGGTCCCAAGGCCTCGCCCGCGGTGCGCCTGTCCACGGGCCAGGTGCTCCAAGCCGATGTCGTCGTGTGCGCTACCGGTTTCCATCAGCGCGTTCCGTTCCTGACGCCGTACGTGCAGCGCCGGTTGACCGACGAGGACGGCAACTTCCGCCTGCACCGGCAGATCCTCCCGCTGGAGGTCCCGAATCTCACCTTCGCCGGCTACAACTCGTCGGTGATCAGCACGGTCGGCGCGGAAGTCGCGGCGCACTGGACCGCCGCGCTGCTCACCGGCCGAGTGAACCTGCCGCCGGCCGAGACGTTGAACGAGCAGATCGACGCCCGCCTGCGCTGGATGGAGGACCGCACACACGGCCATCACGCGCATGGAACCGCGGTCATCCCGTTCTCCATCCAGAACATCGATGAGATGCTCGCCGACCTGAAGTACCGTCTTCCGCTGCGCACCCGCGCGAGCCAGTGGTTCCGCCGGATCAAGCCGGAGTCCTACCGCGGGCTCGCGACCCGGCGAAAGCCCGGCGCCGGACCCACGATGCCTCCGGCAGCACCGAGGGATACGGAACTGCTTCCGTACGAGGGCGACAGCGGCCGGGTCAGCCACTAGGGAGTTGCGACCATTCGTGCACACCGTGCCGGAATAGTGTGACTCTCGTCGCTCAGAAGTCGCGCATGGCCGGTGGCCGGGCAACCAGGCATCGAGGGGGGGCATCCGTGGCGTCTTCGATGACCGGCCATTGCCCTGCCACGCAATGTCAAGAACCAGTCCTTGCCTTGGCGATAATCCAAGGGTGGAAGCGCTGGACATGAACCTGCTCGTCGCCCTCGACGCGCTGCTGGACACCAACAGTGTCACTCTCGCCGCACAGCGTCTACACACCTCGCCGCCCGCGATGAGCCGGACGCTGGCTCGGCTGCGTGTCGTGCTCGATGATCCCTTGCTCGTGCGGGCGGGCCGCACGCTGGTGCCGACTCCACGCGCGCTGGAATTGCGCTACGAAGTCAGCACTCTGGTCGAACAGGGGCGTGCGCTGCTCACCCCGCGCGACGACCTCGATCCGGCGGCGCTGCGCCGGACCTTCGCGATACAGGCGGGCGACCTGGTGGTCACCGAACTCGCCGCGCCGCTGCTGGCCGCCGCGCGGGCACAGGCGCCGGGCGTGACCCTGCGCTTCGTGCCCGACACCCTGGAGGGCACCGCCGCGCTGCGCGACGGACGCGTCGATCTCGAGGTCGGCGTGATCGACCACACCGACCCGGAGACCACGGTGCGCAGAGTGCTCGCCGACCGCGTGATCGGCGTGGCCGCCGCGGACCATCCCCTGGTCACCGACCGCGTCACCGTCGCCTCGTACGCGGCCGCCCGGCATCTGAGCATTTCGCGCGACGGACGCGCGCACGGCCCGATCGATGACCGGCTCGCCTTGCACGGCCGTACCCGGCGTGTCGTGGCTACCGTCCCGACGCTGACCAGCGCGCTGTTCGCGGTGCGTGGCAGCGATCTGGTCTGCTCGGCGCCCGCCATGCTGAGCGCCGCCACGCTGCCGGCGATCGGATTGAGCGCGTTCGAGATTCCGCTGCCGCTGCCGGAGATCGCCATCGGGCTGGCCTGGCATCCGCGCAACACCGCCGACCGGGGGCACCGTTGGCTCCGCGATCTCGTGCAGGAAATCCTGCTGCGCTCGGCGGCCGCGGCGCATCCGCCGAAACGGCGGAGCAAAGTCGCTCAGGAGGTCTGAGGCGGACTGGAGAGCCGATAGTCGGTCGGCCTGCGCTGCGCGTCGCCGCGCTCGGACTGATATCCGTTCGGGGTCGGTTCACCCGCTGGTGGACCGAAGATGTCGGAGCGGCCGAGCGGGGCCGCCGCCGTGCGCTTGAGTTCGTCGAGCATGGCCTGCAGCTTGTCGACGTGGGTGTTCTCGACCGGCGTGCGCTCTTCCTCGGTGGCGTGGCGCGCGCCGGTGAGACCCGCGACGGGGGTGCCGGGAGCCGTCCCGTTCCGGGAACTGCTGTGGTCCGCGCCCGGATCGGCGCTGGTGGGGGAGGCGACAATGCTTTCGTACGCGGCGGCGTTTTCGTGCTGCGAGTACGAGGGCGACGACCCGATAGGGCGCGCGGTCGGCGCGGTGAAGGACGCGGGTTCACGCGACGGTGGCGTGGTGAAGCGCGAGTCCGGCTCATGTGCAGGGGGAACGGTGAAGTTCGATGTCTGCTCGCGTGGCGCGGGCGGGGTGAAGTCCTGCCCGGACGTGTCCTTCGGTTCCAGCGCGGTCATGGCGGGTTCACGGGGCGGGGTGAAGCCCGTCCGCGCAGAGGAATACGGCTCCGGGGCGGCGTGCACCGGTTCCCGGGGCAGGTCCGGTGGTCGCGCGCCATTTCGGGAACCGGCGGCTTCTCGGGAATCGTCCTTCCGCGCGGCGGATGCCGATTCCCCGGCTTCGCGCTCCGGCCGGCCTGCGTTCGGACGCCCCGCTCCACCCCCGGGGAGCCGGGCCGCGCCCGGGTCGTTCGGTGCCGGGGCGCCGCTGGACTCCAGGCGTTCCACCCGTGCGTCGATGCCGGAAATATCCCGTCCGGCCTGCAAAGCCCATGCCTCCAGTTTGGCCAACCGCGCCTCGATGGTCTGTTCGCCGGGCACGGCCGGCGTGCCGTCGATCCGGGCCGCTACCGCGTCCAGCTTCTCGCTGACCTCTCGGAGAGTCGACGCGATACTCGACAACATCGCGCCGATCGACTCGCCGGTCTGCTGACCGTGCTCCATCCAGTACCCTCTTCCCCGTATCGGCCCAGCTCGCACTCGGCCGGACGATTCTATCCGCCCAGTTGGACATCCGCGGCTCGCGAAGAATCGGCGATACTCCGATCCGTTGACCTGATCGAATCAGCGTAGGCCCACGGGTTTACGTCCCCGCACGCGGAGTGCGCGCCGATCCGGTTTGTCCGGAAGCGCACTCGAGACACACAGCGCGGGTGCGGCACACCACTCTGGGTCACCGACGCGAACGGACGTGTCGCGGATGGCGGCAACTATCAATCCCCGATCCCCGAGTGGTCGGAGAGGCCGCATGGCATGATGAAAGCCCTTGTGCCGCAGAATACCAACGCCGCTCCCACCCCATGAGCCCCAGGTGTGGCGCACCCGACCGCGGGGTACACGAACTGGCAAGGTAGGCAAGTCTGACGCACTCTTGATCTATGGCGTGGGTCGCCAGGCCTGCGGTGGTTTGTGCAGGGGAGTGGTCGCGTGAGAACGAAGCAGCGGGCGGAGATCGCCTGCGGGCGCCGAGCGCTTCTCGCCGAGTTGGGTATCGGGGACGGTTCCGGCCGGGTGCGCGGGTCGTCGAACGGCTACGCCTGCGAGTGTCCGGACTGTTCCGCCGCGCAATGGGATATGCAGCGGTTGAAGTACTGGTTGTGCGGCAGGCTCCTGGCCTACGGCGCCGACGAGGCGGAAGTGGATCGGCGCATCGGAACACTGCCCGTGGACGTCTACTGGCGCAAGGGTGATCGGGTGTACGCGATCGAGGTCCGCAGCGGGCCGTTGGAGCGCGGACTCGCTCAGGAGCACACCGCACGGTTGCGCGCCGCGGGCTGCACGGACGTGCTCTGGCTGTGCCCGCCCGGTTACTGGGTGCCGTATCTGCACGCGCTTGGCATCGCGGACTTCGCGCCCGCCACCTGTGATTACCGCGCGGTCACCGGTGTGCTGGACACCGAGCACGCGATGGCGGCGCCCCGGCGCGAGCCGGTCGAGCTGCGTGAGTTCATCGCGGGCTGGGTGCGCGGCGAGTTCGTCTGGGGTTATCGGGACGAGAGGACAGGAGGCTGGGCCACCGTGACCGACTGGGAACACCACACGAGAACGCAGGCAACGGTGATCGCCCGGCAGCGCCAAGAACTGGTCAATCAGCGCACCACGCTGGCCATGGCCCGGAAGTCGTTGCGGGACAAGCAGAAGCACGTGGTGAAGCTCACCACGAGACTGGAACGCGCGGAGGTGGCGGTGCAGGATCAGGCCGACGCCTTGGCCGTCGCCCAGCGCACGATCGCCGACCATGACCGGCTGGACAAGGCGCTGCGCAACACCATCGCCAACCTGGAGCAGTCCATCGAGCGCTGGCAGCTGATCACGGTCTGCGCGATGCTGCTGATCGTCACGTTCCTGGCGGCGGCGATGGTGGTGCGCTGAGCCGGAACGGCGCTCGGTCCCACCGCCACTCGTTGCGCAGCACCAGCGCGAGGAAGTCCAACAGGTCAAGGCCGGTCTTCGCGCGCACTTCGCGCAGCGCGGCCCAGTGCACCGGCCCGCGCTCGACCAGGTTGCCCAGCATCCGTTCGCTCGCCGCCTCGACCGGGCGCGCGCGCAGTTCCGGGACGCCGATGCGGCTGCCCGTCCAGACCAGCCAGCCCCAGCCGTTGGCGTGCGCGTACGCACGGCTCGCGGCCGCCTTCACCCGGTTGACGTGGAATCCGAGGTGGCCGAGCGGCTCGACGTCGACGAGGATCATCCGGCCGTCGGTCAACCGGGCGACGATGCTCGGATAGTGCGACCGCTCGGCGCCATCGAGCTCGTAGGTGACCGCTGCTGGATGCTCCTGGAACGTCTCGACCAGGTCGCTCGCGTTGAGAATCCACAGCAACCTGGCCTCCAGGCCGGAGTCGAACGGCACGTCGCGGCCGACCTTGTCCAGGTAGAAGCGCCCGCGTCCGTCGTCGTCGCTGTCCACCGTGCGCGCGGAGGTGGCCGGAATCGCGGCCGCGGAGCCGGGACCGGGCCAATCGACCTGATCCAGCCAGGGATTCAGCTGGCTGGTGGCCCGCGGTTGCGCGTCTTGCAGCTTGGCCAGGCGCCGGTTGGTCTTCTTCTGCCAGGCCGCGATGCGCTGGGTGACGAATCCGGCGATCCGCTTCGCGTCCTCGGCCGCGTGCCCGGCCAGCCGCAGCTTCACGTACGACAGTTCGGTGGCGGCGATGTCGGTGTCGGTCGCGTACGTCTCCACCAGCAGGGCGCGCACCAGCTGCCGGTCGCCCGCGTCGAGCGGATATCGCGCGCGCAGCACCGCGGCGGCGCGGTGCCCGGACTGCTGGGCCATCCGGACCATCTGGCCCACCGCCTTGGTGTGCAGTTGCCGCACGCGGTCGCGGGACAGGTCGTAGCGGGCGCCGATGCGAGCCAGTGTTTCGGGCCGCTCGCCGCCGATCCCCAATCGAGCAGTCAGCAGTTCGCCGTCCTTGGCCTTGCGATCGGCCCGCATCGCGATCAGCTCGGCGAGCACCTCGTTGACCTCTTCGAGCTCGAAGGAGATGTCGTCGCGCAGGTCGAGCGACTCGGGCTCAGCGTCGTCATCCGGCGTGACCTCTACGCTGATCGTCACGCGACAACCCCCTGACTCGGCTCCGGCACTGTGCGCCACAGCGTATCCCCGCCCACCGACAGCCGACCTCCACCGCGGGCTCGATGTACGCAGATTGGTCGCGAGAACAAGAAAGCCCCGGTGAAAACCGGGGCTGACCTGCTATTTCGGTGGTGCGCGATACTGGGATTGAACCAGTGACCTCTTCCGTGTCAGGGAAGCGCTCTCCCGCTGAGCTAATCGCGCGAGGTGGAGACGGGAATCGAACCCGTGTGCACGGCTTTGCAGGCCGTTGCCTCACCACTCGGCCACTCCACCGCGCAAAGGGGGAAAGGCGTATCAATGTTGCCTGGCCCTACCTCTCGAGCGGATGACGGGATTCGAACCCGCGACCCTCACCTTGGCAAGGTGATGCGCTACCAGCTGCGCTACATCCGCATTTTGCATCTCGGCGGCTCGTTTCGGCCTCCGTGGTGCGAGACAGAACATTAGCGGACGCCAGGTGAAAGGTACAAATCCGCTGGTAGAACGTGGGAAATCGAGAACATTGCGCGGTGTGACGCCGGTGGCCCATGTGGCTGGTGGGGGAATGGATGCTGCTGTGGGGAGTCGTCGGTCCGGCTGGCCCTGCGGGACTGCGTTCGTGGGGGCGCTGGGGCGTCTTCCGGCGGCTCGTCCGCGCCCGGGAGCTGTCGCTGTCCCGGTGGCGATTTGGTGAACCGCCGGTGGCGCGTGCTAATGTTTCGTCTCGTCCGGAGGGCATCCCCGCACCACCGGGCACATGTCAGGTCTCATAGCTCAGCGGGAGAGCGTCCGCCTCACACGCGGAAGGTCGCTGGTTCGATCCCAGCTGGGACCACTCGATCGACGAGACCGGTGCAGTGCATGCCCGGTCTTCTTTTCTCTTTCTCCTGGCCTTCGGCGGCATGAGCGCCGAGGTCGAGTAGTAGCCATGTAGCGGTCCGCCAGCTCTATGCTTTCATGTGACGTGGGTCACAATTTGGTAGCGGTTGCGATCAGTGCGACCCGAAACCTTTCCAGGTGCTTTGCGAAATCTTTACTATCAATCCGAGCTCTGCGTCACGGGTCGCGCCTCCTGAACCGGGGAACGTCCCGAGCGTCGCCCGCTGCTCGCTTTCGATGCCAAGAACATGTTTGACCGATGAACCGGGTGTGGACCCGGCGAAGGAGAGAATATGTCCACCGACACCGATCCCGCACCACGGACGTCGCCGCACGCAGGCACGGTCGATCGACCGGCTGGAAGCGGCCGTGACGATCCATCCGATTCCGTCGTGATTCCCCATGTCGCCCTGCCCGTTTCGCTCGACATCATGGGAACTGCCGGTGCCGCGCGCCGCCGTCGTAGTCCACATGGTCGCCGGACTGCTCGGTGCCTCCATGATCCAGGTCGGCGGACCGTGCTCGAGCCGTACGACGGTCGCCGCCGTGGGCCGTGCATCGGTTCCGCTGAGCCGCAAGTTCTTTCGCTGTCCGCGACCGTGACGTGCCCATGGTGCGCACGCCCCTTGGCATCAGCGGATCGCGAAACCTATTCAGTATCAGCGACATTCAGGGGCCGTGGACGGATCCGGGGCGGTGGATCCGGCCAGCGTGGTCGACGCCGAGTGTGGCCGGAAACGCCGCGCGCAGATCCCCTCGTGGGTACGGGGATTCGAGAGAACGCCAGCCGCCGATCTCGCAGTAGCACGTGTGATCGAGGTCATGGTCGCCGGAATCGCGCAGGCCCCATGGCTTCTCGGAGCGCGATCTAGGTCACGTTCTGTGCGGTGGATCACTGTCATGTCAACCAGCGGACAGTGGGGAACAACACACAATCTGCCCACTTTCTCAGCCTTTGCTAAGTCTTTACTAATACACTTGTCCTCGTTTACATCTCGACTCATTGCTGTGTCGGGACTGCTTCACCGCGAGATGCCGGTTCGCGGTCTTGTGCCCTGCTGGACATGTTGATCGTCAACCGACCTCGGCGAACAGCCGAGTCGGCGAAGGAGAGTCATGGCTATCGATCAGGATTTGGCCCCGCCACTGTCACCGCCCGCAGCGACGGGCCCGGACCGCAAGTCCGGACCATTACCCGACCGCGTCACGGACATCCTCCGCCACGATCTGCCGTCCTCGATCGTGGTTTTCCTTGTCGCGCTGCCGCTTTCGCTCGGCATCGCGGTCGCCTCCGGAGCCCCGGTCGCCGCGGGGCTGATCGCCGCCGTGATCGGTGGCATCGTGGCCGGGCTGCTCGGCGGTTCGGTTCTGCAGGTGAGCGGCCCCGCCGCGGGCCTCACCGTCGTGGTTGCCGAGACGATCGACCAATTCGGCTGGCGAACAACATGTTTCATCGTCTGCGCCGCCGGTGTGCTGCAGATCCTGTTCGGGCTGAGTCGCGTTGCCAGGGCCGCACTGGCTGTGGCCCCGGTGGTGGTGCACGCGATGCTCGCCGGTATCGGCATCACCATCGCCCTACAGCAAGTCCATGTGCTGCTCGGTGGTTCCTCGCACAGCTCCGCCTGGCGGAACATCATCGAGCTGCCCGGGCAGCTGACCTCGCTGCATGGCGGGGGCGCGTTCATCGGCGCGGTCGTGATCGCGATCATGGTCGGCTGGAAGTACATGCCCGCCAAAGTCCGCTTGGTTCCGGGCCCCTTGGTCGCGGTCCTCGCGGGCACCGCGCTCTCCCTGGCACTGCCGACCGACGCGGAGCGCCTCGTGCTGAACGGCTCGCTGTTCGACGCGATCGGCCTTCCCGCGCTGCCCAGCGGTGACTGGTCGGCCTTGGCGCTCGCGATCCTCACCATCGCGCTGATCGCCAGCGTGGAGAGTCTGTTGTCCGCGGTGGCCGTGGACAAGATGCACACGCGCCAGCGCACCAACTTCGACCGCGAACTGATCGGCCAGGGCTCGGCCAACGTGCTCTCCGGCTTGCTCGGCGGCCTCCCGGTCACGGGCGTGATCGTGCGCAGCTCGGCGAACGTGCAGGCGGGCGCGCACAGCAGGGCGTCCGCGGTGCTGCACGGCGTCTGGGTGCTGGTGTTCTCGGTGGCGCTGGTCTCCGTGGTGGAGCAGATCCCGAAGGCCGCGCTGGCCGGTCTGCTCATCGTGATCGGCACCCAGCTGGTCAAGCTGGCCCATATCAAACTGGCCCGGCGCACCGGTGACCTGCTGGTGTACGCGGTGACGGTGGTCAGCGTGGTGTTCCTGAACCTGCTCGAGGGCGTGCTGATCGGCCTCGGGCTGGCTTTCGGCCTGCTGCTGTGGCGGGTTGTCCGGGTGGCGATCAAGGCCGAGCCGGTCTCCGGCACGGGGCGCTGGCTGGTCACCATCGACGGCTCGGCCACCTTCCTCGCGCTGCCGAAGCTTTCGGCGCAGTTCGCGAAGATCCCGGCGGGAGCCGACGTCACGGTGGAGATGACGGTCGACTTCCTCGATCACGCCGCCTTCGAGGCCATCGAGGAGTTCGCACGGCAGCAGGAGAACCAGGGCGGCAGCGTCGATTTCGTGGAGATCGGCGGCGCCAGGATGGCGCACGCCACGGCGAAGCCACCCGCGCGGAGCTTCGCCCGATCGGTCTGGGACGACGTCCTGGGTCCATGGCGCCACGGCGAGGAGCACGAGGACCCGGTCGCCGCGGGCGTCGCGGCCTACCACCGCAGTCACGCGCACGTCGTCCGGCCGCACCTGGACGAGCTGCGCGACAAGCAGGATCCGGATTCGTTCTTCCTGACCTGTGCGGATTCGCGGATCGTGCCGAACATCATCACCAACAGCGGGCCCGGCGACCTGTTCACCGTGCGCAACGTGGGCAATCTGGTGCCTGTCGAGGGTGACGCGTCGGTCGAGGCCGCGCTGGTGTTCGCGTTGGAGAAGCTGAACGTCCGATCGGTCGTGGTGTGTGGGCACTCGTCGTGTGGTGCCATGGCGGCGCTGCACTCCGGGGCCGAGGTCCCGGGTGTGGACGCCTGGCTCACGCACGCCCGGCCGAGTCTGGAGCGGTTCCGTGCGGGCCATCCGGTGGCCGTCGCGGCGCAGGAGGCCGGGTTCGGTGAGGTCGACCAGCTCGGCATGGTGAATGTCGCGATGCAGTTGGAGACGCTGCGGCAGCACCCCGCGGTCCGCAAGGCGGTCGCCGAGCGCGGTGTCACGGTGTCGGGTCTGTTCTTCGACATCGCCAGTGCCCGGGTCGTCGAGGTGACCGTGAACGGGATCGCGCACATCGATGACGCGGGACGTCAGCCCGCGGCCGAACTCGTGTGATCGACGAGACGGGTGGTCCCGCCCGGGCGGGATCGTCGTATCCGGTCAGGTGGGAGCGGAATTCCGGGTGCCGGATTGCTCGTACCCTGGGGACGTGACCGCAGATCTGGAAACGAGCTCGACCGATCGGCCGACCGGCTGGCGTGCCTTCCGCGCCGTGCTCACGCGACGACCTACGCTGTACCTTGCCTACCGGATCGGGGTCGCGGTGGTCGGTATCGCCGTGCTCGCGGTCGGTGTCCTCGCGATCCCGTATCCCGGCCCCGGCTGGGCGATCGTGTTCGCCGGGCTCGGCATACTCGCCACCGAATTCGCTTGGGCACGTAGGGCTCTGGGGTGGCTGCGCGACCGGTACCGGCAGGGCATGGCCTGGTATTCGGCCCGGGGTCCGGCCACGCAGGTGTTCGCCGCGGCAGGCACCGCCGCGCTGGTCGTCGCGACGCTGTGGGTATTGGGAACGTTCGGGATCGTGGGTAGTTGGATCGGAGTCGAATGGGAATGGCTGCGCAGCCCCCTGCAATGGTGACCACCGTCCCGGGGCGGACGCTCACCCGACCGGAGTGGCTGGCCGAGCGTATCGCGGAAATGGGTCACTCGTGGGGGACCACGTCGCCGCGCATCGCGGGCACGCTGTGGTGGTGCATGGTCGCCTCCGCGCTGGTGGAGCAGATCGCGCGGGCGTACGCGCAGGACGAACCGGCCCCCGAGGCGGCACTGGACCGGCTGGATTGTGCAGTGCGCCCGGACGGCGGCATCGAGCGGGTGCACATCCTCGCCGACGGCGGCGCGCCGGTCGGCTGCGCGGTGGCTCTGCGCGACACGCTCGCCGCCGTGATCCCGCCGGTCGCCGAGGTGTCCGGGGCGGGAGTCCCCGCACTATGGGCGATCGCCGCCGACGCGATCGGCAATCGGGCGCTGGACGCCGGTTCGCCGGGCGCGGGCGCACGGCTGGCCGCCGAGATCGGCGGCAAACTTCCGGCACCGCGGTTCGTCGAGATCGGCGGACGCACCTTCGTCCGGCGCATCTCCTGCTGCCTGGTCTTCGAGGTCCCCGGCTGCCAGATGTGCACCAGCTGCCCCAAACGGCCGGCCGCCGAACGCAACGCACTGCTCGCGGATCTCGCCGCCGAAAGCTGAGGAAACAGCCTCGCAACGTGACGACCGGGGCAACTCGCCGGTACGCCCAGAACTCGAGCGGTCCTCAACGCAGGACCTGAAAGCAAATCCGGTGCTACCCGACTGGTAGGGCAGTCACGCAACGACTGATTTCGT
The DNA here is from genome assembly GCF_965283145.1 of Nocardia sp. Marseille-Q1738. Classification (NCBI taxonomy): domain Bacteria; kingdom Bacillati; phylum Actinomycetota; class Actinomycetes; order Mycobacteriales; family Nocardiaceae; genus Nocardia; species Nocardia sp. Marseille-Q1738. Next base: position 474,854 of record NZ_CBDIMS010000003.1, on the reverse strand, counting down.
AAGAACATGGGTAACTCGGCGGGTACGCCCAGAACAGGAGCGGCACTCGACGCAGGACCTGAACGCGAATCCGGCGCCCGCCAGCTAGTACGGCCTGAGTACCCGGGGAGGCGGGGGAGCACAGTAGCATGGTCGCGCCGGAGCGAACATGCGATCGGCCACCATTCAGCGGGGACCCGCCCGCACACGAGAACGCCAAGGAGAGCGCAGCCGTGACCACTTCAGCGCCCATCAGCCCAGTCGCCCTCGTCCGGGTGCCGGCCGGGACGACGGCGGGCGCCGCGGTGCGCGAAGCGGGACTGCCGACCAAGGGTCCGGACACCATCGTCGTCGTCCGGGTGGACGGCGAACTGAAGGACCTGTCCTGGACCCCGGACGCCGATGTCGACGTGGAGCCGGTGGCCGCGAACACCGATGACGGCCGCAACGTCATCCGGCATTCCACCGCGCACGTCTTGGCCCAAGCCGTGCAGCAGGAGTTTCCCGAGGCGAAGCTGGGCATCGGTCCCTACATCAAGGACGGCTTCTACTACGACTTCCGGGTCGACCGGCCGTTCACCCCGGAGGACCTCGCCAAGCTGGAATCCCGGATGAAGAAGATCGTCAAAGGCGCGCAGCGGTTCTCGCGCCGGGTGGTCGAGGTCGAGGACGCCAGGGTCGAGCTGGCCAAGGAGCCGTTCAAGCTGGAGCTGATCAGCGACAAGTCCGGCATCGACGACCCGGAGGTCATGGAGGTCGGCGGCAAAGAGCTGACCATCTACGACAACCTGGACCCGCGCACCGGCGCGAAGATCTGGGGCGATCTGTGCCGCGGCCCGCACATCCCGACCACCAAGTTCATCCCGGCCTTCAAGCTGACCCGCAGCTCCGCCGCGTACTGGCGCGGCGATCAGAACCGCGAGGACCTGCAGCGCATCTACGGCACCGCGTGGGAATCCCAGGAGGCCCTCGACGAGCACCTGCACCTGCTCGCTGAGGCCGAGCGCCGTGACCACCGCAAGCTCGGCCTGGAGCTGGACCTGTTCAGCTTCCCCGACGAGCTCGGTTCCGGCCTTCCGGTGTTCCACCCGAAGGGTGGCATCATCCGCAAAGAACTCGAGGAGTACTCGCGCCGCAGGCACGTCGCGGCGGGCTACGAGTTTGTCAACACTCCGCATATCACCAAGGGGCATCTGTTCGAGGTCTCCGGGCACTTGGACTGGTACCGCGATGGGATGTTCCCTCCGATGCACCTGGACGCGGAACTCAACGAGGACGGCACCGTTCGCAAGCCGGGCCAGGACTACTACGTCAAGCCGATGAACTGCCCGATGCACAACCTGATCTTCCGGTCCCGTGGCCGGTCGTATCGGGAGCTGCCGCTGCGGCTGTTCGAGTTCGGTTCGGTGTACCGCTACGAGAAGTCCGGCGTGGTGCACGGCCTGACCCGGGTGCGCGGCATGACCCAGGACGACGCGCACATCTACTGCACCAAAGAGCAGATGCACAGCGAGCTCACCGACACGCTGCGGTTCGTGCTGGACCTGCTCAAGGATTACGGCCTCGACGACTTCTACCTCGAACTCTCCACCAAGGACCCGAAGAAGTTCGTCGGTTCCGAGGAGATCTGGGAGGAGGCGACCGAGACCCTGTCCAAGGTCGCCTCGGCCTCCGGTCTGGAGCTGGTGCCCGATCCGGGGGGCGCCGCGTTCTACGGCCCGAAGATCTCGGTGCAGGCCAAGGACGCGCTGGGCCGTACCTGGCAGATGTCGACCATCCAGCTGGACTTCAACCTGCCGGAACGGTTCAACCTGGAATACACCGCCTCCGACGGCACCAAGCAGCGGCCGGTGATGATCCACCGTGCGCTGTTCGGCTCGATCGAGCGCTTCTTCGGCGTGCTCACCGAGCACTACGCGGGTGCCTTCCCGGCGTGGCTGTCGCCCGTGCAGGTCGTGGGCATCCCGGTGGCGGAAACCTTTGTCCCGCATCTGGATCGGGTGATCGAGCGATTGCGGGACGAGGGCGTTCGCGCGCAGGTGGATCGCAGCGACGACCGGATGCAGAAGAAGATCTTCAACAACACCGCGCAAAAGGTGCCGTTCATGCTGCTCGCCGGTGAGCGCGACGTGAACGCGAATGCCGTGAGCTTCCGGTTCCGTGACGGAACCCAGGTCAACACGGTGCCGGTGGATGACGCGGTGGCCACCGTCGTCGCCTGGATCGCCCATCGGGAGAACGCGTCGCCGACGGCCGAGGGTTTCGAGATCCGGTCCGCGAACAAGGGTGGGGCATGAGTGAGCGCGGCGAGCGAATCATCAGCACAGCGCGCATGGCGCATGCCGGAGCCGAGCGCCGGCGAGGCGTAGGCATGAGCTATCAGGCCCGGCAGCGGAGCGTGACCATGCGGGGCGCCGTTCATGCCCGAAAGGACACCGCATGACCGAGCGTACGGTGCCGGACGGGCTCGCGGATCTGGACGAGACCGCGGCCTCGGCCGAACGGGGCCCCATCGTGGACGCCGGCGCCGGGGAACCGGATCGGCTGCTGCGACTGTGGACGCCTTACCGCATGTCCTACATCGCGGAAGCGGCAACCGGGCCCAAGGATTCGACGGGTCATCCGTTCACGGATATCCCGAAGATGTCCGACGAGGACGGATTGGTGATCGCCAGGGGCGAGCTGGTGTACGCGGTGCTCAACCTGTACCCGTACAACCCCGGGCACATGATGGTGGTGCCGTACCGCAAGGTGGCCAACCTGGAGGACCTCACCGAGGCCGAGAGCGCCGAACTGATGGCCTTCACGCAGCAGGCCATCCGGGTGGTGAAGAAGGTGTCCCGGCCGCACGGCTTCAACGTCGGGTTGAACCTCGGCGGGGTAGCCGGTGGTTCGCTGGCCGACCACCTGCACCAGCACATCGTGCCGCGCTGGGGCGGTGACGCCAACTTCATCACCGTGATCGGCGGGGTGAAGGTGATGCCGCAATTGTTGCGGGAGACCAGGGCGCTGCTCGCGGCGGCCTGGAAGGAGGCGTAGATGAGCGACCGGGTGGATCGGCCGTGCTGAGTTTCTTCGGCCGCGAGGCGTTCGCCAAGGCGACGGCGCCGCTGGGCCGGGCGCTGGTCGGTACCGGCCTCACTCCCGATGCCATGACGCTGATCGGTACCACCGCTTCCATCATCGCCGCGGTCACGCTGTTCCCGACCGGACACCTGTTCTGGGGAACCATGGTGATCTGGTTGTTCGTCATGTTCGACATGCTCGACGGGGCCATGGCCAGGGCGCGCGGCGGCGGTACGAAATACGGCGCGGTGCTGGACGCCACCTGTGACCGTCTCGCCGACGGAGCGATCTTCGGGGGCCTCGCGTGGTGGGCTGTCTACCACGAGCAGCACAAACCGCTGTTCGTCGCGACGCTCGTCGTCCTGGTGACCTCGCAGGTGATCTCCTACGCCAAAGCGCGCGCCGAAGCCAGCGGGCTGTCCGCGGACGGCGGCCTCATCGAACGGCCGGACCGCCTGATCATCGTCCTGGTCGGCGCCGGTTTCACGGGTATCGGCGGGCACTGGGGCATCGAATGGCTCGCCTACGCCGTCCACGTTGCCATGTGGATTCTCGCGGTGCTCAGCATCGTCACCGTGGTCCAGCGGGTGCTGGCCGTGCGCAACTCGCCAGGGGCGCGAACCGTGATACCGGCCGCGCAGCCGCGGAATTCGAGCACGGGAACCGCCGACGCCACGGGGCTCCCGTCGTGACCTCACCCGGTGCCGGACGCCGACCTGTCGACGGTGGCGTCCGGCGATCCGTGCCGATGGATCGTGAACGAGTAGCGGAGAAGTGCCCATGAGCATGGGGGAGCAGCTCGGCGCCGCCGGATACGCGGCGGGCTGGCGGCTGGTGCGTGCGTTGCCGGAATCGACGGCCCGGCGTTTGTTCGACTGGGGCGGCGACCGGGTGGCCCGGCGCGCCAATCGGGAGTTCCATGCGGGCGGGGCGCCGAATCAGTTGCGGCGCAACTTGGCCCGCGTGCTGGGGGTGCTTCCCGCCGACGTGCCCGACGAGCTGATTCGCGCCAGCATGCGGTCCTATGCCCGGTATTGGCGTGAGGCGTTCCGGCTGCCGACGATGGACCATTCCGCGATCGACTACTTCGTGGACGGTGTGCCATTCATCGACGCCGCGCTCGCCGAGGGCCGGGGCCTGATCTTCGTGCTGCCACACTCCGGCAACTGGGATATGGCCGGTGTCTGGCTGGTGCAGCACTACGGCAATCTGACCACCGTGGCCGAGCGGCTGAAGCCGGAATCGCTGTTCGAGCGGTTCGTCGCCTACCGGGAGAGCCTCGGCTTCGAGGTGTTCCCGCTGACCGGCGGCGAGCAGCCGCCGTTCGTGCAGTTGGCGGCACGGCTGCGGGAGAACAAGATCGTGTGCCTGATGGGCGAGCGCGACCTCACCGGCAAAGGTGTTCCCGTTCAGTTCTTCGGTGAGCGCGCCTGGATGCCCGCGGGCGCGGCGAAGCTGGCCATCGAGACCGGCGCCGCGCTGATGCCGGTGCACGCGTGGTTCGAGGTCGATGCCGAAGGGCGCGAGGGCTGGGGTCTGAAAACCGAGGCGCCGCTGGACGTTTCCGGTGGTGTCGCCGCGGCTACCCAGCAATTGGCGGACCGCTTCGCGGCGAATATCGCCGAGCATCCGGCGGATTGGCACATGCTGCAACCGCTGTGGGAGAGCGACCTGTCGCCGCGGCGGCGCGCCATGATCGCCGCTGCGCAGGCGAGCATCCGGGCCCAGCAGGGGGACGTAGCGACATGAAGATCGGCATGGTCTGCCCCTATTCGTTCGACGTCCCGGGTGGAGTGCAGGCGCATGTGGTCGAGCTGGCGCGGGTGTTCATCGAACGCGGGCACAAGGTGAGCGTGCTGGCGCCCGCGTCGGACGGTACGCCGCTGCCGGAGTTCGTGGTGTCGGCGGGACGCGCGGTCGCCATCCCCTACAACGGGTCGGTGGCGCGGTTGTCGTTCGGGCCCATGGCCTATGCCAGGATTCGCCGATGGATCGACGGCAACGATTTCGACGTCCTGCACATCCACGAGCCCAACGCGCCCAGTCTGTCGATGCTCGCGCTGAAGATCGCCGAGGGGCCGATCGTCGCGACCTTCCACACCTCGACGACGAAATCGTTGGTGCTGAGCACCTTTCAGGGCGTATTGCGGCCGTATCACGAGAAGATCGCCGGCCGTATCGCGGTCTCCGAGCTGGCGCGGCGCTGGCAGGTGGAGGCATTGGGCTCGGACGCGGTGGAAATCCCGAACGGCGTCGATGTTCCCGCGTTCGCCAGGGCGCCGATGCTGCCGGGCTATCCTCGCGCCGGGGGGACGGTGCTGTTCCTGGGCCGCTACGACGAGCCGCGCAAGGGGATGGAGGTCTTGCTCGGTGCGCTGCCCGATCTGGTGCGCCGACATCCCGACGTCGAGATCCTCATCGTGGGCCGGGGGGATGAAGACCGGCTGCGCCGTGAGGCCGGTGCCCTGTCCGGGCATCTGCGCTTCCTCGGTCAGGTGTCCGACGAGGACAAGGCCTCGGCGATGCGCAGCGCGGACGTCTATGTCGCGCCCAACCTTGGCGGCGAGAGCTTCGGCATCATCCTGATCGAGGCGATGGCCGCGGGCACCCCCGTCGTGGCCAGCGAACTGGACGCGTTCCGCCGGGTCCTGCGCGACGGCACGGCCGGCATGCTCGTCCCGGTCGGTGATTCGGCGGCACTGGCCGCCGCACTGCACACCGTGCTCACCGACGAGGTACGCAGGGAGGCGCTGGTGCACACCGCGACACAGGTGGTGAGCGAGTACGACTGGCCGGTGGTGGCCGAACAGATCCTGCGCGTCTACGAGACGGTGACCGTGGGCGACACCAGGGTGCGGGCCGCCGGATGATCACCTTCTCCGCGACGACCGTCCTCGTTCTCGCGCTCATCGCCGCGGTGGTCATCGCGATCGGGCTGTGGGCGTACTCCACCGCCAATCGGCTCGACCGACTGCATGTGCGCTCCGATTTGTCCTGGCAGGCCCTCGACGCGGCTCTGGCGCGGCGCGCGGTGGTGGCCAGGTCGGTCGCCATGGCCATCGCGGGCCCGGTGTCCGATCCGAGGCTGTCGGAGCAGGCCAGGCATCTGTCGGCGCTGGCGGACCGGGCCGAGCGGGCCGGTCGCGCCGACCGGGAGACGGTGGAGAACCGGTTGTCCTCGGCGCTGTCGGCGGTCGATATCGGCATGCTGCGTCCGCAACTGGTCGCCGAGCTGGCCGACGCCGAGGCCAGGGTGCTGATCGCGCGCCGCTTCCACAACGACGCCGTGCGCGACACGCTCGCGCTGCGCACCCGCCGCCCGGTCCGCATCCTGCACCTCGGCGGCACCGCCCCGCTGCCGTCCTATTTCGAGATCACCGAGCGCGCCACGCCCGCCGCGTCCACCGGCCTTGCGGTCGACACCATCCGCACCACCGCGCGCATCGTGCTGTTCGACGAGCACGACCGGACCCTGCTGATGCGCGGCAACGACCCCAAAACGCCGGAGGTGTCGTTCTGGTTCACCGTCGGCGGCGGGGTGGAGCCGGGGGAGAGCCTGCGCGTCGCGGCCGTGCGGGAGCTCTACGAGGAAACCGGGTACCGCGCCGACCCGGCCGCGCTGCGCGGCCCGATCTGGCGGCGGGTGGCGGTATTCCCCTTCAATGGTGAGCTGATCCGTTCCGAAGAGCTGTTCTTCGCTCTCCGAGTGCACGGTTTCGAACCGCACGCCGCGAACCAGACCGTGATCGAGCGCCGCTCCATCACCGGTCACAAATGGTGCACGGCCGCCGACATCGTCGCGCTGGACCGCGGCGGTGAAACCGTGTACCCGTATCACCTGGATGAATTGCTCGCCGAAGCCGCCGCGGCCGCGTCGGGTACCTCCGACCCCGAGGTTCGCTCCATTCGGTGATGCGGATGTGTCGTGTTTCACGATCGTGATACCGTCGCGATGAATCAGGGCGCCGGAGGGTAGTGCTGTCGTTGGACGCGGAGGAATTCGGCGTCGTGGTCCCGATAAGCGGGGCCGTTCCTGCTCGGTTGTGGAGGTAGTTCGTTCATGTCGTACCTGCTCTTCGATTTCCTGTTGCCGCTGGTCGGCCCCACCGCCGCGGAGTACTGGGCGCACTTGCTGGTGGTCGGCCCGCTGTGAGAAATGCCGCGCCGGGACGGCACGCTCGCCGAGCCTTCCCGGCGTAGGGCGCCGTCTGGCTGGATCACACCAGGCCAGTGCACTCCAACTGGCTATCAAGTGGCCTTTTGCGGCCGCCTAGAATCGTGGCGTTCGATTCCGAGCAACCAATTGGCGCACATGCCTGGAGGAGTTTGCCGTGACCACGCCCGAGACCACCCAGACCGTCGGCACCGCCCGCGTGAAGCGCGGCATGGCCGAGATGCTCAAGGGTGGGGTGATCATGGATGTCGTCACGCCGGAGCAGGCCAAGATCGCCGAGGACGCCGGCGCGGTCGCGGTGATGGCACTGGAGCGCGTTCCGGCCGACATCCGTGCCCAAGGCGGCGTGTCCCGGATGAGCGATCCGGACATGATCGAGGGCATCATCTCCGCCGTCTCCATCCCGGTCATGGCGAAGGCCCGCATCGGCCACTTCGTGGAGGCGCAGATCCTGCAGAGCCTCGGCGTCGACTACATCGACGAGTCCGAGGTGCTCACCCCCGCCGACTACGCCAACCACATCGACAAGTGGAACTTCACCGTGCCGTTCGTCTGCGGCGCCACGAATCTGGGTGAGGCGCTGCGCCGAATCACCGAGGGCGCGGCCATGATTCGCTCGAAGGGCGAGGCGGGCACCGGTGACGTGTCCAACGCGACCACGCATATGCGCAAGATCCGTCAGGAGATCCGCAGGCTGTCGTCGCTGCCCGAGGACGAGCTGTTCGTCGCGGCCAAGGAACTGCAGGCACCGTACGAGCTGGTGCGCGAGATCGCCGAGACCGGAAAGCTGCCGGTCGTGCTGTTCACCGCGGGCGGCATCGCGACCCCGGCCGACGCCGCGATGATGATGCAGCTCGGTGCCGAGGGCGTCTTCGTGGGTTCGGGCATCTTCAAGTCCGGCAACCCGGCGCAGCGCGCCGCCGCGATCGTCAAGGCCACCACGTTCTACGACGATCCGGACGTGCTGGCGAAGGTATCGCGCGGTCTGGGCGAGGCCATGGTCGGCATCAACGTCGAGGAGATCGCGCAGCCGCACCGGTTGGCCGAGCGCGGTTGGTGATCGCGGACCGGTAGCGTCCGCCGCGTGGAACTGCGGCAGCTGGGGTACTTCGTGGACGGCGTAGCGCGACCCGCGTGTCGGCCGCTGCCGTCCAACTCTCACGGCGGCCAGAAAGTAGTCTCAGGGTTCCCACAAACACGCTCAGTAGCTTCGCCATTCGATTGCCCATGGCCGTTTCGTGTCCTCGCACCGTCGGGGAACCTCCGAACGCAAAGGACGAACAGTTGAAGCTTCGTAAGACCGGACGCATTACCGTCGCGGGGTTGGCTATGGCGGCAGCCCTGAGCCTGGCCGCCTGCGGCAACGACGAAACGAGTGACTCCCGCCCGCAGGCCCGCACCACGACCGGCGCCGCGGCGACTCCCACCACGCCCGCACCGCCCACCGTCGATCAACTCAACGCCCTGCTGCAACGCGCGCTGGATCCCGCGGTGCCGAACGAGGAAAAACTCGACTCCGTGCAGGGGATCGAGGCCGACCCCGGACTGCCGAACCGCTTGGCAGAGGCGTTCCAGCAGTCCAACGCCACGGTCGTGGTCACCGGCGTCACCGCCTTCGGCGACAGCGTCACCGCACAGGCCAAGTTCATCCTCAACGGCCAAGAGAACCTGGTCGACGTGCCCTTCGTGTTGGACGGCGGCAAATGGAAGGTCCAAAAGGCATGGGCCTGCCAGGCGCTGGCCAACCTGAACCAGCAGTCCCCGGCCTGCGCCCCCTGACCGTTCTCCGGACCAGGTCGCGTTGCGCTTCGCTCGACCGGTTCCGGCCTGGCAACTCCTGCGCGATTGCCGGGCCGAAACGTCGTGCGGCCTGCGGCGTCAGCCCCGCGCCAAGCGTAATCGGCAGTGCGACCGTGCTGCATGTGGACGGCGGTCGTCGGCGGGAAGGCATATGGATACGTTGTCATGCGCATCTATCAATGTGTCGACCCTGAACCGAGAACAACCTCGTCAACAGTGAGCAAAAGTTGGCACGGACCAGAGCAGGGCCTACGTCGCACGGTCGTCGTCGACTCGCAGCGCGGGGCGATCGGGGTGGTCCCATCGAACGAAGAATGTTGGTGTTTCGGGGTTTTCGGCATCGTGCCGGAGCAGTGCCGGAATGGTCCACTGCGCGTCTACCGGAGTGGTGCGGCGGAGGGCGGCCTCGGACAGGTCCAGGCGCACGGTCACGTCGGCGTCGAGGCGACGGCCGGAGAGCATCGGTCCCGCCACGACGATCGTGGTCGCCGGCGGTGCCGTGCGGATCGCCGCACGCGCCGAGCGGTCGGCGGCTTCATCCCAGAGGGCGGGCAGCCACCGGCCGTGGCCGCGCAGTGCGCCGACCACCTCGCGGCGCACCGCCGCGTAGTCGAACCACGCTGTGCGATACGACATCTCGTCGGTGCGCCCGAACTCCATGCGCAGCGAAGCGGGACGCACGTAGTCGTGCAGCGAGACCACGTCGGCGCCGCGGCCGGCGTCACGCAGCGCGGCGGCGATCCGCGCGGCGAACGCGACAGGCTGCGCGGCGTCCGCGCCATCGACGGCGATCACCGTGTGGGAGCGTGTGGTGAGGACGGGGCGGATCACCAGCTCGACGAGGCTGTCGACGGTAATCGGCAGGAAACGGGGCACCCGTCCATCTCAGCAAACCGTGACGTGCCGCGGGTCGGGAAGCTGCCGCTGTTGCCGGGTGTTCACCGGTGGGCCCGGCGCGCACCGGTCGGCGGCCGGGTTAGTCTCACCGCATGGCGACAATCGAAGAGGCGCTGGAGATAGAGCGGCTCGAGCGGGACATCTTCCGTGGCGCGTCCACCAAGACCCAGCTCCCGCGCACATTCGGCGGACAGGTTGCCGGCCAGGCGCTGGTCTCCGCGGTCCGCACGGTGGAACCGCGATTCCAGGTGCACTCGCTGCACGGATACTTCCTGCGTCCGGGCAATCCGCAGGAACGCACCGTCTACCAGGTCGAGCGCATCCGGGACGGCCGCTCCTTCTGCACCCGCCGCGTGACCGGCATCCAGGACGGCGCGGCCATCTTCACCATGTCGGCCTCGTTCCACGTCGGCGATCAGGGTCCCGAGCACCAGGACGTCATGCCCGAGGTGCAAGCGCCGGACGACCTGCCCGACGCGGAGACAACCATGAGTCCTGAGCGGCTGTGGTTGATGCGTGAGTGGGAGCACTGGGACATCCGCATGGTGCCGCAGGAGAACGTGTCCCGCCGCGACGGTGTGGTCTCCCAGCAGCAGGTGTGGTTCCGCTACCGGCACCCGCTGCCCGACGATCCGCTGGTGCACGTGTGCACCCTGGCCTACATGAGCGATATGACGCTGCTCGGTTCCTCGAAGGTGATCCACCCCGACGAGCCGACCCAGAACGCCTCGCTCGATCACGCGATGTGGTTCCTGCGCCCGTTCCGGGCCGATGAGTGGCTGCTGTACGACCAGTCCGCACCCTCAGCCGGTTTCGGCCGGGCCCTGACCGGCGGCAAGATCTTCACCCGTGACGGCACGCTGGTCGCCGCCGTGGTCCAGGAAGGGCTCATCCGCACCCTGCGCGAGAGCTGATCCTCGACCTGAGGTGGCGCCACATCGGCCGGTTGCTCAGCTGCGGTTCGGTACTCGAACAAAGGGGGGCATGGCTACTGCCTTCGCGAATCTCGCTCCAGGCCCCGGTGCTCGGATAGCAACCGTGAGCAGGCCCACATCGGCAGGGCTCGTAAGCTTTCCAGCGTGAACGCTACCTCGGTCGCCGCACCCGCCGCCGACACCGGGCCGGTGCCATCCGGTCCCACCATCGGTGTGCTCGCGTTGCAGGGCGATGTCCGGGAGCATGTCGCGGCTCTCGAACGGTGCGGCGCGACGCCCGTGCTGGTCCGTCGCGAGTCCGAGCTCGCCGCGGTGGACGCCCTGGTGCTGCCCGGCGGCGAGTCGACCGCGATCAGCAAGCTGCTGGAGGCCTTCGAACTGCTGGAGCCGCTGCGTGCGCGGCTGCGCGACGGGATGCCCGCCTTCGGTTCGTGCGCGGGCATGATCCTGCTCGCCTCGGAGGTGCTCGACACCCGTCCAGATGCGAAGCACCTTTCCGGGATCGATATGACGGTGCGCCGCAACGCGTTCGGACGTCAGGTCGATTCCTTCGAGACCGACCTGCCGTTCGCCGGACTGACCGGCGGCCCGGTGCGGGCGGTGTTCATCCGCGCGCCGTGGGTCGAGCGGGTGGGCGAGGGCGTCGACGTGCTCGCCACCGTGCCGGACGGTCCCGCGGCGGGCCGGATCGTGGCGGTGCGGCAGGGCAATGTGCTGGCGACGTCGTTCCATCCCGAGGTGACCGGCGATCTGCGGGTGCACCGGATGTTCGTCGACCTGGTCCGGGCGGCCTGAGCGGAGGCCGCTTTGCGCGGTCGTAGCGGGCGCCCGAGTAGGCTGGGGAAGTTGTCCGCCCGGCCGTGCCGGTACGGTACACACCACCAGACGTGCCATCGACCTGAAGGAAGTAGGGAATGAGCGGCCACTCCAAATGGGCCACCACCAAGCACAAGAAGGCTGCGATCGACGCGAAGCGCGGCAAGCTGTTCGCGAAGCTGATCAAGAACATCGAGGTGGCGGCCCGGACCGGTGGTGGTGACCCGGATGGCAACCCGACGCTGTACGACGCCATCCAGAAGGCGAAGAAGTCGTCGGTACCCAACGACAACATCGAGCGCGCCCGCAAGCGCGGCGGCGGCGAGGAGGCCGGCGGCGCCGACTGGCAGACGATCATGTACGAGGGCTACGGACCCAACGGTGTCGCCGTGCTGATCGAGTGCCTCACCGACAACCGCAATCGTGCCGCGGGCGAGGTCCGGGTCGCGATGACCCGCAACGGCGGCAACATGGCCGACCCGGGCTCGGTGGCCTACCTGTTCCACCGCAAGGGCATCGTCACCTTGGAGAAGAACGGTCTGTCCGAGGACGACGTGCTGCTGGCCGTGCTCGACGCGGGGGCGGAAGAGGTCAACGACCTCGGCGAATCGTTCGAGATCATCAGCGAGCCCGGCGATCTGATCGCCGTGCGCACCGCGCTGCAGAGCGCCGGGATCGACTACGACTCCGCCGAGTCCGGTTTCCAGCCCTCGGTGTCGGTCGCGGTGGACGCCGACGGCGCCCGCAAGGTGATCAAGCTGGTCGATGCCCTCGAAGACAGCGATGACGTGCAGAACGTCTACACCAACGTCGACATCCCGGACGAGGTGCTCGCCGAACTCGACGACTAGTCGATCAGCCGCGCGTAGTACTCCTGCATGGCGGGGTAGTACGCGTCGAAATCGGGGCGGTCGGTCTGCGCACGGGCCGCCCCGAGCATGTCCAGGTAGTACTCCCAGCCGGGGCCGACCTGCGGAAGCTGGGCGATCTCGGTGTCGGTGAGCAGGTGATGGGTGAAGCGCAGCTCGGTGGTGCCCGCCGACTCGCTCAGCATCAGATCCAGCCGCCAGGAACCGTGCTCGTCGATCGCCGACACGGCCAGCCGGTGCGGCGGTTCGCATGCGTCGATGTGCAACTCCATCCACGGCTGCTCATCTTCGAAAGCCATCTGCACCTTGATCGTTCGTCCCGGTGCCGCCTCGCCTTCCCACGGGCCGAACCAGCGTGCGGTGCGGTCGGATTCGGTGACGCTGGCCCATACGTCCTCGATCGGGGCGCGGTAGGTGCGGACCAATACCAGATCCTTGCCCGTGCCTGCGGGGAAGAGCCGTCCGGTGGGTCGCTTGGTCATGCGGTGTCCTTTCTGGCATGAGCGGGTGCCGCGCGGTCATCCCGCGCTGTCGCCTTCCGGGCCGGACCGCTCACGCCGTGTTCTCCGTCTTGGTCGCCGGAACGGCGCTCGCGCCTGGTCCGGTAGACCTCGGTCTCGAGTGCGTCGAGGTGGTGTGCCCAGTCCGTCGGCTGGTCGAAGCGCGTGAGCCACTCGGTGAGTGCGGCCAGCGGTCCGGTGTCGAGCACGTAGAAACGCTGCCTGCCGACCAGTTCGTCACGCACCAGTCCGCTTTCGCGCAGCACACGCAGGTGTCGGCTGACGGCAGGACGGCTGATGGCGAAATGCCCGGCGATCTCACCGGCGGTGCGCCGGGCGCCGAGCAGCAACTCCATGATTTCCCGTCGAACCGGATCGGCGATCGCTCCTGCCACCTCGTCCACGGACAAAAGCGTAACTGCTTGGTTACGCTTCTGTCCAGCGGTGTGCGATGCAGGCGATCAGCACTTCACCGCCGGTCGGCGCGGCACGCCGCCGGCGGGAAAGGCTTGTGGTCTACTCCGCGATCTCGGTGCGTTCCCACCACTCGTACACGGGCAGTTCCCCTTCGGGCGTGACCAGGTGCCGCGGGGTGACCTTGAAATGTTCGTATCCGCCCCGGTAGGGGACCTTCAGCTCGACCCCCGGCGGGGTGATCGGCACGATACGCTGGGGCAAGCCTTCCGGCCCACCCTCGAGGAAAGCCTTGACCGCATTGCTCATCCTCGGATGGTAGAAGCGAGACGGTCCGGATCGTGGCAGATTCAGGGCACGGTGAGTACCAATTTGCCTACGGTTCGCCCGGTATCGCCCAAGGTGTGCGCTTTGGCCGCCTCCATCAGTGGGAAGGTTCCGGCGATCGTCGGGCGGAGGGCTCCGGACTCGACGAGTCCGGCCAGCGCGGCCATGCCCGCGTGGTCGTGTTCCACCAGCATCCGGACCGCCCGGACACCGAGTGCCTCCGCCTCGGCCGCGAGGTCGCGCGGGCCCATGGCGCGCAACGTCACCAGTAGCCCGCCGGGTCGCAGGGTGCGCAGCGAGCGAATGCTGTTGTCGTCATCGATCGAGTCCAGCACGACGTCGACATCACCGACCGCCTCGGCAATGTCGGTGCTGCGGTAGTCGATGACTTCGTCGGCGCCGATCCCGCGCAGGAACGCGTGATTGGGCGCGCTGGCGGTGCCGATGACGTACGCGCCGCGGGCCTTGGCGATCTGCACCGCGAAGTGGCCGACGCCGCCCGCGGCCGCGTGGATCAGCACGCGCTGTCCCGCGCCCAACTGGGCGGTGTCGACCAACGCCTGCCACGCGGTGAGCGCGGCGAGCGGGATGGCCGCGGCCTGCGTGTGGTCGAGCACGGCCGGTTTGCGTGCGAAAGCGCGGGCGGGGCCGACGGTGTATTCCGCGCAGGCGCCGTGGCCGCCCGGGTAGGGAAGCATGCCGAAGACCTCGTCGCCGGGACGGAACAGGGTCACGCCGATGCCGACGGCGGCCACCTCGCCGGAGACGTCCCAGCCGAGCACGAACGGCGGCTCGGGCAGGAACAGTCCCGCGACTGCGCGGTGGAGCCAGTCGGTCGGATTGAGTCCGGCGGCGCGCACCCGGACGAGGATCTGGCCCGGGCCGGGAACCGGTTGGGGGAGTTGCGCTTCGGTGAGCACCTCGGGGCCGCCGAGGATGTGCTGGCTGATCGCGCGCATGGTCGCGGTGCTGTCGATATCGGTCATGGCTGCCAGCCTGCCGGGCCCGCCCGCCGAGGGAAATGGCACGATTGCCATTCTTCGATATGATCGTGCCATGCTGGCGGATGAAGCCGCACCCCATCGAGTGGTGGTGCTGGCATTGGACGGGGTGTACCCCTTCGAACTCGGCATCCCGAATCGGGTATTCGGCAGCGCCGCAGGCAGATACGAGGTGACCACCTGCTCGATCGACGGAGGCCCGGTGCGCAGTGCCGCGGATTTCGCGATCGCCGTGGCGCACGACAGCCGCGCGCTGGAGGCCGCCGAGACGGTCGTGCTGCCCGCCTGCGATATCTCGATGACCTTGTCCGGCACGCTGCCGCAGCCGGTGCTCGACGCGTTCGCTCGGATCCGGCCCGGCGCGAGGATCGTCGCGATCTGCACCGGCGCTTACATCGCCGCCGCCGCGGGGCTGCTCGACGGTCGCCCGGCCACTACGCACTGGAATCAGGCCGAACGGTTCCGCCGCACCTTCCCGAGCGTTCGCCTCGACCCGGACGTGCTGTACGTCGACGACGGGGACGTCCTCACCTCGGCGGGCGCTGCGGCGGGGCTCGATGTGTGTTTGCACCTGGTGCGCCGCGACCACGGCAGCGCGGTAGCGAACGCGGTCGCGCGCCGCTGCGTCGTCCCGCCGTGGCGCGACGGCGGTCAGGCGCAGTACATCGAGCAGCCGGTTCCGCCCGCGACGTCGGCCGGGACCGCGGCGGCCCGGCAGTGGGCCTTGGAGAACCTGCGGTCCCCGCTCACCGTCGAGGAGCTGGCCGAACGCGCCCGGATGAGCAAGCGCACCTTCGCCCGCCGCTTTCGCGACGAGGTGGGCATGAGTCCGGGCCGGTGGCTGATCCAGCAGCGAGTCTTCCGCGCCAGGCATCTGCTGGAGACCACCGACCTGACCGTCGACCGGATCGCGGGCGAGGTCGGATTCGCCACCGGTACCTCGCTGCGACAGCATCTGGTCGAGTCGATCGGCGTCGCACCGCAGACTTATCGGCGCACGTTCCGTGCGGAGGCCGCCGCGACGCGGCGAACGGTGGCCTGACTCGGGGACGGGCAGAATACGGACATGGCCGAACTGGTGCTCGTGCGCGGCGACATCACCGAGCAGGAGGTCGACGCGGTGGTCAACGCGGCGAACTCGGCGCTGCTCGGAGGCGGGGGAGTCGACGGTGCGATCCATCGGCGCGGCGGCCCCGAGATCGTGGCCGAATGTCGCCGACTGCGTGCTTCTCGGTACCGCGCCGGACTGCCGACCGGCGCGGCGGTCGCCACCACGGCCGGTCGCTTGCCCGCTCGCTGGGTGATCCACACGGTCGGCCCCGTATGGTCGGCGGCTGAGGACCGCTCCGCGCTGCTGGCTTCCTGTTATCGCGAGTCCTTGCGCGTGGCGGATGAATTGGGAGCTCGAACGGTCGCGTTCCCGGCCATCTCCACCGGCATTTACGGCTGGCCCATGGATGACGGTGCCCGGATAGCCGTCGAGACGGTGCGTGCGACCGAGACAGGGGTGGCGCAAGTCCGGTTCGTTCTCTTCGGCGAGTCGGCTTACGCGGCGTTCGCGGAGCGGGTCTCCGAAGCCTGACACCGCGACTGATCCGAACTTGTCGGTGCCCGCTGGCATAGTCGGGCCCGTGTCGTTCAGTACCCGTATCGAAGTCCGCGTAACCGATCTGGATCCGCAATTGCACGTCACCGGCGCGGCCTACCATCAGTTCGCCGACCACGCGCGTTTCGCGTGTGTCCAAGCGGCGGGCGTTTCCGTCGACGAGCTGATCGCGGCAGGGCTCGGGCCCGTCAATCTGGAGACCGTGCTTCGTTTCCAGCGCGAATTACGCGGCGGCGACGCCGTGGACGTGTCCTGTACCTGGCAGTGGGGCGAGGGCAAGACCTATCGGGTCGAGCACGTTCTCACGCGCAGCGACGGGGTTGTCGCCGCGACGGTGACCAATGTCAGCGGTCTGCTCGACTTGGCAGCGCGGCGCCTGGTCGCCGATCCCGCGCGACAGTGGGCGACACGGGCGAGCCGTCCCGAATTGCTCGGGCTGCCGAATGCGCTGCGAGATATCGCGGCACTCGGCGGGTAGAGCCGGTCGTGTCGCTGGTCGGCGAAAGATCAAGCCTCCGCTAGACTCTCGAACAGTTGTTCGCGTCTGCGAGAGGGGTTGTCGTGCGGGTGATGGGCGTCGACCCCGGACTCACCCGGTGCGGCCTCAGCATTGTCGAGGGCGGGTCGGGGCGGAAGGTCACCGCCCTGGATGTCGGCGTGGTCCGCACTCCCGCCGACATGGATCTGGCCCAGCGCCTGCTCGCGGTCGCCGATGCCGCCGAACACTGGATGGACGTCCACCAGCCAGGAGCCGTGGCGATCGAACGTGTCTTCGCCCGGCACAATGTCCGTACCGCCATGGGTACCGCACAGGCGGGCGGAGTGATCGCGCTGGCCGCGGCGCGACGCGGGATCCCGGTCGCCTTCCACACCCCGAGCGAGGTGAAAGCGGCGGTCACCGGTAACGGCACCGCCGACAAGAAGCAGGTGACCGCCATGGTCACCCGCATCCTCGGCTTGCCGGCCGCCCCCAAGCCAGCGGATGCGGCGGATGCGCTCGCGCTGGCCATCTGCCATTGTTGGCGGGCGCCGCTGCTGGAGCGGATGGCGCAGGCCGAGGCCAAGGCGGCCGCGGCGCAGCGACGATACCGGGAACGGCTGGCCGAACAACGGAAGGCGGTGCACAGGTGATCGCGTCGGTTCGCGGTGAAGTGCTGGAGATCGCCCTCGACCACGCGGTGATCGAGGCGAGCGGGGTCGGCTACCGGCTCAACGCCACTCCCGCCACGCTGGCCGGGCTCACCCGTGGTGCGGAAACCAGGCTCTACACCGCGATGATCGTTCGCGAGGACTCGATGACGCTCTACGGTTTCGCCGACACCGAGGCCCGCGACCTGTTCGGCTTGCTGCAAACGGTCTCCGGCGTCGGCCCTCGTCTCGCGATGGCGGTGTTGGCCGTGCTCGAGCCCGAGGCGTTGCGCAAGGCGCTCGCCGAAAGCAACGTGGCAGCGCTGACCAGGGTGCCCGGCATCGGCAAGCGCGGCGCCGAGCGCATGGTGGTCGAACTGCGCGACAAGGTGAATCTCGTTCCGGTGCCATCCGGTCCGCCCGGATCGACGCCGGCCGCGGTGCTCACGCCGGTGCGCGATCAAGTCGTCGAGGCGCTCATCGGCCTCGGCTTCGCCGCCAAGCAGGCCGAGCAGGCAGTGGACGCGGTGCTGGCCGACCAGCCTGCCGCCGATACGTCCGGCGCCCTGCGAGCCGCGCTCGGCCTGCTCGGCAAGAACCGGTAAGGCGTCATGGATTATCCAGAGGAACCCACCGAATCCCAGGTCAGCCCGCGCTATCTGACATCCGACGGGGAGGTCGAGGCGAGCCTGCGCCCGAAGTCGCTGGACGACTTCATCGGTCAACCCCGGGTTCGCGAACAGCTCGCACTGGTCTTGCGCGGCGCCAAACAGCGCGGCGGCACACCGGATCACGTCCTGCTGTCCGGTCCGCCGGGACTCGGCAAGACCAGCATGGCGATGATCATCGCCGCGGAACTCGGCACCGCACTGCGGATCACCTCGGGACCCGCGCTGGAACGGGCCGGCGACCTCGCGGCCATGCTCAGCAACCTCGTCGAAGGCGACGTGTTGTTCATCGACGAGATCCACCGCATGGCCCGGCCCGCCGAAGAGATGCTGTATCTGGCGATGGAGGACTTCCGGGTCGACGTGGTCGTCGGCAAAGGTCCCGGCGCGACCTCGATTCCCCTCGATATCGCGCCGTTCACCCTGGTCGGCGCCACCACGAGGTCAGGAGCGCTGACCGGCCCGCTGCGCGATCGCTTCGGGTTCACCGGGCACATGGACTTCTACGAGCCCGGCGAACTGCTACGCATTCTGCAGCGTTCGGCCCACATCCTCGGCGTCGGCATCGAGGAGGACGCGGCCGCCGAGATCGCGGGCCGCTCGCGCGGCACACCCCGGATCGCCAATCGTCTGCTGCGCCGGGTGCGCGACTACGCGGAGGTGCGCGCCGACGGCTGGATCACCCGTCCCATCGCGCAGGCCGCACTGGAGGTCTACGACGTGGACGTACTGGGCCTGGACCGCCTGGACCGCGCGGTGCTCGGCGCGCTGGTCCGCAGTTTCGGCGGCGGCCCCGTGGGCGTGTCCACCCTGGCGGTCGCGGTCGGCGAGGAGGCCGCCACTGTCGAGGAAGTGTGCGAACCCTTCCTGGTGCGCGCGGGCATGATCGCGCGTACCCCGCGCGGCCGCGTCGCCACGGCGGCGGCGTGGGAGCATCTCGGCCTGGTTGCTCCCCCCGACTTGGTCTTCGGCTCGATCGAAGTCCGCGGCCGCGAGCCGCACCCCACCCTCGACCTTTTCGAATGACTCGGGGCACCGCTGTTCGCGCCTGACGCGAGCGGGCACGCGCGAGTGGTCAGCGGCGGTTGCGCAAGGCGGCGGCGACCAGATCGAGGAATGCGTCGACCTCGTCGCGTTGGTAGCCGCGGGCGCCGAGGCGGGCCTCGGTGAATCGGACGGCGCGAACGTCGTCGATGGTGAGGCTGCCCGGCCCGCCGTGCGCGAGGGTCGCGGCGACCAAGTCGAGGAACGCGCCGACCTCTTCCTCGTTGTAACCGCGCCGCCCGACGGGAGCATGGGTGAATCGCATCCGGTGCACGTCGTCGGGGGTGAGCAGGGTGTGTCCGTTGCCGTTGGCCGCCGGCACCGGCCGGTCGCCGCGCTGGCGGAACTCGAGCTCGACCTGGATCTGGTCGAGGTACTCGTCCACCTGGTCGGCGCGGTAGCCGCGCTCGCCGAGCCGCGGCGCGTCGAAGCTGATGTGCCGCAGATCGTCGGCGGTGAGCGCGCCACGTCCGGCCAGGGTCGCGGCGACGAGTTCGAGGAAGGCGTCCACCTCGTTCGCACGGTAGCCGCGATGCCCGAGTGGTGGGGTCGCGAAACGGGTCCGGAGCACATCCTCGGGGGTCACGGGCGACATTCTGTCAGGCGGGGTGCGCTGCGCCGCTCGAAAGCGAAATTTCGGACTCTCCTGGCCTTTTGCGAACAACGGCCGTCCCTCTGGTGAAACGTCGGATCGGTGCGCCTCACCCTAGCGCCAACGGTCCGGTCAGGGGGATTGGCACGTTGCTCAGTCCTTGCGGACGCCGTCGACGAGCAGGCGGCGGATCGCTTCGTTCAGCCGGGTGATCGAGGCTTCGTCGGGTTCGCGCAGCGAATACACGATGCCGGCGATCAGCATGCCGGTGACCGCCCGCGCGGTGTTGGCGGTGTCCAGGTCCGCACGCAGGTAGCCGAGTTCGACACCGTGGTCGAGATAGCCTGCGGTCAGCGCGTCGGCGGTGTCGAGCAGGCCGTACAACCGCTGGGTGAGCTCGTCGTCGATGCCGGTGGCGTGAAACAGCAGCAGCTGGGCCACCCGGCGATCGGCGAGCAGGATCTCGGTGAGAGCGACGCCGATGCGGTCGATCTGGGCGCGGTACTCGTCCAGCGTGCTGGCGGCGTCCGGGGCGTTCTCGATGCCGAGGGCGGCGATGATGCGCGCGGACAGATCGTCGATGACGTGGTCGATGATGTCGCGCTTATTGCTGAAGTAGCGGTAGAAGGTGCCGTGCCCGATGCCCAGCTGGCCTGCGATGTCGGCGATGCCGGTGGCGTGATAGCCCTTCTCCGCGAAACAGACGAAGGCCGTGTCGATGATCTCCTGGCGCAGTTCGGCCTTGCGTCGCTCGGCACGCGTGGGTGGCTTCGTCACCAGGCCGATGATACAGTCGTCCGAAACGGAATGATATGTCATTCCCTGATAAGCGGTTCAGATAGCAGGAGGTTCGGCGTGGCGCCTCAATACGACGCGGTCGTGGTCGGTGCGGGGTTCGGGGGAATGGGGGCGGGCATTCAGCTCGACCGGCTCGGTTTGAGTAATTACGTCATCCTCGAACGCGAGGACGATCTCGGCGGCACCTGGCACGTCAACCACTACCCCGGGCTCGCGGTCGACATCGCCTCGGTCACCTACTCCTACTCGTTCGAGCCCAACCCGCATTGGTCGCGGCTGTTCGCACCCGGCGCGGAGCTGAAGAAATACGCCGAGCACATCGCCGACAAGTACGGCCTGCGCCGCCGGATGCGCTTCCGTACCGTCGTCGACGGCGCGCGCTGGGACTCCGAACACGAGCAGTGGGTGGTCTCGATCGCGGGCGGGGAAACCGTCACCGGCCGATACCTGCTCACCGCGACCGGGTTCCTGTCCCAGCCCTACACGCCGCCGTTCCCCGGCATCGAGTCGTTCTCGGGCAAGATCATCCACACCACCGCGTGGGAGGACGGCTTCGACCTCACCGGCCGCAAGGCAGCGATCATCGGCACCGGTGCCACCGCGGTGCAGCTGGTGCCCGAGGTCGCCAAGAAGGCGCAGGAGCTCACCGTCTTCCAGCGCACCCCGATCTGGGTGGTCCCGAAGATCGACACCGCCATCCCCGCGCCGGTGCGGAAGCTGTTCGAGCGGGTCCCCGCGACGCAGAAGGCCGCGCGACTGATCAACACCAGCCTGCTCGAGGCGCTGATGGTGGTGGGCGTGCTGCACTTCAAGCAGGCCAAACTGATGAACAAGAGCGCTGGTGTGCTGGCCAAGGCGCATCTGCGGGCGTCGGTGCGGGACAAGGAGACGCGCAGGCGGCTCACGCCGCACTACGACTTCGGATGCAAGCGGCCCACCTTCTCCAACCACTACTTCACCACGTTCAATCAACCGCACGTGCGGCTGGAGACGAACTCGATCGACCACATCGAGCCCGACGGCATCGTCACCGCCGACGGGCACAAGACCGAGATCGACACGCTGATCCTGGCCACCGGCTTCAACTTGTGGGACGTGAACTTCCCGGCCATCGAGATCATCGGCCGCGACGGAGTGAACCTCGGAAAGTTCTGGCGGGACAACCGTTTCCAGGCCTACGAGGGCATCACTGTGCCGAAGTTCCCGAACTTCCTCAGCCTCAACAGCCCGTACTCCTACAGCGGCCTGTCCTACTTCACCACCATCGAGGCGCAGATGAAGCACATGGGCAGGCTGTTCGGCGAGCTGCGCCGCCGCGGCGAGACCACCTTCGAGGTCACCGAGCGGGCCAACGCCGAGTTCCTGGACCGGGTCACCACCAAGCTCGGTTCCTCGGTCTTCTACGGCGGCGACTGCGCCACCGCGCGCAGCTACTACTTCAACCCGCACGGCGAGGCCGCCCTGCTGCGTCCGACCAGCACGCTCAACGCGCATCGCGAGGCGGTGAGCTTCCCGCTGGACGATTACGTCTACGGCAAGACCGCCTGAGCCGCGTCTCGTCGCCTGTGTCACAACGGCGTCGCCCGCCGTCCGCGTGTCGCGGCGGCGGGTCGGGGACCGGGTTGTTCCGGTTCGTGACGAAGCCGTTGTAGCTGCCCAGCGGGTGTGCGGGTGTGGCACCCGCGCAACGAACTGGCAGACTGTGTGGGTACCTGTCCATCCCACCCACGACACTAGGGACTGACTTCGACGATGGAACTGCTGTTTCCGCTGCTACTGGTAGCCCTGCTCGTGCCGATGTTCCTCGGTGTCCGCCGTCAGAAGCGGGAAGCCGAGAAGATCGCGAGCATGCAGGACAACCTGAAGACCGGCGATCAGGTCATCACCACGTCGGGTCTGTACGGCACCGTGGTCGAGCTCGACGACACCACGGTCGACCTCGAGATCGCCGAGGACGTGGTCACCACGTGGCTGCGCCAGGCCATCCGCGAGGTGCGCGCCGATGACGCGGTGAGCACCGAGGAGACCGGCTCGGATGCCAGCTCCGAGAGCCCGGACGCGACCGACGCCGGTGAGGAATCCACCGAGCAGACCGAGACCCGGCTGACCAAGGACTGATTCTTCCGGTCCTGCCGCAACTCGCCGGATGTCGCCGCGGCTTGCCGTCCGCGCACCCGGCGTCGCTGGGGCATGCCCGCTTGTTCCATCCTCGACTTCCTGCCTAGGAGATGACCTACTGTGCCACCTTCCCAGGGATCGGCGCACCCGCTGCGGCTGCTCGGCGTCTATGCCGCGCTGCTGGCCGTGGTTTATGCGCTGGTGTTCTTCACCGGTGACAAGTCCCCGACACCCAAGCTCGGCATCGACCTGCAGGGTGGTACCCGGGTCACGCTGTCCGCGCGCACGCCGGACGGCAGCAAACCGAGCCAGGACAGCCTGAAGAAGGCGCAGGACATCATCGAGAACCGAGTCAACGGGCTCGGCGTCTCCGGGTCCGAGGTCGTCATCGACGGCGACAACATCGTGATCACCGTGCCCGGCGACGACGGACAGCAGGCGCGCGCGCTGGCGACCACGGCCAAGCTGTACATCCGTCCGGTGCTGCAGGCCGTGCCCGCGGCGGGACGCGGTGCGACACCGCCGACGGCACCCGGTACGCAAGCCCCGCCCGCGGCCCAGCCCACGACGCCGGGGGCTGCGGAGGCCACCCCCGGCGGCCAGGCCGAGGGCGCTCCGCAACAGCGGGTGTTCCCCGCGCAAGCGCCGACCCAGCCGCCGTCCGAGCCGAACCTGACGCCCACCGAAGCGGCCACCAAGGAGATCCAGGCGGCGAAGGCGCTGCGGCAGAGCGCCGACCCATCCGTGCAGCAGGCCGCGATGGCCATGCTGGACTGCGCGAAGGCCGATCCGCTCACGGGCAACGACGACCCTGCTCTTCCGCTGGTGACCTGCTCGACCGACGGCACCGAGGTCTTCCTGCTGGACAAGAGCCGCATCGACGGCCAGGAGATCAAGGACGCCACCTCGGGGCTGAACCAGCAGCAGGCCAGGCATGAGGTCTATCTGGACTTCAAGTCCGGCGGCAGCGACGCGTGGGCCGCGCTCACCGGCGAATACGTCTACAAGCGGGTCGCTTTCGTGCTCGACTCCAAGGTGGTCAGCGCGCCGGTCGTGCAACAGGGACCGCAGCAGGGCGGCCGCACCCAGATCTCGGGCAACTTCACCGCGACGAGCGCCAAGGAGCTGGCCAACACGCTGAAGTACGGTTCGCTGCCGCTGTCGTTCCAGACCTCGGAGGCCGAGACGGTGTCGGCGACACTCGGCTTGTCCTCGCTGAAGGCGGGCCTGCTCGCCGGTGCGATCGGCTTGGCGGTGGTGTTGCTCTACTGCCTCGCCTACTACCGCATGCTGGGGTTGCTCACCGGTTTGTCCCTGCTGACGTCCGGCTTGGCGGTCTACGGCATCATGGTGCTGCTCGGCCGCTGGATCGGCTTCACGCTCGACCTCGCCGGCATCGCCGGTCTGATCATCGGTATCGGCATGACCGCCGACTCGTTCGTGGTGTTCTTCGAGCGCATCAAGGACGAGATGCGCGAGGGTCGCAGCTTCCGTTCCGCCGCGCCGCGCGGCTGGCAGCGCGCCCGCCGGACCATCCTGTCCGGCAACGCGGTCAGCTTCCTCGCCGCGGCCGTGCTCTACATCCTGGCCGTCGGACAGGTGAAGGGCTTCGCGTTCACCCTCGGCCTCACCACCATCCTCGACGTCGTCGTGGTGTTCATGGTGACCTCGCCGCTGGTGCTGCTCGCCTCGCGGACGGCGTTCTGGTCCAAACCGTCGGTGAACGGCCTCGGCGCGATCCAGCAGATCGCCCGCGAGCGGAAGGCGGCCGAAGCCGCCCTCGGGAAGGCGTGAGGACGCGATGACCAACAGTCACACCACCCGGTCGCTCGACAAGGCGAACGCGGCCGAGATCACCGACGTGTTCGAGGCGGTCACCGAGCCGCAGCCGCCCGAGCACGGCTTCTTCAACCGCCTCTACACCGGAACCGGCGCGGTCGACGTCATCGGCAAGCGGCGGATGTGGTACCTCATCACCGCCGTCATCGTGCTGATCTCCTTGGCCAGCATGATCTTCCGCGGCTTCAACTTCGGCATCGACTTCGAGGGCGGCTCGCGCATCCAGTTCCCGGCGGGGAACGCGACCACCAGCGAGGTCGAGGACGTCTACCGCGGAGCGATCGGCGCCGACCCGGTCTCGGTGCAGACCGTGGGCACCGGCGGCGCGGCCACCATGCTGATCCGTTCCGAGGCGCTGAACCAGCAGCAAGTGGAGGCGCTGAACAACGCGCTGTTCGCCGAGTTCCAGCCGAAGGACTCCAGCGGCAAACCGAGCCTGGCCGCGATCAGCACCTCCGACGTCAGCGAGACCTGGGGCAGCCAGATCACCCGCAAGGCGCTCATCGCGCTGGCGGTGTTCCTCGTGCTCGTCGCGGTCTACATCGCGGTCCGCTTCGAGCCGCACATGGCCCTCGCCGCGCTGGCCGCGCTGGCCTTCGACGTCGCCGTCACCGCGGGCGTGTACTCGCTCGTCGGATTCGAGGTCACCCCGGCGACGGTGATCGGCATCCTGACCATTCTCGGCTTCTCGCTCTACGACTCGGTGGTCGTGTTCGACAAAGTCGAGGAGAACACCCGCGGCATCCTGCACCTGACCAGGCGCACCTACGGCGAGCAGGCCAATCTCGCGGTGAACCAGACGCTGATGCGCTCGATCAACACCGCGCTGATCGGTATTCTGCCGATCGTCGGCCTGATGGTCATCGCGGTCTGGATGCTCGGCGTCGGTACGCTCAAGGACCTGGCGCTGGTGCAGCTGGTCGGCCTGCTGGTCGGCACGTACTCCTCGATCTTCTTCGCCACGCCGCTGCTGGTGTCGATCAAGGAGCGCCGGGGACCGGTTGCGGCGCACACGAAGAAGGTCTTGGCCAAGCGCGCCGGGGCGGCCAGTGCCCGCGCGGGCGTCGCGGCCGAGCGCAGGGCGAGCACGGCGGCGGGCCGGAACTTCGAGGAGACGCCGCGCAGACAGCGTCCGGCCGGGCAGGCGCCGCGGCCGGGTGCGCGACCGAGCGGAAAGCGGCACAAGAGGCGGCACTGACCACCACGAGGCAGGGGGTTTCATGCGACAGCCATGCACGGCGGTACGACTGATCGGGGCACTCGCCGCGGGCACGCTGGCCGCCGGGTTGGTGGCGGGCTGCTCCAGTAAGAGCCAGGTGCCGTCGATCGGCTACGCCACCGACGCCACCATCGCCAGCTACAACGGCGGCAGCACCCTCGGCGCGAGTTCCGGCTCCACCGCGGTGTTCTCCCGGGTGCTCACCGGGTTCTTCTACACCGGTCCGGACGGTCAGCAGGTCGCCGATACCGACCTGGGCACCGCCAAGGAGGTGCCCGGCGAGTCGCAGACCATCCAGTACCGCCTGAACCCCGACGGGGTGTACTCCGACGGCGTGCCGACCTCGTGCGACGACCTGGTGCTGGCCTGGGCCGCCCGCAGCGGGCGGTTCACCAAACCCGGTGACCGAGGGCCGGTTCCACTCTTCGACGCCGCGAGCACCGCCGGTTACGACGACATCGAGCGGGTCGAGTGCCAGCCCGGCTCGCGGGATGCCACGGTGGTCTTCCGTCCCGGCCGGCATTACCTGCCGTGGCGCACTCTGTTCGCGGCGGGCGAGTTGATGCCCGCGCACGTCGCGGCCCGGGCGGCGAACGTGCCCAACGTGGTGTCGGCGTTGCAGGCCGGTGATCCGAACGCCGTCGGCAGGCTCGCGGAGTTCTGGAACACCGGCTGGACCATCCCGGCCGACGGTTCGCTCGATCCGGCCCGATTTCCGTCGTCGGGGCCCTATCGCATCGAATCCTTCAGCAGGGAAGAGGGTTTGGTGCTGGTCGCCAACGAGCGCTGGTGGGGCAACAAGCCCGCGACCGGACGTATCGTGGTGTGGCCCAAGACCTTCGACCTGAAGCAGAAGATCGGCCAGAACGCCGTCGGCGTGGTCGACATCGGCACCGGTTCGGTGAAAGACCTGAACCTGAACGGCTTTTCGGTGCACACCGTACCCGGACGCGGGGCCGAGCAGTTGGCGCTGTCGACCGGTGGAGTGTTCGCCTCGGTGCAGGCGCGCCGGGCGTTCGCGCTGTGCCTGCCGCGGCAGACTCTGTTCGACAAACTCGGCAAGGTCCCGGACGCGCCGAAGTCCGGCCTCGGCTCCGGCCCGCTGAACGCGCATATCGTCCAGCAGGATTCGCTGTTCTATCCGGCGGTCATCGGTGCGGCGGAGAAGTACTCCGGCGGCGATGTGGCGAATGCGACCAAGGCGGTCACCGCATCCGGTGCGCCGAACCCGACCGTCCGCATCGGCTACCTGGGTCCGGACGACCGCCGCGCACAGACCGTCGCGATGATCGCCGACGCCTGCAAACCGGCGGGTATCACCGTGGTGGACGCCGGTGCGCCCGATTTCACCCCGTCACGGCTCACCGAGGGCAAGGTCGACGCGGTCCTCGGCGGCACCGCTTCGGCGCCCGGTCCGTCCGGCTCGATCGAGGCGGTGGCCGCGACCAGCGCGTTGCGCACCGGTAACGGGCTCAATGTCGGACGGTTCGGCAACGGCCGTTACGATGCGATCACCGATCAGCTTGCGGCGGACAACAACTCGGCCGCACAGCTGAATCTGCTCACCGAGGCCGAGAACCTGCTGTGGGCGGAGCTGCCGAGCATCCCGTTGTTCGCCACCCCGCGCACGATCGCCTTCGGCAAGGGGCTGCGCAACGGAATAGCCGCCCCCACCCAGGCCGGGTCGGGCTGGAACATGGACCGGTGGGTGCTCGAGCGGTGACAGACGGTGTGGGTGATGTGATCATGGAGAGGTGTCGATGAGCAAGCACGCGGCGATCGAATCCGACGACGTAGCCGCCGAACGGACCACCAAAGCCGCCGAGGTGGTCGATCGTCTGACCCGCTGGCACGACGACTTTCCCACGGCCGGCGTGCGTTTCGCGGATCTGACCCCGGTGTTCGCCGACGCCGAGGGATTCCGTGCGGTGATCGACTGCTTGGCCGCGTGCGCTCCCGACGCCGATCTCGTGGCCGGCATCGACGCCCGCGGTTTCCTGCTGGGAGCCGGTGTCGCGGCGAGCCTCGGCACCGGGGTACTCGCGGTCCGCAAGGCGGGCAAGTTGCCGCCGCCGGTGATCAGCCGGGAATTCACCCTCGAGTACGGCACGGCCGCGTTGGAGATCCCCGCGAACGGCGTCGAGCTGCGGGGTCGCCGCATTCTGCTGCTCGACGACGTTCTCGCCACCGGAGGCACCCTCGCCGCCGCGGCCGAGCTGTTCAAGCAGGCGGGGGCCGAGGTCGTCGCCGCGGCGGTGGTGCTGGAACTCGCCTTCCTCGGCGGCCGCGAACGGCAGGGTGACTACTCGCTGACCTCCATCGTGCAGGTCTAGCGCTACGACCGGGCAGACCTGCGCGACAAGCGGATCGATGTGATCGGAATTTCACTGGCGCATCCGCCGAAACTGTGTTTAACCTAGACAGGTCTTGTTCCCGTTGATCGGAGTCATGCCGTTGCTCATCTGAGGTAGCCACTCGGGCGGTCCGCATTCGCGCACCGCGTATCCGTCGCAACCTCTGGGAGTTGGCATGACCAATCTGTCTTTTTCCGATCTCACGTTCTCCTGGCCGGACGGCAGCCCCGTCTTCGACGGGCTCGACGCCGTCCTCGGTCCCGGCCACATCGGCCTGGTCGGCGGAAACGGTGCGGGCAAGTCCACTCTCCTGCGGTTGATCACCGGTCAGCTGAAGCCCGCGCGCGGGTCCATCACGGTGACCGGGCATCTCGGGTATCTGCGCCAGGACCTCGGTCTGGCCGCCGGGCAGCGAGTGGACACCGTGCTCGGCATCGCGGAGATTCGAAAAGCGTTGCATCGCATCGAATCCGGCGCTGGCAGCGAAACCGACTTCGACGTTGTCGGCAATCACTGGGACGTCGAGGAACGGGCGCTGGCACTACTGGCCAGGCTCGGTCTGCACTACGTCGCCGACTCGGCGCAGCAGCTCGATCGCATGCTCGACACCCTCTCCGGTGGCGAGACGGTCCTGCTCGGGCTGGTCGCCGAGCTGCTCGCCGAGCCCGATGTCCTGCTGCTGGACGAACCGACGAACAACCTGGACCACGTGGCCCGCGCACGGCTCTACGAGGTGGTCGGGCAGTTCTCCGGCACGGTGCTCACGGTCAGCCACGACCGTGAGCTGCTGGAACGGATGTCGGCCATCGCGGAGCTGCGCAACGGCGAATTGCGGTTGTTCGGCGGGAATTTCAGCGAGTACGAGCGCATCATCGCCGCGGAGCAGGAAGCCGCCCGCGCGGCGATCCGGGACGCGCGCAGCGACGTGCGCAAGCAGGCGCGAGAGCTCGTCGAGGCACGCATCAAACTCGATCGCCGACTGCGCTACGGGCAGAAGATGTGGGACCAGAAGCGGGAGCCGAAAATCGTGATGGGCGAACGCAAACGGCAGGCGCAGGTGTCGGCGGGCAAGCTGCGCAACAACCACATCGAGAAGCTGGACACCGCCAAGGATCAGCTCGAGCAGGCGAGGGAGTTGTTGCGTGACGACCGGGAGATCCGGGTGGACCTGCCGGACACGCGCCTGTATCCGGGCCAGGACGTGATCGAGCTGGATCGGGTGGAGCTGGCCTGCGGCCCGACGGTGTCGTTGCGGGTGTCCGGCCCGGAGCGGATCGCGCTGACCGGCCGCAATGGTGTCGGCAAGACGACGCTGCTGCGCCGCATAGCGCAGCAGGGCCCGAAAGTCCCGTGGCGCATGCTGCCGCAGCGGCTGGACGTGTTCGACGAGGGGCGATCGGTGTTCGAGAACGTCGCGTCGACGGCGCCGCACGCGTCCGCGGAACGGATCCGGGCCCAGCTGGCCCGCTTCCTGTTCCGCGGCGCGGACGCGGAGGTCGCCGCCGCGGCGCTGTCCGGCGGCGAACGGTTGCGCGCCGCGCTGGCCATGCTGCTGCTGGCCGACCCGGCACCGAAGCTGCTGCTGCTGGACGAGCCGACCAACAACCTCGACCTGCCCAGTCTGGAGCACCTCACCCAGGCGCTGGCGGGCTTCGAGGGCGCGCTGATCGTGGTCAGTCACGATCCGCGCTTCCTCGACGACATCGGGGTGACCCGGCGGCTGGAGCTCACCGCCGACGGCTTGGTAGAGACGCTGCTGACCTAGGGGCGAGTCGGGATCGACGCGAGGCGCTCCCCGAGCCATCAGCGTTGTCCGGTGCAAGGCGGCACGAAGAACCGGGCGTACCCAGTTCTTCGTGCCTGCGTCTTCGGGCCGGGTCACCGCCTGCGCACGATGCTGCTCGCCGCCGGTGAATCCGCGCGCGGGCACCGTTCGGGCGAGTCGCGAGACGGGTCCGCGTGGTGTGCGGGTCGTCGGGCAGGATGGATCGGCGTGGAGCAATCCGTGGTTTCGGTGGATGTCGTGGCGGTGCGGTTCTGGGACGAGGACGGCGCAGTGCGGATCGGGGTCTCGCCTCGGGCGATGGAGCCGTACGCGGGGGAGTTGGCGTTGCCCGGCGTGCTGCTCGGGCGAGGGGAGCGGCTGGCGGCCGCGGCGCGGCGGGCGGTCTGCGTGAAGCTGGGCGTCCCGGAGGCCGCGATCGCCGCGGTCGGACAGTTGGTCACCTTCGACGAGCCGAACCGTGATCCGCGTGGGCCGACGCTCTCCATCGCGATGTGGGCAGTGGTAGGGCCGCACGAGGGACCGGCGCGGTGGGTCGAGTTCGAGGAGATACCCGAATTGGCGTTCGACCACAACCGCATCGTCGAGGTGGCCCGCCGTCTGCTGACGCGGTTGCTGTGGAAAGACCTGACTTTCACCCGGGCCCTGCTCGGCGAGGAGTTCCCGGCGACCAGGGCGGTCGAGGCCGCCACGGCGCTGTCGGGCGCGCGGCCCGACGCCGCCAACCTCAACCGCACCCTGGCGGCGATCCCGGGGCTGGCGCGCACCACTGAGCGGCGTCGCGTCAAAGCGACCGGGCGACCGGCCGCAGTCTGGGCATTCGGCGCGGAAGAGTGAACGGCTGGGCCGCCATCGCCTACCCCGCGGGCGTGCCGCAGGTATTCCGATTGGTTTTGCAAGCCGACATGTACTCCCGGCGCCACCGTCGGTCGGCCGACGGTCGCAGCGACACGGTCAGCGTGGCGCGTACATGATGACGGCGACACCGGCGAGACAGACGACCGCGCCGAGGTAGTCCCAGCGGTCCGGGTGGAACTTGTCCACGAGCACGCCCCAGGCCAGCGATCCAGCGACGAAGACACCGCCGTAGGCGGCGAGGACGCGGCCGAAGTTCGGATCCGGCTGAAAGGTGGCGACGAAGCCGTAGGCGCCGAGGGCGAGGACACCCGCGGCGATCCAGACGACACCCCGCTGCTCGCGCCAGCCCTGCCAGACCAGCCAGGCACCGCCGATCTCGGCCAGCGCGGCGAGGGCGAACAGGAGCAGTGAGCGGGCGACCGTCATGGCGGGTACGGTACCTACCCGGCGGCCGAGCCGGTCGCGTGTCGGAAATCCGGCGTTCACGGGTGAGACACTCACGGGGAGCCTTGGATATAGCTTTCCGCTATGCCATGTTTCGGGGATGTTCAGTGGGGCAACGGGCGGTTGGGTCGCCGATGAAACGTCCATGAACACTCGCGCGATCGGCTATCCCGCACCCGGGTCGGACCCGCATGGTTCGCGGTATGAGCCGAACGCAGCTGCTGTCGAAAGCTGTTGCCGTCCTGGCGGCTACGGTCCTTCCGATGTCCGTCGCGGCGGGAGTCGGCGGTGCGGAGGCGCCGGTGGCCAAGGTCGTCGTGATCGGACTGGACGGGCTGATGTACAGCAAGATCGAGCAGGCGCAGGCGCCGAATCTCTTGCGGCTGAGCGGCGAAGGCCTGCTGAGCCGCTCCTCGATCGCCCCGCACATCACCATCTCCGGCCCGTCGTGGGCCAGCGTGCTGACCGGGGTGTGGGACCGTAAGCACGGCATCACGAACAACCAGTTCACCGCCGCGCCGTTCGCGCGGTATCCGACGGTCTTCACCCAGCTCGAACGCGCCCGCCCCGGACTGAAGACCCACTCGATCGCGACCTGGGACCAGATCGCCACCATGGCGGGCAGCGGCAACCCGCGCGCCGACGTGGTGGTCTCCACCGCACCCGCGCCGGACGATCCGGACGAGTCCAGCACCGATGCCGCCACCGCCGCCGCCGTGGCCGGCGCCATCGGCAAGTTCGCGCCCGACCTGGTCTTCACGCACCTGGACCAAGTGGACCGCGCCGGTCACGAGTCCGGCGGCGCGTCACGCGCCTACCTCGACGCCGTGACGCGCATAGACGCCCTGGTGGGCCACATCGTCGCCGCCGTCGACGCCCGCGCCGCCGCGCACCCCGCCGAGCGGTGGACCATACTCGTCACGGCCGATCACGGTCACACGCCGAAAGGCGGGCACGGCGGCCAATCACCGGATGAGACCACCAATTTCGTCATCGCCCGCGGCCCCGATTTCCGGTCCGGCACCACCAGCACCCGAGCCACCCTGGTCGACATCACCCCGACGGTGCTCGACATCTTCGACGTCGCCCCGCCCTCCGACCTCGACGGCCGCTCCCTCCGGCCCGACCCCGCACCTACCCGGTCACCATCGACCGAACCCGAGCCCGCCGCGGTTCGCTGAGCACACCACCGACCGGTCGCGCACCAGGTCAATGCTGAGCGACAGCGCCGTCCTGGGAGCGGCGGGATCGCCCAGGCCGCCGTGGGCGCGCTCCGCCTCGGATGTTCGGCGGCACATGGTCGGCACGTCCGGCGCACGGCTCGCCTCCGGCGCGCCGCGTTGGGCGAACCGCGCCCATGCCGCCTCCCGGCACGAACCGGGCGCTGACCGCCCTCGACGCCCGGACCGGGACGTGGAGCGGCGACTGCTGACGCACGCGGCGACATGTCACCGGCGAAAATCCTGTTCGTGCTGGTAGAGCGGGTGGTCGAACAGCCGCGGTCGCGGCGCACACGCCGGGCGGGCGGCCCGGGCGTGTCTGTTACGTGACGGTTGCGAGGACCGCCTGACCTGCTCGGACAGCGTGTCCGCCAGTGGTCCGGAGACCGCCGCGGGCATCCCGCGTCAGCTGGGCGGGACGTGCGTGCTTCGGCCGGACTAAAGTGGTGGTCCGGGAGGTTGCACCGGTCGGATAGGGTGTTCCGATCGAGGCGCGGAGAGGTGGTGGCATGACTCAGCATCTGGGCGAGGCGAAGGTCGAGCAATCGACATCGGGCCCGCAGTCGAACGGTGCCGCGCACGCCTCCGACGCCGAGCAGCCCGCGAAGCAACCGGCAGCCGTGAACGCGTCACCCGCGCGTCAGCCCGGCACTACCGCGGCCGTCCCGACCTCGGCTTCACGCCGGGTGCGTGCGCGCCTGGCCCGCCGCATGACCGGTCAGCGCGGTATCGCGGCGGTCAAACCGGTGTTGGAACCGCTGGCCACCGTGCACCGCGAGCTCTACCCGAAAGCGAACCTCACGCTGCTGCAGCGCGCGTTCGACGTGGCCGACGAGCGGCACAAGCATCAGTTCCGCAAATCCGGCGACCCCTACATCACCCATCCGCTCGCCGTGGCCAACATCCTGGCCGAGCTGGGCATGGACACCACCACGCTGGTGGCCGCGCTGCTGCACGACACCGTGGAGGACACCGGCTACAGCCTGGAGCAGCTCACCCAGGATTTCGGCTCCGAGGTCGCCCACCTGGTCGACGGCGTCACCAAACTGGACAAGGTCAACCTGGGCGCGGCCGCCGAGGCGGAGACCATCCGCAAGATGATCATCGCGATGGCGCGCGACCCGCGCGTGCTGGTGATCAAGGTGGCCGACCGGCTGCACAACATGCGCACCATGCGTTTCCTGCCGCCGGAGAAGCAGGCCAAGAAGGCCAAGGAGACCTTGGAAGTCATTGCGCCGCTTGCCCATCGCCTCGGCATGGCGACGGTGAAGTGGGAGCTGGAGGACCTCGCCTTCGCGATCCTGCATCCGAAGAAATACGACGAGATCGTCCGTCTGGTCGCCGACCGCGCGCCCTCCCGCGACACCTACCTGGCGAGGGTGCGCGCCGAGATCGTCAACACGCTGGCCGCCTCCCGCATCAACGCGATCGTCGAGGGCCGCCCGAAGCACTACTGGTCGATCTATCAGAAGATGATCGTCAAGGGTAAGGACTTCGACGACATCCACGACCTGGTCGGCATCCGCATCCTCTGCGACGAGGTGCGCGACTGCTACGCGGCCGTCGGCGTCGTGCACTCGCTGTGGCAGCCTATGGCGGGCCGGTTCAAGGACTACATCGCCCAGCCGCGTTACGGCGTCTACCAGTCCCTGCACACCACGGTGGTCGGGCCGGACGGCAAGCCGCTGGAAGTGCAGATTCGCACCCAGGACATGCACCGCACCGCGGAGTTCGGCATCGCCGCGCACTGGCGCTACAAGGAGACCCGCGGCAAGCACTCCAACGACACCGCCGAGGTCGACGACATGGCGTGGATGCGGCAGTTGCTGGACTGGCAGCGTGAGGCCGCCGACCCGGCCGAGTTCCTGGAGTCGCTGCGCTTCGACCTGAAGTCGCCGGAGATCTTCGTCTTCACGCCGAAGGGCGACGTGATCACGCTGCCGCAGAAGTCGACGCCGGTCGACTTCGCCTACGCCGTGCACACCGAGGTCGGGCACCGCTGCATCGGCGCCCGGGTGAACGGGCGCCTGGTCGCGCTGGAGCGCCAGCTGGAGAACGGCGAGGTCGTCGAGGTGTTCACCTCCAAGGCGCAGAACGCGGGACCCAGTCGCGACTGGCAGAACTTCGTGGTGTCCCCACGCGCCAAGGCAAAGATTCGCCAGTGGTTCGCCAAGGAGCGGCGCGAGGAGGCCCTGGAAAGCGGCAAGGAGCAGATCTCCAAGGAGGTCCGCCGTGTCGGGCTGCCGCTGCAGCGGTTGATGAGCGTCGACGCGATGACCGCGGTGGCCCATGAACTGCACTACAGCGACATTTCCACGCTCTACACCGCGGTCGGCGAGCACCAGGTTTCCGCGCACCACGTGGTGCAGCGGCTGATGGCCCAGCTCGGCGGCATCGGCGACGTGGAGAACGAGCTGGCCGAGCGCTCCACGCCGTCGACGACGCCGAGCAGGCAGCGGGTCACCGGCGACGCCGGCGTGCTGATCCCCGGCGCGCCCGGCACGGTCGCCAAGCTGGCGAAATGCTGCACCCCGGTGCCCGGTGACGAGATCATGGGCTTCGTGACCCGCGGCGGCGCGGTGAGCGTGCACCGCACCGACTGCACCAACGCCGGTTCGCTGCGTGATCAGGCCGAACGCATCATCGACGTGTCCTGGGCGCCGTCGCCGTCCTCGGTGTTCCTGGTCGCCATCCAGATCGAGGCGCTGGATCGCACCCGCCTGCTGTCGGATGTGACGAAGGTGCTGGCCGACGAGAAGGTGAACATTCTGTCCGCATCGGTGGCCACGCACGGCGACCGGGTGGCGATCAGCAAGTTCACCTTCGAGATGGGCGACCCGAAACATCTGGGGCACTTGCTGAATGTGGTGCGCAACGTCGAGGGCGTCTACGACGTCTATCGGGTCACGTCCGCGGCCTGACCACTCCGCACACTTCTCCCAATTGTTGCTGTCAATTAGCTAATGCGCCAAGCGGTTTCGCGTGGCGGTAGTCGGCCGCTTCGCCGGGTCGTCCTACGCTGCCGGTCATCGGAAACTTGCCGGGCCGTCTCCCGGTACGCGCCACGGCGTGTCGCGTGCAGGTCGGCGTTTCGCGGAAGATTTACGTCGATGCGGCGGTAATAGCCGGAATCTGTTACGGTCTATGGCGTTTCATGGCGTTGAGGGTAGTTCGGCAAACGACTTGATTGCGGATCGCTATGACTGGATACACGGCACGACTCTCGGGGATGCTGGTCGCATTCGCCGTGGCTGTGGCGACCGCCGGAGTCGCCGCGGCGCAGCCGCCGAATCCCGCCGGTCCTTCCACGAACATCTCGATCGCGACCTGTCCCGCCTTGTACGCCTTGGGAATTCAGGGCACCGGTGAGTCCTCGCCGGACGCGGCACCCAGTACCGACACCGGCATGCTCTCGACGGTCTTCCGGCCGATGCTGGCCAAAGCGCCCGACAGCGGTCTGGTCGACCGCGCCTACGTGCCATACGAATCCGGCTTCGGCGGTGCGACAGCCGGTGGCGCGGCGCCGTACTCGGAATCGGTGGCCGGCGGCCTCGCCCGTTTGCGGACCATGGCCGCGACCGTCGCCGACACCTGCCCCAACACCCGCTTCGCGATAGTCGGCTACTCACAGGGCGCCCATGTCGCGTCGGTGTTCGCCCAGGAGATCGGCCACGGCAAGGGCGTGCTGCCCGCCGAGAAGGTCGCCGCGGTGGCCTTGTTCGGCGACCCGACCCGCAACCCTGGCGCGCCGCTGTTCCCCGGCGCACCCGGCAAGGCGACGCCGGACGCCGCGCCGGGAACCTCGGGCGATCGGCTCGCGTCCCTCGCGGCGCTTCCGCAGACGCCGGCCAGCGGCGGCGGCATCGGACCGGAACGGGACAAAGCCGCCAACTTCGGGGCGCTCACCGGTCGCGTGGCGAGCTTCTGCGCGGCGGGCGATCTGGCCTGCGACGCCCCGGACGGCGCCCCCGTCCTGAAGGCCGTCGCCAATCTCGTCGGCCAATCCAAGCTCAGCGGCGGCGACCCGATCGCGTCGCTGGTGTCGATCGCGCAGGCGCTGGCGTTCAGCTCGATCAAGACCGCAACCGAGGTGGTCAACGAGGACGTACAGGGCAATTCGCTGGCGACCCTATCGATCTCGCCGAAGAAGTCGATCTCGCAGCGTCTGGCCGACGCCTCGGATCCGCGCACCCCTCTGGATCTGCCCGGCGCGCTCCAGGCCATGCTGAAGATCGGCATGATCGGGTTGAACGCCGTGGTCACGGTGGTCAGGACGATCATCAACCCGGCGGCCATCTCCGAACTGGCCACCGCGGGCCTGTCCAATCCGCCCGTCGCGCTGCTGTCGCTCGGCGCGAAGCTGCTCGGCGCCATCCCGCAGCTTGTTCCGCCGACGACCGGTGCCCGGTTGGTCACGCAGGCGTTCGACGCGGTGGTGCAGAACATCACGGACAACAGCGAGCTGCTGAACACCACCACGTGGGTACGCTACTGGGACACCATTCAGCGACACACGGCCTACAACAGTGCGAGCGTCTCGGCGAACGGTGATGCTCCCACACACTTCGTCGCCGAGTGGTTCGCGGCCGTCGCCCGCGACATCGCCGACGCTTTCGGCAGCAATGCCAGGCCGCGAGCGGTGCTGGAGAAGCAGCCGACCGGATTCTTCGGCGACAGCTCCGGCGCGTCGCCCACGCCGAGTTCGTCCGGTACGGGACAATTTCCGTTCGGGACAGGAGCCGATGGCGCCTCATCCGGCGGCGTGACATCGATTCCGCCCACCGCCCGACCCGGCACACCCAACACCTACCCGTTCTCCACGAACTGATCGCCGAGAGGGTCCGACGATGCGATACTGCGTGCCCTGCTCTGCGGGAATGGGGGAATGTTGAAGTCGTACAAACAGCTTTCCCGCTGGTATGGCGCATTGGAGCCGGAAACCGGTGCCCCGGAAGCAGAAGACCGACGTGCGGCGAACACCATCATCCCCGCGGAGGATGACGAACCCGCGCGCACTCGGCACTACATTCGTGACGACGACGAACAGTCGCAGCGCAGGCCCGATGACGTCCCGGCGGAGCTACCCGCGCAGCGCAGCGAATTCACCGGTGGCTGGTCGGATTGGGTGGTCAGCGGTCGGGCGCCCGGTCCCGACGACGACTACGTCGCGCCGCAGCAGACCGATCCCGCACGTATCCCGTGGGCAGGCGACGACGAGAGCGACCAGGTCAACCAACCGCGTCCACCGGTGTCGCGGGCCCTGCGCCAAGCCGCCCGCGACCACCCTGCCATGCGCAGGGCCCGCATCCTGATCATCGTGATCGCGGCGGTGTTGGTGCTGGCCGTGGCCGCCGTGTGCGTGCTGGTCGTGCTGCGTACGGCGGCCGATCGCGCCGCCGCGCCGCGAGACTCGCGCGGGCCGGCGTCGGTGCAGCTCACCGTCGGCAGTGCGCAGGCGGCCGGTGACGCGCGCGCGGTCGGCGCGGGCGCGTGCCCGACCGAACGCAGCGAGGCGATCGTGCGCAGCGCGGAGGCGGGTGGGACGACCTCCGGACCGGACGCGGTGCTGTTGTTCCAGTACGCGTACTACGTCGAACGTTCCGGGGAGCGCGCCAGGACGGCGGTCGCGCCGGACGCCCCCGTTCAGCCCGCGTGGATCATCCAACGGGGTATCGACACCGTCCCGGCGGGCACAACGCATTGCGTGCGGATCGTGACGATCGGTGACAACCGGTATTCGGTGGAGGTCACCGAATACCGGCCCGGCGGTGTGCCCGCCACGTACAACAGGCAGATGGTCACCACCGCGGTGATCGACGGCCGCACCCTCATCACGGGTATCGCGGCCGGATAGAGGAGAGCAGAGGCGATGGGAGAGGACTGGAGCCGCTGGCTCGACGAGTCGCCCGGGGAGGGCGAACCGCCGGGCCGGCCGGTGCGCTCCAAGGCTCCGGTGGTGCGGTTGCGGCGCGGCAGAGATGAGGGGTCCGAGGCGGATCATCCCGTGCAGCGGCCGATTCTGGTGGTCGGCGGGTGCGGTGGCGCGGGTACCACCACGACGGCATTGGGTCTGGCGGGTGAGCTCGGCACGGGCGGGACGCCGACGGTCGCGGTGGACGCGACCTCGGCGGGCAGCGATCTCGCACTGCGCGGTGCGGACGAGCATCTGCACCCGATCAGCCTGCAGTCCTGGTTGTACGGTCGCGGTGGCGACGAGCCCGCGCCGTTGAAGGAATGCCTGTCGCGCGCGACGTCGGGCATCGGACTGCTCTGGCGCGATGCCGAGCCGCTGCGCAGGCGTGCGACGTATCTCACGGTCGCCCGTGCGGTGCGCGACGCGGGATACACCGCGGTCTACGACGGAGGACATCCGATTGCCGCCAGGCAACTGCTGCCCTTGCTCGACGACGCGGATGTGGCTCTGGTCCTGACGATTCCGGCGCGCAACGACGCGGCCAACCGGTTGCGGGTCGCGCTGGAATGGCTCGACGACCAGTTCGGCGACACCGGCGAGGGACATGGCGGCGGCGTCGTCGGTGACACGACCATTGTTGTTTCGCACCAGTATCCGGACGGTGATTCGCGGGTAGCGGATCATTTGCGCGAACACCTCTCCGGGTGGGTTCGCGATATCAGGGAGATTCCGTACGATCCGCACCTGGCCCGTGGTGAACTCGTGCGGCACGCCGCGCTGGCCGCCGAGACGCGCCGGGCATATGGGCGCCTGCTCGCCGGGGTGGCATCATGACCGCCGCCATGATTTTTCCGCGTCAGCCCGACCCTGATCCCGCGCCCGCCGGTGTGATCGCCCCGCCGGAGGCCCGTCGTGCCGCCGTCTGGGACCGCCCGGTGCCCGGCGTAGGCCGTGCGCCGCTGGTCTGGCTGCTCGGTGTGCACGGCGGGGCGGGAGCAAGTACCCTCGCGCATGTGCTTGCGCCCGCGGCGGATTCGGGCCGCCGCTGGCCCGGTGTCTTCGACCGCGAGAGTCCGTTCGTCGTCCTCGTGGCCAGGGAGACCATCGGTGGTCTGTCCCGCGCGCACGACCTTCTGCGCCAACATCTTTCGGGCTTCGCCGGCCCTTCCGAGGTGCTCGGCCTGATCACGGTCGCCGCGCGTCCCGGCAGGATGGCTCCCGAGATCCGCCGCTACCGCGACGTGGTCGGCTCACTGGCCGGGCAGGTGTGGCAGGTGCCGTGGTACGAGGAATGGACGTTGGTCGAACCGGAGCAGCTGCCGGTGTGGTCGCCCGGCGATCCGCTGCCACCGAAGAAGCGCAAGCTCGATCTGCTGGAGGAAGTCCCGCTCGATGTCCGGGAGCTCGGCGCCGACATCGTCGCGGCCGCTCGGACGGCACTGGAGGAGGCCACCTTCGATCGCCGGGGTCCGGATCTGAGGAAGCCGCCCGATCAGTGAACGTATGCATCGAATCGGCGACACCACACCATTATTCGAGAAAGGCACCCGATGAGCATGATCCTCCTCGCCGTGCAGGACACGTACGGCACCGTACTCGCGCAAGTCGGTAATCCGACGCCCGAGGCGCCTCCTGGCTCGGAGAAGATCCTGCAGCTGGTGCGGTATCTCACCTGGTTCGTCCTGCTGTCCGGGATCTGCGGCATCACCTACGCGGGCGGCAAGTTCGCGTGGGAGAAGTGGACCGGCGGTGGTCTCGAGTCGCCGAAGATGGTGGCGGGAGCGATGATCGGCGGCGTGGTCGCCACCAGCGCAGGCACCATCATGAACGCCGTGATCGGCACCTGAGGTCCGGCGATGAGTACCGTGCGCATATCGGCCGCCGAATTGCTGGCCTACAAACGGATGCCCGCCGAGGTGCTGGCACCGCTGATGCAGCTGCTGAACTGGCTGTTGTGGTTCGTGCTGCTGGTGTGCCTGGCCTGGATGATCGTGTCGGCGGGAAAGCTGTGGCTGACCTTCCGCAGCGATCTGGCCATGAACGACGCCTCGCACGGTGTGCTGATGAGCCTGCTGGGTGCTGTGGTGGCGAGCACGGCGTCGGGGATCGCCCTGGCGTTCCTGCCCGCGTGAGCCGCGGCGGGATGGGGACGACGCGGGAATGACTTCCACGGTAATGCGGCAGGCGGACGGCGCGGGGTGGCGCTGCGACTTCCGCCTGCCCGCGGCCGGATTCGTCGGGGCCGCGCTGCTGGCGGCGGCGGTCGGCTGCGTCGGTGGCGACGACACGGCGGAACCGGATCTGGCCGCGGCCCCGACCAACGTGCGCTGGCAGCCGTTCCAAGGCGTGCCGCTGCCGGTCACCGACCAGGGGCCGAAGTCGACGGCTGACGGCGCGGCAACCGGTTTCGAGCATTCGCCGCGCGGCGCGGGCGTCGCCGCGGTCACCCATTCCGTGCGGCTGGCGGTGGCCGCCGACACCCAGTGGGCGAAAGTTGCCGCGCGGGAAGTTGTTCCGGGCCCGGCCAAGGACGAGTGGGCGATCAATCGGGTGCAGCTGTCGATCACCGGTCCGGCGAGCGCCGAGTTCGCGCCCAGGCTGCTCGGCTACAAGATCACCGGCTACACCGAGCAGAACTCCACCGTCGACGTGTACACCGAGTATTCCGATCGATCGAAGGCGGTGCACCACACCGCCGTCGAGTGGTTCGGCGAGGACTGGAGATTACGACTGCCCGACCCTGGCTCGACCGCACGACCCATCGACTCGATCGACGCATTACCCCCTGAAATCGTGAAATTGGAGGCACCGACGTGAGCGAGCGTCAGCGAGCGAACCGAGGATGCAGCGCGCCTTCGCGCACGACGGAGCCGAGCGTCAGCGAGGCGCAGTCGTGAGCGAGCGTCAGCGAGCGAACCGAGGATGCAGCGCGCCTTCGCGCACGACGGAGCCGAGCGTCAGCGAGGCGCAGTCGTGAGCGACAGAGAGTCGTACGCGCGCGATCGTGTCTCCTTCGGTGTCGTCGCGTCCGCCGCCGTGCTCGCGCTCATCGTGGTCGTCGGCATCTTCGTCTTCGTCGGCCGCGACGACCAAGGCGTCGGCGGCGCTCCGGCCGTCACGGAAGGTTCCGGCGGCACCGGGTTCGCCAGCCCGGAAGTGGATATCCTCGGCAGGCGCGTCGATGTCCCGAACAACGCGGCGGGACAACCGCTTCCGCAGGATCCCTCGCGGCAGCGCAAGCCCAGCGACCCGGACTGGCTGACCGCGGCGCCGGAAGGTACCACCGAGCCACACGGTTGGCAGCGCGTGTACGGCGCCTCGGTGCCCTTCTCCACCTCCGACGGGCCCACCCGCATCGAGGACGACTTGGCCGTCGGGTACTCGCACACCCCCCAGGGTGCGGTGCTGGCGGCGGCGCAGATCACCTACCGGCTCAACGCTCGCCCCGCCCACCGCGACCTGTATATGCGCCAGGTCCGGGTCTCCGCGCAGCAGATCGCCGCCTACGACAAGGCGCTGGCCGACGACCGCCTGCCCGAGCAGCAGCCGGAGAAGGTCACCCGCTACTTCGTCGCCTCCGACGCGTTCAAAGTCGACGATTACGCCGACGATCTCGCCATCGTCCGCCTGGCCACCAGGGGACCGGCGGTGGACGGCAAACAGCTGTGGGCCGCGACTCGCCTGGTCATGGTGTGGGACGCGGGTGACTGGCGCTTGAAGCCTTCGACGTCCAACAACGCACAGACGGAGTATCTCGAGTCGCTGGCGGGGTGGACGAAGTGGTGACCACGCGAGGTTCCGGTCGTCCGCCGCTGGCGCTGCTGGGCGCGGGCGCGGTGCTCAGCGTTGCGATCGCCGCGATCGTCACGGTTGTCACCGTGGGGGACAGTGCATCCGGTGACGACCACGCCTCGACGCCCGACACGATGTCGGCGAGTGCTCCGGAACTCGCGTCTGCCGTCCCCAGCGCCGCCGCCGCGGTATTCGGCAACCCGGAGACCGACATGTTCGGCCGACGCGTCGATGTCCCCGTCGCCGCCGCTGGCGTTGCCCTGCACCAGAATCCGGACCAGCGGCAGCAACCCGGCACGCCGGGATGGACCGCCGCCGCGCCGGTGCCGTCCAACGGCGAAGGAGTATGGCAGCGGATATTCGGCGGTCCCGTCGTGCGTTTCTCGACCTCCGACGGGCCGTCCAGGATCGATGGTTCCGCCGCGGTGGGATTCGCGCATACGCCCCAGGGCGCCGCATTGGCCGCCGAGCAGATCTACTGGCGGACCAACGCCAATCCCAAGGATCGTGACCTGCTGGTCCGTCTGGTCGACGTGACGCCGGGATATCTGGCCGAGTACGACCGGCTGGTCGCCGAGGGCAAGGTGTCCGACCGTCTGCCCGACAAGCTCAGACCCCTGTTGTTCGCTTCGGATGCGTTCCGGATCGAAAGCTATGCAGATGATTTCGCGAAAGTGCAGTTTGCGAGAAAGGCTCGAGAAACAGTTGATGGCCAACCAACATGGGTGGGCATGCGCCTGGCGGTCATGTGGCGAGACGGAGATTGGAAGCTCACCGCGGTGACAGGCGACGAGCGAGTGCAGATCGAGTCCCTGCGGAGCATCGAGGGGTGGACACAATGGTGAGGCGGATAGTCACGATATTCGCGGTCATCTTCACGGTGATGATCGCGACGCCGACCGTGGCCTACGGACAAACCTACGGTTTCGACGAGACGTGCAACGAAATCCACGACACGCTCGACAATGTCGGCCTGCCCGGCATTTCCCTCGGTGACGCCGCCTCCGCCGCGTGCAAGGCGGGCAATGCCGCCTCGCATCCGGGTCAGGCGGCGACGGCGGTCAAGGACAAGGCCTGGGACTCGACCTTCGGCAAGGTGGTCGACTCGCTGATGAACGGCCTCGGCGAGGCCATCATCCTGGCGTTGACCTTCTGGATGAAGGTGCCCAACGAGGCGGTCAGCGATTCGGGCTCACTGTTCACGAAGATCAACGACTACACCTATCAGGCGCAGATCTTGCTGCTGATCGCGTCGGTGATCATTTCCGGCGCGCGACTGGCCGAGGCGAGACGCGGGGCCGTGATGAACGAGGCGGCCGAGTCGTTCCGGATGTTCACCCGTGTGGTGTTCAGCTCCTGGATGCTCGGCGCGGTGATCGTGGCCGGCACGCAGGCCTCGGATCGGTTCGCGGAGTGGATCATCAGCGACTCGACCAACGGCAATGCCAAGGATCTTGCCGAGCTGATGGTGAAAACCAGCAAGCTGCAAGCCTTTTCGCCCGGTCTGGTGCTGATCATCGCGATCGTCGGCCTGCTCGGCGCGCTGGCGCAGATCGTGCTCGCCATCGTCCGCCAGGGCCTGCTGGTGATCGCGGCCGGAGTGCTGCCGCTGGCGGCGGCGGCCTCCGGCATGAACGTGGGCAAGCAGTCCTATCAGAAGCTGATCGGCTGGATCATCGCCTTCATGCTGTGGAAACCGGTGGCGGCGATCGTCTACATGATCGCCTTCACCACCGCGGGTCATGTCGACTCGCTCACCCCGACCGGTGGACTGCCCGACGGCGAGCAGGCCCAGCGCATGCTGGTCGCGATCGTGCTGCTGTGCAGCGTGGCGTTCGTGCTGCCCGCGCTCATGCGGCTGGTCACCCCGGCCGTCGCGATCGTCGGTAGCGGCGGTTCGGGTCTCACCGCGACCGGCGGCACCCTGCTCGCGGTGGCGGGCCTGGGCGCCATGGGTACCAAGGCCGTTGGTGTCAAGGGTGCTGCGGCGCCGGGCCAGGCGGGTTACGTGAGCGGCAGCGGGACCGGTCCGCGGCCGGGCGGCGCGGGTGGCCCGCGTGGCGGCGGCGTGCCGCGGCCGACCACGCCCCGGGGTGGTGGCGGCGGCCAAGGCGGCGCGGCACCGCGCGCCTCCGGACCCGCGGGCGCGGCCGGAGTAGCCTCCGGATCGGCCAGGACGGCAGGCCGGATCGGCGCGGCGCGCGCCGCGAGCGGCGGACTGAACCGGGCCGAGCAAGCCATGGGTGACGTCGCGGGCGACCGCTGGACGAACCGTTCACCCGACCTCGGGAGGAGCACCATTCCGCGATGACAGTCACCGACACCTACGAGCGGCGCTCGTACGGCCTCTGGCAGAAGCCGCGCAGCGCGGGCCTTTTCGGCCTGCGCTGGGAGGAGACCGTGCTGGGCTTCGCGGTCGTGATCACGGCGCTGATCACCGCGATGGTCGGCGGCTTCCAGTGGGGTCTGATCGTCGGCGGCACCGGTGTCGTCGTGATGGTTCCCCTGGTGTGGCGGACCGGAGGTCGTTCGGGCTACGAGACGGGATTGAT
This sequence comes from Nocardia sp. Marseille-Q1738, assembly GCF_965283145.1. Taxonomy (NCBI): domain Bacteria; kingdom Bacillati; phylum Actinomycetota; class Actinomycetes; order Mycobacteriales; family Nocardiaceae; genus Nocardia; species Nocardia sp. Marseille-Q1738. The sequence goes on along the minus strand of NZ_CBDIMS010000003.1, from coordinate 430,147 downwards.
GATGTTCAACTGGATGCGCTCGCGTAGTCGTGGCGAGCATGTGTACCGCGGTGGCCGCTTCTCCCGGATCCCGGGCGGCGTCACCCGTTTGCCCGGTCTGCTGGCGCCCTCCAAGCTCTACGAGGGCATCGACGCGGGCGGCTACAGCTTCGGCATGATCCACCTGCCGCAATTCGCGCAGTACACGGTGGTGCTGCGGGCGTGGCCGCAAGGCCACGAGGCGGTGGACCAACCCGTCATCGACCGATGGGTCTCGGCGTGGGGCACCTTCCTCGCCTCGGTCGGCCAGACCAGCGACATCGTCGCCGTCGTTCCGGTCATCGACACCGTGCCGGAGACCGGAAACCGGTTGCTCACCGAAGTTTCCACGATCACCAAGCCCGAGGCGCCGGAACTGGCTCAGCAGGTGATGTACGAGCTGGCCACCGAGCTGCCGCAGGAACGGGTGCAGCTGCTGCCGCGGGTGGCGATCACGTTCAAGGCCACCACTGCCGAGCGTCGCAAGAACCCGGCGGAGGAGGCCGTCGAGATCGGCCGCCGCCTGCCCGGTATCTGCGCCGCGCTCGCGGAGGCAGGCGTGCGCGCGCAGCCCATGTCGGCCGACGAGGTGATCGCGTTCATCCGGCGCAGCTACGACCCCGCCTCGCAGGCCGATCTGGAGGTCGCCGCGGGCGAACCCGAAGGGCACGGCCTGGATTGGGCGGACGCGGGTCCGGTGTCCCATGACGAGAAGTGGGATCATCTGGTGCACGACGGCGGCCGGTCGGTCACCTGGGAGATGGACGCTGCCCCGGAGGGCGCGGTCGACGAGCGGGTATTGCAGCGGTTGCTCGCGCCGAATCCCGAAGTACCACGCAAACGTATCGCGATCGTGTACCGTCCGCACTCAGCCGCCGACGCCGCCGAAATCGTCGACGACGATTTCAAGAACGCGCTGGTGGCCCAACAGAGCGAACGCGGGGTCGTGTCCGCGGCGGCGACGCTGCGGGTGGGTGCGACCCAGCAGGCCCGCGAGGAGCAGGCCAGGGGTCACGGTGTGACCCGCTTCGGGGCGCTGGTGACCATCACCGAGCCACTGCGCGGCGACCTGCCGCGCATCGAAGCCATCACGCGCGACCTGTCGACCCAGGCGCGCTTGAAGATTCGGCGGTGTTACCGCTACCAGGCGGCGGCCTTCGCGGCTTCGCTCGGTTGCGGGGTGATCCTGCCGGAGCATGCGACTATTCCGAAGGCACTGGCGGGGTGAGCGATTCATGGCACGGGACTACGAGCCACCCGTACGGGAACGGGACGAGGACGCGCGCCGCGGACGGCCCGATCAATCCGGCCGGGACGAGTGGGGACAGCGGCAGGCCCGGCCGCGGCACCCCGCACGGGATTCGGCGCGGGTGAGCGGCGAGGACGGGCTGGGCGTCGAGACGTCCGACCGGCGCGGGGCGCGCGAAGCCGAGCGGCGCGCGCGAGCGGGCGCGGGCCGGTCCGGTGGTGGGCGCCCCGACCGCTCCCACGGCGAGCGCGGCGCCCGCGTTCCCCGTGACGCGGCCACCGAGCGCATCGCCCGGCGCCCGGATCGCAACGGCGCCAGGAACGGCCGGGTAGCACGGCCCGCCAAGGTCGACTACACGGCCGACCGCGCCATGGGCACCCCGTACCTGGACAAAGCCGCCCGCCGTGCGAAGGCGAAGGCGGATCGGCGCAAACAGTCCGGCCCTCCGCTGCTCGACGACGCCACCCGCGCCAAGCTGGAGATGGTAGCCCGCGAGGGCAGCGGTCTGCGGGCGGCGTGGGCGCAGTTCCGGGTCCGCACCGACGACATCCGCCGCCGCAACTACGCGGCCAGGGCGGAGCAGACGATCGAGGACGGGTTCGACCGCAGCACAGCGCAACTCACCGACCGCGGTTACGCGGGGCCGGGCGGCGGCCGGATGAACGTGGTCGGCCGGCCGGTCGAATACCGCGCCACCACCGCCCAGGTCGCCGGCTTGTGGCCGTGGTCGGTCGGCGCGGGTGCGCCGCTGATCGGCACCCCGCTCGGCTCGCATCTGCACACCGGGGCCCCGGTCTGCTTCGACCCGATGAACTGGTTCATGCGCGGCAGCTTCATCACCGCGCCCAGCCTGTTCGTGCTGGGCCTCAACGGTTTCGGCAAGTCCTCGCTGGTGCGCCGGATCGTGCTCGGCGGCATCGCGCAGGGCATCACGCCGCTGATCCTGGCCGACGTCAAACCGGACTACCGCAAGATGGTCGAGCTGGTCGGCGGCCAGGTGATCGACCTGGGTTACGGGCACGGCAAGCTCAACCCGCTCGCCGCGGGCGTGCTCGGCGCGGTGGTTCCGCGGCTGGAAGAGTTCCCGGCCCTGCAGCTGCAAGTGTTGCAGGATCTGCGCGCCAGGCAGGTGACACTGATCGCCGGTCTGGTCGAACTGGTGCGCGGCGACCGCGTCCGCGACTACGAGGAGACGCTGATCTCCACCGCATTGCGCATCCTGTACCGGCCCGGCAGCGGATATACGCCGGACAAGCCGCCGATCATGGAGAACCTCCTCGACGTGATCGTCAGTGGCGGTGACGAATTGATGCTGGACGCGGGCGCCGACAGCGCGGCCGAGTACCAGGAGGCGATCAAGGGCCTGCGCCGCTCGCTGCGCGCGCTCACCCAGGGCCCGTTCGGCGCGGTCTTCAACGGACAGACCACCGTGCCGATCGACACCAGCGCGGTCGCGGTGTGCATGGACGTCTCGCACATCCCGACCGGCGACAAGAAGCTCAAGGCCGCGGTTATGCTGGCCTGCTGGGCCGACGGATTCGCCTCGGTCGAGGCCGCGCACGTGCTGGCCGACGCGAAGCTCGGCCCGCAGCGCTACTTCCAGGTGGTGATGGACGAGCTGTGGCAGGTGCTCGGTCTCGGCGACTTCATGGTCGACCGCGTCGACGAGCTGACCCGACTACAGCGTGGCATCGCCACCGCGCTGATCATGATCAGCCATACCATCAAGGACCTGCAGGCACTCGGATCGGAAGCCGCGATCGCGAAGGCACTCGGTTTTCTCGAGCGCGCACGTGCGAAGATCTTCGGCGCGCTTCCGGCCGAGGAGATCAAACGACTCGACAGCACGGTTCCGTTCACATCGGCCGAGGAGGAGATGGTGACCGGATGGTCTGCACCGCAAGCGTTGACGGGCGAGGCGCTCAAGCCGGGGCAGCTGCGGCCGTCCCCGCCCGGCACCGGTAAATTCCTGCTCAAGATCGGTGAGGACCGCAGGCCCGGCATCCCGTTCCACATGGAATTCACGCTGTCGGAGAAGGAAAGCGGGATCCACGACACCAACCAGCGGTTCAGCGAATTCACCGAGTCGACCTCGCGCGGAACGGACTCGCCAGGGAGTGCCGCATGATGCCGCACCGGTCCTACCGCCGCGTCTCTCCCGAGGTGCGCGAGGCCGCGGTCGCGCAGGTCATCGCGCTCACGGGCAAGCTGCGCAGCGAATCGGAGGCCTGTCGCGTGGTCGCCGAACAGATCGGTGTGCACACGAATTCGGTGCGGAATTGGGTGCGTGCGGCCGAAGGCCCCGGCCTGGAGCGCATGGACGCGACCGCGTTGCGGCGCAAGGTGGCTCTGTTACAACAGCAATTGGCCGCTGCCGCCGAGATGAACCGCACCTTGGCCGACACGCTCAACGAAGCCCGGCGCCGGACGTGAAACACGCCTGCGCGCGGCATTCTGCCGGGGTGCGGCGATGAGCGGCAAATCGGTGTTGTGGACGGCGCTCGGCGCGGTGCTCGGACTGGTGACCGTCGTGCTGGTCATCGTCATGCCCGCGGTGGACGACCCTTGCGAGGGCGGCTCGGTGCTCGGGTCACAGTCGGCGCTGCCGCCGCTCGGCGGTTACGCGCCGGGCGATCGGCGTGCTGCGGCGACCGCGAATGCGACCGGGACACAGGCCAATCCGGCCGCGACCGCCACGCCATCGCTGGCGGCGGGGGTCGGTCCGCTGCGCCGTACGCTGCCGCTGGCCATCGGAACCTTCACCGTCTCGGACGTTTTCGGCTCACGTGGGGGCGCGCACAGAGGTGTCGACCTGGCCGCCTCCGACGGCACCCCGATCTTCTCGGTGTCCGATGGACGTGTCGTCGCCGCCGGTCCGGCGTCGGGTTTCGGCAACTGGATCGTCGTCGATTCGGTGGACACCAACGGCCGTTCGTATTCGGCGGTCTACGGCCACATGTGGGACTCGGGCGTACTGGTCCGCGCCGGCGACACGGTGACCGCGGGTCAGCACATCGGCGCGGTCGGCTCGGCGGGCGAATCCAGCGGGCCGCACCTGCATTTCGAAATCGTGCCGGGCGGCCGGTTCACCGGCGGGCGGCAGATCGACCCGTTGCCCTGGCTGGATGGCGCGCCGACGCCGGACCTCGGTGGCGCGCATGCATATTCCAGCGATCCGCGGTGCAGCCTCGGCTTCGGTACCGCCGGTGGCGCGCTCGCCGCGGGCAAGGTGCCACAGGAACTGGAGATCTGGTACCGGCGCGCGGGTTCGATCTGCCCGCAGATCACGCCGTCGCTGCTCGCCGCGCAGGGCAGGCAGGAGTCCGGTTTCCGGCGCGGCGCGGTCTCGCCCGCGGGTGCGCAGGGCCTGGCCCAGTTCCTGCCGAGCACCGCGGCGAGCATCAATCCGGATGACGGCCAGCCGTACGTCATCGATGCCGACGGCAACGGCGTGGCCAGCGTATGGGATGACGGCGACGCGATCATCGGCCAGGGCCGCTACATGTGCGCGATCGCGCACAAGATCCTTCGGTGGCAGTCCGAGGGCAGAGTGCAAGGCGACGTCCTCGCGCTGACGCTGGCGGCGTACAACGCGGGCGAGGGCGCGGTGCTGGCCTCGGGCGGCATGCCCAACCAGGTCGCGGCGCACTATGCCGAGACCCAGCCGTATGTACGGAACATTCTCGCGATGGAGGCGCAATACCGCGCGCCGGGCTCGCTCGGCCGGTTCACGCCAGGCGAGAGCTCGACCGGCGACCAGATCGTCGAAGCCGCACACGAATGGCTCGGTACGCCGTATGTCTGGGGCGGTGGCGGGCCGCAGGGCCCCAGCGGAGGCGGTCTGGACGGGCCCGGACTGACCTCGGCTGCGGTGTTCGCGGCGTCCTCCGGCACCGTGACGTTGCCGCGCACGGCCGAACAGCAATGGGAGGCCGGTGTGGAGGTGCCGATGAGCAGAATTCAGCCGGGTGATCTGGTGTTCAGTTCATTCGGGCCGCGCGGACCGGCGCTGGTCGGCATCTACACCGGAAACGGCCGGATGATCCAGTCGGTTCCGGGCGCGGACGCCCGATCCGCGGGCGGCGTCTCGGAATTCGCGGTGCCTGGGGACGGACGAGCGAGGAGGGTCCTCTGAGCGAGCGAACAATGGATGCGGCCGAGTACTCGCTCGTGCCGGAGCCGAGCGTCAGCGAGGCGCAGGCATGAGCGAGCGTAGCGAGCGAACAATGGATGCAGCCGAGTACTCGCTCGTGCCGGAGCCGAGCGTCAGCGAGGCGCAGGCATGAGCGAGCGAGCGATAGGTACTGCCGCCTCGACGGTCATGACGGAGCCGAGCGCTGGAGGTGCGGGGATGAGTGCCCGTGCCGAACACGCGGTCGCGGGGCTGCCGCGACGCGGCGCGATGCGGCTAGCCTGGAATGACAAAGCAAGTGCACGCGCGAAACTGGTGGTGATGCTGGTGCTGAGCGTCGCGGTGCTGAGCGCGGCCTGCGGTCGCGCGGACCGCGCGGACAAGGGATCCGATGCGGCGCATCCGGCTACGTCCACGACCCGCCTCCTCGAGGTCGCTCCCGCGCCGGATCCGGTGACTCCAGACGGCGTCGCGGTCGCGGCGCTGCGGGAGATCTACAGCTGGGAACCCGCCACCGAGAGTCAGGGTGCTTCGCTGTCGCGAGCACGGAAGTTTCTCGGCCCCAGCCTGATTCGTATGCTGGACACGGCGCCGACCGCGGTGGAGACCCCGAAGTCGTCGCTGCAGTGGGCGGATTGGGCGAGGGAAGGGGCGCGTGTGGAGGCGTTCACTTTCGCGTCCGGCGAAAAGGCGCCGATCCTCACCGATCCGAACGTCCAGCAGTTCAAGATCGGAATCGAGCAGACCGTCGTCTACCCGAACGGGCGCACTGAGGCGTTGCCGCCCGCGACGGTGATCGCCACCGTCGTGCGCACACCCGACGGCTGGCGGCTCGACGCGTTCCGCTGACCACCCGCTTTCCCCACCGGACGGCCGACCCAGGAGGCACATATGGCGAAGAAGAAAAAGGTCACGGATCCGGCCGTACCCGGCCCCGACGTCAGCCTGATCCTGATCTACGCCGGCTTCGCGATCTTCGGAACCCTCTGGCTCGCGCTCCATCTGGGCAACATGCTCGCGGGCAGCCCGCAGAAAGTCCCGATCAACCCGATTGCCATCGCCGCCGATCTGGCCAGGGGAAAGCTCCAGTGGCCCGGCGCGGCCACGGCGATCGTCCTGCTGGTGATCATGAGCGTGGTCGGCTATCTCGTGATTCGCAAGCGGCTGCAGAAGCGCCAGTCCAAGGGCAGGCTGCCGGTCGACGACAAGGCCGACGTGATGGGCAATGGCGGCGCGATCTCGATGCTCACCGAGGCAGGTGTCCGGGAGAAGGCCCAGCTGCTCGGTGTGAAACTGCCTGACGGCGGCGTTCCCGGCGTGCCGATCGGCATCGGCGTGGCCGACGGCGTCATGCTCTACGGCTCGTATGAGGATCTGCACCTGGACATCTGGGGTCCCCGCCAAGGCAAGTCGACCTCTCGCGTGATCCCGGCGATCCTCACCGCGATCGGGCCGGTGCTGGCCACCTCGAACAAGCGCGACGTGGTTGACGCCACCCGGGACGTCCGGGAATCCAAGGGAAGTCCCACGTTCGTCTTCGACCCGCAGGGCGTCGCGGGCGAAGATCCGACCTGGTTCTGGGATCCGTTGTCCTGGGTGGACGCGAAGCGGGAAGGGTGCGAGATGCGCGCGGCGCGGCTGGCCGGGCACTTCGCCGACGGTGATGACGGCCGCGACACCAAGTCCGACGCGTTCTTCGATCCCGAGGCCGAGGACCTGCTGGCCGGACTTTTCCTCGCCGCCGCCGTCGGCGACCGCAACGGCAGCCGCCCGATCGTGCAGGTCTGGGAATGGGTGACCAATCCGCAGGACACCGAGCCCATCGAACTCCTGCGTGCCGCCCGCCACCACTACACGGCTTCCGGCCTCTCCTCGCAGTACAACACCGACCCGCGTACGCGCAGCGGCATCTTCGGGACCGCCAAGAAGATGATCCGCTGCCTGAAGTTGTCGAACGTGCACCCGTGGATCACCCGGGGCGGGGACCGCAGGGAGTTCGACGAGATGGAGTTCCTGAATCACAACGGAACGCTGTACAGCCTGTCGCTGGAGGGCCGCGGCTCGGCCGCGCCGCTGGTGAGCGCGCTCACCGAGGCGGTGATCGACATCGCGATGCGCAAGGCCTCGCAGTCGGCCGGTGGGCGACTGGCGATTCCATTGCTCGCGGTGCTCGACGAGGCCGCGAACGTGGTGCGCTGGAAGGATCTGCCCAAGCAGTACAGCCACTTCGGCTCGCGCGGCATCGTGGTGATGACAGTGCTGCAGTCGTGGGCGCAGGGAGCGCGCTGCTGGGGTGAGAGCGGCATGAACGCCCTGTGGTCGGCGGCGAACATCAAGGTGCTCGGCAGCGGTGTGGACGACACCAAATTCCTGCAGGAGCGTTCGGACGTGCTCGGCGAATACGACGCGATCTCGCAGTCGGTTTCCGAATCCAAAGGCGGCAAGAGCTATTCACGCTCGCTGAGTTCGTCCAAGACGTTCACGGTCAACGCATTGGCGACGTTGCCGCGCGGCCGGGCCATCCTGTTCCCGTCCGGGGCGCCGCCGGTGCTGCTGCGTACGGTGCCGTGGTGGGAAGGCGAGTACGCTGCCGACGTGAAGCAGTCCATCTCGCGTCATGATCCGGAACGCAAGACCCAGATCACGGACCTCGGCGCGCTTTCGCTGAGCAAGTCGACGCCGGCGCCGGAGCGCGGACCGATCGAGGAGGTTCGGCCGCTATGACCGAGCAGCAGCAACAACCGATGGCCTACTCGAATGTGGTGGATTTCGTCGAGAACTACCTCAGCGGAATCTACCGGCGGCAGGTCACCGATCTCAGCGACACGGTGTGGTGCCCGGAATGGTGGCAGCACGCCGAGGCCATCGCTCGGCTGGATGCGCTGTGGCGGGCCTGGGAGCATTACCGCCAGGACGGGGCGACCGGCCTGAGCGTCTGGTTCCTGGATCACGCGGACCCGCACATGGCGAAGCTGTTCGACCCCAAGGGGCCGTTCAAGTACTGCAGTGTGCGCAACGGCCACAAGGACATGCTCAGCCCGCTGCCGACGAAATTGCCGCAGAACGGCATGTTCAGCGATCCTACTATCGGCGACTACCGCCCGTAACCGGTTGCGCGGCAGCCGGTCTGGACAACGAATCGAAAGACAAACGCCCGCTGGGGACTCCAGCGGGCGCTCATTCGCCTGATTATCTCGTGCGCTCCAGGCCGCGGGATTCCTGTTCCCTCGCACCCCTGGTGACCGTCGCCGCCTCACCCGGCCGGGTGCGCACGGCCTCGCCCGGTGGTTGTGCCTGCCCTACTTCGATCAGCATCCGCACCGCGGCCAGTTCCGGCGCGACACCCATTTTGGCGAGATGGGCGGCGATCGCCATCCGCCGTTCCGGGGAGTCGTATTGCAACGCCGGCTTGGCGTTGGCGGCGGCAGTGGCGGCCATCCGCGAGGCCTCGGCTTGCGCGGAGAAGCGGTCCTTCTCCAGGGACACACCCTTTTCCGCGATCGGCTTCTCGATCAACCGAGCCAGCTCCGTGTTCCGCGGATCCTTGGCCTTCGCGTCGCGGGCCTCACGGACCTGCAGTTCCCTCGCCTCTTTGACGCGGGCCTCGGCGAGCTTGACTCGCGCTTCGACTTCCTTCTGACCACGCTCACGGGTCTTCAAGGCGACGAGTGTCGCAAGCTGCAACATTGTCCTCATCATGGCTGCGGTTTCCCGGCCGATGTCGTCCAGTTCCTCGGACATGGCTGCTCCCCGATGCTGCAGTGATCACTATGGATGATGGTGGTGCTTCGTCACGGACGCCGCCACGCGAACTGTAGTCCCGTGCAGCGGGTCCCGCCTGCAAACGTGGACACCCGGAGTACTCGCGGCGTGGCGCACACTCTCTCCCAGGGCGATCCTGTCGAGGGGGTGACTACGCTACGGGAACTCCTTGGTTCGAGGTTACCCGACAAAGGTCGGCACAATCTAACGAGCGTGCCGCTTATCAGCATATATCGCACATTTCCGGCGCGCGTCGGAACACGCTGGATGATCTTCGGGATGAGGGCACCCTAGCCGAACAAAGGTTCGCCTATCCTCGCTCGAGCGGGCTACGCTCACGACACGGCTCGGGCCCGCTGCCAGTACGGCGGCGGGCCCGAGAGTTCGACGATCAGCGGTCGATGCGGACCGACTGGATCGCGACCGGCTGGTTCGGCTTGCCGTCGCCGGGGCCGTTGGAGTTGTCCTGGCCCACCTGTGCGATCTTGTCGAGGGTGCCGAGGCTGTTCTCGTCCACCGTGCCGAAGATCGTGTACTGCGGCGGCAGCTGGGAATCCGCGTAGACGATGAAGAACTGGCTGCCGTTGGTGCCGGGACCGGCGTTGGCCATGGCGAGGGCTCCGCGCTTGTAGGCGATCGCGTTCTGGGTGGCGTTCGGGTCGTCCGGCGCGTACTGATCGGTCGGGTACTCGTTGTCGAATTCGTAACCGGGCCCGCCCATTCCGGTACCGGTCGGATCACCGCACTGCAGCACCTTCAGGCCCTCGTCTGCGGTCATCCGGTGGCAGTCGGTGCCGTCGAAGAAATTCTGCGCGGCCAGGCTGACGAAGCTGTTCACCGTGCACGGCGACTCGGCGTTGTTCAGCGTCAGACCGATCGGGCCCTGACTGGTCTCCATGCTGACGCTGACCTTGGCATCGACCCCGGTGGTCGGGATGCCGTCGGCCTTCGGCTTGCTCGCGGGCTTGTCGGCGGGCTTGGCGCTGTCGCGGTAGACACAGTCGACCGTCGCGGGCTTTGCCTTCGCCGCGGGCGGCGCGGCAGCGGTGGGGGCGCTGGACAGCGAGGGGTCGGCGGCGTCGGAGCCGCTGTCCTCGCCGCGGGTCAGGAAGTACACCCCGGTGACGGCGGCGACCACGACGACGACACCCAGCACCGATCCTGCGATCGTGAGTTGCTTCCGCTTGCGCGCCCGCTCGGCCCGGTTGGCGAGCTGACGCTCCAGCTTGCGTTTCGCCGCTGCTCGTCGCTGTTCGTTGCTCGGCACTACCACGTTCCTCCCGTATCCGGTGACATCGGGATAAGAGTGTGCCATTTCTTCCTGAGACTGATCCGCATCCTTCCCGAGAGGCGGTTCGGCGAACCGGTTGGACTTGCGGGGGCGTAGTGGTGGAAACTGGAGCATCGTGACCAAGACCAGCAGCTTCTCCGCCCCGAAGGGGGTACCGGACTACGTGCCACCCGGCTCGGCCGAGTTCGTCGCGGTGCGCGACGGCTTGCTCCGCGCCGCCCGACTGGCCGGGTACGGACATATCGAGCTGCCGGTTTTCGAGGACACGGGCCTGTTCGCCCGTGGTGTCGGCGAGTCGACCGACGTGGTCACCAAGGAGATGTACACCTTCCCCGACCGCGGTGACCGCAGCGTCACGCTGCGCCCGGAGGGGACCGCCGGTGTGATGCGCGCGGTCATCGAGCACGGCCTCGACCGCGGCCAGCTGCCGGTGAAGCTGCGCTACGCGGGTCCGTTCTTCCGCTACGAGCGGCCGCAGGCCGGCCGGTACCGGCAGCTGCAGCAGGTGGGGATCGAGGCGATCGGCGTCGACGACCCGGCGTTGGACGCCGAGGTGATCGCCATCGCCGATGCCGGATTCCGTGGACTCGGACTGGACGGCTTCCGGCTGGAGATCACCTCGCTGGGCGACGAGACCTGCCGCCCGCAGTATCGGGAACTGCTGCAGGAGTTCTTGCTCCAGCTGCCGCTGGATGAGGAGACCGAGCGGCGCGCCCAGCTCAATCCGCTGCGTGTCCTGGACGACAAACGGCCCGAGGTACGCGCGATGACCGCGAACGCGCCGTTGATGATCGATCACCTCTCGGAATCGGCCAAGGCGCACTTCGAGCAGGTGCTCGGCCACCTGGAAGCGCTCGGCGTGCCCTACGTGGTGAACCCGCGCATGGTGCGCGGCCTGGACTACTACACCAAGACCACGTTCGAGTTCGTGCACGACGGTCTCGGCGCGCAGTCCGGCATCGGCGGCGGGGGCCGCTACGACGGCCTGATGGCCGAACTCGGCGGGCAGCCGCTGTCGGGCATCGGCTTCGGTATCGGCGTGGACCGCACCATGCTGGCGCTGGCGGCCGAGGGCAAGTCGGCGGGCAACCCGGCGCGCTGCGAGGTATTCGGTGTGCCGCTGGGCGATGCCGCCAAACAGCGGCTGGTCGTGCTCGCGGCGCAGCTGCGTGCGGCAGGTGTGCGGGTCGATCTCGCCTACGGCGGGCGCGGCGTGAAAGGTGCGATGAAGGCGGCCGACCGGTCGGGGGCGGCGTTCACCCTGGTGCTGGGCGACCGCGACATCGCGGAGAACACCATCGGGCTCAAGGACATGGCGACCGGCGAGCAGCGGCAGATCCCGCTGGCCGAAGTGGTCGGGGTGATCCGGGAGTCGCTGGCCTAGCCGCGGCGAGGTCGGCGCGGGCCACCGGTTGCGCGGCATGGACGCCGCGACCGGGGTACTCTGCGCCGAACCCGCCGTCGGCCGAGCGGCGGGCACGGTAGCGTGACCGGCGCATCGATGCCGGGGTCGCGAGAGGGCGGAGCAGTGTCGACGAATTCTGATGACGAGCAGGCGCTCGCGCCGGTAGGGCTCGACTTGGTCGCGCCCGAGCTGTACGCGCCGATGCTGCGCCGCCTCGCGCTGGCCGCATCGGGCATCGGAATCGGCGCCGCGCTGCTGGCGGCGACCGTGGTGAGCTGGCCGATCGCCGTCGCCATCGGCGTAGTCGTCGGCGCGCCAACCGTCTTGTACGCCATCGCGTTGCGGCGGCGGCGAATGTGGCTGTCCGGGACGATCATTCACGCCCGCAGGCTGTTCGGGGAGCGGCAGGTGGAGATGTCGTCGGCGACGGGTGTCGAGGTGCTGGTCTTCCCGGCGCGGCTGAGCCGTATCGTCCTGCGGGTCACCGCCGGAGAGGTCTCGCAGGTCATCCCGCTGGCGATGTACACCGACGCGGGCAGCGGCCGCGAGCTGCATCTGCTCGGCCTGCGCAGGCTCGCCGACGCGCTCGCCGCCAGTCGATTGGCCGCGGCGGTGGCCGTTTCCGCCATGCTGGTGCATCAATTGCGGGCCGAGGCGCGCGATGCCGGTCTGGAGGAGCGGCCGCTGTATCGGGCCGTGCAGCTGGCGCGGGCCAAGGACGTGGTGTCGCCGATCGTGCTGACCGACACCGAGGTCGCCGCGCTCGGCTGAAACCCGAGCGTCGGCCCCGGGCGCGTCCGGGGCCGACGCCGCGTTCCACCGAGTCGGCGTGCGCCGGGCCGCTACCCGACCGTCCAGGTTTCCGGCCCGGTGAGCAGGGCCTGGAGGGATTCCGGACCGATTGGTTTTGTTTCCCGGGCGACCTCGGTCTGGTAGCGCACGGCGTCGTCGTAGGTCGGCCGCGAGACGCTGCGGAAGACGCCGGTGACGACATGGTCGAGGCCCTGATCGGACAGCCGCGACAGCGCGTAGGCGTACTCCGGGCTGTCGGCGTACGCGTCGTGCACCACGATGTCGGACTCCGCGACACTGTCGGTACGGGCCACCTTCAGCCCGAAACCGCTTCGGACGACCGCGAATTCGCCCTCGGCGCCGAACCGGATGGGTTCGCCGTGCCGCAGCGGGATGAGGTGATTCGCGGCGTTCTCCCGGCGCAGCACGTCGAACGAGCCGTCGTTGAAGATCGGGCAGTCCTGCAGGATCTCCACGAACGACGTGCCGCGATGCTCGGCGGCGGCGCGCAGCACCTCGGTGAGTCCCGCGCGATCGGAATCCAGCGCGCGGGCGGCGAAGGTCGCTTCCGCGCCCAAGGCCACCGACAAGGTGTTGAACGGGTGGTCAGGCGAACCCATCGGGGTGGACTTGGTGATCTTGCCCTGCTCCGAGGTCGGGGAGTACTGGCCCTTGGTCAGCCCGTAGATCCGGTTGTTGAACAGCAGGATCGTCATGTTCACATTGCGGCGCAACGCGTGGATGAGATGGTTGCCTCCGATGGACAGCGCGTCGCCGTCACCGGTCACCACCCAGACCGACAGATCGGGACGGCTGACCGCGAGGCCGGTCGCGATCGCGGGAGCCCGGCCGTGGATCGAGTGGATGCCGTACGCCTCCAAGTAGTACGGGAAGCGGCTGGAGCAGCCGATCCCGGAGACGAACATCAGGTTCTCCCTGCGCAAGCCGAGTTCGGCGAGGAAGCCGCGCACCGTCGCCAGGATCACGTAGTCGCCGCAGCCGGGGCACCAGCGGACCTCCTGATCGGAGGTGAAGTCCTTCGCCTTCTGCGGTCCGTCCGCGGACGGTACCCCGGACAGGCCGGTCAGGCCCAGGTCCGTGCCGACAAGCGACGTTTCGACGATGGTCATGCGTTACCCCCAGTGGTGGTGCGGTCAGCGGCTGCCTCGCCTTCGCTCGGCCCGGCGCTGGGCTGTGGACGGACTTCGTCCGGCTGTGTTCTATATGTGGCCTGCGCCCGGGCGGCGAAGACCTTGTTCTGTTCCATCTCCTCGATCGACCCGTCCAGCGCCGCGTCGATGACGCCGACCAGCTCCTGGGCGGAGAACGCGGTGCCCGCGATCTTCGTCCACGGCCGCACGTCGACCAGGTACCTCGCGCGCAGCAGCATGGCCAGCTGGCCGCCGTTCATCTCCGGCGCCACCACGATGCGGTAGCGGCGCAAGACCTCACCCAGGTTGGCGGGCAATGGATTCAGATGTCGTAGGTGTGCCTGGGCGACCGGAACGCCGCGGCGGCGGACGCGCCGGCAAGCCTCGCCGATCGGGCCGTAGGAGCTGCCCCAGCCGATCAGCAGGAGCTCGGCCGTGCCGTCGGGATCGTCCACCTCGACATCCGGCACGGTGATGCCGTCGATCTTGGCCTGACGCAATCGCACCATGAGCTCGTGGTTGGCGGGATCGTAGGAGATGTTGCCGCTGCCGTCCGCCTTCTCCAGTCCGCCGATGCGGTGCGCGCGTCCCTTGGTGCCGGGGACCGCCAGCGGGCGCGCCAGCGTGTCGGGATCACGGGTGTAGGGCTGGAACGGGGCGCCGTCCTCACTCTCCGGCTCGAACGCCGGGTCGATCGGGGCCAGCTCCGCCACTCGCGGAATCGACCATGGTTCCGAACCGTTCGCGATCGCGCCGTCGGAGAGCAACAGCACCGGTGTGCGGTAGGTGAGTGCGATCCGTGCCGCGTCCACCGCGGCGGCGAAGCAGTCGGCGGGGGAGCGGGGCGCGACCACCGCCACCGGCGATTCGCCGTTGCGGCCGTAGAGGGCCTGCAGCAGGTCGGCCTGCTCGGTTTTGGTCGGCAGACCGGTGGAGGGGCCGCCCCGCTGCACATCGATGACGACCAGTGGCAGTTCCGTCATCACCGCGAGGCCGATGGTCTCGCTCTTGAGCGCGAGGCCGGGCCCGGAGGTGCTGGTGACGCCCAGCGCGCCGCCGAGCGAAGCGCCCAGCGCCGCGCCGATCCCGGCGATCTCGTCCTCGGCCTGGAAGGTCGTGACGCCGAAGTTCTTGTGCTTGCTCAGCTCGTGCAGGATGTCCGAGGCGGGCGTGATGGGGTAGGTACCGAGGAAGACGGGCAGTCCCGCGAGCTGACCGGCGGCGATCAGGCCGTAGGCGAGCGCGGTGTTGCCGGTGATCTGCCGGTAGGTGCCCGGCGCCAGCTTCGCCGGCGCGATCTCGTAGGTGGTGGCGAAGCTCTCGGTGGTCTCGCCGTAGTTCCAGCCCGCACGGAACGCCAGCACGTTGGCCTCGGCGATGTCCGGCTTCGTGGCGAATTTCTCCCGCATGAACCGCTCGGTTCCGCCGATCGGGCGCCCGTACATCCAGGACAGCAGGCCGAGGGCGAACATGTTCTTGGCGCGCTGGGCGTCCTTCTTGCCCACCCCGGTCGATTCGGTGGCGCCCAGGGTGAGCGACGTCATCGGGACCCGGTGGACCACGAAGTCCGACAGGGTGTCGTCGGCCAGTGGGTCGGCGGTGTAACCGACCTTGGCGAGGGTGCGCTTGGTGAACTCGTCGGTGTTGACGATGACGGTGGCGCCGCGCGGAAGATCGTCCAGATTCGCCTTCAGCGCGGCGGGGTTCATCGCGACCAGCACATCGGGCTGGTCGCCCGCGGTGAGAATGTCGTAGTCGGCGATCTGGATCTGGAACGACGAGACGCCCGGCAGGGTGCCCTGCGGCGCTCTGATCTCGGCCGGGAAGTTCGGCTGGGTAGCCAGGTCGTTGCCGAAGGCGGCGGCCTCGTGAGTGAAGCGATCGCCGGTCAGCTGCATTCCGTCGCCGGAGTCCCCGGCGAACCGAATGACGACCTTTTCCAATTTTGCTGTGCCGACATCATTTTGGTGTGAAACCATGTGCCTGCGTCACTTCCTCGTCGCTGAGAGGTGCCATCGCCAAACTACTCCGTCGAATGCGGTTCGCGCCCGGCGAAGCGCGCGGACCCGCGAGATTCGGCGATGGCGGCGTCAGGCGAACAATGCCAGCTGCGGGTCGGTCGTGTCCGCGGTTTCGGGCCGTGTCTCCGGTTCGGCCTGCCTGCGCGGCGTCAAACCATGCTCGGCCAGCAGAGGATCGACGCGTGCGCGCAGCCAGGCTGAGTATTCCGGCGTCACGTTCGCGCCGCGGCCGTAGAGCTGACGGTAGCGGCGCAGGAGAGCCGGATGGTGCTCGGCCAGCCAGGACAGGAACCAGCCCCTGGTGCTGCCGCGCAGGTGCATCGGGAACGCGACGGCCGAGCTCGCCCCGGCCTCGGCGATAGCGCCGAAGATGGCGTCCAGGTGCGCCCGGCTGTCGGTGAGACATGGGATGACCGGTGCGACCAGGACGTTGACCTCGAATCCCGCGTCGGTGAGGGCGCGTACCAAGTCCAGTCGCGCACGCGGTGACGGCGTGCCCGATTCCAGGCTGCGATGCAGGTCCTCGTCGAGGATCGCGATGGACACCGCCAGACTCACCCGCACCTCGCGGGCGGCCGAGGTGAGCAACGGCAGATCCCGCCGCAGTAATGTGCCCTTGGTCAGGATGGAGAACGGGGTGCCGAACTCGGTCAGCGCGCGAATGATCCCCGGCATCAAGCGATACCGGCCTTCCGCGCGCTGATACGGATCGGTGTTGGTGCCGAGTGCGACCGGTGCGCGCCGCCAGGACCGCCTGCCGAGTTCCTTGCGCAGCACCGCGGCGATATTCGTCTTCACCACGATCTGCGTGTCGAAGTCCCGGCCCGGGTCCAGGTCCAGGTACTCGTGCGTGCCGCGGGCGAAACAGTAGCGGCAGGCGTGCGAACAGCCGCGCATCGGATTGACCGTCCACTGGAACGGCAGATTCGTGGCCTCGGGCACCTTGTTCAACGCGCTCTTGCACAGCACCTCGTGGAACGTGATGCCCTCGAACTCGGGTGTCCGCACGGTGCGCACCAAACCTGCCCGGGACAGTCCGGGCAGGGCGCCGTCCTCGGCGTCCAGGGTTTGGCTTTGCCACCGCACCCCTTCAGTCGAACATGTGTTCTAAGAGCTGTCAAGCGATCTGCTTGGCGCCGGGCGGCGCGAGCCGAGTGGGGTCGGCGAAGAAGGTGACCAGGTCGCGGACGGTCTCGTCGAGCGTGCGCGGCTGGTACCCGAGTTCGCGCGCGGCCTTGCCGTGGTCGACGATCGGCGCGGAGATCAGCGCGCCGAGCGCGGCCTTGGAGACGATGTCGGAATTGAACAGCTTGCCGATGGGTGCCAGCACCGGGATCACGCCGGAGACCAGCTTGGCGGGGATGGCGAACTTCGGGCCCTTCTTGCCGCCGTGCGCCGCGGCGGCGCGGCACAGCTCGAGCATCGCGATCATCGACCCGCCCAGCAGGTAGTTCTCGCCGGTGCGGCCGCGTTCGCCGGCCAGCATCAGGCCTTCGGCCACGTCGCGCACGTCCACCAGGTCGAATCCGCCGCCGATCATGGCGGGCACCCGCCCCAGCGCCGCATCCTTCAAGGTCCGGTTGATCCGGGACAGCGGCTTGCCGTAGTCCAGTGGGCCGAAGACGCCGGTGGGATTGCACAGCACCGCGTCCAAGCCCTGGTCGATCACCTCGCGCAGTGCCACCTCGCCCGCCCACTTCGAACGGTCGTAGACCGGCAGGGCCGGGTCGGTCGACCGCGGAGCGCGCTCGTCGATCCGGCCGCCGCAGCTGTACTGGTCGAACGCGTGGATGGAGCTGGCGTGCACCATGCGGCGCGCGCCGACGGCCAGCGCCGCCTCGGCGACGACGCGCACGCCCTCGGTGTTCACCCGCCAGGCCAGGTCGTTCTTCTCGGCGAGGGTGATCACCGCGACCAGGTGGTAGACGACCTCGGCGCCGGCCAGCGCGGCGCGCATCGACGCCGGATCCAGCACATCGCCGCGCACCCAGGTGACGCCGGGCGCCGCCGTCTCGCCGGGAATCGCGCGATCGATGGCGGTGACCTGGTGTCCGCGCTCGGTGAGCAGGCGGAGCAGGTTCGTGCCAAGGTAGCCGGCTGCGCCGGTCACTGCGACCTTCATGGCAGAGAGAATATAGAACTTGTTCTAATTTGCAACACGTTCCAATTGCGTGCCGGTTGCCTTGTCCCGCGGCGCGTTCGGGCTCGAAACATGCCGGTACCGTCCGCTATATTGAGCGCAACCGTAGCGGCCCTTGCCGATTCGGCAGGGAGCGGGAGCGGTCACGACGAAGTTCATGACGCATGTTCACGACGATTTGGGGGGCAACTCGATGAGTGATCTCTCGGTAGAGACCGAAGCGGTCCGGGCGTTCGCCGCCACGAACGCGGGTATCGCCGGTGATCTGGCTGGGGCGGGCAATATCGACGCGGCGAAGAACATTGCCGCGCTGGTTCCGGTGTTCGGCCTGATCGGCGCGGACTACCTGGCGATGTTCGCCGCGGCGCAGCTGTTGCAGGCCAAAGACATCAACGATCTGTCGGCCAAATATGCCAAGCTCTCGGAGTCGGCGTTCAGCGCCGCGGCGGCCTTCGACGCCATGGACTGGTCCAATGCGGGCGCGCTCGGATCGAAGACGGGCGAGATCGGGGGCTTGGTATGAGACCGCTCGACAGCGGGGTCATCGCCCCGGAGGAGCAGGCCGTCGCGCACGCGGCCGAGCAGAATGTCGCCATCGGCCAGCAGACCGTGCTGGACGCCCTGCAGAATTCCCCGGCGCAGGCGGTGCTCGACCTGCCGCTGCCCCAGCTGCCCGAGGACATGCCGCCGATCGAGCCGCCCGCATTCGTATTGGCGCGCAAGGTCTCCGAGGATCAGCAGACGATCGGCGCGACTCCCGCCGGACTCCCCGGACTGAACGGTGTTCCAGGCGGCGAGGATCTTCCCGGCGTGCCGCACGAGGTGTCCGCCCTGCTCGGCGACGCGAACGCCGCGGCAGCTCCGGTGGCCCGAGCCGCGCTCGAGCACGCCGACGGCGTGCTGAGCGGTGCCCTCACCGACGCGCCGAGCTCGATCGCCACCGCGGCGAATCAGGTGAATCAGGCAGCGGCCGCGCTGCCGCCGCTGCCCGCCGATCCGGTCGCCGCGCTGATGCAGGGCGTCGCGCTGCCCGCGCTGCCCGGCGTGGACGTGCTGATGAAGCCGATCCTCGACCTGCTCGGCAGCTTCGGCACCGGCGTCATCGGCGCATTCGATCCGACCGCGATCCTCAGCCAGTCCTCCAAGGTCATCGAGATGGCCATGCAGGTGGGCAGGGGCAGCATGGCCACGGTGGAGCAGGTGTGGCAGGGCCAGGCCGCCCGCAACGCCCAGGCCACGAGCCAGCAGGCGAACGTCGAGGGCCAGGAGACCGGCCAGCGCGGCATCGATATCGCCGAACTCACCCAGCGCGCCGCCGTGGTGGTGCAGCAGGGCAACGCGCAGCTGCTCGGCATCGCCTCGTCCTTCGCCACCCAGGCGACCGCGCTCGCCCCGGTGATCCTCACCCCGCCCGCACAGGCGACGCTGATCGCGTCGGCCACCGAGCACCTGGGCCACGCCGTCGGCGTGGTCAACGCCACCCGCGGTGATCTGGCGGGCAAGACCGCCGAGCTCGGCGGCATGGTGCAGCAGCTGGTCGGACCGGAGGCGCAGGAAGCCGCGCAGTCGCTGGCGCAGAACGTCGGCCAGCCGATCCTGGAGCATGCGCAGTCGACCGCGACCGACACCGCGACCAAGGCGGCCGGCCTGGACTCTTCCACGCCCGGCACGTCGAGCCCCCTGACCACGCCCTCGTCGGTGCACACCCCGCAGAGCCCGAGTACCAGCCACGGTGCGCCGTCCGGATTGTTCGGCAGTCCCGGTCGGCCGGGAACCCCGAGCACGCCCTCCGTACCCAAGCCCACCGGCCTGCCCGGCACTCCAGTCGCTCCGGTCCGCCCGGTCGCCGGTATGCCCGGCACGCCGTTCGGAACCGGCACGCCCGGCACTACCGCGGCCGGAGCCAACAGCTTCATGGGCGGCCCGGCCGCCGCCGCGGGGCAACGGAACGATGAGGCGGAGCACTCGCGCACGGTACAGCCGTACTCGAGCCCCACCGGCAACGACGATCTCACCGGTCCGCTGGGGGAGTCCACGCCGGACGTCATCGGCGCGACGCACTCCGACGAGATCATCAGCTCGGACTACGAACAGGACCAGTTCTAGTCCGCGGCAATGCTTCCGGCTCGGCCTACGCAACGGTGGTCCGCTCCGGGCCGAGCACCGTGCGGTTCTCAGTTGTCCGGGACGAACGCGTCGAGCAGTGTCTTGTAGAGGTCGGCGAAGCGTTTGCGCACGGCCTGCTGCTCGGCGCCGAGCCCGTCGGTGGCCTCGGGCGCATACACGACCAGATGCACGTCCTGCCCCGCTGACTGCGGCATGTAGTCGATGATCCGGCTGCTCTGATCGGCGGCCCTCGGCACACCGAGATCCGCCGTGGCCAGAGCGGTGGTCTCGGCCACCGCGGCTTTCAGCGCATCGGGCGGAATGTGGCCTTCGATCCGCTTCGGCGGCGTCTCCGGGCGACGACCGGCGGCAACGGCGTCGGGACTGCTGACCGCCCGGCCGTCGGCGAAGATCTCCAGCTGCGGGCGTAGATCGGTCCGGGTCTGCCAGCCGTCCGGGATGGTGGTCAGGGTGAACAGGGCCAGTGGCGCCGCGATCGGCGGTAGGGCGCTGGGCCGGTCGGCGGCCGGGTCGGCCGCGGCCGTGCCCGCGGCCATCCCGAGTGCCAGCATCACAACCAGCAGAACAGCTTTCGTTCCTCGCATGGATCCCATCTTCCGGTGCTGTCCGTGTCCGCCTGCGGCACAGGTGAACTGCCGTCGATCATGACAGCGCGCCCTCCCGCGTGCGGACCGGCGCGCTGTGTCGTCGATCGAATCCGGTTTTACCGCAAAGCGGACGGGTTGTTCAGGTCCGGTGCCGAATAGGTATCGCAGGCGCGAACCCGACCGGTCCGATAGCCGGTGAGGAACCACTTCTGCCGCTGCTCGGAGGAGCCGTGCGTCCATGCTTCGGGATTCACCCTGCCCTGCGCCGCGCGCTGGATGCGGTCGTCGCCGACCGCCGCGGCCGCAGACAGCGCGTCGTCGACGTCCTTGTCCGACAGCGGCCGCAGGAACGGCTGGTCGCCCCCGGGTGCGGGCTGTTCGTCCGCGAAATGCGCCCAGATGCCCGCGTAGCAGTCGGCCTGCAGCTCAGTGCGCACCGCACCGGACTCAGGGCCGCGAGGATCGCGTTGTGCGCGGCCGATGTCGCCGAGCTGATTCTGGAGGTGATGGCCGAACTCGTGCGCCACCACGTATTCCTGCGCCAGCGGACCGCCACTGGCGCCGAAACGATCCACCAGGTCCTGGAAGAAGCTGGTGTCGAAGTAGGCGGTCCGGTCGGCCGGGCAGTAGAACGGGCCCACCTCGCTGGTGGCATTGCCGCAGCCGGTCGCAACGGCGCCGGAGAAAAGCACGACGTCCGGCTCCACATAGCGCTTGCCGGTCTGCTTCGGCAGCTCGGCCGACCACACGGCGTCCAGGCTCTGGGCGGTGAGCGCCACCCGGCAGTCGAGGTACTTGTTGGCGTCGGCGCCGGTCTTGCAGTGGCTCGGCGTGCCGGCGGTGCCCGGCTGCGTCTGGCTCTGGTCCGGCGCGCCGGTGAAGTTGCCGAGAACGGAGCCCGGGTCGCCGCCCAGCAACAGGGTCAGCACCAGCACGATGAGTCCGCCCGCACCGCCGCCCAGCGCGAGCTTGCCGCCCATGCCGGGGCCACCGCCGGACGAAACGCGATCCGGATCGATCTGCATGCCCTCGTTGAAGGTCATCGTCGTCGCTCCTGTGTCGGATTTGTCGCGACCGCGTCGCGGCGTATTCGCGGCCCCGGGAAGGCTCGCATCCGAGCGGCCGAGACTCGCGACTTCGTCGCATGCGCTTCGGCCACACGGACCCGAGCGGGCCTCGAATGGCGCTCGTAGGACTCGCGCCCGTGGTGGGCGTGTTGGTGTGGCCCGTGACCGGTACCGTGCGCCGGGCGGGCCCGGCCGTATACAGCTTGGCACGGGTGTGGCTATATCGGTTTCCTCTCGCCGAATATGTCTCACTACGATGGACCCGCACTTGGTCACACCGCGCCGGTGCCAGAGTCGTCGAAAGGAACCCCGTGCTGCGCACCCACTTGGCTGGTTCGCTGCGAAGCGAGCATGCCGGTCTGACCGTCACTCTCACCGGCTGGGTGGCGCGGCGGCGTGACCACGGTGGGGTGATCTTCATCGATCTGCGCGATGCGTCCGGTGTGGCCCAGGCGGTGTTCCGCGAGGGCGCACCGGCCGAGCAGGCGCACCGGCTGCGCGCCGAGTACTGCGTGCGCGTCACCGGAACCGTGGAACCGCGGCCGAGCGGCAACGAGAACCCGGAGCTGCCGACCGGCACCATCGAGGTGAACGTCACCGAGCTCGAGGTGCTGAACGAGAGCGCCCCGCTGCCGTTCCAGCTGGACGAGCAGCCCGGTGAGGAGGCGCGCCTGAAGCATCGCTACCTGGACCTGCGCCGCGAGGGGCCGGCACACGCCATCCGGTTGCGGTCGAAGATCAACGCCGCCGCCCGCGAGGTGCTGGCTCGCCACGAGTTCGTCGAGGTCGAGACCCCCACGTTGACCCGCTCAACCCCGGAAGGCGCGCGCGACTTCCTGGTGCCCGCACGTCTGCAGCCGGGCAACTTCTACGCGCTGCCGCAGAGCCCGCAGCTGTTCAAGCAGTTGCTCATGGTCGGCGGCATCGAGCGGTACTACCAGATCGCGCGCTGCTACCGCGACGAGGACTTCCGTGCCGACCGCCAGCCGGAGTTCACCCAGCTCGACCTCGAGATGAGTTTCGTGCGCCAGGAGGACGTGATCCTGCTGGCCGAGGAGATCCTCGTCGCGCTGTGGAAGCTGGTCGGCTACGAGATCCCCACGCCGATCCCGCACATGACCTACGCCGAGGCCATGCGCCGATTCGGTACCGACAAGCCCGACCTGCGTTTCGGTGTCGAGATCACCGAGTGCACGGAGTTCTTCAAGGACACCCCGTTCCGGGTGTTCCAGGCGCCGTACGTCGGCGCGGTCGTCATGCCCGGCGGTGCGAGCCAGCCGCGGCGCCAGCTCGACGCCTGGCAGGAGTGGGCCAAGCAGCGCGGCGCCAAGGGGCTGGCCTATGTCCTGGTGAACGAAGACGGCACGCTGGGCGGCCCGGTCGCCAAGAACCTCAGCGACGCCGAGCGCGATGGCCTGGCCAAGCACGTCGGCGCGGTGCCGGGCGACTGCGTGTTCTTCGCGGCCGGTGCGGCCAAGGCGCAGCGCGCGCTGCTGGGTGCGGCGCGCGTCGAGATCGCCCGCAAGGTCGGCCTGATCGACGAGGACGCCTGGTCGTTCGTGTGGATCGTGGACGCGCCGCTGTTCGAGCCCACCGCCGAGGCGACCGCGAGCGGCGATGTGGCCGTGGGTCATTCCGCGTGGACCGCGGTGCACCACGCGTTCACCTCGCCGAAGCCGGAATCGTTGGAGACCTTCGACATCGAGCCGGACTCCGCGCTCGCCTATGCCTACGACATCGTCTGCAACGGCAACGAGATCGGTGGCGGCTCGATCCGTATCCACCGACGTGACGTGCAGGAACGTGTATTCAAGGTGATGGGCATCAGCCACGAGGAGGCGCAGGAGAAGTTCGGCTTCCTGCTGGACGCCTTCGCCTTCGGCGCCCCGCCGCACGGCGGCATCGCGTTCGGCTGGGACCGGGTCACCGCGCTGCTGGCAGGGGAGGACTCGATCCGCGAGGTCATCGCGTTCCCGAAGACCGGCGGCGGCGTCGACCCGTTGACCGACGCGCCCGCGCCGATCACCGAGCTGCAGCGTAAAGAAGCGGGCCTCGACGTCAAGCCGGGGCAGCAGAAGGACTAGGGACTTCGGCTGCGAGGCCGGTCCTGTGGAGCGGCTCGAGCGGGGATGCGCTCCCCGGTCGGCAGTGAGCGCCCGGTTCACAGTGCGGCGACGGTGCCACCGGTGAGCGTGCGGTAGGCGTAGGTCACGGCGATGGTGGCGACCGGGCCCGCGATCAGCAGGCCGAGACCGCACAGCAGCAGCCCGAGGAAGGTCACCACCAGCACCGCCAGCGCGAGCAGCAGGACCTGCCAGGCATTGGCGACGACCAGGCTGAAGCTGGACTTCAGCGCCTCGAACGGACCCTGATCCTGATCGACGACGAAGTGCAGCGAGAACATGCACAGCAAGCCGGCGATCAGACCCGGGATCAGGCAGATCGCCGAGCCGAGAAAGGTCAGCAGGAACGCCAGCAGCGCGGTGAGCAGTACGTTCCCCGCGTTCAAGAAGCGGAAGTACGCGCCGAACGGCGGTGGTGTGCCGTCGGTTTCGTACAGCGCGCCGCGCACCATGGCCGACTGCAGCAACCACACCCCGGCCATGATCGCCAGGAAGATGAGCAGCAGTGGCAGCATCGTCGTCGGGTCGGTGAGTTGCACGACGAGCGAGAACGTCAGATAGATGACCACGCCCACCGCGGTCACCCCGACCCACGGTCCCGGGTTGGCCCGGAACTTCGCCCAGCCGTAGCTGAGCGCCCGGCCGACGTCGAGCGTGCCGGGACCGGCGGGAAGCTGCTGGTAGCCGTAGACCGGCTGCTGTGGCGGCGCGGCCCCGGACGGCGTCCAGCCCGGCCCGGTGCCCGGCGGGCCGTAGCTGGGGTGCGGTGCGCCCACCGGCGGCGGCGGTTCCAGCGGTTCGTTGCCATAGTGCCCGGCGCCGGGGCCCTCGAACTGCGGATATCCGGCCGAGCCCGCCATTTCGTGGCGGGCCTGGCCGGTCCCGGTTCCTGGCGTCTGGGGGTCGGCGCTCTCGTGCTGCCCTGGCCGCGCCGCGAAGCGCTGCTCGTCGTCCGGGTGGGCGGCGCCGCCAGCCGATTTCGATGTGGGAGGCGGAGTTTCGGTCATGCGTAGACCTTTCCACTCAACTGGTTTGCGATGTGGCGCAGGACAGTTGACGATGAGAAAACCCGACGGGTGTAAAGGTGTCAAGCGACCGGCCTTTGCCCTCCGACCTTGCCGAAGACACGCCGGGCGACGCGGAAAGGTTGTGTAACCGCTCGCTAGAAGTGACCCGATGCGAGTAACTTGAGAGGCGATGACCGCACTATTGGCCGAACGCGCCGCCGAAGTCGTGTCCGCAGCGCAACAGTTGCTCACAAAGCGAATGGGTGCTCCGGTAAAGCTGAGCGATCCGATCGAACTCAGCGGTAGTGGTAGAACGACGGTCCTCCGTGTGCGTGTATCGGAGAACGCCTTCTCGTTGCCGCGAACCCTGATCATCAAGCAGGTCCGCGGGGCCGCGCAGGATCGCCGGACCGGCGGCTTGGCGCCCGGCGTCGCCAGTATCGACTCCGCGTTTCTCCGTGAGACCGTCTCGTATCAGTTCACCACCGCACTCAGCCGGGAACAGCGGCCGGGTGCGTACCTGATCGCCCACAGCCTCCCCGACCGGCTGCTGATCCTCAGCGACCTCGGTGAGAACTCCCTGCTCACCGCCGTGCTGCAGTCCGGAGCCGAGCCGGCCACCCGCAACGCGCTGATGGCGTTCGCGCAGGCGCTGGGCCGGATGCACGCCGCGACCGTCGGCCGCGAGGCGGACTTCGTCGCCCTGCTGCGCCGGGTCGAGGTGGTACACCGGGTGGACGGCATCGCGCAGCAGGCCGAGACGGCGATCGCCGAGGTGCCCGGCATGCTGCAGCGCGAACTGGGCATCGAGGTGCCCGGGGAGATCGCCGAGCGGATCGTGCGCGGCAATCGCCTGTACTCCGCGGGCCGCTTCCGCGCGTTCAGCCCGTCGGACCTGTGCCCGGACAACGTGATCTTGAACGAGGAGGGCGCTCGCTTCCTCGACTACGAGTGGGGCGGATTCCGCGACGCCACCCTGGACATCGCCTACGCGCTGGTGTCCTTCCCCGGCTGCCTGTGCGATGTCGAACTCTCCCGCGAGCGCGGCAGGCAGATGGTGGAGGCATGGCGCTCCGAGGTGGTTGGCGTGTGGCCCGCGCTGGCCGACGACGAACTGCTCGCCGAGCGCATCCTCGAAGCCCGGCTGATCTGGGTGTGGCTGTCCACCTACTGGTTTCTGCCCGCCGATCACACGCGCATCGCGGCCGCCCGGGAGCACGGTCTGTCGGTGCCGCGCTCGGCGGCCCTGATCAACCGCTGGGCCGCGCTCGCCGAGGACGCCAGGTGCACGGGCGACGACATCATCGGCGACTTCGCCGAGGACGTCTCGGCGATGCTGGAAGAGCGCTGGTCGGAGTAGGTCCGGCGGAAGCCGTCCGCCACTCGCCGCAATGGCGAGGCCCACGGTCATCGAACCGCGGGACTGCCCATCAGCTGAGCGGGATCTGCCGCGGCTCGATCCGGCCGCCGGAGCGGACGGCGAACGAAGCGCCGTGGCGCACCACGGAATTCGGGTCGGTCACATTCAGCAGGTAGTACCAGTCCATCTGCGCGTGGTCCGCGGTGACCTCCAGCACGCCATATCCGTGCGAATCCAGTTCGGCATAGCGCAGATGGTGGTTGACCGACTTGATCGATTCGGCGATCGGCGCGGTGTTCGCCCGCACCATGTCGCCGATGCTGGTCGAGGTCACCGACGGTACGACGAACTCGGCGCCCGCGGTGGCGCCACCCGGATAGTTCGCCGCGTGCACGGGCAGGTCCGCGGCCCACGAGGAATGGATGTCGCCGGTGAGGAAGACCACGTCGGAGATCTGCTGCTCGACGATCGCGTGGAACAGGCGGGCGCGATCGGCGGTGTAGCCGTCCCACTGGTCGCCGTTCGGTGCCAGGCCGGACTGCGGAATGCCCAAGGTACTGGTGAACGCCGCCGTAGTGGCCGGTTCCAATGGCGGGAAGGCCAGCGGGGCGATCATCACCGAGTTGCCGACCAGCTTCCACCGCACCGGCGCCGAGGCCAGGCCGGCGGTCAGCCACTCCATCTGGGCCTTGCCGGTGAGCGTGCGCGCCGGATTGTCGGCGTCGCGCCAGTCCGCTCCCGGCTTCGCCTCTTGGTCGCGATAGCTGCGCAAATCCAGCATGGCGAGTTCGGCCAGGGTGCCGAAGCGCAGCCTGCGGTAGATGCGCGCCTGCGCACCGGAACCGGCGGCCCGGACCGGCATCCACTCCAAGTAGGCCTGCACGGTCGCGGCTCGCCGCTCGGCCCAGCTGCCCTCGGTCGCGGGGTCGTGGTTGTTCGCGCCGCCGGACCAGGAGTTGTTCGCCGACTCGTGGTCGTCCCAGGTGCAGACGAACGGCAGGGCCGCGTGCAGGTCGAGCAGATCGGGATCGGTCTTGTACTGCGCATGACGGATGCGGTAATCGGCCAGGCTGACGATTTCGTGGGCCGGGTCGTGCGCTCGCACCGTGCCGTTGCGGCCGCCGTACTTGCCGCGACCGTACTCGTAGATGTAGTCGCCCAGGTGCACGATCGCGTCCAGGTCGGAACGCGCGGCCAGATGACGGTAGGCGCCGAAGTATCCGGCCTCCCAGTTCGAGCACGAGACCACCCCGAACCGGAGGCGTTCGGGGGAATCCGCGGCGGCGGGCGCGGTCTTCGTGCGGCCGACCGGCGAGGTCGCACCGAGCGCGCTGAAGCGGTAGAAGTACTCGGCCCCCGGCGCGAGACCCGAGACGTCGATCTTGACGGTGTGATCGGAATCCGCGGTCGCCGTCGCGGTGCCGGAGGCGGTGACCGCGGCGAACCGGTCGTCCGCGGCGATCTCCCACCGCACGCTCGCCGGGGCGCCGAGGCCGGAGCCGGGCGTCGCGGCGTCGGAGACGGTGACGCGGGTCCAGATGATCACGCCGTCGGGGAGCGGATCGCCCGAGGCCACGCCGTGGCGGAACACCGGTGTCCCGGCGCCCGCGCGTCCGGCGCCGAAGACCGCGGTGGCGGTGGCTGCCGCCGCGCCACCTCGCAGGAGGGTGCGGCGAGCGAAACCCCCGAGGGACACGGGATCTGAAACGTGCACGTTTTCAGTCACGGGTGTTGATCACATCCGAAGGACCGGCGACACGCAACTCGGCCGGCGCGTCCGCAGCCGCACGGCGGCTCGAGCTGCCATGGTGCTCGGGAAGGGCATGCGGTGCTGTCGGTGCGGCTCGGTAACGTACTTTTCGTGAGCGAGCGTCAGCGAGTGAACCGAGGACACGGCGCGCATTCGCGCACGACGGAGCCGAGCGCCGGCGAGGCGCAGTCGTGAGCGAGCGTCAGCGAGTGAACCGAGAGCACAGCGCGCATTCGCGCACGACGGAGCCGAGCGCCAGCGAGGCGGAGTCGTGAGCGATGGCTTGTTCGACGTGCCCGGGGCCGCGGTGCCTCTGGAGCACTCGATCGACAGGGTGGTGCGCAGGGACGCGGGTGCGCCGCTGGCGGTCCGCATGCGTCCCGCCACGCTGGAGGAGGTGGTCGGGCAGCAGCATCTGCTCGGTCCCGGTTCTCCGCTGCGCAGGCTGATCGAGGGCTCCGGCGCGGCGTCGGTGCTGCTGTACGGCCCGCCCGGCACCGGGAAGACCACCCTCGCCGCGCTCATCTCCCAGGCGACCGGCCGTCGTTTCGAGGCGCTGTCGGCGCTCTCGGCCGGCGTCAAGGAGGTTCGCGCGGTCATCGATATGGCGCGTCGCAGGTTGTCGGCGGGCGAGCAGACCGTGCTGTTCATCGATGAAGTGCACCGCTTCTCCAAGACCCAGCAGGACGCGCTGCTGGCCGCGGTGGAGAACCGGATCGTCCTGCTGGTCGGCGCGACCACCGAGAATCCGTCGTTCTCGGTGGTGTCGCCGCTGCTGTCGCGCTCGCTGGTGTTGCAACTGCGCTCGCTCACCGAAGCCGATATCCGCGTCGTGCTCACCCGCGCGATCACCGATTCGCGCGGGCTCGACGGCCAGTACACCGTTACCGACGCCGCGCTCGACCACATCGTCCGGATCGCGGGCGGTGACGCCCGGCGGGCGCTGACCGCGCTGGAAGCCTCGGCCGAATCCTCGCTCGACGGCACCGTCGACGTGGACCTGGTCGAGGCCAGCGTGGACAAGGCCGCGGTCCGCTACGACCGCGCCGGCGACCAGCATTACGACGTGATCAGCGCGTTCATCAAGTCCATCCGCGGCTCGGACGTCGACGCCGCGCTGCACTACCTGGCCCGGATGCTGAGCGCGGGCGAGGACCCCCGCTTCATCGCGCGCAGGCTGATGATCCACGCGAGCGAGGACATCGGCATGGCCGATCCGATGGCGTTGCAGACGGCCACCGCCGCCGCGCAGGTGGTGCAGATGGTCGGGCTGCCCGAGGGCCGGCTCGCGCTGGCTCAGGCGACGATCCATCTGGCGACCGCACCGAAATCCGGCGCCGTCGTGGCCGCGATCGGCGCGGCCATGGCCGACGTCGCGGCGGGGAAGGCGGGCGCGGTCCCGCCGCACCTGCGCGACGGCCACTACCCGGGCGCGGCCGCACTCGGCAACGCCCAGGGCTACCAGTACCCGCACGACGACAAGGACGGCGTCCTCGCCCAGCAGTACCCGCCCGACGAACTGGTCGGCGTCGACTACTACCACCCCACCGACCACGGCCACGAACGCGAGATCGGTCCCCGCGTACAGAAGCTTCGCCGTATCGTCCGGGATACGTGAGGCCGGATAGCCGCGCGGCAGGATTCGCCGAATACAGCCGGTCCCAGGACAAACCGGGATCGGGAATGCCCGACGAGTAGCGTACGGCTGCATGATCAGTGTATTCACCGTTCGGCCGAGCAGAACGGGAGGACCTGGTGACGGCCATGGTGCAGCGACCTCAAATGCTTACGCGCGGACGCGCCGCGGCCCCCGGGCGATGAATATTCGCGTGCACCGCACCGGTAGGCTGGATATTTGTGCAGACCCACGAGATCCGACGGCGTTTCCTGGACCATTTCCTCCGTGCCGGCCATACCGAGGTGCCGAGTGCCTCGCTGATCCTGGCCGATCCGAACCTGCTGTTCGTCAACGCAGGCATGGTCCAGTTCAAGCCGTACTTCCTGGGTCAGGAAGCGCCGCCCTACGCGCGGGCGACCAGCGTGCAGAAATGCGTGCGCACCGGCGACATCGAAGAGGTCGGCGTCACGACGCGGCACAATACGTTCTTCCAGATGGCGGGGAATTTTTCCTTCGGTGACTACTTCAAGGAGGGGGCGATCACCCTCGCCTGGGAACTGATCGCCAAGCCGCAGGACGAAGGCGGTTACGGATTCGATCCCGAGCGGATCTGGGTGACCGTGTACCAGGACGACCCGGAGACGGCCGAGATCTGGAAGCGGGTCGCGGGCATTCCCGCGGAGCGTATCCAGTTCCGCGACGGCAAGGACAACTACTGGGACATGGGCGTGCCCGGCCCGGGTGGTCCGTGCTCGGAGATCTACTATGACCGCGGTCCCGAGCACGGCCGCGACGGCGGCCCGGTCGCTGACGAGGACCGCTACCTCGAGATCTGGAATCTCGTCTTCATGCAGGACATCCGCGGCGAGCTGAGCCCGAAGCTGGGTCACCCGCCGGTCGGGTCGCTGCCGAAGAAGAACATCGACACCGGTATGGGCGTCGAGCGGATCGCCTTGCTGCTGCAGGGCGTGGACAACGTCTACGAGACCGACCTGCTGCGCCCGATCATCGACAAGGCCGAGGAGCTGACCGGACGCTCCTACGGCGTGCAGCACGAGGACGACGTGCGCTTCCGCGTGATCGCCGATCACGCCCGCACCGCCGCCATGCTGATCTCCGACGGCGTCAACCCGGGCAATGACGGCCGCGGCTACGTGCTGCGCCGCCTGCTGCGCCGCATCGTGCGCTCGGCTCGGCTGCTCGGCGCCGAGAAGCCGGTGATGAGCGAGTTCATGAAGGTCGTGAGCGACCTGATGGCCCCCTCCTACCCGGAGCTGGCCACCGACTTCCGCCGCATCGAGACCGTCGCGGTCGGCGAGGAGACGGCGTTCCTCAAGACGCTGAACACCGGCTCCACCCTGTTCGACAACACCGCCGCCGCGGTGAAGGCCAAGGGCGGCACGACGATCGCCGGGTCGGACGCGTTCACCCTGCACGACACCTACGGCTTTCCGATCGATCTGACCCTGGAGATGGCCGCCGAGGCCGGACTGTCGGTCGACGAGGAAGGCTTCCGCTCGCTCATGGCCGAGCAGCGCCAGCGTGCCAAGGAGGACGCCCAGGCCCGCAAGCACGCGCACGCGGACCTCACGATCTACAAGGAGCTCGTCGACCGCGGCGCCACCGAGTTCACCGGGTTCGACGAACTCACCTCCGAAGCCACCGTGCTCGCGCTGATCGCCGACGGCGTGCGGGTACCGGCCGCGACCACGGGCCAGGACGTCGAGGTGATCCTGGACCGCAGCCCGCTCTACGCCGAATCCGGCGGCCAGATCGCCGACCGCGGCTCCATCACCGCTTCCTCCGGACTGAAGCTGCGCGTGAACGACGTGCAGAAGATCGCCAAGAAGCTGTGGGTGCACAAGACCACGGTGGAACACGGCCAGATCACCGAGGGCGATGTCGTCCTCGCGCAGGCCGACCCGGCCTGGCGGCGCGGGGCCACCCAGGGGCACTCCGGCACGCACATGGTGCATGCCGCCCTGCGGCAGGTGCTCGGCCCGAACGCGGTGCAGGCGGGCTCGCTGAACAAGCCGGGCTATTTGCGCTTCGACTTCAACTGGCAGGGCCAGCTGTCCGAACAGCAGAAGGCCGATATCGAGGCCGTGTCCAACGACGCGGTCGGCTCCGACTTCCCGGTGAACACCTTCGTGACCGACCTGCCGAAGGCCAAGCAGATGGGCGCGCTCGCCCTGTTCGGCGAGAACTACGGCAACCAGGTCCGCGTGGTGGAGATCGGTGGCCCGTTCTCCATGGAGCTGTGCGGTGGCACGCACGTGGAGCATTCCTCGCAGATCGGCCCGATCACGGTGCTCGGCGAGTCGTCGGTCGGCTCCGGCGTGCGCCGTGTCGAGGCGTTCGTCGGCCTGGACTCCTACAAGTACCTGGCCAAGGAGCGTGCGCTGCTGGCCGGTATCGCCTCCGCGCTGAAGGTGCCCTCGGAAGAGGTGCCCGGGCGCGTCGAGCAGTTGGTGGAGCGGCTCAAGGCGGCCGAGAAGGAGCTCGAGCGCACCAAGATGGCCGCGGTGCTCTCCTCGGCGGGCAAGTTCGCCGACGAGGCCGAGCGGATCGGTCGCCTGCTGCTGGTCGCCGTGGCCGCGCCGGAAGGGGTGCCCGCGGGCGATCTGCGGACGCTGGCCACCGATATCCGCGGCCGGTTCGGTAGTGAGCCCGCCGTGGTGGTGCTGCTCGGCAACACCGACGGCAAGGTGCCGTTCGTGGTCGCCGTGAACAAGCCCGCCCAGGAGTTCGGCATCAAAGCCGGGGATCTGGTCGGCAGCTTCGGCCCGAGCATCGCCGGGCGGGGCGGCGGCAAGCCGGAGATGGCCCAAGGCGCCGGATCGGATCCCTCGGGCATTCCGGCGGGCCTCGCCGCGGTCCGCGCGCGGGTGGCCGAACTAGCCGGGTGATGGGCGACTCCGAAGAACCGGAGAGGTCGGCGCGCCGCGGCGCCGACCGTCCGGATCCTGCCACCGATCCCGGTCGAGGCAGGCGGATCGGTGTCGACGTCGGCAGTGTCCGGATCGGGGTCGCCGCGTGCGATCCCGACGGCATTCTCGCCACGCCGGTGGAGACCGTGCCGCGGGCGAAACAGCGGCAGCGCACCGCCCCCGCACCCGATATCGGAAGAATTGCCGAGATTGTGCGGGAGTACGAAGCCGTCGAGGTCATCGTTGGATTACCGCGAACATTACGCGGGGAGAAGGGCACTGCCGCTACGCTGGCGACCGCATTCGCTGAAAGATTGCGAGCCGCCGTCGCTCCGGTGCCGGTCCGGCTTTCCGACGAACGTTTGACTACGGTGTCAGCTGCACGTGCATTGCGGGACAGTGGAGTTCGCGCGCGTGGCCAGCGGCAGGTAATCGATCAGGCGGCGGCCGTGTCGATCCTGCAAGGATGGTTGGACGAACGGAGTGCGGTGTTGAGGTCGGTGGAAACGGGACGTTCTGCGTCGTCCGGAGACGATGCATGACGGATCGGTGGGCGCGGGCCGAGGAACTGTTCCGACAGCGCGAAGCTGATCGGCGTTACCGCAGAGACGAACAGGCCTGGGCCGCGCACGAGGACGACGCGTACGACGACTACGACGACGACACCGCTGTCATCCCGCGCTACGTGGATGACGACGACGAGCCACCCGCGCCGCCACCGCCCGCCCCGCGCCGCGGCGGGCAGCGCCCGAGGGCCGCTCGGCAGGAGACGCCACGCCGCCCCAAGCGCGTCCAGCCGGAAAGCCCCACCCGGCCGCGGCGCGGCAGGCGTTCCCGCGCCGCCTCGCGCAAGGCCGTCGAGCGTAAACGGCGGCGCAGGAACCTATGGATCGTCGCCGGCGTCTTCCTACTCCTGTTCGCCGGCGCCGCGGCCTTCGCGGGGATGAAGCTCGTCGACAGCCTCGGCGCCCCGGACGACTACGCCGGTCCGGCCGGACCGCTGGTGGTGGTGCAGGTGCACCCCGGCGACACCGCCCAGCAGATCGCCGCGACCATGGTCGAACGTGGTGTGGTCGCGAGCACGGGCGCGTTCTACGAAGCGGCCGTGCGCAATTCGAGCATGAGCACGGTGCAGCCCGGCTTCTACGCCATCCCCAGCCGCAGCCCCGCCGCCGAGGCGGTGTCCGCGCTGGTCGGCAAGCAGTCGAGGGTCGGGAACCTGGTCGTCTCCGAGGGACGGCTGCTGCACGACCAACACGACATGAGCACCGGTGGGCGGTATGACGGCATCTACCGCAAGATCGCGGAGGCCAGCTGCATCGGCACCGGCGCCAACCAGAAGTGCGTGACCTACGAACAGCTCGATGCCGCGGGCGCGAGTCTGGACTTGCCTGCGCTCGGGGTGCCCGCGTGGGCGATGCAGGGTGTCAGGGACTGCCCGGACCGGACAAGGCAGCTGGAAGGCCTCATCGCCGCGGGCACTTGGGATTTCGATCCGAGTGGGACGCCGGAGGAGATCCTGCGGCAATTGGTGACCGCGAGCGCGAAGAGCTACGAATCCACCGGACTGCTGCAGTCCGGTGCCGACACGAAACTGACGCCGTATGAGACGCTGGTCGCCGCCTCGCTGGTGGAACGTGAGGCGAAACCCCAGGACATGGGCAAGGTGGCACGGGTGATCGTGAACCGGCTGCGGGTCGATCAGATGCTGCAGTTCGACTCGACGGTGAACTACACCCTGGATCGCACCGAGGTGGCGACCACCGACGCTGACCGCGCCCAGGAAACCGCCTGGAACACCTATGCGATGCGTGGCCTGCCGCAGACCCCGATCGCCGCGCCGTCGTTGAACGCGTTGCGTGCCATGGAGAATCCGGAGCCGGGGCCGTGGCTGTATTTCGTCACCGTCGACAAGCAGGGCACCACCATGTTCACCGACGACTATCAGGAGCATCTGCGCCTGATCGCACGCGCGCAGCGCAGCGGCATTCTCGACAGTTCCAAGGACAACGGTGGCCGATAGTCGCAAGGCGGCGGTGCTCGGCAAGCCGATCGCGCACTCGCGATCGCCACAACTGCACCTGGCCGCGTATCGCGCGCTCGGGCTGAACTGGAGCTACGAGCGCATCGAATGCTCGGCCGAGCAGTTGCCCGGGTTGGTCGACGGGCTCGGGCCGGAATGGGTCGGCCTCTCGGTGACCATGCCCGGCAAGGAAGCGGCACTGGCCTACGCGGATCAGCGTACCGACCGGGCCGTGCTGGTCGGATCGGCCAACACCTTGGTTCGCACCGACGCAGGCTGGCTGGCCGACTGCACCGATGTGGACGGTGTGCTCGGCGCGCTCCGCGGCGGTGGTGTCACCGAGGTGACCGAGGGCGTGGTGCTGGGTGCGGGCGGCACCGCGCGGCCCGCCCTGCTGGCCTTGTCGGAGCTGGGCGCGAAGTCGGTGACCGTGGTGGCACGGGACGCCGGACGGGCACGCAGTGCTCTGGAACTTGCCGAGCGGCTGGGGATGATCGCGTCGTTGGCCGGATTCGATGCTCAGCCTCTTCAGGCGATCTGTGCGTCGGCGGGTGCCGTGGTCAGCACCGTCCCCGCCCCAGCGGCTGCGGTCGTCGGCCCTTCGGTGGCAGCCGCCCCGGTGGTCCTGGACGCGATCTACAACCCCTGGCCGACACCGCTGGCCGAGGCGGTGGCGCGGGCCGGGCACACGGTGGTCAGCGGTCTGCAGATGCTGCTGAACCAGGCATACGGGCAGGTCGAGCTGTTCACCGGGCAGCCTGCGCCGCGCGCGGAGATGGCGGCGGCGCTGGACGAGGGGCAGCGACCCGAAACCTGATACCAGTTCTGCTCGTGGCGGTCATGCTCTTCCGCCGCCATGACAGCCGTATTATTCTGCTCTCCAACGTGTTTCAACGGAGGGGGAGCGTTATGTTCATTCGAATCTGGGTTGCCGCCGCGATGGCGATCGCCGCGTCTGCGTTCGTGTTCGGCGGACAGTCCTCGGCAAAAGCCAATGGCTGCGCATCGGAGCAGCCGCGGTGGGGGTTCCAATGCGTATCTTCGGCGTCGAACGTCTCGCTGGCGAGCTGTCTGAAGGACGCGCCGCTCTGGAATGACCAGGCGCAGTGCGTTCAGCGAAACGACGGTAGCGGTAGGTACGACCTCTGGGTTCCGTCCAACTGACACATCTAGAGCCGTAGGCGCTACCAAAAAACACAGCTATGGTGTTTCGCATGAATGCTTGGGTGTTGCGGGCAGTGGTGCTCGGCGCGCTGGTGGTAGCGATGCGTGTCGCGCTCGGGTTGGCGATGGCGTACTGGCCGACGCACGGCGCGCTGATGCGTATTCTCTGCCTGATCGTGCTGGTCGCGGCCATCGTGGCCTGGGGTGTGCTCGACGGTCGCAAGGACCGTGTCACCAGCCCGGACCCGGAACGCGGAGCCGATCTGACCCTGCTGTGGCTGAAGGCCGCTGTCGCGGGTGGTGTCGGCAGCGGTCTAGTCGCCTGGGTCCTGGACTTGCTGCCCCGGTTCGACCTCGGTGACAACGGCCTGCTCTTCGAAGTGACGGCGGGCGCGTCGTTCATCATCCTGCTGATCTTCGTGCCCGCGCTGATCGGCGTCGGCATCGGGCGCATGCTCGCCGAGCGGCAGGGCGGCAAGGGTCGGTCCGCGCCGCCGTCGATGTACTCCGCAGCCGGCACCGCGGTCTGAGCCGACGGCGAACGGCGCGTCCCGAGTGGGGCGCGCCGTTCGCGTATCCGCCAGCAGTGCGCGCGGCCCAGCCATGCGCACTCCGACCCCGGCTTACAGCAGGACCGCGCCGCCGCTGGGGCTGTCCTCGCGAGCGATCGCCGAGTACGCGGCCGCCAGCAGGGTCGGATCGGGCCCTTCCAGGCGACCGGGCTTCGCCAAGCCGTCGAGCACGACGAAGCGCAGCACGCCGGAGCGGGTCTTCTTGTCGGTCTGCATAGCGTCCAACAGTTGGGGCAGCGCGTCGGCGTCGTAGCTGGTCGGCAACCCGACGGCGGACAGGATGGCGCGGTGCCGGTCGGCGGTGGCGTCGTCGAGCCGCCCGGCGAGGCGGCCGAGCTCGGCGGCGAAGACCAGACCGACGGAGACCGCCGCGCCGTGCCGCCAGCGGTAGCGCTCCCGCCGCTCGATCGCGTGGCCGAGAGTGTGACCGTAGTTGAGGATCTCGCGGAGGCTGGACTCCTTCAGGTCCGCCGCCACGACGTCGGCCTTCACCTGGATCGCGCGGCGGATCAGTTCCGGCAGCACCGCACCGGCCGGGTCGAGGGCGGCCTCCGGATCACGCTCCACGAGGTCGAGGATCACCGGATCGGCGATGAAACCGGCCTTGATGATCTCGGCCATGCCCGCCACGATCTCGTTGCGCGGGACCGTTTCCAGCGTGGCGAGGTCGACCAGCACGGCGGCGGGTTCGTGAAAGCAGCCGACGAGGTTCTTGCCTGCCTCGGTGTTGATGCCGGTCTTGCCGCCGACCGCCGCGTCGACCATGGCGAGCAGCGTGGTCGGCACATGCACGATGCGCACCCCGCGCATCCAGGTGGCGGCGACGAAACCGGCCAGGTCGGTCGCCGCGCCGCCGCCGAGACTGACCACGACGTCGTTGCGGGTCAAGCCGATGCGCCCGAGCACCTCCCAGCAGAATCCGGCGACGGCGAGGTCTTTGCCCGCCTCGGCGTCCGGGATCTCGATCCGGTGAGCGTCGATGCCGGTGTCGGCCAACGCCTTGCGCACCACCTCGGCGGTCTCGGTGAGCGGCGGCTGGTGGAAGATCGCCACGGTGCGCACGCCCGTGGTCGCGCCGGTGACCGACTCGACGAGTTCGCCGAGCAACCCGCGGCCGATGATCACCGGGTACGGGTCGGCGGTCCGGACTTCGAGACGACTCGGCTCTGTCACGTGGCTTGCTCCGATTCTGTTGGTGCTGTTGTCGACTGCTGCCGTGCCCGGGCGCGGGCACGGCGTGCGCGGGCACGCCTGGTTCGGCCGCCTGCTGACGGGTCACCGGTACCCACCCCGCCGGTGGCATCGGGTTCGCTCGTGGTGACCGCCCTACGCGCGCGACGGACACGAGCGGATGTGGTGGCGCCGGATTCCTGCGCGGGACCGGCCGCGGTATCGGTGGTCTCGCCCTGCTCCGCGGCCCTGCGCCGAGCGGCGGACCTGGCTCTGGCGCGGCGCCGGGCCCTGGACCGGCTGCTGCCCTGCGGGATTCCGCTGGACGGCGGCCGGAGACCGGGCTCGGTCCCGGCGCGCTCGGCCGGTTCCATGCCGAGCTTGGACATGATCATCCGCACCACCCGGCCCGGGCTGCGGCCGTCGGTGCGTACCCGGACGGTGGCCACCTCACGGTAGAGCGGGCGGCGGGTGCGCATCAGCTCGCGGTACTTCGTGCCGGGATCCGCGCTGTTGAGCAGCGGCCGCTGCGTGCTCGCTCCGGTACGCCGAAGGCCCTCGGCCACACTGATTTCCAGGTAGACGACGGTGCGGTTGCGCAACAACGCCCTGGTGTCCGCGGACAGCACCGCGCCGCCGCCGAGCGAGACGACGCCGCGCTCGGCCAGGATGGCGCGACGCACCACCCGCTCTTCGATCCTGCGGAATTCGGGCTCACCGTCTTCGGCGAAGATCTCCGGAATGGTCCGACCGGTCTCGCGCTCGATGCCGGCGTCGGTGTCGTACAGCTCGACGCCGAGTTCCCTGGCGAGCTTGCGGCCGATCGTGGACTTCCCCGCTCCCGGCGGTCCGACCAGCACCACGCGCGGGGCGCGCGGATCGGTCTGCACGATCATTGCGACCGACTGTCCGCGGGCACGTGCGGGCGGGTGCTGATGCGCTTGACGTAGCTGGTGATGTTCTCGGCCGTCTCGGTGAGCGAGTCGCCGCCGAACTTCTCCAGCGCGGCTTGCGCCACGACCAGCGCCACCATGGACTCGGCGACCACACCCGCGGCGGGCACGGCGCACACGTCCGAGCGCTGATGGATGGCCACCGCTTCGGCGCCGGTGGTCATGTCGACCGTGGACAGCGCGCGCGGCACCGTGGAGATCGGCTTCATCGCCGCACGCACGCGCAGCGCCTCGCCGTTGGTCATGCCGCCTTCCAAGCCGCCCGCGCGGTTGGTGGAGCGCAGTACGCCGTCCGGACCGGGCCGCATCTCGTCGTGCGCCTGGCTGCCGCGGCGGCGTGCGGTCTCGAAGCCGTCGCCGACCTCGACGCCCTTGATGGCCTGGATACCCATGAGCGCGGCCGCGAGGCGCGAGTCCAGGCGGTTCTCGCCGCTGGTGAACGAGCCGAGACCGACCGGAAGACCCTCGATGACCACCTCGACCACGCCGCCGAGCGTGTCGCCGTCCTTCTTGGCCGCCTCGATCTCGGCGATCATCGCCGCTTCGGCATCCTTGTCGAACGCGCGCACCGGGCTCTCGTCCACCGCGGCGAGATCGGCGGCGGTCGGCACGATGCCCGTCGTGTTCTGCGCGGTGCCGATGGAGACCACATGCGAAACGACCTCGGCGCCGAACGCCTGGCGCAGGAAGTTGCGTGCCACGGTGCCCGCCGCCACGCGCGCCGCGGTCTCCCTGGCGCTGGCCCGCTCGAGCACGTTGCGGGCGTCGTCGAAGTTGTACTTGAGCATGCCGGAATAGTCGGCGTGCCCGGGGCGGGGCCGGGTCAGCGGAGCGTTGCGAGCCAGCTCGGCGAGTTCGGCCGGATCCACCGGGTCGGCCGACATCACCGTGACCCACTTCGGCCACTCGGAGTTCGCGACCTCGATGGCGATCGGGCCGCCCATCGTGCGTCCGTGCCGCACGCCGCCGATGACGGTGACCTTGTCGGCCTCGAACTTCATCCGTGCGCCGCGCCCGTATCCCAGCCTGCGGCGCGCCAGCTGCGCGGAGATCTCCTCGGATGTCACCTCGACGCCCGCCACCATCCCCTCGAGGATGGCGACGAGAGCGGGACCATGGGATTCTCCGGCAGTTATCCAACGCAGCACGTCGTCCATCTTCCCATGTCGGCGCCCGCGCTCCGGAACTCGGCCCGCCGTGACGACGCCCACGTCGGCGGCAGGACGGTACGCGCGGCACGGGGCGGATCAGCGGGCGATCACGATGGCGCGATCCACCGACCGCAGCAGTGTCTCGCCGACCGAGCCGAACAGCAGACGGCCCAGGACACCGCGACCGCGGTTGCCCACGACGAGCAGCTGGCCGTCGCGCGAGCGTTCGAGCAGACGGCGCTCGGCACGGTCGCGCACCACCTCACGCCGAATGGGCACCTCCGGGTACCGCTCCTGCCATCCGGCCAGGCTCGTGGCCAGCACCGCTTCCTCGGTCCGGCGCAGCGCCGTCCGGTCGCCGCCGCTCGCCGCAGGCGGCTCGATCTCGCCCCAGGTGTGCACCGCCACCAGTTCGACCCC
This sequence comes from Nocardia sp. Marseille-Q1738, assembly GCF_965283145.1. Taxonomy (NCBI): domain Bacteria; kingdom Bacillati; phylum Actinomycetota; class Actinomycetes; order Mycobacteriales; family Nocardiaceae; genus Nocardia; species Nocardia sp. Marseille-Q1738. The sequence continues at coordinate 390,164 of NZ_CBDIMS010000003.1, read as the reverse complement.
GCGCAGGGATGCCTCGGTCACGGCCACCTCGATGGCGGCCTGCTCGGCGCCCGAACCGTCCACCCCGACGACCACCGGGCAGGTGCTCGCCCGGTCCCACAGCGGCGCCTCGGCGGGCACCACGGCGACCGGGCAGTCCGCGTCTCGCGCGACGGCCGTGCTGACCGATCCCAGCAGCACCCGCTGGATCCGGCCGATACCGCGCGTGCCAACCACGAGCATCGCCGCGTTCCGGGAGCGCTCGATCAGGGCGGTGGCGATGTGCGCGGTGCGGATCTCGGTGCCGATGGCGATATCACGGATCACGTGCGCGGCGGCTTCGGCCGCGTTCGCGGCGCGTTCGATCGCCTCATCCGCTTCCCGCACCCGCAGCAGCGCGGCCGGACGCGGCGGATTGTCGGTGTCGGAACCCGGCGACGACTCCATGACGAGCTGGATGTGCAGGGGCGCGTCGTGCAGAGCGGCGGTCTGTGCCGCCCAGCGCACCGCGACGATCGACTCGGCGGACCCGTCGGTTCCCACGACGATCGGCCTCCGCGATGGATGCCTCGGATTCACTCGGCGGCTCCTTCTCGACGCTGCATCGCTGTCCTGGCGCACTCGAGCGGCAACTCGCCGAGGGCCGCACCTCGCTACCGCAGCTCGAGCGGCTGCTCGGGAAGTCGTTGCCTGCGGTTGATGGTACCGATGAATTGCGCTGTATTTGCTGGCTTCACCATCCGGCCCATCGTGTTGCCCTGCTCGCGCCTCGAACGTGGCTCGTCGGTGCCGCGACAGCGCCGCTCAGCCCGAGTCCATGACCGGCGATACGAGGACGAGCAACGTGGACAGGCACATCGATGGTCCGTGCGGCACGGTGCACCGCGTGCCGGCCGGGCCACCGATGTCCGACGTGCGCAGGTGCCGAGCGGCCAGCGCCGCGACCGCGATGCAGACCGTGAGCGCGGGTGCGCCGAGCGCCGCCCAGACCCACGCCTGGGCGCCGCCGAGCGCGGCCGCCCCACCCAGGCCGAGCGCGAGTTTGACGTCCCCCGCGCCCATCGCGGCGGGCGCGGCCAGGTGGACCAGCAGATACGGCGTAGCGAGGAATGCCGCACCGAGTGCCGCGACCGTGAATTGCCCTGTGATCAGGGCGTATCCGAGCACCGCCAGGGCACCGAAACCGGTCAGTCTGTTCGGAAGGCGTCGTTCCCGGAGGTCGGCCACGGTCAATGCCGCACACCAGGCGGCGAGGGCGGTGAACGCGAAAGGAGACATACCTCCACCCTCGCCCCGCGCCGGTGCCCGGAAGTCGCGCCGGGCCGAAATGTGCACAACATGAGCGAATGTGAACAGCGAATGCTCCGCACTGTCGTCTTCGCAGACGAAATACCTTGGGCGCCAGCCTATTCTGTCGCCCAACGGGCGATCGGGACCGGCGGGCGGCGCATCGAGCACGTGTTGCGTGTCGGCCCGCGGCGTGTCGGCGGTAGTTTTGACCCATGTGTTCCGATCACCAGGGCCATGCGCCCGACTACGCGGCACGGCGTGGAGCGCTGCGCAGCCTGCTGGTGGAGAACAGGGTGGACGCCCTGCTGGTCACCGATCTGGTGAACATCAGGTACCTGACCGGGTTCACCGGTTCCAACGCGGCGCTGCTCGTGCACTCCTGGGACACGCGCACCGCCGAGGACCGCAGCGTGATCGGCACCGACGGCCGGTACCGCACCCAAGTCGCCGAGCAGGTCCCGGATCTGCGGGCGGAGATCGCGCGGGCCACCGCGCGCCGGATCGTGCAATTGGCGGGGGAGTGGCAACTCGGCCGGGTCGGCTTCGAAAGCCACGTCGTCACCGTCGAGCAGCATCGCGGCTTTCTGGAGCAGCGGACCGGCCTGGAGCTTGTCGCGACGCCGGCACTGGTCGAGCAGCTGCGCATGGTCAAGGACGCCTACGAGGTCGAACGGTTGCGGGCGGCGTGCGCGGCGGCCGACGCCGGTCTCGCCACGCTGCTGGAACGGGGCGGACTGCGTCCCGGCCGCACCGAACGTCAGGTGGCCCGAGATCTGGAATGGGCCATGTTCGAGCACGGCGCCGAAGCGGTGTCGTTCGAGACCATCGTGGCGACCGGAGCGAACTCGGCTGTCCCGCATCACCGCCCGACCGAAGCCGTGCTGGCGGCGGGCGACTTCGTCAAGCTGGACTTCGGCGCCGTGGTCGGCGGCTACCACTCGGACATGACCCGCACCTTCGTGCTCGGCGCGCCGACCGACTGGCAGCGGGAGGTGTACGAGCTGGTCCAGCAGGCGCAGCGGGCCGGGCGCGAGGCGCTGCGCCCCGGGGTGCCGGTGGCCGACGTCGACGCGGCGTCGCGGGCGGTGATCGAGGCCGCCGGGCACGGCAAGTTGTTCGTGCACGGTCTCGGGCACGGGGTGGGGTTGCAGATCCACGAAGCGCCCGGAATCGCGAAAACCGGAACCGGTACACTTCTGTCTGGCGTGGCGGTGACCGTCGAACCAGGTGTGTACTTTCCCGGCCGCGGCGGAGTCCGGATCGAGGACACGCTCGTGGTGCGCGAAGGGGGCCCGGAACTGCTCACCCACACCAGCAAAGACTTGACCGTCGTCGACTGACGCCGGTCGGCCCGAGACCAAGTGGTAGAACGAGGAGATCCGAAGACAGTGGCGGACACCAGCGACTTCAAGAACGGCCTTGTGCTGAAGATCGACGGCCAGCTCCAGCAGATCGTCGAATTCCAGCACGTCAAGCCGGGCAAGGGCCCCGCCTTCGTGCGGACCAAGCTGAAGAACGTCGTGTCCGGCAAGGTGGTCGACAAGACCTTCAACGCCGGTGTGAAGGTCGAGACCGCCAGCGTCGACCGCCGCGACATGACCTACCTCTACCACGACGGCACCGACTACGTCTTCATGGACGGCGAGACCTTCGACCAGATCTCCATCGCCGAGGAGACCATCGGCAGCGGAGCCCGTTTCCTGCTGGAGAACATGACGGTGCAGGTCGCCACGCACGAGGGCGCGCCGCTGTATGTGGAGTTGCCGGTTTCGGTCGAGCTCGAGGTCACCCACACCGATATCGGTCTGCAGGGCGACCGCTCCACCGGCGGCACCAAGCCGGCGACCCTGGAGACCGGCGCCGAGGTCCAGGTCCCGCTGTTCATCAACACCGGCGACAAGCTGCGTATCGACTCGCGCGACGGCAGCTACCTCGGCCGGGTCAACGCCTGATCCCCCGGGACCAGCCGATCCGGGATAATGTGACCGTGGCGGAACAGCCCGTGGACAAGAAGTCCGCGTACAAGAAGCTCGGCGCTCGGCACAAGGCCCGCCGGCGTGCGGTGGATCTGCTGTTCGAGGCGGAGGCCAGGGACGTCGACGCCGCCGAACTGCTCGACGAGCGCGCCGAGCTGGCCACCCGCGATCAGTCCGTTGCGCCGGTGCACGCCTACACCCGCACCCTGGTCGAGGGCGTCGCCGACGACCTCGACCGGGTGGACGGCACCATCGAGTCGTACCTGCAGGACTGGACCCTGTCGCGGCTTCCGGCCGTGGATCGCGCGATTCTGCGCATCGCGGTGTGGGAGTTGTTCCACGCGACCGACGTCCCACCGGTCGTCGCCGTCGACGAGGCGGTGGAGTTGGCCAAGGAGCTGTCCACCGACGACTCGCCGTCCTTCGTCAACGGTGTGCTCGGCCAGGTCGTCCTGGTGGCGCCGCAGGTGCGCGCCGCGGCGGCCGCTACCCGCGCCCCCCGCCGGGAGCCCGAGGCGTGAACAAGTACCTGGTGCTGGCCATGCGTACGCCGCGCTTCGACGCCGCCGTGATCGAACCGCACCGGGAGTTCCTCAATGGGTTGCTCGCGCGTGGTCAGCTGGTCGAGAGCGGCAAATTCACCGACGGCACCGGCGGCGCCTACGTCATCCGAGCCGAAAACCTGGACGCCGCATGGGAGATCGTCTTCGCCGACCCGGTCCACACCACCGGCTCCTCGGAGTTGACGGTCTACGAGTGGGAGATCACCGTCTCCGTCTGAACCCACGACAGCCGCCCAGTTGCCGGTCGGCCGCATCAAGCGGCAAGCCGCGGCTGTGCGGCTGTTCTTTTCGCAGCCGTTGACGGCGGACAGTAGTTCGGGTTCTATGCCGCAGCACGATTCGGCGTACACGCGTGACTCCCGCTGGGGGTGTACGAACGGACCAGCGGGAGCCCCACCGGACCGGGTGGTTCGGCGTGCGAGATCGAATCGGGAAGAGTTTCTCGATTCGACCTCGGTCCGATCCTTGTACCTCGACCGCGCTCGAGGTCAAGGGGGCGAAGGGGAAGCAGCTGCTCAACCCATCACCAGTAGCGCCGCGACGGCGCCCGTCGTGGCGACGACGGCGAGGGCGAGGCCGGTGAGCACGAAGCGCGTCATCGGGACCCGGACGTCATGGGTGCGACAGAACTCCAGGCAGAGCAGGGTGGCGAGCGATGCCCACGGCGTGACGATGGGGCCGATATTCGCCCCGATCAGCAGCGCGAGAAGCTGATTGCCGTTTCCCGCCGGGATCACCGCCTCTCCTGCGGTGTAGGCGGGGAGGTTGTTGGCGACGTTGGAGAGCGCGGCGCCCGCGGCGGCGGCCCGGTACGCGCCGGACGCGCCGCCGTCGGTGCCGATCAAGGCGTGCATCAGATCGGCGAGGCCGAATCGGCTCAGGGTGGGCACCACCAGGAACAGGCCGACCACGAAAACGAGCAGCCGCCAAGGGATGAGCGACAGCCGCAAGGCACTGCGGTCGAAGACCGCGAAACCGGCCACCGCGATGCCCGCCGCCGCAGTGGCCGCGATGCCGATGTGGTCGCCGACGAGGGGAATCGCGAGGATGAACAGCAGGCAGGCCCCCGTGGTGGTGAAAAGTAGTGCGCGCTCCCGGAAATTCACGGGTCGGATCGGCTCGGGCGGCACATAGCGATCGCTCTCGCGTCGCCCACGCCGCCAATACCAGAGCCACAGGCAGACCATCGTCGCAGCAATGGAAACCACTTGCGGCGCCCACATTCGCGTCGCGAAATCCGTTGCGGTGAGCGCCACCCGATCCGCGGCGAGCAGATTGGTGAGATTGGAGACCGGCAGCAGCAGGCTTGCGGTGTTGGCCAGCCACAGCGTGGTCATGGCCAGTGGCAGCGGCGGAATTCGGGCCGGCGCCGCCAGCGCCAGCATCACCGGGGTGATCAGTACGGCCGTGGTGTCGAGATTCAGCAGGATGGTGGTGGCCGAGGCGAACAGCACGCACAGGACGAACAGAGCGGGGTAGTAACCGCGACCGAGGATCGCCAGGCGATGGGCGATGGCGTCGAAAACCTTGGCCTGCCTGGTGAGTTCGGCCAGCACGATCACGCTGCCCAGAAACAGCAGCAGCGGGCTGATTCGGCGCATGTTCGCGACGGCGTCGTCGTGGGGCAGCAGTCCGGTGATCACGCACAGCAGACCGGCGAGCAGCAATCCCAGTCGTACCCAGTCCAACACGCCGAGCCGCGGTGCCGGTCCGGACGGCGCAGCGGTGGCCTGCGCGGGCGGGGTGCGATCGGTGGAATCGACCTGTTCGAGCACATCCGACATGATGGCAGTATCTCGACCGCGCCCTCGGCGTATCGGCCTGGGCAGCAGGTCGCCGACCGCGCGCCTGCGCGAGGTGGAATACCGCGGCGTGACCAGCGCCGCCATGATCTACGACCACCCTGCCGATCATCGATCACTTCCGGCGCGCGGACGAGCACACCCTGCTCGGCGCGATGGACCTGCGCGGCATGGCCGAGCCGTATTTCTTCGTCCTGCACCGGGAGATCGGGTGAGGTTGCCGCCGAACCGGACGACCGTCGCCGATCCAGGTCCGGCATCGCTCGCACCGCACTAGGATTTTGCGCGAACAGCGACACCTTTGCGGCGATGCGCGACCGAGGAAGGGACAGTCGATGGAACGTACGACCTGCCTGGTGGTCGGTGGGGGACCGGCCGGAATGATCCTCGGACTGCTGTTGGCCCGCGCAGGAGTCCAGGTCACGGTGTTGGAGAAGCACAAGGACTTCCTGCGGGACTTCCGCGGCGACACCGTGCATCCCACCACCCTGGACCTGCTCGACGAACTAGGGCTCGGCGCGGAATTCGCGAAACTGCCAGCGCGCAAACTGGATCAGGTGCAACTGCCGGTCGCGGGTGGCGTGCAGACCTTCGTCACACTGAAACACCTGCCGGGCAAGCACAAGTACATCGCCATGGTGCCGCAGTGGGATCTGCTGGATCTGCTCGCGCGCGCCGCCGAGGCCGAGCCGGCCTTCCGGCTCCGGATGAACACCGAGGCCACCGATCTGATCTGGATCGACGGCAGGGTCGGCGGCGTCACCTACCGGACCATGGACGGCGCTACCGGCGCGATCGAAGCCGATCTCACGGTGGCCTGTGACGGTCGCGGCTCAGTGCTGCGTTCGGCGGCGGGACTGCCGACCCGCAAATGGTCGACGCCGATGGATGTGTGGTGGTTCCGCCTGCCGCGCACCGAGATCGACCCCGCGGGCGCGCTGCCGATCGTCACCGCCCGGCGGGTCGCGGTCCTGCTCGACCGCGGCGACTACTGGCAGTGCGCGACCCTGATCGCCAAGGGCGCTGACGAGTCCGCTCGCCGCGGGCCGGTCGAGGACATCATGCGCACCTTGGCCGACGCCGCACCCTGGCTTCGTGACCGTGTCGACGCCTTGACCAGTTGGGATCAGGTGAAGCTGCTGGAGGTGAAGCTCGACCGTCTGACCAAGTGGTACACCAACGGCCTGCTCTGCCTCGGCGATGCCGCCCATGCCATGTCCCCGGCCGGTGGTGTCGGCATCAATCTGGCCGTACAGGACGCCGTCGCCGCGGCGAGAATTCTCGCCGCGCCACTGCTCTCCGGCACGGTGGGCACCAAGGATCTGGCGAAGGTGCAGCGACGGCGGCGGTTCCCGACGGTGGTGACACAGGGGATGCAACGCTTCCTGCACGCCTGGGCCATCGCCCCCGCCCTCGACGGACGCATCGATATCGCCGGTGCGCCTCGCGCCCCCATGCCGGTCCGCGTCCTGCGCCGAATTCCCGTATTGCGCAGCGTGCCGCCGTTCCTGATCGCCCGCGGCATACGACCCGAACACGCACCACACTTCGCGCGCTGTGTTTGATCGGCAGCTGCGCTACACCGAACCGGTGGGAGATGAAGTGGGTGGGGTGGCAATCCATCCCGCGACGACTGCGAGACCCGTGGGGCGGTGCACGGCGAGGAAGCCGAAGGGCCGGTCGAACGTCACCGAGATGACGGTCGCCTGGTGGCTCTGGAGTGCCCCGCTCGCCGCGCGCAAGCCGAACGCGGTCACCGCGGCGGCTTCGAAACCCTCATGGCTGAACCGGGCCAGGACCTCTTGAGCCCCTTGGCCGACGCACAGTGGCATGGGAGATATCGCGGGGAAATGACCACTGTCGCAATCCGTCGCGGTGGTCAGTCCGAACAGTCCGGGTCCGGCGAGCAGATCGTGGGTCGATCGAACCTCGAACGGTGGCAGCCGAATTCGCAGCTGGTCGGCGTTGGCGCGGACCGGCTCGGTGTGCACGGTGAGCCCTGGCCCTTCGGTCCCGACCGGCAGGCCGGTGCGGATCGGCACCGCGTCCGACAAGGCGGCGAGGCCGGTTCCGAGCACGGTGCCAGGTGTCCCCGGACCGAGCAGGAGGTGGACGTCGAGATCGGCGCTACCTTCGACCACGACGCGCGTAACAGGCTGCGGCGCGTCCAGAATCGCGGCGTTCGTGAGGTCGGTGCTGATCCGGGACAACCCGGGACCACGATGCCCCTGCCACGGACCGTCTTCGGGCGTCAGCATCCCGACGTCGAACGGCACACGCCACCGGGTCTTCGCGACGAGCGCGGTGGCGAGCACCATCAGCGTGTCGGGATTGACGGAGAGGGGGAATCGCTCGGTGAGCCCCTCGGTGTGCTCGGCCGCCCAGCTGTCGAGCTCGGCCTGCCCGGCCAGCCGTGCGAGGACGCCCGCGGGCAGCCGACTCGCCCAGTCCTCGTGCAGCGGAAGATCGTTGCGCACCCACATTCCGAGTGCGGCCGACACCGCCTCCGCGCGATCGATATCGCGCAGCAACCGCAGCGCCCCGTCCTGCCCGATCGCCGCGGGCACTCCGATCGCCGCTGCGAGTTCGTCCCGCGCCGAACCCTCAGCCGCCGACGCGAGCAGGGCCAGCAACGGCCACACACCCGCGCCGGACACCACGAAGTCGTTGTGGTCCACCACCGCACACCATCGAGCGGTGAGCGCATTGGCCGCGCCGACATGGGGTTCCAGGGAAGTCCGCACGACCCCACACTATCCGCGGCGGCGCCGGCCTCGCGTCGTTCCTACGACACGCCGGGCTCCGGCCGCAGCACGATCTTGCCCAGCGGTGTTCGATCCTCCAGCAGCCGGTGTGCGCGGCTTGCCTGGTCCAGTGGCAGCACTGCCTCGACCGGCGAATCCAGCCGGCCCGCTGCGGCGCGGGCCAGAACGGCGGTGCCCGCCTCGGCGACCCGTGCCAGCCAGTCCGGTCCGGCGCAGCCGGTGAAGGTGAGCCCCCGCGGGACCAGATCACTTGCGGACACCTGCGCCGGGGCACCGGACAACCAGCCATAGCCGAGCATCCGGCCGCGCAATGGTGTCATGAGATCGAGCAGTTCGGCGGCGCTCGCACCGCCGATCGCATCGAAGACCACGTCCACCGTTGCGCCGCCGAGGGTTTCGCGCAACCGCGTGGTCCACGCTGGGGCGCTGTGGTCGATCACCACATCGGCGCCCAGCTTACGAGCCTGCGCCGCCTTTGCCGGGCCACCGGCCGTCGCGACGACGCGGGCCGCACCGTATTCCTTCGCCAGCTGGGTCAGAGCGCTGCCGATGCCGGTCGCGGCGGCCTCGATGAGGACGGTCTCCGCTCCGGTCAACCCGGCGGTCTCCAGGAGCGGAATCGCCACCGAGCCGTTCATCAGCACCGCCGCCGCGTCTACCGCGGACAGCCCGTCCGGAATGAACGTCACCGAATCCGCTGGTGCGGCGACGAATTCGGCGTACGCGCCGAAACCTTTGGTCGCCACGACCACGCGCTGCCCGATCAGTGCGGGGTCGACTCGGCTGCCGACTTCGGTGACCACGCCCGCCGCTTGAAAACCGAAGATCAGCGGCAGCGGGGCGCCCAGCGGAAACTCCCCGGAGCGCAACTTGATCTCCGGGAACAGCACAGGGATCGCCTCGGCGCGGATCACCACCTCGTCTGCGCCCGGCCGTGGCCTCGGGACCTCCTGTGCGAGCAGTACCTCCGGGCCTCCGATGCCCGTCATTACGATTGCCTGCATCACGAACTCCATAACTTGACTGTCGGTCCAGTTGTCTCGCCCGAGAATATGGACCGTCGGTCAAGTTGTCCAGGAAAGCGGGTGCGATGGGCGGCGAACGGCCGAAGGAACGGGTGGATGCGGCGCGCAACCGGCGCGCGATCCTGGACGCCACCGCCGCTCTGCTGGCCGAGCACGGCGCCGGGGCGATCACCATGGATCGCGTGGCAGCCGCCGCCGGGGTGGGAAAGGGGACGATCTTCCATCGTTTCGGCAATCGCGCCGGACTGCTGCACGAAATGGTCGCCGAGAGCGCGCTCACGCTCATGGACGCGATCACCAGCGGCCCGCCGCCGTTGGGTCCCGGCGCGCCCGCCGATGCTCGCCTGATCGCCTACTTCGACGCGATGACGCGGCTGGTGATCGACAATTCCGAGCTGATGGTCGCCTATCGCACCGTGCCGCCGCATCCGCGGACCGCGGAGTTCCACGCGTTCTGGGACGAACACATCACCACGCTGCTGCGCGAAGCCCGTCCCGACCTGGACGCCGAGGTGGTCGGTCGGCTGCTGCTCGGCACCCTCAGCGGCGAGCTGGTGCCGCGGATGGTCCGCGCGGGCGAGACCGATCGATTGCTGGCCGCGGTCCGCGAGTTGGTCGAGTCGGTGCTGCGCGCGCCGTGAGCGTTCACGCCAAGGCGGCCGGTATCAGGGCCTTCCACTGCGCAGCGGGAACCTCCGATCAGTCGCGCGCGAGAATGGCGTCGAAGCGCTCGTCCGCGCGGTCGAGTTGGTCGAGGATGTGCTGCCGGACGTGGTCGGCCAGGGGTGTATCCGGCCGGGTGACCAGGTCGCGGTACACCGCGGTGAGCGGGCGGTACTTGGCGGCGAGCCTGGGCATCGCGGGACCGGTGGCGTAGAGAATGCCGACACCGTTGTCGGTGAAGTCGGAGAATTTGATGACGCGGGCCCACGGGTCGCGGTCCAGATTGGTCGCGACGTGCTCGCGGTACTGGGACTGCCGATCCCGCGACGGGTCGGGTTCCGGATTTGTCACGGCGGCCACCAGGTCGGCCACTCGTTCACCGAACCGGTCGGTGAGCGTGCCGAGTGCGGCGTCCACGGTCGGGCCAGGACGGTCGGCGGCCAGCTCCGTGGCGTGATCCTCGACCGAGTCGTGCAGCAGGCCCGCCGCGACCACGTCCGGATCCCGGACCTCGTAGTAGCTGATGATCCGAATCGCCACCCGCAGTAGATGACTGAGGTACGGCTCGCGTCCGTAACGATCGTCGCGATGCAGGTCGGCCGCGAGATCGAGCGCCGCGGCGAGCCGTGGAGTGTCCGGCAGATCGGCGATTTCCAGCAGTAGCCGTTCGCGCAGCCCGGCCTCGCCGTAAACCTCGCTGATCGTGTGCAGCGGCATCACGGCCAAGACCCCCGCCCCTGGATTGCTCATGATTCCAGGCTATCGGGAGCGAGTGACAAGCGAAAACGGGTGACACGGCATCGATAATGCGGAAAATCCTCCATGGCGTCGCTCGGCGCCGCCGCGGCCGAGCGACGCCCGCTCACTACATCCGCGCGTTCGTGCGGTGATCACTCGTTCTTGGGCACCAGGGTGTTCTGCCTGGCCGCCGTGTACCAGCGATTGCCCTGTTTGACCAGGACGTAGAGCGCGATCATGGCGTGGTCGTTGTCGAGCGGCTCGCCGTCGGCCGTGGTCGCCCACGCGCGCTTGTGTGCGATCGCGACGTCGGGTCGAAGGAACGTGATGTCGGCCACCTCGTAGCGGGCGTACTGGTCTTTCAGGAAACCGGCCAGACCGCGACGGTTCGCGTCGAGGAGTGCGTCGAAACCGGTGATCAGCGTGCCCACCGCGTTGACGACAGCCGCGTTGGCGGTGAAGTCGCCGGTCAGCAGGTCGGCGTCATTGGTATTGAACGCGGTCTCGGCGTTGGCGATGATCTGCCGGATCGCGGCGACGTCATCGGTGTGGTCGGCCGTCGTGTCCTCGACCAAGGGCGGTGTGAATGCTGTCGCGCTCATGCCGATGAGCTTCCGACCTCAACAGTGGTTCAGGTCAAGTGTGTCGCGCTGTTGCCCGCCGCGCAGTGGGTCGGGACGTCAGCGCACGCCGCGCGGACGGAACTGGATGCTGATCCGTGGGCCGGTGGGCTTGCGCGTCTTCGGCACGGCGTGCTCCCAGGTTCGCTGGCAGGAGCCGCCCATGACCAGCAGGTCGCCATGTCCGACGACGTATTTCACACTCGCCCCGCCACCGCGCGGTCGCAGCAGCAGCGCCCTCGGTGCCCCGATCGACACGATCGCGACCATGGTGTCGTGTGTCGCGCCGCGGCCGAAGGTGTCGCCGTGCCAGGCCACGCTGTCGTGCCCGTCCCGGTAGTAGCACAGTCCGGCCGTGCGGAACGGCTCACCGAGTTCGTGCCGATAGTGCTCGGACAAGGCCGTGCGCGCGTCGGCCAGGGCGGGATCCGGCAGTGGTTCGTGCTCCTCGTAGAACTTCAGCAGCCGGGGCACGTCGACCACCCGGTCGTACATCGGCCTGCGCTCGGCCTTCCACGGCACGCACGCGACCAGCCGGTCGAACAGCGCGTCGGCGCCGGACAGCCATCCGGGCAACAGATCCACCCAGGCGCCACGGTCGAGTGTGGTGCGGCGGATATCGCGAAGCGACCCGAATTCGGTGTCACCGAATCCGTCCAGCAGCGATCCCTGCAATGGTGCGGACATGTCGCCGAGCGTACCGTCTATCGAACATATGTGCTAGCGGTTTTCGGTCAATGTCGTTCGCATTTGGTAGGTTCGCGGCGGTAGTCGCACCGGGGCGGTCGGTGCGAGACCCCATGTGCCGACTCGGATCCGATGTGGCTCGCCCGCGTCCCGGCCGTGGCCCCGCTCACAGCCCGATATGGCTGGTGAAAACGTCGGTCGCGGCGCTGCTAGTCTGCTTGCCGTAAGACATCCTTTAACGGACCGTCCGGTGAGGCGGGGAAGGAGGTCGGCATGGCTGTGCCCGAAGAACGGGCCGCCAAGTCCGGCGCTGCCGAGACATCGCAGCGACATACCCCGGAGGGGGTGGCGGCGGGGCGAGAGCTGTTGTCGGCTTCGGATGTCGGGCGGACCATCGCGCGCATCGCGCACCAGATCATCGAGAAGACCGCGTTGGACGCGGGTGAGCCGGACGCGCCGCGCGTCGTGCTGATCGGCATTCCGACCCGTGGCACCACGCTGGCCGCGCGGCTCACCGACAAGATCGAGGAATTCTCCGGTGTCCGCCCGGCGCTGGGCTCGCTCGACATCACCCTCTATCGCGACGACCTGCGCAGCCGCCCGCACCGGCCGCTGGAGCGCACCTCGGTTCCCGAGGGCGGCATCGAGGACGCGCTGGTGGTCTTGGTCGACGACGTTCTGTTCTCCGGCCGCACTGTGCGTTCCGCGCTGGACGGTCTGCGCGATCTGGGCCGTCCGCGCGCCGTGCAGCTGGCGGTGCTCATCGACCGCGGTCATCGCGAACTGCCGATCCGCGCCGACTACGTCGGCAAGAACGTGCCGACCAACCGGACCGAGGACATCTCGGTGCTGCTCACCGAGCACGACGGCCGCGACGGTGTCTATCTGCGCCACGGCTCGGAACAGGAGGCGGGAGCGTGAGGCATCTGCTGTCGGTCGCGGCTCTGGATCGCGCCACCGCGACCGGACTGCTCGACGAGGCCGAACGGTTCGAACAGGCCCTGCTCGGCCGCGAGGTGCACAAGCTGCCCACCCTGCGCGGCCGCACCGTGATGACGGTCTTCTACGAGAACTCCACCCGCACCCGGGTCTCGTTCGAGGTCGCGGGCAAATGGATGAGCGCCGACGTGATCAACGTCAGCGCGAGCAGTTCCTCGGTCGCCAAAGGCGAGTCGCTGCGCGACACCGCGCTGACCCTGCACGCCGCGGGCGCCGACGCGCTGATCGTGCGGCACCCGGCCTCCGGCGCCGCGCACCAGATCGCCCGGTGGATGGACGAATGGGCGGTCGCGGAGGGACGCACCTCCGGCCCGGCCGTCGTGAACGCCGGCGACGGTACGCACGAACACCCGACCCAGGCGCTGCTGGACGCGCTGACCCTCCGGCAGCGGCTCGGCGACATCGAGGGCAAGCGGGTGGTCATCGTCGGCGACATCCTGCACAGCCGGGTCGCGCGGTCGAACGTCTTCCTGCTGGCGACCCTCGGCGCCGAGGTGGTGCTGGTCGCCCCGCGCACGCTGCTGCCCGTCGGCGTCGAGACCTGGCCCGCCCGCGTTTCGCACCACCTGGACGCCGAGTTGATCGGTGCCGATGCGGTGCTGATGCTGCGCGTGCAAGCCGAGCGGATGAACGGCGGGTTCTTCCCGTCGGCCCGCGAATACTCGATCACCTACGGACTGTCCGAGCGCAGGCTGGCCCTGCTGGACGACCACGCCGTCGTGCTGCACCCCGGCCCGATGCTGCGCGGCATGGAGATCGCGTCCTCGGTCGCGGACTCCCCGAAAGCCGCTGTGCTGCAACAGGTCACCAACGGTGTGCACATGCGCATGGCGGTCCTGTTCCGCCTGCTCGTCGGAACACAGGAGGCAGTGGCATGAGTTCGAACTCCACCGTCCTGATCAAGGGCGTACTGCGGTACGGCGAGGGCGAGCCGGTCGACGTGCTCGTCGCGGACGGCGAGATCCGCGAGATCGGCACCGACCTCGGCGTGGTCGGGGCCGAGATCATCGACGCGCAGGGGCAGATTCTGCTGCCGGGCTTCGTCGACCTGCACACCCACTTGCGCGAGCCGGGGCGCGAGGACACCGAGACCATCGAGTCCGGTTCGGCCGCCGCCGCGCTCGGCGGCTACACCGCGGTGTTCGCGATGGCCAACACGAACCCGGTCGCCGACTCGGTTGTGGTCACCGACCACGTGTGGCGCCGCGGGCGGGAGGTCGGCTTGGTCGACGTGTACCCGGTCGGCGCGGTCACGGTCGGACTGGAAGGCAAGCAGCTCGCCGAGATGGGCACCATGGCCGCGGGTGCCGGGGCGGTGCGCATGTTCTCCGACGACGGCCATTGCGTCTACGACCCGCTGATCATGCGCCGCGCCTTGGAGTACGCGAACTCGCTGGGCGTGCTGATCGCGCAGCACGCCGAGGAACCGAGGCTGACCAAGGGCGCGGTCGCGCACGAGGGCCCGACCGCGGCCCGGCTCGGCTTGGCGGGTTGGCCGCGCGCGGCCGAGGAGTCCATCGTCGCGCGGGACGCCCTGCTGGCCCGCGACGCGGGCGCCAGGGTGCACATCTGCCACGCCTCCACCGCGGGCACCGTGGAGCTGGTGAAATGGGCGAAGTCACAGGGCATCGCCATCACCGCCGAGGTAACCCCGCACCACCTGCTGCTCGACGATTCCCGGTTGGCGACCTACGACGCGGTCAACAAGGTCAATCCGCCGCTGCGCGAATCCTCCGACGCCGCCGCGCTGCGGCAGGCGCTGGCCGACGGAGTCATCGACTGTGTCGCCACCGACCATGCCCCGCACGCGGAGCAGGACAAGTGCTGCGAGTTCGCCGCGGCCCGTCCCGGCATGCTCGGCTTGGAGACCGCGCTGTCGATCATCGTGCGGACCATGGTGGAGCCGGGCCTGCTGGACTGGCGCGGTGTCGCTCGCGTGATGAGCGAGCGTCCGGCCGAGATCGTCGGCCTCGATGACCACGGCAGGCCGCTCGAGGTCGGGGAACCGGCGAACCTGACGCTGGTCGACCCGACCGCGAGCTGGACGGTGCACGGCAGCGAGCTCGCCAGCATCTCGCACAACACGCCGTTCGAGGCGATGACGCTCCCGGCCCGGGTCACGGCGACGCTGTTGCGCGGCCGGGTCACCGCCCGCGACGGCAAGGCGGCGCGCGGCCATGCGGAGGCGTAGATGAGCGAGGCACGCACATTCGATACAGGAGGTCCGTAGGTGGAAAGAACGCTCTGGGTTCTCGGGCTGCTCGTCCTGTTCGTGCTGTGCCTGTGGCTGATGTACCGAGGCTGGCGCAACCGTGCGGCGCGGCAGGCGGAGCGCATCGGCGTCCTGCCCGCCGTGCCCGCCGAACTCGGTGCGCAGGTCCTGGAACCGACCACCGGTCTCTATCTGGGCAGCACCATCGCGCCCAGCTGGCAGGACCGGATAACGGTGGGGGACTTGGGGTTCCGGGCCACAGCGGAACTCACGCGGTTCGAACGCGGGATTCTGCTCGAACGCGACGGCGCGACGGTGATCTGGATTCCGCAGGAATCCATCACCGCGGTGCGCACCGAACGCGGCCACGCGGGCAAAGTGATGACGGAAGATGGTGTGCTGGTCATTCGCTGGAAGCTGCCGACCGGAACCGAGATCGATACCGGTTTCCGTGGCGACGACAAGTCGGTCTACCCGGCTTGGCGGCGGCTTTCGACGGCGGATCAGAGCGGGACGATGACGGGAGATGACGAGGGATGACACGAGAAGCAGCACTCGTGCTGGAGGATGGCCGGGTGTTCCGCGGCCAGGCCTACGGCGCCGTGGGCCAGACGCTCGGTGAGGCGGTGTTCTGCACCGCGATGACCGGGTATCAGGAAACCCTCACCGACCCGTCCTACCACCGCCAGATCGTGGTGGCCACCGCGCCGCAGATCGGCAACACCGGCTGGAACGACGAGGACGACGAGTCCGCCAAGATCTGGGTCGCCGGGTACGCGGTGCGCGACCCCGCTCGACGCGCGTCGAACTGGCGCGCGACCACGACCCTTCCCGACGAACTCGAACGCCAGCGGATCGTCGGCATCGCGGGTATCGACACCCGCGCGCTGGTGCGCCACCTGCGCACCCGTGGCTCGATGAAGGCGGGCATCTTCTCCGGTGCCGCGCTCGCCGACGCCGAGGAGCTGGTGGCCAGGGTGAACGGCCAGCCGTCGATGCTGGGCGCCGACCTGGCAGGCGAAGTGAGCACCGACGCGCTCTACACGATCGAGCCGGACGGCGAGCACCGGTGCACCGTCGTCGCGGTCGACCTGGGCATCAAGACCAACACCCCGCGCATGTTCGCCCAGCGCGGCATGCGGGTGCACGTGGTGTCGTCGAGCACGACGCTGGACCAGATCCTCGAGCTGAAGCCCGACGGCGTCTTCCTGTCCAACGGCCCCGGCGACCCGGCCACCGCCGACGGCGCGGTCGAGCTGACCCGCGGCGTGCTGGCGAAGGGCCTGCCCCTGTTCGGCATCTGCTTCGGCAACCAGATCCTCGGTCGCGCGCTCGGTCGCGACACCTACAAGATGAAGTTCGGCCACCGCGGCATCAACATCCCGGTGGTGGAGCACGAGACCGGCCGGATCTCGATCACCGCGCAGAACCATGGGTTCGCGCTGGAGGGCGAGCGGGGCGAGCGGTTCGACACCCCCTTCGGCACGGCCGAAGTGAGCCACGTCTGCGCCAACGACGGCACGGTCGAGGGCGTCCGGCTGGTCGACGGCCGCGCCTTCTCCGTGCAGTACCACCCGGAGGCCGCCGCCGGACCCCACGACGCCGCATATCTGTTCGACCGTTTCGCCGGTCTCATGGAAGGAGCCTGATGCCTCGCCGCGAGGATCTCGAGCACATCCTGGTGATCGGTTCTGGCCCGATCGTCATCGGCCAGGCGTGCGAATTCGACTACTCCGGCACCCAGGCGTGCCGGGTGCTGCGGGCCGAGGGCCTGCGCGTGTCGCTGGTCAACTCGAACCCGGCGACGATCATGACCGACCCGGAGTTCGCCGACGCGACCTACGTCGAGCCGATCACGCCGGAGTTCGTGGAGAAGGTGATCGAGAAGGAGCGTCCCGACGCCATCCTGGCCACCCTCGGCGGGCAGACCGCGCTGAACACCGCGGTCGCGCTGCACGAGCGCGGAGTGCTGGACAAGTACGGCGTGGAGCTGATCGGCGCCGACTTCGATGCCATCCAGCGCGGTGAGGACCGGCAGAAGTTCAAGGACATCGTCGCCAAGGTGGGCGGGGAGAGCGCCCGCTCGCGGGTCTGCTTCACGATGGAGGAAGTCCGCGAGACGGTCGCCGAACTCGGCTACCCCGTGGTGGTGCGCCCGTCGTTCACCATGGGCGGTCTCGGCTCCGGCATGGCCTACAACGAGGAGGACCTCGACCGCATCGCGGGCGGCGGCCTGGCCGCCTCGCCCACGGCGAACGTCCTCATCGAGGAGTCCATCCTCGGCTGGAAGGAATACGAGCTCGAGCTGATGCGCGACGGCCGCGACAACGTCGTGGTGGTGTGCTCGATCGAGAACGTCGACCCGATGGGCGTGCACACCGGCGACTCGATGACCGTCGCCCCCGCGATGACGCTCACCGACCGCGAGTACCAGAAGCTGCGTGACCTCGGCATCGCCATCCTGCGCGAGGTCGGCGTCGACACCGGCGGCTGCAATATCCAGTTCGCGGTGAACCCGCGTGACGGCCGCCTGATCGTCATCGAGATGAATCCGCGCGTCTCGCGTTCGTCCGCGCTGGCGTCCAAGGCGACCGGCTTCCCGATCGCGAAGATCGCCGCCAAGCTGGCCATCGGTTACACGCTCGACGAGATCGTCAACGACATCACCAAGGAAACCCCGGCCTGCTTCGAGCCGACCCTGGACTACGTCGTCGTGAAGGCGCCGCGGTTCGCGTTCGAGAAGTTCCCCGGCGCCGACGCCACGCTGACCACCACCATGAAGTCGGTGGGCGAGGCGATGTCGCTGGGCCGCAACTTCGCAGAGGCGCTGGGCAAGGTGCTGCGTTCGCTGGAGACCAAGGCCGCCGGTTTCTGGACCCAGGACGACGGCGAGTGGACCGACGTCGAAGCGATCCTGGAGGATCTGCGCACCCCGATCGAGGGCCGCATCTACCAGGTCGAGCGGGCGCTGCGCCTGGGCGCGAGCATCGCGGACGTCGCTGCCGCCTCCGGCATCGACCCGTGGTTCGTCGCGGAGGTGGCCGGTCTGGTCGAGCTGCGTCAGGAGGTCGTCGACGCGCCCGTGCTGGACGAACCGCTGCTGCGGCGGGCCAAGCACTACGGCCTGTCGGATCGGCAGCTGGCCGCGCTGCGTCCGGAGCTGGCCGGGGAAAGCGGCGTGCGCGCCCTGCGGCACCGGCTCGGGATCCGCCCGGTCTTCAAGACCGTCGACACCTGCGCCGCCGAGTTCGAGGCCAAGACGCCCTACCACTACTCGGCCTACGAGCTCGACCCCGCCGCCGAGTCCGAGGTCGCGCCGCAGCCCGAACGCGAGAAGGTGATCATCCTCGGGTCCGGCCCGAACCGGATCGGCCAGGGCATCGAGTTCGACTACTCGTGCGTGCACGCGGCGCAGACGCTGTCGCAGGCCGGGTACGAGACGGTGATGGTCAACTGCAACCCCGAGACCGTCTCCACCGACTACGACACCGCCGACCGCCTCTACTTCGAGCCGCTGACCTTCGAGGACGTGCTCGAGGTCTACCACGCCGAACGCGAGTCCGGCACCGTCGCCGGCGTCATCGTGCAGCTGGGCGGGCAGACCCCGCTCGGTCTCGCGCAGCGGCTCACCGAGGCAGGCGTGCCGGTGGTCGGCACCAGCGCGGCCGCCATCGACCTGGCCGAGGACCGCGGCGAGTTCGGCGACGTGCTGGTCGCGGCCGGGCTGCCCGCGCCGAAGTACGGCACGGCGACCACCTTCGCGCAGGCCAGGAAGATCGCCTCGGAGATCGGCTACCCGGTGCTGGTGCGCCCCTCCTACGTGCTCGGCGGGCGCGGCATGGAGATCGTCTACGACGAGAAGTCCCTGGAGGGCTACATCTCGCGCGCGACCGCGCTCAGCCCGGAGCATCCGGTGCTGGTGGACCGGTTCCTGGAGGACGCGATCGAGATCGATGTCGACGCGCTGTGCGACGGCGAGGAGGTCTACCTCGGCGGCGTGATGGAGCACATCGAGGAGGCGGGCATCCACTCCGGCGACTCGGCCTGCGCGCTGCCGCCCATCACGCTGGGCCGCAGCGACATCGAGGCGGTGCGCCGCTCCACCGTCGCGCTGGCCAAGGGCATCGGCGTCAAGGGCCTGCTGAACGTGCAGTACGCGCTCAAGGACGACGTGCTCTACGTGCTGGAGGCCAATCCGCGGGCCAGCCGGACGGTTCCGTTCGTGTCCAAGGCCACCGCGGTGCCGCTGGCCAAGGCCGCCGCGCGGATCATGCTCGGCGCCACCATCGCCGAGCTGCGCAAGGAGGGCATGCTGCCGAGCGAGGGCGACGGCGGCCACGTCGCGCTGGACGCGCCGGTCGCGGTCAAGGAGGCCGTGCTGCCGTTCCACCGGTTCCGGCGCGCCGACGGCAGTGGGGTGGATTCGCTGCTCTCGCCGGAGATGAAGTCCACCGGCGAGGTGATGGGTATCGACGCCGATTTCGGCACCGCCTTCGCCAAGAGCCAGACCGCCGCCTACGGATCGCTGCCCACCGAGGGCACCGTGTTCGTCTCGATCGCCAACCGGGACAAGCGCGCGATGGTCTTCCCGGTGAAGCGCCTCAACGATCTCGGCTTCCGCATCCTCGCCACCGAGGGAACGGCGGAGATGCTGCGGCGCAACGGCATTCCGTGCGAGCGGGTGCGCAAGCATTCCGAAGAAGGCCCGGCCGACGAGCCGACCATCGTGGAGCAGATCCGCGACGGCGAGATCGACATGGTGTTCAACACCCCGTACGGGAACTCCGGTCCCCGCGTGGACGGCTACGAGATCCGCAGCGCGGCGGTCGGGGTGAACATCCCGTGCATCACCACCGTGCAGGGCGCGGCGGCCGCCGTGCAGGGTATCGAGGCCAGCATCAACGGCGGGATCGGCGTGCGCTCCCTGCAGGAACTGCATTGGGCGCTGCGTGGCTGAGCTTCGGCTGGACGGATCGGGCGACATGAAGACCTTCGGCGACCGGCTGCGGCACGCGATGCGACAGTTCGGCCCGGTGTGCGTCGGCATCGACCCGCATCCGGAACTGCTGCGGTCCTGGGGCCTGACCGAGGACGTGGACGGCCTCGAACAGTTCGCCGAGATCTGCGTGGAGGCCTTCGACGGTTTGGTCGCGCTGATCAAACCGCAGGTCGCGTTCTTCGAGGCCTATGGGTCCGGCGGGATCGCCGTGCTGGAGCGGACCATCGAGGTGCTGCGTGCCTCGGGAACCCTGGTGCTCGCCGATGCCAAACGCGGCGACATCGGCTCGACCATGGACGCCTATGCCCGTACCTGGCTGGCCGACGGTCCCCTCGGGTCGGACGCCGTCACGGTGTCGCCGTATCTCGGATTCGGTTCGCTGGCGCCGGCATTGACCCTCGCCGAGGCCAACCACCGCGGCGTCTTCGTGCTGGCGGCCACGTCGAATCCCGAAGGGGCGCAGGTGCAGCAAGCGGTCGCGGCGGACGCGCGTACGGTCGCGCAGACGATGGTCGACGAGGCCGCGGCCCGCAACGCGGGCGGCGAGTTCGGGTCGGTGGGCGTGGTGGTCGGCGCCACGCTGACCGAGGCGCCGGATCTGTCCGCGCTCAACGGCCCGATCCTCATGCCCGGTGTGGGCGCCCAGGGCGGCGGCCCGGAAACCATTCGTGATCTGGTTCCCGAGCCGATGCTGGCAGCCGTCGTCCCGAATGTCTCCCGCGAGGTGCTGCGGGACGGGCCGACCGTCCCGGCACTGCGTGCCAGAGTGCACGCGCTCCAGGACGCGTTCGCGTTCCTGCAGAAATGACCACGTAGACCGGCGCGCCGAGCGCCGGTCTACGTCGTTTCCGCGCCTGTGTGTGCAGATGCACGCGTACAGGCGGCCCGTAGCGGGGTCTGTGCGCGCTTCTGCGTCGGTTTCGGCGCTGGTAGGTGGTGGCGGATGGGCCGATTGCCATGGAACGGCGTAGGGGGCCATACGTGTGGGCACTGAATGCCGTTTCCCCGGGACTCGAGGCGGGAGTGTGACGCCCGACACGCGCAAAGAACCCGCGACACGCGGAGAATTTCGAGAAAGTTCCTGGTCGGGCGGGTGAGGGGTTGCTGGATCGGTGCGGCCGCGTGTCGCAACCCTTCCGCAAACCGTTTGGTCTGTCGAAAAAGTCCTGCTGGCGGGCTATTTCGCCGATTCGGCGGTACGATCCGCATAGTGGCGCCGGCGTGCCGCCCGGTACACCCCGGGTGCGTGCACCGCATCCGGAATCATGCGCTGACCTGGGGGGTGGGTTCGCAATCGGCGGACGTCGTGGGTACGGTCGCTGAGACTGCCGGGTTACCGGTGGGAGTTGATGCAATGAACGATGAGACGGAGGAACCGTGGCCCTTCCCCAGCTGACTGACGAGCAGCGCGCCGCTGCTTTGGAGAAGGCGGCTGCCGCTCGCCGCGCTCGGGCGGAGCTCAAGGAGCGCCTGAAGCGTGGCGGCACCAACCTGAAGCAGGTCCTCACCGACGCCGAGACCGACGAGATCCTCGGCAAGATGAAGGTGTCGGCGCTGCTGGAGGCCCTGCCGAAGGTGGGCAAAGTCAAGGCGGCGGAAATCATGAGCGAGCTGGAGATCGCCCCCACCCGGCGGCTGCGCGGACTGGGCGATCGGCAGCGCAAGGCGCTGCTGGCCCGGTTCGACTTCGACGCCTCCTAACCGAGGGTGGTCGAACACACGCAGAAGGGTCGACTGGTTGTACTGGTCGGCCCCTCGGCCGTGGGCAAGTCCACCGTGGTCCGCTGTGTCCGCGAGCGACTGCCCGAACTGGTCTTCAGCGTGTCGGCAACGACCCGGGCCCCGCGGCCCGGGGAGGTCGACGGCCTCGACTATCGCTTCGTGTCCCGTGCGGAGTTCGACGCGATGATCGAGGCGGGCGAACTGCTCGAGTGGGCGGACATCCACGGCGGGTTGCAGCGTTCGGGCACCCCCGCCGGGCCGGTCCGTGCCGCGTTGGCGGAGGGCCTTCCCGTACTCGTCGAAGTGGATCTGGAAGGCGCGCGGTCGGTGCGCCAGGCGATCCCGGAGGCGATCCTGGTGTTCCTCGCCCCCCCGAGCTGGGAGGAGCTGGTGGCGCGGCTGACCTTGCGCGGCACCGAGTCGCCCGAGGTGATCGAACGCCGGTTGGAAACCGCCAGGATCGAGCTGGCAGCCTGTGACGAGTTCGACATCGTCATAGTGAACGACGACGTGACCAGCGCCTGTGAGCAGTTGGTATCGTTGTTCGTTAGCACGAATTCGAGTTCGTGACACCCACCTGCGCATGAGTGACTCAGGGCCCGGAGCAGGCGGCCTGCGTCACCACGCAGGGCCCCTCGTTCATGCGACATCCTAGACAGCAGGAGTCTCCCTAGTGAGCAGTCCGGACACCACGACCGCGCCCGCCTACGACACGCCGGTCGGCCTCACCAACCCGCCGATCGACGAGTTGCTCGAGCGCACTTCGTCCAAGTACGCCCTGGTCATCTACGCGGCCAAGCGGGCCCGTCAGATCAACGACTACTACAACCAGCTCGGCGACGGCATCCTCGAGTACGTCGGCCCGCTGGTGGAGCCGGGTCTGCAGGAGAAGCCGCTGTCGGTCGCGCTGCGCGAGATCCACGCCGACCTGCTCGAGCACTCCGAAGGCGAGTGAGCGCCACCCGGTGCTCGGCGCATGAGCCCGCAGTATCGAATTCCCCGCGTAGGCGGGGATGATCCGATCCCCCGGAGGCGCAGTGACCACACGGATCGTCGTCGTTCTCCCCGCGCACGCGGGGATCAGCCGGCCGGAGGCGTAGTGACCACACGGATCGTCGTCGGCGTATCCGGAGGGATCGCCGCCTACAAGGCTTGCTCTCTGGTCCGGCGTTTCACCGAGACCGGACATGAGGTCCGGGTGATCCCCACCGAGTCGGCGCTGCAGTTCGTCGGCAAGGCGACCTTCGAAGCGCTCTCCGGGAACCCCGTGCACACCGGCGTGTTCGCCGACGTGCCCGAGGTCCCGCACGTTCGGCTGGGCCAGGAGGCGGACCTGGTGGTCATCGCCCCGGCGACCGCCGACCTCATGGCGCGCGCCGCGACCGGCCGCGCCGACGACCTGCTCACCGCCACGTTGCTGACGGCCCGATGTCCGATCCTGTTCGCGCCCGCGATGCACACGGAGATGTGGGAGCATCCGGCGACCGTCGCGAACGTCGCGACGCTGCGCGCCCGCGGTGCGATCGTCATGGAGCCCGCGTCGGGCCGGCTCACCGGCACCGACACCGGTCCGGGACGGCTACCCGAGCCCGAGGAGATCTTCGGCCTCGCGTCGCTGCTCCTGGAGCGCGCCGACGCGATCCCTCGTGATCTGGAGGGCCGCAGGGTCGTCATCACGGCGGGCGGCACCAGGGAACCGCTGGATCCGGTGCGTTTCCTCGGTAACCGCAGCTCCGGCAAGCAGGGCTACGCGCTCGCGCGGGTCGCGGCCCAGCGCGGCGCCCACGTCACGCTGATCGCGGGCAACACGATCGAGATGGCCGCACCCGCCGCCGTCGACCTGGTGCACATCACCACCGCCGATCAGCTGAAGACCGCCGTCGACAAGCACGCGGTCGGCGCGGACGCGGTGATCATGGCCGCGGCCGTCGCCGATTTCCGGCCGACCAACGTGGCCGCGGCCAAGATCAAGAAGGGCGCGGGCGAGCCCGACGTCATTCCGCTGACCAAGACCGTCGACATCCTCGCCGGACTGGTGCAGTCGCGGCGGGACGGTCAACTGCCCGGCACCGCGATCGTCGGCTTCGCCGCCGAGACCGGTGACGAGCACGGCGACGTCCTCACCCACGCGCGGGCCAAGCTCGCCCGCAAGGGCTGCGACCTGCTGGTGGTCAACGCGGTCGGCGAGGGCAAGGCGTTCGAGGTGGATACCAACGACGGCTGGCTGCTCGGCGCGGACGGTACCGAGCAGGCGCTCGATCACGGTTCGAAGGCGTTGCTCGCGAGCCGGGTGCTCGACGCGCTGAGTGTGTTGTTGCGCTGACTTCGGCCGCGCGCCTGCCACGATTGCCACCTGACCGGCCGGTTGTTCGCGTCGCCGTCATGTCGTCTTCACTGCCGCGGCACCGTGGGTTCAGCTGTCTGGGATGGCTGCGCGTTGGGGTCCGCCGCGTCGGTGGTTTGGAATAGTCTGAGATATAAGGGTTGCGCAGTGGCGACACCGCGTTACTGTCGCAAGCCGATACGAGTAACCCGTTGAGGGAGAGGGAAGAACTGTGCGCACGTCTGGCAGCCGCCTTTTCACCAGTGAGTCCGTGACCGAGGGTCATCCGGACAAAATCTGTGATGCCATCAGCGATTCCATCCTCGACGCGTTACTCGCGGAGGATCCGCGCAGCCGGGTCGCGGTGGAAACTCTCGTGACCACCGGTCAGGTCCATGTCGCGGGTGAGGTCACCACATCGGCATATGCGGATATTCCGCGAATTGTCCGGGAGAAGGTCCTGGAAATCGGATATGACTCTTCCGCAAAGGGATTCGACGGGAATTCCTGCGGTGTGAATATCGCGATCGGTGCGCAGTCGCCGGATATCGCGCAGGGTGTGGACACCTCGCACGAGGCGCGTGTCGGCGGGGCCGCCGACGAGATCGAGCGGCAGGGCGCCGGCGACCAGGGCCTGATGTTCGGTTACGCCACCAAGGACACCCCGGAACTGATGCCGCTGCCGATCGCGCTCGCGCACCGGCTGTCGCGCCGGCTGACCGAGGTGCGCAAGTCCGGCGTGCTGCCCTACCTGCGTCCGGACGGCAAGACCCAGGTCACCATCGAGTACGACGGCGACCGCCCGGTCCGCCTCGACACGGTCGTCATCTCCACCCAGCACGCCGCCGACATCGACCTGGACAACCTGCTTGCGCCCGATATCCGCGAGAAGGTCGTCGACGCGGTGCTCGCCGAACTGGAAGTGCCCAGCCTGGACACCTCGGACATCCGCCTGCTGGTCAACCCGACCGGCAAGTTCGTGCTCGGCGGCCCGATGGGCGACGCGGGCCTGACCGGCCGCAAGATCATCGTCGACACCTACGGCGGCATGGCTCGCCACGGCGGCGGCGCCTTCTCCGGCAAGGACCCGTCGAAGGTGGACCGTTCGGCCGCGTACGCCATGCGCTGGGTCGCGAAGAACGTGGTCGCGGCCGACCTGGCCGACCGCGTCGAGGTCCAGGTGGCCTACGCGATCGGCAAGGCCGCCCCGGTCGGCCTGTTCGTCGAGACCTTCGGTACCGAGAAGGTCGATCCGGCGCGCATCTCCACCGCGATCACCGAGGTCTTCGACCTGCGTCCCGGCGCGATCATCCGCGACCTGGACCTGCTGCGCCCGATCTACGCGCCGACCGCCGCGTACGGCCACTTCGGCCGCACCGACGTCGACCTGCCGTGGGAGCACACCGATCGTGCGGACAAGCTGCGCGCCGCCATCGGTCTCTGACCCGACCGGGCAGGAGTGAACGAACCCGCGGCGGACACCTCCGCCACCTCGGCGGACCGTCCGTCCGCGGGCTCCGCAGCCGTGTCGCGGCCCATCGCCCGAGTGCTTCCGCTGCTGGCACCGGCCCACCTCGACCGCGACTTCGACTATCTCGTGCCCCCCGAGCTGGACGAGCTCGCCCAGCCGGGGGTCCGGGTGCGCGTCCGTTTCGCGGGCCGCCTCGTCGACGGTTATCTGCTCGCGCGGCTCGTACGCAGCGACCATGAAGGCAAGCTGGTCGCACTCGAACGCGTCGTCTCCGGCGAGCGTGTACTGACGCCGGAAATCCTCGAACTGGCCACCGCGGTGGCCGCGCGCTATGCGGGCACCCGCGCCGATGTCCTGCGCTTGGCCATTCCACCACGCCATGCTCGCACCGAATCCGGCGGGACGAAGAAGCCCGCAGACTCCGCCGCCGCACAAGCGGTTTCGATTTCCTCCGGTGATATCGCCGCGGTCGGAGGCGACGTCGACAGCGAATTCGCTGCCGAAAGCGGCGGTGCGCCAACATCTTCGGCGCAACCGAGCCGTGCGACCGTCCTGTCGGCGACGAAACCGGCCACGCAACCTCCGGATTCGACTGAGGCACACGATGTATCGGCTGCCTCGGCCGACACGGGGAACGCGTCGGGCCAGCCGGATACCGGACCTGGGGTAGCCGAACTGGGCGATCCTCGTTTCGCGAGCTCGGGGTCGGATGAACAGCCCCACCGGGGGACGGACACGGTCGGGTCGTCGGGTGCTGACGGGTCGTCGTCGGATGGGCCGCCCCCGATCGCTGCCGTGAGCAGCGAGCAGCCGGACGCGGTCGCCGCAGATCCGTCGTCGCGGCTACAAGCACTTTCGGGGGTCGAGGTGAATATCGCTCCGTGGGAGCGGTATGTCCACGGCACGGCGTTCTTCGCCGCGCTTGCGCAAGGGAAGGGGGCCCGCGCCGCCTGGCAAGCGCTCCCCGGGGAAAACTGGGCGCGGCGGTTGGCCGAACTCGCCGCTGTGGTGGCCGGACAAGGGCGCAGCGCGATCCTCATGGTGCCCGATCAACGCGATCTCGACCGGGTGCTGACGGAATGCGTCCGGCTGGTGGGGGATTCGGCGGTCGGGCTCACGGCGGGTCTCGGCCCCGCGGCCAGGTACCGGCGCTGGCTCGCGGTGCTGCGCGGTTCGGCGCGCGTGGTGGTCGGCACGCGCAGCACGGTGTTCGCACCGGCGCGGAATCTCGGCCTGATCGCACTGTGGGACGACGGCGACGACACCTACGCCGAACCGCGCGCACCGTATCCGCACGCACGTGAGGTGGCAATGCTGCGGGCGCACGAGACCGGGGCGGCGTTCGTGGCGGCAGGTTTCGCGCGGACCGCGGAAATCCAGGCGGTGGTCGATTCCGGCTGGGCGCACGACCTGGTCGCCGACCGAGCCGTTCTGCGCAAGACGGCGCCGCGGATCAGCGCTCCCGGCGACAGCGACATCGCGCTGGAACGCGATCCGGTCGCGCGCGCCGTCCGGATTCCCGGCGTGGCGTTCGCCGCCGCCCGCGCCGCGCTGAAGGAGGGGGCGCCGGTACTGGTTCAGGTGCCGCGTCGCGGCTACATTCCCTCCCTGGCCTGTGCGAAATGCCGGACACCCGCCCGGTGCAGGCACTGCAACGGGCCGCTTGCCTTGCCGGAAGCGCGCGGACGGCGCGGACCATCGACGGAGTCCAGCGCGGCCGCCCAGAGTCCCGCGTGCCGCTGGTGTGGGATCACCGAAGCCGCGTTCCGCTGCACTGCCTGCGGATCGCGCGCGTTGCGGGCCGTGGTGATCGGCGCGGCCCGCACGGCGGAAGAACTCGGCCGCGCGTTCCCCGGCGTGCCCATCCGCGGTTCCGGCGGCGGCGCGGTGCTCGACACCGTGGAGCCGGGACCACAGGTCGTCGTGGCGACGGTAGGCGCCGAACCCGTGGTTCCCGGCGGTTACGGCGTCGCGCTGCTGCTCGACGGGTGGGCCTTGCTCAGCCGCGCCGATCTGCGGGCCGCCGAGGACACGCTGCGCCGCTGGATGGGCGCCGCCGCGCTGGTTCGCCCGCACGGCCAGGTCATCGTGATGGCCGAACCCTCGATCCCCACCGTGCAGGCGCTGGTCCGCTGGGACCCGGTCGGCGCCGCCCGCGCCGAGGTCGCCGCCCGCGCCGAGGTCGGCTTCCCGCCGGCGGTTCGCCTCGCCGCGATCGACGGCACCGCCGACACCATTGCCGAACTCCTCGCCGCGGCCGATCTCCCCGACGCGGTGGACCGGCTCGGCCCGGTGCCGCTCCCGGACGGTGCTCGCAAACCCTTCTCCTCCGGCGATTCCCCTGTCGAAGTCGAACGGATGCTGCTGCGCGTCGAACGTGGCCGCGGCGCGGCGCTGGCGAGGGCACTGCGAGCGGCACAGGCGGTCCGCAGCACACACCGTTCCGATGCCCCGCTGCGCGTCCAGATCGATCCGATCGACATCGGCTGACCGGACCCCACCGCAGTCGACTTTTCAGTCGCAGGCGGATCGCGTGTTAGGACAGCGGCCTCGCCCACTGTTGAGACCGGTCCGGCACCCAGCCGTGGCAGCCGCGTGGCCGCGTCCGATATGGGTTCAGCAGCGCTCGGCGGCGGTCGAATCCGCGACGGAACGATGGTGCCGGGGCACGTCGATCAGGCGAATGCCGCTCGATTGCGTGCGGCCCAAGCGGCGTAGTTCGTGGCGGGGCGCCCGAGCACGCGTGGAATATCGGCGCTGATTCGCTGTTCGGCGGGTGTCGGCTCACCGAGGATGGTCAGCGTGTGCTCGACCACCGGTTCCGGCATGAAACGGAGCATCGCCGAGTGCGCTTGCGCCCTGGTCAATTCGACGAATCGCAGCGGCTCGCCGAGTGCCTCGCCGAGTGCCTCGGCCTGAGCTCGCGGCGTGGCGAGCGCGGGTCCGGTCAAGGTGTAGACCTGACCGGCATGCCGATCGTCGCGCAACGCGGCAGCCGCGACCGCGGCGATATCGGCCGGATCGACCGATGGCAGTCCGATATCGCCGAATGGCGCGGCGACCAATCGTTCGGCCCGCACCGGCTCCGCCCATGCGTAGGTGTTGGAGAAGAATCCCGCCGGTCGCAGGAAGGTCCATTCCAGCCCGGAATCCCGGATCGCCTGCTCGTAGGCGACCAACCGGGCATATCCCTCGGCGTCGGGCCGGGTCGCCACACCTTGCGAAGACACGAAGACGACCCGCCGCACGCCGCCCGCCGCGATGACTTTCAGCACCTGCTCGGGCTCCGGACCAGCGACCAGCTGCTCGCCGGTGATCAGGAGAAACAGCGTTTCGGCCCAGGTGACCGCGGGGGACAGGCTGTCCGGATCGCTGAGATCGGCGCGCACCGAACGGACCCGGTCGGGCAGCGGTTGGTCCGTGCCTCGCCGCGAGATGGCGGCAACCTCTTCGCCCGCGTCGGCGAGCAGGCGCACGAGCGGTGCGCCGATATTTCCGGTCGCTCCGGTGACAACGATCATCCTTCACTCCTTGAGTTAGTTGACTGACTAAATACAACTTAGCCGGTCGGGCGTGCCATGTCTATAGTTAGTTGCGTGACTTACTCGGCCGATGTGGCATCGAAGGCAGGCAAGCGGGAGCGGTTGGCCGCCGCCGCGGCTCGGGTGTTCCACGAGCAGGGCGTCGAGAAGACCACGATCGCCGACATCGCCCGGTCCGCCGACGTTCCGGTGGGCAACGTGTACTACTACTTCAAAACGAAGGATCAGCTGGTAGAGGCGGCGATCACCGCGCAGAAGCACGGTCTCCGGGACCTGATCGCCGTGCTGGAACAGCACGACGCGCCGCAAGACCGGCTCAAGGCATTGGTGCGCAGCTGGGTCGATCAGCGCGACGTGGCGGCGCAGTTCGGTTGCCCCACCGGGACTTTGGCGACGGAACTGGGCAAGCGGGCCGACGGGCTCGACCGTGCGGTGGCAGCCGGCCTGCGTGAACTGATCGACTGGGTCGAGCGGCAATTCGCGGCCATGAATCGCGAGGACGCCGACGAACTCGCGGTGGCGTTGATCGCGTCGTATCAGGGCATCTCGTTGCTGACCAATACCTTTCACGAACCCGAGCTCATGCTTGCCGAGGGGCGTCGGCTGGAGCGCTGGATCGACTCGTTCGTTTCCTGAGCCTCCGAAGGTCTATTCACCGCTCGGTCGGGGCGAGTGCGTCCGTCGCTTACGGGCGGATACCCCCGGGTCGTTCGATCCGCATAACTGGCCGAGGTTCGGTTCATCAACGCTTTCCGTGATGCCGGGCATGGTCGCAGACGGCAGGCGTGCGGCCGGCTGGCGCAGTCCACTTTGTCGGCAACCCTTGCGCTCGATGCATTGCCGATATATCGTCGATAATATGTACAGAACACGAGAGCCTTGGGAGGCCGACATGGAACACAGCGAACATCGAGAATTCGGACGGCGGGGCCGCAGGCCGCTGCCGGACCAGGATGGTTTCGAGCACGGGCGGCGCTTCCGCCGCGGTGGCAGGCATGGCTTCGGGCCCGAGTTCGGGCCGGGCTTCGGCCCGGGTTTCGGGCCCGGCTTCGGCCCGCACTTCGGTCGCGGTCGCGGTCGCGGCGGCCGGGGCAGGCGCGGTGACGTGCGCGCTGCGGTATTGCTCCTGCTCACCGAGCGGCCGATGCACGGCTACGAACTCATCCAGCAGATCCGCGAGCGCAGCGACGACGTCTGGCGGCCAAGCCCGGGGTCGATCTACCCCGCGCTGGCGCAGTTGGAGGACGAGGGTCTGGTGCTGATCGAGAAGGTCGCCGGGCGCAAGACAGCGAAGCTGACCGAGACGGGCACCGAGTACGTCACGGCCCATCGGGACGAACTGGGCGATCCGTGGGCGGAGGTCAAGCAGGACGTCGGCGCACAGGCGATGGACTTGCGCGCACTCGTCGGGCAGCTGATGGGTGCGGTCGCGCAGGTCGCCGCGGCCGGCACACCGCAGCAGGCGGCGCGTGCGGCGGAGCTGCTCACCGAGACCAGGAAGGCCCTTTACCGGATTCTCGCCGAGGACGAGACCCCCGAGAAGTAGGGGAGGCGAAACACCCCGATACAGCGGGCATTTCGAGCCGATCGGAGAGATCATTGTGATATGCGACAGCCGATCGGTTTGGGAACTTGGGGTTATTCACACTTGCGTAGGGCCGTGCTGGCCTTTGCCCTCGCCGCGGCCGCAGCGCTGGGTCCCGGCGTGGCGTCGGCCGAGCCGGTCGGATTCCGCCCAGCCGACGTGCCGACGCACGCCGCGCCGCCGCAGCCGGACCATCTGGCCGCCGCGTGGTATCAGAAGAGCCACCCGAACGTCACCCCGATGGGCACCAACGATTTCGGCTGCGTACCGAGCGCGGCCCATCCCCGGCCGGTGGTGCTCGCGCACGGAACCGACTCCACCGCCTACTCCGACTGGTCTGCCATCGCGCCCCGCCTGGCCGGGACCGGATTCTGCGTGTTCGCGCTGAACTATGGCGGCAGTCCCGGCGCGGAGAGCTACGGTACCGAGGATCTGGTACTGAGCGCCTACCAGGTCGGGGCGTTCGTCGACCGAGTGCTCGCGGCGACCGGCGCGAGCAAGGTCGATCTGGTTGGGTTCTCGCAGGGCGCCAATGTGACCCGCTACTACGTCAACAAGCTCGGCGGAGCACCCAAGGTCGGGCAGTGGGTGGGGCTCGCCTCGCCCACTTACGGCGGCGTCATGTACGGGCTGGTACCGATCGCCCAGTCCATCCCCGGCGCCCTGGATGCCTTCGCTCGGGTGACCTCGCTCGCCGCCGTGCAGCAGGCCGAAGGCTCACCGATCATGCTCGAGCTCAACGCGGGTGGCGATACCGTGCCGGGGGTGCGGTATGTAACCGTCGGCAGCCGCGTCGACGAGATGATCCAGCCGTTCGACAACATCGCGCTGCGCGGGCCCGGTGCGCGGAACATCGCCCTGCAGGATCTCTGTCCGTCCGACCTCACCGGGCACTTCCACATGGTGTACGACCCGTTCGTGCAGGAGTTGTTGCTCACGCTGCTCGATCCGGGCAGTCCCGCCCCCGTGTGCAGGCCGGTTCCGCTCGGCACCGGCATCCCCGAAGTGATCATCGCCGGGAATTCCTGACGCCATCGTGCCCGGTCACCGATCCCGAAGGGTCGTGTGCTCGAAAAGGTACCGCGGCCCTCGGCCGGTCGTGCTGGGCGCCGTCCCCGCGATCGTCACGGTTGTCGGCTCGTCGAGACGGAGTTCCAGCGGCCTGTCGAACGCCGTTGTGTCCTCCGGTATCGAGTACCTCTCCCGCGCGGTGAGCGGTCAGCGGCGCGGTGGCACTCGCGGCGAGCACGATGACCCAGCCCAGCGGACCCAGGGGGCGGCAACCGAAGAAATAGCTCGTCGGAGGGAACTGGACGAGCGCGAACAGCAGTACCGCCGATCCGATCCCGGCCGCCAGCACCAGCGGGTCACCGTGTGCCGCGGCGATGGTCTGCGCGAGCTGGCCGCCGACCAAGGCGGCGAACCCGACGGTCCCGGCCTTGCGTTGCGGGCATACGAGGCGCGCCGCGAGCCATCCACCCGACGCGGACAGGGTGGTGGCGAGCGCGCGTGTGGTCACATCCCGGTTCAGTGCCGTGCCGACCGCCGTGTCCGGCCCTTCGGTCAGCAGTGTCTCGGGAGTCACCCCGCGAGGTGGCCGGGCGGCGACGATCAGCGCGGGGAGCAGATCGGTGAGCAGATTGACCGCCAGCAGCTGTCGCGCGTTGAGTGCCGGACGCGCCGACAGCAGCGACGAGACCAGTGTGAAGATGATCTCGCCGAAATTGCCGCCGACCAGCAGTGACACACTGTCGCGGACCGAGCGCCAGAGGGCGCGGCTCTCGATCACGGCGTCGACGATGGTCTCGATGCGCTCATCGGTGACGACGATGTCGGCGGCCTGTTTCGCGGCGGGTGTACTTCGCGGGCCCAACGCGATTCCGACATCCGCGAGCCGGATCGCGGGTGCGTCGTTGGCGCCGTCGCCGGTGACCGCGACCGTCTGGCCCGCGTTGCGCAGCGCCCGCACGATCGCCGCTTTGTGCGCCGGAGTGACCCGGGCGAAGACCGCCGTCTCCGCGACCAGCGCCGCCAGCTCTTCCTCGCCGCAGGTCTCGACCTCGGCGCCGGTGATCACCCGGCCCGAGGTACGCAGGCCGAGTTCAGCGGCGATCGCCGCGGCCGTATGCGGGTGGTCGCCGGTGAGCATGACCGCGTCGACACCGGCGGCACGTAGGTCGCGCACCGCCGCCGCGGCGGTCGGCCGGACCGGATCGGCGAAGCACAGCAGCCCGATGAACTCCAGCCGGTCGACGCGGTCGGAGCCGAGTTCGCCGCGTTGGGATGCCGCGCGCTCGGCGACGACGAGGACGCGGAAGCCTTGTTCGGCGAGGGTTTCCACGGTTTCCTGGAGTTCGTCGGCATCGGCCGTGGTGAACGGATAGGTGGCGCCGTCACGTCGGCGGGCGGCACACCGCGGCAGCACGATTTCGGGCGCGCCCTTGACGCTGATCAGATGACGCCCGTCGGTGCGTCCGAGGACCGCGTGGAACCCCCGGCCGGGCTCGAACGGCAATTCCTGCACCATGGTCCAGCCGGGCTCGCCCTGGTCGCGGGTGGTTCCGGCGGTGTCGGCTCCTTCTGCCACGGCCCGATCGGTGGGGTGTGGCAGCGGCCGGCCTTCCGGATCGAGCGGCGTGGCGCGCAACGCGGCGGCCAGTGCCGCGCGGTGGCCGGCGCCGAGCGCGTCCAGCGGCTCATGACGACGACCGTCGCTGACCCGCCGCAGCTCGATATGTCCTGCGGTCAGTGTGCCGGTCTTGTCGAAACATACGGTGGTCACCCGCCCCAATGCCTCCAGCGTCCGCGGTGTGCGTACCAGGACATTGCGCCGGGACAGGCGCCGGGAGGCGGCCAGCTGAGCGACCGTCGCGGCGAACGGCAGTCCTTCCGGCACGGCGGCCATGGCCAGCGCGACGGCGGAGGCGACGCTGGCGCCCAGCCGTCCGCGCAGCAGTCCCAGGCCGAGCACGGCCGCCGCGGCACCCACCGCGACCCGCATCGAAATCAGCGTCAGCGCACGCAACTGCGCCTCGACGCCGCCCGCGGCCTCCTCCGTGTCGGCCAGCGCGCCGCTGCGTCCCACTTCGGTGGCGCGGCCGAGGGCGACCACGACAGCGGTGCCGGTTCCGGCGACCACGGTGGTGCCTGCGTACAGCATGCTGGCTCGCTCGGCCACCGCGTCGGTCTCGACCGGCGCGGGGTCCTTCGGCACCGGCATGGATTCACCGGTCAGGCTGGACTCGTCGACTTCCAGGTGGTCGGCGTCGATCAGCCTGCAGTCGGCCGGCACCGCGTCACCGGCCCGCAACAGGACGATGTCTCCGGAGACGAGTTCGGTCGCGGGCGCGAGGGTTTCGCGAGCGTGACGAAGCAGCCTGGCCCGCAGCGCACCCATGTCGGCAAGCCGGCGCACCGCCCGGTTCGCCGCGATCCGCTGGACTGCGCCCAGCACGGCGTTGCCGAGCATCACCAGGCTGACCAGCCCGGCGTCGAGTGCCGAGCCGCTGGCGGCGGAGGCGCCCGCGCCCGCGGCGAGCGGGGCGGTCAACGGGGTGTCCAGTTCGGCGATGGCCGCCCGCCACAGCCGCTCGGTTCGCTGGTCGGCATCGGAGTCGTCGGTGCGGCGGCGGGCGGCCTGTTCGGGGGACAGCCCGAGCCGGCCGGTCTGCAGGGCCGCCAGCGCCTCCGCCACGGGCATGGCGTGCCAGGGCGTGTCGTCGGCGGTCGGCGGCAATGGCATCCGTGCGAGACTTCCCGCCGACCACACACCGGCTCCCAGGGCGATCAGTGCGGACACGCCGACCGGGAGAGCGCCGCGCTGAAACGCACCGCGCTGGGGCCCGAGCAGGCCGAGCAGCGCGCCGCACACAGATCCGAGCATGGCCAGCCGCACACTCCGTTCGCTGGCCAGCCGCGCTGCCACGCAGGCCCGCAACACGAGCCAGGCGTCCGACAGTCCCGGGCGGCAGAGGATATCGGCCGCCCAGGGCGGAGCACGATCGGGCGAGACGATCCCGACAGCGCAATCGGCCGCGGCCAATCCGGTGCCGTTGTGATCGGCGATCAGCAGCACGGCATGTCCCTCCGCCTGCAGCTCGTGTACCGAGTCGGCCAGGTGCGGACCGCCACCGATGCCGCCGTCCGCGCCCACCCGTTCGGCCATACCGGAGACTCTCGGCGCGACCACGACGCGGCCCACCGCGTGCGCGGCGGCCATAACGGCCTCGGTGAGCGGCGCCAGTTCGGCGGTGCCGTGCTCGATGAGCACGCTCGCGTCGATGACGACGGTGTCGATGCGGTCCAAGCGGTCCAGCGCGTCCGGATCGCGGACCAGCACGCCGCGACTGGACAGGATCCGGCCCAGCACGGCGGCGTGGGCCTGCGCGCCCATCCGGGCCGCCCGGGGCGCGCCGAGGGCGATGGCTCTTGCGGCCTTGGTGACGCCGCCGGTGGGCAGTAGCGCCGCGGCGGTGGCAGCGGTGGCGAGACCGGCCTGGATCGCGTAGCGCTCAACCGGTCCGGGCGGCAGCGGGACCGGGCGCGCTGCTGGGGGCGGTTGCGCGGCCGCGGCCGCGACCCGGGCATTCGCGGCGAGCTCGGGCTCGCGCGACTCCCAGGTGTGCAGACGCGCCAGTGCCGCGGGCAGCTGCACCGCCCGCAGTCCGGCGTCGGCCACGGCCGACAGTGGCGTATGCGCGGCCGCGCCGATGACCGAACTCGTCAAGGCGAACGCGGTCTCCACGCGCAGGGCACCGAATCGGACGTCGAGGCGGTGGCGCAATCCGGGAATCAGGTCGATGGCGGGAATCAGCGCGATGGTTTCCGGCGGCAGTGTCGGCAGCGGGAGCATCCGCCCGACCAGACCGGCGGCCGCACCCAACAGGTCACCGCCGAGGGTGAGCAGTTCGTCGAACACCGGCTCGAATCCACCTGGATGCATGGGCCGGTTGCGGGGCAGGTCCGTCATTCCGTGCGTGCGTTCGACCTTGACGATGATGTTCCGTAACGCCGCCACATCGATGCGTTCGGGGTCGAAATCGACGACCACGTCGCCGAGAATGCCGTTGACCGCCACCCAGTGCACACCGTCGGCGCCGCCCACGGCCTGCCGCAGGGCGGCCAGATAGCCCGGGGGAGCGTCGGTGCGGTGCACGCCTCGGGTCTCGATGTGCGCGCGACCCGGGCGCGCCCAGGTCTGCCGTCCCACCACTTCGTTGCCTGTTGCGCGTACCGTGTCCGCGGCCAGCGTGGACACGAATCGCGCGGCTCTTCCGATGCCGAACATGTCGGGATTCCGTGGTTCTACGCGGTGCTATCGGCTGACTGAGGATTCCTGGCGGGCATGCTCCGCCACCCAGACGCCGACGCCGATCGCCGCTGCCACCGGCCACGACACCAACCCGGTGGCGGCCGCCGTACCGAGCCCGCCGTAGTACAGCAGCGACTCCCGATCCGGCACGCGATGCCGCACGGCCGCCGTCGCCGACGAAACACCGCTGGCCACCGTTCGCGGTCCGGGCGGCAGCGGGACTCGCGTCATCCGTACTCCGAGCGTCGGGATCGGGACACGCAATCCACCGTGCTCGGCGGTCGCCGTTTCGGATCCGGTTGCCGACGGCTTCGTCCCGGATTCGGCCACCGGAGGTTCCGTCTCGGTACCCGATTCCCGGGCCTTCCTGGCCGCTGTCTTCTCGGACATGACCATTCCTTCCTGGTCGCTAGGTATGTGATCCAGCCAAGCCGGGTCGGCCCCGAGCCGCTACATCCCTTGGCGGTGCGGTCAATGGACTTTGGTCACCTACGCCGGCATCGCCCTGCGGCGAGCATGGCGAGAACAGCCGGAGTGAAACTTTCGCTATAGTTACGCTCTAGTCGAGGAGTGATATGTCGCATGGCAGCGAAGGGCAGGAGAAACCGCAATGAGCGTTCTCGTTCTGGGCGGATACGGAGCAGTCGGCCGGCACCTGGTCACCGAACTGCGGCGATCCGGTGACATCGTCTTGGTGGCCGGACGCGACCCGGCCCGCGCGGATGTCCGGATCGACCTCGGCGAACCAGGATTGCGGTCCTACCGCGAAGCGCTCGATGGGATCGACGTCGTCGTCAACACTTCCGGGTCCGAGGATCCGCGCTTGGCCCAGCAGGCCGCCGAGCACGGATCGGCGTTCGTGGACGTCACCGCGTCCACCGAATATGTTGCTCTGCTGGAGCAGTCGACTCCGGCCGGTCCGGTGATTCTCAGTGTCGGGCTGGCGCCCGGGCTGACCAATCTCCTGGCTGCCGCCGCGCATGCCCAGTCACCGGGACCCATCGACATCGCCGTGCTGCTCGGTGCGGGGGAGCGGCACGGGGCGGCCGCGACCGAGTGGTCGTATCGCCTGCTCGGCCGGAACTTCCGGGCCGACAACGAGTACGTCCGCAACTACACCCGGCCCCAGGTCTTCGAGCTCCCCGGCCACCGACGGCGTCGACTGTTCCGGGCCGATTTCTCCGACCAGCACGTGCTGACCCGTGACCTGGCTGTTCGTGTGCGCACCTACTTTGCCCTCGATTCCCGCATCGCGACACTCGGGCTGAGCCTCGCGACATGGATTCCCGGCGCGGCCGGAATGCCGCATGGGTTTCCCCTTCCGGGAAGCGACGAGTGGACGGTGCTGGCACGGACCGAATCCGGGCTCACGCGCTGGGCGCGTGGTCGCAGCCAGTCCCGGGCCACCGCGCTGCTGGCCGCTTCCGCCACTCGTGCCGCGACCAGCATGGGGCCAGGTGTGCACCACCTCCACAACGTGCTGACACTTGCCGACCTACCTGCGGGCACCGGCATGGAAATCGGAACGGTCGAACCAACTGTGCAGCAATAGGGCGGAGTCCGTGGCGCAGGTGACGACGACCTTCATCCGAACAGGCCCTGCACGATGATCGAACCACTCTGTTGCCCGAGTGCAGTCGTGCGAATACCGGAGCAACACCGGGGCACACCACCTGCATGGGCGTCGCAGATTTCGACGACACGGGAAGGGCCGAATCGAAACCACC
Source organism: Nocardia sp. Marseille-Q1738 (assembly GCF_965283145.1). Lineage (NCBI taxonomy): Bacteria > Bacillati > Actinomycetota > Actinomycetes > Mycobacteriales > Nocardiaceae > Nocardia > Nocardia sp. Marseille-Q1738. The sequence goes on along the minus strand of NZ_CBDIMS010000003.1, from coordinate 352,165 downwards.
GCGTCGAACGCAGCCTGCCTCGGACGCCGCGGCGGGACTATCGTTACCGACGCCCCCGCGCCGTGAGCGAGGCGGGGATCAGCTGCCGGTGCTGCGGCGGCTGTCCGAAGTGGCCGAACTGATCGCGGCCAGCAACGATACGGTGTATCTGCGCTACTCGCATGGTCCAGATCGGGATCTCGAGCGTGGCCGCAGCCGCGACTACGAGGCGGATATCGATATGCCCGGCCTGTCGGTCAGTACCGTCGCGCCCGAGGACTGGTGGCCTCGTCCCGCTGTGGAATGGATTGCGCGCAGAATTCGCCAGTACGCCGACCTCGGCGCCGAGCAGGACCGCTATCCGTGGCTGCTGACCGGCCGGATCGCCGGGTTCGGGCCCGATCATGAGCCCCTCCTCACCGACATCGAACCTCTCGCCCGGCTCGATTCCGAGATCCTCGCCGAAGCCGCCCGCCTCTACCGCCGGCGATTCCGCGTCGGCCGCGACTCCACCGAGCGAAACCGCTGATCCAGCGGCAGAAGCGCGCTGCACCCTCGGCCTCTGCCCGCAGCCGACGCGACGGGCGGCTCCTGGTCGCTGACCAGGGCGTTTCCGGGCGGCCGGGCGGAGGGATCGACACCCCGCCCGGACCGCATAGGAGTTCTACCAGCTTCTGGCTGGTGAATCGGGGATTTGCGGTCGCCTCACTAGAATGAATCGACCTGTTCGTCCGCTCCCGGGAGCCAGCCGTGACCATTCAGCCCGTTCGCCTGTTCGGTGATCCCATCCTGCGTGCCCGAGCCGCGGAGGTCACCGCCTTCGACCGCGATCTGCGGCAGCTGGTGACCGACCTGATCGAGACCATGCACGACGACGGCGGAGTCGGGATGGCCGCGCCGCAGATCGGGGTCGGGCTGCGCGTGTTCGTCTACGACACCGGCGACGCCGAGGGGCACCTGGTGAACCCGCAGTGGGAAGTCGTCGGCGACGAAGAACAGGTCGGGCCGGAAGGGTGCTTGTCGATTCCGGGTCTGCGCTACGACACGCGGCGGGCGCTGCGCGTGCGCGCGTCCGGGGTGGACTTCGACGGCGCGCCGGTCGCGTTCGAGGCCGAGGGCCTTTTGGCGCGATGCGTGCAGCACGAAACCGATCATCTCGACGGCGTGCTGTTCATCGATCGTCTCGACCCGGCCCAGCGTAAGGAAGCGATGCGGGTGATCCGCGAATCCGACTGGTTCGCCGCGGGTGTGACGGTGCGCCCCGCCCGGTCGATGAGCGGTGCGGGCCGGCCCAACCCGTTCGGGCTGGGTGGCTGATGCGCGTCGTCTTCGCGGGGACCCCGGAACCGGCGGTGCCGTCGCTGCGGCGTTTGCTGGAATCGCCGCGCCACGAGGTGATCGCCGTGCTGACCCGGCCGGACGCGGTGGCGGGGCGCGGAAGGAAGGTGACCAGGTCGCCGGTCGGCACGCTGGCCGACGAGCACGGCATTCCGGTGCTCACCCCCGCGCGTCCGTCGGAACCGGAGTTCATCGCGCAACTCACCGAACTCGCGCCGGACTGCTGCCCCGTCGTGGCATACGGCGCGCTGCTGCCACGGCCGGTGCTCGACATTCCGCGCTTCGGCTGGATCAACCTGCATTTCTCGCTGCTGCCCGCGTGGCGCGGCGCGGCGCCGGTGCAAGCGGCGATCGACGCGGGTGACGAGATCACCGGCGCGTCGACCTTCCAGATCGAGGCCGGACTGGACACCGGGCCGGTGTTCGGCATGGTGACCGAGAAGATCTCCGTCACCGACACCGCGGGCACGCTGCTGCAGCGGCTGGCCGAAAGTGGCTCCCGGCTGCTGGAAGCGACGCTGGACGGCGTGGAGGACGGCACGTTGCAGGCGGTCGCGCAGTCCACCGACGGCGTGTCGTACGCGCCCAAAGTCGGGGTCGAGGCCGGGCACATCCGGTGGGATCAGCCCGCCCTGGCCATCAGTAGGCGGATTCGCGCGGTGACTCCCGCGCCGGGGGCGTGGACCGAGGTCGACGGCACCAGGCTGAAGCTCGGCCCGGTCGAACTGGTCGAGGAGGTGCTGCCGGAGCGGGTGATCGAGGTCCGCAAGTCCGGCGTCTTCATCGGCACCGCCACCACCGCCGTGCGGCTCGATCAGGTCCAGCCGCAAGGCAAGCGGATGATGGCCGCGCTCGATTGGGCGCGGGGCGCCCGGCTACGGCCCGGCGCGGTGGTCGAGTGAGCTCGCGCGGAGGTGGGCACGACGACGGGCGCGGCGACCGCCGGGAAAAGCGCGACGCCATGCCTGATCGCGGGAAACGTTCCCGCCGCACGACTCGGTCCGGCGAGACCGACCGGTCACGGACACAGGATGTGCGGCCGAGTGGTGCACGGCAGCGAAGCTCGACCGAGAGCGGTCGGCCAACGGAAGGCGCGAAGCAGGACCGGAACGGCACCGGTCGTCCCCGTGCCACCGGGCGCGCCGGTAGCGGCGGCGAGGCAGGCGGGCGCGATCGCGACGAACGACGCGCCTCCGCGGGGCAGCGCTCGGCCGATGGAAGAACCGATCGCGCCGCCGAACGGCGTCCCGCGCGTACCGCTGCGAAAAACGTTGCACGGCAAGGCTCCCCAGGCCGATCGGCGCGCCGGGAAGTGATCGATCCACCGCGGTCGGTCGCGCGGGATGTCTTACGAGCGGTCCGCGAGCGCGATGCCTACGCCAATCTGGTGCTGCCGACGCTGCTGCGGGAACGAGGGTTGTCCGGGCGGGACGCGGCGTTGGCGACCGAACTGGCCTATGGCGCGTGCCGGTCGCTGGGTCTGCTGGACGCGGTGATCGCCGCGGGGGCGGGCAGGCCGATCGAAGAAATCGACGGCCCACTGCTGGACGTGCTGCGGCTCGGCGTCTACCAGCTGTTGCGGACCAGGATCGGCGCGCACGCGGCGGTGGACACCTCGGTGGCCTTGGCGCGCGCGGAGTTCGGCGCGGGCAAGGCAGGTTTCGTCAACGCGGTGCTGCGGCGGGCCGCGGAGAAGACCACGCAGCAGTGGGTCGAGGCTCTCGCACCCACCGATCCCGTGGGGCGGTTGGCTTTCGAGTACGCGCACCCGGCGTGGATCGCGCAGGCGTTCGCCGATGCGCTCGGCGCGCGAGCGGCAGAGCTGCGCGACGTGCTCGCCGCCGACGACGCCCGCCCGCTGGTGCACTTGGTGGCCAGGCCAGGCGACATCACCGCGGAGGAACTCGCGCTGGTGACCGGCGGCGAAGAGGGCCGATGGTCGCCGTACGCGGTGTACCTGGACGGCGGCGACCCCGGCAAGCTCGACCCGGTGCGCGAGGGTATGGCGGCCGTGCAGGACGAAGGCAGCCAGCTGGTGGCACTCGCGCTGACCCGGGCCGCGCTCGACGGTCCGGACAACGGCCGCTGGCTCGACCTGTGTGCGGGGCCGGGTGGCAAAGCCGCGCTGCTGGGGGCGATCGCCGCGATCGACGGCTTCCGGGTGGACGCGGTCGAGCCCGCCGCGCATCGCGCCGAACTGGTGCGCAAGGCCGTGCGCGACCTGCCGGTGGACGTGCATGTCGCCGATGGTCGCGCCAGCGGATTGACCCCGGGCTACGACCGCATCCTGGTGGACGCACCGTGCACCGGCCTGGGTGCGCTGCGCCGCAGGCCGGAGGCGCGCTGGCGGCGCACCCCGGCCGACGTTCGCGAGCTGGTCGTATTGCAGCGCGAATTGCTCACCGCCGCATGGGATCTCGTGCGTCCCGGTGGTGTCGTGCTGTACTCGACTTGTTCGCCGCATCTGCCGGAGACCGTGTCGATCGTCGCCGACGCCGTGCGCCGTCTCGGCGCAGAACAACTGGACACCCGCGAGCTGCTGCCCGGCGTCACCGACGTCGGGGACGGACCGGGTGCGCAGCTGTGGCCGCATCGGCACGGCACCGACGCCATGTTCCTGGCCGCACTGCGCAAACCGCGCTGACATTCCATTCGTCCAAGCCGGTGCCGCGGCCGTGCCGCACACTCGGATCATGACGATGACCTGGCAGGACGTGGTGGCGCTCGGGACCGAGCTTCCGGCGGTCGAGGAATCGACCTGGTGGCGCAGTCCGGCGTTGAAAGTCGGCGGCAAGGGGTTCGCCCGGCTGCGCAGCGAGGCCGAGGGCGGGCTCGTGCTGGCCTGCGATCCGGCGGAGAAGGAGGCGTTGCTCGCCTCCGGCGATCCGGCCTTCTACACCACACCGCACTACGACGGCTACGCGTACATCCTGATCGATCTGGATCGCGTCGCGCCCGATCAGCTGCGCGAGTTGCTCGACGACGCCTGGTGGCTCACCGCTCCGGCGAAGGTGCGCAGACTGCGCGACCGCGAAGCCCGGTGAGCGCGGTCATTCCCGGCTGGACTGTTCGCGCAGGCGGGCAAGGGTTTTCGCGAGAATGCGCGACACGTGCATCTGGGAGATGCCCATCTGCTGGGCGATCTGGGTCTGGGTCATCGATTCGAAGAACCGCATGGTGAGGATGCGCCGCTCCCGCTCGGGCAGCCCGGCCAGCAGCGGCCGGATCGCGACGTACTCCTCGACCCGGTCGAACTGGGACTCTTCCTCGCCGAGGGTGTCCAGCAGCGAGGCGTCGGTGTCGCGGCCGAGCGTGGCCGCGTCGATCGAACTGGGCTGGTAGGCATTGCCCGCGATGACGGCCTGGGTCACTTCGTCCGGGTCCACGTCCAGCTCGGCCGCGATCTCCTTCGCGGTGGGAGAACGGCCGAGTGTCTGGGAGAGGGAGTCGATCGCCGCGCCGATGCGTAGGTGAGTCTCCTTGACCCGCCGTGGCACTCGCATCGCCCAGGTGTGGTCGCGGAAGTACCGGCGGACCTCGCCCATGATGGTCGGCACCGCGAAAGACAGGAAGTTGGAACCGCGCTCGACGTCGAAGCGGTCCACCGCGTGCACCAGGCCGACGCGAGCCACCTGGGTCAGGTCGTCGAACGGCTCACCACGGCCGCTGAACTTGCGCGCGATGTGATCGGCGAGCGGGATGCAGCGGCTGATCAGCTCCGCGCGCAGCGCGGTGTGCCGCGCCGTTCCGGGCTCACTGGCCGAAAGCTGCTCGAAGAGCAGGCCGACATCGTCGTACCCCGGGACCGCGTCCGCGGCTTCGAGGGTTTCACTTTCCTCGACGTCGTCTTCCGTGGTCAGCGTGTCGGCGTCGTCGTCGTGCTGGGAGTCGAACACGGTTTCTTCGTTCGCCACTACGCCTTCCCCCGGACCCGACGGAACTCCACCGTGGTCGGATATCCGGAAACCGTCGCGTCGAATTGATCCTGCGTCGCCTCCACCGCGTCGGTGAGCGTGCGCAGGACGTGCCAGCCGAAGCTGCGCTGGTCCGGTAGCCCCGGCTTCTCCGCGATGCCGTCGACCCGGACCAGCAGTTCGGTGTCACCGACGGTGAACCGGCAGTTCAGGCTCGTTTCCGGGGCCGCGACCGCGATCAGGGTCGAGCAGACCTCGTCGACGGCCAGTCGGACGTCGGCCACCTCGTCCAGCGTGAAATCGCTGAGTAGGACGAGGGTTTCGGCGAGCCCACGCACGATGGGCAGCTGTGTCACCGATGCGGCCACCCGAATCTCCACCGGGGTGCTGTAGAGCCCCTGTTCCGCCGAAAAATTGATCACCCTATGCAGGCTACCCACTCCCGCGCTGGGCAACCCTCGCGGCCATTAGACTGCGGCGTTGTGTCCAACCCGAGTTACCCGCGTCCGGCCGTGCCGATGATCGCCCCTTCCATCCTGTCCGCCGACTTCGCGCACCTCGCGGACGAGGCGCAGGCCGTCGCCGGCGCCGACTGGCTGCACGTCGACGTGATGGACGCGCACTTCGTGCCGAACCTCACCCTCGGCCTGCCCGTGGTCGAGAGCCTGCTGAAGGCCACGAACATCCCGCTGGACTGCCACCTGATGATCGAGGATCCGGCCCGTTGGGCGCCGCCGTACGCCGAGGCGGGCGCGCACAACGTGACCTTCCACGCGGAAGCGACCGACGATCCGATCGCGGTCGCGCGCGACATCCGCGCCGCGGGGGCCAAGGCGGGGCTCTCGGTGAAGCCCGGCACACCGATCGAGCCGTATCTGGAGATTCTGCGGGAGTTCGACACGCTGCTGGTGATGAGCGTGGAGCCGGGCTTCGGCGGGCAATCCTTCATACCGGAGGTGCTGGAGAAGGCGCGCATCGTGCGCAACCTGGTCGATTCCGGTGAGCTCCGGCTGCTGGTCGAGATCGACGGCGGCATCAACGCCGACACCATCGAGGCGGCCGCGGAGGCGGGCGTCGACTGCTTCGTCGCCGGGTCCGCGGTCTACAACACCGCCGATCCGGCGGCCACCGTGCAGGCCTTGCGCCGCAGGGCCGCCGCGGCGCAGGCACGCTGAAAAGCCTTACCTCTAACGGATTTTCCCCGCCGCGACGCCCCGAAGCGCCGCGATGACCGCCTCCAGTGGCGGCCGGTGGGCCGCCGCCTCGGGTGGCCGGATCCAGATGCGGTAGCCGGTGCGCTCGTCGTCCGGCGAGGGCAGCACCACCTGGCTGCCCGCGCCGGCCACCGTCGCGTACAACCGGAACAATTCCGCCGAGACCGCGGTGCTGAGCGTGTCGGGCTGGGCCGGCCCGGTGAGGAAGGTCCAGCGCCGCGCGCGTGGATGGTCGACGACCGGTCCGGCGATTCCGTCCTGGCCGAGTCGCCGCAGCACCTGTTCGCCGAGTTCCGCGGGCATGCTGACGGCCCCGTAATCGACGCCGATGTGCAGCAGAATGCGGCGCGAGCCGGGATCCACCGATGCGGGCAGCTGGAATTCGCGGCGATACCGCACGCAGCGCACTTCCGGCGTCGAATCGAGAAATGTGGTCACGTCGCGCCCCCAACCGTGTCGGACTCGATTTGTCGCACTGTGTTTTCCGGCTTCCTCGAGTAGTGAGGTCATGTGTCGGGCATAGACGTGCGCCCTGGTCGATCCGTCGGGTCGAACTGTGCATGCGAGAAGTTGAACGGGAGAAGTCGGCCGGATAACGATATCGCTCTCCGGTCGTTCACGCGCAAATTCTCGTTTATAACCGTGTCGCGATGGGGTACCGATCATGGATCGCGTTCACGACGCCGGATGAATGGCGGCGAGCGGTATCGGAAATGCGGTCGAATAATTATCGTCCGCCGGTGTGGCCGATAATTTCCAGATGTCTGGACATATTTTGTTCCACTTTCATGGCATGGGCTGGTTCCCGGCGCCGTCGGCCTGGCTGCGGTCTGCTTCGGGTCGCGTCGGCCGCGGTCGGTTCCGCTCGCGTGCGCCGGACTGCGCGCTGTCTTCTACGATCCGGCGTCGTCCGGCGTACCCCACCTTCGCTCCGGCCGTGCGCGGGCTGAGGGCGGACTACGTCCGGCAGCGCACATTAGGCTGAGGAGGCGCGGGAATAGCGGCCGGTGCCCGCGCTGTTGGCGCAACCGGACGACAACGACGCGACAGGGAGTCAGGGCACATGTTCACAGGCATCGTCGAGGAACTCGGCGAGATCGTCGCCAGCGAGCAGCTGGCCGACGCCGCGCGGCTGACGATCAAGGGCAAGCTGGTGACCTCCGATGCCGGACATGGTGATTCGATCGCCGTGAACGGCGTGTGCCTGACCGTCGTGGACGTCGTCGGCGGCGACTCGTTCACCGTCGACGTCATGGCGGAGACGCTCAACCGTTCCAGCATCGGCACGCTGGACGTCGGCGCGAAGGTCAACCTGGAGCGCGCCGCCGCGCTGAACAGCAGGCTCGGCGGCCACCTGGTGCAGGGTCACGTCGACGGCACCGGCACCGTGCTCTCGCGAACCCCGTCGGAGAACTGGGACGTGGTACGGATCTCGCTGCCGGAGAACCTCGCCCGCTACGTGGTGGAGAAAGGTTCGATCACCGTCGACGGTATCTCGCTCACCGTCTCCGGCCTCGGGGTCTCCGACGAGCCCACCGGGACCGGCACCAGGGACTGGTTCGAGGTCTCCCTGATCCCCACCACGCTCGCGATGACCAACCTCGGCTCCGCCGCCGTGGGCACCACCGTGAACCTGGAAGCCGACGTGATCGCCAAGTACGTCGAACGCCTCCAACAGCGCGGCTAGCCGTGTCCCACCCGCTCGTCCCGGTCCGCATGAGAAGAAGGTGCGCGACCGCGAGCACCGTCCGTGGGTGGGTGCATGCGGCGCCGCAGGCGCGGCAAAACAAGCACAGTACTGTGGTGAGGCACCCGTTTCGAGATGGAGCACAGCAGACGTGACCAGGTTCGACAGCATCGAGCGCGCAGTCGCCGATATCGCCGCCGGTAAGGCGGTCGTCGTCGTCGACGACGAGGACCGCGAGAACGAGGGCGACCTCATCTTCGCGGCGGAAAAGGCCACCCCGGAGCTGGTCGCCTTCATGATCCGCTACACCTCCGGTTACATCTGTGTCCCGCTCACGGGTGACGATTGCGATCGGCTCGGCCTGCCGCCGATGTACGCGATGAACCAGGACAAGCACGGCACCGCCTACACCGTCTCGGTGGACGCGCGCGAGGGCATCACCACCGGCATCTCCGGCGCCGACCGCGCCACCACCATGCGGCTGCTGGCCGACGCCAACGCGAAGGCCGACGACTTCACCCGCCCCGGTCACGTGGTGCCGTTGCGTGCCAAGGACGGTGGGGTGCTGCGCCGTCCCGGGCACACCGAGGCGGCCGTCGATCTGGCGCGCATGGCCGGTCTGCGGCCCGCGGGCGTGATCTGCGAGATCGTCAGCCAGAAAGACGAGGGCCACATGGCTCGCACGGAGGAGCTGCGGGTCTTCGCCGACGAGCACGAACTCGCGCTGATCTCCATCGCGGACATGATCGCCTGGCGGCGTAAGCACGAGAAGCATGTGGTGCGGGTCGCCGAGGCGCGCATTCCCACCGCGCACGGCGAGTTCAAGGCGGTCGGCTATCAGAGCATCTACGACGAGGTGGAGCACGTCGCGCTGGTGCGCGGCGATATCAGCGCCGGCGAGGACATCTTGGTCCGCGTCCACTCGGAGTGCCTGACCGGTGACGTGTTCGGGTCGCTGCGCTGCGACTGCGGTCCGCAGCTGGACGCCGCGCTGGAAATGGTCGCGGCCGAGGGCCGCGGTGTGGTGCTGTACATGCGCGGCCACGAAGGGCGCGGCATCGGCCTGATGCACAAGTTGCAGGCGTACCAGCTGCAGGATTCCGGACACGACACCGTGGACGCGAATCTGCAGCTGGGGCTGCCCGCGGATGCCCGCGATTACGGCACCGGCGCGCAGATCCTGGTGGATCTCGGCATCCGCTCGATGCGGTTGCTCACCAACAACCCGGCCAAGCGGGTCGGCTTGGACGGCTACGGTCTGCGGATCACCGAGCGGGTGCCGATGCCGTTGCGCGCCAACGCGGAAAACCTGCACTACCTGCGCACCAAGCGGGACCGGATGGGGCACGACCTGATCGGGCTGGACGAGCTCGATCTCGGCGAGACGGCGCACTGAACTGCGAACAGATCGGAAAGGCGGACATCGATGAGCGGTACCGGGGTACCGACTTTCGCGTTGGAGGATGCCAAGGACCTCTCCTTGGGCATCGTCGCCTCGCGCTGGCACACCCAGATCTGCGACACGCTGGTCGCGAATGCCGAGCGGGTGGCCAAGGACGCCGGCGTGCGGCACATCACGGTGGTGCGCTGCGCGGGCGCCATGGAGCTGCCGGTGGTCGCCCAGGAGCTGGCCAGGTCGCACGACGCGGTGGTCGCGCTCGGCGTGGTGATCCGCGGCGACACACCGCATTTCGAGTACGTCTGCGACGCGGTCACCGCCGGGCTCACCCGGGTTTCGCTGGACGAGGGCACGCCGGTCGCGAATGGGGTGCTCACCACGAACAACGAGCGCCAGGCGCTGGATCGGGCGGGGCTGCCGGAGTCGCATGAGAACAAGGGCGAGCAGGCGGCGGCCGCGGCGCTGGACGCCGCGCTGACGCTGCGCGCCCTACGGCAGTCCGCGTAGCGATGCCGGTCGTCCGTATTTTCCGGAGGAACACGGTCTCGGCGGCGGCGCGCGCCGATGCGCCCGAGTGGGACTTCGAGGTGCGCCCGCGGCGGGCGGTGCGGACGGCCCGGGTCGTGGCGGTACTGATCGCTGCTGCGTTCACCGCGGGCGGTATCTGGCTGCGCAGCGGGCCGACCGGCGTCAACTTCCGTGTGGCCGACCAGATCGCGATGATCGGGATCGGCTTGCTCGGTGCCGCGGCGGTGCTGTTGCTGACCAGGCCAAGGGTGCGGGTGGGCCCGCGCGGTGTGTCTGTGCGGAACGTCTTGGGCGACAACGATTTCCCGTGGGAGTACATCCGAGGCGTGTCGTTCCCGGATCGGAAGTCCTGGGCGCGTTTGGAATTGGTCGGCGACGACTACGTCCCGATGCTGGCGATCCGCTCCAACGACAAGGAGCACGCCGCGCGGGCGATGGCGCGGCTGCGCGAACTCGGCGCGAAGTACTCCGAGAGCAAGTGATCACTCCGGGCGCGTCGACCGAGGCGTGCAAGCCCGGCTTCGTCCGTCTCGCGCGGGTCTCGCCGCTGGTCTAGCCTCGCCGGTATGGAGCCGGGTGCGTTCGTCCTCGCGGCGGCTTTCGCCGACGATCCACTGATGATCTACTTCTGGCCGCGTTCACCGCGACGGTATAAGGCCTTGCCGCTGTTCTGGGATTCGCGCATCGCGTCGCGCAGGAAGAACGGGCTGGTCGACCTCGCACACGACGCGGAAGGAAACCTCGCCTGCGTGGCGCTGTGGGAACCCGCGGGTGTGGTGTCGCCTATGGCCGAGCCGCTGACGTTGCTGCGTGCCATGGGGCGCAGCACGAAGCGTGCGGTGGCCGCCGCGCGGCAGATGGAGCAGGCGCGGCCCGCGACGCCGCACCTGTATCTGGCCGCCATCGGCACGCTGCCCGGCGCGCAGGGGCGAGGACTGGCGACGTCGCTGCTGGAGCGGAGGCTGTCATCGGCCGAGCAGCCCTGCTTCCTGATCTCGAACAGCCACGGGACCGTGCCGTTCTATCAGCGCTTCGGGTTCGAACCGCAGGGTGAGTTGACGATCGGCCACGGTCCCGTCGTATACCCGATGCTGCGGACGAACTGAGTTCCAGAGCCGAAGCCATTTCGCGACGTCCGCCGTCCTCGGCAGGGCTCTATCGACGGACGCCAGCGACGGATGACGGCCTGGTGCTCCGACCGTCGCGGTGCTGGAGCGAGAGCACGGCCGAGATCCGGCGCGGCCGGCTCAATGGGTGTGGGTGTCGCCGAGGACCGCGCCCTCACGGCGGGGATCGGCGCCGCCGATCCACCCGTCCGGGCCGTTGCGTTTCAGGGCGCTGAGGCCGCTGGTTTGCGGCGCGACCGACACCTGGTGACCGAGTTGCCGGAGCCGGAGCACGAGCGGGTCGTGGTCGCCGTTGTCGGCCGCGTTGATCGCCGGATGCTCGCCGCCGACCCCGGTGGACGGGCTGTTCCCGGCGCCGAAGGCGACCGCGGAGACCGCTTGTTGCGGGTCGAGGCCCCAATCGAACATGTTGACCAGGGTTTTCACCACGAACTGGATGATCACCGAACCGCCGGGCGAACCGGCGACATGGGTGAGCTGGCCGCGTGCGCCATCGGGGCCCTTGTCGAACACCAGCGTGGGACTCATCGAGCTGCGCGGACGCTTGCCCGGCTGGACACGGTTGGCCATCGGCACGCCGTCGGCGCCGAGCGGGTCGGCGTTGAAGTCGGTGAGCTGGTTGTTCAGCACGAAGCCGTCGACCAGGTGGAACGAACCGAACGCGGACTCGACGGTGGTGGTCATGGCCGCCGCGTTGCCGTATTCGTCGACCACCGAGATGTGGCTGGTGCCGTGCTCGGGCGGCTGCGGGCCGACGCCCAGCGGAACGGGGCCGAAGTCACCGGGCTGCGCGGTGCCCATGCTGCGGCCGCGATCGATCAGCCCGGCGCGCTGCCGCAGATAGTCCTTGTTCAGCAGGGTCTGTGCGGAATTGCCGGGCAGCGGAATGAAATCCGTGTCGGCCACGTACTTGTTGCGGTCGGCGTAGGCGAGACGCTCGGCCTCCGCGATGATATGCACGGCTTCGGCGTTCGGCCGTCCGCCGTTGCGATCGATATTGTCCGGCCGCATGGTGGCCAGGTCGAAGTTCTCCAGGATGCCCAAGGTGGCGGCGACGGCGATGCCGCCGGAGGAGGGACTGGGCATGCCGCAGATCTCGTGTCCGCGGTACCCGGTGCACAGCGCCGTGCGCTTCTTCGCCTGGTAGCCGGCCAGGTCCTCGGTCGTGATCAGCCCCGGCGTGCGCCCGCCGGACGACCGGCTCGTGGCCTCGACGATGTCGCGGGCGATGGCGCCGGTGTAGAAGGCCTGCGCGCCCTCCGAGGCGACGGCGCCGAGCGTCTTCGCCATCGCCGGATTGGTGAGTACGGTCTCGGCGGCCTTCGGGCTGCCGTCCGGGTTGAGGAAGTACGCCTTGGCGTCCTCGTCGAGCGCGAGGTCCTTCGCCGACTCCGCGATCTGACCGGCGAGGCGCGGACTGATCGGGAACCCCTGATCGGCCAGTCCGATGGCGGGGTCGAACAGCTCACGCCACGCGGTCTTGCCGTGGTCGCGGTGCGCCAGCTCGAGCATGCGCAGCACACCCGGCACCCCGATGGAGCGGCCGCTGGAGCGCGCGTTCGGCTTGGGCTCGGTGCGATCGGTGTCGCTGATCCAGCGCAGATAGTTCTCCGTCGCGGCCGCCGGAGCCACTTCGCGGCCGTCGTAGGCGTCCACGGTCTTCGTGTTCGCGTCGTAGTAGAGCAGGAACGCTCCGCCGCCGATGCCGGACGCCTGCGGTTCCACGAGCCCGAGCACCGTCTGCGCCGCGATCAGGGCGTCCGCTGCCGTTCCGCCGTCGCGCAGCACCTCGCAGGCGGCCTTGGTCGACACCGGGTTGGCGGTGGAGACCGCGAACGTGTGCGTGCGCACCGGCGTCATGTTCGTGCGATAGCCGCTCGCTATCTCCGGGTTGGTGCTCAGGTCCTTGGTGCCGCTGCCCGCAGGGCCGGTCGCGGACGCGGTGACCGGCGTGCCGTTCGGGACCGTCTCGCAGACACCGCCTGCTCGGTCCGCACCGGACGAACAGGCCGTCACCATCCCGATGGTCAGCACGAACGCCGCCGCGGGGGCGACCCAGGTTCCTCGCTTGCGCGCCATGCGGGGGACTCTATCGCCCGCCACCGCCCGCTTGCCCGGCTTTCCTTCCCACGGACGAAATCGCCCTGGCCGCAGCGAGTGTCGAGAACGGCAGCCGAACCGCATCGAAACGGGTAGCCCGGCGGGGCGTCGGTAGGCTGGTCGAGTGACGATCGAGGCGGTGCTGTTCGACTTCTCCGGGACCTTGTTCCGGCTGGAGGACGACGAATCCTGGTACGCGGATCTGACCTGGCCCGACGGGCGGGGGTTCGACGTCCACGAGAAGGCCGAGATCATGCGCAGGATGACGGCGCCGGTGGAGCAGATCGTGGAATTCGACGCCGAGACGAAGTACGCGTGGGACAACCGCGATCTCGATCCCGCGCTGCATCGCATCGCCATGATGGAGGTGCTGCGCAAGTCGGGCGTCCCCACCGACGAGGACGCCGAACGACTGTATGCCCGGCTGCTCGACCCGCTGGAGTGGACGCCTTATCCCGACAGCGAGGCCGTCTTGAATCTTCTCGCGGCACAGGATGTTCCGGTCGCGGTGGTGAGCAACATCCCCTTCGACATCCGCCCGTCGTTCGCGGCACGCGGCTGGGACCGCCTGGTCGGCGCGTTCACGCTCTCCTATGAGGTCGGCGCCATGAAGCCCGACCCGGAGATATTCCACTCCGCCCTGGAGGAACTCGGCGTATCCGCCGACGCGGCCCTGATGATCGGCGACAGCGCCGAGGCCGACGGCGGCGCCGCCGCGCTCGGCAGCCGATTCGCCCTGGTGGAGGCCTTGCCCACCGCCGAACGCCCGGACGCGCTGCTGACTGCTTTGCGCCGGCACGGGCTCCTGGAGTAGACGGTGTCACTACGAAATATCCGTTTGCCGAAGCCCGAGTTTCTCGGGTCGCCATCGTGTTACCGTGCGAATCGACGTGTTCGTCAGTGCGTCGGTTCGTTCGGTACCAACGGGGGTACGGGTGTGAGCATGGCGTTTTCGGGTGAGGAGCCGTCCGTCGGCGTGGAAACGGCCATGCCGGAGGCGATTCGGGACGTACGGGAAGCCGTCGCGGGAATGGCGGGGTTCGGGCTCGCGTATCCGGTGCTGATGAACCTGACGCGCGGTGGCGACGCGGCGGCCATGGCGTCCACTCAGTTCTGTGTCGCCTGGGCGCTCGGCCTGCTCGTCTTCGGGTTCGCCGAGGGCGCGCACATGGTGCGCGGCCTTGCGCTGGCGCTGGCGATCCTGCAGGCCGTGGTCGGGTGCTCCGCGCTCCGCGACCTCGCGACCGTCCCGCCCCTGATCGGGGTCGTCGCCGCGGCCTATTCGCTCGGCACTTCGGCGGTCGTCGTGCACCTGCTGTGCCTGCCGGACGCCAAGGCGTGGTTCGGCGTCCGGGAGCCCTGACGGCGCGATGCCGCCGTGCCGGGCTGTCGGTCCCGGTCATTAGGCTGAATGTGTGGCAGATCCAGCGACGTACCGGCCCGCGCCGGGCACGATTCCCGTCGAACCCGGTGTCTACAAATTCCGGGATGCCCATCGGCGGGTTATCTACGTCGGCAAGGCCAAGAGTCTGCGCAGCAGGCTGAACTCCTACTTCGCCGACGTGGCGAACCTGCACCCGCGCACCAGGCAGATGGTCACCACCGCCGCGAGCGTCGAGTGGACGGTCGTCTCCACCGAGGTCGAGGCGCTACAGCTGGAATACAACTGGATCAAGGAATTCGATCCGCGCTTCAACGTCCGCTACCGGGACGACAAGTCCTATCCGGTGCTCGCGGTCACGTTGAACGAGGAGTACCCGCGGTTGTTCGTCTACCGTGGCGCGCGGCGCAAGGGCGTCCGGTACTTCGGTCCGTACGCGCACGCCTGGGCGATCCGCGAGACCCTCGACCTGCTGCTGCGGGTGTTTCCCGCGCGCACCTGCTCCAACGGAGTCTTCCAGCGGCACAGGCAGATCGGGCGCCCTTGCCTGCTCGGCTACATCGACAAGTGCTCGGCGCCGTGCATCGGACGGGTGAGCGCCGAGGAACACCGCGGGATCGTCGAGGACTTCTGCGACTTCCTCGCCGGCCGCACCGACCGCTTGGTCCGCGAGCTGGAGCGGCGCATGCACGACGCCGCCGGAGATCTGGACTTCGAAGCCGCCGCCCGGCTGCGCGATGACGTGCAGGCGCTGCGCCGCGCGCTGGAGAAGCAGGCGGTGGTACTCGGCACCGGCACCGATGCCGACGTGATCGCCTTCGCCACCGACGAGCTGGAGGTGGCCGTGCAGGTCTTCCACGTGCGCGACGGCCGGGTGCGCGGCCAGCGCGGCTGGGTGGTCGACAAGTCGGGCGACGCCGTCGACGTCCCGGAGGCGGGCGGCGAACTCGCCGCGTTGGTCGAACAGTTCCTCACCCAGTTCTACGGCGAGCAGGTCGCCGTGGTCGAGCAGGGCGCCGACGAGCAGCCCGCCACCGTGGTGCCGCGCGAGGTGCTCGTGCCGGAGCTGCCCGCCGACGTGGAGCAGGTCCAGCAGTGGCTGTCGGAACTGCGTGGCTCGGCGGTGAAGGTCCGGGTGCCGCAGCGCGGGGACAAGAAGGCGCTCGCCGAGACCGTGCAGCGCAACGCGATGGAGGCGCTGGCCCAGCACAAACTCAAGCGAGCCGGTGATCTCACGTCGAGATCGCAAGCGCTGCAAGATATTCAGGACGCACTGGACCTCGACACCGCGCCGCTGCGCATCGAATGCGTTGACGTCAGTCACGTGCAGGGCACCGACGTGGTCGCCTCGCTGGTGGTCTTCGAAGACGGCCTGGCCCGCAAATCCGAGTACCGCCACTACACGATCAAGGAGGCGGCGGGCGAAGGCCGTTCCGACGACGTCGGCAGCATCGCGGAGGTGACCCGCCGCCGCTTCCTCAAGCTGCGCCGCGAACGGGACATGGTGGAACAGGAAGACCTCGCCGCGACCGAAGGCGACGGCGACGCGCTCGACCTCACCTCGCGGCCCGGTATCGATCCCCGCACCGGACGCCCGCGCAAGTTCGCCTACCCGCCCAACCTGTATGTGGTCGACGGCGGCGCGCCTCAGGTCGCGGCGGCCGCCGAGGTGCTCGACGAGCTCGGCATCACCGATGTCGCCGTGATAGGCCTCGCCAAACGGCTCGAGGAGGTATGGGTACCCGGCGAGAGTGATCCGGTGATCCTGCCGCGCAACAGCGAGGCGCTGTATCTGCTGCAGCGGGTCCGCGACGAGGCGCATCGCTTCGCCATCACCTTCCACCGCAGCAAACGTTCGCGCAGGATGATCGCCTCGGCGCTGGACTCGGTGCCCGGCCTCGGCACGGCGCGCAGGACCGCGCTGGTGACCCATTTCGGCTCGGTGGCCAAGCTGAAGCAGGCCACGGTCGAGCAGATCACCGAGGTTCCCGGCATCGGGGTGGCTACCGCGAAAGCGGTCCTTGCGGCGCTCCGGTCCGAATAGTCAGTCGACAGTGCACCGGAAGATTCGGTTTCGCGTACGTTGTGTGTCTGCGCCCGATACCGAGACCGGTGCGCGATGATCGGAAGGCACCCGAGAGACGGATCCGGTAGGACATGACACGCGTCGAATCGAACAGCAGTGCGGGCTCTGCGCCGACGAGCGCGGGACGAGCGGGCTCGTCCGGCACCCTCGCCGGGGTGAACTCGCAGGTCGAGGTGGTGATCGTGACCGGGCTCTCGGGCGCGGGCCGCGGCACCGCGGCCCGCGTGCTCGAAGACCTCGGCTGGTATGTGGCCGACAACCTACCGCCCGAGCTGTTCGGGCGGATGGTCGAACTGGGCGCGTCCGCGAAGCCACCGATCCGGCGTCTGGCGCTGGTCATGGACGTGCGCAGCCGGTTCTTCACCGGTGACCTGTCCGTGGTCACCGAACAGTTGCGGCCGCTGGGCGTGCGCACCAGGGTGCTGTTCCTGGAGGCCTCCGACGACGTGCTGATCCGCCGCTTCGGCTTCGCCCGGCGCAGGCATCCGCTGCAGAGCGAGAGCAAGGACGGCACGCTGTCGGCGGGCATCGCGGCCGAGCGGGTGCGTCTTTCGGCCGTGAAGACCGCCGCGGACCTGGTGATCGACACCACCGAGCTGTCCATTCACCAGTTGCACCGCAAGCTGGAGGAGGCCTACGGCGGCGGCGCGCCCACCGCGCTGCAGCTCACCGTGCAGTCCTTCGGCTTCAAGTACGGGGTTCCACTCGACGCCGACATGGTGTTGGATGTGCGTTTTCTACCTAATCCACATTGGATACCGGAGTTGCGGGAACATACAGGCCAAGAGTCGGTGGTCAGCGAGTACGTGCTTTCGCGCCCCGGTGCGGACGATTACCTGCGCACCTGCCACCACCTGGTCGAGCTGACGACGAACGGCTACCGCCAAGAGGGGAAGCGATACATGACGGTCGCAGTGGGCTGCACCGGAGGCAAGCACCGAAGCGTCGCGATAGCCGAAGCACTGGGCGAACTGATGAGTGAGGTCACCGGCGGGCCGGAGGAATCCGCGGATGTGGTCCGTGTGGTGCATCGAGATCTGGGGCGCGAATGACCGGTTGGGAATCCAATCCCAGCATCGTCGCGCTGGGTGGTGGCCACGGACTGTACGCGACACTGACCGCCGTGCGCCGGCTGACCAGGAAGATCTGCGCGGTGGTCACCGTCGCCGACGACGGCGGGTCCTCGGGCCGGCTACGCGCCGAACTGGGGGTGCTGCCGCCGGGGGATCTTCGCATGGCGCTGGCCGCCTTGGCCGCTGACGCCGACGGAGTCTGGACGCGAACCGTCCAGCATCGTTTCGGCGGCACCGGCGCCCTGGCCGGGCACTCCGTCGGCAACTTGATCCTGGCCGGGCTCACCGAAGTGCTCGGCGACCCGGTCGCCGCGCTCGACGAGGTCGCCAGGATGTTGCGTATCACCGGACGGGTGCTGCCCATGTCGCCGATCGCGCTCGACATCGAGGCGGATGTGTCTGGGCTGGAAGCGGATCCGAGGGTGAGTCGCTGCATTCGCGGCCAAGTTGCCATCGCCACGACGCCCGGTAAGGTGCGGCGGGTGCGGCTGATTCCGTCCGACCCGCCGGCCAGTGCCGAGGCCACCTCGGCGATCGAGCACGCCGACGTCGTCGTGCTGGGCCCGGGATCGTGGTTCACCAGCGTGATTCCGCACGTGCTCGTGCCCGAACTGCGCGAGGCGCTGGTGTACACCAGGGCGCGCAAAGTGCTCGTGCTCAACCTCGCCGCCGAGCCGGGGGAGACCGCCGGGTTCTCCGCGGAGCGGCATTTGCATGTATTGTCCCAGCACGCACCGGAATTCGTGGTCGACGAGGTGCTGGTGGACTCCGGCTCGGTGCCGGAGGGACGCGAGCGGGAACATGTGGCCAGGGCTGCCGAACAGTTGCGGGCGCGAGTAACCTTCTCCGATGTCGCCGAAGCGGGAACGGACCGGCATCACCCCGGAAAGCTTGCCGCCGCACTGGATCAAGTGATCCGGCAACCTCGGCCGCAAATGGCAGGGCTTCGAGTCGAGGGACGGCACATGGGTCAGGATGTGCGTTCCGGGTTGGGTGGAAAGGAGCGCGTCTCGTGGCGATGACAGCCGATGTGAAAGACGAGCTGAGCAGGCTCACCGTCGCACAGGTCAGTTCCCGCAAGGCGGAACTGTCCGCTCTGCTGCGTTTCGCGGGCGGCCTGCACATCGTCGGCGGCCGGGTGATCGTCGAGGCGGAGGTGGACATGGGGTCCATCGCGCGCAGACTGCGCCGGGAGATCTTCGAGCTCTATGGCTACGGCTCCGATGTGCACGTGCTCGGCGCGGGTGGGCTGCGCAAGACCTCCCGGTACGTGGTGCGCGTGTCCAAGGAGGGCGAGGCCCTGGCCAGGCAGACCGGTCTGCTCGATGTCCGCGGTCGTCCGGTGCGCGGCCTGCCTGCGCAGGTCGTCGGCGGCAGCATCGCCGACGCCGAAGCCGCTTGGCGCGGAGCGTTTCTCGCCCACGGCTCGCTCACCGAGCCGGGACGTTCCTCCGCGCTGGAGGTCAGTTGCCCCGGTCCGGAGGCGGCGCTGGCGCTGGTCGGCGCGGCCCGGCGGCTCGGGATCACAGCCAAGGCGCGTGAGGTGCGCGGCACCGACCGTGTCGTGGTACGCGACGGCGAGGCGATCGGCGCGCTGCTGACCAGGATGGGTGCGCACGGCACCAGGATGGTGTGGGAGGAGCGCAGGCTGCGCCGCGAGGTTCGCGCCACCGCCAATCGGCTGGCCAACTTCGACGACGCCAACCTGCGCCGCTCGGCGCGGGCCGCGGTCGCCGCGGCCGCCAGGGTGGAACGCGCGCTGGAGATCCTCAGCGACGACGTGCCCGACCACCTCGCCGCCGCGGGCAAGCTGCGCGTGCAGCACCGCCAGGCCTCGCTGGAGGAACTCGGCCAGCTCGCCGATCCGCCGATGACGAAAGACGCTGTGGCGGGCCGGATTCGGCGGCTGTTGTCGATGGCCGACCGGCGCGCCAAGGAGCTCGGCGTGCCCGACACCGAATCCGCCGTCACGGCCGAGCTGCTCGACGAAGCCTGAGGCTCTATCCGCCGCCCGGCCGTGGTATCGGGCGTGTTCGATCTCGGAACTTTTCTTGGTCAGGCGTCTGACCAGGCATGCCGTCCTCACGAATGCCAGGTGCGTGTCGGCAAGGTCACGGCAGGGCGTTAGTGTGAATAGGGCATCGGAATGACCCGCTGAAAAGCTGAGGAGCGATAACGTGACTGTCCGGGTAGGCATCAACGGCTTCGGTCGTATCGGACGTAACTTCTTCCGGGCGGTGGAGGCGCAGAAGGCGCTCGGCACCACCGACATCGAGATCGTCGCGGTCAACGACCTCACCGACAACGCGACCCTCGCGACCCTGCTCAAGTACGACTCGATCCTCGGCCGGCTGCCGCAGGACGTCTCGCTCGACGGCGACGACACCATCGTGGTGGGCGACCAGCGGATCAAGGCGCTGGCCATCAAGGAGGGTCCGGCGGCGCTGCCCTGGGGCGACCTGGGCGTCGACGTGGTCGTCGAGTCCACCGGCATCTTCACCGATGCCACCAAGGCCAAGGGCCACCTCGCCGCAGGCGCGAAGAAGGTCGTCATCTCCGCCCCCGCCAAGGGTGAGGACATCACCATCGTGATGGGCGTCAACGACGACAAGTACGACGGCAGCCAGAACATCATCTCGAACGCCTCGTGCACCACCAACTGCCTGGGCCCGCTGGCCAAGGTGCTCAACGACGAGTTCGGCATCGAGCGTGGCCTGATGACCACCATCCACGCCTACACCCAGGACCAGAACCTGCAGGACGGCCCGCACGGCGACCTGCGCCGCGCCCGCGCCGCCGCGCTGAACATCGTGCCGACCGGCACCGGCGCCGCGAAGGCCATCGGCCTGGTGCTGCCCGAGCTGCAGGGCAAGCTGGACGGCTACGCGATGCGTGTGCCGGTCCCCACGGGTTCGGTCACCGATCTGACCGCCACGCTGCGCAAGTCGGCCACGCTCGAGGAGATCAACGCCGCGTACAAGGCCGCCGCCGAGGGCCCGCTGAAGGGCATCCTCAAGTACAACACCGACCCGATCGTCTCCAGCGACATCGTCACCGACCCGGCCTCGTCGATCTACGACGCGCCGCTGACCAAGGTGATCGACGACCAGGTCAAGGTCGTCTCCTGGTACGACAACGAGTGGGGCTACTCCAACCGTCTCGCCGATCTCATCGGCCTCGTCGGCAAGTCGCTCTGACGCGTATGGCTGTCAAGACACTCGCGGATCTGCTCGGCGAGGGTGTGGAGGGCCGGGGCGTGCTCGTGCGCTCCGACCTGAACGTCCCCCTCGACGACAGTGGACAGATCACCGATCCCGGCCGGATCATCGCCTCGGCGCCGACCATCAAGACGCTGGCCGAGGCGGGCGCCAAGGTCATCGTGACCGCGCATCTGGGCCGGCCGAAGGGCGAGCCGGACCCGCAGCTCTCGCTGGCGCCGGTGGCCGCCAGGCTCGCCGAGGAACTGGGCCGCAACGTCCAGCTCGCCGGTGACGTGGTCGGCCAGGACGCGCTCGCGCGGTCCGAGGGCCTCACCGACGGCGACGTGCTGCTGCTGGAGAACATCCGGTTCGACCCGCGTGAGACCAGCAAGGACGACACCGAACGCGGCAAGCTCGCCGCGGCGCTGGTCGAGCTGGTCGGCGACGACGGCGCATTCGTCTCCGACGGTTTCGGCGTGGTGCACCGCAAGCAGGCGTCGGTGTACGACGTGGCGCAGTTGCTGCCGCACTACGCGGGCACGCTGGTCGCGGCCGAGGTCGAGGTGCTGGCGAAGCTGAGCGAGAACCCGGACCGGCCGTACGCGGTCGTGCTCGGCGGTTCCAAGGTCTCCGACAAGCTCGCGGTCATCGAGGCGCTCGCGCCGAAGGTGGACACGCTGGTGATCGGCGGCGGCATGTGCTTCACCTTCCTTGCCGCACAGGGCCTCTCGGTGGGCGCCTCGTTGCTGCAGGAGGAGATGGTGGACACCTGCAAGGGCCTGCTCGAGCGGTACGCCGACGTCATCCACCTGCCGCGCGACATCGTGGTGGCCGACAAGTTCGCCGCCGACGCGGAGTCGAGGGTGGTGCCAGCGCACGAGATCCCGGACGACTGGCTGGGCCTGGACGTGGGTCCGGAGTCGGTGGACCGTTTCGCGGCACTGCTCACCGAGGCACGGACGGTGTTCTGGAACGGCCCGATGGGCGTGTTCGAGTTCGAGAAGTTCGCCGCGGGCACCCGCGGGGTCGCCGAGGCGATCGTGACCGCCACCGGCAAGGGCGCGTTCACCGTCGTCGGCGGTGGCGACTCGGCGGCGGCCGTACGCGCGCTGAACCTGCCGGAGGACGGCTTCTCGCACATCTCCACCGGCGGCGGCGCCTCGCTGGAGTACCTCGAGGGCAAGGAACTCCCCGGCATCGCGGTGTTGGAGGACTGAGCATGGCACGCAAACCGCTCATCGCGGGCAACTGGAAGTTGAACCTCAATCACCTCGAGGCCATCGCTCTGGTGCAGAAGATCGCATTCGCCCTGCCGGAGAAGTACTTCGACAAGGTGGACGTGGCGGTGCTCCCGCCGTTCACCGACCTCCGCAGCGTGCAGACCCTCATCGAAGGGGACAAGCTCCTGCTCACCTACGGCGGGCAGGACGTCTCGGTGCACGAATCGGGCGCCTACACCGGCGAGATCAGCGCGAGCATGCTCGCCAAGCTGGGCTGCGCCTTCGTCGTGGTGGGGCACTCGGAACGGCGCCAGTACCACAACGAGGACGACGCCATCGTGCTGGCCAAGGCCAAGCAGGCGTTGAAGCACGGCATCACTCCGATCGTGTGCATCGGCGAGGGCCTGAACATCCGCGAGGCGGGCACGCACGTCGAGTACAACCTCGAACAGCTGCGTGGATCGTTGAAAGGCCTGACGGCGGAACAGATCTCGAAGATCGTCATCGCCTACGAGCCGGTGTGGGCGATCGGTACCGGCAGGGTCGCCACGCCTGCCGACGCGCAGGAGGTCTGTGGCGCGATTCGCGGTGAGCTGGCGCTGCTGGCCTCACCCGAGGTCGCCGCGGAGGTCCGCGTGCTCTACGGCGGTTCGGTGAACGCCAAGAACGTCGGCGAGTTGGTCGCCCAGACCGACATCGATGGCGCTCTGGTCGGCGGCGCTTCGCTCAAGGGTGACGAGTTCGCCACCCTCTCGGCGATCGCGGCGGGCGGCCCCTTGCCCTGACCCGCACGAGGGACTACGCGCTACAGCCCGGTATCGCTCGCCGCGATGCCGGGCTGTAGTGATTTCGCCGGATCCTCACCTGGCAGGAGTGGTGGCTCACTCCGCGTGCAGGATCAAGCCCGCGCCGTTGTCGTTGCGCAGGGTCAGCGTGTCGGCGTCCACCGTGGCGGTGGTCTTGCCGTCCAGAGCTTTCAAGACCGCCTGCTCTACCTCCATCACCTCGGCGGAGCACGCCATTTTCGTGGTGGCGACCCGGAAGGTGATCTCCGCTCCCGATACGTCGGCGCTGCCGGTGACGCGATTGCACCCGGTGCTGCCCGAGACTGCGCCGTCCTCGGCGATGGTGAGTGTCGGCTTCGCCTCGTCGAGCGCGCGGGAGCGGATCTGGGCATCGTCGGCGATGAAAGCGGTGACCAGCCACGGGGTGCCCTTGACGGGCCGGTCCGGTTGAGCGACCTTTTTGTCGAGCAGGGTCACGGTCCGGTCGTCGCTGTGCAGCGTGAGTCGCGCGTCGTCGAGTCGCCAGCTGGGCTCGGAATTCAGCAGGCCGCTGAGCCATTCGTCGGCGCCGCTGCGATCGTCGGGGCAGGCCATCAGGGTCGTGGACAGACCGGAGACGCGCAGAACGTGGTCGTCCAGCGTGACCGCGCCGGAGAACTTGTTGCATCCCGCGTCCGCGGCGATACGGCCGTCGGGGAAGCTGACCGTCAGCGGGCCGCCGCCGGGAATCGGGGTTCCCTCGACGCCGGTGGAGAGGAAGGTGCGGCCCACCGGGCTCGGCCCGTCGGAGGTCTGCCCCGGACCGTTGCTCGAGCACGCCGCGAGCGCGCATGGAGCGATCAGGACAGCGAGGGCTAGTCGCGCGAAGTGTGCCGCCATGCGGCGATGCTACCGACGAGGCGCTGGGCAGCCCGGATTTCGCAGCTTGTGACGGCCTGCCGACATTGTGGTGCGTTCTTCCGGGACGTCGGGTAGGTGACGAACTCCTTCGAGGCTGCCGTCACCTGGTCGCGTGCCGGATGCTCGATTCGCGCTCGCCGTCGCCGACATCGCGGCAAGGGGGCGGTCGAGCCGAGAATCGGGATACATGGGATGACTCGCTCGGTGTGCGTTACTATCTGTGCCGTGCACCGCTGCTTCCCCATCACCCCGCCGCCCGCCTCCTGAGCGAGGTGTAGGTATTCAGCGCGCCACCGAACGGTGTGCGCGCCATTTTCGGCATCGCTGTGCACCTCGCTTCCGCGACCCCATCCCTTTCAGTCGCAGGAGCGCGATCTTCTATGTCCATGTCTGTGTCCACCGCCAGCCGTTCTGCGCTGGTCTACCTCGTCGGCGCCGGAATCCTCTGGGGCACCGGCGGTCTGCTCGGCACCCTGTTGCACCGGGCCACCGGTCTTCCCCCCGTTTCGGTCGGCACCTGCCGACTTGCCGTCGGTGGGTTACTGCTGCTGGCCGTGCTCGCCACAAGACGACAGCCCTGGCCGCGAAATCCATTGGCGTGGCGCCGCATCGGCGCGGTCGCTGTCCTCGCGGCAACCTTTCAGGCGGCCTACTTCGGCGCCGTCGCGGCCGCAACGGTCAGTCTCGCCACCCTGATCACCATCGGCATGTCCCCCGTGGTCGTCGCCGTGCTCGAGCACGTCACCGGACGGCGTGCGGTGGACCGGCGCCGCGCTGCGACGATCGGGATCGCCCTGTGCGGGCTGGCGCTACTGGTCGGGGTGCCGTCCGGTGGTGCGAGCGCGGGCGGGTTGCTCATGGGCGCGGTGCTCGCGTCGGTGGCCGCCACCGCGTTCGCGACGGTCACCGTGATCAACGCGGCGCCGGTGCCCGGCCTCGACGCGATGACCACCACCGGCCTCGGGTTCACCGGCGGCGCGCTGCTGCTGGTTCCGTTGGCGGGCATGAGCGGTTTCGCGTTCGACCCGACAGTGGGCAGCATCGCCTTGGTCCTGCTGCTCGGGCTTGCGCCGACGGCGATCGCCTACACCCTGTACTTTCGCGGGCTCTCTGATGTCGGTCCAGGAATCGCCGCCGTTCTCGCGCTCCTCGAACCGCTCACCGGGGCGGTGCTGGCCGCGGTAGTGCTCGGCGAACGTCTCACCGCCCTGGGGCTGCTGGGCGCCGCGCTGCTCATCGTGGCGTTGTTGCTCGCGGCGATACCCGGGCGATCCCTGGTCGAAGGGCTGGACACGGCGACCATCGGCCGCCGTGTGCGGGACTGAGGACTCTGGCGTAGGTCGGCGGCTCGGGCGAGTCGTTCCGTCGGCGTGCACGCTTTAAACTTCGGCGCGTGACCGCCGCCCCGACTACCCCTGGCTCCACGTGGGCGCCGCTGCGTTCACCGATATACCGGGCGCTGTGGGTGGCCCAGTTGGTGTCCAATCTGGGCACCTGGATGCAGATGGTCGGGGCGCAGTGGATGCTGGTCGACTTGCCCAACGCCGCGGCTCTGGTGTCGTTCGTGCAGACCGCGATCACGCTGCCGGTGATGCTGCTGGCCATTCCGTCCGGCGTGATCGCCGACCTGGTGGATCGGCGCAGGCTGCTGCTCGGCGCGCAGTCCACGATGGCGGCGCTCGCGACGATTCTCGCCGTGTCCACCGCGACCGGGCACACCACGCCTGCTGTGCTGCTGACGTTGCTGTTCCTGCTCGGCTGCGGTCAGGCGCTGACCGCGCCCGCCTGGCAGGCGATTCAGCCGGAGTTGGTCTCGCGCGAGCAGATACCGGCGGCCGCGGCACTGGGCAGCATGAACATCAATATCGGCCGCGCGGTGGGGCCCGCGCTCGCCGGAGTCTTGGTCGCGCTGTCCGGGCCGACGTTGGTGTTCGCGCTGAACGCGGTGTCCTTCGGCGGAATCGTCGCGGCGCTGACGGTCTGGCGTCGGCCGGCGACGGATCGGCGACTACCCACCGAGCGTCCGCTGGCGGCGTTGCAGGCGGGCACCCGGTTCATCCGGGCCGCGCCGGCGATCCGCCGCGTGCTGCTGCGCTCGATCTTGTTCATCACCCCCGCCAGCGCGGTGTGGGCGCTGCTGCCGGTGATCGCACGCGATCGGCTCGGCCTGTCGTCCTCCGGATACGGTCTGATGCTCGGCGCGCTCGGCCTCGGCGCGGTGGTCGGCGCCGCCGCGTTGTCGCGCCTGCGGCGATGGCTGAACCCGACCCAGCGGTTGAGCACGGCCGCGATCCTGTTCGGACTCGCGACCGCGGGCACCGCGCTGCTCCGCGTCGTGCCGGTGATTCTGGTGCTGCTGGTCTTCGCGGGGCTGGCCTGGCTGCTGGCGATGTCCACGATGAACGCGACCATGCAGCTGCTGCTACCGGCCTGGGTGCGTGCGCGCGGGCTGTCGGTGTATCTGCTGGTGTTCATGGGCGGACAGGCGATCGGCTCGCTGGTCTGGGGTCTGCTCGCCGATGCCGTCGGGTCGGTGCCCGCGCTGCTGTGGGCCGCGGTGCTGCTCGGGTTCTGCGCGGTGAGTACGTTCTGGCTGCCGATCCGGCACAACGCGGAGCAGATCGACCTGACCCCGTCGGCATTCTGGCCGGAGCCCCAGTTGGTCGTCGAACCCGATCCCGACGACGGCCCGGTGCTGATCCTGCGCGACTACGACGTGCCGCCGGAGAGCGTCGAGGAATTCCTTGCCGCCATGGCCTTCGTCGGCCGGTCCCGGCAGCGTACCGGCGCGATGGAGTGGCGGCTCTACCGCGATGTCGGGGTGATCGACCGCTACGTCGAGGCATTCGTCGTGCGGTCCTGGGCCGAGCACATGCACCAGCACCAGGTTCGCCTCACCGCCCAGGACCAGCTACGCGAGCAGGCCGTCGCGAAGTTCACCACCGCCGAGGGCGACCGGGTCACCCACCTCGTGGCGGTCGACCGGCGCTAGGCGTACCTCCGCCTTCGCTCCGGCCGTGCGCGGGCTGAGGGCGGACTACGTCCGGCAGCGCCCGTTGTGCGTACCTCCTGCCTTCGCTCCGGCGGTGCGCGGGTTGAGGGCGGACTACGTCCGGCAGCGCCCAGCTGGAGCGAGACGCCGAGTGCCTGATTCGGTGCGATCGCACCGACCGCATACACTGTCCGGCATGCGGATGTTCCTGGATATCCTCCTGATCATCACCAGCGTGCTGCTGGTGCTGCTGGTGCTGCTGCACCGCGCCAAGGGTGGAGGTCTGTCCAGCCTGTTCGGCGGCGGCGTGCAGTCCAGTCTGTCCGGCTCCACGGTCGTGGAGAAGAACCTCGACCGCGTCACCATCTTCACCGGCGTCATCTGGCTGATCGCCATTCTCGGCATCGGCCTGGAGATCAAGTTCGCCTGATCCGAATCACCGCGCCCGCCGTGAGCGCCGCCGCACCCAGCACGATCGCGGCGATGACGAACGCGACGGAATAACTCGTCCCGAGCACCGGGGCGGCCACCAGTGGACGGAGGATCTGTCCCGCGCGGGTGCTCGCGGTGGCCGCGCACTCGCCGCTGGCGACGACGACCGGCCTGTCGTGGTCCGATCGGGCCGATCAGCCGCTGGTGGCCAACACCGTCTCCGGCACCACCCACGCCTCGTCGTGGAACCCGGCCGACTCGGTCCGGGCGATCATCACCTGCACGAACTTCGACGAGCGGATCGAGTTGGCCGCGGCGAACCGTGGCATCGGTGTCGTGCCGGACCTGGCGTGTACCCGGGCCCCGCATCCCGGCGTGGCCTATCGCGACATTCCCGATGCGCCGCCCTCGCACGTCTATGTGGCCTGGCGCGCCAAGCCGGTCCCGCCGCGGTCGGTGCAGCGCTTCTTCGGCGTGCTCGGACTGGTCAATCGGTGCGCGGAACCCGTCCGTCGACGTCGGTGAAACAGTAGTACTCCGCGAGATCGGCGACTCGCCACGACAGTCCGGTGCGCGAGCGGCGCCCAGCATCGGTGGCCAGCGCGACGACGGCGCGGCCGGTGAAGCGCGGCGTCTGCGCCTCGGCGAGGTCGAAGGTGCCCTCGCCGGGTAGCGTGACCAGCCGGTGCCCGTGTGCGTCGGCCGGAACCAGTTGCAGCAGTTCGGTATCCACGATGCCCGGCCAGAGCGACACCACGGTCACCTCGGTGCCCGCGAGGTTGTGCGCCATGTCGGCGGTGAGCCGGTCCAGCGCGGACTTCGCGACGCCGTACACGGCGTTGTGCATGTACCTGCGCGCGCCCGGCGAGGAGATGTTGACGATCAACCCGCCCGATTCGATCAGCAGCGGCGCGGCGAAAACACTTGCCACGTAATGTGATCGGACGCCAACGTCGAAGGTCTCGTCCCAGGCCGCCGGTGGAACCTCCCAGAACGGCTTGCCGAGCCACCTGGCCGCGGCGGGGGAGTTGTAGACGTTGTTCACCAGCACGTCCAGCCTGCCGTGCTCGGTGCGGATCAGTTCGAACAGCCGTTCCACCGCGTCGTCGTCGCGGTGATCGCACACGAACGGGATACCCACTCCGCCTGCCGCATCGATGGCGGCGGCCGTCGCGTGCACGGTGCCGGGCAAGCGTCCCTGCGCCGTGGAGCGCCCGGTCACGAACACCGTCGCACCTGCCGCGCCCAGCTCCAGCGCGATTCCCTTGCCTATACCGCGGCTGGCGCCGGTGACCACCGCGATCTTGCCTTCGAGCCCGTCGGGTATTCCGCTCACGGAACCGGAACATTACCGTGAAATAATAACGTGTTCTAGTCTTTGGAGGCCGGAGTGGAGCTGACCCATCGGTTCGTGACGACCAACGATATCCGCATGCACGTCACCGAGCAGGGGGAGGGGCAGCCGGTGATCTTCTGCCACGGCTTTCCGCACACCTGGTACGTCTGGCACCGTCAGCTTCCCGCGCTCGCCGCGGCGGGATATCGCGCGATCGCGCCCGACCTGCGCGGCTACGGACAGACCGACGTACCCGCCGAGCTCGAGGCGTACACCAATCGCGCTGTCTGCGCCGACCTGCTCGGTCTGCTCGATGACATCGGCGCCGAGCAGGCGGTGTTCGTGGGCTTGGACTTCGGCGCCGCGCTGGTGTGGGAACTGGCATTGCGCGCGCCGGAGCGGGTGCGCGCCGTCATCGTCCTGAACAATCCGTTCGCGCCCCGTCCGCCGCGTGCGCCTTCGCAGCTATGGGCGAAGGCCGCCGCACGACACTTCCTGCACCTGCACTACTTTCAGACCCCGGGCGTCGCCGACGCGGAACTCGGCGCGTGTCCGCGGGAATTTCTCGCGCGTGTGTATTTCGCGCTGAGCGCCGACTATCACTATCTGGACACTTGGCGCTTCCCGGCGGAAGGCACCGGCTATCTCGACGTGCTGCCAGAGGCTCCCGCGTTGCCGTGGCGCTGGCTGAGCGGACCCGAATTGGACACGTTCGCACGCGATTTCGAACGCACCGGGTTCACCGGCGGATTGAACTGGTACCGCAGCTTGGACCGCAACTGGGAACTCACCGCCGACTACGCGGACGCGAAAGTCACTGTGCCGGCCTATTTCTTGTACGGCGATCGCGATCCCGACATGGAGGGATTCAGCGGCCGTGATCCGCTGGCCACCATGCGCGAGCATGTCGTCGACCTGCGTGCGGTGACCGAGATCGCCGACGCGGGTCACCTCGTGCAGCTGGAGCGGACCGTGGAGGTGAACGCGTTGCTCACCGCGCATCTGCACCACCTGGATGCGCATTCCGCCGGGATTTCGGCCTGAGGTGAAACATCTTCGGGCCCAGGGCCGTTCGCTGTCGGTGGGCACCGCTAATGTCTGGTGAATGAGTTATAGCCTGAGCATCTACGTCGTCGAACTGGACAGGGTCTCCGCCGCCATCGGGTCCCGGGACGACAAGCTCCGGCGGATGATCGGCGGCCGGTTCAAGGCCCAGCTGACCCACGACGACGACTGGTTCGCCGACGAGATCGCGGGCGGCGCACCCACCCGCTACGAGGCGGTGCGCGCCGTCATCGACGGCGGTCCGTTCGACCCGTCCTACGGTTTCCAATACGGCTACGCCTTCCAGACGATCTGCCAGTTCTACGGCCGGTTCGTGGACAACCGCTACTTCTCGGCGTTCCGCGGCCGCTGGCTGGACCACGTCGACGACGGACTCGCCGCGCTCGGCATCAAGGCGATCAGCGTCCGCGACTTCATGTACCACTCGCTGCCGCCCGCGCTGCCCCAACCGGATGATCTGCCCGGCTACGGCGAATGGACGCCGGAGCAGTGCGCGGAAGCGCTGGTGCAGTGGGAGTCCACGACGCCGCCGCAACGCGAGGAGGTCGACCACGAGGTACTCGCCGCCATCGAGTCGTGCGTCGAATGGATCCGCGAGGCCCAGGCCCGGCCCGGCTGGGGCATCGCCGGGTTCTTCTACTGAACCGCCTGACGGGTCCCATCCGAACGCAGTCCGCACGCACGTACGGACATACCGAGCGACGGGAAGCCGCATGAAGCGGTATTGCCGGACCGTGCGTTACTAGTCCTGCGTTCGGTGAGGAAGACAGTCGCACAGAGGGCGTGCCGGACGGAGGTTCCGCTACAGTCCCGCGCCGGGTCGAGCGAAGGCTGACGTAGCCGCATAGAGAACGCCTGTCGGACGGACTCGGCCGTAGCCTAGCGAAGGCGAGGCGGCCGCCTAGCGATATTCCTCGGCCAGCTTCGGGTAGTCCGACCAGCGCGGCAGCGGCTCGTAGTCGAGATAGGCCGTGAGGCGGTCGAGCAGGTATTGCCAGCGCGGGCCGATGGCGCCCGCGTCGGCGGGGCAGACATGGCGGCGGGTCAATTCGACGGTAGTGACCACGCCGACCTGGCTCATCCGGACCTCGAGCAGGCAGCCGTCGACGTGCACGACCAGCTCGTGCGGCGCCACGCAGTGATCGACGCGCACCGCGACGGGACCGGGAACCGGGCCGTCGAGCAGCTCGATGGTGAGGTTGCCGTTGCCGCCGGTGACGCTGCCGAGCCAGCGGGAGAGCTGGCCCCGCTCGGTAGCCGCCGACCAGACGTCCAGCACGGGCTTGTGGAAGGAACGCAGGTAGTGCAGGAGCACCAGATCGCCGTCGGCCGTGTGCTCGTGCTCCGGTCGTACCTCGCCGAGCATGGACATCGTGGTCATTGCCGTGTCCTTCCGCTGCTGGTCACCGTCACCTCACTGTATTTCCACTATTCCCTGCCCGAATCGAATTCGCCTGGATGCCGCGCCTCGGCGCGCCGCGCGTCCGTCGCGGCGGTTGCCTCGCCTTCGCTCGGCGCCCGTTGTGCCGCGGGGCCCATGAGCGCGCGGGCTGCGGCGTCGATCCGATCCTCGTCGAGCAGCACCGTGTCGGCGGCGGGTCCGAGCGGCACGAAGCTGTCCTCGCTGGTGACGCGGGCGAGAGATCCCGAGAAACCGGCATCGACCAGCGCCGCGCAGACCGCCTCGGACACGCCGCCGCTACGGCGGGTCTCGTCCGCGACGAGCACCCGGCCGGTCGCACGCGCGTGCGCCACCAGGTCGTCCACCGGTAGCGGAGCGAGCCAGCGCAGATCGAGCACGCGGGCATGGATACCGCGGCGGGCCAGGCGCCGCGCCACGCGCAGGCTCATCGGCACGCCATTGGCGAAGCTGACCAAGGTCAGGTCCGTGCCGTCACCGTAGACGCGGGCTCGGCCGACCTCGACGTACTCGGTGCGCGACGTCCGCGCCAGCCAGCCGTCGTCGCCGGGCGTGTGCAGGTCGCGGGTGTGATAGAGCGCGATGGGCTCCAGGAACAGGCACACCCTGCCATCCACCCGGGCGGCGGACACGCAGGTCCGCAGCATTGCCGCGGCGTCGTCGGCGCGGGAGGGGGAGGCGAGGACCACGCCGGGGATGTCGCGCAGCGCGGCGATCGAGTTGTCGTTGTGGAAGTGGCCGCCGAAGCCCTTTTGGTAGGCGTATCCGGCGATCCGCACCACCATCGGGTTGCGGTAGCGCCCGTCGGAGAAGAACGACAGCGTGGCCGCTTCGCCACGAATCTGGTCGGCGGCGTTGTGCAGGTAGGCGAGGTACTGGATCTCCGGAATCGGCACGAACCCGGCCAGCGCCACGCCGAGTGCGGTGCCGAGGACACTCTGCTCGTCCAGCAGGGTGTCGAACACGCGGCGGGCGCCGAACGCCTTCTGTAATCCTTTGGTCACCCCGTACACGCCGCCTTTGCGGCCGACGTCCTCGCCGAAGACGAGCACATCGCGATCGCGGGCCAGCAGGTCTGCGAGCGTGTTGTTGATCGCCTGGGCGAGAGTCACCGGATCACCCTGCGCGGCAGCGCCATTCGTGTTCGTACGGTACGCATCGGCGCGTGAGGTCGCCCGGTTCCGTGATTCGGAGCGACCGTCGTCCGGCAGGGGTTCGGCTCTGAGCGCGTCCGCGCGCACCAGGGCAGGGCGAGATGGGCCGATCGGAGCGATCACCGCCGCGGCGGAGGCGAGTTTCGGTTCCTCGCGGACGATTTCGGCTGTCGCGGCGACGCGGCGACCCAGGTCGGCGTAGCGGTCGAGCACGTCGGCGGGCGTAACCACGCCGGACTCGACCAGCAGCCGCGCGGTCGCCAGCACCGGATCGCGGAGCAGCTCGGCGGCGATATCGGCGGCGCGGCGGTAGGCGGCCTCCATATCCGACCCCGCGTGACCCAGCAGCCGGACGGTCCGCAGACGCAGGAACGCGGGCTTCCTGTTGTCCCGGACCCACTGCGCGGCGGTGCTCGCGGTGGTCAGCGCGTCGACGGCGTCGCAACCGTCCGCGCTGAAGTACCGCAGACCAGGCCGATGGCCGTACGCCTGTTCGATCCAGTCCGGTGGCGTGGGAACGCTGATGCCGATGCCGTTGTCCTCGCAGGCGAACAGGATCGGCATCGGAATCCCTTGGTGCGTGGTATGGACCGCGGCATTGATCGCCCCGGTCGCGGTGGAGTGGTTCGCCGACGCGTCGCCGAAACTGCACAGCACCACCGAGTCCGACGCCCACGGGCTGGAAACGCCCAGTCGCGCGGCACGATCGATCGCGAAGGCCAACCCCACCGCGCGCGGAAGGTGCGACGCGATGGTGGACGTCTGCGGGATGACGTTCGCCGCCGCGCTGCCGAACACCTTGTGCCGGCCACCCGAAATCGGATCGGCCGCCGCGGCGACCACTCCCAGCAGCACGTCCCGGATCGGGTCGAGGCCGGGTACGCGCCGGGACCGGTGCACGAAGAACGCGCCCGATCGGTAGTGCAGCAAAGCGGGATCGGAGGTCCGCAGGGCCGCCGCCAACGCGGCGTTTCCTTCGTGGCCGGACGACCCGATGCTGTAATAACCGCGCCGGGCGCTGCCGAGGCGTCGTGCCGCGAGATCGAGATGCCTGCTCGTCGCCTGCGATTCGAACAGTTCCAGGCACGCCGCGCCGGTAATCGTGCTGCCGGGGACGACCGGCTCACCCATTGCCCGGCTCGGTCGCGGGGTGAGTGCGGCGATCGTGGCGCGAAACCTCTCCTCCAGATCCACTCCCTGCTCGGTCACCGAACGATCATCGCGTAAAAGTGCACCGTATGGGCGCGATATCAGACGGCATTATTCCGGTCAGAGGCGTGTTTTTTGGATGAATTTGCGCGACACCGCCGGTTGGACCTGCTCAGGTCTATCCACCCCTGGTGCGGCAACGAGCTCCGGCATCGAGCTGACCTTCGGATCGGCACGTGCCCGGACGTCCGCCGTCAGGCGGCACGCTGCGCCGCGCACACTCAGCGCAGCGCTGACGCGGCGTCTTGATCGAGCAGCCAGGTGGTGGAGTCGATGCCGGTCGCGCCGGCCGCGGGAATCTCCAGCGGGTCAGCGCCGCCGATCGCCGCGGCGACGGCCTCGGCCTTGGCCGCGCCGCCGACCACCAGCACGACGTGGCGAGACCGCCGGACGGCGGGCAGGGTGAGGGTCACCCGCACCGGCGGCGGCTTCGGCGAATCCGTCACGGCGACAACGAGCTCATGGTCCTCGCGCACGGCGTCGGTGTGCGGGAACAGCGAGTTCACGTGCCCCTCGCCGCCCATGCCGAGCAGATGCAGATCGAACGCGCCGTGCTCGGTGAGGTAGGCGTGCACGGCCGCGGAGTACTCGGCGGCCGCCTCCACGGGATCGGGGTACTCGCCATCGGACGCGGCCACCGGATGCACCCGCGCCGGGTCCACCGGCACGTGGTCGAGCAGAGCCTGCCCGGCTTGCAGGTCGTTGCGCTCCGGATCACCCGCGGGCACGAAACGCTCGTCGCCCCAGAACACGTCGAGCCGGGACCAGTCGATGTCGCCGGGCGACTTGCGCACCTGCTCCAACAGGGCGATGCCGGTGCCGCCGCCGGTCAGCACCACCGACGCCGCACCGCGCTCGGCTTGGGCCGCGACGACGACCGACACGAAACGGGCTGCCGCGGCGGCGACAAGCGACTCGGTGTCGAGGTGGACCTCGACGGTGTCGCTGGGAAAGGGTGAATCGGTGTGGTCACTCATAGATCACCTTCTCGATTCCGGCCAGTGCCTCCGCGTAGATGTCGTCGGAGTCCAACCTGCGTAGTTCCTCGGCGAGGCAGTCGCGAGTCTCCCTGCGGGCCAGTGCGATTCGCTGCACCGGGTCGCCGGTGCGGGTGAGCGTGGCGGTGCGGCCGGTTTGCGGACGCTCGATCGCGATGGAGACCGTGCGGCGGTGCAGTTCCACGTGCAAGGGTCCGGTGCGGCGGCGAACCGGGCACCCGAGCCGGGCCGCCAGCCAACCCGCCAGTACGTCCAGGGCGGGTTCGTCGCGCAGCCCGGACACCGTCGCCGACTCCACCAGCTCGAACGGCGGCTCGTCCATGGCGGCGGCCAGCAGCGCGCGCCAGTAGGTGATCCGGCTCCAGGCCAGATCGGAGTCGCCGGTCGCGTAGGAGCCGAGCCGCTTCTTGATCGCCGCCTGCGGATCCGGCGCGAACGTGGCGTCGGTGATGCGCCGGGTCGCCAGCCGACCCACCGAGTCCCTGGACGGGAACTCCGGGGCTCCGCGGGGCCACCAGGCGACCACCGGCGTATCCGGCAGGAGGAACGGGATGACGACGCTGCTTTCGTGGCTGATCAGTTCGCCCTGCAGGCGCAGCACGATCACCTCGGCCGCTCCCGCGTCGCCGCCCACCCGGATCTGCGCGTCCAGCCGGGTGGCGGCTTCTCGGTCACCGCGTGCGAGCACCACCACGCGGCAGGGGTGCTCGCGGCTGGCGTCGTTCGCGGCGTCGATCGCGTCCTCGGCCTCGGAGCTGTCCAGCGTGCACACCACCAGGGTGAGCACCCGTCCCACGGTGATCACGCCGTTGCTCTCGCGCAGCTGCACGAGACGCTTGGTGACCTCGCTGGTCTTGGTCTCCGGCATGTCGACGATCACGGCCGCCGCCATTCGCGCCCGGTGCGGGCGAGCATCTCCTCGGCCGACGCCGGACCCCAGGTGCCCGCCTCGTACGGCTCCGGTTTGCCATCGGCGGCCCAGCGCTCGAGCACTGGGTCCAGGATGCGCCAGGACAATTCGACCTCCGCGTTGACCGGGAACAGCGACGGCACCCCGAGCAGCACGTCGAGGATCAGGCGCTCGTAGGCCTCGGGAGAGGACTCGGTGAACGCCTCGCCGTAGCTGAAGTCCATGTTGACATCACGCACTTCCATGCCGGATCCCGGCACCTTCGAGCCGAACCGGGTGGTGATGCCCTCGTCCGGCTGCACCCGGATGACCAGCGCGTTCTGCCCCAGTTCTTCGGTCATGGTCTGGTCGAACGGCAGGTGCGGCGCCCGCTTGAAGATCACCGCGATCTCGGTCACCCTGCGGCCGAGCCGTTTTCCGGTGCGCAGGAAGAACGGGACACCCGCCCAGCGGCGGGTGTCGACCTCCAGGCTGATCGCCGCATAGGTCTCGGTCCGCGAATTCGGATCGAACCCTTCCTCGTCCAGCAGTCCGACCACGTGCTCGCTGCCCTGCCAGCCCGCCGCGTATTGCCCGCGGGCGGTGGTCTCGTCCAGCGGTTCGATGAGCTTGGTCGCCGAGAGCACCTTGATCTTCTCGGTCTGCAGCTGCTTGGGCTCGAAGCTGATCGGCTCCTCCATGGCGGTGAGCGCCAGCAGTTGCAGCAGGTGATTCTGGATCACGTCCCGCGCGGCACCGATGCCGTCGTAATACCCGGCGCGGCCGCCCAATCCGATGTCCTCGGCCATGGTGATCTGCACGTGGTCGACGAAGTTGGCGTTCCAGATCGGCTCGTACAACTGGTTGGCGAAGCGCAGCGCCAAGATGTTCTGCACCGTCTCCTTACCGAGGTAGTGGTCGATGCGGAACACCGTCTCCTCCGGGAACACCCGGTTGACCAGTGCGTTGAGCTCTTGGGCGCTTTCCAGGTCGTGCCCGAACGGCTTCTCGATCACCACTCGGCGCCACGGCTTGCGGCCCGCTTCGTCGAACCCTTTCGTCTGCGCCAGGCCGTGCCCGGAGAGCTGATCGAGCACGACGGGGAACGTCTTCGGCGGGATCGACAGGTAGAAGGCGTGGTTGCCGCCGGTGCCGCGCTCCTTGTCCAGGGTGGCCAGGGTGTCGGCGAGCCGGTCGAACGCCGCGTCGTCGTCGAAGGTGCCCTGGACGAACCGGATGCCCTCCGCGAGCTGGTCCCAGACCTCCTGGCGGAACGGAGTGCGCGAGTGCGTTTTCACCGCGTCGAGGACGACCGAGGCGAAGTCCTCGTCGGCGTAGTCGCGGCGGGCGAAGCCGACCAAGCCGAAACCCGGGGGCAGCAGCCCCCGGTTCGCCAGGTCGTAGATGGCCGGCATCAGCTTCTTGCGGGACAGGTCACCCGTGACGCCGAAGATCACCATGCTGCACGGTCCCGCGATGCGCGGAAGCCGTTGGTCCCGGCTGTCGCGCAGCGGGTTGTGCCAATCGTTCGCGGCCGCTCGACCCGTGGACGCTGAACCGGCCATCGGTCAGCTGTTCCCGGAAGCGGAAGCGGCGGCCGACCTCAACTCCTCGGCCGTGGCCGAAAGCAGCTCTTCCCAGGACTTCTCGAACTTGTCCACGCCTTCGCGCTCGAGCACCGCGAACACATCGTCGAGGTCGATGCCGACGGCGGTCAGCTGGTCGAAGACCTCCTTGGCCGCCGCGGCCGTGCCGCTGACGGTGTCGCCGCGGATCTCACCGTGATCGGCGACCGCCTGGAGGGTCTTCTCCGGCAGCGTGTTCACCGTGTTCGTTGCGACCAGCTCGGTGACGTACATGGTGTCGGAGTAGTCCGGGTTCTTCACGCCCGTCGACGCCCACAGCGGCCGTTGCCGATTCGCGCCGGAGGCGGCCAGGTTCGTGTAGGTGGAGGTGTGCTTGCCACCGTCGAACACGTCCTGGTACTCGGCGTAGGCCAGGCGGGCGTTGGCGATACCGGCCTTCCCGCGCAGCGCGAGCGCCTCCTCGGTGCCGATCGCCTCCAGCCGCTTGTCGATCTCGGTGTCCACCCGGGACACGAAGAACGAAGCGACGGAATGGATCTTGGCCGGATCATGCCCGGCGACCTTCGCCTTCCGCACGCCGTCCAGGTAGGCGCCCATCACCGCGCGGTAGCGCTGCACCGAGAAGATCAACGTGACGTTGACGCTGATGCCCTCGGCGAGCACCGCGGTGATCGCGGGCAAGCCCGCCTCGGTGGCCGGGATCTTGATGAACAGGTTGGGCCGGTCGACGATCTTCCACAGCTCGACCGCCTGCGCGATGGACTTGTCCGCGTCGAACGCCAGGCGGGGATCGACCTCGATGGAGACCCGGCCGTCCACACCGCCGGTCGCTTCGAAGACCGGAGCGAACACGTCGCAGGCCGCGCGGACGTCGTCGGTGGTGATGGTGCGGATGGCGGCATCGGCGTCGGCGCCGCGAGCGGCAAGCTCTTTCAGCTGGCTGTCGTAGCTGTGGCCCTGGCTGAGCGCACCCTGGAAGATCGTCGGGTTGGTGGTGACCCCGACGACGCCACGGGTGGCGATCAGCTCGGCCAGGTTGCCGGACTGGATCCGGTCCCTGGACAGATCGTCGAGCCATACGGACACCCCCGCCGCCGACAGGGCGGCGAGGTTTTCGTTCTGAGCCATGAGCGCTATCCCTTCACGTTCTCGAGCGTGCGCTGCGCGGCGGCAACGACGGCTTCCGGAGTGAAGCCGAATTCGCGGAACAGGGTCTTGTAGTCGGCGGAGGCGCCGAAGTGCTCGATCGACACGATCTCGCCCGCGTCACCGGCGAACCGGTGCCACGGCATCGCGATACCGGCCTCGACGACGACGCGTGCGGCGATCGCGGGCGGAAGCACCTCGTCCCGGTAGGCCTTTTCCTGTGCGTCGAACCACTCCACACACGGCATCGACACCACGCGGGTGGCGATGCCCTGCTCCTCCAGCGTAGTGCGGGCGGCGACGGCGAGATGGAGCTCCGAACCGGTGGCGATCAGGATCACCTGCGGGGTGCCGGTGGATGCCTCGGCCAGGACGTAACCGCCCTTCGACACGCCCTCGTAGCTGGTGCCTTCCAGGATCGGCAGGTCCTGGCGGGTCAGCGCGAGCCCGGACGGGCCGTCCTGGTGCGGCGGCTCCGACACCGAGAAGTGCGAGGTGTGCTCGCTGCTGTCGCGCTCCAGGATGGTGCGCCAGGCGTAGGTGGTCTCGTTGGCGTCGCCGGGACGGACCACGTTCAGGCCGGGGATGGCGCGCAGCGCGGCCAAGTGCTCGATCGGCTGATGCGTGGGACCGTCCTCGCCCAGGCCGATGGAGTCGTGCGTCCACACGTAGATCGCGGGCACCCGCATCAGCGCGGCCAAGCGGACGGCGGGGCGCATGTAGTCGCTGAACACCAGGAAGGTGCCGCCGTAGGGGCGGGTGGGGCCGTGCAGCGCGATGCCGTTGAGGATCGCGCCCATCGCGTGCTCGCGGACACCGAAGTGCAGCGTGCGGCCGTACGGGTTGGCCTTCCACATGCCGGTCGAGATCGACTCCGGCCCGAAGCTGGGCTGGTCGGGCATGGTGGTGTTGTTGGACTCGGCCAGGTCGGCCGAACCGCCCCACAGCTCCGGCAGCACCGGGGCCAGCGCGGCGAGCACCTTGCCGGAGGCCTTGCGGGTGGCCATGCCCTTCGGATCCGGTTCGTAGGTCGGCAGATTCGCGGCCCAGTTCTCCGGCAGCCGCCGCGCGGCGAGGCGGTCGAACAGCGCCTTGTTCTCCGGGTTGGCCGCGGCCCACGCGTCGAACGACTTCTGCCACTCCTCGTGCGCCTGCCTGCCGCGCTCGACGACCTTACGGGTGTGCGCGATCACCGCCGGGTCCACCTGGAAGCTCTGCTCGGGGTCGAAGCCGAGCACCTTCTTGGTGGCGGCGACCTCGTCGGCGCCCAGTGCGGCGCCGTGCGCGGAGCCGGTGTTCATCTTGCTGGGCGCCGGGTAGCCGATGATGGTGCGCAGCACGATGATCGAGGGCTTGTCGGTCTCGGCCTTGGCGGCGGCCAGCGCGGCCTCGATGGCGACGACGTCCTCGCCGCCCTCGACCACCTGCACGTGCCAGCCGTAGGCCGCGTAGCGCTCGGCGACGTCCTCGGTGAAGGCGATGGTGGTGTCGTCCTCGATGGAGATCTTGTTGTCGTCGTAGACCACGACCAGGTTGCCCAGCTGCTGGGTGCCCGCGATCGACGACGCCTCGGAGGTGACGCCCTCCTCCAGGTCACCATCGGAGGCGACGACGTAGACGAAGTGGTCGAACGGGCTCGTGCCCGGCGCGGCGTCCGGGTCGAACAGACCGCGCTCGCGCCGCGCCGCCATCGCCATGCCGACCGCCGCCGCCAGGCCCTGGCCGAGCGGGCCGGTGGTGATCTCGACGCCGTCGGTGTGCCGGAATTCCGGGTGACCCGGGGTGAGCGAGCCCCACTTGCGCAGGTGCTTCAGGTCGTCCAGTTCCAGACTGAAACCCGCCAGATACAGCTGGATGTACTGGGTGAGGCTGGAGTGGCCGCACGACAGCACGAACCGGTCCCGGCCGACCCAGCTGGGATCGGTGGGATCGATGCGCATGGTGCGCTGGTAGAGGGTGTACGCCAGCGGCGCCAGGCTCATCGCGGTACCGGGGTGACCGTTTCCGGCGTTCTGCACCGCGTCGGCGGCGAGGACCCGAATAGTGTCGACAGCCTTGGTGTCCAGATCCGTCCAGTCGTCCGGGTGGTTCGGCTGAGTGAGGGCGCGGATGTCGTCTGTGATCGACACGACCGAGGTTCTCCTGACATTGGTTCGTCGACGGCGGGTGGGTTTCTGACGGCGATGATCGCGCGGCAGCTACGGCGTGCATACCGGGTTTACCCAACTACCCTAGATGTGCCCGGTGACCGGCACAGCAGTAACCCTGTGTTGTTTTGCCGTGGCGTTTTGCGGCGCCCGCGGCGCTGCGTGTTCGCGCCCACGTTGCGGCTCGTGCCGAAGCGGCCGAGGTTCATGATCACGTCACACGCGCTTCGCCCCCTCCGGTGTGGGCCGGGATCGAACGGTGACCCATTTGCCTCGCACACCGGTAGGCCTGGCGTGCGTTGACCGATCGTCCGCACGATGGCCTCGGCGCGAGTGGGCCGGAAAACGATGCTGCCAGGACGCGTACTCGACACGCTGTGCCGCATGCTGTGTGTTCGCGCCCACATTGCGGCCCCTACCGGGCATGCAGAATTCGCGACTCGTATTGGCAGTCCGCTTCGGATCCGGATGTAAGCCGCATGAACGGAACCCGTAAGACTCGCGCCGACGCCGGGCGGGTCGATGCGACCGCATGGGCCTCCGCCGGCGACTGCACGGCCTCCGGCTGAGCGGCGGCCCGGCCGTGAAACGGTGCGGCCAGACGGGGCTGATTCCCTCCGCCCCGGCGGCTCTCGTCGGGGCGATCCTGGCTCGTGATCGCGTCGCCCCGGTCTCGCGTCGGAGGAGTACGGACCCGTCTCGAGGGCGGACGGTCGAACGCGCGGAATGACCGGTCCGCTCCGTCACATTCCGGTGCCGTTGCGCGGGGGCGCGGGGAAGGGCGGGGGCGGCAGGGGTCTACCATCCTTTGTAGTAGTAATCGCGCCGTACCGGTCGGAGGGCGCCGGGGCGGACGAGGATCCGGTACTGGCACATCCGTACCGCCAGGACGAGCGCTGCTGGTCCATGCCGGATGCGATGCACAGCGTGCGAGGAGAAACAGTGCGGATTGGGCGACAGCCGGGTGGCGATGGTGCGCACGGCTCCTCCGCGACGGCGCTGGCCGACCGGTTCACGGGTCCTGGCCTACCGTCCCGGCTGCTGCGGCGAGCGCTGGCCTACGTCGCGCTGACCAAGCCGAGGGTGATCGAGCTGCTGCTCGTCGCCACCATCCCGACCATGCTGCTCGCCGACCGCGGAACCGTCGACATCCGCCTGATCCTGGCGACGTTGTTCGGCGGCTGGATGGGCGCGGCGAGCGCGAACACGCTCAACTGTGTCGCCGACGCCGACATCGACAAGGTGATGAAGCGCACCGCCAAGCGTCCGCTGGCCCGCGAGGCGGTGCCGACCAGGAACGCCTTCGTCTTCGGCGTCGTCCTCGGCGCAGGCTCGTTCGCCTGGCTGTGGTGGCAGGCGAACCTGCTCAGCGGCCTGCTCGTCGTCGCGACGATCCTGTTCTACGTCTTCGTGTACACGCTGGGCCTCAAGCGCCGCACCTCGCAGAACGTGGTGTGGG
This sequence comes from Nocardia sp. Marseille-Q1738, assembly GCF_965283145.1. Classification (NCBI taxonomy): domain Bacteria; kingdom Bacillati; phylum Actinomycetota; class Actinomycetes; order Mycobacteriales; family Nocardiaceae; genus Nocardia; species Nocardia sp. Marseille-Q1738. Next base: position 310,401 of record NZ_CBDIMS010000003.1, on the reverse strand, counting down.
GCGGCGCGGCGGGCTGCATGCCCGCGCTGGTCGGCTGGTCGGCGGTGACCGGAGGCATCGGCTGGCCCGCCATCGCGCTGTTCGGCGTCATCTTCTTCTGGACGCCGCCGCACACCTGGGCGCTGGCCATGCGCTACAAGGAGGACTACCGCGCGGCAGGGGTGCCGATGCTGCCGGTGGTGGCCACCGAGCAGACCGTCACCCGGCAGATCGTCATCTATACCTGGCTGACCGTGCTCACCACGCTGGCCCTCGTGCCGGCGACGGGCGTGATCTACGCGGCCGTCGCGCTGGTGGCCGGAGCGTGGTTCCTGCTCATGGCCCACCAGCTGTACGCGGGCGTGCGGCGCGGCGAGTCGGTGAAGCCGCTGCGGCTGTTCCTGCAGTCGAACAATTACCTGGCCGTGGTGTTCTGCGGCCTCGCGGTGGACTCGGTGCTCGGCTGGGACACCATCGGCAGCGTCTTCAGCTGATCGCGCCCACGTAGCCGTCCGGGCGCACGAGAACCCGGGAGCCCTCGGTTGCGGCGTAGGCCGTGAAAGCGTGCCCGTCGACGTCCACCACGTGCGGTCCCGCCACCGCCGTTCCCGGCCGGACCACCGCATACGCGGGCACGCCCGGCTCCGCCTCGACGGGAGCGCCGAACGACAACAGCGTCGCGTGCGGCCCGCGGAACAGGTCGAACAGCCGCACCGGTCGTCCTGCGGCATCCTTCAGTGGCGCGTCCGGCGCCCGATCACCGACGGCCAGCGCCGCGCGCACAGCCGGATCGCGGTAGCTGATATCCAACTGCTGGGTCTCCGGTCCCCGCTCGATCGCGTCCTCGTCGCCGTCGACCAGCTTGTCCAGCAGTTCGGAACTGAGCCCGAGCACCCGGGCGGCCACCATCCGGCGCTCGACCTGGTAGCTGTCCAGGAACGTGTCGTCACCCTCGAGAGCGGCGGCCAGCTTCCAGCCGAGGTTGTACGCATCTTGGATGCCGGTGTTCATGCCCTGGCCGCCGGTGGGCGGATGCGCGTGCGCGGCGTCACCGGCGAGGAAGACGCGGCCATCGCGGAACCGTTGCGCCAGACGGACATTCGGCCGCCACACCGTTACCCAGGTGAGGTCGGTGAGGATGACGTCGTCGCGCCCGCGATAGCGGTCCACGTACTCCTGCAGCAGTTCGAGGCTCGGCTGCGCGTCGCCGTTCAGCGGCGCGGCGAACTGGAACTGACGTCCACCGGGCAACGGTGACAACGCGATCCCCTCCATCGGCCGGTCGGCGGAGGCGAACCAGTAGCCGAACTCGTGGTCGAGCGCGTCGGCGCGCACATCGCCGAGCAGCATGCGGATCGACTCGTCGGTACTGCCCTCGAACGGGATGCCCAGCGTCTTGCGCACGGTGCTCTTGCCGCCGTCGGCGCCGATCAGGTAGGCGGCTCGCACGTTCTCCCTGGTCCCGTCACACTCCAGGGTCGCGGTGACGCCGTCGTCGTCCTGTCTGAAGCCGACCAGCGCGGTGCCGAGTTCCACGGACACGCCGAACTCGGCGAGCCGATCGCGCAGGATGGCCTCGGTTCTGGACTGGCCGAGCACCCACAGATTCGGGTAGGGGACTGCGGGGGTGGGCTCGACCGGTTCGGACATTCTGTGCTCGGCGACGAACTGGCCATCGAGGTGAACGCGCATCACCGGTGTCGGCATCCCCACCGCATGCACCGCGTCCAGTACTTCCAGATCGTCGAAAACCTCCAGCGTGCGCGGCTGGATGCCGTCGCCGCGGGAGCCAGCGAAGAACGTCGCGGCTTTGTCGATGATCCGCACCGGGATGTTCCGGCGGGCGAGATCGACAGCGAGGGTGAGGCCGGTGGGCCCGGCGCCCGTGACGAGAACGAGACGTGACACGACATACTCCTGATGAAATTTGATTCAGTGAAACTGAATTCAGTATTGCGGTTGGTACTTTTGCTTGTCAAGGAGGTGAGGTGGGTGTCGCTGAGTCGCAAGGAGAAGTCGGCCGAGACCGAGCAGGCGCTGAAGGCGGCGGCGCTGCGGTTGTTCGCCGAGCGCGGCTACTTGAACACCAAGATCACCGACATCACGACGGAGGCGCGCCGGGCGGCGGGATCGTTCTACAACCACTTCGCGAGCAAGGAGGAATTGCTCCAGGCGCTGCTGAGCGATCTGGCCGCCGCGGGTGACGCGCGTGCGGAAGAGCCCGATCACAACCCGGATTTCAGCGACCCGGAGGCCGTGCGCTACCACGTCGCCGCGTATTGGACCTTCGCGCGAGAGCACGGACCGGTGCTGCGCGCGGTGAATCAGGCGGCGCTGGTCAACGAGGACTTCGCCCGTATGGTCTCGCGCTTCGCCGTCCAGCAGCGCGCGGACATCGCCGACCACGTGACGGGCTTCGCCGACAAAGGATTACGGCTGCCGAGCACCCCCGACGCCAGCCTGGCGATGATGTTCCTGCTCACCCAGAGCCTGCTGGCCGCGGTCGAGGACGGCACGGTCGCGTTGACCGATGAACAGGCGGTGGACGGCCTGACCCGCTTCGTCTACCGAGGGTTGACCGGGCGCGATATCCCGGAACCCAGCTGATTCCGGCCGAAACACAGCGCCGCACAACCGGCGTCACCGAGCCATCGACACCGACTGCCATATCAATACTCAGCACATTTCCGTCGCGCAGCGCGTAGTCGAATGGAAGCCGGTACAGCGCAACGTTGTTCACCGACAGGTAGGCAGTGTTGCGGAACGGCCCGCCATGGAGCAGTCCGATCCCTGAGCCCTGGATGGGATCGCGGAATGATTGCTGGAGGCCGCCGAGCAGAAGCTGTTGGGGTAACTCGAATTCGAGACGCTGGAGAGTCTGCAGCAGGTTTACCTAGAGACCGAGGCGAGCTGGAGTAGCCGCGCGATTGCCGCTGGGTTACGCTGCGGGCTGACACGCCACCCCGAAACAGGGGTATTCCATTGTGATCCGATCGAGCGCACCATGGGAACAGCCCGGTTTGTTTATCAGGGACGTGCCGGAGGGCCGGATCCCTGTTCAGGGCAGCACAATTGGATCCCGATTCGCCACGCCCCACGCGTGCTGCCGATTCGATGACGGCGACCGGGCGCTCATGTTCGGGGCCGCGGTGAATCGACTCGTGATTGCAGGTAACCATCATGATCATTGCGAAAATTGCCGCGACAGCAGTTCTTTCCACCGTCGCACTGGGCGTCACGGCCGCGAGCGGCCATGGCGAGGCGGGTGTGGCCGGTGCCGAAATCAGCGGTGTCGACCAGGGTGTCGCGTACACGGCCGCGGTGGCATCCGACCGGTCCAGTGCGACCGTCACCCTTGCCTCGGGCTCATTCGTCCTGACACCCACCGGGGTATCCGTGGCGGCGCCGGACGGTTCGGTAATCGGCCAGGTGCCGACGACGCTGCGCAGCGTCTCGGGCCAGGAGGTGCATGTGGCGCCCGGCATCGATGCCACCGCGACGACCTTGACCCTGACACCCGTCGGCACGGCGACACCGGAGCCGGGTGCACCGCAGTTCATCGGTGACGCCGGTACCACGGTCGCCGGCGTGTTGATCGGTTGCGCCGTGGGTGCGTTGATCGGCCTGCTCTTCCTGATCGTCGGGGCCCTTCCCGGCTGTGTCATCGGCGGGATCATCGGGGGTATCGCCGGCGCCAACCAGTGACGCGACAGCTCACCTGACAATGCTCTGGTCGGCGCGGACGATTCTCCGCGCCGACCGATCCTTGCCCGGGCTCGGTCAGGTAGGTCACCCCGTCATCGCGGCGGACGTTTCCCGCCTCAACGGCCTCATCCACACCGGCGCAGTATGGCTCGACCTACGAGACTGTTCGGTTGCGGCGAGTCAGGGAATCATCGCCCGGGCGCTTCTTTGCCGTGGAAGACACCTGACGGTGAGCCACCCGTCGAGTCGCCCCCTGCTCGAGTTCACGGAAGAAGGACGATGGAACCGGTGGTCTTGCGGCCTTCCAGGTCGCGGTGGGCCCGCTCGGCCTGAGCGAGCGGATAGGTCGCGCCGATCCGGATAGTCAACGTGCCATCGGCGATGGCGTCGAGGACATCGCCCGCGCGCCAAGCGAGTTCGGCGCGGTCGCGGGTGTAATGCACGAGGCTGGGGCGGGTGACGAACAGCGAACCGGACGTGCTGAGGCGTTGCAGGTCGAACGGCGGCACCGGCCCGCTCGCCCCGCCGAACAGCGCGAGCATGCCGCGCACACGCAGCGAGGCCAGACTCGATTCGAAGGTCGCCGCGCCGACGCCGTCGTAGACCGCGGCCACGCCGACCCCGTCGGTGAGTTCGCGCACCTGATAGGCGAGCTCGTCGCCGTAGCGCAGCACCTCGGCCGCGCCCGCCGCGCGGGACAGGATCTCCTTGTCGTCGGAGGACACCGTCGTGATCACGCGCACGCCGCGTGCCGTGAGGAGCTGGGTCAGGATCAGCCCGACACCACCCGCGCCCGCGTGCACCAGCACGGTCTCCCCGGGCTCCGGCTTGTAGATGGATTCGATGAGGTAGTGCGCGGTCATGCCCTGCAACAGCGCCGACGCGGCCACCGGCGGCTCGACACCGTCCGGCACCGCGATGGCGACGGCGGCATTCACCGCGACTTCGGGTGCGTAGCTGCCCGGTGCGGAGGCCCAGGCCACCCGGTCGCCGACGGAGAACTCGGTGACGTTCGCGCCGACCTCGGCGACGACGCCGGTGCCCTCCGCTCCCGGAATGTAGGGGACATCCTGCGGGTAGCGCCCGGTGCGGATGTAGGTGTCGATGAAGTTGACACCGATCGCCTGCGTCTCGACCAGTAGCTGGTCCGGCCCGATCTGCGGATCGGGCACCTCCACGTACTTCAGGACCTCGGGACCACCATGCTCGGAAACCTGAATGGCGCGCATGAGATCCAGTTGTACACCCGAGGGGCTGGACCGCATCCTACCGGTCGGTAAACTGCCTGCCATGAGTGCTGAAACCGCCACGCCCCCGACGAAGCCGTCGGGCGCTCTCGTGGAGTCCGTCAAGGGATTCGTCGCCGATCACGGCGGCTCCGCCACGGCCGTGCTCCAGCCGATCGGGCGCACCGGCGTCCGGGTCACCCTGGTCGGCGCCGACGGCGTCCTCGGCGATCGCGTCGTCCCCGACCTGGACGCCGCCAAGGAGCTGGTTGCCACGATCGACGGCCTCACCGAGACCGACGAATGGGAGCGCGAGCTCACCTCGATCGTCACCCCCCGCAAGGGCCATTGGGCCAAGATGGCGGGCTGGGTCGCCAAGCAGACCCGTTTCCCCAAGGCGCGCAACGAGAAGTGATCGGTGCGTAGCCGGATGACGCGGCTGTCGAGCCGCATCGGCGCGGTGCTGGCCGCCGGGTGTACCGCCCTTGTCGCAGTGACGATTCCGGCGGCGGCGCAGGACACGTCGAATGCCTTGCGCGCCTGCACGCCGGGCGACTACCCGCCGTACTCGGTCGCCGACGGCGGCTACCGCGGCGTGGACGTCGATCTCGCCCGCGGATTCGCCGCCGCGCTCGGCCGCCCGATCGAATTCGTGCCCGTGACGTGGGCCACCCTGAAAAGGGATTTCGCCGAGCGGAACTGCGATATCGCCGTCGGAGGCATCTCCGACCAGCCGTCCCGCCGCACTTTCGCCGACTTCTCGATCACCTACGGCACCGACGGCAAGACCCCGATCACCCGCCGCTCGAACGGCGCCGCCTACTCGACCATCGAGGAGATCAACCGTCCGGGCGTCCGGGTCATCGCGAACCGCGGGGGCACCAACGAGGAATTCGCGCGCAAGAACTTTCCCGAGGCGCAGCTCACCCTGTGGCCGGACAACCTGACGATCTTCGGCGAGATCGAACAGGGCCGCGCCGACGTGTTCGTCACCGACGCCGTCGAGGGCCGCTACCGCGTCCGCCAGCACCCGGACCTCCAGGTACTGCACCCGGAGGCGCCGTTCGATTCGTTCGGCAAGGTGCTGCTGGTGCGGAAGAACGACGCGGTCTTGGCCACCGCGCTGAATGCCTATCTAGCGACCCAACTCGCGACCGGTGAGGTGGACCGGCTGTTCGATCGATGGATCGGTCGGAACGCGTCAGTCGGCTGACCAAATCGACTGTAATTTGCTGTGCCGCATAGCATTCCATTGCTCCGCGAGGCTTCATTCGGCGGTGCGTTGACGGACCAGTGGATATGGCAGCAGCGCCCGGCGCAGTCCGACACCTCCGCTGCCGCAGGCAGGCGCAGCCCTCAGTTCGACGCCGGGCGTTCCACATTTGTGCGGCGTGGGTGCGCCAGCAGCGCCTGCAGCGGCACCTGCGATGCCGCGCCTGCACGACGGAAGGAGGCGATCACTGCTTGCGTACGACCAATTCCAGCGCGATGTTGTCGGGATCGCGGAATTCCAGAATGTACATGGGGCCGAGGTCTTTCACGCCCGCGTGAGCGATGCCGAGTTCGTCGAGCAAGGCAGCCGCCGCATCGAGCTCCGACCGTGTGGCAAGGGCGAAGGCGAGGTGGTCGAGTCCTACTCGATCTTCGTCGAACTCGTCGCTGGCGACCGGGCGAAGTCCGAGCAGTGCATCACCCATTTGGTAGATCACGCCGCCGAAGAGGAATCCGTATCGCTCCCGCGTGGCTTCGTCTGCGTCCGCGGGACACTCCCACGCGATCGGCCAGCCGAAGACGGCGTCATAGAAGGCCCGCGACCTGTCGATGTCGGTCACTGTCAAGCGGGCATGGTCGAACGAACTGGTGGCGATCGGCATGGTCTAGATACTGTCATGATTGCCCGGCTCTGCTCAGGTGACCTGACCGCGAAGTCTTGTCAACAGCCGCTGGCAATCTCGCGCATCTGTCGCGACACCGGATCGCTGCGGTTCATGCCGGAACCGCGCCGATGCGTTTGGCGAGTCGGCCCAGGTCACCGGTGGTCAGGTCGCGGCGTGCCGAGCGCATCATGTGGCCGACCAGTTCACGAACATGGGTCATTCCCCGGGCTTGCTGGGGTGCGATGTGTTCGGCGCGCAACAGTGCGTACAGGGAGCTGCGGTAGTCGCGCCGGAGCGCGTGTGCGCGGCCGATTTCGACGAAGGTGCACCGGTGGGGCCAGCTCGGTCAGCTTGTCCAGAACTTCACGCAGCGTTTCCGGTGCCGGGCTGCTGCCGTTGGGCGGTATCGGTTCCAGAGCTTTCCCGGCGGCCTAATGGATCGACACTGTGGTGTTGTGGAACGCGGCGATCCACCATTTCCCGTCCCGTTCGATCGTGACGACCGTGCCGTGATTACTGAATGCCCGATCCGGGGTCGTCGTGTCTTGCCGGACATGAACGACGGCCACGTCAGAGCTCAGTCGGTTTACGGAGAGAATCGAAATATCGGTCGACCAGTCCACGACCGCGTGGGCCAGACGTTCTGTGTGGTACGCGAACAGTTCGTCCCATCCGCGGACCATCCGGCCGTCGGGGGCGACGAGAACCGCGTCGGCAGTGAACCGAGCGTCGAGGAGTTCTGCGTCTTTGCGGTTGAAGCCTTCCACGATTCCGGTGATCAGTTCCTGTAACTGCACGGCATCGGCCTCATCGGCCACAGCGCTGAACGCATTGGGTCGGTCGGACATCTTCATTCCATTCGTCGTGGTTTCGGGTGGGTGCGCTCTGGCGTCACAGAGCATTGAGAAAAGCGAGTACTGCGTCATTGACCTCGGCGGGCCGTTCCTGTTGAGTCCAGTGACCGCATCCGGGCAGCACGACGGCCGACTTCAAGTTGGGCACCAGGGGCGAGGTGCCCGCGATCAATTCGCGTGCACCGGGCAGCGCCGCGGCAGAATCTAGGTCCCCGGCGATGTAGAGGGCGGGCGGTTGTACCACGGCGCCCTGCCAGGCCGCGGTGAGCGCCCAGTTCCGGTCGACATTGCGAAACCAGTTCAGTGCACCGGTGAATCCTGTGCGTGCGAAATCCGCTGCATAGACTTCGATATCGTCTTCGGACAGCCATTCCGGTAGCTGCTTCGGCTCGGGCCAGGTGTCCAGAAGTCCGCCGCCGTCCGGTATGACTGGATTCCACGGATAGCCGTCACCCGACGCGCCGTGTAGCGCTCGACGCACTGTGGCGTGTGGGTCTTGCACCAGCTCTCGATCGGCGACCCCGGGGCGCTGGAAGTATGCGATGTAGAAGTTGTCCCCTACGGTCGCCCGCATCGTCGTCAGCGGGGGGACCGCAGGCCTGGGCCCCTGCGGCGCCCCGAGCGCCACCACCGCCCGGATCCGATCCGGCCGCATCAGGGCGCTGTGCCAGGCCACCCCTGCGCCCCAGTCATGGCCGACTACCACCGCCTGCTGTTCCCCCAATGCGTCGATCAGGCAGATGACGTCACCGACAGTGTGCAGAATCGTATAGTCCTCAACGGCCTCCGGCCGGTCGGTCTCCCCGTATCCGCGCTGATCGGGTGCCACGGCCCGATACCCCGCAGCGGCCAGAGCCACCAGTTGGTGGCGCCACGAATACCACGACTCCGGGAAGCCGTGCAGCAGCACCACCAGCGGCCCTGTCCCGGCTTCGGCGATGTGCATACGAATGGTGCCGACCTGCAGGTATCTGTGCACTATCTCGGGCACCGTTTCTCCTCTCATTCCAGAATTCCTCGGCCACAAAACGGCTTGGTTTCTTCGGCCCTTGGCTCCATTTGCGTGATCGGGTCGGTGATTCGGAGCAGCGCTCGCGTCTACGACCGAACATCCGCACGCAGCGGCGCCAAGGCATCGGCCCACGTGATGATTTGATCGAGCATGCGTCGCAAGACGGGCTCGTGGTGCTCCGCCGGTGCGAAGTCGGCGCCGTCGATGAAGTCCGTGAACACCGACAAGGCGATCTGATCACGCACGTCGGCGATGTGCAGCTCCGCCATTATCAACCGCAACTGTTCGACGGCCCTGGTGGCACCGAGCAGGCCATATCCGACGAAGCCCGCGGATTTGTTCCGCCACTCGTCATATAAGAAGTCGATCGCGTTCTTCAGCACACCCGGGATCGCGTGGTTGTATTCCGGTGTCACGAAGACGTACCCGTCGTAGGCGGCGATCGTTTCCGACCATCGCCGCGTGTGCTGCTTGGCGTAGTCCGACCCCATGGCGGCAGGCACCGGCTCATCGAGATGCGGCAGGTCATAGTCGGCCAAGTCGATGAGATCAACGGTGGCGTCGGTCCGTTGAGACGCCAGCTTGTACACCCATTCGGCGACCATCGGTCCTCGCCGGCCCGGCCGGGTGCTTCCGATGATGACCGCTATTCGGGTCATGGCATATCCCTTCCAAGTCGCGTATCGGTTGATCGTTGGAGTTCCAACGATATCAAACGTTCGTTGGGTATCCAACGAATGTGATAGCTTTCCTGCGTGGACGAGCCGACACCCGACCCGGCGCCCTACCCCCCGGCGCGGTTGCGTGGATTGACATCGTGGCTGCTGAATCACGCCGCCGCCCGCGCCAAGCGTGTGGTCGCCGCCAAGGCCGGTCACCGCCCAGGCGTGCGGATGCGATACGCCATCCTCGCCGGCCTCACCGAGTACGGCCCGCTCAGTCAGGCCGAACTGTGCCGCAGACTGGGAATCGATCGCGGCGATGCCGTATCGGCGCTCAACAGCATGGAACGCGAGGGAGTCACCCGCCGCATCCCCGACCCGACGGACGGCCGACGCAATATCGTCGAAATCACCTCGACAGGCACCAAGGTCCTGCTCGAACTAGATGCTGTCGTCAACGCGGCCCAGAACGAACTGCTACGCAACCTGACCGAACAGGAACAAGCCCAACTCAATGCATTGCTGCTGAGACTGATTGATGTCCCTGCAGAAGGCCCGAACTGATGCACGTGCCACGACGTGCGTCTGGATTTCGCGGCCTGCGCAAGCGCGGCGCTCAGAAACCTTCGGGGTGAGGGGAAAGCCAGCGCGCGTATTGGTGCATGAGCGTGTCACGTTCGGCGGTGGTGGGCAGCAGGACATCCGTGCCGCCGTCGTAGGGATGGTGAATCCGCCCCAAAGACAGGTCAGCGATCATGACCCCTGCGGTGGTGTCGTCGGCGACGGCGCGCAGAAGGTCGTCTGCAGCGCCGCACTGCCAGGGGATCTGGCTGACGAACAGGTGGGTGTAGGCGATGAACTCGGCGTCGGTCTCGGTTGGGTCATTGCAGACCGAGGTCCAGTAGCGGGCACCGGGATGCCATTGTGCATGCTCATCGGGCCGCGCGCCTGGCTCAGCACGGTTGGACCAGTCGCACGTGATGAGGTAGACCTCTTGCCCAGCGAACAACTCGTCCAGGACCGTGTTGTACCGGTCGAGCACAATGCTGTACTCGTCAGCAGTTCCTGGATAGCGCTTCGACCCAGGCAGGCTATGGAACCGCACCCATCGATCCCGATAGGCATGTTTCAGCTCGTCAGCCAATGGGGGACACCGCGGCCAATGTTGTTGCCAGAGCTCCAATAGTTCGCCACCACACATCCGATCACAGTATCCGCATTCGAAGTGCGTCGACCACGAGCATTTGGTGGCACGTTTGCTGGTCAGGCTGCGGTTATATGCCGATCAGTCGCTGGAGCGATTCCGCAGCTGCCCCACACCCCAGTACACCAACCACGCGGCGACGCCGAGGTAGACGAAACCCGCGGCGACCACCATGATGCCGTAGTCCACTGCCCACCCGGGGACCTCGACCACCGCGATGAGCGCGGCGACGATCATCACCAGGCCCAGGACCAGCGCGATCGGCGCGAGGGGAGCGAGCTCCTTGTCGCGGTCGTCGGGAGGTGGCTGGTCGGGCATGCGGTGAAGGCTCCTACTCGCGGTCCTAGCGTTCACGGCAGATGACAACCGGGTTCGGGGCGTGGTGCAGGAGATTCTGGCTGGTCGATCCGACCAGAAGTCCGGTGAGACGGTTGTGCCCGCGGCTGCCGGTCAGCACCAGCTGCGTGCTCTCGGCGTATTCGAGCAGCGCCTGCGCGGGCGTGTTCTTCTGGACCACTTTGGTGACGGTGGTGTCCGGGTACTTTTCGCTCCACCCGGCCATGCGCTCGGACAGCAGTTCCTCCTCCTGCTGGGCCAGCGTCTCCCAGGCGTCCGGCACCGGAGTCCACTGCAGCAGGTCGGGGTCGTTCCAGGCGTGCAACGCGACGACCTCGACGTCCAGCGCCGACGCCAGCTCGAACGCCTCGCCGACCGCCGCGGTGCTGGCGAGGCTGCCGTCGACGCCGACCAGCACCGGCCGCCCGTCCGGCAGCGGCTGGTCGGTGCTGCCACGCCACACCGTCACCGGGCAGGCCGCCTTGTTCGCGACCGTCAGGGTGGTTGATCCAAGGAGCAATGTGGTGAGCCGGTCGCTGAAGTTCGCCGCGACGACGATCATGCGTGCGACGGCGCTGTGCTCGATCAGCTTGCGTGCGGGCATGCCGTCTTCGACGAACTGGCGGATTTCCACCCGCGGCTGATCGGCGCGTACGGCCTCGAACGCCTCGTCGAGCTTGTTCTTCGCCGCGGCCCGGAGTTCGGGCACCAGATTGATGCCCGACGACGAGGTCAGCGGGTAGTCGAGGGTGGGGGCGACGCCGAGCAGCACAAGTGGGGCGCGCAGGCGATTCGCGATGGCACCCGCCCAGCGGGCTGCCGCCAGCGCGGTGGCGGTGCCGTCGATTCCGACGACGATCGACTGGCGATCGGCGAGCGTGCTCATCTGTTCTCCGGTTGATCGCTGCGACGTGGTTGACTTCACAGTTGCAGCCGACCCCCCGCGCCGAACGGGGTCGCCGGGCCTCGATGACAGGGACCTAAGACCCTTCATTGGGGGACCAGATCTTCGGTGCGGACCGGGTTGCTTCCTGGTAACCGGCGCCCACGTGGGTGACCGGCCACCCGGCCCGTGCGGCAGTCCGGACCCTAGCGGGCGAACCGGTCGATGGCCCGCAGGATGGCGGTGCGCATGGCCGGGCTGCCGGTGTGCCCGGAATCCGCGATGACCTGCAATTCGGCATCGGGCCAGGCCTGCGCCAGTTGCCATGCCGTATACAGCGGACCGCTCAGGTCGAGCCTGCCGTGGATCAGCACGCCGGGGATGCCCGCGAGCCGGTACGCATCGCGCAGCAATTGCCCGTCCTCCAGCCAGGCGGCGTTGGCGAAGTAGTGCGTGCAGATCCGCACGAAAGCCAATTGCCCCGCGTCCGGCTTGGCGCTGTATTGGCCGGGGCTGCCGAGGTTTTCGTGGGCGATCACCGCGTCTTCCCAGGCGCACCAGCGCCGCGCCGCCAGCTCCCGCGTAGCCGCGTCGGGGCTTTCCATCAGCTTGCGATAAGCCTCGACGAGGTCGCCGTCGCGATCGGCGAGGGGAACTCCGGCGCGGAAGCTCTCCCACTGCTCGGGCAGCAGCCGCGCGACGCCACGATAGAGCCAGTCGATCTCTTCGGGTCTGGTCATCGTGACCCCGACGAGCACGATCTCGCTGACCCGCTCCGGGTAGCGCTGGGCGTAGGCGAGGATCAGCGTCGACCCCCAGGAACCGCCGTACAGCAGCCACCGATCGATGCCGAGGTGCTCGCGCAACCGTTCCATGTCGGCGATCAGGTGGTCGGTGGTGTTGTGCGCCATGTCGACCGTGGGGTCGGAAGCGTGCGGCAGACTCTCCCCACACCCGCGCTGATCGAACAGGACGATCCGGTAGACCTGCGGGTCGAACGACTTCCGCGCGCCCCGCCGTCCTCCGCCGCCGGGGCCGCCGTGTACGACCAGTGCCGGTTTGCCGGTCGGATTACCGCTGGTCTCCCAGTAGATCCGCTGGCCCTCCCCGACGTCGAGCAGCCCGTGGGCGTACGGGTCGAGGTCGGGAAACGGCTGCGGTGCTTCGGGTTCCGGGTCAGGCGTGGACACGGACGACCACGGTACCCGCGGACGGCGCTCAGGCTGCCTGCGTCGCGGGGGCCGGTGCGCCGACCCGCTCCCTGGTGCGCAGCGAGGCCCAGAGCGCCGCGGTACCGGCGGTGCAGGCCGCGGCCCCGCCGACGTGCACGACGACCAGCGCCGCGGGCACATCGGTGAAGTACTGCACGACGCCGATCAGCGCCTGCGAGCAGACCAATCCGAGCAGGACCAACAGCCGGGTGCGTACCGCGGGGGTGATGCCGACGGCGAACAGGCCGAAGGCCAGGCCGATCAGCAGCGCGAGATATCCGACCAGCAGCTGCGAGTGCAGGTGCACCAGCGTGACGATCTCGACCTCCAGCCGCTCGACGGGCCGCTCGATGCTCTTGTCGCCCGCGTGCGGACCCGCCGCGGTCACCAGGGTGCCCGCGATCAAGACGGCGCCGAGCGCGACGCCGGTGAGCCCGGTGAGCCAGCGCAGCGGCGCGGGCGCCTGCACGGTGTCGACGCCGTCGTCGGGTTCGCCGATCTTGGCGTACAGCACCACCGCGAGCCAGACCATCACCATGGACGCGAGCAGGTGCGTCGCGACGGTCCACCACAGCAGTCCGGTGCGCACCGTGATACCGCCGATGATGGCCTGCACGACCGTGCCGCCGGGCATCAGCCACGCGTACGCCAACACTTCGCGGCGTCGCCGCGCGCGGGTCACGGCGAGCACGATCAGCCCGGCGCACAGCGAGACGACGAAGGTGAGCAGTCGATTGGAGAACTCGACGGTCTGGTGGATCGCCGGAACCTCCGACACCGCGACCGGCGTGAAGCTGCCGGGGAAGCACTGCGGCCAGGTGGGGCAACCGAGACCGGACGCGGTGACTCGCACGACGGCGCCGGTGACCGAGATGCCCGCCTGGGAGAGGATCACCGCGACCGCGATCAGGCGCTGCACCCGCAACGAGGGCAGCGGCAGCTTGTCGACGAGTCGCAGGAACGCGCGATACAGCACGTCGAAAATGGTAGCCCGGCCGGATCGGGCCACCGCACCCGGTCTACTACATTCCGTCGTTGGCTGGCTCAGTGGAAGCGGAACAGCCTGGTCGCGAGGACTCCGGACACCGCGCCCCACACGGCGAGCACGGCCAGGCCGAACCAGTCGAGGCTGTCGCGCATCGCGTCCTCCAAGGCGATCGCCAGCGCGCCCGAGGGCACCAGCCGGGCCAGCACGCTCACCGCGGTCGGCAGGTCGTCGCGGGCGAACACGATGCTGGCGATGCCGAGCATGACGAACCACAGGATGTTCGCCAGCGCGAGCACCACCTCGGCCTTGAGCGTGCCGCCGAGCAGCAGGCCCATCGCCGCGAAGGTGGCGGTGCCCAGCGCGATCACCGCGGCGCCCAGCAGCAGCCCGAGGGGTTCGGGTCGCCAGCCCAGCGTGACGCCGATCAGGCCGAGCAGGACCGCTTGCAGCACCACGACGATGAGCACCGCCGCGCTCTTGCCCGCGATGACACCCCAGCGCGGCAATGCCGTCGCGCCGAGCCGCTTGAGCGCGCCGTAGCGGCGGTCGAAGCCGACCGCGATGGCCTGACCGGTGAACGCGGTGGACATCACGGCGACCATCATCACCGCGGGCACGATGGTGTCCACCCGGTGCGTGCCCAGGTCGCCGAACGGCAGCAGGCTCAGACCGACCAGCAGCGTGATCGGGATGAACATGGTCAGCAGCAGCTGTTCGCCATTGCGCAGCAACAGGATCAGCTCGAGCCGGGTCTGCGCGAGCATCATCGCGGAGCGGGAACTCGGGCGGGGGGCGGGGGTGAAGGTGCCCGGCGCGAAGCGGTTGGCGGTCGAATCGTGCGTGCTCATCCGCGCAAATCCCGTCCGGTCAGTTCCAGGAAGACGTCTTCGAGACGGCGCTGATCGATCCGGATGTCGGTGGCCAGCACATCCATTCGCGCGCACCACGCGGTGACGGTCGCGAGCACCTGCGGAGTGATCTCGCCCTCCACCAGATACGTGCCCGGTGCGGTCTCCCTGGGCGCGAAGCCTTCCGGCAGCGCCGCCTTCAACAAATCCAAATTCAGTTTGGCCGGCGCGCAGAACCGCAGCTGACCGGCCGCGCCATGTGCGGTGACCTCGGCCGGAGTCCCGGAGGCGACGATGCGGCCGTGGTCGATGATCACCAGCTGGTCGGCGAGCTGCTCGGCCTCGTCCATCATGTGCGTGGTGAGCACCACGGTCACCCCGTCGCGGCGCAGGGCGTCGATCAGTTCCCAGACCATCAGCCTGGCCTGGGCGTCCAGACCGGCGGTCGGCTCGTCCAGGAAGACGATCTCCGGCTTGCCCACCAGTGCGCAGGCCAGCGCGAGACGCTGCTGCTGGCCGCCGGAGAGACGACGGTAGGGCGTGCGCCGGTTGTCCTGAAGACCGAGCGTGCGCAGCAGCCAATCGGGATCGAGCGGATCGGCGGAATAGGCGGCCACCAGATCGAGCATTTCGCCCGCTCGCGCACCCGGATACGCGCCGCCGCCTTGGAGCATGACGCCAATGCGGGGACGAAGCCGTTCGGAATCGGCGATCGGGTCCAGGCCGAGCACCCGCACCGCACCCGCGTCCGGTGCGGCGAACCCCTCGCACATCTCCACCGTGGTGGTCTTGCCCGCCCCGTTCGGTCCGAGCAGCGCGAGCACCTGCGCCGGTTCGACGTCGAACGTCAAGCCGTCCACCGCCGTTGTCTCGCCGTAACGCTTGACGACACCGTCGACGCTGACGGCAGGTCCGGAAGTCAGTGTCACGACTTCGCCTCGCTCGGCCGCGTTGCGCCCGCTGTCTGGATGGCTCCCTCGCCGCGCTCGGTCACGACTCCGCCTCGCTGGCGCTCGGCTGCGTCGTGCCCGTAGGTGCTGTGTTGATTGGTTCCCTCGCTGCGCTCGGTCACGACTCCGCCTCGCTGGCGCTCGGCTGCGTCGTGCCCGTAGGTGCTGTGTTGATTGGTTCCCTCGCTGCGCTCGGTCACGATCTCACACCGTAAGAGGTGGGCACCTGTGACGGAGCCGACACCCCCGTCTGCCCACGCCACGGCAGCACGTTGCGCGTGATCACGATGAACAGCACTCCGACGATCACGGTGGCGATGGCGGCGCCCACGATCTGGAACACCTCGAGGTTTGCGCCGCGCGGCATCAGGATCACGCTCACGACCGCCGAGAAGACCACCGCCGGAACGCGGAACACCGGCCGGGTGGCCCACGCGGCCATCGGCACGATCGCCCACAGCAGATACCACGGCTGCACCACCGGGAACAGCAGCACGATGGCGCCCAGCGCCACGCCGAGCGCTCCCACCGCGTGCAGCCGCCCGGTGCCGGTGGCCACCAGCATGCGCACCGTGAAGAAGCCCGCGACCACCGCCGCGATCGGCCGGGTGATGCTCAGCAGCGCGGTGGTGTGGTCCCCGAGTCCGAGCAGCACGCCGCCGAATCCGGTGATGATGCCGAGCACCGTGGGCAGCGACATCCAGCTGCGCACCACGCTCGCGGTGTTCAGGGTGTAGATCCAGCCGAAGCCGAGCCCGCTCGCCGAACTCACGAAAAGTGTGGTGCCGACGGCGATCGCGCCGAGCATGGCGGCCGCGATGGCGACGGTGCGCAGCGAGGCGCCCCAGCGCCGGGCGAGCGCCATCCCGACGAAGCCGAGCGCGATGATCGAGGTGAATTTGATCGACGAGGAGAGCGTGATGATGACCGCGCCGCTGGTCAGCCAGGCGTAGGCGCGGCCGTCGAACGGGTGGGTGTCCTCGATGGCGCGCAGGCAGAACTCGAGTCCGGCCAGCATCAGCCCGAGCATGAGCGCGTCGTTGTGGACGCCGCCGACCAGGTGGAACAGCACCAGCGGGTTGGCCGCGCCGAGCCACAGCGCGCTCACCGGCGCGACGCCGCAGCGCACCGACAGCCGCGGCAGCGCCCAGACGATCAGCGCGACGCCACCCAGCGCCAGCATCCGGTGCACCCAGACGCCCGCGATGATGTTGTCGCCGGTGAGTTCGGCGATTCCGCGACCGATCCAGAGGAACAGCGGACCGTACGGCGCGGGAGTATCACGCCAAATAGTCGGAACGTTGTTGGTGAGGACGTTGTCGATGCCCAGCCCCGCGACCGGCCCCTCCTCATAGGGATCGATGCCGCGCGCGGCGATCTCGCTCTGCGCCAGATAGGAGTACACGTCGTTGCTGAACAGCGGCGGCGCCACGCTGAGCGGGATGATCCACAGCAACAGCGTGCGGTCCAGCTGCGAGCGGGTCAGCCGGTGGATGGGGGAGCCGCCGATGCCGCCCACCGCGAACCGGCCCAGCAGCAGCCAGGCCAGCACCACCACGACGGTGCCGGTCATGCACATGGCCAGCGAGCCGGTGTGCGCACGGGCGAAGATGCCGAGCACGCGGACACCGGAGGTCGGGTTCTGATGCACCGGCTGCGCGCCGATGCCGAGCGCGCTGATCGCCATCAGCACCGTGCCCGTCGCGCCCATCAGGCGGATCCGCTCCAGCTGCGCCAGCTCTTTGCGGTCGAGACCGGGCACTTCCGATTCGTCCCGATGCAGCACCGCGATCGTGTGATCGGGCGTGGGCACATCGAGTCCGAGTGCCCGGCGCCCGAACGCCAGTGTCCTGCGCCGCGCGCCCTCCAGTACCGCCACGAGACGAAGCCTAGTTCGGGCGGCGGTCGCCCACCGCGAACGGGCACCGCTCGTTCCGATCGGACCTCTCCCGTCAGCGCGGCACAATCGACGCATGGTTTCGGAGTCCAGGCGGCGAATCGAGGTCGCCGCGTGCAGGCTACTGGCGCGACACGGGTATCACGGGTTCGGGCTGAAGGCGTTGAGCGACGCGGCGGAACTGCCGTACGGCTCGATCTACCACCACTTTCCCGGCGGCAAGGAGGAGATCGCGGTCGCCGCGATCACCGGCACCGGGGTGCTGACCGGCCGGATGATCCGGCAGGCCCCGAACGATGTGTTCGCCACCATGGCGACGCTGTTCGAATACATGGTCGCCAAACTCGCGGACTCGGACTGGACCGATGGGTGCCCGATCGGGACACCCGCGCTCGACGGCGGCAGCGACGTCGAGGCGGTGCGTTCGGCCTGCGTGACCGCCTTCGACACGATGGAGCAGGCTTTCGCCGGTCTGCTCGCCGAGCTCGGACTCGGCGAGGAAGAAGCGGCCTCGTTGGCCACCACGGTGGTCGCCGCGTACGAGGGTGCGACGATTTTGGCCCGGCTCAGGCAATCGGATGTGCCGTTGCGGACCATGGCGGTATCGATGGAGCGGCTCATCCGGTCGGCGTTCGCGTCGGTGCATGCGGGCGCGGCGGGGCATGAGTCGGCCGCCGGAACCAGGCCCGACGTCGCCGGCCCCGAGGTCGCGGATGCGTCGGCCGGAAATATTCCGGAAACACCAGTGGAGAAGGGGCGATCATCGTCGAACCTTGACTAGAAAGAACGTTCTAGCGACACTCGGACGATGAAGCGTCTGATGCTGACCGGTCCCGGTGAAATGCGCTGGGAAGAACATCCCGAACCCGAGCTGAGCGGGTCAGACCAGGCGCTGGTGCGGCCGGTCGCGCTGGCCACCTGCGACATCGACCCCTCCGTCCTGCGCGGCACGTTCCCACTGGCCGGGCCCTACCCGTTCGGGCACGAGGGGGTCGCAGAAGTGGTCGCGATCGGCCCGGAGGTCCGTAGTGTCGTCGTCGGCGATCTCGTAGTGGTGCCGTTCCAGATTTCGTGCGGCAGCTGTCGGGCGTGCACGCGGGGCCGGACCGGGAACTGTGGCAGCCATCCGCGGCTGTCCACCTTCGGGCTCGGCGCGATGGGCGGGCTCGGATGGGGCGGGCTGTGGGCCGACCTGACGTTGGTGCCGCACGCCGACGCCATGCTCGTCGCGCTGCCGCCGGGTGTCGATCCGGTCGCTGTCGCCAGCGCCAGCGACAACATCCCGGACGCCTACCGCTCGGTCGGGCCGCAACTGGCCGACGACCCGGGTGCCGAAGTCCTGGTGATCGGCGGCCCCGCCGCGTCGTCGATCGGCCTGTACGCCGCGGGGCTCGCTGTCGCCCTCGGCTCCGCCCGCGTCGTTTATCTCGACGACTCCGTCGAACGACTGGAGATCGCGAAATCCTTGGGCACGGAGGCGGTCGAGGGACCACCGGAGGCTCGAGTCGGCCGGTTCCCGATCATCGTGGAGGCGGCGGGCGGGGCGAAGGCGCTGCGCGCGGCGATCGCTGCGACCGCCTACGACGGCTGGTGCACCAGCGTCAGCGTCCAGTTGCAGGATGTCGCGCTGCCGGTCCTCGACATGTACAACCGCTGCTGCACCTTCCACACCGGCCGCGCGCACGTTCGACCCGTCATTCCCGCCATTCTCGATCTGGTCGCCACGGGCCGCTTCGATCCGTCACTGGTCACCACCGCCACGGCCGCGTGGGACGACGCTGTAGAGGCACTGCTGGAGACCCCGATGAAGCTGGTCGCGGTGCGGTGAGCGTCACTCTGTGACCAATCGCACTCCGCCCGCTCACCGAAGCGCCGACAGCCGCGTGGATCGAGCCTGCTGAGGGTGAGGACTGGTCGGCGATGGTTGAGCGCTCACCGGCCGGATTCGTCCAGCCTTGTCTATCTGCAGGTCAGCCGGGTGGAGCCCCGCACAGGTCGCGGTTTGCGGCCCGTCGGCACCCGTCCCGCACCGCCCCGGAAGGACGCTCGTCGCCGCCCGATTCGCGCAGGTCAGTCGGGTCGAGAACTCAGGGGACCCTTATTAGATTTCGGGAACGAATTCCGCCACACTGATGTTGTGAAAACCGTGGGTTTGCGGAGAGACGACGCAGGAGCCGGTCGCAGAGCCGACGCCGGGTCGGTCGCTGCGCCCGCGACGGTCGGCGGCGAGGGACATACCCGTGCGGCCATCGTCCAGTTGCTGCTGGAGGAAGGGCCGATCACCGCGACCGCCATCGGGAGCAGGCTGGGCCTGGCCCCGGCGGGCGTGCGCAGGCACTTGGACGCCCTGATCGAGTCCGGTCAGGCACGAGCCAGCCGATCGGCGCCGTGGCAGCAGAAGGGCCGCGGTCGCCCGGCCAAGCAATACCAGCTCACCGCGGCGGGACGAGGCAAACTGGGCCACGCCTACGACGATCTGGCCGGAGCCGCCATGCGACAGCTCGGCAAGATCGGCGGCGACCAGGCCATCACCGAGTTCGCTCGCCAACGGGCACGCACTATCGTGGCCGGGATCGAACCGGTCGCGGAGCACACCCCGGAGCGGACCGAGGCCAAGGCCGAGGAGATCGCCGAGGCGTTCACCGACGCCGGTTTCGCCGCCACCACCCGCAAGGTGGGCGCGGGCGTGCAGATCTGCCAGCACCACTGCCCGGTCTCGCACGTCGCCGAGGAGTTCCCGCAATTGTGCGCGGCCGAACTCGAGGCGTTCCGTGAGCTGCTCGGCACGCACGTGCAGCGACTGGCGACGATCGCCAACGGCGACTGCGCCTGCACCACGCACGTGCCGCTGGTGGTGCCACCGATAGCCCAGACCACAACGTCAGCACAAACCGCTGCACAGCCCGCAGCGGTACGAACGAACGACTCCGGAAGGAGTGCCGAATGACGACGACCACCGACCAGGTGCAACCGCTCACCCAGGAAGAGACCATCGCCTCGCTGGGCAAATACGGTTACGGCTGGGCCGATTCGGATGTGGCCGGCGCCAGTGCGCAACGAGGTCTGTCCGAGGCGGTTGTCCGCGACATCTCGGCGAAGAAGGACGAGCCGGTCTGGATGCTCGAGCAGCGGCTCAAGGCACTGCGGATCTTCGATCGCAAGCCCATGCCGAACTGGGGCTCCAACCTCGACGGCATCGACTTCGACAACATCAAGTACTTCGTGCGCTCGACCGAGAAGCAGGCCGCGTCCTGGGACGAGCTGCCCGAGGACATCAAGAACACCTACGACAAGCTGGGCATCCCGGAGGCGGAGAAGCAGCGGCTGGTCGCCGGTGTTGCCGCGCAGTACGAGTCCGAGGTCGTCTACCACCAGATCCGCGAGGACCTGGAGGCCCAGGGCGTGATCTTCCTGGACACCGACACCGGTCTCAAGGAGCACCCGGAGATCTTCCAGCAGTACTTCGGCTCGGTGATCCCCGCCGGTGACAACAAGTTCTCGGCGCTGAACACCGCGGTGTGGTCGGGCGGCTCGTTCATCTACGTGCCGCCGGGCGTGCACGTCGACATCCCGCTGCAGGCCTACTTCCGGATCAACACCGAGAACATGGGCCAGTTCGAGCGGACGCTGATCATCGTCGACGAGGGCGCCTACGTGCACTACGTCGAGGGCTGCACCGCGCCGATCTACAAGTCGGACTCGCTGCACTCCGCGGTGGTGGAGATCATCGTGAAGAAGGGCGGCCGCTGCCGCTACACCACCATCCAGAACTGGTCCAACAACGTCTACAACCTGGTCACCAAGCGGGCCAAGGCCGAGGCGGGCGCGACCATGGAGTGGATCGACGGCAACATCGGCTCCAAGGTCACCATGAAGTATCCGGCCGTCTGGATGACCGGCGAGTACGCCAAGGGCGAGGTGCTCTCGGTGGCCTTCGCCGGTGAAGGCCAGCACCAGGACACCGGCGCGAAGATGCTGCACCTCGCCCCGCACACCTCCTCGACCATCGTGTCGAAGTCGGTGGCGCGCGGCGGCGGCCGGGCCTCCTACCGCGGCCTGGTGCAGGTGAACAAGGGCGCGCACGGCTCGAAGTCCACGGTGAAGTGCGACGCGCTGCTGGTCGACACGATCAGCCGCTCCGACACCTACCCCTACGTCGATATCCGCGAGGACGACGTGACCATGGGCCACGAGGCGACCGTCTCCAAGGTCTCCGAGGACCAGCTGTTCTACCTGATGAGCCGCGGCCTCACCGAGGACGAGGCGATGGCGATGGTGGTGCGCGGCTTCGTCGAGCCGATCGCCAAGGAACTGCCGATGGAATACGCATTGGAACTGAACCGGCTCATCGAGCTGCAGATGGAAGGGGCCGTTGGCTGATGGCGACTGGTGTGATTGGAGCGGTCGAGGGCGAGAACCCCACGGCCAAGCCGATTCAGAACCCGGGCGCAGGGGCCGCGACCAACAAGGGCGAGGTCTTCACCTCATACGACGTGAACGCCTTCGAGGTGCCCTCCTCGCATGACGAGGCGTGGCGGTTCACGCCGCTGCGCCGCTTGCGCGGGCTGCACGACGGCACCGCCGTCCGGGACGGCGCGGCCACGGTCGAGGTCACCCAGGTCGCCGGTGTGAAGGTCGAGACCGTGACGCGCACCGACTCTCGCCTCGGCGAGGCGGGTGTGCCGGCGGACCGGGTTGCCGCCCAGGCTTATTCGGGCTTCGAATCGGCCACCATCGTGTCGGTCGGCGCGGAGACCGAGGTCGCTGAACCGGTCATCATCACGGTCACCGGCCCCGGCGAGGGCAAGACCGCCTACGGACACCTGCAGATCAGGCTGGACGCCTTCGCGGTCGCGACCGTGGTGATCGACCAGCGTGGCAGCGGAACCTACGCCGAGAACGTGGAATTCGTGCTCGGTGACAGCGCGAAGCTGACCGTCGTCGCGGTCCAGGACTGGGCCGACGACGCCGTGAACGCCACCGCGCACCACGGCAAGGTGGGTCGGGACGCCACGCTGCGGCACATCGCGGTCACCCTCGGCGGCGATCTGGTGCGCCTCACCGCCACCGTGCGCTACGACGGCCCCGGGGGCGACGCCGAGTTGCTCGGCCTCTACTTCGCCGACGCAGGCCAGCACTTCGAGCAGCGTCTGCTGGTCGACCACGCGGTGCCGCAGTGCAAGTCGAACGTGCTGTACAAGGGTGCGCTGCAAGGCGACCCGCATTCGCCCAAGGGTGACGCCCGCACCGTGTGGGTCGGCGACGTGCTGATCCGCGCCGCCGCCGAAGGCACCGACACCTTCGAGGTGAACCGCAACCTGGTGCTCACCGACGGCGCCCGCGCCGATTCGGTGCCGAATCTGGAGATCGAGACCGGCGAGATCGTCGGTGCCGGGCACGCGAGTGCCACCGGTCGGTTCGACGACGAGCAGCTGTTCTACCTTCGCGCCCGCGGTATCCCGGAGGACGCCGCTCGCCGCCTGGTGGTGCGCGGCTTCTTCCACGAACTCATCCAGAAGATCGCGGTGCCCGAGATCCGGGAGCGGCTGGAGTCGGCCATCGAAGCCGAACTCGCCGCGATCGGCGTCTGAAACCCGAACCACTCACCCTGCAAAAGGAATTCGAATTCGATGACGACTCTGGAAATCAAGGACCTGCACGTCGAGGTCGCCAACCCCGACGAGTCCGGCGAGCCCATCAAGATCCTCAAGGGCGTGAACCTCACGGTGAAATCCGGTGAGACGCACGCGATCATGGGCCCGAATGGCTCCGGCAAGTCGACGCTGTCCTACGCGATCGCCGGTCACCCGAAGTACACGGTGACCTCCGGCTCGATCACGCTGGACGGCGAGGACGTGCTGGAGATGTCGGTCGACGAGCGCGCGCGTGCGGGCCTGTTTCTCGCCATGCAGTACCCGGTCGAGGTTCCCGGCGTCTCGATGTCGAACTTCCTGCGCACCGCCGCTACCGCCATCCGCGGCGAGGCCCCCAAGCTGCGGCACTGGGTCAAGGAGGTGAAGGAGTCGATGAGCGAGCTGGAGATCGACGCCGCCTTCGCCGACCGCAGCGTGAACGAGGGCTTCTCCGGCGGTGAGAAGAAGCGCCACGAGATCCTGCAGCTCGGCCTGCTCAAGCCGAAGATCGCGATCCTGGACGAGACCGACTCCGGCCTGGACGTCGACGCGCTGCGCATCGTCTCCGAGGGCGTCAACCGCTACAAGGAGCGCGAGGACGGCGGCGTCCTGCTGATCACGCACTACACCCGCATCCTGCGCTACATCCAGCCGGAATTCGTGCACGTCTTCGTCGGCGGCCGCATCGTCGCCGAGGGCGGCCCCGAGCTCGCCGAGGAACTCGATGCCAACGGCTACGTCCGCTTCACCCAGACTGCTACCGCTGGAGCCTGATATGACCGCTACGGTCCGCACCCTCGACGTCGCCCGCATCCGGGCCGACTTCCCGATCCTGAGCCGCACGGTTCGGGACGGGAAACCGTTGGTGTACTTGGACTCCGGCGCGACCGCGCAGCGGCCGATCGGGGTGCTCGAGGCCGAACGCGACTTCTTGATCACCAGCAACTCGGCGGTGCACCGCGGCGCGCATCAGCTGGCCGAGGAGGCGACCGACGCCTATGAGGGCGCGCGGGCCGATATCGCGCGGTTCGTCGGTGTCGACGCGGGCGAGATCGTCTTCACGAAGAACGCCACCGAGTCGCTGAACCTGGTGACCTACGCGTTCGCCGACCACCGGTTCCCGTACCACGTCGGGCCGGGCGACGAGATCGTCATCACCGAGCTGGAGCACCACGCGAATCTGGTGCCCTGGCAGGAGCTGGCCCGCCGCACCGGCGCGACGCTGAAGTGGTACGGGGTCACCGAGGACGGCCGCATCGACCTCGACTCGCTGGAATTGTCGCCCGCCACGAAGGTGGTCGCGTTCACCCATCAGTCGAACGTCACCGGCGCGGTCGCCCCGGTCGCCGAATTGGTGCGCCGGGCCAAGAATGTCGGTGCGCTGGTGGTGCTCGACGCCTGCCAGTCGGTGCCGCACATGCCGGTGGACTTCCGCGAGCTCGGCGTCGATTTCGCCGCCTTCTCCGGGCACAAGATGCTCGGCCCCTCGGGCGTCGGCGTGCTCTACGGCCGCCGCGCGCTGCTGGAGGAGGTGCCGCCGTTCATCACCGGCGGGTCCATGATCGAGACGGTGTTCATGGACCACAGCACCTATGCCCCGCCGCCGCAGCGGTTCGAGGCGGGCGTGCCGATGACCTCGCAGGTGGTCGGATTGGGCGCGGCCGTGCGGTATCTGGAAGAGATCGGCATGGAAGCCGTTGCCGCACACGAGCACACGCTGGTCAGCGCGGCGCTGGAAGGGCTGGCCGGGATCGACGGCGTGCGGGTTATCGGCCCGGCCGAGAACATCGACCGCGGCGGTGCGGTGTCGTTCGTGGTCGACGGCATCCACGCCCACGATGTCGGGCAGATCCTGGACGACGAGGGCGTCGCCATCCGGGTTGGCCACCACTGTGCGTGGCCGCTGCACCGGCGTTTCGGTATCGCCGCCACCGCCCGCGCATCCTTCGCGGTCTACAACACCGTTGCCGAGGTGGACGCGCTGGTCGCCGCGGTGCGGAAGGCGCAGAGCTTCTTCGGGGTTGCATAAGACATGCGCATGGAGCAGATGTACCAGGAAGTGATCCTGGACCACTACAAGCACCCGCATCACCGCGGGCTGCGGGAGCCGTTCGGGGCCGAGGTGCACCACGTGAACCCGACCTGCGGCGACGAGGTGACCCTGCGCGTTGCGCTGGACGACAACGGCGACGTCGCCGACGTCTCCTACGATGGGCAGGGCTGCTCGATCAGCCAGGCCGCCACCTCGATCCTCACCGATCAGGTCATCGGGCTGCCGGTGCAGCAGGCGCTGAAGGTGGTCGACTCCTACAGCGAGATGATCTCCAGCCGCGGCACCATCGAAGGCGACGAAGACGTGATCGGTGACGGCATCGCCCTCGCCGGGGTGTCGAAGTACCCCGCACGGGTGAAGTGCGCGCTGCTCGGGTGGATGGCGTTCAAGGACGCTGTCCTGCGGATCGGCCCCGAGCAGCCCGCTGGCACGGCAGAACAGAAGTGAAGCGTCCGATGGGAGACGGGAAAGCGTCATGAGTGACACACCGGCCACCGACACGGCCGAGCAGGTCGAGCTGTCCGCCGAGGACATCAAGCTGCTCGAGGACATCGAAGAGGCGATGCGCGATGTCGTCGACCCGGAACTCGGTATCAACGTCGTCGACCTGGGCCTGGTCTACGGACTGCGCGTCGACCAGGACAACGTCGCCGTCCTCGACATGACGCTGACCTCCGCGGCCTGCCCGCTGACCGATGTCATCGAGGACCAGTCGCGCAACGCGCTGGTGCGCAGCGGACTGGTGGAAGACCTGAAGATCAACTGGGTCTGGATGCCGCCGTGGGGTCCGGACAAGATCACCGAGGACGGACGCGAACAGCTGCGCGCGCTCGGCTTCACGGTTTAGGCGTACCTCCGCCTTCGCTCCGGCCATGCGCGGGCTGAGGACGGACTACGTCCGGCAGCGCCGCTTGTGCGTACCTCCTGCCTTCGCGTAGCGCCGTTCGACATCGGGCCCGGATCGCAACGATCCGGGCCCGTCCCATGTCCTGGCGCTGCGTCAGGCTTCCGGGGTCGTCATGCGGCATCGGCGTACTCGTCCCGCATTTGGACGGATTCGAGGACAGCGGCAATGATTGCGGTGGTTCCGATTCCGGGGCGCATCCCAAGAGAAAGACTGTTCGATGAGATTGATGGGTAAGGTCGGCTTTGCCGTCGCGGTAAGCAGCCTTGCGGTGGGATCGGTGTTGGGCGCGGGATCGGCGAATGCGGCGGGCTCGTACGCGGCGATCGCGGTGAGCGGCGGCTCTTGGACGTACGGGGTGAGCACCGATGAGGCGGGCTTCGACGAGGCGAGGGCCGCGGCGCTCGCCAACTGCGGTGCCGCCGACTGCGAGGTGCTGGCCTCTTGGGCGAACGGATGCGGTGCGCTGGCCGAGAGCAACGAGGGTGTGGCCGCGGCGTCCGGTCCGAACCGGGCCGAGGCCGAGCGTGCCGCCTATCAGCGGCTCGCGCAGATCACCCCGACGGCGCAGCTCGCCAACGTCGGCTCCGCCAGCCTGAGCGGCGCGAAGATCGTCGAGGTCGTCTGCACAAGCAACGCCCGCTGATTCGACGGTGAGATTCCGGGCCCGGATCCCCGAGGGGACCGGGCCCGTTCGCGTCGGTCGACCTGGGCTCGCCTTCTCGTGAAAGCCGGGTTCGGAGCCACCGCACGGTGAGCCGTCCGAAAACCCCGCGGTAGCTAGACGATTCGGGTGCGGTGTCGGCTGTTTCCCTTCCGCACAGGCCCGGTCCGAGGTCACGCTCGCAACGGCAACCAGTTGCCGATCGAGTAGGTCCGCGACGAGCACAGTGATCGACGTGGTCACTGCCGCCCAGCGTGGGAAGTCCCGGTTTTGGACAGAGCAAGTGAGCTGGACGATGATCTGAGCCCGGAATCTGTCGAAGACGGGGAGGATCACATGTCGGTGCCGCACAAGGCTGCTCTCGGTCTGGCGGTGGTGTCCGCCGCCACCTGCGCCGTAGTCGGCAGTCCTGCGGGCCAAGCGCGTGCGGCCGGGGCTTACCATGGCGCGATTGCGCTTTCGTCGAGCACCGGCGCGATCGGGTCGGCGGTCAACTTCTCGACCGCCGCCGCGGCCGAGACCGCCGCCCGTTCCCAGTGCGGTGTCAGCGACTGCCGGACGGTCGTGCAGTTCTGGAATGCCTGCGGGTCGCTGGTCCGGGGCGCCGACGGTCGCCATGGTTGGGCGTGGGCGACCACCCGGGCCGACGCCGAACGCCGGGCCATCGAGTTCCTCGGTCCCAGCGCCCCGCCCTTCCCCGATCTCGGCAGCGCCGTGCCTCGCCCCGCCACAGTGCGCCTCACGGTCTGCACGATGACAGCCGGATAGCTCAGCGGCGCAACACTTTCCGGGCCAGCCAGTTGCCGGAGAACTGGATGCCCTGCACACCCGCGATGATGATCAGCGTCGCGACCAGCGTGACCTGCCAATCGAAGCGCTGATACCCGTAGACCAGAGCGAAGTCGCCGAGGCCGCCACCCCCGACCGTGCCCGCCATCGCGGACATGTCGACGATCGCGATCACCACGAACGTATAGCCGAGAATCAACGGGCCGAGCGCTTCAGGGATCAGCAGGGTCAGGATGATCCGCAGCGGGCCCGCGCCCACCGCGCGCGCCGCCTCGATCACGCCGGGATCGACCGTCACCAGGTTCTGCTCGACGATGCGCGCTATGCCGAACGACGCCGCGACGATCATCACGAACGCCGCCGCCTCGGTGCCGATGGTCGTGCCCACCACCTCGAGCGTCACCGGGCCGAGCGCGGCGAGCAGGATGATGAACGGGATCGGCCGCACCACGTTGACGATCACGTTGAGCAACAGGTTGATCGGCGCGTTCGCCAGCAGCCCGCCCTTGCGGGTGGTGTAGAGCGCGGTACCGAGCAGCAGCCCGACGAAGCCGCCGACCACGAAGGTGATCGCCACCAGGTAGAGGGTGGTGCCGATGGCCTCGTTCAGCACCGGGCGGAGTTTGTCCCAATCGGTATGCATGGCGCGACTCCTGTCAGGCCGTTCGGCGTTCGAGTTCGGCGACCACCTTGTCGACGGCGTCGTCGGGACCGTGCAGCGCCAGGGTGAGGCTGCCGAAAGTCTTCTTCTGCAAGCTGCTCACCCCGCCGTAGACCACCTCGAACCGGACGTCCGCCTGTGCCGCCGCGGCCAGCGCCGCACCGATACCGCGCCGGTCGTCGACATCGACCGTGACCAGCCGCCCGCCGTGGCGCTCGGCGAGGCGGCGCAGTTCGTCCCCGGACGGGCGATTGTGCAGCACTGTCTCGACGAATGACCGCGTGGGCGCGGCCTGCGGCGTGGCGAAGACCTCGAAGGTGCCGGCGAGTTCCACGATCCGTCCCTCCGCGAGCACCGCGACCCGGTCGGCGACCGCGCGGATGACGTCCATCTCGTGGGTGATGACCACGATGGTGACGCCGAGCTCGCGATTGATCTTCCGCAGTAGCCGCAGCACCTCGCCGGTGGTCTCCGGGTCCAGCGCCGAGGTCGACTCGTCGGCCAGCAGCAGCGACGGCGACGTGGCCAGCGCCCTGGCGATGCCGACACGCTGCTTCTGGCCGCCGGACAGCTGATCCGGATAGCTGCGCGCCTTGTCCGACAGTCCGACGAAGTCGAGCAGTTCGGCGACGCGCGCCTTGCGTTCCGCGCGTTTCCAGCCCGCCACTTTCAGCGGGTACTCGACATTCCCCGCGGCCGTGCGCGACCGGAACAGGTTGAACTGCTGGAACACCATCCCGATGTCGCGCCGCAGCCGCCGCACCTGCGCCTCCGGCACACCGGTGATGGGCGTGCCGTAGATCTCGATGGTGCCGCTGGTCGGTTTCTCCAGCGCGTTGATCAGCCGGACCAGCGTGCTCTTTCCCGCACCGGAATAGCCGATCACGCCGAAGATCTCGCCCTGCTCGATGCGCAGGTCGATGGCATCGAGCGCGACATTGCGCTGCGCGCCCTTGCCGAAAACCTTGGTGACCGACCGGAACTCGACCGCGGGAACGGCCGGGTCGCTCACTTGCCGTCGCGGATGGTCTGCTGCACCCGCTGCAGGATCTGCTCCAGTTCCGGTCCGCTGCGCCGCACCTCGACGGCGGTGCCCTTGGTCACGTCGTTGTGCGCCTTCTGCACCTCGGGATCGTGCCAGAGTTCGGCCAGCTGTAAATAGACCGGGTCGTTCTTGTCCTCGGCGCGAGTGACGAGCGCGTTGATGTACGGCTCGGCGGCCGGGTTCTTCGGATCGTCCTTGTACAGCGCCGAGTGCGGGTCGATGCCGGAGCGCTCCAGGAAGGTGTTGTTGACGATCGATCCGTCGACCGAAGCCAGCGACAGCGCGGTCTGTGCGGCGTCGACCGGCGTCACGCGCACCTTCGACGCTGCCTTGTCGATGTCGGCAGGGGAGGGCGCCTTGGTGTCGGACGACAGCTTCAGCAGACCGGCGGCCTCCAGCACGAACAGCGCCCGCGCCTGGTTGGTCGGGTCGTTCGGGATCGCGATCTCCGCGCCCGGCGGAATGTCGGCCAGCGACTTGTGCTTCTTCGAATACAGGCCGAGCGGCACGATGTAGGTGGAACCGATGGGCGTCAGCGTGTCGTTGTTCGCGACGTTGTAAGCACCGAGGAATTGCAGGTGCTGGAACAGGTTGATGTCGATCTGCTTCTGCGACAGCGCGAGATTGGGCTGCTTGTAGTCGGAGAAGTTGGTGATCCGCAGCGTGATGCCCTTGTCCTTGGCCCGCTGCTCGAAGACATCCCAGGAGCGATCCTTGTCGGTGGTGCCGATCCGCACTACCTTCTCCGACGAGGCGTCGTCACCGCCGCAGCCCGTCAAGGTCAGGGCCGCGGTCGCTACCAGGACCGGGATCGCCAGTACCCGATGGAATTTCACTCGTGCTCCCGATTGCTCGTCGCGATATGAACCCGGTCATCCAAGCGGCGAGGGCGAACGAGCGGCAACGTTTTCGATTGTGGTGAGCGAAACCGTCGGCCGGAATTGTACGATCGTCTAGTTTGCTGGCAATGCGCTTCAGCCACCGACTGCTGGTCCCGATCGTGTCCGTCTTAGCCGTCGCCGTGGTGGGCTGCGGTGGCGCGGACCGCTCCGACGTGGTCCGCATCGGGGTGAACGACCTGTCGCTGCCGCACTGGGAGGTCTACCGGAAGAAGGCCGCCGAGCAGGGCATCACGGTGGAGTTCACCAATTTCACCGACTACAACCAGCCCAATCCCGCGCTCGCGCAAGGACGCATCGATCTCAACAAGTTCCAGCACGTGCGGTATCTGGCCAACTACAACGTGCGCAACAACGACACCCTGGTGCCGATCGGCGCGACCGAGATCTTCCCGTTGACGCTGTACTCGCGCAAGCACAAGTCGGTGGCCGACATCCCGAAGGGTGGCCAGATCACGCTGAGCAACAATCCGGCCAATCAGGTGCGCCCGCTGCTGAGCCTCGCCGCGGCCGGCCTCATCGTGCTGAAGGGCGGCGCGAGCTGGGATTCCAAGATCGAGGACGTGGACCCCGGCGGCTCCCGGGTGAAGCTCACGCCGATTGATCCGACGCTCACCGCTCAATCGCTGGGCAGCGCCGACGCCGCGTTTGTCGACGACACTTTCGCCCGCCCCGCGGGCCTGACCGTCGACGAGGTCATCTACACCGACGACCCCGAGCGCCCGGAGCTGAAGCAGTACATCAACGTCTTCGCCGCCCGCGCCGCCGACAAGGACGATCCGACCCTGCGCAAACTCGCCCAGCTCTACCACGATCCGGAGGTAGCGGCCGCCGTCCGCGCGGAAACCGGCTATCAGGGCATCTTCAAGACCAATACCCCCGCCGACCTCCAGGCGACGCTGGCCGAACTCGAGGCTCGATTCCGCAAGTAGCGGGGCGCGGATAGCGGCACGGTGCGGGCAGCTGCCTGCCGGTTCGCCTGGGGTTTGCTCGCGGTCGGTTAATTGCTGGTTGTTCCGCCGATGGAAACCGCAGGCCGCGTTACAGCAGCGTTTCCTGATGGTTGCTGCAAAGTTGCTAATGGTCGTGGGGCTGGGTGTGAGAATGGGTCCGGTCACGCGAGTTCGTCCCAGTCGGAATCCACTTACTTTCCTGGAAGGGAGCTCGGTTATGGCAGCACAGGACATGGCCACCGAAAGCAGGACGATGTCGGAGGGTCGGCGTGAGGAGATGGCGGATGTCCGGGGGGAGGTGGAGATGCTGCGGATGCGGTTGGACGAGGCGCGGCAGGAGGCACAGAGTGCCCGCCAGTACGCGATGCAGGCCAGCGGGTTGGCGCGGCAAGCCCAGGCGCAGGCTCGTCAGGTGCAGCATCAGGCGCAGATGGCCCAGCAGGACGCCAACCAGGCCAATCAGCAAGCTCAGCAGGCCCGGCAGCAGGCCATTCTGGCGGCGAATCAAGCCCAGCAGGCCCAAAGCGAGGCCGACCGGGCCCAAAACCAGGCCCAGCAGGCCCAAGGGGAAGCCAATCAGTCTCAGCAGCGCGCGGCCTCCGCGCAGGATCAGGCCGATCAGGCCACGCAGCTGGCGCAGCAGGCGGAGGACCAGGCCAGCCGCACCCAGGATCGGTCCGGCCAGTGGGAGATGCAGCTGCATCAGATCCGCCAGCAGGCCCGGCAGCTGCAGGGTCGCTGACCCGGCGGGCGGATACCGAGTGAGTACGCGCCGACGGACCGGCGCACCGGAAGCCCGGTGCGTTCGGTTCGCCGGTCCGGGAGAGGTGGGTGGCGATGAGTGATCAGACCCCGCCTCCCCCGGCGGAGGAGCCGGGGGTCGATGTCGAGGTGGTGGTACCCGAGGTGCTGAGCGCCGGGGTATATGCGAACGGATTCACCTGCTGGTACAACCGTACTGATTTCACCGTCGACTTCCTGGTCTATCTGCCCGCCGAACCCGGTGCGGTCAAGAGCGACGGGCCGGTGATGCGGCAGCCCGTGCAGGTGGTATCCCGGGTCAAATTCCCGCCCGCGTTGATCTTCCGGTTGATGCAGACGCTCAACGATGCGATGAGCAACTACGAACGCCAGTTCGGGCACATCACCCACCTCGGCGAATAACCGTCGAGCCGATTATGCGTCAGGAGAAACCCGCGATGGTCACCCGGTCCGGCCCGGTCATCCTCGTCGCCTGTGCGCTCGACCGCTCGGTCATGCCCGATCCGGCCGTGCGGTATCAGCCCGAACCCATCACCGGTCGCCGTTACCAGCCCGTCACCGTCGCTCCACGACCGGCGCCGACATCCCATCCCATCGTCTCCGGGCGGCCCGCCGGCAGCGTCGGGTGAGGGCGGGACAGGTGATCGGCGCGGTCGCTCGGCCGTCACGCCGCTGCGCCGGGCTCTGGACCAAGCCACGGGTATCCGGCGAAACCCGTGCGGTCCGGCGGCCGAAGTGGACATGATGCCGGAGTGGACGAGTTGACGTATCTGCGGTCGAGACAGGCACTGCACGCGACGGCGGAGTTGCTGATCGCGGGGCCGCAGTACCGGGAGTTCGGCACAATCCGGCTGCGGGCCGTGCACGGGGGATTCGGGGGTGTGCGGTGGCCTGTTTCGGTCGTCGGCGCCGAGTTGGTGTGGCCGGAGGGGCGGACCCTACTGGAGGGCACCTACCGCGAGGTGGCGCGGGTGGCGGGCTTCGAACCGGGAGCGCCGGAAGGGTCCTATTCGGACATGACCGGTGTCGATCCCGACGCCGCGATCGAGCTGGATCCGTCGGCGGCCGGGCTGATCGAGGAGTGGTTCGCGGTGGGGGACAGGGCGTTACGCTGCCTGGCACCCGATGTGACGCCGGTGCTGTGGCCGGAGCATTTCGATCTGGCGAGCACGCTGGACGAGGTGAACTATGGCGTGTCGCCGGGCGACGACGCGCATCCCGGACCGTACGCCTATGTCGGACCGTGGACCCCGCGCAGCGGCGATTTCTGGAACGCGCCGTTCGGCGCGCTGCGTCCGCGCGACAAGGTGAACACCGTGGCCGCGCTGCTGCAATTCTTCGAGGAAGGCCGGGAACGGGCGGCCCAGAGCTGACCCCCGGCCGACCAGTTCGGTGGCCGGCCGCGCACCGAACGTCCGACCGGCGAAGATCAGGCGCCTTTGCGGGTCGCGGTCTTCTTGGCGGTCTTCTTCGCGGGGGCCTTCTTCGCTGTGCTCTTCGACGCGGCGCTCTTGGCCGCGCTCGTGGAAGTCTTGGCCGCCGTCTTCTTCGCCGCCTTCTTCGGTTCGGCCTTCGCCGCACCGTCGCCACCGGCCGTCCGGCGTCCGCTGGCCTCCAGGCTGCGCTGCAGCGCGGCCACCAGGTCGACCACCTCGGCGTCCATCCCGGTCGGCACCATCTCGGGCTGCTCGGGCACTGTGCCGGTGCCGCTGGCGATCGCCTCGTCCAGCAGGCGTTTGAGCTCGATCTGGTATTCGTCGGTGAACTGGTCCGGATCGAAGTCGTCGGACATGGCCTCGACCAGCGTCTCGGCCATCTTGATCTCCTGCGGCTTCGGTTGCGCGACACCGTCGAGGGATTCGAAGTCGACCGAGCGCACCTCATCCGGCCACAGCAGGGTTTGCAGCACCAGGACGCCGTCGCGCACGCGCAATGCGGCGAGCCTGGTCTTCTGGCGCAGGGTGAAGTTCACCAGCGCGGTGCGCTCGACCTCCTCGAGCGTCGTGGCCAGCAGCACGTACGCCTTCGGTGTGCTGGAATCCGGTTCCAGGTAGTAGCTCTTGTCGAACAGGATCGGGTCGATCTGGTCGGACGGCACGAACTGCAGGACCGGGATCTCGTGCCTCTCCGCCACCGGCAGTTTCGCGAAGTCCTCGTCGGTCAGGACGACCTTGTCTCCGTCCGGAGACTCGTAGGCCTTGTCGATGTCGGTGTACGGGATGGACTGACCGCACACGGTGCACACGCGGTCGTACTTGATCCGGCCACCGTCCTTGGCATGGACCTGATGGAACCGGATGTCATGGTCCTCGGTGGCGGTGTACACCTTCACCGGGACGTTCACCAGCCCGAATGCGATCGAGCCCTTCCAGATCGATCTCATTCCTCCATCATGGCCGAACCCGGGCGACCGCGCGACGGAACCGGAACTCCGAGTGTCGCGGCCGCGACCCGCCGGCGCAGCCGCCACGGCAACGCCGTGAAGAGGGTCCGCATCGCGTCGACGGTGCCGGTCAGGTCGGTGCGGCCGGACAGATACGCGCGTTGCGCCGCCGGAGGCAGCTCGAAGAACGCGTCGAAGAACTGCGGGAGGTCAGCGGGCGGCAGGGCCAGCAACGCCCGCAGTCCCGCGCCGCGAAGACGGTGGACAATCCGGGCGGCCACCGGCCACACGTCCTGACCGGCCGCAACGGCATCGGCCGCGGTCAGCGCCGCGGCGACGCTGTATCCGGTCGCCGGATGCAGGAACCCTCCCGCCGCGCCGAACATGTGCGGACCCGGACGTCCGCCCTGCACGGGAAACCGGACATGCTCGACGGGTTCCGCACCGGTGAGCTGGATGCCCCTGGAACGCGACCGGTGGTGCAGGCGCACGCGCAGCCGCGAACCCGCGAGCGCGGGACGACCGGCCAGGCAGGTCTCCTCCAGCAGCATCCGCCGGTCGTCGAGCGGGACGGCGTAGAGGAACGAGGGCGTTTCGCCGGCCGCCGCGCCGTTGTCGGCGCGCCAGTCCATGAACAGCGGGTCGAGATCTGCGCAGCGCTCGGCGTCCACGATCACGCCATAGGCCGTCTGCTCGGCCCGCGCCGGAGAACGGGTGAGGCCGCGGGCGTCGACGACTCTGGCCGCCGCGAGTGACCTGCCCGAGGCGAGAGTCACCCGCTCGGGCGAGACCTCGACCGCGCGGTCCTGGATGATCCGTGCGCCGGGCAAGGACAACGACATCTGCAAACGCGCGGTATCCAGCACTACGTAGCGGCGGTCGACCCGGTGTGCCCGAGTTCCCCATGCCATCGGCCGCGGCACCGTCGCGGCGATGGCCTCCGGCGCCAGCCAATCGGGCAGTTCATCGGCCCACGCCGCGTACGTGGCCGTCCATCCGCGCTCCGGCGCGGGATCCAGAGCGATGACCGTGAGCCCGCGCGCCGTAGCGCGATGCGCAAGGGCACGTCCGGCCGGGCCGAGGCCGCAGACGATCAGGTCCGGCGTCACGCTACGTCCGCGGGGGTGCGCCTGCGTGCATCGTCTGCGCCTTTCGTTCGCTCGCTCGGTCCTCGACTGGTCGGAGCCTAGTAGCCGCCTCGCCTCGACGGCGATATCGCGGTTCTCGCCGTCGGCCCACGCTGTCATGCCGAAGCCGGGCAAGTCCCAGATGAATTCTTCGCGAATACCGCGGCACGAACCCCGGCCGCGGGTCGGTTGTCCGAGACCACGGCGGAGCTGCCGTCGAGATGCCGGGAACAACGGCGCAGCGAACTCTGCTCCTGGGCGCGGTACCACACGCTTCGCGGACAGCTGAGGTGTGCGCCCAGGAGGGCGGCGGTGTCACGGCAAACGTCCCGGCGCGCGGTGGCACGGAATCTCGGCCGCACGGCGGGCAGCGCACGTCCCCGCGCCGCTCACGTACGGAATGTGTTCTCGCCCACCGGAGTTTCGCCCGACGTTGTTAGGATTCCGGGGCGCTGGCGCACGCATCCGGCCCCGGTGTCGAGGTTCGGCGGCGAATGACCGGCGTACCGGTGCGCCGCGATGGCGTGCCGGACAGGTAGCCGAACCGGCGACACCGTGGCAGTCCGAGGACGAAAGCGGCACGGCCGGAACGAGTTAGGGGTAGACGCGGTGTTCGAACTGACCAGGCGGCGCAGCCGGTGGATCCTGGGGGTGTTCGTCGTGCTCGCGCTGGCGATGGGCACACTGAGCGCGACGCTGTTCGACAAAGTGCAGGGCGGCGGGTACATCGATCCCGACAGCGAATCCAGCCGGGCGGCCGCGGTGCTGCGGGACACCTTCGGCCAAGCCACCCCGAATCTCGTGCTGCTGGTGCGGACTCCCGGGTCGGTGGACGACGCCGCCGCGGTCACCGCGGCGACCGAGCTGGTCGCCGAGCTGAAGTCGCAATCCGGCGTCGCGGGCGTCGCCTCCTACTGGACCGAGAAGTCGCCCGCGCTGCGCAGCACCGACGGCGCCAAGGGCCTGATCGTGGCCAGCATCCTCGGCGAGGAGTCCGAGGTCGACAAACGGGTCGGCGATCTCGCCGAGCGGTTCGGCGGCACGCACGGCCCGCTGGAGGTGCGCGTCGGCGGCTACGCGATGCTGCTGCACGAGACGGTGCAGCAGAGCGAGAAAGACGTCGTGCTCGGCGAATCCATCGCCTTCCCGATCACGCTGATCGCGCTGCTGCTGGTCTTCGGTGGTTTGGTCGCGGCCAGCCTGCCGCTGGTCGTCGCCATGATCACGGTGATGATCACGATGGGCGCGCTGTGGCTGATCGCGAGTGTCACCGATCTCGCGGCGACCGCGACCAACGTCGCCACCCTGCTCGGGCTCGGCCTCGCGATCGACTACAGCCTGTTGATCATCAGCCGCTATCGCGACGAGCTGGTCGCCGGACAGCAGCCCGCGGCCGCGGTGGTGGCGACCATGCACTCGGCCGGTCGTACCGTCGCGTTCTCGGCCGTGACCGTCGCGGTGGCGCTGTCGGGCCTGTTGTTCTTCCCGCTGCTGGCCGTGCGGTCGATGGGATACGCGGGCCTGGCCGTGGCGGTGATCGCCGCGGCGGTCTCGCTGACCGTGCTGCCCGCGATCCTGTTCCTGCTCGGCACCAAGATCGACAATGGTCAGCTGTGGTGGTTCCTGCGCGCCGCCCGGCCCGCGCCGGGCGAGGGCGCCTGGCATCGCCTGGCCCGGTTCGTGATGATGCGGCCGGTGCCCATCGGGCTCGCGGTGACCGCGCTGCTGCTGGTACTGGGCGCGCCGTTCCTCGGCGTGAAACTCGGCTTCCCGGACGAACGTTCGCTGCCGGAGTCGATGAACAATCGCCAGGTCACCGAGGCCATCCAGCGTGACTTCTCCGCCACCGAGCAGAACGGACTGTTCGCGGTGCTGCCCGAAACCGCCTACGACGCGGCGGAATTGGACGCCTACGCCCGGGAACTGTCGGAGATCGAGAACGTCCGCCGGGTCGACACCGCCACCGGCAGCTACAGCCACGGCGGTCTGCTCGCCTCGCCCACCGCGGCCAACGACCGCTTCCGCGCGCCGAACGCCGCCTATCTCAGCGTGGTTCCGGACACCACCGATCCCGGTGCGCTCGACCGGATCGCCAGTGCCGTGCGCGCGACGCCCGCCGCGTCGCCGGTGCTGGTCGGCGGAGTGGCCGCGGCGAACGCGGACGCGATCGACGCGGTGGTCTCCGCGCTGCCGTACGCGCTCGTGTTCGTCGTGCTGATCATGGTGGTGGTCCTGTTCCTGCTCACCGGAAGCGTCGTGCTGCCGCTGCTGGCGGTGGTGCTCAGCGTGCTGAGCCTGACCGCGACCTTCGGGGCGCTGGTCTGGATCTTCCAGGACGGGCATCTGTCCGGCTTGCTCGGGTTCACCGTCACCGGCGACCTGCCGCCGACGGTTCCGGTCATGCTGTTCGGCGTCGCGTTCGGCCTTGCCATGGACTACCAGGTGTTCCTGCTGGCCCGTATCCGTGAGGAGTACCAGCGGACCAGATCCAACGCGCTGGCGGTCACCTCCGGGCTGGAGCGGATCGGGCGGATCGTCACGGCCGCGGCGGTGTTGATCTCGCTGGTGTTCCTCGGCTTCCTCGCCTCGGACATCACGTTCATGAAG
This sequence comes from Nocardia sp. Marseille-Q1738, assembly GCF_965283145.1. Lineage (NCBI taxonomy): Bacteria > Bacillati > Actinomycetota > Actinomycetes > Mycobacteriales > Nocardiaceae > Nocardia > Nocardia sp. Marseille-Q1738. The sequence goes on along the minus strand of NZ_CBDIMS010000003.1, from coordinate 272,289 downwards.
GCGTTCGGCATCGGCCTTCCGCTGGCGGTCCTGGTGGACGCGACCCTGGTCCGCGGATTCCTGCTGCCCGCGGCGATGGAGCTGCTCGGCGACTGGAACTGGTACGCACCCGGGCCACTGCGCAAGCTGCACCGGCGTTTCGGCATCGAGGAGGGACCTGCCGCCCCGGTTGCCGGCTCCCGGGATTGGCGTCAGCCCGCCCGGCTCTGATCCGCGTATCCGGTAGGGTCGGTCGGGCAGCCCGGGGGAGCCCGCATGGGGTGGGACGGCCGCCCGAGGATGTGGGAAGGTGACCGCGATGACGTATCCTCCCGGCTCCGAATTCGACGGCGGGTCAGGCGATTACGCGAAATCCGACGGTGTGGAGTATGGGTGGGGGCAATCATCCCCGCCCAGCGAGTACCCGATGCCGGCGTGGGAAGCGCCGCCGTTGCCCCCGCCGCCGAAATCCAGCACCGGCCCGATAGCCGGGCTGGTCGTCGGCATCGTCGTCGTCCTGGTCGCGGTCGGCATCGGCGTAGCGGTGGTCCCGCGCGAGCATGGCTCCGCGCAAGCCGCAGCCACGTCCGCCGACGCGACGGCCCGTGCGACCACCGCCACCAGCACGCGGCCGGTCGGCCCGTCGTCCGGCCGGCTGAGCCACACCGAATACGCCGGGAACTGGGACTTCCGGCTCGGGGGCGTCGAGTTGCACGCCGACTGGGTCGACGGCCGCGACCACTCCGACTGCGGTGACATCGACAAGGCGGGCAAGCTCACCGGTCTCGGTTGCACGTACGCGGCGGAAATGGTGTTCCGCACCGAGGGCGGCGCCGTGATGCTCACCCAGTTCATCCTCGGCATGGCCGATGAGAATCGGGCCGCCGCGGCGAAGGATCGATTCGCCGACGCGGACCTGATCCTGCGGCCGGGCTCGTACATTTCCGGTTACGCGACCGGCAAGTGGAAGGACGGCAGCCAGAAGGAGTTCGTCGTCGTGACCATAGCGACCGCCACCGACGCGGTCGCCGTGGAGACGGTGGAGAAGTATCTGCGCTACCGGCACGCCGACATGCTCGGCGCACTGGCGTTCCGGTAGCGCGGCGGCGCCCGTATCGGTACGGGAGCAGACGGTCAGAGTCCGCCGGTCGACAGCAGCCCGCCGTCCACCCGCACGGTCTCACCGGTGATCCACGCGGCCTCGTCGGACACCAGGAAGCCGATCAGGCGTGCCACGTCCTCCGGGCTGCCCAGCCGCTTCATCGGGTACACACTCGCGGCGCGTTCCTCGTCGGCCGAGTACAGCGCGTCGGCGAACTTCGTCTTGATCACGCCGGGCGCGACCGCGTTCACGCGGATCTTCGGTCCCAGCTGCCAGGCCAGTTCGTCGGTGAGGCGGATGAGCGCAGCTTTGGACGCGCCGTACGCGGCGATCACGCCGGTGGAGCGGATACCCGCCACGCTGGCCACGTTCACCACGGCGCCCCCGTGGTCGCGCATCCACGCCTTATAGGCCTCCTGGATGTAGCCGAGCGCCGCGACCACGTTCACGTCGAAGATCTTGCGCACGGCGTCCAGGTCGGCGTCCATCAGCGAGCCGAACACCGGGTTGATGCCGGTGTTGTTGATCAGGACGTCCAGCGAACCGAACTCCGTGACCGCGCGCTCGACCGCGGCCGCCCGATCCTCGGCGACGCCGGAGTTGCCCGCCAGCGCGACGACCTGCCCCTGGTGGCCCAGTTCGCGCAGCTCGGCGGCCGCCTCGTCCAGCGGGTCCTTCTTCCGTGCGGTGATCAGCACGTTCGCGCCGCGGCCGAGCAGCTCCGCCGCGACCGCCTTGCCGATGCCCCGGCTGGCCCCCGTGACCAGGGCGCTCTTGCCCAATAGATCGGTACTCATGGCATCGCACGGTAGCGCAGTGGTCCGCGCGCGCCGTTACCGCCGTCACATGCGGGGCGCTGGGCTGTGGGAGGGCCGTTCGTCCCGGTTAAAATCGGTGGTTCTTGTGCGCGTCGGGTCGCACAATCGAGCAGCATGCGTCCAGCACCACGATCCGCGAGGAGAAGTTTGTGATCACCGCGACCGACCTGGAGGTCCGGGCCGGAGTCCGCACCCTGCTGTCGGCCCCTGGGCCGGCGCTGCGCGTGCAGGCGGGGGACCGGATCGGACTGGTCGGGCGTAACGGCGCGGGCAAGACGACCACGTTGCGCATCCTGGCGGGCGAGGGCGAGCCGTACGCGGGAAAGATCCTGCGTTCCAGCGAGATCGGTTACCTGCCGCAGGATCCGCGCGAGGGCAACCTGGACGTGCTTGCCCGCGACCGGGTGCTGTCCGCGCGCGGCCTGGACACGCTGATCCGTGAGATGGAGAAGCAGCAGGCCCTGATGGCCGAGGTGGCCGACGACAAGGAGCGCGAGAAGGCGGTACGCAAGTACGGCAGGCTCGAGGAACGGTTTTCCGCTCTCGGCGGTTACGTCGCCGAGAGCGAAGCGGCGCGCATCTGCCACAGCCTCGGGTTGCCCGACCGGGTGCTCGGCCAGCCGTTGCGCACCCTCTCCGGCGGCCAGCGCCGCCGAATCGAATTGGCGCGCATCCTGTTCGCCGCCTCCGATGGCAGCGGCGGCCGCTCGGACACCATTCTGCTGCTGGACGAGCCGACCAACCATCTCGACGCCGACTCGATCACCTGGCTGCGCGGTTTCCTGCAGAACCACGACGGTGGCCTGATCGTGATCAGCCACGACGTCGAACTACTCGCCGACGTGGTGAACAAGGTGTGGTTCCTGGACGCGGTGCGCGGCGAAGCCGACATCTACAACATGGGGTGGAAGAAGTATCTGGACGCGCGCGCCACCGACGAACAGCGCAGGCGCCGTGAACGCGCGAACGCCGAGAAGAAGGCGAGCGCGCTGCGCGCCCAGGCGGCCAAGCTCGGCGCGAAGGCCACGAAAGCGACTGCGGCGCAGAACATGGCCAAACGGGCCGATCGCCTGCTGGCCGAACTCGACGACGTGCGCGTCGCCGACAAGGTCGCCAGGATCAAGTTCCCCGAGCCGGCGCCCTGCGGGAAGACACCGCTGATGGCCGAGAACCTGACCAAGGTCTACGGTTCGCTGGAGATCTTCACCGGCGTCGATCTCGCGATCGATCGCGGCAGCCGGGTGGTGGTGCTCGGGCTCAACGGCGCGGGCAAGACCACGTTGCTGCGCCTGCTCGCCGGGGTCGAGCAGCCGACCGCGGGCGGCCTCGTGCCAGGCCACGGCCTGAAGATCGGGTACTTCGCGCAGGAGCACGACACCCTGGACGACGACGCCACCGTCTGGGAGAACATCCGCCACGCCGCGCCGGACGCGGGTGAACAGGACCTGCGTGGCCTGCTCGGCGCGTTCATGTTCTCCGGTCCGCAGCTCGACCAGCCCGCCGGCACCCTCTCGGGTGGTGAGAAGACCCGTCTGGCACTGGCCGGCCTGGTCTCCTCGGCGGCGAACGTCCTGCTGCTGGACGAGCCGACCAACAACCTCGACCCGGTCTCGCGCGAGCAGGTGCTGGACGCGCTGCGCACCTACGCGGGCGCCGTGGTGCTGGTGACCCACGACCCAGGGGCAGCGGAGGCGCTGTCTCCGGAACGGGTGATCCTCCTCCCGGACGGGACAGAAGACCACTGGTCGGCGGAATACCTGGAACTTATTCAGCTTGCGTGAGTTTCATCACAGGAACCCGTTGATCACGGCCTGCTGAGTGCTTAGCCTGGAAAGACGCTGCTCGGCGACTCGGAGGAAGCCATGAGCGACAGGCCCACACATAGCAAGGCCACATTGGGTAAGGGCACACGCGTCACCGGGAAGTCACGCGATCGCCTACAAACCCAGCTGAAGAAGCAATACGAGGCGGGTGCGAGCATCCGGTCACTGGCACGGTCCACCGGCCGTTCCTATGGCTTCATCCACAACGTGCTAGTGGAGTCGCATGTGCAGCTCCGCAGCCGGGGTGGGGCCAATCGCCGGAAAGGCCAGTAGCGTCCCGCGATGAATTCGCGCCGCGGGGATCGTCCGCACTGTTGAAAGAGACGGTGTCGACGGAAGGACCACGCGGTGCGGGAGCTGCTGCTGCAGATCATGGTGACGTTGGACGGCTACGCGGCCGGGCCGGACGGAGCGCTCGACTGGATCGAGGTCGACGATCCCGAACTGGACGACTATCTCGCCGAGCTGCTCAGCGGCGTCGACGCGCAGATCTTCGGGCGCACGTCCTACGAGTTGCTCGCCGGGTATTGGCCGGACGCGCAACGGAATCCGGCCACACCCGGAGACGCGCGGCTCGCTCCGCTGGTCAACGCGCTGCCCAAACTGGTGCTCACGCACCGGCCGGACCTGGAGCTGCCGTGGCAGCCCGCCCGCCGGATCGGCGCGGACCTGCCCGCCGAGATCGCGGAGCTGAAGAACAGCTCCGGCAAGCCGGTGGTGGTGTTCGCGGGCGTGCGGACCGCGCAGGAGTTCCTTCGTCTCGACGCCGTGGATGAGCTTCGGCTGCTGGTGTTTCCGGTGCTGCTCGGCGCGGGCCGGCCGCTGTTCGAGGGGGTGGCGCCACGGCGGCTGCGGCTGGTGGACGTCGTCGCGTTCCCGGCGTCCGGCGTGGTACGGCAGACCTATCGCCGGATTCAGTAACCGGCCACCATGCCGTCGCCGTCCACCAAGAGGTTGGCCAGGCTGCGGAAGATGGGCAGCCCGGTCTTGATCTCCAAATAGGCAAACTGGCCCTGCGGATTGACCTCGAGAAAGTAGTACTCGCCATCGCGGCCGAGCCGGATGTCGAGTACCCCGAAGGACAGCCCGAGCGCACCCATCAGGGTGGCCAGCGACTTGCTCACCGCGGCGGGCAGGTGGTCGGGCGTGAAGTCGACCGAGGTGTCCAGGCGGGAGTCGACCTTGCCGACGCCGGCTTGCGAGTCGATGCGCACGGTCCATTCGATCCCGTCCACCCACACGACGCGCAGGTCGCAGGTGGCGTCGATGTAGTCCTGAAAGGTGGTCGGCGCCGAACGGATCGCGGCGAGCCTGCCGAAGTCGTCGCGGGAGATGATCCTGGTCTCGGCGAATTCGCCGCGGCTGGTGCCGGTGCGCTTGTAGACCACGGGACCGGGCCGGGATTCGACGAAACTGCGCGCCTCGTCCGGGTCGTTGGTGATCAGCGTCTCCGGTACCGCGAACCCGGCCCGCAGCGCCGTTTCCAGCTGCACGATCTTGCGTCCCGCGGTGCGGTCCGCGCCTGGGTCGTTGACCCAGTGGGCCGGGATGGACCAGAGCAGTCCCTGGATGAAGCCATCGCACTCGGCTTGGCGAAAGTCGTTGTCCGAGGCTCGGACCCCCGCGGGCACCTGGGCGGGATGCGGGCGCCGCCACCACACCGACCGGACGTCGTCGAGGCCGATCAGATGCGACAGCGAGCGAGTCGTGCCGAGCCGGTCCAGGCGGAAGCTGCCGGACTCGCGGGGAAAATCCCGCAAATCGAGGTGGATCGGACTGAGCCCGTGGTGCTCTCGTAACGTCGCCGCCATCGCGGTGCCGTGGAGGTCATCGGATTCGGACACGATCAAGACCGAAGCCTTCCGGCGTCCCGCCATGCGCGTGCCGTTCAGTCGAGACTGTCGCAGTTGATGCCGTCGTCGCTGCCGCCGAGCGATTTGGTCTGGCAGTAGGTGAACGTCGCGCCGCCCGCACCCGGGCATTCCACGAGTTGCAGCCGGTCGGCCCAGATTTCGGTGAGGCGGCGCAGCTGGTCGTCGCCGAGCGCCTCCGACGGCGCCTCGGGGATGGTCATCGGCCGGTCGACCAGGTCGATCCGCAGTCGCTGGGTGAAGTCGGCGGTGGCGCCCGCGCGAATGTCCACCAGCACCGGGCGGCCGTCCTGATCGGAGTGCGGCACAGCGGAATCGACGACTCGCAGAACGTCGGACCGACGGAACGTCCACGTTCCCTCGGTGACGCGCACGCTGATCTCGCGGTCCGATTCCGCGACCAGCAGACCCTGGAGCGGAGGAACGCGGTCACCCTTCGGCGTCGTCCCGGGAAGGCGGATTGCGTCGGTCATAGCCGTTTCTCCGATCTGCTCACCATTTGCCACGACCCCCAAGCGTGTGAGCGATCATATCGCGGTAGGTGCTGCGATCGGTTGGGATCGGGAGATTTACCGGCCGATGGCAAACTGAATTCCGATACGGAACCAGCGAGCACCGAAAGATTTCCGGTAGGCCGGAAATAGTCAGGGCGCAATCATCGAGCTACCCCCGGCGTTGGATGTGGACCGCGTCCATAGCCCGATATTGGCGGCTGTGCATCTGTACTTTCGTGCACCGCGACCTCCGCGGCCGGCCCGGGCGGAACCGCCACCGCGTCCGCGCGGCATCGTATTTCCTCGGCTCGGCCGTGCGGGTCGTCTTGATCAATTCGATCGAATCGGACTGCACGGGCCGGGATTTGCGGGGCCAGTCGCGCCGGAGGGAGCTCAGCGTCGGTTGCCGTTGCGCTCGGCCCACCACGCGGGAGCATCGACGAAGTGGTTGTCGAACTCCTCCTGGGCCGCCGCGAGCTCGGCCATGGCCGATTCGCCCGCCGCGATGCGCTCCAGCAGGCGGAAGTACTCGAAGCGCTGCACGCCCGGCGTGAGGGCGATCAAGATGCGCGCCGAGCTGTCCGGCGCGGCGCCGAACGCGTGCGGCATGAATCTGGGCACCACGATCGAACCGCCCGCGCCCACTGTGACGATCCGGTCGCCCGCCAGCAGTTGCAGTTCGCCGTCGGCGACATAGAACAACTCTTCGGAGAGCGTGTGGTAATGCGGTGCCGCGCCGTCGGCCCCACGGTCCATGGTCACTTCGAGCGTGCTCAGCGCGCCGCCCGCTTCCTCGGCGTCGATCAGTAGTCGCAGGGTGACCGACTTCGTGTGCAGTGTCTCCGCGTCCTGCGGCTGACGGATCGCGGCATCGGTGTGCGGTGCGGGGGCGCTCATCGGGACTCCAATGATTCGTTGGTATATAGTTCGCTACCGAACTATATACCGCCGAATAGAATCCGTCCATGACCGAACGTAGGACCGACCCCATCGACGCGATCGTGGCGCAGTGGCGGCGCGAACGCCCGGACCTCGACCTCGAGGCCATGGCCGTGATCGGCAGGATGGGCAGGCTGATGATGGTGGCGCAGCGCGAGATCGAGGCGGTGTTCGGCAAACACGGCCTGCAACGCGGTGAGTTCGATGTACTCGCCGCGTTGCGTCGTTCGGGGGGACCCTTCGAGCTGAACCCATCGGTCCTCGCCGACACGCTGATGCTCTCGCGGGCGGGGATGACCGGGCGGTTGGATCGGCTGGAAGCGGCGGGGCTGGTGCGGCGGGTCGCGGACGCACAGGACCGTCGCGCGATCCGGGTCGCCCTCACGGAGGCCGGGCGGGAACTCGTCGACACCGTGGTCACCGAACACACCGCGAACGAGACCAGGATGCTGTCCGTGCTGACCGCCGGTGAGCGGCGTGAACTGGACCGGATCGCGCGAATTCTGCTCAGCAGCATGGAACCCGGGGACCCGGCGCGGTAGCTCACGCGGCCCTCCATCCGTCGAATCCCGCTCTACATGGGGAAACTCGTAGCCGGATGAGGTAGCTCGATACTCACGCCTGCGGTGCCGCGCGGGTTTACCTTGGAATTGCGTGCCGAAAGTTTCGGTGCGATTGTGCAAGGAGGACACGATGATCGACATCATCACTCTCCGCGGCACCGGGGAGCCGCGGAACTCCGATGGAACGCCCGCGGGCATGCTGCACGAAGTCGCCAAACTACTCGACACCGACAAATTCAGCTGTTTCGAGCCGGAGTGGCCCGCATCGGTGGGGCCGGTGCCGGTGGGACCCGCGCCGAATGTCTGGGGGCCTTCCCTGGACACATCGGTGCGGCTCGGCACGGCCGCGGGGGTGAAAGCCATCCAGGACTCGCCGAATGTCTGCGGGCTGCTGAGCTATTCGCTCGGCGGCATCTGCGCCAGCCGGATCTTGGAGGGCGTCCGGTCGGGGAAGTACAAGAACATCGATGGCACGCCGCTGGAGATCGCGTTCGTGGTGAACATCGCCAACCCGTTGCGCCGGGCCGGTGAGTCGGTCGGAAATCTCTGCCCGGCATCGACCTTCGGTCTGCACGGGCAGCGCGGCGCGTGGCCTGCGTCGGTCGCGGTCCGTGAGTACGCCAACCCCGGCGACATCATTACCGCCGCCCCGAAGGATTCGCCGTTGCGCATCATCGGCGTCGGCATCTCGCCGTTCTCTTTCGTCGAGGGCGCTCGCATCGGCAACGTCGCGCCGCTGATCTTCGCCGAACTACTCGAGATCCTGCAACGCGACCCGATCGGCAACCTCGACCGCTACAGCGCGGCGGTCCGCGGCGTCATCGGTTACCTGACCCCATGGCCGCACGGTCAGCACGTGCTCTACGCGACGAAAAACATGCCGGGCACGAATGTTCTCTGGACCAAGCACGCCGCGGAGTACATCAACGCGACGTATTGAACACTCCTCGCCGCAAGCACTGCGCTCCCCGCCTCTCCGCGCTTTTCGGCCGGATCTACGACGTGACGACTGATTTCGCACGCACATGGGTAACTCGCCGGGTACGCCCGAAACACAGGTGGCACCCAACGCAGGACCTGAACGCAAATCTCGCGTCACTCAACTAGTACGGTCTGAAGGCCCGGAGAGGCGGGGGAGCGAGGCGGGGGAGCGGACGGAGGCTTCTACGAGGTCCAGCACCGCGGAGAGGTTTTCGTTGGTGTGGCCGGAGGCGATCCGGGCGATCAAGCCGTCCAGGACGAGGTCGAGGTAGCCGAGCAGGACGTCGGTGGGGACGTCGTCGCGCAGTGCGCCCGCGGCCTTGCGGCGTTCCAGGCGGGCCAGGGTGGCGGCGGTGAGCTCAGCGGAACGCTGGGTCCAGCCGGCGCGGAATTCGGGATCGGTGCGCAACCGCCGCGCGATCTCCAAACGCGTTCCGAGCCAGTTGAACTGCTCGGGGTGGGCGAGCATATCGCGCATCACCTGCACGATGCCCTGGTTGGCCGCGACGTCGGCCATGCGTTCGGCATCCTCTTGGGCGAGGGCGAGAAACAGCGCGTCCTTGTCGCGGAAGTGATGGAAGATAGCGCCTCGGGAGAGCCCGATCTCCTCCTCCAGGCGGCGCACGGTGGCGCCGTCGTAGCCGTACTCGGCGAAGCAGCGGCGTGCCCCGTCGAGAATCTGGCTGCGCCGGGCGGCGAGGTGATCGTCACTGACCTTGGGCATCGGGCTCCTCCGGGGGAAGCGGGCATCGCGCGTGGGTGCGCGGTGCGGCGCGAAGCGGAATGTGGAGAGGTCCGCGCACCGCGGATGCGGTGCGCGGACCCTTCTGCGACGGTTCCTACCGTCGGCGGAACACAGTTCAGCCGCGAATCATGTTGCGCAGCACGTACTGCAGGATGCCGCCGTTGCGGTAGTAATCGGCCTCACCGGGGGTGTCGATCCGCACGACCGCGTCGAAGGTGATCTTGTCACCATTCTCCTTGGTGGCGGTGACCTTCAGGGTCTTCGGGGTGACACCCTCGTTCAGCTTGGTGATGCCCTCGATGTCGAAGGTCTCCGTGCCGTCCAGCTTCAGCGACGCGGCCGACTCACCCGCCGGGAACTGCAGCGGGATGACGCCCATGCCGATGAGGTTGGAGCGGTGAATGCGCTCGAACGACTCGGTGATGACGGCCTTCACGCCCAGCAGCCGGGTGCCCTTGGCGGCCCAGTCACGTGACGAGCCCGAGCCGTACTCCTTGCCACCGAGCACGACCAGCGGGATGCCCGCGGCCTGGTAGTTCTGCGACGCGTCGTAGATGAACGCCTGCGGGCCGCCCGGCTGGGTGAAGTCGCGGGTGTAGCCACCCGAGACGTCGTCGAGCAGCTGGTTGCGCAGCCGGATGTTGGCGAAGGTGCCGCGGATCATCACCTCGTGGTTGCCGCGACGCGAGCCATAGGAGTTGTAGTCCTTGCGCTCGACGCCGTTGGCCTCCAGGTACTGGGCGGCCGGGGTGCCCGGCTTGATGTTGCCCGCCGGCGAGATGTGGTCGGTGGTGACCGAGTCGCCGAGCAGCGCGAGCACTCGGGCGCCCGTGATGTCGGTGACCGGCTCCGGGGTCTGCGGCATGCCCTCGAAGTACGGGGGCTTGCGCACGTAGGTGGACTCCTCGGCCCACTCGAAGGTCTTGCCCTCCGGCGTGGGCAGGCTGCGCCAGCGCTCGTCGCCGCGGAAGACGTCCTTGTAGTCCTCGAGGAACATGTCGCGGGAGATGACCCGGTCGATGGTCTCCTGGATCTCCTGCGGCGAAGGCCAGATGTCCTTCAGGAAGACGTCGTTGCCGTCCTGGTCCTGGCCGAGCGCGTCGTGCTCGAAGTCGAAGTCCATGGTTCCGGCGAGCGCGTAGGCGATGACCAGCGGCGGCGAGGCCAGGTAGTTCATCTTCACGTCGGGGGAGATGCGGCCCTCGAAGTTGCGGTTGCCGGAGAGCACCGCGGTGACGGTGAGGTCGTTGTCGTTGACCGCCTTGGAGATCTCCTCCGGCAGCGGACCGGTGTTGCCGATGCAGGTGGCGCAACCGAACGCGACCAGGTTGAAGCCCAGCTTGTCCAGGTACGGCCACAGGCCGGCCTTCTCGTAGTAGCCGTTGACGACCTGCGAGCCCGGCGCCATGGACGTCTTCACCCACGGCTTGCGGGTCAGGCCCTTCTCCACCGCGTTGCGGGCCAGCAGCGCCGCGCCGAGCATGACCGACGGGTTGGAGGTGTTGGTGCAGGAGGTGATCGAGGCGACCACCACCGCGCCGTGGTCGAGCACGAAGTCGCCGTACTCCTCGGTGCTCACCTTGACCGGCTTGGATGGACGGCCCTCGGCGCCGTTGGCCGCCGACACCAGGACGGCGTCGTCGTCGGCGAAGGACAGCACGGCCGGATCGCTGGCCGGGAACGACTCCTCGATGGCCTCGTCCAGGTGCGAGTGCGGCGTGCTGGCGGCAGGGCCGCTGACCTCGTCGCTGGTGTAGTTGTGGATGTCCTTGCGGAAGGCGATCTTGGACTCCGACAGCAGGATGCGGTCCTGCGGACGCTTCGGGCCCGCGATGGACGGCACCACGGTGCTCAGATCCAGCTCGAGGTACTCGGAGTAGGCGGGCTCGGAGTCGGCGTCGTGCCAGAGGCCCTGCTCCTTGGCGTACGCCTCGACCAGCGCGACCTGCTCGTCGGAACGGCCGGTGAGGCGCAGGTAGTCGACGGTCACGTCATCGATCGGGAAGATCGCGGCGGTCGAGCCGAATTCCGGGCTCATGTTGCCCAGGGTGGCGCGGTTGGCCAGCGGCACCTCGGCCACGCCCTTGCCGTAGAACTCGACGAACTTGCCGACCACACCGTGCTTGCGCAGCATGTCGGTGACGGTGAGGACGACATCGGTCGCCGTGACGCCCGGGTTGATCTCACCGGTCAGCTTGAAGCCGACCACCCGCGGGATCAGCATCGAGACGGGCTGGCCGAGCATGGCCGCCTCGGCCTCGATACCGCCGACGCCCCAGCCGAGCACGCCGAGGCCGTTGACCATCGTGGTGTGCGAGTCGGTGCCGACGCAGGTGTCGGGGTAGGCCTGACCGTTGCGGACCATGACGACGCGCGCCAGGTGCTCGATGTTGACCTGGTGCACGATGCCGGTGCTCGGCGGGACGACCTTGAAGTCGTCGAAAGCGGTCTGGCCCCAGCGCAGGAACTGGTAGCGCTCACCGTTGCGCTGGTATTCGATGTCGACGTTGCGCTCGAAGGCGTCCGCGCGGCCGAACACGTCGATGATGACGGAGTGGTCGATGACCATCTCGGCGGGGGCGAGCGGGTTCACCTTGTCCGGGTCGCCGCCGAGGGTGGCCACGGCCTCGCGCATGGTGGCCAGGTCGACGATGCACGGCACGCCGGTGAAGTCCTGCATGATCACGCGGGCAGGCGTGAACTGGATCTCGGTGTTCGGTTGCGCCGACGGGTCCCAGTTCGCAATCGCGCGAATGTGATCAGCGGTGATGTTCGCGCCGTCCTCGGTGCGGAGCAGGTTCTCCGCGAGGACCTTCAGTGCGTAGGGGAGTTTCTCGGTGCCGGGCACGGCGGAGAGGCGGAAGATCTCGTAGGAGTTGCTACCGACCTCGAGGGTGCCCTTGGCGCCGAAAGTATCGATACTTGTCGTCACGTCAGCTCCACTCGTCTGTGAGGGTGGCCGCCGACGGGGCTGTGCCGGCGACCGAGTCTTCGGAGGTGCTCCGGCGCCGCTGGGGCGCCGGGTCCTCGCGGTACGACCTTAACAGTACGCTTGTCCTGTGAAGTACCAGGGGGCCGGTTGGGCGTGCCGTGGGCCGGTGATGCGACACTCCGTCGCGTACTGTGCTTTCGAGCCAGCAAGGGGGACCTCGCTCGACCCTGCAGTGTTGGATGCCTGTCGCTTCGGTTGCCGATGCGGCTCGACAGACCGGATGGAAGATGACCGCCCCGCACACCTCGGTTTTCACCCCCATGGCCGCGGAATTGCCGCCGAACCTCACCACCGACACCGTGCGCTCGCTCAACGCCGATCTGGCCGATGATCACGTCGCGACGCTGACCGGCAAGGATGAGGCCGAACTGGCGGCCATCGCCGCGGAAGCGCGATCCCATGGAATCCCGCTGAGCATCGTGGTCGTCCCCGGCAATCCAGGACACGACTCGAGCCTACGGGACCTGGCCACCGAAGTGGGTAAGACGCAGCACGGCACCGTCGTCGTCTTCAGCGACGACTGGATCGGCACCTACAGCGACACGATCAGCCGGGTGCGGCTGGAATGGGCCGAGGACGCCGCGAAGTACCGGCACGGCGACACCGGCGAGGCGGCGAGCATTTTCGCGGCCCGTCTCGAATCGCCGGAACCGGTCTCCTGGACCGCCATCACCTGCACCCTGCTGGCCGGGACGCTGGCGTTCATCGCCGGGCTGTGCTGGATCAAAGCCCGCCGGGCGCGGGAAGACCGGCACGTCGCCGCCGACCGGGTAGGCGAGTCACCGGACGTTCGCGCCGTCTAGCGCCGCGCGGCGCTTCCGCTCTTCTCGGCCGGTCTCTCCTGCGATCGGCCCTCGGCCGCGTGGCATCGCCCGCGGTATCACTCTCGACCGGCTGGGACTCCTGGCGCGGTCTTCGCTCACACGAAGGCTGCGATGCGCCCCACTCGGTGGCAATCCGGACGCCAGTATCTCACTAGCTAACTTTCCGTCCGGTTGGTCTGTTCTATCCGGCGGAAGAATCCAGCGAGTTCAGCAAACTTATAGCAATCGCTGATCGCCGATGGCCAGTCGTGTTACTGGTGTTGTTCAAGTGACTTATGTGTCATACGGTTCGAATGGTCCGTTATGGGGAATATGTGTTTCCAGAGGCCATCTGTCGACCACAGTGCGTCATGGTTCGCCTGATGCCCGTGAGGCATTACCGGAATCCGGTCCATGGGAGGTGTGATGCGCAACAACGGCGAGCTAGCCGACCGGCGCCCGCTATGGGTCGCTATGGGATTGCTGATAGCGGTCGCCACGGTGGTCACCACCGGACCGGTCGCCGCTGTGCCGCCCCCTCCGCCAAATCCCAGCGACGCGCAGATCGCCCAGGCCGGCGCCCACGTCGACGCCGGGGTCGCCGAGGTGGGCACGCTCATCAACCAGGTCGCCACCGCCGACCACCAACTGCGGCAACTCGACGACGTGGTCGCGCAGCGCAGGGAAGACGTCAACCGGGCGCTGGTCGACCTGCAGAACGCGCGGGATGCCGCCGACGCGGCGGCCGTGGTGGTCGTCGATACCCAGCGCGCACTGGCCGACGCCGGAGCGCACGTCGGCCGAGCACGGCACAACTTCGACCAGTTCGCCACCCAGGTCTACACGCGGCCCGGCTCCGATTCGATGATCACCTACCTCGCGGCCGCCACCCCCGCGGCCGCGCTCGACCGCGCCCAGCTGCTGGAGCTGGTCTCCAAGAACCGGCAGCAGGTGCTCGACGGCCTGCGCCGCGCTCAGATCGATCAGGGCAACAAGAATTCCGCTGCCAGGCAGGCGAAGTCGGCCGCCGATGCCGCCGCGGCAGTCGCGGCGGCACGCAAGACCGACGCGGAGAACGCGGTCGCCGCGGCAAAGGCCGAACTCGCCCACCAGGCCGCGCAGCGCGACGACCTGCTGCGCAGGCGCCAGGACGCGCAGGGCAGGCTGGATCAGGCCCGCCATAACGTGGCCGGTCTGCGGGACCAGCGTGACGCCTTCCTGGTCTGGGACGCGCAGCGCAAGGTCGAGGAGGCGGCCGTGCACGCGGCCGCGGCGGCCGCCGCCGCCCGCGCGGCCGGTGATCAGGCCGCCCGGGACCGCGCCGCCCAGCTCGGCACCGGAAAGCGCCCGCACACCCAGTTGGAGGACGCGCCGCCGCCGCGCCGGAGCGCGCCACGACCGGGCTCGCCGTCGGTCGGTGGTTCGGCGGCGATCGAGATCGTGGTCGACCGGGCGATGTCGCAGCTGGGCGTCACCTATGCCTGGGGCGGCGGCGACGAGGGCGGGCCTACGCTCGGCATCCGCGACGGCGGCGTCGCCGATAGCCACGGCGACTACAACAAGGTCGGCTTCGATTGCTCGGGTCTGATGGTCTACGCGTTCGCGGGTATCGGGGTTTCGCTGCCGCACTACAGCGGCTACCAGTACAACGCGGGGACCAGGGTGCCGGTCGGTGAGCGAGAACGCGGCGACATGCTGTTCTGGGGTCCGAACGGCAGCCAGCACGTCGCGCTGTATCTCGGGGACGGCAAGATGGTCGAGGCACCCGAGTCCGGCGATGTGGTGAAGGTGTCCCCGGTCCGCGAAAGCGGACTCATGCCCTACGCGGTGCGCATAGTCTCCTGACATATCGGACATTCCGGGTGTCGCAGCGGAGCCGGGGGCTCGTCGAATTCCCATCATGTCGGGTCCCGTTGCGGCACAGGCCGTGATTACCTGGAATAGTTGTGGCAGCACGCACAGGACCAAGGCGAAAGCGGGGATGTTGGTGACTTCGACGGACGGTGTGAGCGGGGCGAATCTGGCGAAGGATGCGCCGGCCTCAGCGCCCAGCACCCTCGAGCGTGACGTCCAGACCCTGGAGAAGGCGATCTACGAGGTCAAGCGGGTGATCGTGGGCCAGGACCGCCTGGTCGAACGTCTGCTGGTCGGTGTGCTCGCGCGTGGTCACGTGCTGCTCGAAGGCGTTCCCGGTATCGCGAAGACCCTGGCCGTGGAGACCTTCGCCACGGTGGTCGGCGGTTCGTTCGCGCGCGTCCAGTTCACGCCCGACCTGGTGCCCACCGACCTCATCGGTACCCGCATCTACCGGCAGGGCCGCGAGGAATTCGACACCGAGCTCGGCCCGGTCGTCGCGAACTTCGTGCTCGCCGACGAGATCAACCGCGCGCCGGCCAAGGTGCAGTCGGCACTGCTCGAGGTGATGGCCGAGCGGCACGTGTCGATCGGCGGCAAGACCTATCCGATGCCGGATCCCTTCCTGGTCATGGCGACGCAGAACCCGATCGAGAGCGAGGGCGTGTACCCGCTGCCCGAGGCGCAGCGCGACCGCTTCCTGTTCAAGCTCCTCGTCGACTACCCCTCCGTGGAAGAGGAGCGCGAGATCATCTACCGGATGGGCGTGACCCCGCCGGAGGCGGGCCGGATCCTGGAACCGGAAGACCTGATCCGCCTGCAGAAAGTCGCGGCCAACACCTTCGTCCACCACGCCCTGGTGGATTACGTGGTCCGGGTGATCACGGCGACCCGCACGCCGGCCGACTTCGGCATGCAGGACGTCGCCAGCTGGATCTCCTACGGCGCGTCGCCGCGCGCCAGCCTCGGGATCATCGCCGCGGCCCGTGCCGTCGCGCTGATCCGCGGCCGCGACTATGTGGTGCCGCAGGATGTCGTCGAGGTGATTCCGGACGTGCTGCGGCACCGTCTGGTGCTGTCCTACGACGCGCTCGCCGACGAGGTCAGCCCGGAGGACGTGATCAAGCGCGTGCTGCAGACGGTCGGCCTGCCGCAGGTCGCGCCGCAGGCAGTCGCGCCTGGCACACCCTCCGCCTCGCAGGGTGCGCCGCAGCAGCAGATTCCGCAGCCGCCGTCGCCGCAGCAGCAAGCCGTGCCCCAGCCGCCGAACGGGCAGCCGTCGCAGCCCGCGGGCACCATCCCGCCGAAGTGACCTCGGCCTCGGATCCGGTCGCGCCAGTGCCGATGTCGTCGCACGCACCACCATCCTTCCACGCAGGGGAGCTGACCGACCCCCGGCTCACGGTCGCGCTGAAGACTCTCGAGCTCACCGTGCGCCGCAGGCTCGACGGCGTGCTACACGGTGATCACCTCGGGCTCATTCCGGGACCCGGCTCCGAGCCGGGCGAGGCGCGGGTGTACCAGCCGGGCGACGATGTGCGCCAGATGGATTGGTCGGTCACCGCCCGCACCACCCATCCGCACGTGCGGCAGATGATCGCCGACCGGGAGCTGGAGACCTGGATGGTGGTCGACCTGTCGGCCAGCCTCGACTTCGGCACCGCTTCGTGCCAGAAGCGCGATCTCGCCATCGCCGCCGCGGCTGCCATCACGCATCTGACCAGGGGCGGCGGCAACCGGATCGGTGCGGTCGTCGCGACCGGCGAGCGGTTGGTCCGCATCCCGGCACGCGGCGGGCGCCTGCACGCGCAGTCGTTGCTGCGCAGCATCGCGACCACCCCCCACGCGCGTGACGGCGTCCGCGGCGACCTGCGCGGCGGCATCGAATCGCTGCGCCGCCCGCAGCGCAAACGCGGGCTCGCGGTGATCATCAGCGACTTCCTGGGTGACATCGACTGGCAGCGCTCGCTGCGCGCCATCTCCGCCAGGCACGACCTGCTCGCGGTCGAGGTGCTCGACCCGCGCGACCTGTCGCTGCCCGACATCGGCGACGTCGTGCTGCACGACCCGGAGACCGGGCGCACCCGCGAGTTCAGCATGACGCCCACCCTGCGCGCCGATTTCGCGGCGGCCGCGCAGCGCCACCGCCTGCAGGTCGAACAGGCCCTGCGCAGCTGCGGCGCTCCGGTGCTCACCCTGCAAACCGATCGGGACTGGATCGCCGACGTGGTCCGGTTCGTGTCCACCCGGCGCCACAGCTTCGGCGCCCCGACCGGGCGGGTGCCACGTCAGTGAGTATTTCGCATTTCACCGCGCAGATCTGGCTCGGATTCCTCGCCGTCATCGCGTTGATCGCGCTCGGCTACGTCCTGGTGCAGCGCAACCGGCGCAAGCACATGCTGACGTTCACCAACATGGAGTTGCTGGAGAAGGTCGCTCCCTCCCGGCCGAGCCCGTTCCGGCACGTCGCCGTCGCGCTTCTGCTGGTCGGCCTGGTGTTTCTCACCGTCGCCGCGGCGGGGCCGACGGCGGTCAAGAAGGTGCCGCGCAACCGCGCCACCGTCATGCTGGTGATGGACGTGTCGCTGTCGATGGAGGCGACCGACGTGGCGCCGAGCCGGATTCAGGTCGCGAAGAAGGCCGGTAAGGAGTTCGTCGACGGCCTGCCGGAGGGGGTGAACATCGGTTTCGTCACCTTCGCCGGCACCGCCTCGGTGATGGTGTCACCCACCACGAACCATGAAGCGGTCAAAGCCGCGATCGACAACGTGCGGCTCGCCGAGCGCACCGCGACGGGCGAAGGCATTCTCACCGCGCTGCAGGCGATCGACACGCTGGCCACGGTTCTCGGTGGAGCCCAGGAACCGCCACCGGCCCGGATCGTCCTGATGTCGGACGGAAAGCAGACCGTGCCCGCGTTCGAGGACGTGGACAATCCGCGGCACGAGTTCGTCGCCGCCCGGCTCGCGAAGACCAAGAACGTCCCGATCTCGACGATTTCGTTCGGTACCAGTTGGGGCGTCGTCGAGATTCCCCGCGAGGACGGCAGCCGCGAGCAGGTGCGGGTGCCGGTGGACGACGACGCCATGCGCGAACTCGCTCGGCTGTCCAGCGGAGAGTTCTACTCCGCGTCGTCCTTGCAGGAGCTGACCAGGGTCTACGACACCTTGGAGCAGCAGATCGGTTACGAGCTGACCAGAGGCGACGCCAGCCGTCCGTGGCTGCTGCTCGGACTGCTGGTCATCGCCGCGGGAATCGTCATCGGCCTGCTGTACCGTCAGCGGCTGCCCTAGCGCTACGAGCCGAGTGCCCGTACCACCCAGCAGGCCTCGCTTCGACTCGGGCTGACGTTGTGCCGATTCACCAACACCACCTGGTGCGAGTATCGGTTCGACGAACGTGGCGGCCCTGTCATGACCGATCTATACGACCAGGTAGGTTGAACCCCATGTCGAACATCACATCCCGGTCGGTCCTGGTGACCGGCGGTAATCGCGGCATCGGTCTCGCGGTCGCGCAGCGTCTGCTTGCCGACGGTCACAAGGTGGCCGTCACGCATCGTGGGTCCGGAGTGCCGGACGGTTTGTTCGGTGTGAAATGCGATGTGACCGACAGCGAGTCGGTGGATGCTGCGTTCGCCGAGGTCGAGGCGCACCAGGGTCCGGTCGAGGTGCTCGTGGCCAACGCGGGCATCACCGACGACACGCTGCTGATGCGGATGACCGAAGAGCAGTTCACCCGGGTGCTCGACGCCAACCTGACCGGTGCGTTCCGCTGCGCCAAGCGGGCAAACCGTGCGATGCTGCGGGCGCGCTGGGGCCGGATGATCTTCCTCGGCTCGGTCGTCGGCCTCAGCGGCCAAGCCGGCCAGATCAACTACGCTTCGTCCAAGGCCGGTGTGATCGGTCTGGCGCGCTCGATCACCCGTGAACTCGGCTCGCGCTCGATCACCGCCAATGTCGTCGCCCCGGGCTTCATCGAGACCGACATGACCGCGGGCCTGCCCGACGACATGCGCGATATGGCCAAGAAGTTCATCCCCTTGCAGCGGCTGGGCCAGCCGGAAGACATTGCGGCCGTAGTGAGCTTCCTGGCGTCCGAGGATTCCGGCTACGTTTCCGGCGCCGTGATCCCGGTCGACGGCGGTATGGGTATGGGCCACTGACCGGACCGAATGCGTAGCGCGGCCGGTCCCGGCCGCCCGCAGCCAACTCACCATCCGAGATTTCAGGAGAACCGAGAACACATGGGCGGACTGCTCGAAGGCAAGACCATTCTGGTCACCGGCATCATCACCGATTCGTCGATCGCGTTCCACGCGGCGGCGGTCGCGCAGGAGCAGGGCGCGAAGGTGGTCATCACCGGCATCCCGGAGCGGCTGCGACTGATCGATCGGATCGCCAAGCGCCTGCCCCAGGAGGTCCCGCCTGCCATCGGGCTCGACGTCACCAGCGAGGAGGATCTCGCCGGGCTGGCCGACAAGCTGCGGGAACTGGCGCCCGAGGGAATCGACGGGGTGCTGCACTCGATCGCGTTCGCGCCCCGCACCCTGATGGGGCCGGAGGCTCGGCCGTTCCTCGACGGTCCGGGACCGGACGCCGCGAAGGCGTTCGAGATCTCGGCGTGGAGCTACGCGTCGCTGTCGCGCGCGGTGCTGCCGGTGATGAACGAGGGCGGCTCCATCGTGGGCATGGACTTCGATCCGCGCACCGCGATGCCGTACTACAACTGGATGGGCGTGGCCAAGGCGGCGCTGGAGTCGGTGAACCGGTATGTGGCGCGGGAAGTGGGCACCGCCAAGAAGATCCGCTCCAACCTGATCGCCGCCGGTCCGATCAAGACGCTGGCCGCCAAGGCGATCGCGGGCACCGCGACCGACGACGCCGCCAAGCTCAACCAGCTCAACACCTACTGGGACGGCGCGTCGCCGATCGGCTGGGACGTCGACGATCCCACGGTGGTGGCGAAGTCGATCGTCGCGCTGCTGTCGGACTGGCTGCCGGGGACAACCGGTTCGATCATCTACGTCGACGGTGGAGCCAGCCACAACACCTGGTTCCCGGAGAACATGGCGATCAACTGAGCTCCGATTCGATGGGAGACACCGTGGTCCGGGCCGTCGACGCGCTGCTGCTGCTGTCCTTCGGCGGTCCGGAACGGCCCGAGGACGTGATGCCGTTCCTGGAGAACGTCACCCGGGGCAGGGGAGTGCCGCGCGAGCGCCTGGACGCGGTCGCCGAGCACTACCTGCACTTCGGCGGCGTTTCCCCGATCAACGCGCTCAACCGGGACATCATCACGGCGGTAGCGGCCGAATTGGCCGCGGCGGGGCTGGATCTGCCGGTCTATTTCGGCAACCGGAATTGGCATCCCATGGTGGAGGACACCGTCGCGCGGATGGCCGCCGACGGTGTCGGCTCCGCGCTGGTGTTCCCGACCTCGGCGTGGGGTGGGTACTCCGGCTGCCTGCAGTATCACGAGGACATCGCACGGGCGCGTGCGGCTTTCGGTGACAGCGCGCCGGAACTGGTGAAACTGCGCCAGTACTTCGACCACCCCCTGCTCATCGAGGCATTCGCCGACGCGATTCGTATTGCGCGTGAGCGGCTTCCGGTCGACCAGCGTGCCGGAGCGCGACTGGTGTTCACCGCTCATTCGGTTCCGGTGTCCGCCGACGCCGCCGCGGGCCCGCCGCCCGACGGCGGCAGGCTCTACAGCCGTCAGGTCGCCGAGGCCGCCCGATTGTGCGCCGCGGCAACCGGTTTCCCCGACTACGACCTGGTCTGGCAGTCTCGTTCCGGTCCGCCGCAGGTGCCGTGGCTGGAGCCGGACATCGTCGACCATCTGGACGACCTCGCCGCCAAGGGTGTCGAAGCCGTCCTCGTCTGTCCGGTCGGCTTCGTCTCCGATCATCTCGAGGTCATCTGGGATCTCGACAACGAGGCCGCGCAGAAGGCCGCCGAACTCGGCATGGGGTTTTCGCGGGTTGCTACGCCCGGCGCCGATCCCCGGTTCGCGAAGCTGGTCGTCGAATTGGTCTCCGAGCACTTGGGCGATACCGAACCCCGTCGGCTCGGCGGCGTCCCCGGATACGGCTGCACGCGCAACGGCGCCCCGTGCGCGCCCGGCTGCTGTGCTCCGAATCGTCGTCCCAGTGCTGGGAATTGACGCCGAGTACGCGCGATAGCATCCATCTGCGCCTGAGACCGATCAACGAACTCATACCTCTGGGGGTAATTTTCGATGACCTATGCCGACGTGCTGACCAACGCCGCCGTACTCGACCCACACGCCTGGTCCGACGCGAATGTGTGGACCGTCGCTCTGGACGCCACCGAAGCCCGGCGCCGCGGTCGTAGCAGCGGTAAAGGCTTTTCGATTGGAGGCCTTATCCTGTGCCTCGGGGTTGTCGCCGTGGTGATCGGCCTGGTGATCTGGCTGAGCAAACGAGGAAAGTCGAACTCGAACCAGCCCCAGCAGCAGCAGTATCCGCCGCAGCAGTATCCGCAGGCCCAGCCGTACCAACAGCCCTACCAGCCGCAGCAGCAGTATCAGCAGTACCCACAGCAGCAGCAGTATCAGCAGCCCTACCAGCCGCAATCGCCGCAGCAGTACCAGCCGCAGCAGCAATACCAGCAGCAATACCCGCCGCAGCAGTAACCAGAAGTAATCCAGACGTCGGGTAGCACGCGGGAGGCCCGGAAGAGTCAGGACCCGCCCTGCCGTCGCGCCAGCGTGCGACCCGCGAGGCGATCGTCTCCGGGAAGTGGTCCGCCGCTGTTGTTTCCGGCGGAGCAGGCCGTGCACGGAATCCTGCGGGACCGTGCACAGCTGGCGACTACAGGAACGGCCGATGTGCGCAGAAGCGTGGTTGCGGATTTCAGCGGCGGCGCGCCGCTCTGCCCGGGATGGTGCCGCTATTCGACGGGGAATGGCGTGGAAACGCACATCGCGATCCGCTCTGCGGGGAGGAGGTCAGTCGTTTCCGCGCGCCGAGGCGTGCACCGCGACGAGCCTGGCCGCGCGGATCGCGTCCCACAGCGGGCGCAACAGCGATTCCTGCGCGCCGATCGCGCTGGCGGAGGTGGGAGCGGAGGCCGGTTCCCGCTGCGCTACCGTGAGGATGGCCGCGACATGGTCGGCGGTATCCAGAATGCGCCTGGCGCGCAACGGAATCGAGTCGGGATAGTCATGCCGGGAGTAGTCGGCGAGTTCGGCCTCGATGAGCTCACGCGGATCGGATTCGGCCGTGCCGAGCGCGGTGGTGTGCAGTTTCATCAGCGCGTCGGCGGCGTCGCGGACCGCTTCCCGCATCGCGTATTCGGCCTCGCCCAGCGACATGTCGGGGCCCGGCGCCGCGGGGATGGGGGTGCTGTAGACGGTCCACTGCAGGGTGTCCTCGTCCGCCCACTGTGGGATGAGACCGGTACCGTCGGTGCCGGGGACGCCGATCAGGATGCCCTCCTCGGCGGCCATCGCGTCGGCGGCGAACGCCGTGCCCCCGGGGACTCCGCGCACGTCTCCAGGGACCGGGAGCACCAGTCGCAGCTGCGAACCAGGCAGCGCCACGGTCTCGCGAACCAGCTTGAGCAGGGCCATGACTCCGCTTCCCGGCAGATTGCCGTGCGCGGACCAGGGTAAGTCGGTGCGGCCGCCGGCGAGCGGATCACCCGCCGCGATCGTGTGCCTCGGCGCCCATGCGTGCAAGGCGACCAGAACGTCGTCGGGCGCACTGCGGCCGGCCAGCCAGGAGCTCGCCCAGACCGTCAGCGTCGCGCTTGGAGAGCACATAATTATCGAGCATAAAGGGTGGGCGCTACCGGTGGGCATCCATGCGCGATGGCATTCGTGAGCAGCGCCGGAACCACGGGCGCACCGCGGGCGACGACCGCTGGATCCGCGCGGATACCCTCCGGCATCCGGCCGTCGCGGCCACGATCCGCTGACGCGCTACGACGCTTCCGGCCGAAGTCCATCCTCAGCCCGCGCCGCCCCGAGGGAAGGCTCGAGGCGGCCGCTCGTGTACCGGGCCGGGCGAATGCTCGAGGCGGCTGCTCATGCGGCGGGCCGGGCGAATGCTTGAGGCGGCTGCTCATGCGGCGGGCCGAGCGAATGCTCGAGGCGGCTGCTCATGCACCGGGCCGGGCGAATGCTCGAGGCAGCTGCTCATGCACCGGGCCGAGCGGATGCGAGGCAGCTGCCTATTCCGGTTCGGTGACGAAGTCGATCAGTCGCTCCACCGCCCCGATGAGCGGCGCCTCCAGATCGCGGAAGGAGGTCACCGCGCCGTAGACGCGCCGCCATCCGTCCTGCGGGGTGCCCCAGCGCAGGCGTGCGCAGACGCCGGTCTTCCAGTCCTCACCCCGCGGCACGTGGGGCCACTGCGCGATCCCCACGGTCGCGGGGCGCACCGCCTGCCAGACATCGACGAACGGATGCCCGGTCACCAGCACGTGCGGTCCGAGTCCGGTGGTCAGCTGCGTCTCCTTCGATCCGGTCACCAGATGGTCGACCAGCACGCCGACCCGCCTGCCAGGGCCCGGCTGGAAGTCCGCCAGCCGCTCGGCCAGATTGTCCAGGCCCTCCAAATGCTCGACGACCACGCCCTCGACGCGCAGATCGTGCCCCCACACCCGCTCCACCAGCGCCGCGTCGTGGACACCCTCGACCCAGATCCGGCTACCACGGGCCACCCTCGCGCGCAGTCCCTCGACCCGGGTGGAGCCCGAGGCGGAGCGGCTCGGCTTCTTCGGCGCGGCCGTGACCGGCCGGACCAGCGTGACGGGCTCGCCGTCGATGAGGAACGCGGCCTCGCGCAGTGCGAACAGGCGCACCGCGCCGCGGGCGTCCTCGAGTTTCACGAACTCGCCGTCGTAGCTGCGATCGAAACCGACCACCGCGCCGCAGAATCCGGTGGCGGCGTCTTCGACGACCAGGTCGCGTTCCGCGGTGACCGTAGGTACCGCCCGCTTTTTCGATCGGGGATGTCCGGAGAAGATGTCGCCATACCTGTCACGCCCGCTCACCCGCCTGAAGCTAGCACCGCCGCTGAAGGTTTCAAGGCAACGGGTCTGCGCGCGTCCCGGCGGCGAATTCGTACGGGATACTCACGGCGGTCGGTCCCGCGAGAACGGCCGGAGCACTACAGTGATCGTGTGGCCGCAATTTTTTGGCTTGTCGCGGGCATCCTGCTCGCGGCAGCGGAAATGCTCACCGGGGACCTGACGCTGCTGATGCTCGGTGCGGCCGCGCTCGGCACCGCGGGGGTCAGCGCCGCGGCGGGCACGTCGCTCGTGGTGGACGCCATCGTGTTCGCGGTGATCTCAGGGGTGCTGCTGCTCGGCGTCCGCCCCGTCCTCCGGCGACGTTTCGGAACTCCACCGCCGACGCCGACGAACGTGGACGCCCTTCCGGGTAAGACGGCGCTGGTGCTCGAGCAGGTCGCGGCGCATTCCGGTCAGGTGAAACTCGGCGGAGAGGTGTGGACCGCGAGGCCGATGGACGTGAGCGAAGTCTACGAGCCGGGTACGACCGTGTACGTCATGAAGATCGACGGCGCGACCGCCGTCGTCTGGAAGGGGCCGTAATGGCTGTACTGATCGTTGCCGCCGTCCTCGTCCTATTGGTCGTGGTGGTGGTCTTCAAGTCGATCGCGCTGGTGCCGCAGGCCGAGGCCGCGGTGATCGAGCGCCTCGGCCGGTACTCGCGCACGGTGTCGGGCCAGCTCACGTTCCTCGTCCCGTTCGCCGACCGGATCCGCGCCAAGGTGGATCTGCGCGAGCGGGTGGTGTCGTTCCCCCCGCAGCCGGTGATCACCGAGGACAACCTGACCCTGCACATCGACACCGTGGTCTATTTCCAGGTGACCAGCCCGCAGGCGGCGGTCTACGAGATCAGCAACTACATCGCCGCGGTCGAGCAACTGACCGTCACCACGTTGCGCAACGTGGTCGGCGGGATGACGCTCGAGCAGACGCTCACCTCCCGCGACTCGATCAACGGCCAGCTGCGCGGCGTGCTCGACGAGGCGACCGGGCGCTGGGGGCTGCGCGTCGCGCGGGTCGAGTTGAAGAGCATCGATCCGCCGCCATCGATCCAGGAGTCGATGGAGAAGCAGATGAAGGCCGACCGCGAGAAGCGCGCGATGATCCTCACCGCGGAGGGTCAGCGGGAATCGCAGATCAAGACGGCCGAGGGCGCCAAGCAGGCGCAGATCCTCTCCGCCGAGGGCGCCAAGCAATCGGCGATCCTGTCCGCCGAAGGTGAACGGCAGAGCCGCATTCTGCGCGCCCAAGGTGAGCGCGCCGCCGCCTATCTGCAGGCGCAGGGGCAGGCGAAAGCGATCGAAAAGGTCTTCGCCGCCATCAAATCCGGCAAGCCGACGCCGGAACTGCTTGCCTACCAGTACCTGCAGACGCTGCCCATGGTCGCCCGCGGCGATGCCAACAAGGTGTGGCTGGTGCCGAGCGATTTCGGCAAGGCGCTCGAAGGGTTCGCCAAGAGCTTCGGCACGCAGGGCGAGGACGGGGTGTTCCGTTACGAACCGCCCGCCTCCGACGGCTCGGAAGTCAGGCCCGAGGACGACTCCGACGTCGCGGACTGGTTCGACACCGCGCCCGACCCGACCATCGAGCGGGCCGTGCGCGCCGCCGAGGCCACGGCGCGCACTCCGGTCGAGGGCTTGGCGCCGACCTCGCCGCCGCAGGGGTACGAACCCTCCCCGCACCAGCCGGTGCTTCCTCCGCAGGAGGCTTTCCCGGCGCAGCAGCAGCCGCCGCAACAGCAGCCGCCGGAGCAACCCCCGGCCCACCGCCCGGATGACCCGCACGGCCGCCCCTGGCAGCCCCCGGAGAACTTCTCGAAGTAAGACCGCGTCGAAAGCGCCCCGGATTCTCACTGGAGTCCGGGGCACTGTGGCACCGGGAACGCTCAATCGGGCAGTCCCGAGGCGCGGATCGCCGGAACGATGACGTCGGCGACGCCGCGCATGCCCTGCGGGGTGGGGTGGTAGGGGACCAGCGTTTCGGTGGCGATCACCGGGTCGATCCAGCGAACACCGGCGGGGGCGCATGCGTCGTGGCCTTCCGATGCGGCGCGGGTGTCGACATAGGTGGCTCCGTGTGCCGTGGCGGCCCGGGCAACCACAGTGTTGAGGCGGTCGAAGGCGGCTTGTATATGGGCGGCGTCGGACGGGCGGAGGCCGACCAGTTCGGGGCAACCGCCGTCGCGGACGTAACGCGGCCAGCCGTCCACGACGATCTTCGCGTTCGGTGCCAGCGACGAGATCTGCCGCAACGCGGCCGAGTACGACGCCGCTATGCCATCGATGTCGGCGTCCCACCCCGGATCGGCGCAGGCGCCGATGCCGGATACCCCGGACACGTGGCAGCCGACCACGTGTTCGGCCATCAGGGCGTCGTTGGCGCCGATGTGCACCGTCACCAGTCTGGTGCCCGGGCCCAGGGCGTCGAACTGCGGTGCGATGCCCGGCTCCTGCGATGTGGTGAGGTCCGTGATGCGCGCCGAGTTGCATGTGCGGTCGTCGAGCCGCAGGCCGAGATCCCGGGCGACCAGCTTCGGGGTGTTCGCGGTCGAGCGGAGACACCGTGGCGGGGCCGAGGTGTCGAAGTTCCGCACACCGGTGGTGGCCGCGCCGGAATCGCCGAGCGCGACGTACTCGGCCCCTCCTCCGGCGGGCATCGCGGCGGCGGGGGCGGTGCTGCCGAGGGCGAGCAGGCAGGCGGTGACGGCGATGGCGTGCGACAGATTCGTCATGTCGTGTCCTGTGTGGTCTCGGCTGGCGCAGTCCTGAGCGGGCGAGCACGTCTCCTTGTGCCGCACGCTACTCGGCAAGCCGATCCGTGGCGCGGAAATACAGTGGCAGACTTCCAGGCATGACAACACCTGGATGGGCCGACGTAGACGGCT
Source organism: Nocardia sp. Marseille-Q1738 (assembly GCF_965283145.1). Lineage (NCBI taxonomy): Bacteria > Bacillati > Actinomycetota > Actinomycetes > Mycobacteriales > Nocardiaceae > Nocardia > Nocardia sp. Marseille-Q1738. Next base: position 245,397 of record NZ_CBDIMS010000003.1, on the reverse strand, counting down.
ACATCGTGGACACGCTGGTGGCGGATCCGGCGTCCGAAGCCGCGCTGGCCGCGAACAAGGCGGCGGGCCTGCCCGCGATCGATGTGTCACCTCCGCAGGGCAAGTTTCTGCATCTGCTGGCCAGGACGGTCGGAGCGCGGCGGGTGCTGGAGATCGGCACGCTCGGTGGATACAGCACCATCTGGCTCGCCCGCGCGGTCGGCGCGAAGGGACTGGTGGTCACGCTGGAGTTCGCCGCGCAGCACGCCGAGGTGGCACGGGCCAACCTGGAGCGGGCCGGGGTGGGCGACCGGGTGGACATCCGGGTCGGCGCCGCACTGGACAGCCTGCCCGTGCTCGCCGAGGAGGATCCGGATCCGTTCGATCTGGTGTTCATTGACGCGGACAAGGTGAACAACTCGAACTACGTGCTGTGGGCGCTGCGCCTGACCCGGCCGGGCTCGGTGATCATCGTCGACAACGTGGTCCGCGGCGGCGCGGTCGCCGAGGAGCACTCGCAGGACCCGGCCGCGCAGGCCAGCCGGGAACTGATCGAATTGCTCGCGGCCGAACCGAGCCTGGACGCGACCGTGGTGCAGACCGTGGGCAGCAAGGGATGGGACGGTTTCGCCTACGCCGTCGTCAACGGTGACAGCTTCGAGTGAGCCGCCGCGGTCAGGGAATCAGCACTACCTTGCCGGTCGTTCCACGGGTTTCCAGCGCGCGGTGTGCGGCGGCTGCCTCGGCCAGCGGGAAAGGGTGTACCGCGGGGCGCAGCCGACCGGCGGCCGCCTCGGCCATGGCTTGCTCTTCCAGGACGCGCAGGTCGCCACCGGCCCGCGCCAGCATCGGCGGGCCGACCACCAGCTCGGAGGTGATGTCGCGGGTGGCGAGCTCATCGGCGGAAAGCGTAAGCGGCCCTTGATCATTCGACGTGCCGGACCGGCCGTAGACCACATGCTGCCCACCTTTGCCGAGTAGGTCCACGCCTGCGCGGGCGACGTCGCCGCCCACGGAATCGAAGAGCACGCTCGCCCCGCGGTCGCCGATGTACGCACGAACTCGGTCCGGCCAATCCGGCAGTAGGTAATCCACCGCGAGGTCGGCGCCGTTGCGCCGGACCTGCTCGACTTTCGCGGGGCCGCCGGCCAGTCCGATCACCGTCGCTCCGGCGTTCTCGGCGTACTGCACCAGCAGCGTGCCGATGCCGCCCGCGGCGGCCGTCACCACGGCGACACTGCCGGAATCCAACTGGGTGAACTGGAGAATGCCCATGGTGGTGCGCCCGGTGCCGATCATCGCCACTGCCTCGGCCGCATCCAGGTTCGCTGGAATGTGATGTAGCCGAGCGACTTCGGTCACCGCGAGCTCGGCGTAACCGCCCGGCACCGCGCCGAGGTGGGCCACTACCCGCGTGCCGAGCAGGCTCGGGTCGACGTCCGCACCGACTCGGTCCACGGTGCCCGCGACCTCGCGTCCCGGGATGGTCGGCAGTTGCGGCAACGTAAAGGGGCCGGGCTCGCCCTTACGGAGCGTTGTGTCCACCAAGTGCACTCCTGCGGCGGACACGGCGATGCGAACCTGGCCGGGGCCGGGTGTGGGGTCGGATACGGTTTCGTAGCGCAGGTTTTCGGCCGGGCCGAAGCTATGGAGGCGAATGGCGTGCACGGTGACTCCTGTTCGTGATGCGGTCACCGACCAGCCTGCGACCTCGAGTTAGGTCGAGGTCAAATGCTCGCGCCGTGCCGCCCGTGCCGCGAATCCGTCGCACAGGGCGTCGAGCCCGCCATAGAGCAGTTCCTCCTGCGTCAGGTCGCTCACGCCGCTGCCCGCGAGCTCGGCCAGCACCGGCGGGACCGGCCCCTCGGCCGTGCCGTTCAGCAGTGTCCGCAGAGCGTTGTCGCCGGCGGGGTTCATGCCCTTGCGCTCCATCAGCTCGGCGCTGATCTCCGGCAGGGTGGCCCCGGAGATGTAGTTCCACACGGTGAAGGACATGCTCGTCGCCTCGCGGGTGGACACACCGAGTTCCAGGAAGCCGTCCACCAGCCACGCGAGGCACGTCAGGCTTTGCGGGCCGAAGCTGTAGCGCGGCGTGGCGAAGGTGAGCAGCACCCACGGATGCTGCCGGTAGAGCGCCCAATCGATCTCGGCGGCGATGCGGACCCGGTCGCGCCAGGTCCACCGTTGCCCCTCCGGCGAGGGATACGGGTTGCGCCGCGCCACCTCGTCGGTCATCAACGCCAGTAGCTCGTCCTTGTTCGCGACGTGGCGATACAGCGACATGGCTCCCACGCCGAGCCGGTCGGCGATGCGCCGCATGGACAGCGCGTCCAGGCCCTCGGCGTCGGCGAGCTCGATGGCGGTGTCGACGATGGCGGTGCGGTGCAGCTTGATCTCGGTCATCCCACGGCTCGCTTCCAATTCGGGGCCCGAATCCGTAGCGTACACTGTACCCGGACCATGCGTACGACGTACGCGCCAGTGAGAGGATGTTCGGAATGACAGACGTGCGGGCAGTAGGGACGGCGCCGACCACGGTGGGCTCGCGCCGCGCCTGGCTGGGCCTGGCCGTCCTGCTGCTGCCGGTGCTGCTCGTGTCGATGGACATCTCGGTGCTGTTCCTCGCGTTGCCGACGCTGACCGTCGACTTGGACCCCTCGGCGGACCAGCAGTTGTGGATTCTCGATATCTACGGGTTCCTGATCGCGGGCCTGCTGATCACCATGGGCAACCTCGGTGACCGGGTGGGGCGGCGCACCATCCTGCTGGCGGGCGCCGCGGTGTTCGGGATCGCGTCGGTGATCGCGGCGTTCGCGCCGAGCGCGGGCGTGCTGATCGCGGCGCGGGCGCTGATGGGCATCGGCGGCGCGACCTTGCTGCCGTCCAGTCTGGCGCTGATCTCCAGCCTGTTTCCCGACGCCCGCGAGCGCGCCGCCGCGATCGGCGTCTGGACGGCGTTCTTCGCCGGCGGCTCCGCCGTCGGACCGATCATCGGCGGCGTGCTGCTGCACCACTTCTGGTGGGGTTCGGTCTTTCTCATCAATATCCCGGTGCTGCTGATCCTGCTCGGGTTCGGGCCGTTCGTGCTGCCGGAACATCGGGCGGTCGTACTCGGACCGCTGGACTTGCCGAGCGTCGCCCTGTCCATCGGCGGCATCCTGCCGGTGGTCTACGGCATCAAGCACGCCGCGACCGAAGGCATCGATACGCAGGCCGTCGTCATCGCGCTGATGGGCGCGGTGCTCTCGATCGTCTTCGTCCGCAGGCAGCGGCAGCTCGACGAACCACTGCTCGACCTGCGTTTGTTCGCTAGGGTCCCGTTCTCGGTGGCGATCGGCTCCAGCCTGATCGGCATGATGTCGCTGGCCGGTCTGAGCTATCTGACCAGCGTCTATCTGCAGTCGGTGACCGGGCGCACGCCGCTGGCCGCGGCGCTGTTCGGCATCCCGATGGCGATCGCGGTGTTCGTCTGCTCGATGGGCGGCGCACGGGTCGGACACCGCTTCGGGGTTACCGCCACTTTCGTGTTCGCCTTGCTGGCCTCGGCGGTCGGCAACCTGATGTTGCTCGGCGTGGGCGTGCACGGCGGGCTCTGGTGGTACCTGACCGGCTCCACCATCGCCGGAATCGGCTATGGCCTGGCCTTCACCCTGGTGTCCGACGTAGCGGTGTCCTCGGTGCCGGCGGAACGGGCCGGGTCGGCCGTCGGCATCTCCGAGACCAGCTTCGAGTTGGGGAACGCACTGGGCCTCGCTCTGCTCGGCTCGCTCGCGGCGCTGATCTTCCGCTCCGGCGGGGACTATGCGGCGACGCTCGGCGAGACCATCCAGAAGGCGGGCGGCGATGCGGCGCTGATCGAGTCGGCACGCGAATCCTTCGTCAACGGAATGCATATCGCGGTGGCCGTCGGCGCGACGGCGCTGGTGGCGATGGCTCTGATCGCCCGGTTCGCCTCGTCCGCCCGGCGTTGACCAGGCACGGGCTCGGCGACCAGAGCTACCTGTCCTAGGCGCGCCTACCGAGACGCACGCACTACTGGCTCACCTCCGCGCACTGGACACTGTCGCTCGGCGACGCGCCCGCCCTCGACCTCGTCAGTGATTTCCTGGTCCGGCGCACCGACGGCGGCTCGAGCATCGCTACCTCACCGGCGGGACTTGCTGCAACTCGTGCGCGAGCGGTGATCACGCGATCCCCGGGTGAACGGCCTGATCTGGGCTTACAGTCGAATCCGTGAACCACACCCCGGCTTCGAGCAACGGGCGGCCGATCGCCGAACGGGTGGCGACCCGTCTGCTTTATCCCACATCGCGTCCGCGTGAAAAGACGTTGCGCGCCGCGGTCGACGGCCAGATCGTGCTGGTCACCGGCGCATCGCACGGGATAGGCAAAGCGAGCGCGCGCAAGCTGGCCGCGGCGGGGGCGACCGTCCTGCTCGTCGCCCGCTCCGCCGAGGAACTTCACCGGTTGGCCACGGAGATCACCGCGGCGGGTGGCGTCGCGCACGCCTATCCCACCGATCTCACCGACATGGATGCCGTCGAACGCCTCGGCCGCGGACTGCTCGACGAGCACGGCCGCCTCGACGTGGTGATCAACAACGCGGGCAAGTCGATTCGCCGTCCCATCGCCGATTCCTACGACCGCTTCCACGATTTCACGCGCACCATGGATATCAACTATCTCGGTCCGGTGCGCCTGCTGCTCACGCTGCTGCCCGAGATGCGGGCTCGCGGGCGAGGGCACATCGTCAACATCTCGACGTGGGGTGTGCGTGTGCCGCCTGCCCCACGGTGGGCGGCCTATGGTGCGTCCAAGGCCGCATTCGACGTGTGGTTGCGCAGCGTCGCGGCCGAGGTGGCCTCCGACGGCGTGACGACTACCTCGATCTATATGCCGCTGGTACACACCAGGATGAGCGCGCCCACCGATTTCAGCCGGGTTCCCGGGCTCACCGTCGACGAGGCCGCCGACCTGGTCTGCCACGCGGTGACCGCCAAGCCGCGCGAAATCGCCCCCTGGTGGTCGGCGCCGGTGCAGGCATGGACCGACCTGACCCGTGGCCGCGCCCAGCGATTCATGGAACGCGCCTTCCGGCGCTGACCTGCTCCGAACCAGAACCGGCGCGACGCAGGAACGTCCGCGAAACGGCCGGGACACCTGTGCGACACGCCGGGACATAGGATCGACGGGTGCGTGAATCAGGTCCGAGCCGTCCGGCTGCGTCGAGCCTTACGACGGTGCTCGCACTCGCCGACTCGCGGCTGCCGATCGGCGGGCACGTGCACTCCGGCGGAGTGGAGGAGGCCGTCGCCTCCGGCCTGATCCGCGACGCGGCGACGGTAGAGCTGTACCTGCGCCGCCGAATCCGGACAACGGGCCTGGTGGCCGCGTCGCTGGCCGCCGCGGTGTGCGCGGGCGAACTCGATCCGGCCCGCGCCGAGGCGGAGGCCGACGCGCGCACACCCGCGCCCGGCGCCCGCGCGGCGTCCCGCGCGCAGGGCCGCGGCCTGCTGCGTCTGGCCAAACAGCTGTGGCCTGAGCACGAGTGGTCGCCCCTCGGCACGACACCGCACCTGTCCACGGTTTTCGGTGTGGTCGGCGTGGCCGCCGCGGTGCCGCCGCGACAGATCGCGAGCGTTGTCGTCTACACCACCCTCACCGGTGCGGCGACCGCCGCCCAGCGCTTGCTGGCGCTGGACCCCGCCGCGATCGCCGCGTGCACGGTGCGCCTCGCCGACCTGTGCGATGGGGTCGCCGCGGAGGCGGTGACCGGTCTGGCCGCGGTGTCCGATCCGCTGCAAGACGTGCTCGCCGAGCGTCACCTGCGCCGCGACATGCCACTGTTCGCCAGCTGAAGACCCTCGAGCGAAAGAGACCGCGCCATGCCCCCGCACCTGATCGACGGCGAGCCGCACGACCACAGTCACGATCGGCCCAAGCGGACTCGGACTCCTGGCGAGGCGTTGCGCATCGGCATCGGCGGTCCGGTCGGCTCCGGCAAAACCGCTCTGGTGGCCGCGCTGTGCAGGCAACTGCGCGACGAGCTGTCGCTGGCCGTGCTGACCAACGACATCTACACGACCGAGGACGCCGACTTCCTGCGCAGGCATGCGGTACTGCCCGATGAGCGGATCACCGCTGTGCAGACCGGCGGCTGCCCGCACACCGCCATCCGCGACGACATCACCGCCAACCTCGACGCCATCGACGATCTGGTCGCCGCCAACCCACCACTGGATCTGATCCTGGTCGAATCCGGCGGCGACAACCTCACCGCGACGTTCTCCTCCGGACTGATCGACGTGCAGATCTTCGTCGTGGACGTGGCGGGCGGCGACAAGGTACCGCGCAAAGGCGGCCCCGGCGTGACCTTTTCGGATCTGCTGGTGGTCAACAAGACCGATCTCGCCCCGCTGGTCGGCGCGGATCTGGGCGTGATGGAGCGCGACGCGGGACGGGTACGTGCCGGTCGCCCGACCGTGCTGGTCTCGCTCACCGAGGACCCGGCGGCCACGCCGGTGCTGAACTGGGTGCGCGAGCAACTACGCGCGGTCGCGGAGCAGGACCGGGCGGGCACCGGCGAATCCGCTGTCGCGCACTGAGTTCCGCTGTTGCGCACCGAGCTACGGATAGTCGCCACCGCCGCGGCACTCCCGGAGATCCACGCCAGCGGTGGACTGTCGGCTCGCCGCACCGGTCCGCGGACGGTTCATCTGATCGGCACTGCCGCCACGCCGCTCGGCGGTGACGAGCTCGACATCGTCGTCGTGGTCGCGCCGGGGGCCGAACTGGTGGTGCGCTCGGTCGCGGCCAGCTTGGCGCTGCCCGGCGGGGCGACGCCGCTGTCGTTCGCGCGTTGGCAGCTCGAGGTCGGCAGCGGGGGAGCGCTGGATTTCGATCCCGAGCCGATGATCGTCGCGGGCGGCGCCCGCCACCACACCGTCACCAGGATCCGCCTGGCCGTCGATGCCCGGCTGCGCATGCGCGAACGTGTCCAGATCGGCCGCACTGGTGAGGATGCGGGTGAGTGGCGGGGAGACCTGATCGCCGACATCGACGCCACCCCGTTGCTGCGCCATCGTCTCGAACTGGGCGCGGGAACAACGGCCGACGACGCGCTGGCCGCTCCGCGCGCGCTGGAGAGCGAACTCGTCTATCCCGACGGACGTCCGGCGGCGACAACGGGTTTGACCCAGACCCGGCTGCCGCTCGCGGCCGGTGGCAGCCTGTTCACTCGCACCGGGTCGCTGCTCGCCGTCTCCGAATGAGACCTCGCCGAGCCTTTGGCGGGCCGCTTCTACCGCTCGGGTTCCGTTGCGGCGATATGTCACAGCCCTCATCGGGAGTCGTAACGACTGGTCCTACGCGTCCTGTGGAATTCGCCCGGTCCGGGTGTAATCCGGTCGAGCAGGGGAGAAAGAAAGGGTGGGAGCCCGCCAGCGTCGTCGGGTTCCCACCCTTCCGGCTCGTCCCTCGAGTGTGCCGGTCCGGTCAACCGTTGGCCCCCTCCAGGGCCGGATCGACCTCAGGAGTGTCGTCGGACTCCGGAGGCGTGCTGAGGGCCTGCGGAGGCGCGCTGAAGGAGTGCACCGCACCGAGCGCCGCACCGACGCCCGCGCCGATGGCCGCGAGGGGAACGGCCATGAGGGCCGCGCCGTAAGCGGCACCTATCGGGCCCGCGGCGAGACCGATCGGCGCGAACGGCAGGCCGATGGCCCCGCCGATCGCACCGCCCATGGCGGCCCCGAACAGCGCGAACGGGCTTGCCACCGCCGCACCCGCGGCCGCACCGAGCGCCGCGGCGCCCACGGTCTGGCCGGCGATGCGGTCGGATCGGGTGCGCTCCATGCCGACCGAGTCGAGGAATGTCGCCATAGTGGCCTCGACTTGCGCGGCGCCGTCGTTGAGCTGGATCGCCTGCTCCCGGTAGAGCCACTCCGGTGCGTCGACTTGCACGTCACCGAAGCGCAACTTGCCCGCCGGCGGCGCGATCGGCGGCACCGGGGCGACCGGAACGGGCAGGTGCAGCACGTCTACCGGGGCCAGGTACTTCTTCTCCGGCATCGGCCGCGCCCATTGCAGCGAGCTGAGCGTGTCCTCCGGAATATGCAGACCCTGGTATGGACGCACGTTCGGCGCTTCGGCCGCGGGCCACTGCTCCGACTGATCGGCCGGCCCCGACGGGACGGACTGATCGGGCTCGGCGTTCGCGGTGCCGGTTCCCACCAGCGCGACGACCAAGGGGATTGCGCCCGCGACGACGATCGAGCCGATCTTCTGTCGATGCGGGTCGGCTGCTCTGTGCTTGCCTGTGCCCATAGATCACCTTTCATCCGGAAGGAGACTTCGACGCCTCACATTCGGATTCGCTGGCGACCTGGATTGGTCGAGTTCGCTATGACACCACGAATTGAAATAACTACGTGTTTGCTATCTAACCCGCTTTGACGTTGGTGTTGGCTTTGTCCACCGCGGCCCGGCTGTTGGTGGAGGCGCCGAGCGCGGCGGCCAGTTGTTCGGCGTCTTCGTCGTCGCCGGTACTGATGGCCTCCAGGGCTAGTCGCGCGAACACCCACTGCTCGGTGGCCGCCATCTGTCCGCGGGTGCGGCCGAGGAAGGTGACGAACCACTGGATCACGGTGATGATCCGGCTGCGGTATCCGACCAGGTAGTACAGGTGCAACGCCAGCCAGGCCAGCCACGCGATGAACCCGCCGAACTCCAGCTTGCCCACCTGGCACACGGCGCTGAACCGCGAGATGGTGGCCATGCTGCCCTTGTTGAAGTACTTGAACGGCTTCCGCTCCTGCGGCGCCTGTCCGTTCAGGCCCGCCTTGATCTGCTTGGCCGCGTAGGTCGCGCCCTGGATGGCGCCCTGCGCCTGGCCGGGCACGTTCGGCACCGACATCAGATCGCCGACCACGAACACGTTCGGGTGACCCTTGACGGTCAGGTCCGGCTCGACCACGACCCGGCCCGCGCGGTCGACCTCGGTGCCGTCGGACTGCTCGGCGATCATCTTGCCCAGCGGGCTGGCCTGCACGCCCGCCGACCAGACCTTGCACGCCGACTCGATGCGGCGGATGGTGCCGTCGGAGTCCTTCACCGTGACGCCGAACGCGTCGACATCGATCACCATCGCGTTGAGCTGGATCTCCACGCCCATCTTCATCAGCCGTCGTTCGGCTTTGCCGCCGAGGTTCGGCCCCATCGGCCCGAGTACCGCGCCCGCGCCCTCGATCAGCACCACGCGCGCGTCGCGCGGATCGATGTTGTGGAAGGTGCCCTCCAGGGTGCGGTCGGAGAGCTCGGCGATCTGACCGGCCAGCTCGACCCCGGTCGGGCCGGCGCCGACGATGACGAAGGTCAGCAGCCGGTCGCGCTCCTCCTGGGTGGTGGCCAGCTCGGCCTGCTCGAACGCTCCGAGGATCCGTCCGCGCAACTCCAGCGCGTCGTCGATGGTCTTCATGCCGGGCGCGAAGGTGGCGAACCGGTCGTTGCCGAAGTAGGACTGCTGCGCGCCGGTCGCGACGATCAGACTGTCGAACGGGGTGACCGTGTCCTTGTCGAGCAGACGCGAAGTCACCGTCTGGTTGTGCAGGTCGATGTCGGTGACCTCGCCGAGCAGCACCTGCGCGTTCTTCTGCTTGCGCAGCACGAGCCGGGTGGCGGGCGCGATCTCGCCGACCGACAGGATGCCGGTCGCGACCTGATAGAGCAGCGGCTGGAACAGGTGGGTCGAGGTCTTGGAGATCAGCGTGACATCGACGTCGGCGCGCTTGAGGTGCTTGGTGCCGAACAGGCCGCCGAAGCCCGAGCCGATCACCACCACCCGGTGACGACCGTTCCCGACAGTCTGACTGCTCATCGTGCTGCTCCTCGATGGACCTCGGGGGCGTCCCCGGCGACGGTTCCTGACACGCCCAACCGTAGCCGCCGCGCCGTGCACCGTCACGGCGAGATCCCCGTTCCTGGCGTGTTGCGGTGCGAGATCTCACCGCCGGCGAATCGCCGCGGGGAGGATCGTCGCGGCGGAACCGGCCGAGCGGGGGCGGCGGAAAGCCTACGATGGACACTGTCGCTCAGGGAGGTTCGCCATGGTCGCCGGTGACCGCGTGATCGGCCGAAAACCCAGCGTGCAGGCCGAATCGGAGAACGTCGCGCTGATCGAGGTCCCACACGATCATCTGATCGACCGTGCGCTGGGGTTATTGCCGGAACGGCGCCAGGTGCTGGCCACTCCGCCGCGCGGCAGCGACACCGTCGCCGTGCGCGGCGATGCCGGCTTGCCCTATCTGGGCCGGGCGCTGCATTACATGCGCTGGGGTCCGGCCGAGATGATGGAGCGCTACCGCCGTTACGGGCCGGTCTCGCTGAACACCTCACTCGGCGTGGACCGGGTACTGGTCGCGGGGCCGGACGCGCTCGACGAGGTGCTCGGTCACCGGCGCCGGGACTTCGGCCAGGGCTGGGACTATTTCATCGGCCCGTTCTTCCGGCGCGGACTGCTGCTGCTGGAATTCGACGAGCACAAATTCCATCGCCGGATCATGCAGCAGGCCTTCACCAGGGACCGGCTGGAGGCACACCTGGCGGCGCTGACCCCGGTGGTGCGCGCGAGCATCGCGCGGTGGGTTCCGCAGGGGCGCAACGCCGAACGGACCGTCCGGCTGTATCCGACGATCAAAGAGCTGACCCTCGACATCGCCGGAGAGACGTTCATGGCCGTCGACGTCGGCCCTCGGCGTCAGCAGCTCATCGACGCGTTCGTCGACTGCACCCACGCCGGGCTGGCCATCATCCGGCACTCGGTGCCCGGCGGCAACTGGCGGGCCGGGCTGCGCGGCCGCAGGGTGCTCGAGGAGTACTTCACCGCCATGCTGCCGCGGAAGCGCCGCACCGAATCGCCGGACTTCTTCTCCGGGCTGTGTCACGCGCGCAGCGAGGACGGCGGCGTCTTCGGCGACGCGGACGTGGTGAACCACATGATCTTCTTGATCATGGCCGCGCACGACACCACGACGACCACGGCCACCGCCGTCGCCTATTACCTGGGCAAACACCCGGACTGGCAGCAGCGGGTGCGCGCCGAGGTGCTCGGCATGGACGAGCGGCTCGGCGACGCGCCGCCGACCATCGCGGATCTGGAGGGACTGCGCGATCTGGACTTGGTCGTCAAGGAAAGCCTGCGGTTGATGCCGCCGGTTCCGGGATTGTCGCGCCGCGCCGTGCGCGACACCGAGATCGCCGGGCACTACATTCCGGCCGGCGCCCCCGTCGACCTCGCCTACCAGGTGAATCACCTGCTGCCCGAGCTATGGACCCAGCCCGAGCGATTCGATCCCGAGCGGTTCGGCGAGCAGCGGCGCGAGGACAAGTCGCACCGCCTGGCCTGGATGCCGTTCGGCGCGGGCGCGCACAAGTGCATCGGGATGCACTTCGGCACCTTCGAGGTCAAGACGGTGACCGCCGCCTTGGTCCGCGAATACGAGTGGCGGATCCCGGAGAAGTACCGGATGCCCTGGGGATTCACCACGATCCCGTTCCCCAGGGACGGCGCGCCCATGACGCTGCGCAGGCGTTAGGCCCTACTCGGCCGCAGGCGCTGGCAAACAAACACAGTCCAGCCGATTCACGCCGCCCAGCAGCGTCGGGTGCGAGTCTTACGAGCACCGTTCGCGGCCCGTCTCGCGTCCGAGCGGCCGAAGCGCATGCGCCGCAGGCGCGAGTCTCGGTCGCTCGGACGCGAGACTTCCCGGGGCCGCGAACACGCAGCGCCGCAGGCGCTGCAAATCAAACTCAGCGTCCGGCGAACAGCATCTCCGCGACCTTGGTATCGGTGTCGGCGCCCTCGGTGTAGCCGCCCGCGTCACCCAGCGACGTCATGATGGCCAGGGTGTAGCGCTCGCCCGGTCCCGCGAAGCCGACCGAGTTGACCACCCAGCCGCCCTCCTCGGCGGACCAGCCGTTCTTCAGGCCAGGGCGCATCTTCGCGCCCGCGCCCCACACGCCCCAGTGCTGGTTGGAGTCGACCGCGCGCATCCGGTCCACCAGGTAGTTGCGGTCGTCGGGGTGCATCTGCTCGAGGATGTGGTTCATCAGGCGGTCGAGGTCCGCGGCGGTGCACTTCTGGAACGACCAGTCCGGGAACAGCGCGGTGTTGGTCGGCTGCGGCACCAGCGAGGTCATGCCGTTGGCGCGGAAGGCGTTGTTGAACGCCATCCGGTCGATGCCCGCGTACTTCGTCCACAGCAGGTCGGCGGCGCCGTCGTTCGAGGTGGCCAGCATCGATTCCAGCAGGCCACGGTCTTCCGGAGGCAGCGCGATCGCACCGACCCGCGCCCGATTCAGCAGATCCGCGGCGATCGCGAGCTTGATCGTGGACGCGGTCCAGACCGCGCTTTCGGCGTTGGCATTGGCGTAGATACCGCCGGACACCCGGTCGCGCACGACGTAGCCGGTGACGCCGGGACGGTTCTTGAGATAGGCGTCGACGGCGGCGATGCGGCTGCTCATATCGCAGTCGAAACCGGCCAGGCATCCCTGCGTATGCGCGAGCGGCGCCGCACCCGCGGTCGGGAGCATGGCGGGCAGGCTCGGAGCGAGGAAAGCCGTGGCGGCGAGGACACAGGCGGAGGCGGCCACGCGGGGAACGGTTCGGGTGGCGGGCGACGGATAACGCACGAGGGACCACGATCGCACATCGCGGGTCCGGACGCACGTCTTGAGCTCGGGTCCGGGTTGTGCTATTCGGGCGTTTTCGTGCTTGCGTCGCACCGCGTTTCGACCGTCGTCGCAGGCCAGAGCGGTTCAGCGGAAGGCGGCGCGCAGTTCCTCGACCGTCCGTCCGTTGAGGCGGTAGCAGTGCTCGAACGCCTCGGTGTGCCGGTCCCGGGGCCAGGAATGGAGCACGACGGTACGACCGTAGTGGCGCGAGTTGACGAGCTCCCAACGGTCACCGACTCGGCGGACTGTGAATCCGCCTCTCGGAACCAGGGGAATCACCATCGCATCCATGAACGCGAACCAGCCTTTCGGTGCAGCTCTCGTCCCTCCCCGGTGCAGCACTGTCGCACATCGGTCGCGCGGAGCCCGCGTGACACGACGGAGTAATCCGTTCTCGTGTGGTCTATTTCACTCACGTCCGGATGGGGCGGTGCGATTGCGCGTCGGTCGCCGGGCGTATAAACGTGCACGAAGTCCGAGGCCAGCGCAGCCCGGCACCCATCGACCGAGAGGGCGCAGATGCCGCTGCACATCCACCGTGCCGAGCGCGCCGACGTCCTTGCCCGGGCGCTCGCCGGGGTGCTGTCGTCGCCGCAGGAGGACCCGTTCGCGGCCGAGGTGGTCGCGGTGCCCGCCAAGGGCGTGGAGCGCTGGCTGACGCAGACGCTCTCGGCGGTGCTCGGGGCGGGCAACTCCGCCGACGGTGTCTGCGCGAACATCGCCTTTCCGTCACCGGCCGCGCTGGTCGCCGAAGTGCTGGCCGCGGCGAGCGGGGTGGCGCCCGAGGACGACCCGTGGGCGCAGGAACGGGCCGTGTGGACCCTGCTGCGGGTGATCGACGCGTCGTTGCCGGAGCCGTGGTGCGCCGTGCTGGCCAGGCATCTGGGCGCGCCGGCCGGCGCGGGCCGCGAGCACCGTGTCGGTCGGCGTTACGCGACCGCGGCCGAAGTGGCCGCGCTGTTCGACAGCTACGGCACCCAGCGCCCAGCACTGATCACCGAGTGGGCGGCGGGCCGGGACACCGACGGCGCGGGCGCCGCGGTGCCCGACGACCTGCGCTGGCAACCCATGCTGTGGCGCAGGCTGCGCGCCGAGATCGGGGCGCCCAGCCCGGCGGAGCGACTCGAGGCCGCCTGCGCGCGCCTGCGAGCGCAACCGGATCTGGTCCCGCTTCCCCCGCGGGTGTCGCTGTTCGGGGTGACCCGGCTCCCCAGCGATCAGCTCGCGGTGCTCTCGGCCTTGGCCGCCGCCCGCGACATCCACCTGTGGCTCGCGCATCCGAGCCCCGTCCTGTGGTCGCGGTTGGATCGGATGCCCGCGGCACGCACCCGTGCCGAGGATCGCAGCGCCGCGGCTGTGTCGCATCCGCTTCTGGCGGGACTGGCCCGTGACGTCCGGGAGCTCCAGCAGCGGCTGGCCGAGCTCGCGGCCACCGGCTCCGACACCCACAGTTCCGCCGCGGTGGCCGGAACCGATACCGTTGCGCCGGAAGGAGATTCGCCCACAACATTGCTCCGTGCGTTGCAGGCGGGCATCCGAGACGATCGATGGCCGCCGGTGCCAGGAGCGGTCGGCGCGGATGGCACCGTGCAGGTGCACGCGTGCCACGGTCCCGCGCGGCAGGTCGAGGTCCTGCGGGAATGCCTGCTCGGGCTGTTCGCGGCCGACGAGACACTCCAGCCGCGCGACGTGCTGATCATGTGCCCTGAAGTGGAGACGTACGCGCCACTGGTACGCGCTGCGTTCGGGCAGCGGACGCCGGGATCGCCGGAGGCGCAGGATGATTCGGAGCACCCGGCGCATCGGCTGCGGGTGCGCCTGGCCGACCGGGGGCGCGGAGTGACCAATCCGCTGCTCGCGGTGATCGGGGTACTGCTGGACCTGGCCGACGGCAGGGTGACCGTGACCCAGGTGCTCGACTTGGCGGCGGCCGAAACCGTCCGGCGCCGTTGCGGTTTCGACGACGACGATATCGAACGGCTGCGCGAGTGGGCGGCCGAATCCGGCGCGCGCTGGGGGATCGGGCAGCGCCAGCGCCAGGCGTTCGGGCTCGCCGACTTCGCGCAGAACACGCTCAACAGCGCGGTGGACCGGATTCTGCTCGGCGTCACCGCGGGCGAAACCTCCGATGACTGGCTGGATCTCGCGCTACCACTGGACGACGTGGACAGCAACGATGTCGACTTGGCCGGACGCTTCGCCGAGTTCATCGATCGGCTCGCGGTGTGCCTGCGCGACTTGCGTGGTCCGCGGCCCGCGCAGGAGTGGGCGGCGGCGCTCGGCCGCGCGTTGGATCTGCTGACCGACGTGCCGGAGGCCCAGGCGTGGGTGCGCACCGAGGCCAGGCAGGAGCTCGCCGCCGCCACCGAGCACGCGGGCGAGGTGTCGTTGCGGCTGGCCGACGTCGGGGTGCTGCTGCGTTCGCGGCTGGCCGCGCGGCCCACCAGGGCCAACTTCCGTACCGGGGAGCTCACCGTCTGCACGATGGTGCCGATGCGGTCGGTGCCGCACCGCGTGGTGGTGTTGCTCGGCTTGGACGACGAGGTGTTCCCGCGCGCGAGCGGCGCGGATGGTGACGACCTGCTGGCCAGGCAACCGCTGCTGGGCGAACGGGATCCGCGCAGCGAGGATCGGCAGCTGCTGCTGGACGCGGTTCTCGCGGCCCGTGACACACTGCTGGTGTTCCACACCGGCGCCGATCCGGTGAGCGGGGCGCACCGGCCGCCCGCCATCCCGGTCGCCGAACTGCTGGACGCGCTGCGGGCGCACGTCGGCGCCTCGGCGATGGACGGGGTGGTCACGCGGCATCCGCTGCAAGACTTCGACCGCCGCAATTTCCGAGCCGAGCGCCCGTTCAGTTTCGACACCGCGGCGCTGGCGGGCGCGCACGCGTCCGGCCGGCCCGCGCAGCCGCGGCCCGCGTTCCTGCCCGCGCCGCTGCCGCCCGCCGACAAGACGGATGTGGCGCTGGCCGACTTGATCTCGTTCGCCGAGCATCCCGTGCGCGCCTTCTTGTGGCAGCGTCTCGGCCTGCGCGTCCCGGAGCACGAGGAGGACATCGCCGACCGGCTGCCCATCGAACTCGACGGCCTCGCCAAGTGGGAACTGGGCGAGCGCCTGCTCGCCGCCCGCCTGACCGGCGCTGACCCGGCGGGGTTGCGCGCGGCGGAATGGCGGCGCGGCACACTGCCGCCCTTCGGTTTCGGCGCGGCCGTCCTCGACGAGGTCGAGCACACCGTGGACCTGTTGGTGCGCGTCGCGCAGGCGGACTACGAGGGCACCCCGCGCGCCGTGGACATCGCGGTGGACCTGGGCAACGGACGCAGGCTCACCGGCACCGTGCCGGAGGTGCGCGGCGAAACGCTGGTCCGCACCACCTTCTCCCGGCTCGCTCCGAAACACCGTGTCGGCGCGTGGGTTTCATTGCTCGCTCTCGCCGTCACCGAGGACCGGTCGTGGCGCGCGGTGAGCACCGGTCGTGGCCAATTCGGCCGTCCGGCATGGCGTTGTGAGCTCACCGCACCCGATGCGCCGGTTGCCGAGGAGATCCTGCGCGAGTTCGTCGCGCTGCGCGACGCGGGGCTGACCGAACCGCTACCCGTCGCGCCCACCGCCACCGCGGTCTACGCCGAACGCCGCTTCCGCGGGGCGAATACCGACGATGCGATCGCCGCGGCGGAGCGTGAATTCAACGGCGGCCCCAACGGTCCCGGACCATTCGGCGACCACACCGACCGCCACCTGCGCTACGTCTGGGGCCCGGCGCCCCGGCTCGACGACCTCATGGCCGCGCCCGCGCCCGCGGGAGAGCCGGGCGAGACCACCCGCTTCGGCGCGCTGGCCCGGCGGATCTGGGCTCCGCTGCTGGCCGCGGAAAGCCAGGGGCAGCCGTGATCGGTCACGATGCGGCCCGGCGGCGCCGTCCGGCGGGCACGCTTCGGCGCGGCGCACTGGAATCCACCACCGCCATGGCGCGTGTTGGTCGCCGTTGCGCGGTCGGGTGCACGGCAGAATGGCAGCTCGGACAGTCGTATCCGGCTGGCACATCGGATCCGGTCGGCGCGGCGTGGCCGATCCACCGCGCGTTCGCGACGTCCACAGATCGCGTGACGTCCGGCCGCGCAGGAGGGAGGCACGCGTGACCGTCCAGGAAACCTCCTTCACCGCGCCCGCGTTCGACGCCGCCGCGTTCGAGCCGTACGGGCCCTTGCCGACCGGAACGACCGTGCTGGAAGCCAGTGCGGGCACCGGCAAGACGCATGCCATCGTCGGGCTCGCCGTACGCTACGTCGCCGAGGCCGGTATCGAGGTGTCTCAGCTGCTGCTGGTGACGTTCAGCCGCGCCGCCACCCAGGAGCTGCGGGAACGCACCCGCGACCGGTTCGTCGCCGTCGCCGCCGGATTGGCCGACCCGGACGCGGCGCGGGCACATGCCGACGAGCTGGTCCGGTATTTGGCGGACGCCGACGAAGCGGAGGTGCGCCTGCGGCGTCGCCGCCTGCTGACGGCGCTGTCGGATTTCGACGCGGGCACCATCGCCACCACGCACAGCTTCTGTCAGCGCATGCTCGACGAACTCGGGTTCGCGGGCGAACACGATCCCGGCACCCGGCTGGTGGAAAACGTGGACGACCTGGTCGCCACGGTCGTCGACGATCTCTACCTCAACCGGTACGCCCGTGCCGAACCTCCGTTCCCGGTGAAGGAGGCCCGCACGCTCGCCTTGGCCGCGGTGCGGGACCGGCACGCCGCGCTGGTCCCCGACGGCGAGTCCGGTGCGAGCGAGCGGGTGGCGTTCGCGCACGCCGTCCGCGCGGAGACCGAACGACGCAAACGGCTGGCCGGGCTGCGCGACTTCGACGATCTACTGGTGCTGCTGCACGACGTACTCGCCGATCCGGAGCACGGCCCCCGCGCGTGCCGCCGCATCCGCGCACGCTACCGCGTCGCCCTGGTCGACGAATTTCAGGACACCGACCCGCTGCAATGGGACATCCTGCGCAGGTCGTTCCACGGGCATACCACCCTGGTCCTGGTCGGCGACCCGAAGCAGGCGATCTACGCGTTCCGCGGCGCCGAGGTGCTCAGCTACCTGGACGCGGTCGCGCACGCCGACACCCGCAAGGAACTCACCACCAACTGGCGCAGCGACGCGGGACTGCTGGCCGCGCTGGACCACCTCCAGGGCGGTGCCGCGCTGGGGCACAAGGAAATCGGCGTGCATCCGGTCACCCCGACCCGACCGTGGTCGCGGTTGTCCGGTCCGGAGGAGCTGATCACCCCGATGCGCGTGCGATGCCTGCCCCGCACGGGCGCCGGGCCGCTGAACAAATCGGGGTTCCCGTCCGTCGGCCGCATGCGAGCCAAGGTCGCCGACGACCTGGCCGCCGACATCGTCCGCCTGCTCGAATCCGGCGTGCTGCTCGATGTGAAAGCCGAACCCGTTATGGCTGTGGCCGATTCGAGTGAGGCGGTGCCCGGCGACGCGGCGCGCAGGCCGATCGGACCCGGTGACATCGCGGTGCTGGTGCGGACCCGCTCGCAGATCGAGGTGGTGCGCGCCGCACTGGACCGCGTCGGCGTCGCCTCCGTGCTCGCCGGCGGCACCAGCGTCTTCGCGACAAGTAGCGCGACCGACTGGCTGTGGGTGCTGCGGGCGCTGGAACAGCCACACCGCGGCGACCGGGTGCGGCTGGCCGCGTGCACCCCGCTGCTCGGTATCACCGCGGCCGAGATCGACAGCGGGGGAGCGGATCTCGTCGGGCGGGTCAGCGCGCAACTGCGTGAGGCCGCGCGGCTGTTCACCCGCGCGGGCTTCGCGGCCGTCTTCGAGAAGATCTCCGCCGAAGCGTGCCTGGCGCAGCGGCTGCTCGCCGTGGAGAACGGGGAGCGCCGGCTCACCGACCTGCGGCACATCGCGCAGCTGCTCGACCAGGTCGCGCTCACCGAAGGACTCGGGCTGACCGCGCTGACCCGATGGCTGGCCGACCGGGTGCGCGATCCCGCCTCCGGCGCCGTCGCCGACCGCAGCCGCAGGCTGGACCGGGACGCCGCCGCCGTGGAGATCGCCACCGTGCACGCCAGCAAAGGACTGGAATTCCCGGTCGTCTACCTGCCGTTCGCCTGGGACAGCGCGAAGAACCCGTACCCCGCGACGCTGCTGTTCCACGACGACGCGGGTGCGCGCGTGCTCGACGTGGGCGGGCCGGACGCGGCGGGCTACGCCGAACGCAAGGCACGCAGCGAAGCCGAGGAGGCGGGCGAGGAGCTGCGGCTGCTGTACGTCGCGCTCACGCGGGCGATGTGCCAGATCGTCGCCTGGTGGGCGCCTGCGATCACCACCGCGGCTTCCCCGCTGCACCGGATGGTCTTCGGACGGGCCGACCGGGGCGCCGCGGTCGCCGCGCGCGCCGCCGTGCCCGCGGATGCCGTGGCCGCGTCAGCTCTTTCGGCCTGGGCCCAGGACGCGGGAGCGGCTGTCTCGGTGACGGCGGTGGCCGCGAGCGACGACGTTCCGATCCGGCGGGTGCGTACCGAACCCGCGCTGGGCGAGCTGGCGGCCGCGCGGTTCGACCGTGTCCTGGACCAGCAGTGGCGGCGCACCTCGTACTCGGCGCTCACCGCGGCGGCGCACGGACCGGCACTGGAGACCGACAGCGAACCGGAGGACACCAGGGATCCCGGCGACGAGCCCCCGGATGCACCGCCGATCGGCGCGCCCGAGCCGGAGCCCACCGGCACCGCCTCGCTGATGAACGCGCTGCCCTACGGCGCGGAATTCGGCACCCTCGTGCATAGCGTGCTGGAACGGATCGATACCGATCGCGCCGATCTGGCGGCCGAGGTACGCGACCGGTGCCGCGAGGCGGTGGCGGAACTGATGGCCGAGGTGGACCACGAACAGCTCGCCACCGCGCTGCTCGCGGTGCTGCGGACACCGCTCGGGCGTGGCTGCCTGGCCGACGTCGCCCGCCGCGACCGTCTCACCGAACTCGAATTCGAACTGCCGCTGGCGGGTGGCGACCAGGCCGTCTCCACCGCGGCGACGCTGCGACGGATCGCCGACCTGCTGCGCGCCCACCTCCCGGCCGACGACGACCTGTACGCGTACGCGGACCTGATGGCGGCACTGGAGGACATCCCGCTGCGCGGCTACCTGACCGGCAGTATCGATGCCGTGCTGCGCATCCCGGATGACGCGGCGCCGCGGTTCGTCATCGTGGACTACAAGACCAACCGGCTCGGCACCGGCGATCTCACCGTCGCGCATTACACGCGCGACCGGATGGCCGCCGAGATGCTGCGCTCCCACTATCCGCTGCAGGCGCTGCTGTATTCGGTTGCGCTGCACAGATATCTGCGCTGGCGACTGCCGGGCTACGACCCGGCGCGTCATCTCGGTGGCGTTCGATACCTGTTCGTGCGCGGCATGGTCGGACCGGAAACGCCGTCCGGTTGCGGCGTCTTCGACTGGTATCCGCCCGCCGATCTGGTCGTCGCACTGTCGGCGCTGCTGGCCGGGGAGGCCGGGCGATGACCTCGATTCAGGTGGCGCAGCGGGGAACCGGCCTGTTGCGCACGTTCAACGAGGCGGGTGTGCTGTCGGCCGCCGACGTGCACGTGGCGCTGCGGCTGGGCAGACTGGGCCGGGAATCGTCGGAGGAGGTGCTGTTCGCCGCGGCGCTGGCCGTGCGCGCGGTGCGCTCCGGCTCGGTGTGCCTGGAACTGCGCCGGATGCGGGAGATCGGCGTCGACGCCGACGAAACGTGGGACGCGGGCATCGATCCGGCGACGCTGCCGTGGCCGGAAATCGCGGCGGTGGTGGCCGCACTGCGGGTCAGCCCCCTGGTGTGCGGCGGACCTGCGGGGCCGTTGCGGCCACTGCGGCTGGTCGAATCCCAAGGGCCCGGCGATTCCGGCCCCCTGCTCTACCTGGATCGGTATTACCGGCAGGAGCAGACGATCCGGCGGGTGCTCACCGAGCGGTCCGCGCAGCACCCCGCAGTCGACCCGCGGATCGTGCGTCGCGAGCTGGACCGGTTGTTCGACGCACCGGCCGGCGCGGCGCCGGATCGCCAGCGGCTGGCGGCGGCGCTCGCGGCGACGCACTGGACCACCGTGGTGGCGGGCGGGCCCGGCACCGGAAAGACCCACACGATCGCGCGGATCATCGCGCTGCTGGTCGCACACCGCAAGGCCGAGCCCAAGCTGCCCGCGCTGCGCATCGCGCTGGCCGCACCGACCGGCAAAGCGGCCGCGCGCTTGCAGGAAGCCGTTCGAGAACAAGCCGATTCGCTCGGACTCCCGGACCTCACCGCCGCGACCCTGCATCGGCTGCTCGGCTGGCAACGCGGGCGCGGCACCCGGTTCCGGCATCACGAGTTCAACCGCCTGCCGTACGACGTGATCGTCGTCGACGAGACGTCGATGGTCTCGCTGACCATGATGAGCAGGCTGCTGGCCGCGCTGCGCCCGGACACCCGCCTGATCCTGGTCGGCGACCCGGATCAGCTCGCCTCGGTCGACGCGGGCGCCGTGCTCGCCGACCTCGTCGCCGGACCGGTCGCCACCACCCCGAACCCCGTCCTCGACCAGATTCTCGGCCCGGAAACCCCAGCGGCCGCGGATCATTCGGAAGCGCTGACAGCGCTCGAGCGGACCCGTCTGCGCGGCGGCATCGTGCGATTGACCCGTGGCCGCAGGTTCGGCGGCCGGATCGCCGACCTGGCCGTCGCGGTGCGGGCAGGTGACGCGGACGCCGCCCTCGAGCTGTTGCGCACCGGCGGCGACGAGTTGTCGCTGGCCGCGCCCGATGACCTGACCGCGGTGCGCGCCGACGTCGTCCGTGCCGCCGGCGCGGTCACCGGCGCGGCGCTCGACGGGGACGCGGCGGGCGCGCTGAGCGCGCTCGAATCGCACCGGTTGCTGTGCGCGCACCGCCAAGGACCCTTCGGCGTCGAACGCTGGGACCGGATGGCCGCCGAGTGGGCCGCCGCCGGGGGAGCGGGCCCCGACGCCTACCAGGCCCCGTGGTACGCCGGGCAGCCGCTGCTGGTGACCGCGAACGATCACGAGGCGCGCATCTACAACGGCGACACCGGCGTCGTCGTGCGCATGCCCGACGGCTCACTCCGGGCAGCGCTGCAACGCGGCAGCGAACCGTATCTGGTGCATCCCACCCAGTTTCCCGCGGTCGTCACGGTCTTCGCGATGACCATCCACCGCAGCCAGGGCAGCCAGTACGACACCGTCTCCATCGTGCTGCCCGAGCCGGAATCGACACTGCTGACCAGAGAACTGCTCTACACCGCGATCACCAGGGCCCGTCGTCACGTGCGGATCATCGGAACCGACGAGTCCATCCGCGCGGGTATCGCGCGCCGGGTGCTGCGCGCCAGCGGACTGTCACGCCGGGAAGGGTGAACCGCGACCGGATGGCGCGCGGTAAGAGACAGAGGCGAACACCCGTCCAGAGATCCCATCGCCGTTGACAACCCCGCCGCCGCAGAAAGATTCCCAACGTGGCTGGTGGTGCCGCGTCCTCGCGTGCCAGGGCCTTTGGAAAGGGGTTTCGGACCCTGGATCGATGGAGGTCTGAGAACGCATCGTTGAACCCGAGTCCCGCGGGCGGGGACTGCTCTGCAATCGACCCGGCGTCGAGCTCATCGACCCGGTGTCGAGAATGTCGTCTATACCCGCGCGGAGAGCTGCCGCCGCGTAACGGCGACTCAGGAGGAGTCCGCGCCGGAGGAGAACGGACCTGGTGGCCGTCGCGTCGACGGCCACCAGGTACCCGATCAAGCGGTCGTCGGGGTCTTCTCCTCGATCCGGTCGACGGTGGCCGGGACGAGCCGACGGCGGCGGCGCGGCGACCACCAGTTGGCCGGGCCCATCAGCTGGACCAGCGCGGGGACCAACAGCATGCGGACCAGGGTGGCGTCCACGACCAGGGCGATGATCATGCCGAGACCGAGGAAGCGCATCGGCCCCAGCGGAGACAGCGTGAATGCCCCGGTGACGATCACCAGCAGGGTGGCGGCCGCGGTGATGACGCGCGCGGTCTTCACCGTGCCGATCCGCACCGACGCGGCGGTGTCGGCGCCCGCGTCATGTGCCTCCACCATGCGCGACAACAGGAACACCTCGTAGTCGGTGGAAAGCCCGAACACCACCGCGAGGATCAGCACCAGCATGCCCGCGGTGATCGGTCCGGTGCTGACGCCGAGCACACCGGCCAGGTGTCCGCCGCAGAAGATCCAGCTGAGCACGCCGAAGGTGGCGGCCAAACTCAGGAACGCCATCGCGACGGCCTTGAGCGGCAACACGATCGAGCGGAACGCCGCGTACAGCAGCACCATCGTCGCGGCCACCATGACGAGGATCATCCACGGCATTCGCGCGACGATCGAGCTCACGCTGTCCACGGTGGCCGCCGTGTCGCCGCCGATCCAGACGACCGTGCCGTCCGGCGGCGCCAATTCGCGCATGCCACGCACGGTCGCACCCGCTTCTTCGGTGCGGTCGGTGCTATTCAGGAACGCGTGGAAAACCACGAAGTCCTCCGCGCGGCCCACTTGCACCACCTGCCGCACACCCTCGACTTTGCCGAGCGCGGACGCGGTCGCGTCGACGGCGGCCGACTGCGGTGGCCCGTCCTCGCCGTGCAGCACGGCGGTGACGCCGCTGCCCGCCGCGGGAAACTGCGCGGTGAGTTCCTCGACGGTACTGCGCATCTCGTTGCCCTCGGGCAGCGCGCGATGATCGATGTCGCCGAGCCGCAGTCCGGACAGCGGAGCCGCGAGCAGGAGCAGAATGGCGCCGACGACCACGGTCACAAGACCCGGCCGCCGCAGCACACGGTCGACCAAGCGTCCCCAGAACCGCTCGGTGCGATCGGTGGCCCGCGCGCTGCCAATGCGCGCGCCGAACAGCACCAGCAGGGCGGGCAGCACGGTGAGCGAGAGCGCGGCGGCCAGCGCCACCGCGGTGATCGCGCCGATGCCGAGTGACCGCAGCACCGCCTGCGGAAAGACGAACGTGCCCGCGAACGCGCAGATCAGCAGCAGCGCCGAGAACGCGACCGTGCGGCCGGCCGTGGCGTAGGTGCGGGTGATCGCGGATTTCACGTCGTGCCCGTCGGCGACCTCCTCGCGGAACCGGGTGACCAGGAACAGCCCGTAGTCGATGGCCATGCCCAGCCCCAGCAGCGAGGCGACGTTCACTGCGAACGTGCTCACCTCCGTGACCTCGGCGAGCACGCGGATCGCGCCCATCGCGCCGAGCACAGTCAGGCCGCCGACCACCACCGGGAAGGACGCGGCGATCAACCCGCCGAACACCGCCACCAGGATCCCCAGCGTCAGCGGCAGCGAGAGTGATTCGGCGCGGAGGAGATCGCGCTGGGACTGCTCGTTGATCTCGGTGGAGATCGCGCTGTAGCCGGACAGATCGGTCGCGATACCCGGAACCCGTAGCTCGGGTTCGATGTCCGGATACACGCTGACGCGCTGGTTGGCGTCACCGGCGAGATACACCACCGCGAGAGCGTGCCGATTGTCCGCCGACCGTAGGAACTGTTTACGAGCGAACCCCGCGTTCCAGTAGGTTTCGATCGGTCGTTGCAGCATGGCGGGGTCGATCCGGGCCAGCGACTCTTGGACGCGGGCGCCGATATCGTCGATGGTCTGTCCCTCCGGTGCCGTGTACCGCACGACCACGTCGGGATTCTGCGGGCCGAAGTGCTCGCTCACCAACTCGTCGACTCGCGACGACTCGCTGCCGGGATCGACGAAACCGGCCGCGGTGACTTTGTCGGACGCTCCGAGTCCGAGCAGACCGGCCAGCAGCATCACCCCGGCGACGAGCGCGAGCACGATGCGGGGCCGGGCAAGGACGAAGCGGATCGGGGCGGTCATCGCGCGACCACCTCGGGCATCGCCAGCTCGGCCTCCAGCCGCGCGGCGATCTTGTCCAGCAGCGCCTCCAACCTGGCCTCGATGCCGGAGCCATTGCGGCAGGAGACGGTGAGCTCCAGCTTCCCGTGCGCTTCGATCATGGTGAACAGCAGCGGCATCGCGCCGCTGTGCTGGGGCAGCAACCGCACACTGGTCGGCGTCCAGCCGGGCACCGCCATCTCGTCCAGATCGACCGTGCCCATGTGCGACACGGTGGCCGAGACCATGTTCCGGTTCAGTCGCGCTCCGAGCCAGTTGCTCGTGCGCAGCACCCCGCGGATCACGCCGGATGGGAATTTCGACAGGCGGCCATTGTCGAGCTGGTTCAGCTCCCGCCGTTCCCGCAGCCCGCCGCGCATCCGGCCGCTGATCGTCTCCCAGCTCTCGCCCGGGGAGACGTCGAGGAACAGCGGCAGTGCCAAATTGGCGGTGGAGCGCAGGACAGGGTCGTGCCTGCGCAGGTCGACCGGAATCATGAAGCGGGACTCGGCTCCCGACTCCGCGGCCAGGATCGCCGCTATCCGTGCGACGATCCCCTTTCCGGTCGCGTTGATCGTGCGGTGGCGCAGCAGCCAACGCGGGGCCGCCCGATTCTGGCGGCCGCGTCCGGTCGCCGCCTTGAAGGTGGGCAGCACCAGGGTCGGTGTGCCGGGCGCGCCGATCCTTGCCACGAGCTCGGCGTCGGCGATCGGGTCGGGCGCGCCGATCGGCGGGTGTCCGCGCAGCGCGCGGAACACGTCGTCCACCCACAGGCGCATGCCCATCCCGTCCATCACGCCGTGGAAGGCACGGAACACGATGGTGGTCTGTTCGCCGGTGAGCAGCAGCACTTCGGTGGTCCGGTCCGGCGTCGGACCGATAGGTGTGTTCAGCACCGCGTCCTTCTCCAGCGCGGCGTAGTTCAGCGACCAGCCCGGCACGTGGCGCACGCTGGCGGCCAGACCACAGTCCACCCAGTCGTCACCGTCGCGGACCAGGCGTGCACCAGGGTTGACCGCCGAAGCCGCGTCGACGGCGCGCTGCAATGCCCCCGGGTCCAGGCTGCCGTCGCCGTGGACGGCCATGTGCATGACGAACGGCGGAGTCACCGCGCGCGTGGAGAAGTACAGATGTTCGGTGGGAGTGATCTTTCTGCGAAAGACGGTGGCGTTGCTCATCCTGGCCTCCGGTACCGGTGGGTGTTCAGCGCAGATTCCGGGTGAGTTCGACCGGACCGCCCTGGGTTTCCAGCCATGCCAGGAGGTCGGCGAGTCCGCTGTCGCGGTCCACGATCGGCTGGTAGCCGAAATCTCGTGCGGCGGCGGTGGTGTCGTAGGTGGCGCTGCGGGACAGCAGCGCGACGGTGTAGCGCGACAGCGGAGGCGACCAGCGGGTCGCGACGGCCGGGATGCGCCAGATCGTCTCGACCACGCGCACCGCCGCGTTGATCACCGTGGGGTTGGGCTTCCGGGTCGGTGGCCGGTACCCGAGCCGGGTGGCGACCTCGCTGAGGAAACGCCAGACATCGGTCTTCTCGGCGTCGGCGACGAAATACGCCCTGCCGCCCACCGCGTCCGAGTCCGCCGCCTTCACACAGGCGTCCACGATGTTGTCGACGTGGCAGAGCGAGGCGTAGACGGTGCGGCCGAAGGACAGGTCCGGCAGTGTCCCCATACCGGCGCGGCCGAGCATCCGCACGATCGGACCGGACCGGTCGCCCGCGCCCCAGATCGCGCGTGGGCGCAGGGCGCAGGTGCGGAATCCCGGGCTGTTGGCGGCCAGGACGGCTCGCTCGGCCGCGGCTTTGGTCTCCGCGTAGAGATTCAGGTAGCGCCGCGGGTACGGCACCGATTCGTCGACGTCGATCTGGTCGCCGCCGTAGTAGTCCATCATCGCGCTCGGGCTGGAGATGAACACGAACCGTCCGGTTCCGCCTCGGCGGGCGGCTTCGAGCAGCCGCTCGGTGGCCCGGACGTTCTCGTTCCAGAACTGCTCCCTGGTGCCGCGCTCGTCCACCCGCGCCGCGCTGTGGAACACGATGTCGACGCCGCGGGTCGCCTCCTCCAGCGAGGCGGGGTCGGTGAGATCGCCGTAGACCAGTTCGATTTTGTCGATGTCGTCGCGCA
Organism: Nocardia sp. Marseille-Q1738; assembly: GCF_965283145.1. Lineage (NCBI taxonomy): Bacteria > Bacillati > Actinomycetota > Actinomycetes > Mycobacteriales > Nocardiaceae > Nocardia > Nocardia sp. Marseille-Q1738. The sequence goes on along the minus strand of NZ_CBDIMS010000003.1, from coordinate 218,630 downwards.
GGTCGGTCAGGTTGCTGGTGCGGCGCACCAGGATCGTCACGTCGTGCTCGCCGTCGCGCACGAGCCTGCGCACCAGCGCCCCGCCCAGAAATCCGGACGCGCCGGTTACCAGAACTTTGCTCATTGCTCTATCTCCTTGCCGGGCTGAGTCCGCCACCAGGTCAAGCCGAAGATCTGCGTCAACACCGCGGTCTCGAGCCGACTGTGGCCCGAGCCCTCGGCGGCGCGCAGGGCCGCCGGAATCTGGGCCGCGTGCACCACGATGCTGAGGAACGCGTCGATCCACCACACCGTGCGCAGCAGCCGGCTGTCCGGGACACGGTCGGTTGCCGCGGCCAGCGCGCCGCCGGCCAAATACAGCCACCCGAGTACGGGAATTGCCCGAAATAAAGTAATTTTCATTTTTTATGCGTCCGTTCCGAGCCGTTCGGCCGCCCACACCGCGAGTCGTTCGCGCCCGATCTTGGCGTTGTGCCGGATATCGACCGGAAAGGACGGGTGGACCAGGAAATCGGCGATCGTCCTGGTGATTTCGAATTGTGCGCCATGGGCCCGCAATGCGGGCTCGACGATGTCCGGGTCGGCGCCCGGCTTCACTTCGACGCAGAGCACCGGCCGCTGCGCCCCACGCGGGCCCACCCCGACCAGCGCGGTACGGGCCACGCCCGCGACGGTGTTGAACACCTGCTCGACCTGAACGGTGAACATCGGCCCGTCCACGGTGACCACCCGCTGGCTCTTGCGTCCGCAGAACCAGATCCGTCCCTGCTCGTCGATCCACGCCAGATCGCCGGTGCGGTGCCAGATCCGATCGCCGTCGACGATCTTGCCCTGCGCGTTCGCCTGCTCCGGCCAGTGGTACCTGGTGCTGACGTTCGGCCCGGCGACCACGAGTTCGCCGATGCCGCGGGTGGTTTCCAGCTCGTCGGCGAGTTCCTCGGCCCGGGCCATGGTCGGAATCGGAGTGTCGGTGATCGCCACGACCCGCGCCTGCAGCTGGTAGGACGGTCTGCCGATACAGGTGCCCTCGCCGCGGTGCGCCCGCTCGACCAGTCCGTCCAATAGTTCGCGGGATTCGATGGTGGACATCGGCAGTGCTTCGGTGGATCCGTACCCGGCGACGACCTTCACGTCCTCGTCGAGCACCTCGCGCAGCCCCGCGATGCACCAGTCCGGCACCGGAGCCCCGCCGGAATAGATGCTCTCCAGCGACGTCAGCGTGGCCGGGTGGGCACGCAGATGCTCGAGCAGCGGGATCAGTACGGCGGGGGAGGCGAACATGGTTCGCACGCCGAACTTCTGGATCGCGTCGACCACGTGCGCCGGATCGGTCGCGCCGACCTTGCTCGGGATCAGCGGAGGCAGCACGCAGCGCGAGCCGAGCAGCAGGTCGAGCACGCCGACCAGCGGCAGGGTGATCAGCGAAGCTTCCGGCGTGACCTCGCCGCGCGCCATGTGCACCTGGTCGACCGTGGCGGCCAGGTTGCCGTGGGTCATCCGGACCGCTTTGGCCGGTCCCGTGCTGCCGGTGGTGAACGCGATCAGCAGCAGGTCGTCCTCGGTGGCGGGACGACCCGGCGGCACCGGACCCGTGGGGGTCCGGCCCCATGCCCGCAGCGATTCGCCTCCCCAGAACCAGCGTTTGCCGACCGTGACCGCGGTGTGGACGGTGCGGAAGCTGCGCGGGAACAGCACACGCAACGCGTGCGCCTGCGGGATGCCGATGAACGCCTCGGCGTCCACGGCGCGCAGGCAGCGCAACATCTTTCGCACGCCCATGCCGGGGTCGATCACCACCGGCACCGCCCCGAGCTTCATCAGCCCGAACATGATCGCGTACAGCTCCGGGCTCGGCAGCACCAGCACGATCGTGCGCGTCCCGGTACCGACGCCCGCCCGGGCCAGCCGTTCGGCGATCGTCTCCGACCACAGGTCCAGCTCGCGATAGGTGAGGTGCCGGTAGGCCGGCAGGCCATCGGGGTTGACCCCGTCCGCGTAGCGAACCGCCACACGGTTGGGATCAGTGCGGACAACCGCACGAAACCGATCGATGGCCTGCCAGTAGGTCCCCGTTGTCACGCAGGCGCCCCGGCGAGTACGGGCAACCGGTACAGCACCGCCGCGGCCGCCGGACCCGCGCCCGCCGCGACGAACAGCACCTGGCGGTACTCGGCGAAGCTCTCGTCCGCGATCGCCAGGTCGTACGCCGCGGGGAGCGCGGCCGTGTGCGGGTCGCCGTAGCGCAGATCCGGTGTGCGGACCGATCCCTCGTCGATGCCGAGGGCGGCGGCCAGCCGCTTCGGGAACTCCGGGCTCGGCGTCGACGCGATCAGCGCGATCTCGCTCAGCGAGTCATGGTCGGACTCGGCCAGCGCTCGGCGTGCGGCGTCGACGGCCACCTCCAGCAGGCGGTCTTCGAAGCCGGGCTCCCGGACCACGGTGATCAGGCCGCGCCCCCGGTTGCCCATCGTCGAGGTCTCGAGATAGCCCTCGACCGCCGGCGTGCCTTCACCCTTCACGCTGTGCACCGTGCCGAAGCCGACCGGTTCGTCGGTGCGCTCCAGCAACAGTGCCGCGCCGGAGACCGCGTACGGGAACTCGTCGTCGGCGATGTAGCGGGTCATCGACGGATGGGTGTCGCCGGACACGATCAGCACGTGCTCGGCGCTGCCGGTCTCCAGGACCGAAGTGGCCACCTGCACCGCGTTGAGCACGCTGACCGCCCCGTTCATCAGATCGAACGAGAAGGTCCTCGGGTCGTCTTTGGCGTATTCCAGGCCGATGCCGGCCGCCTTCTGGATCAAAGCCGACACCGCGGGTTCGACGATGTTCGAATCGCGGTAGATGCCCGCGTTGATCAGCAGGCCCACCTGGTCGGAACGGATTCCGGCGCGCTGCAGGCTCTGCTTGGCAGCGCGGGCGGTGTGCTCGATGATGCTGTGGGTGTCGCCTGCCCGGCTGACGCCGGTGGACTTGATGCGCACACTCATGACTGACCTCAGACCTTCAGCGACGAGATGGTGGTGGACACGAACCCGGTGACGATGCCGGAGGCCGCCGGGATCAGCAGCAACTTCGAACCCGCGGGGATGTTCTGCTGGCTGAGCTGGTCGTGCAGAACCATGAAATGCGAAGTGGTGGAGGTGTTTCCATACTTATCGATGACCCGGAGATCCGGCGGCATCGGGGTGCCCAACTCGCGCTCGGCGATGGCGTTCATCCACGGAATGGCGGAGGCGCCGAACTGATGGTGGATGACGTAGTCGAAGTTCTCGTCGGCGAAGGTCGTGCCCCGCGCCTCGAGGAATTTGCGCTGGGTATTGGTGCCGAGCAGGAAACGGTCCTCGTTGTGCATCGTGCGGTTGTCGGTGTACATCGCCATGCCTTGGGTTTTACCGCTCGGCATGCCGAGGCACAGATGCGAGTATTCCGCGGCCGTCATCATTTCGATGTAGTGGATAACGTCGTTTTCATCGACGGCCTTGTCCAGCATGATGGCGCATCCGGAGTCGCCGACGGTCAGCGAAGCGAACTGCCGATCGTATTTCTCGGAAATCTCGTTGACCGCGGTGTCGGCGATTGCGGTAATCGCTTCACCACTGACGACGAGTCCGTTTCGGGCGGCGCCGGAGCGGATCATCCGGTCCAGGATGTAGGTGCCGGTGAGCATTCCGGCACACGCGTTGGATATATCGAACGCAATGGCGTTCTTGGCGCCGATAAGACGGCTGACCCCCAAGGCGAACGAGGGCTCCATATACATGCGGGTGGCATGCTTGCTACGTGAGATCGAGGTGTAGATGATCACGTCGATATCCTCTGGACCATACTGTGACCTGGACAGACAGTCCTCCACAGCCTTCATGGCCAGAGTGAACGAGTCTTCGTGACTTTCCGGTCGAGTATCACGCCGCCGGCGTTCACGGACGCCGGTGATTTTCTCCAGATCGAACGAAGGGGGTTCCTTCATTCGAGACAGCAGCTCCTCGGTGGTAACGACATTCGAGGGCAGATAGGCGCCGATGGATTCGAAGCGAGAATTGGACACGAGCGCTCCTGAAATCGTTGACATATACGGTTCCGGATCGACTCTGATCGTCGGTGAGATTGACACTACCCGACAGTAACAACGAATGGCTATAGGTACGGTGACCGATCCGTCTGAGACGGGAATCACGTCCGGGCGTAGATGTTCCGCGAGGTATCGCCAACTGGTGACCTGCTGGCTATGGCGTTCGCATCAGTGCGATTCGATCGCACGTATCGGTTTATCGCGGTGTTTTCCATTCGAGACCCGGCATGGCGCTCGGGGTCGGCGAATCCACCGCTTTCGGAATGGCAACTGACCGGCTATTGCCGAATGGTGGTGGTTCGTGCGCGCTCGGCCAGTTGTGCCCACCGGTGGATGTGAGTGACTTCACTGCGAATCTCGCATGCGGGACCGGTCGGTATCGCGGGTCTGTCCGGCCTGTCCGATTTGTCGAACTCTATTGCGGGAGAAGGGAACACGTAGTTTCCACCGGGGTCCGTCGGGCTCGTGTCTCGAACCCTCTACCTGGGGCGATAGGGTGGGAGGAGGGCGAGCGTCGCCCGATCCGGGAGGACGTTCGCCGACGACCGAAGGGAGAGGTGATGACGACTGCGGCCGAGCACGTCGACGTGCTCATCGTCGGCGCCGGGCTCTCCGGCATCGGTGCGGCGTGCCACTTGCGCCGGGCTTTCCCGTGGCGCTCCTACCTGCTCCTGGAGAGCCGGGCGGCCCTGGGCGGGACGTGGGATCTGTTCCGGTACCCCGGCATTCGCTCCGACTCGGACATGTTCACCCTCGGCTACCGGTTCAAGCCGTGGCTCGGCGAGGATTCGATCGCCGACGGTGGTGCCATCCTGGACTACCTGCGCGAGACCGCCGCCGAATACGGCATCGACCGCCGTATCCGCTTCCGGCACCGAGTGATTCGCGCCGACTGGTCCAGCGCGGACAACCGCTGGACGGTGTCCGCCGAGCGCACCGACACCGGCGAAACCGTCACGTTCACAGCGGGATTCCTGTTCTCCTGCTCCGGGTACTACCGCTACGACGCCGGGTACACCCCTGAGTTCCCCGGCGCCGAACGGTTCGCCGGTTCGATCGTGCATCCGCAGTTCTGGCCGGAGAAGCTCGACTGCGCGGGCAAACGGGTGGTGCTCATCGGCAGCGGCGCCACCGCGGTGACGCTCGCTCCAGCGCTCACCGCGCAGGGTGCGCACGTGACCATGCTGCAGCGCAGCCCGAGCTACGTCATCGCCGCGCCTTCCCGCGACCCGGTGGCGCTGACGGCCCGCCGCTTGCTGCCCGAGCGCGTCGCGTACGCGCTCGCCCGCGCCGAGTATGTCGCGATCTCCACCGCGCTCTACCAGCTCAGCAGGCGCTATCCGGCGGGTACGCGCAAACGTATCCGCGGCTGGCAGCGGCGCTGGCTGCCTGCGGGCTACGACATCGATACGCACTTCACGCCCCGGTACAACCCGTGGGACCAGCGACTGTGCCTCGCGCGCGACGGCGATTTCTTCCGCGCCATCCGGCACGGCGTGCTCGACGTGGTCACCGACCGGATCGAGACCTTCACCGAGACCGGTCTGCGCTTGGCCTCCGGAGCGACGCTGGAGGCCGATATCGTCATCACCGCAACGGGTTTGAACCTGCAAGCCTTCGGCGGTGTAGAACTCGTGGTGGACGGCACACCGGTGACGCCGTCGGCGACCATGGCCTACAAAGCGATGATGCTGTCCGGCGTGCCGAACTTCGCCTTCGTCATCGGGTACACGAACGCCTCGTGGACATTGAAGGCGGATCTGGTGTCGGAGTATGTCGTGCGGCTGCTGAAACACATGGATCAGCACGGATACGTGCGCTGCGTGCCGGTCCGGGACCCGTCGGTCGGCACCCAATCTCTTTTCCCCGGCTTCACCCCCGGCTACGTGCGCCGCGCGGAGAGTCTGTTCCCGGTCCAAGGTGATCGCGCCCCGTGGCGGCTGCGGATGAACTATCTGCGGGACGTGTTCACGCTGCGATACGGCCGAATCGCCGACCGTGCCATGCGTTTCGAACGAGCGCGCCGCCGCGCGGAAGCCGGAGCCCGGGATTAGGCGTACCTCCGCCTTCGCTCCGGCCGTGCGCGTGATGCGTACCGCCGAGCCTTCGCTCCGGCCGTGCGCGTGATGCGTACCGCCGAGCCTTCGCTCCGGCCGTGCGCGGCTGAAGACGGACTGCGTCCGACGGCGCCCGTTATGCCTCGGTGCCGAGCGACGAGCGCGCCGTCGCGATCCGCTCGATGACGTTGGCGGCGTGCTCGTCGAAACGTTCCCGTGCGACCGGGATCTCGCCGTCGAGCCAGGGCCGGTAGAGGTAGGCCAGCGCCCCGAAGATGGCGTTGGCGTTGAGGGCGAAGTCGTGCTCGTCGGACACCGGATCGGCGTAGTCGCCCGCGCCGATGATGAGCGCGATCGGTGCCGTGAACAAGCCGATGAGCTCGTTCGCCCGCGGCATCAGCACCGGTGTGGCCTGCGATTCCACGAACATGATCCGGCCGCGGCGGCGGTCCTCCAGCAGGTAGTCGGTGAAGACGCCGACCATGTGGCGGAACATCGCGTCGCGTTCGACCGGTGCGTTGGGCAGCTCCGCGAGCAGCCGGTCGCGTGCGCCAAGGACCACGGTGTCGAGCACGGTCGTCAGCAGGGCGTTCAGGTTGGGGAAGCTCTCGTAGAAATAGCGCTCGGTCAGCCCGGCCTGCCTGCATACGCCGCGCATCGACGTCTCGGCGGCGCCGATGGTGGCCATCAACTCCGTGCAGGCCTCGATCAGCTGCTCCCGGCGCGCGGCGACGCGATCGGCCGGAGATTGCCCGCGCCAGCGACGCATACCCGGAATCGACCCGTCGGCTTCGACCATGCGGTCATCCTCTCACAGCGATCGAGTTGACATCATGTGATGTTGACAGCAGTTGATGTCATCAATAGATTGCGAGGATACCGATCAACGACGAGGGGTCTGAGATGGGGTCTGCCGTCTACGCCGATCAAGCGCACGCGATCAACGCGCGCGCCGTCGAGTTCGATTTCGCCACGGTGCCGATGCACTACATTCCCGGCGAGGCGATGGCCACGCACATCATCAACGTGATGCACCTGGTGTTACCCGAAGGGGAGCGCGCGATGGCGCAGGCCTTGGCCGAGGCGTTGCCCCTGATCGAGGACGAGCGGTTACGCGAGGAAGTACGCGGCTTCATCGGCCAGGAGTCGATGCACGCCAGTTCGCACGAGAAGGCGCGCCGGCAGTTGGAGCGGCTGGGTCTGGACGTGGGCCCGATGGTCGACCGTGTCGCGTGGCTGATCGACCGGGTGCTCGGCGACCACGGGCTGACCGGACGCGCCAAGCACGAGTGGCTGTGCGAGCGGTTGGCTCTGTTCGCGGGCATGGAGCACTACACCGCGGTGATCGGCGAATGGCTGCTGACCAACGACAAGCTGGAAGCCAAGGGCATGCACCCGGCGATGCTCGACCTGATCCGCTGGCACGGCGCCGAGGAGGTCGAGCATCGCAGCGTCGTCTACGACGCGTACATGTACCTCGACGGTGGATACGCGCGCAAGGCGCGGCAGGCGCTGATCGCCAGCGCGGGACTGCTGATCCTGTTCGCCGCCTCGGGCGGCTACCTGTTCCACAAGGACCCGTCACCGGAGAAGGGACGGTTCTGGCCGCTGCAGTTGGTCAGCGCGTCGGTGCGCGGCGTGGTGCCGAGCATGACGACCTTCCTCACCGAGATCCCGCGCTACCTGCGGCCCGGCTTCCACCCGTCGCAGCTGGGCCCGATGGACAACGCGCTGCGCTACCTCGCGCAGTCGCCCGCGGCACGGGCGGCGGACGCGTGACCGCCGTCGGGCAGCGGTTCCGGCCCGGCGCCGCACTGCGGCTGATCGGCTCGGCCGCTGACGCGTACAAGCGGCTGTTCGTGGAAGGCGATACCGCGCGATGGCTTTCGCGCCCCCACCCGGTGCGCCACACCGGTTACGACCTCGAGGTGGTCATCGATCGGATCGGGGAGGAGGCCGACGGGGTGGTGAGTCTGTGGCTGCGCGACCCTGGCGGTGCGCCGCTGCCCGCTTGGACGCCGGGCGCTCATCTGGACGTCTTCTTGCCGTCGGGGCGTCAGCGGCAGTACTCGCTCACCAGCGACCCCGCCGACCGCGGGTTCTACCGGATCGCGGTGCGCCTCATCGCCGGGGGCGAGGGCGGCTCCGCGGAGATCCACCGGGAGCTGCAGGCGGGTGACCGGCTGCGCGTGCGCGGTCCGCGTAACGCGTTCCCGTTCGTCGAGGCGCCGTGCTACCTGTTCGTCGCGGGCGGCATCGGGATCACGCCGATCCTGCCCATGGTCGCCGCCGCCGAGCGCGCCGACCTGCCGTGGCGGCTGATGTACCTGGGCCGGACCCGGTCGCGGATGCCGTTTCTGTACGAGCTGGCCCGCTACACCGGCGGCGACGTGGTGGTGCGACCGGACGACGAGTTCGGCGTCCCGGACGCGCGGATGATCTTCGAGCAGACGCCGACCGGCGCCGCGGTGTACGTCTGCGGCCCGCCGCCACTGGCGGAAGCCGCGCGTGCGGTGCTCGCCCTGCACGACCCGACGATCTCGCTGCACACCGAGCGGTTCTCGCCGCTACCCGTGCGGGACGGCGAGCCGTTCCGGATCCGCCTGCACCGCAGTGGGTTCGACGTGGACGTGGCCGCCGACGAGTCCGCGCTCAGCGCGATCCGCCGGGTGCTGCCGGGCGTGGCCTACTCCTGTCAGCAGGGGTTCTGCGGGACCTGCAAGACGAGGGTGCTGGCAGGCGCGGTGGAACACCGGGACCGGCTGCTGCTCGACAACGAGCGCGCGAACGCGATGCTGACCTGCGTGTCCCGGGCGCGTGGCGGCGAACTCGACCTGGACCTGTGAGCGAACCATCGACACAGCTCGGCGGGCAATGGTGCCCGCGTGTGGGAGGAAGGCATGACTGTGACTGCGGATCCGGAACACGTACCGATCGTGGTGATCGGAGCAGGGATCGCCGGGATCGGCCTCGCCGTATCGCTGCGTATGGCCGGTTTCGACGATTTCGTCGTGCTGGAACGCGCCGGGGATCTCGGCGGCACCTGGCGGGCGAACACCTATCCGGGTTGCGCGTGTGATGTGCCCTCGCACCTGTATTCGTACTCCTTCGCGCCCAATCCGAACTGGTCGCGCACCTACGGGACGCAGCGGGAGATCCTCACCTACATTCGGTCGGTCGCGACGCGCCACGATGTGGTGCGGCACATGCGGTTCGATGTCGAACTGGTGGAGGCGCGCTGGGACGAGGCGGCGACCCGGTGGCGGTTGCGCACCGGCCGCGGCGACCTGACGGCCGACGTGCTGATCTCGGCCGTGGGGCCGTTCAGCGAGGCGCAGATCCCGTCGCTGCCCGGCGCGGAAGCGTTCGAGGGCACGCAATTCCATTCGCTGCACTGGGACCACGAGCATGACCTCACCGGCGAGCGGGTCGCGGTGATCGGCACCGGCGCCTCGGCGGTGCAATTCATACCGGAGATCCAGCCGGTGGTCGGCAAGCTGACCGTGTTCCAGCGTTCGGCGCCGTGGATCGTCTCGCGGCTGGATCGCCGCACGCTGTCCGCCGAACGGGCGTTGCTGCGCCGGATGCCCTTGCTCGGCAAGGCGATCCGCGGTCTGTACTACACCGGCATCGAGGGGTTCGGCCTGGTCGGCTTCGTGGACAAGCGCTTCCGGCACCCGTACGAGGCGCTGGGGAAACTCCAGTTGCTGCGCCAGGTCCGTGATCCGGCGCTGCGCCGCAAGCTCACTCCCGACTATGTGATCGGCTGCAAGCGCGCGATCTTCTCCGACGCCTACTATCCGGCACTGACCAAGCCGAATGTCGAGCTGGTGACCGACGGCATCCGGGAGATCCGCGCACGGTCGATCGTCACCGCGGACGGCGCCGAACGTGCGGTGGACACGATCATCTGGGGTACCGGATTCGGCGTCCCGCCTGCGCTTTTCGATCGGATACTCGGCGTCGACGGTCGATCGATCGGTGATCGCTACCGTGCGCGTCCCAGCAGCTACCTCGGCGCGACCATGGCGGGTTTCCCGAATTTCTTCTGCACCCTCGGGCCGTTCGGCGCGGCGGGCAACCAGTCCGCGATCTATATGATCGAAGCGCAGGTGCGCTATATCGTCGATGCCGTGACCACCATGCGTGCGCGGAACATCCAGCGGATCGATGTGCGCGAGGAGGTTCAGCGCGCCTTCCTCGACGAGGTGGCCGACCGCAGCCGCGACACCGCCTGGCTGACCGGCGGCTGCCGCAGCTACTACCAGACCGCCGACGGCGGCAACGCGGGACTGTATCCGAACTGGAGTTTCGAATACCGGCGGCGGACAAGCCGATTCGATCCGGAGTCCTACCAGTTGCGGGTCGGGTGAGCGCCGTGGTCATGGACCTGCTGCGCCGGGTGCTTTCCCTGTCCGCCCAGTCCGCCGCGGACCGGCTGGATGTCCGGGACCGGGTGGTGGTGATCACCGGCGCGGGCACCGGCATCGGCCGGGCACTCGCCGAAAAGCTGTACGCCTCGGGCGCTTCGGTGGCGCTGATCGATATCGACGAGGCCGCCGCCGCGGCGGTCGGCCGCTCGATGGGGGAGCGAGCGCTCGTCGTGCGCGCGAACGTCTCCGATCGAATCGGCATGCGCCAGGCGATATCCCGGGTACGTGAGCGGTTCGGCCGGATCGATGTGGTGGTGGCCAACGCGGGCGTGGTGCCGGAGCCCGCGACGATCAGGACGATGAATCCCGGGGATTTCGATCGGGTCATCGGCATCAACGTCACCGGCGTGTTCAACACCGTGCACCCGGCGCTGGACGACATCGTCGCCGCGAAAGGGCACGTCGTTGTCGTCTCCTCCGCCGCGGCGTTCGCACCCGGGATGGGCGGCTCGCCCTACATGGTGAGCAAGGCCGCGGTGGAGCAGTTCGGGCGAGCACTGCGGGTCGAGCTGGCCGCGGTCGGGGCCACGGCGGGCGTGGCGTACTTCGGCGTCGTCGACACCGCGATGACGCACGGCACGCTCGACGAGGACGAGTTGGGGGCCGATCTGGGCGCACTGCTGCCCTGGCCGCTCAACCAGCGGATCACCGTGCGCGACGCGGCGGAATCCCTCGCCGATGGCATCGCGCGCCGGGCGCCGCGCACCGTCGCGCCCCCGCAATGGGAGCCCTACGCGCTGCTGCGCGGCGTGATCAACGTGGTGCTGGACGGCAGGCTCGCACGCGACCCGCGGGTGCACGACCTGATCCACCGCGTCGAACAGCGCAGGACGGAAAGCCAGCCGGTCACCCCGGTTCCGCGCTGACCTACGGCTCCGCGGGAAAGATCGTCTCCAGCGTCAGCGCGTACTGCAGATCGGCCCGGGTGCCGAGGGTGGTGAGCAACACCCGGATCATCGTCAGGCGCGCGGCGGCGACGGTATCCGCGTCCGGTTCGGCGCCGGGTGCGGTGCCCGCGGAGATGCGGTAGACCACGTACTCGCACAGATGCAGCGCGGCGTCCAAGTCGAGCGGGGTCGGAACGGGACGGCCCAGCTCGGTGAAGGTCTCGCGCACCAGGTCGCGAATGTCGTCGAGCGCGCGCTCCCGGTACGCCGAGACCGGCGAACCCGGGTCGTGCAGTTCGGCGAACAGCGGACGCAGCATGGGGCCATGACCGCGGGCCCAGTCCAGATAGGCGTCGATCAGCCGGATGCCCAGCTCGACGGGCTCGTCGGTGCCGCTCAGCGCCGTGCGGATGCCGCCGACCAGCCCGTCGTTGGAGCTGTCCAGGACCGCGAGCAGCGGTTCGGTCGCGTTGCCGAAATAGCGGTAGAACGTCGGCCGCGCCAGCCCCGCCTGCTCGATGATCTGCGCGACGCTCAGCCCGCGGGAACCGCTGCGGGTGAACACTTCCGCGGTGGCGAGCACGATGCGGGCGCGCACCTCTTCGGCCTGTTCCTGGGTCTGCGGCGGTCGCCCGCGCCGCGCGGCCGTGGTCTCAGCCGACATCGTGCCGCCTCACAACGCGGCCCTCGGCATGCCTGTGTCCCACGACGAACAGCTTGACACGAGGTGTGACATAGACATTAATCTAACACCACTGTTCATTAAATGGTGCTTGCGTGCGGCGCAACCCACCGTTCTCGAGAGGGCCGACCATGACGACCGCCTCCCAGTCGGCCACCGCCGACGCGCTGCCTTCGTCGCTGGTGCGGCCGCTGCTTTCGCACGCCGTCGCGGGCGGCGCCCCCGCGGTCGAGGTGTTCGCGCCCGCGACCGGCGCGAAGATCGTCGACCTTCCGCAGTCCTCCGCCGCCGACATCGAGACCGCCTTCGCGACCGCGCGGGAAGCGCAGCGGCAGTGGGCGCGGCGGCCGGTCCGGGAGCGCGTCGCGGTGCTGCGCCGGTTCCACGACATCGTGCTGGCCGAGCAGGACGCCATCCTCGACATCGTGCAGACCGAGACGGGCAAGTCGCGCGCGCACGCGTTCGACGAAGTCGGCGACGTGGCCGTGAACGCCAGGTACTACGCCTCGGTGGCCGACCGGCTGCTGGCCACGCGCAGGCCGCGCGGTGTGCTTCCCGTGCTCACCCGGGTCGACGTGCGGCACCGGCCCAAGGGCGTGGTCGCGGTCATCTCGCCGTGGAACTATCCGCTGGCCTTGGCCGCTTCGGACGCGTTGCCCGCCCTCGTCGCGGGCAATGCCGTGGTGTCCCGCCCGGATAACCAGACCGCGCTCACCGCACTGTGGGCCATCGACGCCGCCGTGCGCGCCGGATTGCCGCGCGGACTCTGGCAGGCAGTGCTCGGCCGCGGATCGGTGATCGGCGGCGAGGTGATCGCCCGCGCCGACTATGTCGACTACACCGGTTCCAGCGCGACCGGCCGGACCATCGCGCAGCAGGCGGGCGAGCGGCTGATCGGGTACTCGCTCGAACTCGGCGGCAAGAACCCGCTGCTCGTGCTCGCCGACGCGGACGTCTCGCGCGCGGCCAAGATCGCCATCCGCGCCTGTTTCGCCTCGGCCGGACAGCTCTGCGAGTCGATGGAGCGAATCTACGTTCACGACAGCGTGTACGACCGGTTCGTCACCGAATTCGTCGGACACGTGCAGGAGATCAGGCTCGGTGCCGGGCTGAACTACGACAGCGACATGGGGTCGCTGACGTTCCAACGGCAGCTCGACACGGTCACCGCACACGTCGACGACGCGGTCGCGAAGGGTGCCACCGTGCTTGCGGGCGGTCGCGCGCGGCCGGACCTCGGCCCGTACTTCTACGAACCGACGGTGCTGACCGGGGTGCGGCCCGGTATGACGGTCCACCGCGAGGAGACGTTCGGTCCCGTGGTGTCGATCTACCGGGTGAACAGCGATGATGAAGCTATCGAACAGGCCAACGACACCGCCTACGGCCTGAATGCCAGCGTGTGGACCAAGGACACCGCCCGCGGCCGTGCGGTCGCGGCGCGGATCAACGCGGGCTCGGTGAATGTCAACGAGGGCTTCATCGCCGCGTGGGGCAGCGCCGACGCGCCGTCCGGCGGGCTCGGCATCTCCGGCACCGGGCGCAGGCACGGCCCCGAAGGCCTGCTGAAGTACATCGACACCCAGACCATCGCGGTGCAACGCGTGCTGCCGATCGCGCCGCTGCCCGGCATGTCGGACGCGATGTGGGCGAAAACCATGACGCTGTACTTCGGCGTGATGAAGGCGCTACGGCAGAAGTAACTCGCACGACTCACGGATCAGGAAGAACACGGATGAAACTGAACACGGTCGCGGGCAAGCGGGTCCTGGTCACGGGAGCCGCGATGGGGCTGGGCAAGCTGTTCGCCGAACGCGCGGTGCGCGAAGGCGCCGCCGCGGTGGTGCTGTGGGACATCAACGAGACCGCGCTGAAGGAGACCGCCGCCGAACTGACCGGCCTCGGCGGCGCCGTGCACCACCACGTGGTCGACGTCTCGGCGCGGGAAGCGATCGCCGAGGCGGCCGCGACCGTGCGCGAGCAGGTGGGCGGCATCGACATCCTGGTCAACAACGCGGGCATCGTGCGCGGCAACAGCTACTTCTGGGAAACCGAGAATCGCGCCGACATCGACAAGACGATGGCGATCAACGCGATGGCCCCGATGTACGTCACGCTCGAGTTCCTGCCCGCCATGGTCGCGGGCTCCACCGAGGCTCGGGTGCTCACCATCGCCTCGTCGGCGGGTCTGGTGTCGAATCCCCGCATGAGTGTCTACGCCGCGTCCAAGTGGGCGGCGCTGGGCTGGTCGGATTCGGTGCGCATCGAACTGGAGCAGGCGGGCCACGACCACGTGAAGATCACCACCGTGTGCCCGACCTACATCAACACCGGAATGTTCGAGGGCGCCAAGGGATTCTGGTTCACCCCGATCCTGGAACAGCAGGACGTGGTCGACACCTCATGGCGCGAAATGAAGAACGGCACCCCGCTGGTCGTGCTGCCCTGGACCTCCCGCCTGAACAAGGCGCTCTCCGGCCTGCTCCCGATCAAGCTGCGCGACCTGTTCCTCGACACGGTCGGGGTGTACCACTCGATGGACAAGTTCACCGGCCGCAAGAAGTAACGCGGGACATTGGTGCCGCTCGGGCCGAAGCGCCGCTCGGAAGTGGCCGATCACAGGGCCACGCGCAGACCGCCCAACGTCGAGCACGCTACGGGGATTCCCTTAGTCCCGCTCGGCTCCGTCCGGCCACACGATCGTCACCGGGATGCCACGTTCACGAGCGACGGCCACCACGTCAGCGGTACCGCCGTAGCCGCGCGCCGGTTTCCCGTCCCACACCGCTATCAATTCGTCGGTTTGCTCGAGCATGCGCACACTGCCTGCCTGGTGCGCCTCGGAGTCGGACTCTTCTCGATCGAGTTCGATTACTTCCATGGCGGCAGAACGTAATTCGTCATACACGCGATGATGCTCGGCGGGCAGGCTGTCTCGATATTTTCGCGCTGGGACAATAACGATCAAACCACCGCCGAGGTCGAGCACCGCCCGAGCGAACAGGCTGTCGGCACCATCGGCGAGGCAACTTATGCCGATCAGCTCGCTGTCGGCGCGCACAGCGACTTCGGCGCGTAGCTGTGCATCGACCAGCGCGGTCGTCGGCGCCGGTAGACCTCGATGCCCGGTGATGGCCAAGCGCGTCATAGATCGTCCATTCTGTAGAGAGTGGTCAGCGCATCGTCCAGGTGTCGCGCTTCCGCGGTCCGAGTCGGCAGGCTAGCCCGAAAATTGCGGGCCAGCAAGGTAATCTGCTCGCTGCGATAGCGCAGTCCAACGGTCGGTGCCTACCACTCGATGGACAAGTTCACCAGCCGCAAGAAGTAGTTCTGCACAGTTCGTCGCGTCCCCGCCGGTCCGGGTCTTCACGCCGTACTGGTCGGTGATCCGCTACCGCAGGGTCATATTTTGACGTTGGCCCACTTGGCGAAGGTCGCCAATCCGTCTGTGCTGCGCCGTGCGCGTGCGAGCACGCGCACGGTCTCATGCACCTGGGGGTGGTTGCGGGTCAGCTCCGGCGCGATCTTGCGCGCCTGTTCGAGGCTGGTCAGGGCACGCTGCTTGTCACCGTGCAGCAACCATGCGCGGGACACGTCGATCCAGTGATGCCCGGCGCGGGAGGGTGCGACCGACGCCGGTAGGCGTACTTGCCCTGCGCGGGATACGGCCGTTGTCCCATCGGACAGTTCGACCGGTACAGCGACGAAATGAATGTCGACGTTCGGCAGATTGAACCTGGTCCCGTACTCCTGATACTGGTCGGAGCTGATCGCCTCGCCGATCCGGCGTGCCTCCCGAAGATGCGCGTCCGCGGTGTCGCCGTCGAGCGCACGGGCCGACAGTATTGCCCCCCGCAGATGCAACGCGCCCCGCACCGCGAGAACCTCCGGTGTCGTGGGCAGCTGCTCGCTGGCGGCGTGCGCGCGCTCAACGATCCGCAACCCACCGGCGTACGCGCCGGAATACAGCAGGATCAGCGCGCGATGATATTCCGCCGCGATCGGCCACGCCGGATCACCACTGCGCTCAGCGGCCCACACGCAACGCTCGGCGGCCAGCCCGGCGAGATCGAGGTAGCCGTACCGGTAGGCGATCGACGACGCACTGTTATAGGCGTAGGCGAGCGTCGAATAGATCGCCCCCAGGCGATGCCCGGAAGGCTCGTCACCTGCGAGCACATGCAAACCATGGATCACGTCCGGCAGTTCGGCGATGCGGTCACCGTACCGGCCCCGGTGCCTGCTCTCCCGGACCCGATGCAGTGCCGCAGTCAAATCCTCGAATGTCGCTGGCCCGGTGAGTGGTTCATCGTCGAACGCCAGGATCGAACGTCGCAGTCCGGGGATGGCGGCGTGTGCCGCAGTGTCGACGCGCACTGGGGCATACGGCTGCCCGGTCAGAGCTTCGACGTTCACACCCAGCGCTCGGGCCACGGCCGCGATGAACGCGGGCGAGGCGGGCCGGTCGCCTCGCTCGACCTTGCGCAGCAGCGACATCGACACGTTCGCCTTCTGCGCAAGCTGTGGCTGCGTGAGCCGGGCGAGCTTGCGCGCCCTGGCGGTACGTTCCCCGATCCCGGCATCGTCCATGCCTCCACGGTGACACAGGTTGTGGCCGTTCGCAGTCAGCTCGGCAGACAAGGTGGATATCGGCCTCGCCGCCGGGTTGATCCGATCCTTCATCGGTTCCCCGGCGGCGGGTGCCGCACCAATGGCGAACGATCAGTAGGGGTGAAGCGGTGGGATTCAGCTGGTGGAGGGAAGCCGAGCCGGACGAAACGTCGGCGCAGGCGATCATCGACCGCGTGCAGGACGAGTGGCGGGCTGAACGCCGCCGCGAGCGTATCCGCGCTGAGCAGGCGAAGCCCGCCGACGCTCGGCTATGGCCGACCGGCTGGCCGCACGAGGCACCTGACCACCCGATGAGTGTGTCCGAAGCGCACGCCACCATGCAGCGACACAAGGGATGTCGTGCCGATCAGTGCCAGCGGAAGGCGGCAGCACGTCAAACGCTGATCGACGCCGGACGCATGGTGCCGGACACATCGCGAGAGTACTGATGACCCCTCGTGCACGAGAGCGCACCGTACGGGCCGCTGCACAAGAGGACTGCCCGCCTGCGAAATCAGTCGTCGCGTGGTCAGGGACGGGTGCCGACCACGACGGTCGCGTAGTGCTCGCCGGATTCCGCGACGTCGCCAACGAGGCCGTGTTCGCTCAGGACCGCCAGCGCGAGCGGCGCTTGGTCCTCGCTGGACTCGACCAGCAGGTGTCCGCCGGGGGCGAGCCAGGAGGCTGCGTCGGCGGCGACGCGGCGGAAGATGTCGAGGCCGTCGGATCCGCCGTCGAGGGCGGTACGCGGTTCGTGATCGCGGGCCTCCGGCGGCATCTGCGCGATCATCGCCGAGGGAACGTAGGGGGTGTTGCAGAGCAGGATGTCGATGCAGCCGCGCAGTTCCTCCGGCAGGGCCTCGAACAGGTCGCCCTGGTAGACGGGGGAGCCGAGCGGGGTGAGATTGCGGCGGGCGCACTCGACCGCGACCGGATCGATATCGGCGGCAGCCAGGGTCACCGTGCGGCCCTCTGCCGCGACGATCGTGGCCAATGCCATGCCGAGAGCGCCGGAACCGCAACACAGGTCGACGATCATCGGATGACCCGTCCTGGCGCGGACCAGCTCGACCGCGCGGTCGACCAGGAACGCGGTGCGCTGGCGCGGCACGAAAACGCCGGGGGACACAGCGACCCGCAACCCCTGGAACTCCGCCCAGCCGAGCACATGCTCCAGCGGGGTGCCCTGCACGCGCTGGGCGACCAGCGCCTCGAGCGCGGCGCCGGTCTCCGCCGCCGCGGCGATCAGCAGCCGCGCCTCCTCCTCGGCGAACACACAGCCCGCCGCGCGGAGCTGGGCGACCACATCGGTTCCGGCTGACGTCACCGCGCCATCCTGCCGCGCCAACGGGTGATTCCGCCAACGCATTTTCCGGGAGATCGGGACCCGCACGGGTCGGGTCCCGATCGCGGGTCAGCGTGACGTACTCAGCTGAAAGGTGCGCGTGGCGTCGAGGTAGATGCCGCGCTGCGACGCTCTGCCCGGCGGGGGTAGCTGTGAGACCAGCTGCTCCAGCGAGGTTGTCGCTCCCACCACGCGGGTTCCCGCGACGATGAAATCGGCGACGGCCCGGCGAATGTGGTTCGGCGAGGTGACCACGATGGCGCTCGTCGCACCGACATCCCGCAGCATCTGCGTGCTGAACAGGGCGTTCTGCACGGTCGAGCCCGCGCGGCTCTCCACGTGGATCCGTGACGCGGGCACACCGTGGGCGACCAGCCAGTTGCGCATGGCCTCGGCCTCGGTGATGCCGTTCTGCGGGTTGCCGCCGGTGACGACGATCGGCGAGAACGGCGCGGCGATCGACTGCAGCCACGCGGCGGTGAGCCGGTTCACCAGTTCAGGGCGCGGCGACCCGTCCGGGAGCAGGCCGTAGCCGAGGACGACGATGCCCGTCTGCGGCCCGGCCAGCGCGGGCAGCGGATTCGGCAGGGTGCCGACCGCGGCGCGGATGGCGCCGAGCACATTGTCGGTGCCCTGCGCCATGGCCGGATCGACGACACGCAGCCGCGTCATGGCGTCGATGAGCGCGGGCAGGTCGCCCGCGTAGTCGGACCAGATCGCCTGCAGGGAGAGCGCTTGCGCGTCACCGGGGTCGGCGCCGATGAGGGCGCGCAGGTCCGCGCGGCCCGCCGCATCGTCGCCGTTGGTGAAGTGCCGCTGGGCGGAGTTGTAGAGGGCGGCGGTGTCCGGCGCGGCGTGCGCGGGAACACCGGCCAGACCGGTGAGGGAGAACGTGGCGAACGACGTCGCGACGAGAAGTTTCACATGCCTCGAGATCTTCACTACAGTCGACACCTTTCCGCTGATGAACGGGTTGGTACGCACTAGCAGTCAGTTGGGGCAAACAGAGATCACGATACGGGCGATCGAACCCGGCATAAGGGAACTGCCGGACGGATTCCGTGATGGTGTTGCGCGCGTCTACCCGCACATGCCGACAGCGGGCGCAGACGTCTCGCCTTCGCTCGACCCGGCGCGGGCTGTAGACGGACTTCAGACGGACTTCGTCCGGCTGCATCTTTTCTGCGGTTGCCTCGCCATCGCTGGCTTGGCGCGGGCGTTGGACGGAGTTCCGGCTGTGTCCTTTCCGCGGCTGGCTCGGCTGACGCGGCCCGGCGTGGGGCTGGGGACGGTGTTCGGGCGGGTGCGCCCATTAGGCTGTGTCGACGTGGATACCGTTTCGCTGTCCGGCAAGGAACTCGCCGCCGCCATCAACGCCGACACCAAGGCTCGCGCCACCGCGCTCACCGACGGCCCGGGCGCGCCGCGTCTCGCGCTGATCGTGGCGAACGACGACCCGGCCAGTGCCTGGTATGTGAACTCGCTCCGCAAGGCGGCCGAACGGCTCGGCATCGCCTGCGACACGGTCGATCTCGGTCCCGACGCGACTGCGGCGGCGATCCGCGCCGAGCTCGCCGCGCGCGGCGAGGACCCGGCCACCGACGCGATCATGCTGCAGACGCCGCTTCCGGCCGGCGTCAGACTCGACGACGTGAGCTCGGCGATCGTCGCGACCAAGGACGTCGACGGCGTGAGCCCGCTGTCGCTCGGCCTGCTGGCGGCCGGGTTGGACGGCTTCGTCCCGGCCACCTCCGAGGCCGTGGTGGAACTGCTCGACCACCACGAGATCCCGCTCGCCGGCCGGCACGTCGCGGTCGTCGGCCGCTCGAACATCGTCGGCAAGCCGCTCGCCCAGCTGCTGCTGGCGAAGGACGCCACGGTCACGGTATGCCATTCCCGCACCGCCGACCTGGCCGCCGTCACCGCCACCGCCGACGTCGTGGTCGCCGCGGCGGGCCGCATCGGCCTGATCTCCGGCAAGCACGTCCGGGAAGGCGCGGTGGTCATCGACGTCGGCACCAACGAGGCGCCCGACGGCAAGATCGTCGGCGACGTCGACGCGGAATCGCTGCGCGGCAAGGCCGCCGGGCTGAGCCCCGTCCCGGGCGGCGTCGGCCCGGTGACCACCGCCCTGCTCATGCGTCACGTCGTCACCGCCGCCGAAACCGGCCGCAGCGCCTGAGTGCTCCCATCCTCCTGACCTCGCACCGGCCTCCGCTGCGAGCGCTGGACACGGCAGCTCAGGAGCGTGGGATTCAGCCGCGACCGATGGCGCTGATCAAGGTGCGGTTGCCGTCCTTGGTCGTGGTGACGATCTGCGGGTTGTAGGTGACCGGAGGTTGCCCCGGGCGATATTCGGTGACGACCACGACGTACTGGCCTGCGAACGCCCCGGGGGTGATCGCCACGCAATGAGTGGTCCCGGCAGGGATGGTGTCGATGCCCTGCTGGATGGCGTCGGCGGTCTGCACCGCGGCGTCGGCGGTCGTGGTGGTGCGGACCTGCTCGCCGGAGCGGGTCACGTAGTAGGCGTGCTGGAAGGCGAAGATCACCGCGGGGCCGGAGTCGAAACCGCCCACACCGTTGCCCTGGATGCGGTTGCCGACCCGCTCGGCCGGGCACTGCGCGATCGGCGTCGCCGCCGACGCGGTGGCCTGGGCGGACGGGGCGGATCCGGTCGGCTGGCCCGGGCCCCCGGTGCCGAACTGCATGTAGGCCGCGAAGCCGAGAGCGGCGATGCCGAGCGTGCCGAGCAGCGGTGTCGCCCACCGCCGCGTTGCCCGCCGCCTGCCCGAGCGATCGATCAACCCGGTGAATTCATCCTCGTAGGGCGGGGTCTCGGGTACCGGTGCGGGGCCGGGCGGCTGCACCCCGGCGGGTACCTGGTCGACCCACGCGGACCACTCACCCCGGTAGTCCTCGCCGCCTCCGGGCGGGTTGCCTGCTTGCCCAGCTATGCCCCGATTCCCGCGGTCGTAGCCAGGTCGTGCGCTCATCTCCGGTCCATCCATCGCCCCACCCTTCATCAGGTCCCGTCAGGTTATCCGCATGCCCCGGTTGCGGGAACGCGGTGCCGCGTCCTTCCTCCGAGCTTCACGCACTCCGGAGAATACTGCCGGGTATCTGGTTCGGGCACGTCCGCGGGCGACAAGTGCAGCGGGCTTTCAGTCGAAAAGCATTGCCGCACTGGACCTGCCGATCACCAGTGGGTGATCACCGGGTCTCCGATACCGAGGGTGTAATAGACCCATTCGGCGTCGGCGGGGGCGAGGTTGATGCAGCCGTGGCTGACGTTCGCATTACCCTGCTGATCCACCGACCACGGCGCCGAGTGAATGAAAACGCCGCTCCACGTGAGGCGTTCGGCGAACTCGCCATTGATGATGTAGCCCTCCGGCGAACTCAGCGGAATACCGATGGTGCGGGAGTCGAACACGATCGAACGGAACTTCTCCAGAACCGGCCAGGTGCCCGACGGCGTTTCGAAGCCCGGCTTGCCCATCGAGGCGGGCATGGTCCGCACGACGGTGCCGCCGATGGTGACCGTGAACGTGTGCGCCGACATGTCGGCGTCACCGAAAACGCCTGCGTTGGTCCGGAATTCCGTGCGTGTACCGCCCACCGAGACGGCGATGCGGGCATTGGCGGGCAGGAACCCGGTCGGTGTCCACACCGCTTCGCGATCGCCGGTCCACGCGAGCGTGCCCGCGAGTGGCTGGGTCGTTCTGATGTCGATGGATTGTTCCGTGCGTGCGCGATCCGTCACGGGCGCGGCGAAGCGAATGGTCACGGGATGAGCCACACCCACCACCTGGCCGTTCGAAGGTCCGATCGACGCCACGGCAGGTGCCGTTGGCCGTCCGATCACCGTCGCTGCCGCCGCGCCCGACCCGAACGCGGCCAGTGCCACGATCACGGTCGCGAGGAACAGGTACCGAATTGCGCTCCTCATGGCGTCCACCCCTTCGAGATGGTGTGGTAGGCAAGGAAACATTCTAAGCCCGCATGATCAACTCGGCCACGGATGGATTTGGTCCGTGGTCCAGTTGTCTCCGGCGGAATCGCCTACCACTGGTCGCCTACCCGTTCGGCCGCGAAGGAAACAGGCGCCGATACCGGGGTAGCTCGATCAGCGGGCGGGGCGTGCGGGCAGGGGCTCCGGTTCGGTCGCCGACCGCGCGTCGAATTCTTCTCGCGCGGCGAAGATTTCGTGCTGATGCTCGACGGCCCACACGCCCATGGCGTGGCTGAGTGCACCGATGCTCGAACCGAGTTCGGTGAGGGAGTACTCCACCCGCGGCGGCACCGTGGGGTATACCGCGCGGCGCACCAACCCCTCGCGTTCCAGGTTGCGCAGCGTGCGGGTGAGCATCTTCTGGGTGATGCCGTCCAGGCGGCGGCGCAGTTCGTTGAAGCGGATCGGCCCGTCGTTGTCGCGCAGGACGCCCAGCACGAGCATGACCCACTTGTCGGCGAGGACGGCCAGCACTTCCCGGGCAGGGCAATGGTGCAGGTAGCTCTCGACCAGGCTCGGCGACTTCGGCCAGTCGCAGGCAGTATCCATCGGGTACCTCGATATCAAAAAGGTGCCTTCTTTCCAGAAGGTACCAGGCTCTCGCAGAATCGTCGCATGCTCGCAATCACGCAGAATGCGTTCGGAGGTCCGGAAGTTCTCCACATGGTGGAGGTCGATCGGCCGAGGCCCGGTCCCGGGGAGGTCCTGGTGCGGGTGGCCGCCACCAGCGTCAACGCGGCCGACTGGAAGGCGCGCGCCGGGCTGATCGGCGGGCTGGGTGATCCGCCGCTGACCTTGGGCCTCGACGTGTCGGGTGTCGTGGACGAACTCGGTCCCGGCGTGGACCGCTTCGCGGTGGGCGATCCGGTGTACGGCATGGTGTTCGGCGGTGGCAACGCGGAATACGTTGTGGCGCGGGCCGATACATTGGCGCAGAAGCCGAGGAACATCGATTTCGTGCACGCGGCGGCACTGCCGGCGGCGGCGCTGACCGCCTGGCAGGCGCTGGCCGCGCTCGGTGCGGGACAGCGCCTGCTCGTGCACGCGGCCGCGGGCGGCGTTGGGCACCTCGCGGTCCAGATCGCCGAGCACCGCGGGGCGTTCGTGGTCGGCACCGCACGCGCCGCCAACCACGAGTACCTGCGTGGGCTCGGGGCTGATGAGGTGATCGATTACACCGCGGTCGATTTCGGCGCCGCAGTCGGTGACGTCGATATCGTGCTCGATTTGGTCGGCGGTGAATACGGCTCCCGCTCCGCCGCCGTATTGCGCCCCGATGGCAGATTGATCGACACCCAGGGTTCGGACGCCGAGGCCGACCCGCGTTACGAGCGCTTCTACGTCGAACCGTCCGGCGTCTCGCTGCGCGAGATCACCACCATGGTCGAACGCGGGCATCTGCGCGCCACGATCGACCAGGTCCTGCCGCTGTCGGAGATCGCGAAGGCGCATCGGATCAGCGAATCCGGACGGGTGCGCGGCAAGATAGTGCTGGTCGCCTGGAACCCGCCCGCATGAACGTGCTGACGGCGCGGGACTACTTGCGTAGTGCGTGCACCACGTCGGCGTGCAGAGCGTCGGCGCGTGCGGTCAGCTCGTCGATGCGCAGCAGCACGGGCGCGAAGCGATCGCCCTCGGCCGCGGGCAGTGACGTCAGGTTGATCTCGATGTTGAGCTGCGAACTGGCCGCGGCGGCACGGCAGGCGTCGGCGGCGGCACCGATATCGGTGACCACGTTCGGGTTTCCGATCGGGAACAGTTCCGTGGCCAGCGACAGGACCTCGTCGGCCTCGTCGACGACCGCGGCCGGGACGCGGGCGGCTTCGAACAGCGCGGCGTTGATCGCCGCGGTGCGGGCGGCGCGTTCCTCCGCGGTGTCCTTGGGCAGCTTGTAGGCGGCGCCGACGGCCGTGAACGCGGCGGCGTCGGCGTCCGCGAGCGCCAGAGCCCGGTCGCGGGCGGCGTCGGCGGCCTCGATGATGCGGTCGACCACGGGGCGGTTGTCCGCGTCCTTGGCGCGGGTGGTGTAGCGAGCCACCATCGCCACCAGCGCGGCGGCCTGCGCGGCGTGCACCGCGGCCACCGCGCCGCCGCCCGGCGCCGGAATCTTGGCGGCCAGATCGTTCAGGTACTGCGCGAGGTTGACCTCGCCGAAGGACGGCGCAGTGTCCGTGGACGACGTGCTGGGCTGCGACACGGGGATGTTGCCTTTCGTTCTCGGCGAGAATGGGACTACGGGTAGACGCTACCTCGTCGCACCGGCGGATCCGGCCGCGACCACACCTCTGGCGGGCATTCCCGGCTGGCCGGTGCGCGGGCGCCACATAGTCGCCGTTATGTTGAGTGCCATGCGGATCGGATTGAGCATCAACTACTCGGGGGGCTTCAAGGAGGCGGCGGCCGAAGTCGCCGACCTCGAGCGGGCGGGTCTGGACATCGTGTTCGTGCCCGAGGCGTACTCGTTCGACGCGGTGAGCGCGCTCGGCTACCTGGCCGCCAAGACGACGCGTCTGGAGCTGGCCTCGGGCATCCTGCAGATCTACACGCGCACCCCGAGCCTGACCGCGATGACCGCGGCGGGCCTGGACTTCGTCTCCGACGGCCGCTTCCTGCTCGGCCTGGGTGCGTCGGGTCCGCAGGTGATCGAGGGCTTCCACGGCGTGCCCTACGATGCGCCGATCGGCCGCACCAAGGAACTGGTCGAGATCTGCCGGAAGGTGTGGCGGCGCGAGCGCCTGGAGTACCAGGGCAAGCACTACCAGATCCCGCTGCCCGCCGGGCAGGGGACCGGTCTGGGCAAACCGCTCAAGCTGATCAATCACCCGGTCCGCGACCGTATTCCGGTGCTGCTGGCCGCGCTCGGGCCGAAGAACGTGGAGCTGGCCGCCGAGATCGCCGAGGGCTGGCAGCCGATCTTCTTCCTGCCGGAGAAGGCGCGGGAGGTGTGGGGCGATTCGCTCGACGCGGGCCTGGCCAAGCGTGACCCCGCCCTCGGCGACCTCGACGTGTTCGCCGGTCCGGCGCTGGCCATCGGGGACAACGTCGAACCGCTGCTGGAGTTCGTGAAGCCGCACCTGGCGCTGTACATCGGCGGCATGGGCGCCAAGGGCAAGAACTTCTACCACGCCTTGGCCACGAAGTACGGCTACGGGGCCGAGGCCGACCGCATCCAGGAGCTGTACCTGGCCGGCGAGAAGGAGGCCGCGGCGAAGGCCGTCCCGGACGCGCTGGCGCGGGACATCTCCCTGGTCGGTCCGGCGGGCTACGTCAAGGAGCGGGTCGCGGCCTTCCGGGAGGCGGGCGTCACGGTCTTGAACGTCGTCCCGATGGCGGGCACCGCCGCCGAGCGGGTCAAGCTGATCGAGCAGCTGCGCGAACTGGTGTGAGCGCAGCGTCGCCGCCGTCGCCCGGTGCGACGGCGGCGACGGCCCTGGTCAGCTCTGACGCAGCGCCGCGAGCGCCGCGTCCAGCGTGGAATGTAGCGCGAACACCTGATCCAGGCTGGTCATCTTCAGCTGGCGGCTGGTCGCCGGGCCTTCGGCGACCACGGCGATCGCGGTCGCGGTGCCCGCGCGTTGATGGGCAGCGACGAGCGTCGCCATACCCGCCGAGGCGAGGAAGCTGACCGCGGTGAGGTCGATGATCAGGGCCGCGGGCTTCCCGCTGAGAATGGCCTCGATCGCGTTCTCCAGGGCGGGGGCTGTCGCCAGATCGACCTCCCCGGCCACCGTCAGCACCGTCGCGCCGTCGAGCGCCGCAACCGTGGTGGTCATCGTGTCCGCGAGGGGATACGCGTCTCCGGAAGTGTTGGTCACCTCTTCACCACACACAAATTGCCGCAGATTCGCAACCTAGGAGTGTTCGTCGAGCCGAACAATGCATCGAGGGCGCGAACCAGGCGGAGGTCGCGGAGGTCGCGGCGCCACCGGATGACGCTGCTCACGCGCGGGGATGCGCCCCCGGTGGACGCCGACACAGCCTCCGCCAGCGACGCATGCGCATAGGTGAAGGTGGGCGAGCTGTGTGCCCGACAGTCAGGGCGCACGTGGTCACAGGGGCTGGAGCCGGGCCTGCAGGAGGCAGAATTCGTTGCCTTCTGGGTCGGCCAAGACGTGCCAGCTGTCGGTGACGGTCTGGCCGACGTCGACGGGCCTGGCGCCGAGAGCGAGCAGCCGCTCCAGCTCGGCGCCCTGGTCGCGGTCGGTGGGGTTGACATCGATGTGCAGTCGGAGCTTCCCGGTCCGCGGGTCGCTGCTGGGAATGAGGATGAGGGTGGGCTGCGGGCCGCCGAAGCCGGCGTCGGGCGGCCCGATCTCGATGCTTCCGTCGTCCTCCCGGCCGAGTTCGACGTAGCCGAGGACCTTGCTCCAGAATCCGGCGAGCCGGTCGGGGTCGGCGGCGTCGATGACCAGCTCACTGATGCGGCATGCCACAGCCGTCAGTGTAGACAGACAACCCGAGAGTCGATAGTCGGCCGTGTGCCGGAGAGCGAGGTACGCGGATAGTGGTGTCGCAGAACGAAGTTCGGGGCATAGGCGTTGTCGATAGCGGTCACGATGTAGCGGGCGAGGTCGAGATGTTCATGGTTGCTGCGGTATCGGACCGATGTGACCAACCGAGCGGACGGTAAGTAGCCGCTGATCGGTTGTCGCGCAATGCATCCGCCCTCAACCTGAACGCACGCGCATGCCGAATAGGGTATTCGACCGTCATCGGTCGTCACCGATCAGCTGGTCGCGGTTGCCGTCAAAGCCGCGCGCGCGGCGGTGAGGATCTGCTCGGCGTTCTGCTCGAGTCCGTCCTTGTGGAGCTGGGTGAGTTCGTCGAAAGCGTGGGCGGTGGCTTCGTCGATGAGCGCCTCTTTGGAGGCGAACTGCTTGGAGAAGCCGCCGTGGGTCAGGCCGGAGGCCTTCAGCCCGCACACTGGGGGTAGGCATGGAACTGAAGGAGGACGCGGTTGCGGTAGTCACCACCCACCGGGGCGGACGAGAAACGGAGACGATGATGAAAACCTTCATGATCGAGCGGTACGGCGACAAGGCCGGGGTGCGCGCCGGCGAGATGCCCGAGCCGCGGGTGGGCGCCGACGACGTCCTGGTCCGGATCCACGCGGCGAGCGTCAACCCGCTGGACCTGAAGCTGCGCGACGGGGACTTCAAGGCGATCCTGCCGTACCGTCTCCCGCTCGTCCTGGGCAACGACCTCGCCGGGGTGGTGGTCGAGGTGGGATCGTCCGTCACGCGGTTCGCGGTGGGTGATGAGGTCTACGCGCGGCCCGGCAAAGACCGCATCGGTACCTTCGCCGAACTCATCGCCGTCCACCAGGACGATGTGGCGATCAAACCGGCCACGCTCACCATGGCGCAGGCCGCGTCCCTTCCCCTGGTCGCCCTGACCTCGTGGCAGGCGCTGGTCGAGCGGGCACAGGTGCAGCCAGGTCAGAAGGTCCTCATCCACGCGGGCTCCGGCGGCGTGGGCACCATCGCCGTCCAGCTGGCCAAGCACCTGGGTGCGCACGTGGCAACGACCGTGAGCACGGCCAACATCGACCTCGTGAAGGAGCTCGGCGCGGATGTCGTCATCGACTACAAGCAGCAGGCGTTCGAGACAGTCCTTGACGGCTACGACGTCGTGCTGGACACCCTCGGCGGCGAGACGCTCGAGAAATCCCTGCAGGTACTGAAGCCCGGTGGCAAGGTCATCAGCATCGCAGGCCCTCCCGACGCGGCTTTCGCTCGCGAGCTCGGCGCGAACGCGATCCTGCGACTGGCGATGAGCGCGCTGAGCTTCAAGATCCGGCGCCGCGCCAAGCGCCGCACCGTCACGTACTCGTTCCTGTTCATGAAGGCCAGCGGCGACCAGCTGCGCGAACTCACGCCGCTCATCGACGCCGGGAAGATTCGTCCAGTCGTCGACCGGGTCTTCCCGTTCGAGCAGACCCGCGAGGCCCTGCAGTACGTCGAGAAGAGCCGCGCAAAGGCCGGAAAGGTCGTCATCGCGATGACGTGAGGGCAGGCCATCGCCGGAGGAGCGCACAGAGGACCGCGACAAAGCCGTCTCGGTGTCGTCGTTCCGCGCCCAACTATTACGATGCGGGAACCGGCGCCAACACAGCAATTGCCCGGCGAGTCCGCGCCGCGTACAAGATCGGATACGATCACTGCTGCCTCTCGGTCCAGCAACCGGCCGCTGAGTATGTCGGCGTGCCCCCGGGGTGACGCCAGTTTGTCGTGATCGGAGGCCGTGGTGTCGTTGCGCACCCACGATGCTGATGTCTCTGTCGATTCGAGCCGGCTGGACCGGGAACCGACGATGCTGTTGGTCGAGGACGACCCCGGCGATGCCTTGCTGGTCGAGGAGCTCGTCGCCGATGTCGCGCAGGGTCTGCGCCTGGAGTGGGTGCGGACGCTGGCCGAGGCGGGCGAGCGGCTGCGCGTCTCGGTTCCCGATTGCGTGCTGCTCGATCTGCACCTCCCCGACGCCCAGGGCTTGGAGGCGCTGGCCAGGGTCCGCGCGTACAACGATCGGGTCGCCGTCGTGGTGATGACGGGCCTCGACGAAGAGCGAACCGGCCTCGACGCGGTCGCCTTCGGGGCGCAGGACTATCTGGTGAAGGGCCGGGTGGAACCCGACGTGTTCGTGCGCGCGGTGCGTTACGCGATCCAGCGCAAACACGCCGAGCGCACCAGCGCGGCCCTTCAGGCCAGCCAGATGCGGGCGGAGGAGAACGCCCGATTGGAACGCGGCCTGCTGCCGAAACCGCTGCTCGGACCGGACCGGACCGTCGACGTGGTCTCGCGGTACCGCCCGGGTCGCGCGCATTCGCTGCTCGGTGGCGATTTCTACGACGTGGTCCAGAGCGAGGACGGTACGGTGCACGCCGTCATCGGCGACGTGTCCGGGCATGGACCCGACGCCGCCGCCACCGGTGTCGCGTTGCGATTGGCCTGGCGCACATTGGTTCTCAGCGGCGTCACCGGTCCGCGGCAGTTGCGTCTGCTGGAGCAGGTGTTGCTCGCCGAGCGCACCGATCGGCAGACCTTCGCGACCGCGACCAGCCTGGTACTCGACCCGCGGACGCGCCGAGTGCACGTCTGGCGCGCCGGGCACCCCGGCATGCTGCGCCGGCGCGGCGACGAGTTGCACTGGCTCGAGGTGCCGGGCGGACCCGCGCTCGGGTTTCTGCCCGGGCGCGCCCAATGGCCGAGTCACGAGATCGATCTCCCGGACGGCGCGGGTTTGATGCTGTTCACCGACGGCCTGTTCGAGGGCCGCGTCGGCGCGGGTGCGCAGCGGCTCGGCGAACAGGGCCTGCTCGAACTGGCGGGTACGGTTCCCGCCGAACGGGCCGAACCGTTCGTCGACGAGCTGATCCGCCGGGTCGAGGAATTGGCTGGCTCCGCAGGCGGTTTGGACGATGACCTGGCGATCTTGTATCTGCGCTGGCGAGCGGACGGGAGGCGAGACCGATGACGAGAACAACCGTCGGCAGGCTGACCGCGCAGGGCTGGTTCCAGCTCGTGCTCGCCGTGATGGTCCTGCTGGTGATCGTCGGCGCGATCGCGGGCGGGCAGGTCATCGCGCACACCAATCGGGTCACCGACCGGCTGCTGAGCCAGACCATGCCCGCGGCCGCCGAGGCATATCGCCTGGAAAGCGCGCTGGTGAACCAGGAGACCGGCCTGCGCGGTTACGCCATCGCCGCCGACTCGCGGTTCCTCGAGCCGTACCACGAAGGCAAGCGGGAACAGGAGCGCGCCGCGGCCCGGCTGCGCGAGCTGCTCGCCGACCGGCCGGACCGGATCGCCGATGTCGAGGCGGTGGAGCGGGCGGCGCAGCGGTGGCGCGACGAGTACGCCGACCCGCTGGCCGCGACCGTGACCACCGGCACCACCCGTCCGGTCGAGACCTCGGCGGCGTTGCGCGGCAAAGCTATCTTCGATCAGGTGCGGGCCGCATCCGCCGCGCAGCGCGACAACATCGCGGCCGAGGTCGCGCATGGCAGCGAGGAACTCGCGCACGCCCGCACGGTGCGCAACGTAGTGCTCTCCGGCTTGATCGCCACCATCCTGCTGACCGGCGTCGTGTTGACCGCGCTGATCCGGCGGTTGGTCGCGCGCCCGCTCGGCCACCTCACCGAGTCGTCGAAGCGGGTCGCCGACGGTGAATTCGACCATCGCATCGACGCCCACGGTCCTGCCGACCTCGCCCTGGTCGCCGAGGCGGTGGAGGATATGCGACGTCGGATCGTCGCCGAGCTCGGCGCCTCCCGCGCGCAGCAGGCGCTGCTGGAGCAGCAGAAGGCGGACCTCGATCTCCAGGCCGAGGAGCTGCGCCGCTCGAACGCCGAGCTGGAGCAGTTCGCCTACGTCGCGTCGCACGACCTGCAGGAGCCGCTGCGCAAGGTCGCCTCGTTCTGCCAGCTGTTGGAGAAGCGCTACGGCTCGGAGCTGGACGAACGCGGCAGGCAGTACATCGACTTCGCGGTGGACGGCGCCAAGCGCATGCAGGTGCTCATCAACGACCTGCTGACGTTCTCCCGCGTCGGGCGGATCAGCGAGGGCATCGAGCCGACCCGGCTGGACCAGCCGTTGCACAAGGCACTCACCAACCTGTCGTCGGCGATCGAGGACAACGGCGCCACCATCGAACTACCGGACGAACTGCCCGAAATCCTCGGTGAGCCGACGCTGCTGGCGATGTTGTGGCAGAACCTGATCGGCAACGCCGTCAAGTTCCGCAAGCCCGACGTTCCGCCGGTCGTGCGTGTCGACTGCGA
Source organism: Nocardia sp. Marseille-Q1738 (assembly GCF_965283145.1). NCBI lineage: Bacteria > Bacillati > Actinomycetota > Actinomycetes > Mycobacteriales > Nocardiaceae > Nocardia > Nocardia sp. Marseille-Q1738. The sequence continues at coordinate 187,749 of NZ_CBDIMS010000003.1, read as the reverse complement.
GCGCGCCGCGGAAGGGACCGAGGGCTGGCAGTTCTCGGTGACCGACAACGGCATCGGCATCGCACCGGAATTCGCCGAGAAGGTGTTCGTCATCTTCCAGCGTCTGCACGGCCGCGACGAATACAGCGGTACGGGAATCGGATTGGCCGTCTGCAAGAAGATCGTCGAATATCACGGCGGCAGAATCTGGATCGATACCGACCACCGCGACGGCACCCGCCTCTGCTTCACCCTCCAACCCGTCGAATCCGCGAGGACGGAGTCCAGCCAAACCACCGAAAGGGCCAGCGTATGACCATTCCCGTCCAGCCGATCGACATCCTGCTCGTCGAGGACGATCCCGGCGACGAGTTGATGACGCGGGAGGCGTTCGAGGACAACAAGATCGGCAACACGCTGCACGTCGCGCACGACGGGCAGGAGGCGCTCGACTTCCTGTACCGGCAGGGCGGATTCGCGAACGCGCCGCGACCCGATCTGATCCTGCTCGATCTGAACCTGCCGAAGTACGACGGCAGGCAGGTGCTGGAGAAAATCAAGGCCGATCCGGAGCTGACGCACATCCCGGTCGTCGTGCTGACCACCTCGGCGGCCGAAGAGGACATTCTGCGCAGCTACAAACTGCACGCCAGTGCCTACGTGACCAAGCCGGTGGATCTCGACCAGTTCGTGGCCGCGATCAAGCAGATCGACGAGTTCTTCGTGCAGGTCGTACGGTTGCCGCGGCAGCGTTAGGCGTACCTCCGCCTTTCGCTCCGGCCATACGCGCGGGTTTCGACGGACTTCGTCCGACAGCGCCCATCAGGCGCGGTCAGCTCGGGGTGCGGCTCTCGTCCGCGGCGAGCGCGGCGTCCAGCGAGGGGAACACCGAGAGCAGCTCGTCGAGCGCGGTGAGTTCGATCGGGCGGCGCACCGCGTCGGAGGCAACGACGCGCAGTCGTGCCTGCTGCGCTTCGGAAGCGACGAGCAGCACGCTCAGTCCCGCCGAGCCCAGAAAGCCGACCTCGGACATGTCGACGACCAGCGACTTTCCGCCCCGCTGAGCCTCTTTCAAGGCGGCCTGCAGCTGCGGTGCGGAAGCCATGTCGACCTCGCCCTGCACGATGACGACGTCGACCTCGCCGTGCTCGCGCACCTGGACGTCGAGAACTTTGGTCGCCCCCTCGCCGCTCACAGCCGACCTCCCAGCTCGCAATTCGCCACTTTCCCACCTCTGCACCATCGAGCCTCGTCACGCCAGGCGCGACAAGGCTGTGAGCGTTCTCCGAAGTCAACTTACCCGAACGTGACCGGCGTAACCGCCGCGCCGAAATACGAAGACCGGCACCACTATCGGCCGCCTCGTCGCGTGCGGTCTCGAGGGCAGCGAACTGCGCCCGCGTGCGATCGTCGCGCTCGGCAGTGTGATCGGCACCGAGTCGTGCGCGAACGCGGGCGAGTTGCGTCGAGTACAACGATGTGCACGGCGGCTCGCCCGCGAACTTGACATTGTCACTGTGACAAGGCCTTCACTGGCTGTCGGAGGTGGTCCCCATCAACTCGACACATAGGAATCCACAGGACACGCGGCTGCTCGACGCATTGGCGGCTGCGAACTCGTCGACGCGGCTGCAGGCGGCCCTGGCAGTCGGCACGCATCCCGAGCCCGGTTTCGTCGATGCGCTCGTAGAACGGTGCGCGATCGAGCCGGACTTCTTCGTCCGCGACATGCTCACCTGGGCGCTGACCCGTCTCTCACCGGAGATCACGGTTCCGAAACTCTGCGCGGAACTCCGTTCCGAGCGTGCACAGGCCCGCAGCCAAGCGTTGCACACGCTGTCCAAAATCGGGGACCCGAACGCGTGGCCCTCGATCACGCGGTCATTGCTGCGCGACGCCGACGACGAGGTCGCGCGGAGTGCATGGCGCGCTGCCGTCGTTCTCGTGCCCGACGGGGAGAAGGACAGGCTGGCCGCGGAGTTGGCCACGCAATTCGGCCGCGGTGACCGGGAAGTGCGGCTGAGTCTGAGCCGTGCCCTCGTCGCGCTCGGCAACGTGGTCGAGCCGGTCCTGCGAACGGCGATGGCAAGTCACGACCCGACGGTGCGTGCGCATGCGAGCGCCACGGAGCGGCTCCTGCGCGACCCGGATGCCGGATTCGACCTCGCCGTCGATGCGGCGAGACGGGTCGTCGCGCTCGGTCCGGACCGGGAGGAGACAACCGCGTGCTGATCGGCGAGGTGGCGCGCCGCTCGGGGGTGAGCGCGCGGATGCTCCGGCACTACGACTCCCTCGGGCTGGTACGACCGACCGGCCGCACTGTGGGTGGCTACCGGGAATACTCCCCCGAAGACATCCGGCGGATCTTCCACGTGGAAGGGTTGCGGTCCCTGGGACTGTCACTGAGCCAAATCAGATCCGCTCTCGATGATCTCGGATTCACCCCGTCCGCACTGGTCGGCGACCTCATCCGAAAAACCGAGGAACGACTGAACCGGGAGCAGGAACTCCTCGAGCGGCTCCGTACGGTCGATGCGGCCGAGCCCTCCGGTTGGCACGATGTCCTGCGCATCGTCGAGCTACTGCGGGGACTCGGTTCGCAGAGTGCCGCCCGGCGGCTGCAGGCCGTCCTGGCCCCGGCCGAGGACGTGCCGGTGCCCGCCGAGCTCCTGGCCGGTGCGGTCCTCACCGAATCCGATCCGAACGTTGCCGGGGCCCTGCGGTGGGCCCTGGCGCGGGCCGGCGGTGACGGTGTGGCGAGCGTGGCATCCGGCATGGCCTCGCAGGACGTCGACGTCCGGCGCCGCGCGGTCCTGGCGCTCGCCGAGCTACCCGGCGACAAGGCGACCGCGGTGCTCACGGACGCGCTCGGGGACGAGGACACGACGATCCGCAGACATGCTGCTCTCGCACTGGGTGCGCGGGGCGTGACCCTGGCTGTGCCGGCACTAGTCGGCACGGTGGTCGAGGGCCCGAACGATGTCGAGGCGGCCGAGCTCTTGGGCACGTTGGCACGGGACGCGAAGTGGGCAGATCGGATCCTGAGTGCGCTGGTCGACGAGCTGACCGCACACACAGCGGACTCGGCGATGCGGATGCGACTGACCCAGGCACTCGCCGAGATGCCCGGGACCATCGCGCTGGACATCCTGCAGCAACTGACCCACGACGATGATCGGGCCGTGGCCCTCATCGCCTCGGCTCTCGTGGAAATGCTCGAGAAACGGCCGGACGAGGAAACCCGCACATGACGCTACTCGCGCGCGAGCGGATGAGCCTGCCCGGTGAACGCCGACACCGTCACTTCCACCAGTGACGTAGGGAAGCGTGGCCGAGCTGGATGGCCGCCTACCACAGGCTCGGCCGTGCGCCTGGTCGCCGGAAAGTCGAGCGCCCCGAGAAACATTGGGTGTGTAACTTGCGGCTCGGTCGATCGCGCTGACGGCAAGCGGTGGTCGGGCGCGTCCGGATCGGGCATTCAGCGGTGCACTGGTCATCCGGCACGGGGACTTTCGGCCCTACTCGGGGACGCGCCGATCCGGGGATATTCGCCGGAGTCGTAGTGGTGATCGCGGGAGCGGAAAGCGAGTCGATGCCGGTGAGTACTTCCGAATTGGAGTCGGCTGAAGCGGCGTCGGTGGTGACGGTGCGGGCGAAGGGTTCTGGCGACTCGACCGATTTCGCCAGGACAGTGCGGTCGATCGAGCGTGCGATGCGATGCCGTGGCGGCGTCGAGACGGCCAGGGTGAGGTTCACCGGCCCGCCGGATGTCACGGGTCCGGTGCTGGCACAGGTGAACATCGACGATCGAGACAGGCCGATCAGGGTGCAGGTCGCCGGTCCCCGGGGGTGCATCGCCACATTCGTCGCCGATCGGCTCGACCGGTGCGGCCCCTCAGGCCCGAGGCGGGCCGTCTCGTGACCGAGCGAACCGCCGAGGGGCCCAGTGCCCGCGAGACCGTCGCGCTGGACCGTGCGGAAGCGATGCGACTGCTTGCCGGGGTGCCGATCGGACGAGTGGTCTTCACCCGCAACGCCTTACCTGCCATCCGCCCGGTTAATCACCTGGTCGACGACCGCGGCGCGATCATCGTGCGAACCAGTCTCTCGTCGGGGCTCACCACCGCCGTGCGCGGAAGCTTTCCCGTGGTGGTCGCCTACGAGGCCGACGAGATCGATCCGGTCCGGCATCTGGGGTGGTCGGTCGTCGTGGTCGGGCTCGCGCACACCGTTACCGATCCCGCCCGTGCCGCCCACTACGAGCAGCTGCTGCGGCCGTGGGTCGACCAGGTGACCGACGCGGTGATCGCCATCGAACCCGACATCGTCACCGGCATCCGCCTCATCGAAAAGGAAAGATAGGCAACACCGTTGGTGCGTGATCCGACCGAGCGGAGGTGGTGGCGCCGGTGCTGCTGGCTACCGCCGCACCATCACCCGGGAATCCGCCGGTTCGTGCCACGCAGTGGGTTGGCCACCGGGAAGGTGATGGCGGGCAGTGTCACCGACATCCGGACCGTCGTCCCCGGTCCGGAGTTGTCGATGTCGAGTTCCTCCGTCAGTGCGCGCATCATGTCGATGCCGCGGCCGCGATAGCCGGGATCGGAGGCGCGTGGCTTCCAGTCGCCCGTGTCGGTGACCACGATCACGACCGTGTCGATATCGCAGGTGGCCGAGAGCAGTACCTGCCCGGCGTCGCCGTTGCGGTAGGCGTGCTCGATGCTGTTGCTGCACGCCTCGTTGGCCGCGGCGACCAGATCGGCGGCCAAGTCGTGCGGTACCGCCGCGGCGGCCAGCCAGCCTTTCAGCGTGCGCCGCAAGACCGCGAGCTCGTCCGCGTGCGCGGGCACGTCCAGTCGCAGCGGCGCGGGCGGCTGGCGGTAGACCACCATGGCCACGTCGTCGTCGTATCCGGCCGCGGGCCGCAGCCGGGACAGCACCGCGTCGGCGACCTCGCGCGGCAGCCGTCCCGACGTGTCGGCGAGCACCGCGGCGATCTTGGCGAACCCCTCATCGATGTCGACGCCGCGCTGTTCGACCAGGCCGTCGGTGAACAGCACCAGCGTCGAGCCGGGGGCCAGTGCCGTGGTGGCCTCCGGGCGGCGCGGCGGATCGAACGTCGCCAGCGGCACCGAGCGGCCGCCCTCGAGCAGCCTGCCGGTCCTGCCGACATCGGCGAGGATCGGTGGCATGTGCCCGGCGCTGCTGTAGCGGACCAGCCCGCGCACCGGGTCCAGCACGGCGGCGCACACCGTGGTGCACATGGCGCCCGGGATGCGTGCGGCGACCGTGTCGAGTTCGGCGAGCAACTGCGCCGGTCCCGCGCCGCGCAGCAGCAGCGCGCGCGCCGCGGTCCGCAGCTGGCCCATCACCACCGCGGCGGACAGGCCACGGCCCACGCAGTCGCCGACCACCACGCCGATTGTTCCGTCGCGCAGCGGCACCACGTCGTACCAGTCGCCGCCGATCTCCAGTGGTGGCAGCGCGGGCTCATAGTGCACCGAGAAGCGCGGCGGAAGCTCGATCGGGCCGAGCATGGCGCGTTGCAGGGTCAGCGACGTGGCGCGCGCTTGGTCGAAGTTGCGCGCCCGCTGGACCGCGAGGCTGAGGTGGCCGATCAACAGGGAGAACAGCGTCCAGTCCGCGGCGCTGATCGCGCGGGGCGCGGCGAAACGCAACCACATGGCGGCGTCGCGAGTCTCACCGAGCGGCGCGATGATGCCCTCGGAGCTCTCGGCGCCTTCGGGGATGGCCAGGAGGCTGCGTGGCGGCCTGCGCCTGGCCCGGTCCAGCAGCGCGCGCGACCGGTCGTCGAGGGCGGCGGCACCGTTGTGCGAAGCGCCGTCCGCGCCCGCGCCGGAGACGTATACCTCTGGCGCGGCAGTGCGGCTCGGCCACACCGCCACCACCGCGGTCTCCGCGCCCACGGTGCGGCGCAGCTCGTCGAGCCCGACGGCGAGCACCTCGACCACGCTGGTCGCCGCACCGACCGCGGTCGCCAGCCGGGAGGCCGCCTGGTCGCGCGCCTGCGCATCGTGTTCGGCGGTCACATCGCGGATGGTGCCGACGAAGATCCGCTCGTTGCCCTCCGGCTTGATCAGCGCGCTGGTGCTGACCGCGAGCCACACGTTCCGCCCGTCGCGATGCCGGATCGGGATGACGAAACGCTGCGCCTCGGTACCCAGATCGGGGTAGCGCGTGCCCTCCGGGCTCGACCACGGATGCGGCAGCGGGTAGGGGACACCCGCGGCGCCGTAGCCGGTCAGCGCGCCGAATGCGGTGTTGACCTCGATGATGGTGCCCTGCGCGTCGGCGACGAAGAAGCCGTCCTGAAGCGATTCGACCAGCGCTGTGCGGAAGGCATCCCGTCCGGCGAGATCGTCGGCGCGCGAACGCTGTTGCTCGTATCGGCGGGTGCCGTCGAGATAGCCGCGGGTGGCGATATCCAACGGAACCAGGGTTTGCAACAGGAATTCCAGCGCGTGCTCGGGCACACGACTCTCGGACTCGCCGCCTTCCGGCGCGACGTCGTGCCGGTGCTGCTCGTTCTGGACGACCCGGAAGTGGTTCTCGGTGAGATCGAGCAGGCTGATGCCCTCCACCAGCGCACGCCTACCGAGTTCGTACCCTTCGGCGAGACCCGCTTGGCTGGGCGAATGCAGGTGCCGCCGTAGCGCGTCCGCGTAGGCGTCCAGGAAATCGGCCAGCAGCGCACTCATGTGTCCGCCTCGCCGGCGCTCCGCTCCGCCATGACCGCGCGGCCCGGCGCTGCTCCCGCACCGCGGTGCCGGGCGGCCAGCACGAGCGCGTCGTCGGTGTCCTTGGCGTGCGCGGCGAGGAGTTCGGCGGTGATGTCGGCGGTGGACTTGGAAAGGTCGATGCCCGTGGCGGATTCGGCGACGATGCCGTCGGTGCACATCAGCAGGAGGTCGCCGGGGCGGACCGACACCGACTGCGGCTGGAGGTTCGCCGGCAGCCGGTAGCCCACGATGCCCGCGGTGAGCAGCACGGTGGCGCGCACGGTCAGACCGGCAGGACCCGCGGTGAGCACCTGGGATTCGACATTGCCCACGCCGAGCCAGCGCACCGTGTCGCCCTCGTCGAACAGGGCCAGCGAGATCGCCGCACCACGGGTGTCGGCCATCGCGCGGTGACACAGCACCATGAGCACGTCGAGCGGTTCGGCGCGGTTCTCCGCGAGCACCCGCACCGCGCGGTCGGCCGCGTCCGCGGCGGCGGCGCCGTGCCCGAGCCCGTCCATGACGGCGAAAAGAGCTGTGCCGCCGCCGGTGTCGAGGACGACACTGCGGTCACCGGAGACCTGTTGACCGGGCAGTGCGCGACCGGCCACCGCCCACTCGATCCGGCCGATGAGCCCGTCCTCATGCACCGTTGGGCACCCACTTCCACATTTCCACCAGGGTGCCGCGGCCGGGCGCCGAGTCGACGGTGAGCCGGTCCATCAACCGCCGGGCGCCGGGCAGGCCGAGTCCGAGGCCGCGACCGGTGGAGTAGCCGTCCTCCAGCGCGCGAGCGATGTCGAGGATGCCGGGCCCTTGATCTTCGGCCTGCACCACCAGCGCTTGGCGCCCTTCTCGGTCATCGACAAGCAAACGGATTTCGCCGCTGCCCGCGTAACTGGTGATGTTGCGGGCGATTTCGGAGATCGCCGTGGAGATCATGGTTCGATCGGTGAGGGTGAATCCGAGCTTTGCTGCCAGTTCGCGTCCGGCCTGACGTGCGGTCACGATGTCCCCGGACACCCTGACCGCGATCACCACGTTCTCAGCGGCCACTGTCACGACCGTCTCGCTGGCGACGGGCTGGGGTCTTGCGGTCCAACCAGGCGAGTCCCTCTTCCAGATCGAGGGCGGTGTGCATGTCCTCGAACGTGAGACCGAGCTGCACCATGGCGAACGCGACTTCTGGTTGCAGGCCCACGATCACCGTTTCGGCGCCGCGCAGCTGCGTCATGTGCGCGATGGTACGCAACGATCTCGCGGCGAACGAATCCATGACGTCGATCGCGGTGACATCGACGATGATGCCGTGTGCCCGATATTTGCTGACCTGCTTCATCAGGTCGTCCTGCAGGCGCTCGGTGTCGGCGTCGGTCAGCGCGGACTGCACCGACGCGATGAGATACGTGCCCTGTTTGAGAATCGGAACCGGCATCTGCCCGCCCGCCTGATCAGCGGCCGTCGCGTTCGGTGACGCGGGAGACCTCGTAACCCAGCAGGCGTTCGGCTTCCTCGATGCCACCCTGCAGGTCGCCGACCGCGTTCATCTTCGACAGATCGAGGCCGATGGTGACCAGGGTCAGCGCGATCTCCGAGGACAGCCCGGTGATGATCACGTTCGCGCCCATCAGTCCGGACGCGTCGACGGTCTGCACCAAGTGGTTGGCCACCGTGGAGTCGATCGCGGGCACACCGGTGATGTCGATGACGACGACCTTCGCGCGGTTGGCTCGTATGGCGCGCAGCAGCTGCTCGGTGAGCTGGCGGGCGCGCTGGCTGTCCAGCACGCCGATGATGGGCAGGATCAGCAGCTGCTCACGCACCTGGAGCACCGGCGTGGACAGCTCCCGGATGGCTTCCTGCTGCTGGCGGATGACGCGCTCGCGCTCTTGGACGAAGGACACGGTCACCGTGTTGGCGATGCGGTTGGCGGCCGGTTCGTAGGCGTCGAGCACCTTGTTGAGGAGTTCGAAGTCCGACTGATACTTCTCGAAAAGGCTGCGTGCCAGCACGTCGCGCAGCAGCAGCACGATGCCGATGACCTCGTCGGTCTCGACGCCTCTCGGGATGATGCGTTCGGACAGGTCGCGCGCGTAAGCCTGCAGCGCTTCGACGCTACCGGTCTCGAGCACGTCGACGTAGCCGTCGTAGATCGAGGTCGCCTCGGAGAAGATCTCCTCCGGGGTCATGGCGGTGAGTAGCTGGGCGTCGGCGATGCGGCGCGCCCACTCTTCACGCAGCGCAGTGCGGTTCTGGCGCAGGTGCTCGACGAGCTGGGGCAGCAATTGGTCGATCGGTCCTGCGGCCAGGGAATCCGCCGAAAGGCTCATAGACACCTCGGACATGGAAACTCCTGCCCCTTTCGACGGTTGAGTCGGGATTTTTCGTGCTTCGGCTGCTAGCCGATTCCGAGCCTAGTCATACCCCACCCGAGTCGCCGACGAAACCTGCCGGTTGTTCGCCTGGCGTTCGGATGTGGTTGCTCTCACGGCACCGTAGCGAACCCGCGCTCCAGCGCCGCGAGCGCCTCGTCCAAATACACGGTGAGGTCCGCGTCGGCGCGGGCGAGCCAGGCGTCGAACGCGGCTCGGGCCGCCGCGAGCGTGGTCCGCCCGACGGCCAGCGGAATGAGCCCGTCCTCCGGCTCGCCGAGCCGTCCCGCGGCGAAGGCGCTCACCGCGCGTTCCCAGGCGTCGTAGTGTGTGCCTGCGGTGGCGGCCAGCGCGGGGACGGTGGCGATCAGCTGCATCCTGGTGCGCAGTTCCGGGACGTCCTCGGCGCGATATCGGTTGGCGTTCACCACGACTCGGCGCACGGCGGTCATCATCGGGACGTCGTCGGGCACTGTCGCGAAGGCCGCGCGCAGTGCCGCGACCTCGTCGTCGAACTGCCACCAGAGCACCTCCGCCTTGGTGGGGAAGTAGCGGAAGAACGTGCGTCCGCTGATGCCGGCGGCGGCGGCGATCTGCTCGACGGTGGTCTCGTCGAAGCCCTGCTCGGTGAACAGTCGCATGGCGATCAGTTCGAGCTGGCGCTTGGTGGTGCCGCGTGGGCGTCCGCGCGTGGTCTGGCTCTGCCGCATCGTCTGATTCTGCTCGATCGTGCACTACTCTTGATTATGTCAGTGACTGACGATAATCTCGCCGCATGTTGGCGGATCTGACCTGGCCCGAGGCGGGCGAGCGCGCCCGCGCGGGCGCGATCCTCGCCGTCGCGGTCGGGGCGACCGAGCAGCACGGCCCGCATCTGCCGCTGTCCACCGACACCGACGTCGCGGCGGCGCTGTGTGCCCGGCTGGCCGCCGCACGATCCGATGTGCTTGTCGGACCGGCGATCCCGTACGGCGCCAGCGGTGAGCACGCGGATTTTCCCGGCACGCTCTCGATCGGGCAGGCGGCGCTGGAGTTGCTGGTGGTCGAGCTGTGCCGCTCGGCGACCGGCGCCTTCGACCGCATCCTGCTGGTCAACTGGCACGGCGGCAATGTCGAACCGCTGCGCCGGGCGAAGGATCTGCTGCGCGCCGAGTCCCGCGACGTGCGCGTCTACCTGCCGCGCTTCGACGGCGACCTGCACGCGGGGCGGTCGGAGACCGCGCTCCAGCTGGCGCTCGCGCCGGGCCGGGTGCGGGTCGACCGGGCCGCCGCGGGGGACCCGCGTCCGCTGGCCGAGCTGCTGCCGGTGCTGCGCGCCGCAGGCGTACGCGCGGTGAGCGCCAACGGCGTGCTCGGCGACCCGGCGGGCGCGACCGAAGCCGAAGGCGCCGCCCTGCTCGATCACCTGGGCGCCGAGCTGCTCGACCGAACCCGGCTCTGGTGGCCGGAGAACTTCCCGGAAAGGACCGGAACATGAACCCGTGGTTCGAGACCGTCGCCGAAGCGCAGCGGCGGGCGAAGAAGCGGCTGCCGAAATCGGTGTACGGCGCGTTGATCGCCGGTTCCGAGCGCGGCCAGACCATCGAGGACAACCAGAAGGCGTTCACCGAACTGGGTTTCGCGCCGCATGTCGCGGGACCGATCGGTGCGCGCGATCAGTCGACGACCGTGCTGGGCCAACAGCTTTCGATGCCGGTGCTGATCTCGCCGACCGGCGTGCAGGCCGTGCATCCGGACGGCGAGGTGGCCGTCGCACGCGCCGCGGCCGCGCGCGGTATCGCGATGGGGCTGAGCTCGTTCGCCAGCAGGCCGATCGAAGAGGTGGTCGCGGCCAACCCGGCCACCTTCTTCCAGCTGTACTGGTGTGGTGGCAAGGACGAGATCCTGCAGCGGATGGCGCGGGCCGAAGCTGCCGGGGCGGTGGGGTTGATCCTGACGCTGGACTGGTCGTTCTCGCACGGACGCGATTGGGGCAGCCCGGTCATTCCGGAAAAACTCGACCTGCGCACCATGCTGAAATTCGCACCGCAGACTCTGGCGCGTCCGCGGTGGCTGGCCACCTACCTGCGTTCGGGCCGCATCCCGGACCTGACCGCTCCGAACATGGCCATCGGCGACAGCCCAGCGCCCGGCTTCTTCGGCGCCTACGGCGAATGGATGGGCACGCCGGCGCCGGATTGGGCGGATGTGCGGTGGGTCTGCGAGCAATGGAACGGGCCGGTGCTGCTCAAGGGCGTCATGCGGGTCGACGACGCGCTGCGGGCGGTGGACGCCGGTGTGGCGGCGATCTCGGTGTCCAACCACGGCGGCAACAACCTCGACGGCACTCCGGCCGCGATCCGCGCGCTGCCGGTGCTCGCCGACACGGTGGGCTCGCAGATCGAGGTGCTGTTCGACGGCGGCATCCGGCGCGGAAGTGACGTGGTGAAGGCGGTGGCGCTGGGTGCGCGGGCGGTGCTGATCGGGCGGGCCTATCTGTGGGGGCTGGCCGCGAATGGGCAGGCCGGCGTGGAGAACGTGCTGGACATCCTGCGCGGCGGCATTGATTCGGCGCTGCTGGGCCTGCGCAAGACTCGCGTCACCGAATTGGACCGCTCGGATGTGGTGGTGCCCGCCGGTTTCGAGCTGGCGCTGGGGGTGCCGGAAACAGCCGGTGCGGCAGGCACTTCGGGGGATCGTGCGGCGGCCGCGCCCGCGTGAGTCAGCTCTCGGTCGCCGATCGTCGATGGTGCGCGAGCAGGGTGTCGTAGATATCGGCCAGGGCGGCCAGCTGCTGGCGATCGAGGACGTCGATCATGTGCCTGCGCACGCTGCGCACGTGCCCGGGCGCGGCGCCGGTCAGTACCTCGGCGCCGTGCGGGGTGAGCCGCGCGGCGGTGCGGCGGGCATCGTCGGGGATCGGCTCCCGCACGACCAGGCCGCGCTTCTCCATCCGGGTGATCTGATGCGACAGCCTGCTCTGCGACCACTCGAGTTTGGCCGCCAAGGCGGCGAAGGTGAGCAGGTGGTCCGGGGTGTCGGCCAGATAGGCCAGCACGGAATATTCGACATAGGTGAGGTTGGACTCCCTGGTGGAGTCTCGCCCGACCGCCGCGGCGATGAGGTCGCGGGTGCGCACGAAACCTATCCAGGCGCGCATCTCGACCTCATCTAGCCAATGTGGATCGGTCACGATAGCGCTCCAAACTCTGACGTGATCACAAAGACCGTCCGGCGTCGCCGCGTGCGGCGCGCGAACAGTCTGCGCGCGGCCGGGCGATCGGACGCCCGAGCGCGTTCTCAGAGATGAGAGGTAGCATCACCGGGGTTGAACGTGCAACCTTTCTTGGCCAACTGTCCGAGATAGGGTTGCCTAACCATTCGGTGCGCGCGCAGCGGTGGCTAGGCTCGCTGTGCTCGTGACCAGCCCGGCCGCTCATGGCGCCCGGGCCCATCCGAAGGAGTGCGACTGGTGACCGCGCCGGACTTCCGCTATTCAGATCTGCTGCCGATCGGCGCGGACGACACCCCCTACCGGTTGCTCACCACTGAGGGCGTCAGCACGTTCGAGCACAACGGGCGCACGTTCCTGCAGGTCGAGCCGGAGGCGCTGCGGCTGCTCACCGAAACGGCGATGCACGACATCAGCCATTTCCTGCGCCCGGCGCACCTCGGCCAGCTGCGCAAGATCATCGAGGACCCGGAGTCCAGCGGTAACGACCGCTTCGTGGCGCTGGATCTGCTCAAGAACGTGAACATCTCCGCGGGCGGCATCCTGCCGATGTGCCAGGACACCGGCACCGCGATCGTCATGGGCAAGAAGTCCGAGGGCGTGCTCACCGGCGCCGACGACGCGGAATGGATCAGCCGGGGCGTTTTCGACGCCTACACCAAGCTGAACCTGCGCTACTCGCAGCTCGCGCCGATCACCATGTGGGAGGAGAAGAACACCGGTTCCAACCTGCCCGCGCAGGTCGAGCTGTACTCCACGGCAGGCGATCCGGCGCACCCGGCCTACAAGTTCCTGTTCATGGCCAAGGGCGGCGGTTCGGCCAACAAGTCCTTCCTCTACCAGGAGACCAAGGCCATCCTGAATCCCCAGCGCATGCTGGAATTCCTGGACGAGAAGATCCGCTCGCTCGGCACCGCGGCCTGCCCGCCCTATCACCTCGCGGTCGTCATCGGCGGAACCAGCGCCGAGTTCGCTTTGAAAACGGCCAAATACGCCTCGGCGCACTATCTGGACAACCTCCCCACCGAGGGGTCGCTGTCCGCGCACGCCTTCCGCGACCTGGAACTGGAGGAAGAGGTCTTCAAGCTGACCCAGTCCTTCGGCATCGGCGCGCAATTCGGCGGCAAGTACTTCTGCCACGACGTGCGGGTGGTGCGTCTGCCGCGGCACGGCGCAAGCTGTCCGGTCGCCATCGCGGTGTCCTGCTCGGCGGACCGGCAGGCGCTGGCCAAGATCACGGCCGAAGGCGTGTTCCTGGAGCAGCTCGAGCGCGAGCCCGCGCAGTATCTGCCCGAGCAGACCGACGCCATCCTCGGCGGTGACGTGGTGCGCATCGACCTGAACCGGCCGATGGACGAGATCCGCGCCGAATTGTCCAAATACCCGGTGAAGACCCGGCTTTCGCTGAGCGGTCCGCTGGTGGTCGCGCGCGACATCGCGCACGCCAAGATCAAGGAGCGCCTCGACGCGGGCGAGCCGATGCCGGATTATCTGCGTGACATGGCCGTCTACTACGCGGGCCCGGCCAAGACTCCGGAGGGCTACGCGTCCGGTTCCTTCGGCCCGACCACCGCGGGCCGGATGGACTCCTATGTCGACCAGTTCCAGGCCGCGGGCGGCTCGTTCGTCATGCTGGCCAAGGGCAATCGATCCGCGCAGGTGACCAAGGCGTGCAAGGAACACGGCGGCTTCTACCTCGGCTCCATCGGCGGCCCCGCCGCGCGGCTCGCGCTGGACTGCATCAAGTCGGTGGAGGTGCTGGAGTATCCCGAGCTCGGCATGGAAGCGGTGTGGAAGATCGAGGTCGAGGACTTTCCCGCGTTCATCGTGGTCGACGACAAGGGCAACGACTTCTTCGCCGAAACGCAGAAGCCCATCGCGCTGCGCGTGCGTACCCGCTCCAAAGAGCGCGTCTGAGCCATCCTCGGCCCGCGGGCGGCAGTCCGCGGACACGGTGATGTCACCTCGATCGCCGGGATGGCCTCGCCGTCGCACCGGGCACCCTGAGCCCAGTACGTCGTTGATTCCGGTACCTATGCGGGTCGAGGAGTGGCAATGAGTACATCCAGGAGCAAGTCCAGGCCGGTGCCGCCGTCGTTGCGCGTCTCGGAGTCGGCCGCGCGCCGGTTGGCCGAGCGCGCCGCGCGCGACGGAACCACCTGCGCCGTCCTGCTCGATCGGCTGATCCGCGAGGGTGTGGACCAGCTCGACCATCCCGGGGTCGTCTTCCGTGGCCCGCTGCACGATCGGCGCGCGGCGCTGGCCGCCGGACCCGACATCTGGGAAGTCGTTGCGCGCCTGCGGGAGTTGGACGGTCCGGTGGAGCGCCGCATCGCGGTGCTCAGCGCGAAGTCGGATCTGCACACGAGCAAGATCAGGATCGCACTCGCCTACGCCAGGGCACACGGCGGCGAGATCCTGGACCGGATCGGACGCAATAGGCAAGCGGTGGAAGCGATTCGCCGCGGTCGGCGGCGAGTAGCCGCGAGGGCGATGCGGTCGAGCGTACTGGACGGTCCGCCACGCGCGTGATTCGGCCGGATTGTCCGGTGCAGTAGGTCTTCACATACTGTGGAGCGAAATGTGGAAATGCTCACACTCTGTGCACAGTCTCACGTCACTCGCGGACGGTTATCCGGCGCAGGCCGGTAGCCGTCCGCGGTGCGTCGGCGGTGTTGCCCTTCACCCTGCTTGGGAAGCAAAGGATTTCGCGCGGTGCGCGGCCGTCGTTGCCGCCGTCCGCGAAGGTTCATGTGGCACCCGACTCGATCTCCGCATGGGGACGGAGTGTGAAATTCGGGTCGAACGGAATGCTCGCATGGCGGGAAGTCGCTCGCGAATTGGCCCGGATGTACCTTGACGTGACCGCGCGAGGTGACGGGACTCCTTGAGAAGGGCTGCGAATTCCGACAATTCCGCCAGTGATAGCGTCGATCCCTCCGGCGTGATCCACAACACTGGAATAGATTGTGGACAGCAGCCCTTCCATGTGAGCGAAATATTAGCCGCCTGAGGATAATTGGGCACATATCGGACATACCAGGTCGCTATACTGTGAAGTAGCGCCGTTCTCTGTGGAATTCGCTGAATGTTGTCCACAAGATCTCTTGGGGATGGCCTGGCGCCGCCACGCCGCCGACTGGCGGACAGTCGGCGTGTCGGGTACTCGCTGTCAGGACCGGCCGCGCTCGTGCCGGAGGCCGCCTCGCGACGGTGCCCGCACCCGACGAACCGGGGCATACCCGGCATAGGCGACCGCGGACGATAGCATCGGCGCATGGTGCTTCGGAATCATGGTCGGAATCGGTTGCCGGCGCGACTATCGGTGGCGGTGCTGCCCGCGCTGGTCGCGACCGGCGTTCTCGCGGGGCAGGCACAGGCCGACCTTCGCGGCATAGATCAGCGGGAGCCGGTGGGCTCCGCGACCGGGACCGAAGGTCTCGAGCCCGCGTTGGCCCTGGCGTACACGCTCGCCGAACATGAGGCGCACGCGCAGGGTGTGCCGCTGTCCATCACCTCCGGATACCGCACGCCCGCCGAGCAGCAGGCGCTGTGGGAGGACGGCGTGGCGACCTACGGCCCGGACGGCGCACATCGCTGGGTGCTGCCGCCGGAGGAGTCGACGCACGTCTCCGGGCAGGCGATCGACGTCGGTCCGCGGCAGGGCGCGCAGTGGCTGGAGGCGAACGGCCACCGATGGGGGTTGTGCCGGATGTTCGAAAACGAGTGGTGGCATTTCGAACTGGCCACCCTGCCGGGCGCGGACTGCCCGCCGATGAAGCCGGACGCGAGCGTGCGTTAGCCACACCGGGCCGCGTACATCGCGGGGCGGTGCCGGATGATCAGGTCACCGGCGCGAGTTCGAGTCCGCCCTCGATCGTGCTGGGAACTCGGCGGCGATCGGGGGAGCCGAGCGCGGCGGTCAGATCGGTCCCGTCGTGTTCGGCGAGCAGCTCGCCGCTGTCCCACACCAGCAGCGTCGCGCTGACGGTGTTCTCGGCCGCGGCGTGGGCCAGGTCGTAGTGCGCGCAGGCCGGCACGTGCGGATAGGTGATCCAGAGGTCGTAGCCGGTCATGAACAGGTCGAGGTCGAATTGCACACTCAGGCCGAGCAATTCGCTACGGCCGTTGTCGTCGACGCCGGCGAACGCCTCGTCCAGCGCGAGCAGGCGCGGTGCCTGCGGATCGGCCGAATCGAGCATGACGTGCGCCGCGGCGAACAGCGGTAGGTGCAGCGACACCGACTGCTCGCCACCCGACAGCGCGCTGTGCCGGGCCACGGTGAGCTTGTCCTCGCTGCCGTCGGCGGAGATCAGCGTGAACGAGAACACCCGCCAGCCGCGGTAATCCAGGGTGGCGGCGAGGATCTCGGGATAGGAGCGTTCGGGGTGCGCGGCCCGGGCCGCCCGGATCTCGGCGGCGAAATGCGCCCGGATCGCCGCCAGATCCTCGGCTGTCAGGGCCGAGGCGTCCCGGTCCAGCAGCTTGCACATGGCCCGCGCCGCGTCGGACAGGTTGTCGGCGAGCACCCAGTGCACGCCGATGGTGTTGCCCGAGGACATCCGCCGCTGCTTCATCTCCGCGCCCATCCTGGCGATCAGATCGCGTGCGTCGCTGGTGCGTTCGTGGATCTGCTGGGCCAGGCCGGTCAGCAGCGCGTCCTCCAGGATCCGTCGCTCGGCGTCGGTGAGCAGCAGTTCTTGGTCGCGGCGCGCGGCGTCGACGCGGTCGGCGAACTCGGCGAGCGCCGAGACGCCGTGCTCGTCCTGCACCTGCACGACGGTGAGGCCGTCGGCCGCGTCCCACTGGAGCCGGTAGTCGCGGCCGGAACCGGCGAGGGCGGAGTCGAACTCCTGGAGCGCCGCGGTCACCGCGCTGCGGGTGGACTTGCGTGTCGACTCGCCGGCCCGTACCGAGGCGGTGGCGGCGGCAAGGGCTTCGAACAGCTCGGCGACCTCGTCGGGCAGCACCCGCGGCTGCGTCTGTGGTCCCGCCGTCGAGATTCGGTACAGCAGTTGTTCGGGCGTCGACCACGCGGCGTCGCTGCTGGGCCAGCGCCCGCCGGTGGATGCGCCCAGCAGGGTGAGCAGATCCGGCTGGGCGTACGGCGCAAGGGCTTTCACCTCCGCGAGCACCTCGGTGAGCGCGGTGGCCAGCGATTCGTGCGCGGTGCGGTAGGCGGCCTCGGCGTCTCCGACCGCCTCGATGGCCTCGTTGGCGGCCTTGCGCGCGGCTTTCTGCTCGGCCTTGGTCGCCTCGATCCGCTGCCTGGCCTGCTCCAGCTCACGGTCGATGTCGGCCGCGCCTGCGCCCAGCGCCTCGCGTAGGGTCTCCAGCTTGCGCATCTGTTCCAGGTAGCCGGACCGTGCGGCGTCGGCCTCCTCCGCGAACGCCTCGGCCAGGTCGGAAGCCTCGGCCAGGCGGTCCTCGGCTTCCCGCTCGCGCTCGCGTTCTCGCTCGTGGTCGCCGCGTAGCCGCAGCAGTCCGGCGCCGGTGTTCTCGAAGTGCCGGATGGCGGCGGCGAGGGCGTCGATCTCCCGGCCCGTGCGCGGGGTGCGGTGCGCCGCCGCGGTGGCGCGCAGCTTCTTCTCCGCGGCGGACAATTCGCCGATCGCCTGGTCGAGTTCGCGCTCGGCGTGGGCGGCGGCTTCGGCGCGGGACCGCATCATGCCCGCGGCCTCCGACACCGCGCGCAGCGCGGTGATCACCGCGGCCGGGCGCGGCAGCCCTTTGGCGGCGGCGGAGATTCGCGCGAGTTCGGCGACTGCCTCCGCCTCCTGCCGCTCGGCGGCGCGCCGGTCCTCCTCCGCGGTGGCGATGGCCGCGGTCAGCTCGGTCGAGCGGATCTCGCGGCGCCTGGCCCGGGCGGTCGCGCCGATGTACTCCGCGTCGGCCTTACGGTGCCTGCCGACCTGCACACCGTGGCGGAATCCACCGTTCGCCTCGATCGTCACCGTTGCCTTCGGTTCGTCCTCGTCCGAACCGTCGTGCAGGGCGATGGAGGCGAGCACATCGGCCACCGCCTGCCGGGGCACGGTGAGCGCGTCCGAATCGTCCTCTACGACCAGCACGTCGGCGAGGGTGCGTCCGGTCGGCCGGTCCGCGGCGGGCAGCGGCACCAGGAACTGATCCGACTCGAAGTCCGACGGCAGCGCATCCTCGGGACAGACCCAGCCGTCGAGCAGGTTCGCGGCGTCCAGTGCGGCCTCGATATTCGCCGCGGTCTCGGGCGACACATCGTCGGCGAAGCGCACCAGCCGCCACAGCGCGGCGCCGGGCCGTTCGCCGGTACGGCCGGAACGGGCGGCGAATGCCGGTGGAGCGTCGTCGCGTTGGGCCGAGACGCGCTCGCGTTCTTCGGTCAGCTCGCTGATTCGCGCGGCCGCCGTCGCCGCCCGCGTGCGGGCTTCCTGGCGGCGGCCGCGGACCTCGTCGAGCAGGGGATCGGCCCGCTCCGCCAGCACTTCGGCGACAGTGACTGCGTCCGAACCGGCCTCGGCCACCGCGGAGTTCAGCGCCTCGAACAGGCCGGCGCGGACGGAGGAGTAGACCTCACGGTGCTCGTCCCACCAGCCGCGCAGCGCGCCTGCGGCCTCGGTGCGGGCCAACGCGACCGTCGCCTCGGCGTGCGCGACCTCGGCGGCGGCCGCGTCGCGCAGTTCGCGGGCACGCTCGGCGAGCCGCTCGGCCCTGGTGCGTTCGGCGGACGCGGTGTCCATCGCACCCAGCGCCCTGCGCACCGCACGCACGTCGGCGTCGCGCTCCTCGGCGTGGCCGCGGACGGCCGCGGTGAGCTGTTCGGCCCGTGCTGTCTCGGGCAGTGGCGTCCATGCGATGCCCGCGTCCTCGGCGGCGCCGCGCAGGTCGTCCTCGCCGCGGGCGAGCGCGGCCGCGGCGGTGCGGACCGCGCTGCGCGCGCGTTCCGCCTCCGCGGTGCGCTGGTCCAAGGTCTGCTGCGCTTTGAGCGCCTTGTCGGCGTGCACGCCCGCCGAGGTCTCCAGCCGCCGCACCGCGTCGGCCAGGTCGTCGAGCTGCTGCTTGCCTTCGTAAGCGCTGGAACGCCGCAGGTTTTCCCGATCCGCGAGAGCCTGCTCGTAGGCGAGGTCGGCGTCCTCCGCCCGGGTCACGGCGGCGATGCGTTCAGTCTCCCTGCGCTCGCGCAGCGTGGTCGCCGCGAACAGCGCGGTGCTCGCGTGCGTGACCGCGTCCAGCCGGGCCCGCACCTGGTCGACGTCCGTTTTCGCTTGGACGGCGAGATATTTCCGATAGACCTCGACGAAAGCCCTGGTCGCGGTGTCGGCGTGGACCAGCCCCTCCAGGGTGCGGGCCACCTCCTCCATATCGCTGAACGACCGGGCGGCGTCCAGGATCAGTTGCTCGTCGAGCGGGCGCAGGCCGTCGGTGAGCGCCTGGGACAGCCCGCGCGGATCCAGGTTCTTGGCCAGCTGCGGGCGGCGCAGCGTGAGGATCAGATTGATCAGCTGGTCGTAGCGCTGGGTTCCGAGACCGAACATGCGCGCGTCGATGGCGTTGCGGTAGTCCACCGGCCGGTCGACGATCGAGTCGCTGCCGATCTGTTCGGCGAGTTGCTTGCGGGTGAACGGACGGTCGTCCGGACCGATCAGCGAGAAATCCACGCCGACGCGGCCGTCGGCGACGAAGTACCAGCGGGTCACCTTGTCCGAGGACCGGGTGGCGCGCATGCCGATGCCGACGGTGACCACTTCGGGGTCGTCCCAGCGACCGCGCGCGAACTCCATCCAGACGTAGGAGTGGGCCGAGTCCTGCTTGCGGTAGAGCAGGTTCGACTTCATCGTGCGTTCCTCGCCGGCGAACGGGTTGAGCCGGCGCGGCTCGATCCGTCCGTCCAGCACGAACGGGAACAGCACCTCCAGCGCCTTGGTCTTGCCCGACCCGTTCGGCCCGCGCAGCACCAATCTGCCGTCGGCGAAACAGAATTCCTGATCGCGGTAGTCCCAGAGGTTGACGATCCCGGCGCGGGTCGGAGTGAACCGCACTCCTCCGTGAATGAGCGACATCCGTCAGTTCCCTTCCGTCCCGGTGCCGTCGGGCCCGTAGGTGTCGGCCGCGGTGACGAACAGTTCCGCGGCCCGCTTGGTGCGCACCGTCACGACCGCGCCGCGGTAGCGGGCCAGAGCGGGGAGCACGAGCAGTCCCTCGTCGACCGCCTGAACGAGCCGCAGCCGCTCCAGCAGCGCCACCACCTCCGTGGTGAGACGGGGGACGTCGGCCTGCCACTGCGCGGCGAAGGTGGCGCCGTAGCGGTCGGCGAGCGCTTGCATCGTCTCGCGCAGCCACGCCGGCTCGACAAGTGGATAGGTGCTAGCCACCGGCCCGTCCTCCTGCTCCGGCTCGACATCCGGCGAACCGGACCCGGCCGGAAGCGAATCCGGCGAGCGCAGCTGGGCCAGCGGTGTGAACAGGGTGGATTCGGGGATGGCCGCGTCCAATTGCTCGGCGAGCGTCTCACTCGGGTGCGGGGCGCCGCCGCGGCGCGGCAGCGGGTTGTCGATGTCCAGCACGCGGTCGGCGATCTCCCCCGCCAGCAGCAGGGCGACTTGGGCGAGCGTGCCGGTCCCGGGAAAACGCGTGTCCGACAGCCGTCCCGAGGTGTCGATCAGCGCGACACCTTCGGCGCGGCGCTCGGCGCGCAGACCGGTGAACAGCTCCACATCCGCGACGATCCGGTCCTGCGCGAGCACAGGACGTTCTTCGGGCGGGAGGTCATCGACATAGACCACCGGTCGTTCGACCAGAGCCCTGCGCACCCGGCGGGCGATCTCGGCGGTGGTCGGGGCATGCGGGGAAACGCCGGTGGCGGTCGCCTCCTCGGCGAACAACCCGCGCACACTGTGCAGATGCTGCAACGCTCGCGGCGGCCGGAACAGCGCGAAGACCACCGGCCGATCGATGTCGTAGAGCGCTTCACCGGCCTCCGGATCGCTGGCCCACCCGCCCGCGTCGCCGTCGGCCAAGGTGAGCGCCCCGCGCACGGTCAGCCAGCCGACCGCGTCGACGAACGCGTCGCGATCGGCGGCCCGGTCCGTGGACAGCTCGAGGCCGTCCACCCGGCCCGCGTAGGCGGCGACCTGATCGGCCAGCTCGGACAGCGTGATCTGATCACCCGCGCGCCCGAGCACGGCGAGCGCCAACGCGAGATAGGCGTAGCGTCGGCGGTCGAACACGCGCTCGGCAGGCGTGCGGGCCGGCCTGCTCGCGTCGAGACGGTCCAGCACGGGGAACACCCGCGCCGTGGTCTCGGTGACTTCCAGCCGGTAGCCGAACAATTCGGCGAGATCCTCACGCAGCTCGGTGGCCCAGCGGCGGATCAGGGGCAGCGCGATCCGATCCGGGTAGGTGCGGGTCACCAGATGATTGGCCAGAATGACCCGGGCGGCGCGCTGATAGTTGTCCAGTGCGAGCGTGTTGATGGTGCGCCCGTGCATCAGCCACGCTCCCTGGGGGTGCGCGAGCGCGTGGTGGTCGTCTGCTGGATCTTCAGCGCTCGGTTGTTCAAGTGCAGCAGCCCGCGGGTGGTGCGCACGACGGTCGGGCCCTCGTGCTCGGACACCGTCAGCGTGACCCCGCTGTCCGAACCGGTGGTGCCCGCCACCCGGCCGCGCACCGGAACCCACGCGGTGGACGCGGCGTCCAACAGGCGCAGCAGCACTTCGGTTTCCCGGTCGTCCAGCACCCGCTCGTGCACGTCGCCGGAGGCCAGCGACCGGGCGGCCTCGGCGCGGGACCGCTGCGCGTCCAACTGGGCCTCGCGCAGCCGCCGGATCCCGGCGTCGTTGCGGTGGATACGTGCGGGCGCGCCCGCGGACGGGGGGCGACCGGTCTCGGCGAGCGTGCGCGAAATCTCCAATGGCGGTGCGTCCCACCAGGACCGGATCGCCGGAATCAGGTCGGCGTCCGGGTGCTCCATCGCCAGATGCCGCGGCTTGCCGAGCCCGAACACCGCGTCGAACAGCGCGTGGGCGCTGTCCGCGCTCGGCGCCGCGGTGAACCAGGCGGCCAGATGCCGCAGCGCCGATTCCCGGCTCACCCCGCCGCGCCGCGTCTCGGTGACCCGCCGCAGCAGCGAGAGCACCGCGGCGATGGCGCTCATGGTTGCCTCGCGCAGCCGCTCGGCTTCCGTCGCCCCCGCCTGCTCGCCGCTGCCGGACGCGACGAACCAGGTCCGCAGCCCGTTCCATCTGGCCTGCCAATCCGACCGGCGTTCGGCGATGCTCAGCAGCACCCGCTCGTCACAGCGCGCCGCACGAGCGATCAGCTCCTCGACGCCGGTCTCCTCGATCTCCGCGATCGCCGCCGCCAGTCGCGGGGTGAATCTGGCCAAGTCGAGGCTGAACTCCCGCATGTGCGCCAGCAGCGCGTCTTTGTGCGCGAGAAACGATTCCGGGGTGACCTCGGTGGTCCGGACCAGATCGCCGAGTCCGAGATAGAAGTGCGCGGCGCGGGCGGCCAGGTCCGACAGCGCGGCGTCGAGGCGCCGCAACGTGCGGTAGACCCGCTCGGCGTCGCCTGCCCGGTTCGCCTGGGCCAGCGCGTGCAGATCGGCCAGCAGCTCCGGCAGCACCAGACGCGAGAGCGAGGCCTCGTCCAGGCGGGCGCTGAGCACACCGGCGACCGCCCGGTATGCCTGAAATCCGGCCTGGGAGAACTGGTATACGTAGTGCCGATTGCGATACTCGGCCAGGGTCGCGGCGCGGGTTCCGTCGTAACTGCGCTCCAGCACGCGCCATTGGTGGAGCTGGTCGAGCAGGGGACCGATCTCGGCGGCGGTCAGGCGCGGCGCCGCCTCCGCGCGTTCGGCAGCCGGAGAATGGTCCGGCGCAGGGGCTTCCGATTCCTCCCGTGCCGCACCGCGCGGATCGCTGGGACGATTTCGCCGCTGCCCGGCGCTATCGAGACTCTCCGGATTCGCGACCGGTTGGTTTGTATCATCCAGATCGAGTGTGCGCAGTGTGCTTCCGTTGCGCTCGATCCACTCCGCTACGTCGTCCGCGTGCAGCAACACCACGTACGCCGCCCGCGCGCTGTCGAAGGCGCGCAGCACCCGGAGGTAGTCCGCGCGGCGCTCGGCGGTGGCGAAGGAGAACAGCCGCAGCCGCTCGTCCCAGCGGTCGTCGGCGCAGCCCTCATCGGAGTCGGTCACCGGGAACAGGGTAGTAGCGGGCTGGTCGCCGCCTGCACGACGTTCCGGTGTTCGGCGTGGCCGCATCCGGTTCGCCACCGTTCGCCGAGGCCGCGAGCCAGGTCGGCTCACTCGACGGACAGCGAGCGCAGCTGCTCCAGATACGCGCGGGTGCGCGGATCGCCGGGATAGCGCTCGATGATCTCGCGCGCGACTTCGCCGGCGATCCACATCAGCGACGGCAGCGAGCGTCGCCTGCCGGCGAACGCGCGCATACCCTCGGCTACCGCCGTTTCCAGATCACGGTTGCGGACGGCGACCACGGCCAGCGTCAGGTGCGCCTCGGCGATCCGCATCGGGTTGCGCACGGTGCCGTCGGGGCGGGTCGCGTTGCGGATCACTTCACGGGCGTAGGATTCGGCGAGCCGGTCCTCGCCGGCCACCCGGCAGCAGTCCATCGCGTAGAAGTCGAACTTGTTCGCGTCGATGACGAAATGGTTGTCCAGATTCGCCGGATGTTCGAGTCGCTCCAGGATTGCCCGACCCTCCGCCAGGGCGGACTCCACCTCCCGTGGGTTGCCCAGCCTGGCCCAGGCTTTGGCGCACTGGGCGGCCAGTTGCACGCCGACGCGCAGGTCTCGGCTCATTTCCAGCGTCGGCCGCACCGTCTCGATCACGCCACGGTAATTACCCTGGGTGAGCGCGAACCACGCGGCCATTTCCGCTGCCCACGCGGTGATCTCGGCGTTCTCGGCCTCCTGCCCCAGCGAGAGGGCGGCCCGACGGGTGGCCTCGGCGGCGGTGCGCCGGCCGAGGTCGTAGTCGACGCATCCGACCAGCAGCGCGACCCATCCGGCGAGGACGAGGATTTCGCGGTGCTGGGCCAGTGTCAGGCGACCGTCCAGCAACGAGGTGATCCTGCGTAGCCACGCGGTGCCTTCGGTGTGCAACTCGTGCGGGTCGGCGTAGGAGTACTCGCAGCACAGGCGCTCGGCGGTGATCCGGATGGCCTCCAGCGTCACCGGGGACACGTCCGAGATGCGGAGTCTGCCGATGAACTCGAGCGTGTCCATGCCCGTCGCGGAGAGCAATTCGTCGTCCCGGTTCGGCCTGGCCTTGGGAAAGAACGCCGCGGTCACCGTGTCGAAGGTGGCGGCGATGATGGGGGCGTAGAAGTCGTCCGGGCGCGATTCGCCCGATTCCCAACGGCGCCAGTTACGTAGGAGGGTGCTGTCCGTCGGCAGGTTGTGCGATGACTTTCCGCGCATCACGCGAACCGCGTCGGCTTGCGACCACCCCCTCGCGTCACGCTCGGAACGCATCCGGACAGCCCAGACGGGTCGATCGTCAGTAGCGGCCACGTCTGTAGTATCGCACCAGTTAACGTTTGGTGGCCCCGATAGGGCAGACAGATGTCATGGGGTTGACAGCTCCATTCGCGTTGCCGCATGGTGCATGCTGGACATCGACGCGGAAAGTTTGCCAGGCATCCTTACCAGAGCAACTGCAAGTACATCTGCTCTTGCATGAAGCGCAGCAACCCCGTAAAACGGGTGGATCCACTTCAAAGAACAGCGATCCCAATCCAACGGAGGTTCGGGTGGAAGCGTTGATCTATGGATACTTGCGTGACGATCTGGCCGATGGCCACAGCAAAGAGCTGGAGGCAGCGATGAGCAGCCTCGCTCGCGAAGAAGGACTCTGCTTCGCCGCAACGTTCCATGAATCGACCGGAGGTGACGGGACGGCTCTGGCGGAGCTGACCGCGGAACTCAAGCGCGCCGACGCGCACCACGTGGTGGTTCCCTCACTCGATCACTTTGCCGGCCAGACCATTCCGCGCGACATCCTGATCGCGAAGCTCGCCCAGGAGGCGGCGGCTCGGGTCTGGACCGTCGAGAGCTGACCGGCTCGACCGGATTGCCCGAAATCTCCTCGATCCCCATCGCCGCAGTATCGCCACCATCTTGGCCGCGGCCACACCCGCCGCGAGAGACCCGAGCAGCGCCATCAGGTGGTACCGACCGAACAGTGGATACACCTGCCAGTGCAGCAGATAGGCGAACAGCGAGCTATCGGCCAGCACGGCGGCGCAGGCGGCGACGATGGCGGGAACCCGGATCGCGGCCACCCATACCAACGCGAGCAAACCCGCCATGACCAGCTTTTCCCGATCGGGAACGCCGAAATATCCGGGCACCGTGACCAGTACGACGGCACTGACCGTGACCCGCTGCCACACCGAACTCGCCTTCGCCGCCGCCCAGCCGAGCGCGAAGAGCCACACCGCCAGCGGGGAGAACGGAACATCCTTCGCCGGATACAGACCGAACGCCTGGTATCGGAATACGAGACTCACCGCGACGAGCGTCATCGCGAACCAGAACGGGTCGGCCCGTTGCAGGCGGTCCACCCAGGGGATCCGGATCAGCAGCGCGGCGGCGAGCATGAAGTAGACGAGCACCTCGAGAAACCACAGGTGCCCGGCGGTCGGGCTGTCGCTGGGTCCGAGAATCTTGTTCAGCAGCAGCACGTTCTGCCAGCCGTAGTAATCGCCGCACGCCAGGGTGAGCGCGACCCAGGCCGCGGTCGGGACCGCGATCGACGCCACGGTGCGTAGCGTGTGGCGCAGCCGCTCGGCGCGCGGTGCCGCGGTCACCGCGAAACGGGCGAAGTTGAATCCCGCGACGCCGAGCAGCACGTGCGCCGCACCCCACAGCACGAACACGCCCGCGTGCGACCCCACGATCAGCACGATGCCGACGGCGCGCAGCAGCGTTCCGGTATCCAGCGCACGTCCGAAGCGCCTGCGGCTCTCCGGAATCCGTTCCAGGTCGGACACGGACGTGTTCGGCCAGTCGGTGGGCAGGTGGCCGAGCATGCGCTCCAACCGGGCCGCGGTGGTCACATAGGTCAGCGAGTTGCCGCCGAGATCGACGAACGTGTGGTTCGGCCGGATCCGCGTGGGGTCGATGCCGAGCGTCGCGGCGTACAGGGCGCGCACGTCACGCATTTGCGGCGCGGGTTCGGCCAGTCGCCGGATAGCCGGGTAGTCGGGTTTGCCGCTGGGTAACCGCGGTATCCGCTCGACCGGAAGGATCCGGACCGCCGCGGCGGGCAATCCGGCCAGTCGTGCCGCGATTTCGGTGGGATCCGACCGAGGGGTCTCGACCGCGACGATCAAATGCGCGTCGTCATCGGTGCAGCATGACGTGAATCCGGCATCGGCGAGGCCGCGTTCGAGGCGCTCCAGATCGATGCGGAGGCCGAATATCTTGGCGAACCGGCTGCGCCTGCCGACCACCTGATAGAGCCCCTCCGGGGTGCGGCGGGCCAGGTCACCGGTGCGCAGCGCGCCGATGGTGCGGCCGAGGGCGAGTTCCTCGGCGGATCGGGCGTAGCCCATCATCACGTTGGGGCCGTGATAGACCAGCTCACCTGGCCCCTCGGCGTCCTCCTCGATCGGTTCGAGGGTGAATTCGCCGCCGGGGATCGGGATCCCGATGCAGTCGGGATGCTCGGTCGCCAGGTGGGCGGGCAGATAGGCCATCCGGGCGGTCGCCTCGGTCTGGCCGTACATGACGACGAAATCCCAGCCGGATCGCCGGCCGAGCGCGGCGTACTCGCGTACCCGATCCGGCGCGAGCCTGCCGCCCGCCTGGGTGACATAGCGCAGGTGCGGCAGCGTCATACGGGCGAAACCGATGCGGTCGAGCAGGTCGATGGTGTAAGGGACGGCGGCGAATGATGTTGCGCGGCAGTCCCGGAACGCGTGCCAGAACTGCGCGTCCAATACCGACCGGTCGCTGAGGAGCACGCTCGCGCCGCGTAACAGATGACTGTGCACCACCGAGAGCCCGTAGCAGTAGTACATCGGCAGCGTGGTGGCCGCGCAGTCGTCCGGGCCGATCACCAGGTACTCGGCGATCGCGGCGGCGTTGGCCCGCAGGTTCGTCGACGAGAGCCGGACCAGCTTCGGGGACCCGGTGGAACCCGACGTGCTCAGCAGCAACGCGAGATCCGGGTGCAGGCGATGCGCGGAGTTCTCCCGGACCACGTCGGCACGGCCGGCCTCGATGACGATGTCCGGATCGTAGGTGGCCCGCAACTCCGCGGTGATCTCTCCGGTCAACAGCACCACGCATCCGGCGCTGAGCGCGCCGAGGTACGCCACGAGTGAGGCGAGGTCGTTGCGCGCGGCGAGCGCGACGAGGCGGCGGGACGACCCGAGCTCGGTCGCGTAGTCCTCGACGAGCGCGGCCAGCCGAGCGTACGTGACCCGCTGCGCGGCTTCGGGCATCGGCTCCGCCGCGATGTCGTTCGCCGCATCCGGGTCGGGGCAGTGGACGGCGATCCGGTCGTCGAAGCTGCGCAGATGCGCGACGATCGGGTGCACGGTCACCGGCGAGAGTGTAGGAGGCGGCCGCTTTCCGGTCCGAAGGCGGCCCCCTGGCGAACTTCTGGTGAATTGGCCGAGCGGCCGCGCGAACCGAGGCCGCCGCGGACCGGGAGCTCAGAGCCCGAAGCTGCCCGGGCCCCGCCTACGCAGGTACTTTTCGAATTCCGCCGCGATGGCGTCACCGTCGATCTTGGCCATCGCCTCGTTCACGTCGGCCGCGGCGTCGCCGCGCTCCTCCAGCGAACGCACGTACTCGCTGATCTCGTCATCGCCCACGGTCATCTCGTTCACCGCGGTTTCCCAGTCCTCGGCCTGTTTGGGCAGCTCGCCCAGCGGGACCTCGATGTCGAGCACGTCCTCCACCCGGTGCAGCAGCGCGATGGTCGCCTTCGGGTTCGGCGGCTGGGAGACGTAGTGCGGAACGGCGGCCCAGAACGACACCGCGGGCACCCCCGCCTTCACACACTGATCCTGCAGCACACCGGTGATCCCGGTCGGGCCCTCGTAGCGGGTCTGCTCCAGGTTGAACCGCTCGGCCGCCTCCTTGCTGTAGGCCGAGCCGGTCACCGGCACCGGCCTGGTGTGCGGTGTGTCGGCGAGCAGTGCGCCCAGAATGACGACGGTCTGCACCCCGAGCTGTTCGATGAACTCCAGCAGGTCGCCGCAGAAGCTGCGCCAGCGCATGTTCGGTTCGATGCCGCGCAGCAGCACCACGTCACGATCGCTGCCCGGCGGCGAGCAGACCGACAGCATCGTCGACGGCCACTGGATTTCCCTCGTCACACCGTCCACCTGGCGTACCGTCGGGCGGTTGACCTGATAGTCGTAGTAGTCCTCGGAGTCGAGTTCGGCCAACGGTTCGGCGTCCCAGATCAGTTCCAGATGCTCGACGGCGCCGCTGGCGGCGTCCCCGGCGTCGTTCCAGCCCTCGAAGGCGGCGACCAGTACTGGATCCCGCAACGTCGGCAGTTCCGGATCGGGAGTTTCACTGGCGTTCACTCGGTCAGCCTACGGCGTCGGTCGACATGGCGTGCCGTATGCCGGTGGGATCGGGTGATATGTTCCCCGCGGCTGGGACGGACAAGGCGGCGGCATGAGCGTGTCGTACAGCGCGACCCAGTAATGTCCGGCGGCGGCATCAATGGTGTCGTACAGCGCGCCCCAGTAGTGTCTCGCGGCGGCATGAACAGTGTCGTACAGCGCGCCCCAGTAATGTCCGGCAGCGGCATGAGGGTGTGGCGCAGGACACCGAGCTTCTACGTGGTGGCCTGGATTGTCCGGCCCGCCCACTACGCTGGAGCGCATGTCTGCGTCCATCCCCGCCGAGTTCGACACCACGCTCCTCGACACGCTGCGCCGCCGTGTCGTCATCGGCGACGGTGCGATGGGCACGATGCTGCAAGCCGCCGATCTGACCCTGGACGATTTCCGCGGGCTGGAGGGCTGTAACGAGATCCTCAACGAAACCCGGCCCGACGTGCTGCGCACCATCCACCGCGCGTACTTCGAGGCGGGCGCCGACGCGGTCGAGACCAACACTTTCGGATGCAATCTATCCAACCTCGCCGACTACGACATCGCCGACCGGATCCGCGACCTGTCCGAGCGCGGTACCCGGCTGGCCCGCGAGGTCGCCGACGAGATGGGCCCGTCCTCCGACGGTACGCCGCGGTATGTGCTCGGTTCGATGGGGCCGGGCACCAAGCTGCCGACGCTGGGCCATGCCGCCTTCGCCGCACTGCGCGATGCCTACGCCGAGGCCGCACTCGGCATGCTGCACGGCGGCGCCGACGCCATCCTCATCGAGACCTGCCAGGACCTGCTGCAAGTGAAGGCGGCGGTGACCGGCAGCAAGCGGGCGATGACGAAGCTCGGCCGCCGGATCCCGATCATCACGCACGTCACGGTGGAGACCACCGGCACCATGCTGGTCGGCAGTGAGATCGGCGCCGCGCTCACGGCGCTCGAGCCGCTCGGCATAGACCTGATCGGCCTGAACTGCGCCACCGGCCCGGACGAGATGAGCGAGCACCTGCGCCATTTGTCCCGGCACGCGAAGGTGCCGGTCTCGGTGATGCCGAACGCCGGACTCCCGGTGCTCGGAGCCAACGGCGCGGTGTACCCGCTCACCCCCGAAGAGCTGGCGGTAGCGCTGCGCGGGTTCGTCACGGAATTCGGGCTCGCGCTGGTCGGCGGCTGCTGCGGCACCACCCCCGAACACATCCGTCAGGTGACCGCCGCGGTGCGCGAGGTCGAGGCGGCGTTGCCGCCGATCGCCGAGCGCCGCGACCCGGTGCACGAGCCGAGCGTGTCCAGCATGTACACCGCGGTGCCGTTCGAGCAGGACGCCTCGGTCCTCATGATCGGCGAGCGCACCAACGCCAACGGCTCCAAGGCATTCCGGGATGCCATGCTGGCCGGGGATTGGCAGAAGTGCCTGGACATCGCCAAGGACCAGACCCGGGACGGGGCCCACATGCTCGACCTGTGCGTCGACTACGTGGGCCGCGACGGCACTCTGGACATGGCGGAGCTGGCCGGCCGGCTCGCCACCGCCTCGACCCTGCCGATCATGCTCGATTCCACCGAGGCTCCGGTGTTGCAGGCCGGGCTGGAACATCTCGGCGGGCGCTGCGCGGTGAACTCGGTGAACTATGAGGACGGCGACGGCCCCGACTCGCGCTTTCAGCAGACCATGCGGCTGGTCGCCGAGCACGGCGCCGCGGTGGTCGCGCTGACCATCGACGAGGAGGGCCAGGCCCGCACCGCGGCGAAGAAGGTGGAGATCGCCGAGCGGCTGATCGCCGACATCACCGGCAACTGGGGCCTGTCGGAGAGCGACATCATCATCGACACGCTCACCTTCACCCTCGGCACCGGCCAGGAGGAGTCGCGCCGCGACGGCCTGGAGACCATCGAGGCCATCCGCGAGCTCAAACGCCGCCACCCGCGGGTGCAGACCACGCTGGGTCTGTCCAACATCTCCTTCGGTCTCAACCCGGCGGCCCGGCAGGTGCTCAACTCGGTCTTCATGCACGAATGCGTCGAGGCCGGTTTGGATTCCGCGATCGTGCACGCGTCGAAGATCCTGCCGATCAGCCGGATTCCGGACGAACAGCGCCAGGCCGCCCTGGATCTGGTGTACGACCGCCGCGCCGAGGACTACGACCCGCTGCAGAAGCTGATGGCGCTGTTCGAGGGCGTGTCCACGTCGTCGTCGAAGGCGTCGCGGGCCGAGGAACTGGCCGCGCTGCCGCTGTTCGAGCGGCTGGAGCGGCGGATCGTCGACGGCGAGCGGGCGGGAATGGAGGCCGATCTGGACGCGGCCATGACCGAGGTGCCGCCGCTGCAGATCATCAACGAGACCCTGCTGGCGGGGATGAAGACGGTCGGCGAGCTGTTCGGCTCCGGCCAGATGCAGCTGCCGTTCGTGCTGCAGTCCGCCGAGGTGATGAAGGCCGCCGTGGCGTATCTGGAACCGCACATGGAGGCGACCGACGACAGCGGCAAGGGTCGGATCGTGCTGGCCACCGTCAAGGGCGACGTGCACGACATCGGCAAGAACCTGGTCGACATCATCCTGTCCAACAACGGCTACGAGGTGGTCAACCTCGGCATCAAGCAGCCGATCTCCACCATCCTCGACGCGGCGGTGGACAAGAAGGCCGACGTCATCGGCATGTCCGGCCTGCTGGTGAAGTCGACCGTGGTGATGAAGGAAAACCTCGAGGAACTCAACGCCAAAGGCGTGGCGGAGCAGTTCCCCGTGCTGCTCGGCGGTGCGGCGCTCACCCGCTCCTATGTGGAGAACGACCTCACCGAGGTGTACGAGGGCGACGTGCACTACGCGCGCGACGCGTTCGAGGGCCTGCGGCTGATGGACGACATCATGACCCGAAAGCGCGGCGGCGGGCCCGACCCGGACAGTCCGGAGGCCATCGCCGAGCGGGAGAAAGCCGCCGAGCGCAAGGCGCGGCACGAGCGGTCCCAGCGAATCGCCGCGGAACGCAGGGCGGTGGAGGTGCCCGTCGTGGTGCCCGAGCGCTCCGATGTCGCGGCGGACCTGCCGGTGCCCGTGCCGCCGTTCTGGGGCACGCGCGTGGTGAAAGGTCTCGCGCTGCATGAATACTCGGGCTTGCTCGACGAGCGGGCGCTGTTCCTCGGGCAGTGGGGCCTGCGCGGGCAGCGCGGCGGCGACGGGCCCAGCTACGAAGAGCTGGTGGAGACCGAGGGCAGGCCGCGCCTGCGCGCCTGGCTGGACCGGCTGAGCACCGAGGGCGTGTTGCAGCATGCCGCGGTGGTGTACGGGTACTTCCCCGCGGTGTCCGAAGGCGACGAGGTCATCGTGCTCACCGAACCGGAACCCGATGCGCCGGAACGGTATCGCTTCACCTTCCCGCGCCAGCAGCGCGACCGTTTCCTGTGCATCGCCGACTTCATCCGGTCGCGCGCCTACGCCAGGGAGACCGGCCAGGTGGACGTCCTGCCGTTCCAGCTGGTCACCATGGGCCAACCGATCGCCGACTTCGCCAACGAGCTGTTCGCGGGCGACAGCTACCGCGACTATCTCGAGGTGCACGGCATCGGCGTCCAGCTCACCGAGGCGCTCGCCGAGTACTGGCACCGCCGCGTCCGCGAGGAACTCGTCCTCGAAGGCCACGCGGTCGCCGACTCCGACCCGGCCGACGTGCTGGAGTACTTCAAACTCGGCTACCGCGGTGCCCGCTACTCCTTCGGCTACGGCGCCTGCCCCGACCTGGAGGACCGCGCCAAGCTGGTCGACTTGCTCGAGGCCGACCGCATCGGCGTCGTACTGTCCGAAGAGTTGCAACTGCATCCGGAACAATCCACCGACGCCTTCGTCCTCCTGCACCCGGAGGCGAAGTACTTCAACGCCTGAACGGATTGTCGAACCTGGCCTGCCGCGTGCCTTCTCGGCGGACGAACCGGATCGGCTTCGGGCAGGCACTTCGAAACCGGGCGGCTCGGTGCGCCGTATCCGCTCGGCTGTTTCGATCCACTGCTCGGCTCTCTCGGTAAGAAGACCGATTGGTCTGCTGTCGCGCGGGAAGTGGATGCGCGGATGTCGAACGGCCGGGCCGATCGGTCGTCGTGGTGTCCATAGCGAACTCGCCGCGCGGGCAATGTGCTTCGAACGAATGCCAGCGGTTGGTGATCACCGTTCACGACACGGCGCGCCTATCCTCGGATGGGGCGCCGCCGCGCCAAGGGCCTTTGCTACCTGCTCGGATGTCGTGTCCGGCGCGGATCCGCGCATCCGGACGGCGCGTCGCCGGCCGCGGGCGCGCGGTGTTGACCTGGGCGATCGCCCATACCGGCGCGGGCAGGTGGATGTCTGTCGGATGGATGTGCCATTGTCGAAGGCGTTGTAACTGCATCCGGAGCAGTCGGCGGATGCGTTCGCGTCCCTGCTCGGTGGTGCAAAACACCCTCGGCGCGTATGTGTTTCGGAGATTTCTCCGGGGCTTGCGCGCGGAGTGTGGAACGGCTCGGCGCGTAAGTAGGAGAGGCACACCACGATGACGGCGGATCGATTGATCGCGGGACGATACCGGCTCACGGATCCGATCGGCACCGGCGCCATGGGCGTGGTCTGGCGAGCCACCGACGTGCGACTGCAGCGCACCGTGGCGGTCAAGCAGTTGCTGCTCGGTCCGGGACTGTCCGGGTCGGCGGCGCTCGAGGCGAAGCTGCGCGCCATGCGCGAGGGCCGGATCGCGGCGCGCCTGCACCATCCGAACGCCATCACCGTCTTCGACGTCGCCGAGGAAGACGGCCAGCCCTGGCTGGTCATGGAGTATCTGGACGCGCCGAGCCTGGCGGCCAAGCTGTCGGGCAATCGGACCCTGCCCGCGGTGGAGGTCGCCAAGATCGGCGCACAGGCCGCGAGCGCTCTGGCCGCCGCCCACGACGCCGGCATCATGCACCGCGACGTCAAACCGGCCAACCTCCTGGTCGCCGACGACGGCACGGTGAAGATCACCGATTTCGGCATCTCCCGCGCGGTCGGCGACGTGACGGTCACGGCCACCGGCTTTCTCGCCGGGACACCCGCCTACCTGGCGCCGGAGGTGGCGCGCGGGGAGAATCCGGAACCGGCCTCCGACGTCTTCGCTCTCGGTTCCACGCTGTACGCGGCGGTGCAGGGCAGCCCGCCGTTCGGCGAGGGCGACAACCCGCTCGCCCTGCTGCACGCGGTGGCCAGGGCCGAAATCCCGCCGCCGGAGTCCGCGGGCCCGCTCGCTCCGGTGCTGATGCGCTTGCTCGCTCCGACCATCGATGCCCGGCCGACCATGCACGAGGCGAAGGAAGCGCTGGAAGCCGTTGCCGCCGGCCGGAATCCGGAGTTGCCCGCACCGGTGACCACGGTGATGCCCGCACCGGGCGCGGCCGCGACGACGGTTCTGCCGCAACGGACCGTGACCGCGTCGGCCGAGAAGTCGAGCGACAACGGCGCGACCGCGGTCGTGCCCGGCGCGGTCATGGGTCCGCCCGCGCCGCAGCCGGTCGCCGCCCAGCGCCCTCCCATCCCGTGGCAAGGTCGCATGGCCGCGACGTTGCCGGGCGTTCTGATCGGGTCCAACCGCGGCCGGATGCTCGCCATAGCCGCCGCGGCGGTAGTAGGGGTACTGATCCTGGTTGGAATCGTCGCGACGGTGAGCGCCGGGGACCGCGACGGCGATGGCGCCACACCGACATCGGCAGTCGTGCCTCCTGGTGTGGCCGCCGAGAATTCGCCACCGCCGGGCGATGCGGCCGGGCCGGTCCCGCAACAGGCCCCGGCGCAAGGCCCGGCACAAGCTCCGGGGCCCGCCACCGCCGCGCCCACGTCCGGACCCGCATCGGTGCCCACGTCCGGGCCCGCGCCGGCTACTACCTCAGCGGCCGCGCCGCCCCGCCGCCCCTGCCACTACACCCCCGGCGACACCGACCCCGGACCGAGTTCCGCCTCACCCACGCCGACTCCCGCGGCCCAGCCCACGACGCCGCCCGCCACGCCGACCACGACCGGCCCGACCGCGACCGCGACGACCACCCAGTCCGGCCCGCCGACGCCGGACCGGATCGCCTCCTTCATCCAGGGCTACTACGGCATGCTGCCCGGCAACGTGTCCGGCGCCTGGACCCAGCTGTCGCCCGGCTACCAGGCACAGACCGGCTACGACTCCTACGTGAACTTCTGGGGCACGATCCGTGCGGTGCGCGTGGGCTCGGTCACGCAGAACGGTGCGAATCGGGCGGTGGTCGCGCTGACCTATACCCTGAAGAACGGCACGACGACCTCCGAGAACCGATGGATCGAGGTCGTCGGGGACAGTGCCAAGCTGCAGATCGCCGCATCGGGCACCTGACAGAGGAGATACACCGCACGTGACAGCGCGACTGGCCGGAGTGCTCTGGGACATGGACGGCACGCTGCTCGATTCGGAAAAGCTCTGGGATATCGCGGTGCGCGAACTGGCGCGCGAGCACGGCCACGAGATGACCGACGCGATCCGGCACGCGCTGATCGGCGCGTCCGGCCCGAACGCCTTGCGGATCATGTTCACCGGCCTGGGCATCGAGCCGACCCCGGCCTCGCTGCGAGCGGCGGGGGAGTTCCTGGAACGGCGGGTGACCGAGTTGATGACCGGCCCCATCCCGTGGCGGCCCGGTGCGAAGGACGCGCTGGCCATGGTTCGCGCGGCCGGTCTGCCCAGCGCGCTGGTCACCAATACCAAGCGGTCGCTCACCGAATTCGGGCTCGACACCCTCGGTCGCGACTTCTTCGATGTCTCGGTCTGCGGCGACGAGGTGGCGCACGGCAAGCCGGAACCGGATGTCTACCTGCGCGCCGCCGAGCTGCTCGGCCTGGACCCGAGCCACTGTGTGGCGGTGGAGGATTCTCCTACCGGTGCGCGCGCCGCGCAGGCCGCCGGCTGCGCGGTGCTGGTGGTTCCGTGCGAGATTCCGGTGCCGCAAGCGCGAGGGAGAGTATTCCGCGATTCACTGGTCGGTCTGACCGTCGGCGACCTCGAAAAGCTACTGCGCCTGCGCGTTTGAACCGCTCCGGCGATCGCCCGAGCGACCGAGTCGATCTCGATCCACCGAGAGTTACTGTGCCGCAACGGGAGTGAGTGCAGATCATACGTGTGACCGTGATCACCGGCAATCTCGCCGAATCTCGGGCGTGTCGGCGGGCGCTGCACCAAAATGACGCCATGGCAGCGTTGGGCGTACTCGACGAGATCGTAGATACCGCACGGTTTCCTCTTGCGGCTCCGGACGGCCCCGCTCTGCGTGCCGTGGTGCGTCGCGCCCGCGCGGACCTGGCCGACAGTGGTTGCACCGTACTGCGCGGTTTCATCCGGCCGGAGCTGGCCGACACCCTGCGGGCGCAGGGAGAGCAGATGGCCCCGCACGCGTACTACGAGGTCGAGCGGGTCAACGCGTACAACATTCCGCTGGATGCCGAACTGCCGCAGGACCATCCGGGCCGGATCGTGCTGGAGCGCGGCAATGCCTTCGTGCCGCGCGACCGCATCCCCGCCGACGCGCTGATCCACCAACTCTACACCGACGAGCTGTTCCAGCAGTTCGTCGCCGACTGCTTCGGCCTGTCCGAGCTGCACGAGTTCGCCGATCCCCTCGCGGGACTGTGCCTCAACGTCGTCGCGCCGGGCATGTCGCATCCCTGGCATTTCGACACCAACGAATTCACCGTCTCCATGCTGACCCAGTCGGCGGAGAGCGGTGGCGTCTTCGAATACTGCCCCAACATCCGCACGCCCGAGGCGGAGCACCTCGATCACGTGCGCGCGGTGCTGACCGGCTCCGGTGAGCGTTTCGTCCAGCGGCTGGATTTGCGCCCGGGCGACCTGCAATTGTTCCGCGGTCGTTTCTCGTTGCACCGCGTCTCACCCGTCAGCGGTACGCGCCAGCGCCATTCGGCCATCTTCGCCTACACCGATCGCCCCGGAATGGTCGGCACGGTGGAGCGTACTCGGCAGCTCTTCGGCCGCGTGTTACCCGACCACCTAGCCGCCGCGGCCGACGCTGTCCGGGGCGATCGACTGCTCGACTGAGCCGAACGGCTCGACTGACCGAGCTCGACCCGAGAGGACCGACAGTGCCAGTGCCGTTACACACCACCGGGAAAGCGTCTTTCGACGACATCTATGACCGCCCCGATCCACGCGCGTACTACGCGCGCATGTCCGATCTGGACTACCGCATTCCGGAACTGGCCAAGCCGTTCTTCCAGCAGCAGATCCGGGAGTATCGCGCCTCCGCCCGGGTCACCACACCGACGGTGCTGGACATCGGCTGCTCCTATGGCGTGAACGCCGCGCTGCTGCGCTTCGACACGACCATGCGTGATCTGGCCGAGCACTACGCCGATACCGGCTCCGACCGAGCCGGTCTGATCCGGCGTGACCGAGCCCGGTTGGCGGCGGGCGCCGGACCGGCCGACGTCCGCTTCCTCGGCATGGACGCCGCCCGTCCCGCGCTCGAGTACGCGCACGAGGCCGGGCTGGTGCACGACGTGGTGCACGCCGACCTGGAGTCCGGCGAGCCGACCGACGAGCAGCGCGCGCTACTGGCCACCGCCGACTTGGTCGTCTCCACCGGCTGCGTCGGATATGTCACCGAAAAGACCCTGACGCGCGTGGCCACGGCACACCCGCGCAGGCGGCCGTGGATGGCACACTTCGTGTTGCGCATGTTCGACTTCGCTCCGATCGCGGCGGAACTCGCCGCGCTCGGTTACCGGACCGAACAGGCGCCGGGGCTGTACGAGCAGCGCAGGTTCGCCTCCGAGGCCGAGCGGGCGCAAGTGCTGAACACCCTGTCCGCCAATGGGATCGACACCACCGGCCGGGAAGACCAGGGATGGCTGTATGCCACCCTGTACGTGTCCAGGCCGCTGCCGAAACAACACGCCGACACCGAGGATCCGCATTGACCGAACGCACGTTCGCCGCCGACGATCACCTACCCCGGGTGCCCCTGCCGACGCTGGAGGACAGCTGCGGCCGGTTCCTGCAGTGGTGCGAGCCGCTGCTGACCACCGACGAACTCGCCGCCACCCGCGCCGCGGTCGACGACCTGCTGCGCGCCGACGGGCCCGGCCGCGTCCTGCACGCGGCGCTCGCGGAGTACGACGCCACACCCGGGGTGGGCAGCTGGCTGGATCTGTTCTGGCCGTCGCGCTATCTGGGCCGGCGGGACCGGATCGCGCTGAACGCGAACTTCTTCTTCCTGTTCCGGGACGATACGCCGTTGGCCACCTCAACGGCCGCGACTCAGGTGGATCGTGCCGCCGGCATCATCTCCGCCGCGGTCGACTACAAGCTGGCCCTCGACCAGGAGGCCATCCCGCCGGTGACCCAGCGCGGGCAGCAGCTGTCGATGTGGCAGAACAAGTACCTGTTCTCCGAGACCAGGATTCCCGGCGCCGAGCAGGACTCGGTGCGGGTCCCCTACAGCGACGAGTGGCCGGGCCACTCCGAGGCCCGGCACATCGCGGTGTTCTTCCGCGGCAGCATGTTCCGGATGGACGTGATCGGTCCGGACGGCGCGCCCTACTCGCCGGAGGATCTCGCCGACGGGCTGCGCGCGGTGCTGAAGGCGGGCGCGCGCCCGGCCCGCACCGACTCCGCCGTGGGACAGCTGACGACCAAGGCACGCGCGGAATGGGCGGCGAGCAGGCAGCGGCTGCTGGCCGAGCCCGCGAACGTCGCGGCGCTGGACACCATCGAGACCGCGCTGTTCGCCATTTGTCTCGAGGACTTCGCTCCGCGTGACGAACTGCACGCCTGTGATCAGCTGCTGCACGGGGACAGCGCGAACCGGTGGTTCGACAAGTCGGTGTCGTTCATCGTCTTCGGCGACGGGCAGGCGGGTATCAACGTCGAGCACTGCGGGCTGGACGGCACCACCATCCTCTCGTTCGTCGACGCCCTGCTGGAAACCTCGGTCCAGGAACACGCCACCCGCTCCGGCGCGCAGGCGCAAGGACTGC
Organism: Nocardia sp. Marseille-Q1738; assembly: GCF_965283145.1. NCBI lineage: Bacteria > Bacillati > Actinomycetota > Actinomycetes > Mycobacteriales > Nocardiaceae > Nocardia > Nocardia sp. Marseille-Q1738. Next base: position 148,861 of record NZ_CBDIMS010000003.1, on the reverse strand, counting down.
CCCCGGTCGAGCCGATCGAGTTCGTCCTCGACGCGGAGCAGCGCGCCGATATCGCCGCGGCGGGCGCCGACTTCGCCGACTATGCCGCCGAGAATGCCACCCAGACGGTGTCGTTCGCGGATTTCGGCACGACCCGCGCCAAACAGCTGGGCATCTCACCGGACGCTTTCGCGCAGCTGAGCTACCAGCTCGCCCATCGGCGCAGCAAGGGACTCACCGGCGCCACGTACGAGTCCATCGCGACCAGGCAGTACCGCAACGGCCGCACCGAGGCCATGCGGGTGGTCACCCCGGAGATGGTCGCCTTCGTGGACACGATGCAGGACCCGTCCGCCGACGCCGAGGCGAAGCTCGCCGCGGCACGCGCGGCGGCGGCCGCGCACGTGGAGCGGGCCAAGCAGTGCCAGGCGGGAGACGCGCCCGAGCAGCACCTGTGGGAGCTGCAATGGATCCAGCGCCGCCGCGGTGCGGAACTGGGCGTCACCGATCCGATCCCGCTCTACGACAGCCCCGGCTGGACCATCATGCGGGACGACTACCTGAGCACCAGCTCGGCGCCGTCGGTGAACATCCGCTACTTCGGTTTCGGCTCCACCAGCTCGCGGTGCATCGGCGTCGCCTACGTCCTGCTCCCGGACCGCTGGAATATCTACCTCGCCACGCCCACGCCGGTCGCCGACCAGATGTACGCCTTCGCCGACCACCTGCGCACGGCGGTGGCGGATCTGACGGCGCTGCTCTCCGGAAACTAGTCGCCTCCCGTCCGGCTCTTGCGCACCGCGAGCGTGCGGGGAGCCGGGCGGTGGCCGTTCGCGGCCATCGTGGGCCGGAGCAACAGGCCCGCATCCGGGTCTGAAACAATGGCTCATCGTGAAGAACTTCGAATCCCTGTTCGCCGAGCTGCAGGATCGTGCGGTCAACCGCCCCGAGGGGTCCGGAACCGTCGCGGCGCTGGACGCAGGCGTACACACCCAGGGTAAGAAGGTGCTCGAGGAGGCCGGTGAGGTGTGGCTGGCCGCCGAACACGAGAGCGACGAGTCGCTCGCCGAGGAGATTTCCCAGCTGCTGTACTGGGTGCAGGTGCTGATGGTGGGTCGCGGGCTGAAGCTGGAAGACGTGTACCGACATCTGTGACGGCCGTCTCATACCTGGTTTCTCCTCCCGAAAGGACTCCCCATGCTGCGCGTCGCAGTCCCCAACAAAGGCGCCCTGTCCGAATCCGCCGTCTCGATCCTCGCCGAGGCGGGATACCGCAAGCGCACCGACTCGCGTGACCTGACCGTGCTCGACCCGGCCAACCAGGTCGAGTTCTTCTTCCTACGGCCCAAGGACATCGCGATCTACGTCGGTTCCGGCGAACTCGATCTCGGCATCACCGGGCGTGACCTCGCCCTGGATTCCGGCGCACCCGTGCAGGAACGGCTCGCCCTCGGCTTCGGCCGCTCCACCTTCCGCTACGCCGCCCCCGCCGGACGGGAGTGGAAGGTCGAGGACCTCTACGACAAGCGCATCGCGACCTCCTACCCGAACCTGGTGCTGAGCGATCTGCGCCGCCGCGGCATCGAGGCCGAGGTGATCCGCTTGGACGGTGCGGTGGAGATCTCCATCCAGCTCGGCGTCGCCGACGCCATCGCCGACGTGGTCGGCTCCGGGCGCACTCTGCGCCAGCACAACCTGGCCGCGTTCGGGGAATCGCTGTGCGATTCCGAGGGCGTGCTCGTCGAACGCAAGGACGCCGACCAGAGCGACCGGGCGCGCAACCAGCTCGTCGCCCGCGTCCAGGGCGTGGTCTTCGCCCAGCAGTACGTGATGCTGGACTACGACTGCCCCAAGGACCTGCTCGACCAGGCGTTCGTCATCACGCCCGGCCTGGAGTCGCCGACCGTGGCTCCACTGGCCGACACCGGCTGGGTCGCGGTGCGCGCGCTCGTTCCTCGCAAACAGAGCAACGAGCTGATGGACAAGCTGGCCGACCTGGGCGCGAAAGCCATCCTGGCCACCGACATTCGCTCCTGCCGCGCATTCTGAACGCCGGATCGTCCGGTTCGCGTGATTCATTCACGCTGAGCGCAACCGGTGTGCGCTGTGACCGGGTGTTGCTACCGTGCGGCCTCTCGATGAGGAACGCAAGGAGCACCCCGTGTCACAGCCATCACCCGAGGAACGCTCGGGCAGCACATTCACTTGGAACGAGGACTGGCTGGCCGCGATCGTCGGCCTGGTTCTGATCGCGCTGGTCCTGTCCGGCGTGATCCCGGACTGGCTGGTGCCGTGATGGCCGAGACCGGCGCCGGAGCGGCGAACGAACCGAAAGCCTTGACGGACAAGGTATCCGGCACCGTGCGATCCGAGGTGCCGTCGTCGGAGACCGAGGCGGTACAGGCGGTCGCCCGGCCCACCGCGGGAGCCATCGTGGCGGGTGTCGCCGTCGTGTTCGTGCTCGGCGCGCTCACCCGCTACTTCGACACCCACGTCCCGCAGTGGGCGACGGACACCCCCTTCAAGCGGGTCGCCAAATCGATCGAATACCCGGTGTATGCCATCACGATTGGATTGACAGGCAACGTCATACTCACCAAACTCGCCCTGCGAGACCGGCTTTCGGCGGGCTTCCGGACCGAGTTCTTCATCAAGACCGGCGTGGTGCTGCTCGGCGCGTCGATCAATCTGAAGATCCTGGTCACCGCCGCGGGTCCGTCGATCCTGCAGGCGCTGCTGCTGATCACGGCGGTATTCGGCTTCACCTGGTGGCTGGGCGGACGGCTCGGCTTGGACGACAAGCTGCGCGCGCTGCTGTCCTCGGCGGTGTCGATCTGCGGCGTCAGCGCGGCCATCGCGGCCGCGGGTGCGGTGCAGGCGCGCCGCGAGCAGATCGCCTACGCCGCCTCGCTGGTGATTCTCTTTGCGCTTCCGTCGATCTTCCTGCTGCCCTGGCTGGCAGAGGTGTTCGGGCTGTCGGACGCGGTGGCGGGCGCGTGGATCGGCGGCAATATCGACACCACGGCGGCGGTGGCGGCATCCGGCGCCATCGCGGGGGAGAAGGCGCTGCAGATCGCCACCATCGTCAAGACCACGCAGAACGCGCTGATCGGCGTCGTCGCGATCGCGTTGACCGCGTACTTCGCGCTGCGTGTCGAGCGATCACCGGGTGCGGTGCGGCCGTCGGCGCGCCAGTTCTGGGAGCGGTTCCCGAAGTTCGTGCTCGGCTTCGTCGCCGCCTCGATCATCGGCACGCTGTATCTGCAGGCCGCGGACAAGAAGTCGGGCGCGGCGCACATCGCGATCGTCAACGATCTGCGTACCTGGTTCCTGATCCTCGCGTTCGTCTCGATCGGCCTGGAGTTCTCGCTGCGCGGATTGCGGGAGGCGGGCTGGCGGCCGATCGTGGTGTTCGGTTCGGCGGCTGTCGTGAATCTGGCTGTCGGCCTTGGGCTTTCGGTCCTGCTGTTCCGCGACTTCACTGTCTGAGCGCAAGCGCCGCCTAGTCCGGGTACGGCGCCGGAAGACCCGTACCCGGGCCTGTGCCGGGGCGTGCGCGAGAGGATAGTCGCCGAACCGTATCGGCGATGCTGGTCGACTCCGCGGTTCGGCCGGGCACTCCTGTTCGTACCGGTCGGAAGCGACGGCAGGGCATTCTGTCCGCGGCGCGGGAGTCACGACGCCGCGGCTTGCCGGGCGGTACGCGCGGCCGCGACTGCCTCGATGCGCACGGCACCAGCATCGGACCCACGTGGCTACATGCGGGCGTTCAGTCGGACACCGCCTCGGCGAGGGTCTCGTCCGGTGATTCGGCCACGCCGCCGGTCGGCCAGCCGGGATAGGGCGGGGGCGTGCCGCCGAATTCCGGGCAGAGCGGCTTGTAGTCGCAGTAGGAACACAGCCAGCTGGTGTTCGGCTGGAAATCCCCGGTGCGGCCCGCCTCCAGGATGGCCGCCCACAGGGCCGACAGCGTGCGCTCGAAGCGCAGCAACTCCTGCTCATCGGGGGTGTAGGTGAGGATCTGTTCGTCGGCCAAGTAGATCAACCGCAGCTGGGCGGGCACCAAGCCGCGGGTGCGCAGCACCACCAGCGCGTAGAACTTGAGCTGGAACAGCGCCTTGGTCTCCTGCAATGGCCCCGGCGACCGGCCGGTCTTGTAGTCCACGACGCGCAGCGCACCGCTCGGCGCGACGTCGATCCGGTCGACGAACCCGCGCAGCAGCGCGCCGTCGTCGAGTTCGACCTCCACGCGCGCCTCGCGCGATTCCGGATCGAACCGGGTGGGATCCTCCAGGCGGTAGTAGCGCCCCACCAGCGCGCGCACCTCGTCGAGGAACGCGTCGAGCTCCTCGTCGACGATCAGCTCGGCGACCTCGGGCTGCTCGGTGCGCACCCGCGCCCACGCCGCGGGCACCAGCGCGTCGGCCCGCTCGGGCAGGCGCTCGGCCGCGGGCAGCCCGTAGAGGTCCTCCAGCACCGCGTGCACCACCGTGCCGCGCACCGCGTGCCGCGACGGCGGCTCCGGGATTCGATCGATCGCACGGAACCGGTACTTCAGCGGGCACTGCTTGAAATCCATTGCCCGGGAAGGCGACAGCGCGGGCCTGACCCGGCTCGCCGTCGCGTCGGGCTCGGACGCCTGCGCGTCGTCGGCAGGGGGCGTGGACACGGGCGAGCACATACCTGGCAGGCTATCCCGCGGCACCGACACGCCGGTGCGCGACAGCACGGATTCGAACAGGGGAACGGAGATTCATGACGGCCAGACGGACCGGGCCATTCAGCGTCGGTGACCGGGTGCAGCTGACCGATGCCAAAGGGCGCCTGTACACGGTGGTCCTGGAGCCGGGCAAAGAGTTCCACACCCATCGCGGCGGCATCAAGCACGATAGCCTGATCGGCGCCGACGAGGGCAGTGTGGTGCACTCCACCAACGGCACGCCGTATCTGGCGCTGCGTCCGCTGCTGATCGACTACGTGCTGTCCATGCCGCGCGGCGCCGCGGTGATCTACCCGAAGGACGCCGCGCAGATCGTGCACGAGGGCGACATGTTCCCCGGCGCTCGCGTGCTCGAGGCCGGTGCGGGTTCGGGCGCGCTCACCTGCTCGCTGTTGCGCGCGGTGGGTCCGCAGGGAGAGGTGATCTCCTACGAGATTCGCGCCGACCACGCCGAACATGCCGTCCGCAATGTGGAGACGTTCTTCGGCGAACGCCCGGCTAACTGGTCGCTGACGGTCGGCGACGTGGCCGACTACGCCGGGGAGCCGGTCGACCGCGCGGTGCTGGACATGCTCGCGCCATGGGACGCGCTGCCCGCGGTGTCCAAGGCGCTGGTGCCGGGCGGCGTGCTGATCGTCTACGTGGCCACCGTCACCCAGCTGTCGAAGGTGGTGGAGGCGCTGCGCGAGCAGGAGTGCTGGACCGAGCCCCGCTCCTGGGAGTCACTTGTGCGGCCGTGGCATGTGGTCGGCCTCGCCGTGCGTCCGGAACATCGCATGCAAGGCCACACCGCCTTCCTCGTCAGCGCCCGCAGGCTGGCCGAGGGCACCGTCACCCCCAAGCCGCAGCGCAGGCCCTCGAAGGGGTGAGCGCCGCGGGGCGGGCGAGGGCGGGTCGCCCGCCGCTGGGAGCGCTCGGCTCAGGCCGGGACGCAGGGCGCCTGAGCGAAGCCGAGCAGCAGGCAGCCGCTCGCGTCCGACAGCTTCCAGGTGCCACCGACGTTTTCCCAGGTCAGCGGCACGGCAGGTGCGGAGCCGTGGGGGGAGGTGATGGTCACCTGCGCATTGGCGGTGCTGCCCTGGGCGGTGATGTCGGCGACCGCGAAGGTGAGCGTGTAGCCCTGCAGGCCCGCGTTCATCTTGTCGATGTTCGCCGTGCGCTGCTCGCCGTTCACGATCAGCTTCGCCTTCTCGGCCGTGGGCACGGTGGGGTCGGCGAGCTTGACCAGTACCGCCTGCAGCGTCTCGGCCGTCGGTGCGCCCGCCGCATGGTCGCCGTGACTCTGGGTATTCGACGTTGGGTTGGCTGCCGCCGAGGTGGTCGTGGTGGCGGAGTCCTCGTCGGAGCCACAAGCAGCCAGACCGCAGGAAATGGCCAGCGCCGCCGCGGCGGTGACAACGGAAACGCGCAGAGTTCTGGCGGGAAGGAGCATGGTCGGCAACCTTTCGGCATGATGGGCGAGCAGGCTCGCCATGGTCGGGTTAGGGCAGGCTAACATGGTGGTCCTGCGGCCGATCGCGGCCCAGATGTGATCACGAAGAAACCATGTCGGAAAGCGAGAATGGGTCGCGCCCGGTAGCGTTGATAGACCGGGACTGGGAGGAGCAGCACATGAGCCCCATCGAGAATTCGGATTCGGCGGCCTGGAGAGAACTCGAGGCAGTACGCGCCGAGGCGGCTGCACTCCGAAGGCAACTCGCCGACTCGCCGGATCGCACACGGGAATTGGAAGCCCGCATCGATTCGCTGACCATTCGCAACACGAAGCTGATGGACACACTCAAGGAAGCGCGCCAGCAGTTGGTCGCGCTGCGTGAGGAGGTCGATCGGCTGGGTCAGCCGCCGAGCGGATACGGCATTCTGATCGGTGTGTACGACGATCAGACGGTCGACGTGTTCACTTCGGGTCGCAAGATGCGGTTGACGTGTTCGCCGAATATCGAGACCTCGACGCTCGAGTACGGCCAGACCGTCCGCCTCAACGAGGCGCTCACGGTCGTCGAGGCCGGGCACTACGACGCGGTCGGCGAGATCGGAACCCTACGGGAGATCCTCGACGACGGGCGTCGCGCCCTTGTCGTCGGACATGCCGACGAGGAGCGCGTGGTGTGGCTGGCCGGTCCGCTGGCCAACATCGCCGAGCTCGACGACCTGGAAGACCCCGATTCCCCCATCCGCAAGCTGCGGCCCGGTGACTCGCTCCTGGTCGACACCAAGGCCGGGTTCGCCTTCGAGCGCATCCCCAAGGCCGAGGTCGAGGATCTCGTGCTGGAAGAGGTCCCGGACGTCGACTACAGCGACATCGGCGGTCTGGGCAGGCAGATCGAGCAGATCCGCGATGCGGTGGAGCTGCCGTTCCTGCACAAGGATCTCTTCCGGGAGTACGCGCTGCGTCCGCCGAAGGGTGTGCTGCTCTACGGTCCGCCCGGCTGCGGTAAGACGCTCATCGCCAAGGCGGTGGCGAACTCGCTGGCCAAGAAGATCGCCGAGGCGCGCGGTGAGGATGCCAAGGAAGCCAAGTCGTTCTTCCTCAACATCAAGGGCCCCGAGCTGCTGAACAAGTTCGTCGGCGAGACCGAGCGGCACATCCGGATCATCTTCCAGCGCGCTCGGGAGAAGGCGTCCGAGGGCACTCCGGTGATCGTGTTCTTCGACGAGATGGACTCGATCTTCCGCACCCGTGGTTCCGGCGTCTCCTCGGACGTGGAGACCACGGTGGTGCCGCAGCTGCTGTCGGAGATCGACGGCGTCGAGGGCCTGGAGAACGTCATCGTGATCGGCGCCTCCAACCGCGAGGACATGATCGATCCGGCCATTCTGCGGCCGGGCCGCCTGGACGTGAAGATCAAGATCGAGCGTCCGGACGCGGAGTCCGCGCAGGACATCTTCTCGAAGTACCTCACCGAGGACCTGCCGCTGCACGACGACGATCTGGCGGAGTTCGGCGGCGACAAGGCGCTGTGCATCGCCGCGATGATCGAGCGGGTCGTCGACCGGATGTACGCCGAGAGCGAGGACAACCGCTTCCTGGAGGTCACCTACGCCAACGGTGACAAGGAGGTCCTGTACTTCAAGGACTTCAACTCCGGCGCCATGATCCAGAACATCGTGGACCGCTCCAAGAAGTACGCCATCAAGGCGGTGCTCGACACCGGCAGCCCCGGCCTGCGCATCCAGCATCTCTACGATTCGATCGTGGACGAGTTCTCCGAGAACGAGGACCTGCCCAACACCACGAATCCCGATGACTGGGCACGCATCTCGGGCAAGAAGGGCGAGCGGATCGTCTACATCCGCACGCTGGTCACCGGCAAGAACGCCAGCGCCAGCCGGGCGATCGACACCGAGTCGAACACCGGTCAGTACCTGTAAGGTTCGCCGGACCACGAAGGGCCGCGTCTCCATTGGAGGCGCGGCCCTTTCGTTCGTTTGAGGACCAGGTGATCTGACCGATCGTGCTAATATTTGACCATGCGGCCAGAAAATGAGCCGGGCGGCCAGCGAAGGTCGTTCATCGAAGAGGCACGGCGTCGGCAGATCATTGCCGCGGCGGTCGAGGTGATCTCCCAGGTCGGGTACAGCAACGCGTCGCTGGCGCGGATCGCCGAGCACGCCGGAATTTCCAAGGGCGTCATCTCCTACCACTTCGCGGGGAAAGACGATCTGATGACGCAGCTGGTGGTCCAGCTGTACGTGTCGGCGGCGGAATACATCGCACCCCGGGTGGGGGCGGCCGTCGGCGCGCGCGCCCAGCTGTTGGCCTACCTCGAATCGAATCTGGGCTTCATCGCCGCGAACACCACGTACGTGGCCGCGCTCGTCGACGTCGTGACGAATCTGCGTGACGCGGACGGCAATCCGAGGTTCGCGTCCGCCGATGGGGAACGCGACATCATCGTGCCGCTTGTCGACATCCTCAGCGAAGGTCAGCGCGCGGGCGATTTCGGGGAGTTCGATCCCCTGCTGATGGCCAAGTCGATTCGTGACGCCATTGATGGCGCTGCCGGACGCGCGGTCCGCGAGCCGGATTTCGCGCTTGCCGCGTACTCGGCGCATCTATGCACGTTGTTCGACATTGCGACGCGAAAAGGCGGGCACTGATGACGGAGGTATTGGAGGCCGAACGGAGCCGGACGGATTCGGGGAAGCCGCTGCCGCCTTTCGCGCTCGGCGGTGTCGGCGCGGTGTCGGCGCTTGCCGCGCTGGCGCTGCTGGTCTCGATCGGACGGTACGGATTCTTCGGCGACGAGCTGTATTTCGTCGCCGCCGGACGCAGGCTCGCAGTCAGCTACGCCGACCAGGGGCCGCTGGTGCCCGCGATCGCCCGGGTGATGGATCTGCTCGCCCCGGATTCGCTGATGGCGTTGCGGCTTCCGGCCGTGCTGATCACCGTGGCCGCCGTGGTGGTGACGGCCCAGATCGCCCGGGAGTTCGGCGGCACCCGCTCCGCGCAGGTGCTGGCCGCCGCGGCGTACGCTACCTCGCCCTTTCTGCTGGTGCAGGGCGACCAGCTGGCCACCAACACGATCGACACGGCGTTGTGGGTGGTGGTCAGCTGGCTGGTGATCCGCTGGGTCCGTACCCGCCGCGACGGCCTGCTGCTGGCGGCGGCAGTGGTCACCGCGGTGGACATGCAGGTCAAGTGGCTGATTCCGTTCTTCTGGATCGCGATCGCGATCGGTGTGGCGGTCTACGGACCGCGTGAGCTGCTGCGCCGGCCGGCCCTGTGGTGGGGCGCGGGGATCGTCGCGCTGACCACGGTGCCCAGCCTGATCTGGCAGGCGGCGCACGGGTGGCCGCAGCTACGTCTCGGGGGAGTGGTCGCCGCGGAACAGGCCACCATCGGCGGCCGCTATGTCTGGTTGCCGCTGGCGCTCGCGTCGGCGGGATTGCTCGGCGGCCTGTTGCTGGTCTATGCGGTGTGGACGCTGTTTCGAGCCGAATCCTGGCGCACTTATCGATTTCTCGGGCTGTTGCCGCTGGTGTTGATCGTGATCTTCGTGGCGACCAACGGACGCCCGTACTACGCCGCGGGCTGTTACGGAGTGCTGCTCGCCGTGGGCGCGGTGCGCTGGACGCAGAACTGGGGCCGCACGCGCGGGATCGTCGCCGTCGTGCTCGTCGCGCTGTCCACCGCACTGGTGGTGTTCTCGCTGCCCTTGCGCCCGGAGTCCGAGATCGAGCCGGTGGACACCCAGGCCCAGGCGGGCTTGGAGATCGCGGTCTACGGGCGTTTCGGCTGGTCGGAACTCGCGGCGGAGACGGCGGCCGCCTACCGGGCGCTGCCCGAACCGGAACGGGCGTCGGCCGTGGTGGTCGCCGATTCGTATTGGCAGGCAAGCGCTCTGGATGTCCACCGCACGGCCTACGGCCTGCCCGCCGTCTACAGCCCGAACCGCGGTTTCGGCTACTTCGGCACCCCACCGGACGACGCGACCACGGTGCTGTGGGTGGGCGGCACCGAGGCGGATGTGCGCGCGCACTGTGCCGAGGTGACCTCGATCGGACGCGTCGACGCCCGGCTCGGATTCCCCGGCGTCACTCGCAATGTCACCATCTGGCGCTGCGCGCAACCGCACACGCCATGGTCGCAGGCGTGGCCGGACATGCTGCGGCTGAACTGACCGTCCGCATCACCACCAGCCGAGGATCGGCGACAATTGCCTGCCGAGCTCCGGAGCGAGTGACCGCGAGTAGCTGGCCGTGAGGTGGTGCTCGTCGTGATAGATCAAGATGTTGCCTTCGGCGACCGCGCACACCTCGCGCGCGCAGACCGCGTCGGACAGGTCCAACGGGAATACGTTGGGGAACGAGGCGGCGAACTCCAGGGCCGGATTGACCTCGTCCAGCGCCGCCGTGCGTGGCATGCCGCAGCTGATCCGGTCGCCCTGCTGCGCGAGGCAATCGATCGCCCGATACCGCACGCCGTCGCGGCGTAGCCACGGAGTGTCGCGAATGGCCAGCACGTTGAGCCCCCGCTCGGCCAATTGCGACCACACGTCCGGATAGTCCGTCGGGGTTTCATCGCCGACACCGTCGCGTGGGCGGGTAGCGGTGGTGAACACCCACTGCGGCCGGTCGGCCCCCAAGCGGTCGATCACCTCGGCGGACCAGTCGCGGCAGTCCGGGATGGCTTCGCCCTTGTACCTCGGTTCCGCCGCCACGGTCAGCGGGCAGCCCATCTTCAGGTAGACCTCGACGCGGAAGCCGTGCTTGCGGGCCAGCACGTCCAGGGCGGGCACCCAGTGTTCGGCGTGTGAGCTGCCCACCACCGCCACGGTGCGGTGTGCGTCCGCGTCTCCGTAGGTACAGGTGATGACGTCGCGGGTGTCCCAGTCGGCGATGCACCCGTCGCGTGCCGGGTAGGCGAGGTCCGCTGGAGCTTCGTATACGGTCGGACGCATCCGCACTGGGGGCGCGCTCGCTCCATTGACCAGCGCTTCCGCACCGGGATAGTGCATCGGGTCGAGAAGGCCCACCGCCTCTGGCGGATTTATCCGAGTCACCACCTGTTCACTCACCGAGACCGTGAGCACGGTGAGGCCGAGCGCGGCGACGAGCCGGCCGGTTCGGCTGGTGCGAGCGGGTGTCCGGTCGGCCGACCGCCTCCGCAGCGGCTCCTCGACGAATCTGTTCGTCAGGGAGGCGAGCAGCAGCGACGCCGCGATGACGCCGAGTCCGCCGACGAGTCCCACGGTGGCGGTTCCGGTCCGCGCGAGAACGCAGATGAGGATCGGCCAGTGCCACAGATACAGCGCGTAGGCGAGTGCGCCGAGCCGCACGGCGCCGGGCGCGCCGAGCAGACGGTTGGGCAGCGGCCGCGCGCCGGCGGGCAGGTTGCTGCCCGCCACGATCAGCGCCACTGCGGCGCCCACCGGAACCAGCGCCGCCGGACCGGGAAACCGGTCGGCGCCATCGATCAGCCAACCGCAGGTCAACACCCCGACCGCGCCGAGCACGGCCGCGGCCACGCGCACCAGCCGCGGGGGCGACAGCCATGGCGCCGCGACCGCCAGCAGTGCCCCGGCCAGCAGCTCCCAGGTCCGCGCGAAACTGTCGTAGTAGTTCCAGCCCTGGTGCACCGCGGTGCCGTGCGCCGCGTAGACGAAGGAGGCCACCGCGCCCGCCGCGAGGACGATCGCCAGAACCGGCCGCAGCGCGGCAGGACCCGCGAAACGCCTGCACAGCCGCGCCGCGAGCGCGACACCGAGCAAGGCGGCCAGGTAGAACTGCGTCTGCACCGCCATCGACCACAAATGTTGCAGCGGGCTCACGGACGGATCGGCGGCCAGGTAGTCCGACCAGGACAGCGCCAGATACCAGTTCTGGTAGTACAGCAGCGACGCCAGCGTTTGCGCGGCGATCTCGCCCCACTGGGTGAACGGCCGTAGCAGAATCGTCGCCGCGACGACCGCGGCGAGCACGGTCACCAGGGCCGGTAGCAACCTGCGGGCAAGCCTGCGCGCGGTGCGCAGGACCAGGACCGCGCCGGTGGATTCCGCGCCGCGCAGCAGCGAGCCGGTGAAGAAGAACCCGGACAGGACGAGGAAGACGTCCACCCCGCCCGAAACCCGGCCGAACCAGACGTGGAACGCCACCACCAGCGCGATCGCCACCCCGCGCAGCCCGTCCAGGTCGTGCCGGTAGCCACTGTCCTTCTCGCGCGGCGGTGCGCCCGCGACGACGAGCGCACCCGGTCGTCGTAACCGGTTCACCACACGGGCGACCGTCACAGGACTCGCATGCTGCGGCCGGATCGGAAGCCGGCAGTGACGGCTCGGCGACGAGCGAATGTACGGGACACGTCATTCCTCTTACCACGCGTGGTAAACCACGGTCCATCAAGCGAGTTGGAGTGTCGTGCGGAAACGGCGGTATCGATACGGACAATTCGGTCACCTGCCGTCTTGGTGGCTACCCGTGGTCGATAGGGTGGAGTGGTGAACGTTGAGGTGACGCCCCTTCCCGGTATCGGTGTGCGCAAGGAGTTTCCGCTGGCCAGCACGCGGCGCCGGATAGGGGTGATCGATCATCGTGACGGCACGATGGACCTGATCGTGAGCAAGGTCGACAACCCCGACGAGACCGAACAGATACCGTTGTCCGCGAAAGAGGCCGCCGTGCTGGCCAACCTGCTCGGTGCGCCGCAACTGGTCGAGCAGCTGCGCGAAGAGCACCGCCAGTTCACCGGGCTGACCACGCGCCAGATGTCCATTCCGGATCGCTCCCGCTACGACGGGCGCAGGCTGGGCGAGACCCAGATGCGCACGCGGACAAAAGCGTCCATCGTCGCGGTGGTGCGCGGCGGGCAGCCGATTCCGTCGCCGGGACCGGACTTCACCTTCACCGCCGGTGACGTGCTCGTCGTCGTCGGCACGGTGGAGGGCCTGGACGCCGCCGCCAAGATCCTGACGGACGGCTGAGCGGCGATGGTGGCGCACGAGACCGCGCTCGCGCTGATCCAGCTGGGCGCGGTGTTCTTCGGCCTCGGCCTGCTCGGCCGGATCGCCGCGCGCATCGGCATGTCGCCGATCCCGCTGTACCTGATCGGCGGGCTGGTGTTCGGCACGGGCGGCTTGGTCGAGCTGCGGCAGGTCGACGACTTCATCCACCTGGCCAGCGAAATCGGCGTCGTCCTGCTGCTTCTGCTGCTCGGCTTGGAATACAGTGCGGCGGAACTCGTCACCGGTATGCGCCGATCGTGGGCCGCGGGCGTCATGGACATCGTGCTCAACGCCACACCGGGCGTGCTGGTCGCCCTCGCGCTCGGTTGGGGTTTCACCGGCGCGATCGCGATGGCGGGCGTCACGTATATCTCGTCCTCGGGCATCGTCGCGAAAGTGCTCAACGATCTGGGCAGGCTCGGTAACCGCGAGACACCGGTGGTGCTGTCCATCCTGGTGTTCGAAGACTTGGTAATGGCCGGGTATCTGCCGGTGCTCACGGCCGTGCTGGCCGGTGTCGGTTTCCTCGCCGGGCTGAAGACGTTGAGCATCGCCCTGATCGCCGTCACGGTGGTGCTGATCGTCGCGTTACGCTATGGCCGCTACGTCTCTGCGATCGTCGACAGCGAGGTTCGCGAGATCTTCCTGTTGAAGCTGTTGGGCTCCGCGCTGCTGGTGGCCGGAGCGGCCTCCGCGGTGCAGGTGTCCGCGGCGGTGGGTGCGTTCCTGCTCGGCATCGCGATTTCGGACTCGACCGCACACAACGCCACCAAGGTTCTGGAACCGCTGCGCGATCTGTTCGCGGCGCTGTTCTTCGTGCTGTTCGGATTGAGCACCGATCCTGCGACCATCCCGCCGGTGCTGGCCTGGGCGTGCCTGCTGGCGTTCGTCACGACGGCGAGCAAGGTCGCCACCGGATGGTGGGCGGCCAAGCGCGCCGGTGCGGGCCGCTACGGCCGGGCGCGCGCGGGCACCGCTCTGGTCGCCCACGGTGAGTTCTCGATCGTCATCGCAGGTCTCGCCGTCTCGTCGGGCGCCGTCCCCGGCGAGTTCGCCGCCCTGGCCACCACCTACGTGCTGCTGATGGCGGTTCTCGGCCCGATCGCCAGCCGAATCGTCGAGCCGGTTCTCGCGATGGTGCTCCGACGCCGCACGGTGTCCGCTGACCGACACCTTCCGCAGGATACTGGTCCGATACCGATGTCCGATTCGTTCAAGACGTCCGGCGGACAGGAGAGTTGACTCGACTCGGCAAATAGTCGGTCGAGAATTCGGAGGTGCCGCCGTGCAGGCGCGACTCAATGTGATCAGCCTCGGTGTGCGCGACTTGGAGCGCGCACTGCGTTTCTATCGGGAGCTCGGCTTGTCGTCGCCGGGCATCATCGGCACCGAATACGTCGGCGACGAGCGGAATCCCGGTGGTTCGGTCGTCATGTTCACGCTGGACAACGGGCTCATTCTGGCCCTGTATGGGCGCGAGGACCTGGCAAAGGACGCGGGCATCCCGCTCGACCGTGTCGACGGCTCGCCGGTCAGCCTCGGGTGGTTCGTCGGCAGCCGCGCGGAGGTGGACAAAGCCTTGGAACTCGCGCACACGGCGGGCGGGAGCCTCGTGCATCCGGCGAGGCAGCGGCCGTGGGGCAGCTACGCGGGCTACTTCGCGGACCCGGATGGCCATCTCTGGGAGGTCGTGTATTTCGAGGAGCGCGGCAGCTGATTCCCGGCCACCGCGGTGGCGGCGCCACGCCGCCACCGCGATAGGCACTCAGTTGCGCACGGCCGCAACGGAATCGAGCACGACGCCGACGGCCGGTGCGCCGTCGCCCGAACGATCCTTGACGCCAGCGGCGGCGATGGACGTGAGCACGTCCATGCCCGCGGTGACCCGCCCGAACGGGGTGTAGTCGGGCGGCAACTGGCTGTCGCGGTAGACCAGGAAGAACTGGCTGCCATTGGTGCCGGGGCCCGCATTCGCCATCGCGACAGTGCCCGCCGGGTATGTTGCGCCCGCCAGGTTCTCGTCGGGGAAGCGATAGCCGGGGCCGCCCGTACCGGTCGCCGTCGGGTCACCGCACTGCAGGACGTAGATGCCCTCGGTGGTGATCCGGTGACACGTCGTGTGGTCGAAGTACTGCTCACCGGCAAGGAACACGAACGAGTTGACCGTGCGCGGCGCGCGCGCCGCGTCCAGCGCGATGGTCACGGTGCCGCACGTGGTGGCCAGCGTCGCCGTGTACCCGGCGTTGGGATCGATGGTGAGGCCGGGCTCGGCGGGCCACTGCTTGCCGTTCGGCTGACCCGCGACCGGAGCGGCGCAGGTGGCCGGGGCTTGCTCCCGTGCCGGCCCGGGGTTCGCCGAGACGCCGCCAGCCGTGAACACCGCCACCGTCGCGCCGACCGCCAAGATGCCGATAACCCGCAGCGAGCGCCACGGTAAGCGCCGTCGCCCCGCGCGCCGACCGTTGACGAGTTGTCGCGCCTGCACTTTGCTCACCGCTGGAAATCTCCTTCATTCGGGATACGCACCGGACGATGCAGCGCGAATCATTCCATTTCGACCCGCGCGCCGTGGGCGTACGGCCCGATTACCCACCATGCGGGGCGGGCACACATCGGTCTGGGCCCGGGCGCGGACCCTGCGGATGTGGCCCCTACCCTGAATCCCGCTCGGGCGGACGGGTTCCGGTGTCTCGACGGGTGCCGGGTGTGGCTTGGATGTGGCTGCTGCGGTTGGTGGCTTTCCAAGGCTGGCCGCCCGGTATCTGGACGGCTCGGCCGCTGATACGAAAATCACGCAGCGTTTCGTCGATCGGAAGCGGTTGGAGGGCACGACACGGCAGCCTTCTCGACGCGATTTTCGACACCGCCGGGAGTCGTCGCTCCAGGCGGTCCGGACGGCCGGACCGGCGCTGCGGGACCGAACGATTCTCGAGACCTGGCTGTGGTCGATCGGAGCGAGATTCAGGGACCCGGCAGGTCATCGTGGTGGTGTATTTGTCGGGAATGGGCTCCGTGTCCGGCTCGGGTGCGGGAGAATTGTCGCTGGAGTTGGGGTGCCGGGCCGGTGGGTTCGGTGCGCGTTCTGATCGCTGTGTTGATCGTTTTCCGTGGCTATGTACCGATGCCGTCGATGGCTTGGTTTGGCGTGCGTTTTTCTGGGTCTTCGGCGGTGTCGGCAGCGGACGAAAGGGGGGATTCGTTATGCCTGAAGGGTCTGACCCGCACTCCGGCGAGCAGCACATGGGGCCGGGGGCTGCCAGTATCGAGGAACTGACCGACCCGACTACCGCGCCAGAGCAGGAGCAGCCGCGCTACACCGTCAGCGACGCCGAAGCGCGTCAGATAGCGGGGGCGCAACTGGAGGAGGCGCGGCTGCTGGACGAGGAGCAGATCGCGCAACTGCCGGCCGAGGCTCGAGAGGAGATTCGCCAGACTCAGCGCGAGCTGGGCGCCTTGGGCGTGGAAGTGCACCCAGTGTTCAAGTGGTGGGGTTTCGAGATCCGCCTCAACGCCGAGGCTGCCAGGCTCGCCGCCCAGATCACCGAGCAGGTGGGCAAGATCGTGGCCAACTATCCGAAGCTGAAGCCGATCGCGCCGTTGATCAAGGCGTGTTTCAAGCTGAAGGCCGCCTGGATCAAGGCGGTGGGTGGGGACTACGGCTGCAGGCTCGTTTCCCCGTGGATCGCGCCGGGCATGCTCATCCCGATCTCGCTGGCGCCCAAGGACGACACCAGCTTGTGGTGGACGGTCTACGGCCGCAATGCCGACACCGGCCAGTACGGCTGGAGCACGGACGAGAAATTCACCGGCCACTTCTCCAAGTCCAACCCCGCCCTGGCGGTCTATCAGGGGAAGCTGTACTGCGCGCACCGCGGCAACACCAACGACGCCTCGCTGTGGTGGACGATGTACGAAACCACCCGAGCCGACGCCGGTGAACCCAAGAGCGGGTGGACACCGGACACCAAATTCCCCGCGCACTACTCCGCCGCGGGACCCGCGCTGGCCACTTTCGGTAACTACCTGTACTGCGCGCACCGCGGCAACGGCAGCGACACCCGCCTGTGGTGGAGCCGCTTCGACGGCACCCGGTGGAACTCCGACCAGGTGCTGGGCGGGCAGACCAGCCACGCCCCCGCTCTTGCGGTATTCAACGGCCAGCTCTGGTGTGTCTACAAGGGCTACAACAACAACCGGTTGTACTCGCGAACCTTCGACGGCACCCGATGGAGCGGCGAATCGGAGATGGCTCCCCAAACCGACTCCAACCCCGCCCTGGCCGTCTACAGGGACCAGCTCTACGCGGTCTACAAGGGCAAGGGCACCACGATGCTGTGGTACACCCGCCGCGGGAAAAGCGGCGGGTGGGAAGGCGACCGGGCGCTGGGTGCGCACGCCAGCCAGGAAGGACCGGGACTGGCGGTGTACGGCAACGACCTCTACTGCGTGCACCGCGGCGGCTCCACCGCACGCCTGTACTGGACCCGCTTCGACGGCTCCAGCTGGAGCCGCGACGCCGAATTCCCCGGCCACTACAGCGAACAAGGCCCCGCCCTCGTCACCTACCGCGACCCGAACGGCACCGAAGACCAACTGCTGTGCGTACACCGCGGCTCATGAACACACCGCACAAACCCCACTGAACACGCGACTCCCGGCCACGCACCCACTGCCGCGCCGGGCACACAACGTTGAACCGCGATGGGCCCCGCCGCGAGCGGGGCCCATCACTCCAAATCGAGAGTACCGATAGGTGCCGGCTTGCGGCACGCCCAGAGCGGGTCACCCGCTCAGTTGTGCACTCACACAGACCGGAGAACTGCCCAACAATGGATCGAATCTCAACAACCCTCCGTCTTGCCGTCCGGCCTGGTCCGCACCTCGACTCGCTCGTACGCATGCCACAACAAACAGCAGCCACTGGACAACGTCCTGAAACGCCGCTGACCGGTCGCGCAGCGACGTCTGGACGGCGTCGACAGCGCCACTCGCTCTACCGGTCTCGGATCGCCCGACCACATCCCTCTCGACCAAGCAGCAGTGAACCGACCCGCGGACCGGATAGCCTTGGCAGGATGCTGATCCCGTCGGTCAACCACGCCGTGCCCATGGGACACGGCCACGTTGACAATCGGGATTGAGAGCCTTTCGGCTTCTTCCGGCGCTGGAGCGGTGCACGATCCGCGCACCCGGCGTTCGCGGTGGCGGCGCGTTCGCCGAGCGATTGCCGCGGTCACCGCGGCGTCAGTTCGACCACGACGCCGCCCTGCTGCCAGGTCTGGTAGATGTCGGCCTTCGACGGTGAGCCATCGGCGGTGAAGCCGATCCCGTTGAACTTCGCGTTCTGCGGGTTGTCCCGCGCGACGATCTCGTAGAGCCGCAGCACGTCGGCCTCGGCGGTGTGCACCACGGGATCGAAGGTGCGTGGCTTGCCGCCGAACGATGCCCGCACGGGGTCGCCCGCGCGCAGATTCTTGACCCACGGGCGAAGGGCGGTTCCGATCAGCAGGGTGTCGCCGTGCTTGGTGTAGGCCAACGGCACGTCGTAGACCGCGCCCGACTTACGCCCGACGACGTGCAGGATCATCAGCCGTTTCCCGACGACGCCGGAGATGCCCGGCACGCGCAGCAGCGTCCGCACGATCCGATTGACGACCTTCTGGTAGGACCGGATGGGTTCGGGACCGGACGTGGTCGGTGTGCCGTAAGGGTTTTCGGACGAATCGGGAACAGATGCCTCGCTCATGCACCCAGTATCGAAGCACGTACCGCGGTACGCGCCCGTACGGCCGAGATTCGCCAGCACCGTGGCCCGTACTGTCGCTGAAAGCACCCTCGGTACCCTGCCGGTATGACTTCCGGGCAGACCGAGATCTGGCACAACCCGCGGTGCAGCAAGAGCCGCAACGCCACGGCGTTCCTGGACGATGCCGGTGTCGACTACACCGTGCGGAAGTACCTGGATCAGCCGCCGACCGCCGCCGAACTCCGAGACGTGTTGCGGCGGTTGGGTGCCGAACCATGGGACATCACCCGCACCGGCGAGCAGATCGCCAAGGACCTGGGCATGGCGAGCTGGGGGCGCACCGCCGCGGACCGGGACCGGTGGATCGAGGCGCTCGTCGAACATCCGAATCTGATCCAGCGCCCGATCGTGCTCACCGCCGACGGCGCCGCGGTGGTCGCGCGCGACGAGGCCGCGCTGCGCGACCTGCTCTGACGATCACCCATCCCGGCGCCCGGATCTGCGAGCCGATCCAGCCGAGATCGCGTAGCGGTGTCCGCTGTGCGGAGCGGATCCGGCCCACCCTACGGTTCCGGCTCTGCGGGTAGGGTCGGCGGGCATGAAGGTACAACTGCGCCACAGCCCCGCCTCGACCGTAGCGCGGTGCTTTCTCGCCGGGGGCGAACCGATGCGCGTCGAGAGCGGCGCCATGGTCGCCCATTCGGCGGGAATCACGTTGCAGGCCAAGGCCGAAGGCGGCATCCTGGCCGGGTTGAAGCGGTCGGTGCTGGCCGGCGAATCGTTCTTCGTCTCGACGTTCACCGCGCCGCCGGAGGGCGGCTGGGTCGACGTGGCACCCGCACTGCCCGGCGACATGCTGAACCTGCAGATCACCCAGGACCGGCCGTTCTTCATCAGCCGCGGAGGCTGGATCGCCAATTCCTCCGGCGTGCAGGTGGAGGGCAAATGGGGTGGCTTCGCGAACCTCTTCGGCGGCGAGGGCGGTTTCGGTCTGCGGGCGCACGGTGAGGGAGAGGCGGTCGTCGGCGTGTTCGGCGCGATCGATGTCATCGATCTGCAGCCGGGGGAGCCGATCACGATCGACACCGGTCATGTGGTCGCCTACGACTTGGCGATGAATTTCAGCATCCGGCGGGCGGTTTCGGGTCGTTCGATCCAGTCGCTGAAGTCCGGCGAGGGATTCGTGTTCGACTTCACCGGTCCCGGCCGGGTGCTGCTGCAGACCCGCAACCCCGGCGCGTTCGCCGCTTGGGCGGGATCGGCCGCCTCGTCCAGCTGATCATGGTGTGAGCCCCGCCGCGTCCTCCGGTCGCCGTGCGGCGAGCAGGTCGGGGATCAGCAGCCGGGTGTCGGGGACGAACGGCCAATCCGGGTCGGCCAGATGTGCGCGCAGCTCGGCGTCGGTCCACCACCAGCCGTCGGCGATCTCGTCGGGTTGGTGCCGGACCGGCCCGTCGTAGCGCAGTTCGTAGGCGAACAGATGGCAGCGCATCGGCCGGCCGTCCCACTCGCCATCCCAGGTGGCGGTTGCCAGTGGGGCGAGCTCTTCGGGATCGGGCGTGACGCCCAATTCCTCGGCCAGTTCGCGCAGGGCGGTGTCGCACGGTGATTCGCCCGGCGCGACCACCCCGCCCGCCAGACAGTCGTGCATACCCGCGAACACCAGTTTGGTGTCGGTGCGGCGGTGCACGTAGACCCGTGCGCCGTCGCACGAACGCAGCAGCACACCGGCACTGGCATGCCACAATCCGTCGCGGTAGACGGTAGCGCGCTCCGCGGCGCCGATCGGGTTGCCCGCGGGGTCGTAGACCGCGATCGGTTCGGTGCGCGGGTCCCCGGTGTACGGCGAGTCACGATGCGGCGGAGCGGACATTGATCGAGAGTAACGTGAACACCGCACGCCACCCTGAGAGAGGATCGCCGCCCATGGTGCTTCCGCACGCACTGGCGAATTTCAACCGGCATGTCACCAACCCGACCACGGGCCTGGTCGCGGGCCGGGCGCCGGGTTTCGGCATCGTGCTACACAAAGGCAGGAAGTCCGGGCGGTCCTACCGGACGCCGGTGATGGTCTTCGACCAGGACGGCGCCTACCGTATCGCGCTGACCTACGGGCGAAACGTGGACTGGGTCAAGAACATTCGCGCCGCGGGCGGATTCGCGCTGGAGACCCGCGGACGCGTCGTCGAGCTGACCGACCCGGTGGTTCGGCACGACCGGTCCGCGAGCTGGGCGCCGCTCGGTGTCCGGCAGGTCCTGAAGACAATCTCAGCCGAGTACTACGTCGAGGCCATCGCGGCGGACTGAGCCGGGACAGGTGCTCCTGCGCCCGAGCAATGCGGGGGATGGCTGACCGGCAAAGACGCAGATATCGCCTCTGGCCCTCGGACAGGTTCGCTGCGTGAGCGCTTTCGAGCGGATGTTGTCCGCCGGGCGGCCGATCAGCCTGCCGTCGCTGACCGACCGTGCGTCGGCGTGCTCGGCGTCGTCGTGGGTGTGCCAGTCATCCGGACGCACGGCGCTGCTGTCCGGCTCGGCCCCAGTCAGGGGAGCTGATCCACACGCGAACGCCGAGCCGGGGGACTCGTCCAACGGCTCGACGTCCGGGTGTGCGGTGTTGCGCGTGGCGGTTAGGCGTTGTCGCGCGGGTCGAGCACCACTTGGGCGCCGGGCACCGTCGCGACCTGCAGCGTCCGCAGGCGCAACAGAGCCGGGTGCTGCTCGAGCAGCCGCGCGGTATTGGCCAGCGAGCGCAACGCCGCCGCCTCCGCACGCGACTTTTCCAACTCGGCACGGCCGCGTTCCTTGGCCAGCACCGTCTCCAGCGCCGCCTTGCGCAGTTCGCCGGGCAGCATCAGATCGCGAGCGCGGACCCCGGCGACCCGGATTCCCAGGTTCGCCACGGCCGCGCCGATTTCATCGGGATCACCGGTGAGCAAACCGCGATCGGCGATGAGCTCGTCGAGGGTGTGCGTGGCGACCGCGCCGCGGGCGGCGTCCTGGACCGCGGCGTAGAGCACCGTCTCCGCGTTCTGCGCGCCCGTGGTGAACGCGACCGGATCGGTGACCTGCCACTGCGCGGTGTAACTTGCGCGCAGTGCCAGCCCGTCGCGGGTGAGCAACTCCTGCCCGGTGACATACAGCAGCCGGGGGCGCATGTCGACCTCGATCAGCGTGCAGCGCTTCGCGTCGTACCGGTGTCGCCCCGGCTCCAGAATCCGCTCCAGCGTGCCGTCCCGGTACAGCAGCGTGCGCTGCCACTCCATCACCGTGGTGTACATGGTCTCACTCCTTCCCGCGACGTAAGTCGTTGTGCGCGTTGCCCTTCGGATGCCTCCGTCACGGACGCGGCGGACGCGGCGGGGGCGTTGCCGGACGGTGCCGGTCGGCCCGCAGAGCCGCGTCTGGCGCAAATGGCCATGACGGAGGACATCGGGAGAGGAATCGAACCCCTACAGACTTAAAAGGTCTGCGCCCACCTGAAGGACGTGGCTGCGCCGACACGGGGAACGCGGTCCGGAGAATCCGGTGCGCCCCTTGCGCAACCGAGAACGACGATAGAGAACCAGGTAGGCGGAACGCGAGCCATTTTCGCCTCGATGGTCTCGCGTCGGCAGGGCTATGCGTCCGGAGTTGCCTCGCCGGTGCGGGTCAGCGCCGACGGCGGCAGTCCGAAGGTGCGACGGCAGGTGCGGGTCAGGTCCGCGCCATCGGAGAAACCGGCCGCTTGCGCCGCCATCGTGAGATCATCCCCGGCCAGCGTCCGGGTCCGCGCGATGTGCAACCGCAGCCAGAGAATATAGCGGCGCAACGGGATTCCCATCTGCTCGCTGAACAGCTGGGTCAGCCGCGGTGCCGGAACACCCAGCTGCCGTGCGACATCCGCGCCCCGCACCGAGCCCGTCCGCACCAACGCGGGCAGCAGGTGCAGCGCCGCGGTTACCACGGCGTGCCGCTGGCTCTTTCCGTCCGCGGGATCGCGCGGCAGCAGATCGTCGACGACGGTGCCGACTTGGGTGGCCAGGTCGGCGTCGAGGTCGGCGATCCCGACGGTGTCCGCGCTGTCGGTCCAGCCGTTGAGGTGGGCCCTGTGGTCGGCCGCCGCGCCTGCGGCGGTTTCCGGGTCGAGGTAGATCGCGGTGCCGTGTGCGGCGCCGACATCGACTCGGTGCGGCGCGTCGGTGGGAACGATGACGTGGGTGCCCTGCTTGCGGACGCCGCTGCCGTCCACCACGACGATCGGGGTACGAGCGGCGACGATCTGCACGGCATGGTGCGCGTGCAACTCCGTCGGCCCGATCGATCCCGTGATGGCCAGGACCCCGGGCCGCAGCAGGGCCGCGCCCGCCGGCGGAGGTTCGTCGGCCGCGCCATCGGCCGCTGGCGAGAAGCCGTTGGTGACCAGAGCCTTCATCATGGGCTGCTCCCGGCAGACGCGCTCGCTGAATCCTTCGACGAGACTAGCTTTTTCGCGCACGCGACATTCGCGCTTTGCCGATCGCCGCCGCTGGCATGTGGGCCGAACTCACCACCGACCCGGTCGTGCGCACTCATCGTGACCGGTCCTTGCCACGCGAACTCGGGAACCAGCCCCGCCACCGATCTCTCCGCGGTGGTCGGCGGCTGTCGCTCCCGGAGCGCCCCGGCGTGCGGGCGCCGAGGAAAGTTCCGGGTCAGTTGTCGGTCACGTCCACACCGCGCCAGAAGGCGACGTAATCCTTGATCTGCGCGGCTTTGGGCTTCGGGTCGGGGTAGTACCACGCGGCGTCGGGGTTGGTCTCGCCGTCGACCACCACGGTGTAGTAGCTGGCGGTGCCCTTCCACGGGCAGATCGTGTTGGTGTCGGAGGGCTGGAAGAACTCCGAGCGCACCGAATCCGGCGGGAAGTAGTGGTTGCCCTCCACGATGATGGTGTCGTCGCTGGTCGCGAGGACGCGGCCGTGCCAGGTTGCCGTTGCCATATCTCGATTCTGCCCCAGTTCCACGGACGGTGGGCGGGCCGGCGGGCGGACCTTGTCGCTCCCGGTCCGGCGGATTCGCCAGTCCTACCCCAATTCGGGCAGTTCATGCGGTTATGCGGGGCGGTTCCGATTCGTCATCGGTGGAGCCGCCGAGCGGTGGAGTTCGACGGCCAATGCGATGAGTTCGCTCATATGATCGCCGTCGGTCCGGGCGCGCCGCATGGCCTCGGCGACGGGGAAGGTGCGGACCTCGAGGATCTGTTCGGCATCCTCGGGGTTGGTCGGTGCGGAGTCGAGTACCACGTCCGCGGTGCACCACAGCCACGCCCTGTGTGGATGCGGCTGCCACTCGTAATGGGGCGCGGGCTGGTTGCTCGTCGCGTGGTGGGCGCCGAACCATCGAATCGGGCCGACCGGGCGCGCGCCCGCCTCCTCGCGCAGCTCCCGGCGAACGCACGCGTCGACGGACTCGCCGCGCTCCCTGGTGCCGCCGGGAACCAGCCAGACGTCGCGATCGTCGCGGCAGAGCACGATCTCCTCGCCGACGAAGCACACGACGTGGATATTGGTGACCAGCTCGTCGGACGGAAGCGTGGTGGAGAAACGCACGTCCAGATCACCCCAGGCCCAGTGCGTCGGCGCGTGCAGCAACGGGTAGCGGTCGGCGAGCGTCACAGCTCGACGGTAGCGGTCGCCGACCACGATGTCCGCTGGTTTCCCCCGGATTGCGAAAATCCAGCGCGAGACATGAAGCGACGCAGCTGGATTCGGCCGTGCGAGCACTTCACCGACGGCAATGGCCGGGCCGCGTGCTCGACCACACCGAGGCGGTCGAGGCCGCGGGCAGCGCTGGTGGACGTCATCGCTCTCGGGCCAGTGCCCGGTAGCTGACGTGCCACAGCCACTCCACCGGTCCCCGCTCGAAGCGGCGCAACCATAGGTGTGCACCGACGGCGATGATCAGCGACACCAGCAGATAGACCCCGACGGTGAACGGAACCCGGTCGCCGGGCGAGACCCGCGCGGCGAGCCCGAAACCCCAGCCGTAGCACAGGATGGACGCCACCAGGTTCTGCAGGATGTAGCAGCTGAGCGCGGTCCGGCCGATCTCGGTGAGCCGACGCCCGGCGAATCCGGCCCGCGGCCGCCGCACGTACCACTCGGCTGCCGCCGCGAGAATGCCGAGGGAGACGAACGGAGCGCTGCCGTAGCGGGTGAACAGGATGAGATCACCGCCACCCGCGATACCGGCGATCAGGTCGATCGGCGCGGCGACGCCCAAGCCGATGATCATGAGCCGCTTGCGGATCCGCGCGCCATCCGGGCGGAACACCCCCGCGCGGAACAACCGGGCGCCGACCAGGAACAGCGCGACCGACATCGCGAACACGAAGACCGCCTCGATCCGGAACATGACCGCGTTCTCCAGCCGGAACAGCGCGAGCTCCCAGAACGACCCGTCCGCGTAGGGATTCGGGTCCAGTGGCCGATCCGCCGCCGAATCCTCTTGCGGTAAGAAGGCCATGGCGATCGCGATCAAGGTCAGCATGGCCACGTGCACGCTTACCGCGCCGACCAGCCAGCGTCGCTGCGCCCGCTCGCCGGTGGCCAGCACGAACGCGACGACCAGGCCGGTCACGGCGTAGCCCATCAGCACGTCGAACTCGGCGACGAACACGAAATTCAGCAGGCCGTCCAGGAACAGCAGTCCCGCGCGCCACGGGTACTTGCCCGGCCAGCGCCGCCCGGCTCTGGTCGCCGAGCCTCGCTGGATGGCCAGGCCGATACCGAACATGATGGTGAGCAGCCCGAGGAACTTGCCCTGCGCCAGTTGCTGGAGCACCCGCTCGGTCCACATCCATCCGCCGGATGACCCGCCCAGCTCTTGGAGGTAGCCGACCAGCCCCCGCGGGTGGGTCAGGATCCAGATGTTGGTGCCGAGCGTGCCGAGAATGGCGATACCGCGGAGCACGTCCAAGGCGACGAGCCGGGTGGGTGCGGGTGACTGCCGCGGAGCCGCCGTGCCGGGGCGGCCCGGCGTGTCGGCGTGCGGATCGGCGATCGATTCGGTCATGCCCAGACTATCGCGCCGACCTGCGCCGCGACGGGTCCTCCGTAAGTACCACCTACGGTATGACATTCAACTCCGCCGGTCGCGACGGGTGCGGCGGGGCTCGTCGCCTAGGCTCGACACCATGCAGCGCATCATCGGAATAGAGGTCGAATACGGCATCTCGACCCCAACCGAGCCGTCGGCCAACCCGATCCTCACCTCCACGCAGGCGGTTCTGGCCTACGCCGCGGCCGAGGGCGTACCGCGTGCGAAGCGGACCCGCTGGGACTACGAGGTGGAGTCGCCACTGCGCGACGCGCGGGGATTCGACCTGAGCCGGATGAACGGCCCGGCTCCGGTGATCGACGCCGACGAGGTCGGTGCGGCCAACATGATCCTCACCAACGGCGCGCGGCTCTACGTGGACCACGCCCACCCGGAATACTCCGCGCCGGAGGTCACCGACCCGCTGGACGCGGTGATCTGGGACAAGGCAGGCGAGCGGGTGATGGAGGCCGCGGCACGGCATGCCTCGAGCGTGCCGGGGGCTCCGCGGCTGCAGCTGTACAAGAACAATGTCGACGGCAAGGGCGCCTCCTACGGCACGCATGAGAACTACCTCATGAGCCGGGAGACGCCGTTCAACCAGATCATCGTCGGCCTCACGCCGTTCTTCGTGTCCCGCCAGGTGATCTGCGGGTCCGGCCGGGTCGGCATCGGCCAGTCCGGTGACCAGGCCGGGTTCCAGCTGTCCCAGCGGTCGGACTACATCGAGGTCGAGGTCGGCCTGGAGACCACGCTCAAGCGCGGGATCATCAACACGCGCGACGAACCGCACGCCGACGCCGACAAGTACCGCAGGCTGCACGTCATCATCGGCGACGCGAACCTGGCCGAGATGTCGACCTACCTGAAGGTCGGCACCACCGCCCTGGTGCTCGACCTGATCGAGGCGGGCGAGGACCTGTCGGATCTGCAGCTGGCCCGCCCGGTCACCGCGGTGCACACGATCAGCCACGACCCGACGCTGCGCGCGACCGTCGCGCTCGCCGACGGGCGCGAGCTGACCGGTCTGGCACTGCAGCGCGTCTACCTGGACCGGGTGATCAAGTTCGTCGACCGCACCGGCAACGACGACAAGCGCGTCCAGGACATCATCGAGAATTGGGCCATGGTGCTGGACCTGCTCGAACGCGACCCGATGGAGTGCGCGAACCTGCTGGACTGGCCCGCCAAGCTGCGCCTGCTGGAGGGCATGCGCCACCGGGAGGGCCTCGGCTGGGCGGCCCCCAAGCTGCACCTGATGGACCTGCAGTACTCCGACGTGCGGCTGGACAAGGGTCTCTACAACCGCCTGGTCGCCCGCGGCTCGATGAAGCGGCTGGTCACCGAACAGCAGGTGCTGGACGCCATGACCAACCCGCCCACCGACACCCGCGCCTACTTCCGCGGCGAATGCCTGCGCCGCTTCGGCGCCGACATCGCGGCCGCGAGCTGGGATTCGGTGATCTTCGATCTGGGCGGCGATTCCCTGGTGCGCATCCCCACCCTGGAACCGCGCCGCGGCACGAAGGCGCATGTCGGCAAGCTGCTCGACGGCGTGGACACCGCCGCCGACCTGGTCGAGCAACTGACCACCTGACACCGCACGGCGGCAAAATCGGCACACTGTCGGTGCTGGTAGGTAGTGTTGAGTGACGAGCACGGACAATGCTCATGATCGGGATCGTGCTCACGATGGTTCCCGGTCATGATGAGGACAGAGGAGGTCGGCTGCCATGGCACAAGAGCAGACCAAGCGCGCCGGGGGCGGCGACGAGGACGAGGGCCCGGACGGTGTAGACGCCGCCGGTCAGGAGCGCCGCGAGAAGCTGGCGGAGGAAACCGACGACCTGCTCGACGAGATCGATGACGTGCTCGAGGAGAACGCCGAGGACTTCGTCCGCGCGTACGTGCAGAAAGGTGGCCAGTGACAGTCGGTGACCCCTCGCGTCTCCACCTGGGGTACGCCCTCTCTTCCTTCTCCGAATACCTACGCATGCATGCCCCGGACCTCTTGCCTGCCATGAGGTTCGGACAGGGTGCCGCCGGAATTTCCGGCGGCACTTCCGCGAAGGACATCGCTCCGCACGGCACCACCATCGTCGCGGTCAGCTTCCGCGGCGGTGTGCTGATCGCCGGTGACCGGCGCGCCACGCAGGGAAACCTGTTGGCCAGCCGGGACATCGAGAAGGTCTTCATCACCGACAGCTATTCCGCTGCGGGCATCGCGGGCACCGCGGGCATGGCGGTGGAGATGGTGCGGATCTTCGCGGTGGAGCTGGAGCACTACGAGAAGCTCGAGGGCGTGTCGCTGACCTTCGACGGCAAGGCGAACAAGCTGTCGAAGATGGTGCGGGAGAATTTGCCCGCGGCCCTGCAGGGCCTGGCGGTGGTGCCGATTCTGGTCGGCTACGACCTGGACGCCACTGATCCGGACAAAGTGGGCCGCATCGTGTCGTTCGATGTGGTGGGTGGACGCAGCGAGGAACGTTTCGGGTACGCCGCGGTCGGTTCCGGCTCGATGTTCGCGAAGTCCGCGCTGAAGAAGTTGTACGCCAAGGGAATCGATCAGGACCGTGCGCTGCGCATCGCCGTCGAGTCGCTCTACGACGCGGCCGACGACGACACCGCGACGGGTGGCCCGGATCTGGTGCGCGGCATCTTCCCGACGGCGATTCTGATCGATGAGGAGGGTGCGGTCGAGGTGACCGAGTCGCGGCTCGCGGAGATCGCTCGCGGGATCGTCGCCGACCGCGAGGCCGCCGAAGAAGGGAGCGCCTGATCATGACGTTGCCGTACTACGCATCGGCCGAGCAGATCATGCGCGACAAGACCGAGCTGGCGCGCAAAGGCATCGCTCGGGGGCGCAGCGTCGTGGTGCTGACCTACGACAAGGGTGTGCTGTTCGTCGCGGAGAACCCGTCCGCGACGCTGCACAAGGTGAGTGAGCTCTACGACCGGGTCGGGTTCGCCGCGGTCGGTAAATACAACGAGTTCGAGAACCTGCGCAGGGGCGGCATCCTGCAGGCCGATATCCGCGGCTATCAGTACGACCGCCGCGACGTCACCGGCCGCGCGCTGGCCAACGCCTACGCGCAGACTCTCGGCACGATCTTCACCGACCAGCTCAAGCCGTACGAGGTGGAGATCTGCGTGGCCGAGGTGGGCTATCCGGAACAGGCCGCGCAGTCGGTGCTGTACCGGATCACCTACGACGGCTCGATCGTGGACGAGCGGGAGTTCGTGGTGATGGGCGGCACCACCGAGCCGATCGTCACCGCGCTGAAGGCGTCCTACCAGCCAGGTCTGGACCTGGCCTCCGCGATCGGTGTCGCGGTGCACGCGCTGCAGGCACGGGCACCGGAAGGCCTGGAAAAGGAGAAGCGGATGCTCGACGTGAGCTCGCTCGAGGTCGCCACGCTGGAGCAGGCGCGCCCGCGCAGGGCGTTCCGGCGGGTCACCAATACCGCGCTGGAGCGTTTGCTCAGCCCGGCGGGGGCCGACACCTCCGCGTCCAAGAACGGCAAGCCCGAGTCGAAGGACGAGGAAGCCCCGGGGGAGGACACTCCCTCAGCGGAGTGACCCACCCGGACGAGGAGGCGCGACGGCCCGCGAACGATGGCTTGTTCGCGGGCCGTGCCGTCATGTCCGGGTGCGGTGCCGAGGTGGGCATCCTTCCGGCGGAACCGCCGTTTCGCACGCGCAAATTCCGACAAAGCGGGCCAAATCGTTGTGAAGACGTATGCATACGGGTTGTTCGCTGCCCCACGCAAGTCCCTGTCATGGCTGTAATGTCGATGGTGTGCAGCGACGAATTATGGGGATCGAGACCGAGTTCGGTGTGACATGCACCTTCCACGGTCACCGTCGACTGTCCCCCGACGAGGTGGCCCGGTATCTGTTCCGCCGGGTGGTGTCCTGGGGCCGTAGCTCGAACGTGTTCCTCCGCAACGGTGCCCGGCTCTACCTCGATGTCGGGTCGCACCCGGAGTACGCGACCGCGGAGTGCGACAACCTGGCGCAATTGGTGACCCACGACCGTGCGGGCGAGCGGGTCCTGGAAGAGCTGCTGATCGACGCCGAGCAGCGTCTGGCCGAAGAAGGCATCGGCGGCGACATCTATCTGTTCAAGAACAACACCGACTCCGCGGGCAACTCCTACGGCTGCCACGAGAACTTCCTCGTGGTCCGCGCGGGGGAGTTCTCCCGGATCTCGGATGTGCTGCTGCCGTTCCTGGTGACTCGCCAGCTGATCTGCGGCGCGGGCAAGGTGCTGCAGACGCCGAAGGCCGCCACCTTCTGCCTGTCGCAGCGCGCCGAGCACATCTGGGAGGGTGTCTCCTCGGCGACCACCCGCTCGCGACCGATCATCAACACCCGCGACGAGCCGCACGCCGACGCGGAGAAGTACCGCCGCCTGCACGTGATCGTCGGTGACTCCAACATGTCCGAGACCACCACCATGCTCAAGGTCGGCACGGCCGCCCTGGTGCTGGAGATGATCGAGGCGGGCGTGTCGTTCCGCGACTTCGCCCTGGACAACCCGATCCGCGCGATCCGCGAGGTCAGCCACGACCTGACCGGCCGCCGGCCGGTGCGCCTGGCGGGCGGCAGGCAGGCCAGCGCCCTGGACATCCAGCGGGAGTACTACGCCCGTGCGGTGGAGCACTTGCGCAACCGGGACCGCGATCCGCAGATCGACCAGGTGGTCGACCTGTGGGGACGGACCCTGGACGCGGTCGAGGCGCAGGATTTCGCGAAAGTCGACACCGAGATCGACTGGGTGATCAAGCGCAAACTGTTCCAGCGCTATCAGGACCGCTACGGCATGGAACTGTCCGATCCGAAGATCGCCCAGCTGGATCTGGCCTACCACGACATCAAGCGCGGACGCGGCGTGTTCGACCTGCTGCAGCGTAAGGGCCTGGCCAAGCGCGTCACCGAGGACGAGGCGGTGGACGCCGCGGTCGACACCCCGCCGCAGACCACCAGGGCCAAGTTGCGTGGCGATTTCATCACCGCCGCCCAGGAGGCAGGACGCGACTTCACCGTCGACTGGGTGCATCTGAAGCTGAACGACCAAGCGCAGCGCACCGTGCTGTGCAAGGACCCGTTCCGGTCGGTCGACGAGCGCGTGGATCGCCTGATTGCCTCGATGTGATGAAGCGCTGTCTCGGCGCTGATGTAGCGCTGAGCCAGCACAACGTAGAGCAAGGCGCCGGGTCTGCCCTGTCAGGTCGAATTGATCTCCTGAACATGTGACCGACCGAAATCGCGCGCCGCCGCGCGGCGACGCCACCATGCCGATTACCCTCTATCGCGTGGCGATATCCAAGGTCGAGCGGCTGATGAATCTGGTCATCGCGCTGCTGTCGACCCGGCAGTTCCTGACCGCGGAGCGGATCCGGGACAGTGTCGCCGGTTACGAGGACTCCGTCAGCGACGAGGCGTTCAGCCGGATGTTCGAGCGGGACAAGAACGAGTTGCGTGATCTCGGTATTCCGCTGGAAGTGGGACCGGTGAGCCGGTACTCGACGCTCGAGGGCTACCGGATCAACCGGGACGCCTACGAACTACCCGATATCGACCTGACCGACGAGGAGGCCGCCGCCGTCGCGGTGGCCGTGCAGATGTGGGAGTCGCCAGAGCTCGCCGCGGCCGCCGAGGGCGCGCTGCTCAAACTGCGCGCGGCGGGCATCCACGTGGAGACCGACGCCGCGGTGGCGTCGGTGCCCGCCGTACCGGCCCGTACCCGCGGGTCGGAACCGGTGCTGGGCAAGCTGCTGGCCGCGATCGACGCGGGGCAGGCGGTGCGATTCGAGCACCGCGGCGCGATCAACGCCCCATACCTGATGCGCGACGTCGAGCCGTGGGGTGTGGTCACCCACCACGGCCGGTGGTACCTGGTCGGGCACGACCGGGCCCGCAACGCGGTGCGCAGCTTCCGGTTGTCCCGGATCGGCGACGAGGTGACCCCGTACGGGCCGCGCAACGCGGTCCGCAAGCCCGAGGGCGTCGACCTGCGCGCCATCGTCGACCAAGTCACCAGCACGGCGCCGGTCAGCGGAACAGCCACGGTGTGGGTGGCGGAGGGCCGCGGGCGTGAGATTCGCAGGATCGGTGAGGTGACCGGCGAGCGCGCCATCGGCGGCCGCCCTGGCTCCGTGGTGGAACTGCCGGTGCGTTCCCGTGACTGGCTGGCCCGGCTCATCACCGGTCTCGGCCCGGACGCGGTGGTGCTCGCCCCCGAGATCCTCAGGTCGGACGTGATCGCCCGGCTGCGCTCGGTGTTCGACCACACGGAGGTGCGAGCCCGATGAGAGTGATGTCGTCATGAGTTCCCGGCTCTCGGTCCGGCTGTCGCGGCTGCTCAACATGATTCCGTACTTCATCGCCCACCCCGGCATCAGCGCCGCCGAGGCCGCCGCCGACCTGGGTGTGACCACCAAGCAGTTGATGAGCGACCTCAACCAGCTGTGGATGTGCGGGCTGCCCGGCTATGGCCCCGGCGACCTGATCGACCTGTCCTTCTCCGAGGAGAGCATCGAGGTCACCTTCTCCGCCGGCATCGATCGGCCGTTGCGGCTGACCTCGACCGAAGCGACCGCACTGCTGGTCGCGCTGCGCTCGATCGTGGACATGCCCGGAATGGTCGACCCCACCGCGGCGCACGCGGCCATCGCCAAGATCGAATCGGCCATCGCGGGCGGGTCGGCCTCCGCCGAGGACGAGCAACGCATGCCGCCGCGGGAAGCACCCGCCGTCGCCGCCGTGCGCTCGGCGCTGGCGCTCGGTCGCGCGGTGCGCCTGGTGTACTACTCCGCCAGCCGCGATGTGGTGTCCGAACGCATCGTCGACCCGATCCGCATCGTCCTCGTGGACGACAACAGCTATCTGCAAGGGTGGTGCAGGCAGGCCGAAGGTGTGCGGCTGTTC
The DNA here is from genome assembly GCF_965283145.1 of Nocardia sp. Marseille-Q1738. Taxonomy (NCBI): domain Bacteria; kingdom Bacillati; phylum Actinomycetota; class Actinomycetes; order Mycobacteriales; family Nocardiaceae; genus Nocardia; species Nocardia sp. Marseille-Q1738. Next base: position 115,980 of record NZ_CBDIMS010000003.1, on the reverse strand, counting down.
CGCTTCGACCGGATCGAGGCCGCGACCGAACTGGACGAGCCGGCCCGGCCGCCGAAACACGCCACCGACGCGACCGCGGGCCTCGACCTGTTCCAGGACGATCCGGCGGTTCCCCTGGCGCGGTTGCGCATCCACGCCGACTACGCTTGGGTACTCGATCAATACCCGATGCACCGGCTCGCGGTACACCCGGACGGCAGCCTGGAGGCGACCATGCGGTTCGCCACGCTGGACTGGATGGCGCGGCTGCTGCTCGGTTTCGGTGCCGGCGTCACCGTTCTCGGTCCGCCGGAACTGGTCGCGGCCGTGCGCGAGCGGTCCAACGCCGCCCTGGCCGCCTACGAGGAAGCCGGATACCTGGAGGCCCGATGAGGGACAACCCAACAGCGCGCCGCCGAGCGGCGGCGCACCGGAGGCTCGATGTGCGGTAGTTCGCCCGGCGCCTTACGCAGCGGTCGAGTGCAGGTCTTCCGCCGGACACGAGAGGCGGGAACGGCGTGAACACTCGTGTGCTGGTGATCGGAGCGGGCAGCATCGGCAACTTCGTCGGCGGCAAGCTGGGCGTGGCCGGTGCGGACGTCACCCTGGTCGGTCGCAGGCGGATGCTCGACGAGATCACCGCGTCCGGGCTACGGCTCACCGACCTCGACGGCGGCGACGACGCGCTCGCGGCGGACCGGTTCCGCGTCGCCACCGAGCCGGAAGACGCCGGATCGGCCGATCTGGTGCTCGTCACGGTGAAATCGGCGGCCACGGCGGACGCGGTGCGCGAACTCTGCGGGAAGATCCGGCCCGGCACCGTGGTGTTGAGCCTGCAGAACGGCATCGGCAACGACTCGGTGATCCGGGAGATCCTGCCGCAATGCGTGGTGCTGGCCGGCATGGTGATGTTCAACGTCGTGCACCATCCCGGCGGACGCTTCCACCGCGGCACCGAAGGCGGCCTAGCGGTGCAGGACGACCCGGCTCTCGCGCCGTTTCTGGACGTGTTCGAGCGCGCGGGACTCGAATTGCGCCGGTATCCGGATCTGCGCCCGGTGCAGTGGGCGAAGCTGCTGCTCAACCTGAACAATCCGATCAACGCGCTGTCCGGGCGCCCGCTGCGCGAGGAACTCGCCGACCGCGACTATCGCCGCTGCCTCGCGCTGACCCAGCGCGAAGCGCTCGCGGTGATGAGCCGGGCACGCATTCGCCCGGCGCGGTTGACCCCGCTGCCACCCCGTCTGATGGCCGGGCTGCTGACCGTCCCCGACGCTCTGTTCCAGCGGGTGGCCGGGCAGGTCCTCGCCATCGATCCGGTGGCACGGTCGTCCATGGCGGATGATCTGGCACTGGGCCGCAAGACCGAAATCTCCTGGCTGTGCGGCGAAATCGTGGGGCTGGGCGCGATGGTCGGGATGCCGACGCCGGTGAATCAGCGGTTGATCGAATTGATCGTGGCCGCCGAACAGGGCGACCGGCGGGCCTGGACCGGTCCGGAACTGCTCGGCCAGCTGCGAGACGCCGCGGCGGGCGGGTCGGCCGAACGGCGGGCGAACGAGCGGTGACGGCGGCGTTCGCGCACGTCACGGTCCGGTAGCATCGAGACATCACAGTCTTGGGAGGTAGATCATGGGCAGTCTGAGCATCTGGCACTGGCTGATCATTGCGGTCGTTTTCGTGATGTTCTTCGGGGCGAAGCGGATGCCCGATGCGGCCCGCAGCCTGGGCCGCTCGCTGCGCATCTTCAAGAGCGAGGTCAGCCAGATGCAGAGCGAGAGCAACGCGCCGAACACCGGCGCCACCGCTCAGCAGCCCGCGCCGCAGCTGCCCGCCGCGCAGCAGGCGACGCCGTCGGCGACCGAGCCCCGCAGCGAGCCGAAGTCGGTCTGAGCGGGTCCGCTCGTGCCGGAGTGAGGAAGAACTCACTCCGGTCGTAGTGCTGTTGCCGAGCCGAGCGAGGCACACCAACCCAGGGGCGATCACCAACCATGCGAATCCCGTTCGATCCGCGGCGCAGCAAGCGCAGGACCAATCCCGACGGCACCATGTCGTTGGTCGAGCATCTGCAGGAGTTGCGCTACCGCCTGCTGGTCTCGATCGCCGCGGTGATCGCCACCACCGTGCTCGGTTTCCTCTGGTACGGGCATTCGTTCCTGGGCATCGACAGCCTGGGTGAGATCCTGCGCGGGCCGTACTGTTCGCTGCCCGCCTCGGCGCGCGCGGCGCTGAGCCCGGACGGCGAATGCCGCCTGCTGGCCACCGCGCCGTTCGAACAGTTCACCTTGCGCCTGAAGGTCGGCATGACCGCCGGTGTCGTGCTCGCCGCGCCGATCTGGCTGTATCAGCTGTGGGCGTTCATCACCCCTGGCCTGTACGCCAAGGAACGCAAGTACGCGATCGGGTTCGTGTCCTCGGGGACCGTGCTGTTCACCGCTGGGGCGGTGCTGGCCTACATCGTCATCGCGCACGCGTTGAGCTTCCTGCTCACCATCGGCGACAACGTGCAGATCACCGCGCTGAGCGGCTCGCAGTATTTCGGGTTCATCATCCAGTTGCTGATCATCTTCGGGGTCAGCTTCGAAACCCCGCTGCTGATCATCGGTTTGAACCTGATCGGGGTGCTGACCTATCAGAAGCTCAAGGCCTGGCGACGCGGAATCACGTTCGGTCTGTTCGTCTTCGCCGCCATCGTGACCCCGCAGGACCCGTTCTCCATGCTGGCGCTGGCACTGGCACTGACCGTCCTGTTCGAGGTCGCGGTCCAGTTCTCCCGGATCAACGACCTGCGCCGGGCCCGCAAGGAGCGGGAAGGCTGGGGCGCGCTGTCCGACGAGGAAGCCTCGGAGTTGGGTGCGCCCGAGCCGATCGACCCGGCGGAGTCGGTCACGACTGCGCAGGAGAAATCCACACGACCAGTGTCGGACTACTCCGATACGCTCTGACAAGTGACAGATCACCGGTCGCAGACGGCCGAGTTGGCCGCATTTTCCGCCGAGCTGAAGTTCCGGCTGGATCCGTTTCAGCGCGACGCCTGTGTGGCGCTCGAGGAGGGCCACAGCGTTCTGGTCTGCGCCCCGACCGGGGCGGGCAAGACCGTCGTCGGCGAATTCGCCGTGCACCTGGCGCTGGTCGCGGGCGGAAAGTGTTTCTACACCACGCCGATCAAAGCGCTGTCGAACCAGAAGTTCGCCGACCTCACCGAGCGCCACGGCCGCGACAACGTCGGGCTGCTCACCGGCGATCAGTCGATCAACCCGGACGCGCCGGTGGTCGTGATGACCACCGAGGTGTTGCGCAACATGCTGTACGCCTCCTCGGACGCGCTGCGCGGCTTGTCGTATGTGGTGATGGACGAGGTGCACTACCTCGCCGACCGATTCCGCGGCGCGGTGTGGGAGGAGGTCATCCTGCATCTGCCGCCGGACGTCCGGCTGGTCAGCCTGTCGGCCACGGTCAGCAACGCCGAGGAGTTCGGCGCCTGGATGGAGACCGTGCGCGGCGACACCGCGGTCGTGGTCGACGAAACCAGGCCGGTGCCGCTGTGGCAGCACGTCATGGTGGGGCGGCGGATGTTCGACCTGTTCGACACCAAGTCCACCGAACAGAAAGTGCTCGTGGACGAGGACCTGGTGCGGTTCATCCGTCATCGGGAAGCCGCCGACCGGATGAACGGATGGGGTGCCCCGCGCAACGGCCGCGGTGGTCCACGGCGTGATTTCCGGCCGCTGCCCCGGCCCGAGGTGCTGGCCAAGCTGGACGAGGAGGGCCTGCTGCCGGCCATCACGTTCATCTTCAGCCGTGCGGGCTGCGACGGTGCGCTCGCGCAGTGCCTGCGGTCGCGCCTGGATCTGGGCCGCGCGGACGAGGCCGAGAAGATCGACGCGATCATCGAGCGGCACACCGGTGACCTGCCCAAGACCGATCTCGAGATACTCGGCTACTGGGAGTGGCGCGAAGCGCTGCATCGGGGCTTGGCCGCGCACCACGCCGGGATGTTGCCCGCGTTCCGGCACACCGTCGAGGAACTGTTCGTCAACGGCTTGGTTCGCGCCGTCTTCGCCACCGAGACGCTGGCTCTTGGCATCAACATGCCCGCGCGCACCGTCGTGCTGGAGCGGCTGGTCAAGTTCAACGGCGAGTCGCACGCGGAACTCACGCCGGGGGAGTACACCCAGCTGACCGGGCGCGCGGGGCGGCGCGGCATCGACGTGGAAGGCCACGCGGTGGTGTTGTGGCAGCCCGAGGTGGATACCAGCGCGGTCGCGGGCCTGGCCTCCACTCGCACCTATCCGCTGCGCAGCTCGTTCCGGCCGGGATACAACATGTCGATCAACCTCATCGACCGGATGGGCGCCGACGAGTCGCGTGCCCTGCTGGAGCGGTCGTTCGCGCAGTTCCAGGCGGACCGCTCGGTGGTCGGGCTGGTGCGCGGCATCGAGCGCAACGATGCCGCGCTGCGCAAGCTGCGCGATCAGCTCGGCGGCGCCGAAGGCGGTTTCCTGGATTACCTGGCCCTGCGCGAGCGGATCAAGCAGCGGGAACGGCAGCTGGCCCAGCAGAACCGCGCCGACCGGCGGGGCGCCGCGGTGGACGCGCTCGGCGCCTTGCGCCGCGGCGACGTGGTGGCCATTCCCTCCGGGCGCCGCGCCGGGCTGGCGGTGATCCTGGAACCGGACGCGACGCCGGGAGATCCGCGCCCGCTGGTGCTCACCGAGGACAAGTGGGCGGGGCGGGTGTCGGTGGCCGACTTCCCGGTGCCCGCCGAGGCGCTCGGACACATGCGGCTGCCACGCCGGGTGGACCACCGGACCCCCCGCACCCGCCGCGACCTGGCCTCGGCGCTGCGCAGCACCGGAATCTCGGTGCCGGGCAGGTCGCGGCGCGACAAGCGTTCCGCCGCGGCCGACGACCGCGAACTGGCCACGCTGCGTCGCAGCCTGCGCGCGCATCCGGCGCACACCCGGCCCGATCGCGAGCAGCTGGCCCGGATCGGCGAGCGCTACAACCGGTTGCTCCGCGAAACCGAATCCATGCGCCAGAAGGTTGCCGCGACCACGAACTCGTTGGCGCGCACCTTCGATCGGATCCTCGGTCTGCTGGAGGAACGCGGGTTCGTCGACGACAGCGAGGTGACTCCCGAGGGGCGCAGGCTGGCCCGCATCTACGCGGAGAGTGACCTGCTGGTCGCCGAATGCCTCCGGCAGGGACTGTGGCGCGGCCTCGGTCCGGCCGAGTTGGCCGGAGTTGTGTCGATCCTGGTGTACGAGTCGCGCCAGGAAGGCGGATATCTCGGCGCGAGCGGACCGACGGCGCCGATCCGGCGAGCCGTGGGCGCGACCATCGGCGTGTGGTCCGAACTGCGGACCGACGAGGCGCGGCACAAGCTGCCGCCGACCAGGGAACCGGATCTGGGTTTCGTCACCGGTGTCTACAAGTGGGCGCGCGGGGACGGGCTGGCCGAGTCGTTGCTCGCCAGTGGTGATCAGGGCGCAGCGCTGGCGGCGGGCGACTTCGTGCGCTGGTGCAGGCAGGTGATCGATCTGCTCGATCAGATCCACGGCACCGCCGACGATCCCGAGGTCGCCGCCACGGCGGCCAAGGCGGTGCGGGCGATCCGGCGCGGTGTCGTCGCGGTGGACGCCGCCTGAGTGGTGCCGGTGACGGGTTCGGTGGCTCGCGTGACCATGGCGGACACCGCGAACGCCGCCAATGTCAACACGGCGGATTCGATTGTGATTTGATTTCTTTCGCGTACCGACCGTGGCGGAAGAGTCGTGTCATGCGACGAGGCCCGTGCGGGGGGCTACCGTGTGTACAACGATGCGAGTGGAGGCAAGCAGATGAGCGGCCCTTACGGACCGAACGAACCCGGGGAGGGACGCAACGATCCCACCCAGCAGTGGGGTGGACAACAGGCACCCGGTGGCGCGGGTCCCACGCAGCAGTGGGGCGGTCAGCCGCAGACCCCGGCCTCGGCCCAGCCGACCCAGCACTGGGGTGAGCAGCAGCCGCAGCAGCAGTGGGGACAGCCGCAGCAGCAGTGGGGGCAGCAGCCGCAGCAACCCCAGCAGCCGCAGTGGGGTCAGCAGCCCGCCCAGGGGCAGCCGCAATGGGGTCAGCCGCAGCAGCAGGACTGGGGTCAGCAGGGGCAGCAGCAGTGGGGTCAGCAGCAGCCGCAGTGGGGCGCCCCCACGCAGCAACCGCCGCAGCAGGGCGGCAAAGGCAAGGGTTTGGTCATCGGCCTGTCCTTGCTCGGCGTCGTTGTTCTCGGTGCGATCGTCGCCCTCGTGCTTGTGCTGACCGCCAAGGATCAACTGGATCAGGCGGCGGTGCAGGATGGCGTGAAGAAGGTGCTGTCGGACTCCTACGGCATCCAGGATGTCAGCGACGTCTCCTGCCCGTCCGGCCAGGAGGTCAAGGTCGATGCCACGTTCGTGTGCGACGTGAAGGTCAGTGGTGAGGCCAAGAAGGTCAGCATCAAGATCACCAAGGACGACGGCACCTACGAGGTCGGTAGGCCGAGCTAGCGTCCGAGCGACCGCCGCTGGCGACTTCGTCGCGGACGCGTCGGCCGCTCGGACGCGAGCCGGGCCGCGAACGGGCAATGCTCGGTCTCGCTGCGCTCGAAAGCGGTGGTTTGTCCGATGTGGTTACGTGAGGTGGTAGCGGCACGACCTGGGTGCGCACCGTGATGCCACCGGGCGCTCGGGCGACCGCCGCTGGCGACGTCGTCGCGGACCTGTTGGCCGCTTGGACACAGACTCGGTTTGTCTTGCGGCCCCTTCATTGCGGCATGCTCGCGGCCCATCGCCATGGTGCGCAGTGGGCTTCTTCGTATCGGGCTCAGGTGGTGCGTGCCCCGAGAGCGGTGATCAACCGAGTCACGGGGCTTTCGGCGTTGTAGGCGGTGGCAAGAGCTCGCAGCCGGTCCGGGTCGGCGGGCTCGGTCGGGAGGACGTCGGAGCGGGAGAGCGCGACGTCGGCGTCGCGGACCACGCGGACCACCGGCGCGGCGGCCTTCAGGTAGTCCTCGGCGGCCCGGAGCCGGGCGCGTACGCCGTTGGACAGCTCGGCGCCGGGGTCCTCGACGGCCGCGCGCAGCGCGTCGAGCGAGCCGAAACGGGAGATCAGCGTGGCCGCGGATTTCTCGCCGATGCCGGCTACCCCGGGTAGGCCGTCGGAGGCGTCGCCGCGCAGCGTGGCCAGGTCGGCGTAGGCCGGGCCCGCGTTCCGCAGCGGCACACCGTATTTCGCCGCGACCTCGGCCGGGCCGAACAGTTCCGCCTTCGCCAGCCCGCGTCCGGCGTAGAGCACCCGCACGGGAGGCGCGGGCTCGTCCCGCACGAGCTGCAGCAGATCGCGGTCGCCACTGACCACGATCACCGCGTCGGTACGCTCCCGGGTGGCCAGGGTGCCGAGGACATCGTCGGCCTCCAGACCCGCCGCCCCGCCGGTCGCGATGCCGGCCGCGTGCAGCACCTCGAGGATCATCTCGACCTGCGGTGTGAGAGTGTCGGGAACCATTTCCGCACCGGGGGCGGCCTCCGGGGACGTGTCCAGGCGGTGCGCCTTGTACGACGGAACCAGCTCCACCCGGTATGCGGGCCGCCAGTCCAGGTCGAGGCACACCACCAGCCTGACCGGCGCGTACTTGGTGATCAGTGCGGCCACCATGTCGGTGAAACCGCGCAGCGCGTTCACCGGCCGGCCATCGGATGCGGTGATCTTCTCCGGGATCGCGTGAAAGGCGCGGAACCAGAGACTGGCACCGTCCAACAGCAGCAGGGGCGCACCGGGAACAGAGGTCACGCGCTGAGGTTACTCGCCCGCACCGACACCGCCCGGCGAAGTTCGGCGTTCCTCCGGCACGCGCGGCGGGTAACGTCGGGCGAATGAGCTCGCATACGGATTCCAGGTTCGCGGCGGACGTCTACGGTGCTCGGCTGGAGCGGGCGGTGGAGCTGATCCGGGCCGCCCATCTGGATGCCCTGTTGATCACTCCCGGGCCGGACTTGCGCTACCTCATCGGGTCGGCGGCTGAGTCGTTCGAGCGGCTGACCTGCCTGGTGATACCCGCGGATGGGGCGACCCCGTCGGTGGTGATCCCGAAACTGGAGCTGGCTTCGCTGGACGCATCGGCGGCCGGCGAATTGGATTTGCAGGTGCTGGACTGGGTCGACGGTACCAACCCGTATGCCCTGGTGAAGTCCGCGCTGCACGTGGGTTCCCGGGTGGCCGTCGCCGACGCCATGCCCGCGCTGCACCTGCTGCCATTGGCCGAATCCTTCACCGGCCTCCCGGTGTCTGCCACCCCGGTGCTGCGTGAACTGCGCATGATCAAAGACCCGGCCGAGGTGGACGCGCTGCGCCGGGCCGGCGCGGCGATCGACCGGGTGCACGCGCGAATGGGGGAGTTCCTGCAGGTGGGCCGCACGGAGGCGGAGGTCGGACGCCATATCTCGGACGCGATCGTGGCGGAGGGGCACACCGAGGCGGCATTCGTCATCGTCGGCAGTGGCCCCCATGGCGCCGACCCGCACCACGGGGTCTCCGAGCGGCGCATCGAGTCCGGGGACGTGGTGGTCGTCGACATCGGCGGCCCGGTCGAACCCGGCTACTACTCGGACTCGACGCGCACCTACGTGCTCGGGGAACCCGATCCTGAGGTGGCCGCCCGGTACGCCGCACTCGAGCGCGCCCAAGCGGCGGCGGTCGCGGCCGTCCGACCCGGTGTCACGGCCGCCGCCGTGGACGCGGCCGCGCGAAACCCCTTGACCGAGGCGGGTTTCGGTCCCGCCTTCGTGCACCGCACCGGACACGGCATCGGTCTTTCGGTGCACGAGGAGCCCTACATCGTGGCGGGCAACGACCTCGTTCTGCAGCCGGGCATGGCCTTCAGCGTCGAGCCCGGCATCTACTTCCGCGGCGAGTGGGGCGCGCGCATCGAGGACATCGTCGTCGTCACGGAGGACGGCAGCGAGTCGCTGAACAACCAGCCGCACGGCCTCACGGCACTGTGATGGATGGACGCGGTCGCCACCGTGCCGCTAAGCGGTGGCGCCGTTGCCTTCGGTAGCCGGTGCGACGAGGGTGCTGCTGGACAGTACCCGCCGGACCTGGATGGCGATCACCACCCGGGTCGGGTTCTCCCTGGGCACCCGGTAGCGGCCCGCGTACCGCTCCACCGCGTCGGCGACGCTGTCCGGGTCGTCGAGCACGGTCGCCGGGCCTTCCAGCGTGATCCACCGGATGCCGTCGACCTGGCTGACCGCCGCGTACCCCGAACGGCGCACGTTGCGCACCTTCACCGAACCGTCGTTGGTGATCACGCGGACGATCCCGGCGTCCTGGTCCCAGGTGAACCCGACCGCGACCACGTGCGGCGTCCCATCCGCCCGCAACGTCGTCAGCGTGGCGAGATGCCGCTCGGCGACGAAGTCGAGGGCGGCGGTCGACAATTCAGCAGTGGTGGTCGGCATCCTCCGACCGTAGCCTCCGACCGCCTGATGGACGCAGCCGGAGGTGGTGCTGCATCGGATCGCCGCGCAGTCGGTGACAACAGGTCACCGTGGTGTACGACGCCGCGGCGGTGCAATGACAGACTGTGGCGCATGGGAACGCGTGGGTTGGTCGACGGGGCCGTGCTGCTCCTGGGCGGGCGTAGCGAGATCGGGCTCGAAGTGGCGCGGCGTTTGGCGCCGGGGCGGGCGGTGATTCTCGCGGCGCGGCGCAGCGACGAGCTGACCGAGCAGAGCGCGGAGATCGCGGCTGCCGGCGCGAGCGCTGTGCACACGATCGAGTTCGATGCCGACGACACGGCGAGTCATCCGGCGCTACTGGAGAAGATCGCCGCCGAGCACGGACGGATCGGTATCGCGGTGCTGGCGTTCGGCGTGCTCGGCGATCAGCGGCGTGCCGAGCGAGATCCCGGGCACGCGACGGCGATCCTGCACACCGACTTCGTCGCGCAGGCCAGTGTCCTCACCAGTCTGGCGAACCTGCTACGCGCGCAAGGCGAAGGGCAGCTCGTGGTGTTCAGCTCGGTCGCGGGCGTCCGGGTCCGGCGCGCCAACTACGTGTACGGATCGGCCAAGGCCGGACTCGACGGATTCGTCGACGGCCTGGCGGACGCGTTGCACGGCAGCGGTGTTCAGCTGCTCCTCGTTCGACCCGGCTTCGTCATCGGGCGGATGACCGAGGGCATGTCCCCGGCCCCGTTCTCCAGCACGCCCGCCCAGGTCGCAGACGCCGTGGTCAAGGGCTTGAGCCGGGGCGCGCGCCGGGTCTGGGTGCCCCGGATACTGCAACCGGTGTTCTTCGCGATGCGCTTGCTGCCCCGATCGATCTGGCGCCGGATGCCACGGTGAACGCGGCCGCGCCCGTGCCGTGGACCGGACCGCCGATCGTCGTGGTCGGGATCGGCGCCGATGGCTGGGACGGTCTCGGTCGCGCCGCCCGCGAAGCCGTCGGTGACGCCGAGATCCTGTTCGGTTCCACACGACAGCTCGGGCTCGTGCCCGAGGCGGTGGTGGCGACGCGGGTGAGCTGGCCTTCGCCGTTGCTGCCCGCGCTACCCGAGCTGCTCGAGCGGCACAGCGGGGCGCGGCTGTGCGTGCTGGCCAGCGGCGATCCGATGTTCTACGGAATCGGCGTGACCCTGGCCAGGCTGCTCGGAGCCGGGGCACTGCGGGTCTTGCCGCAGCCGTCGTCGGCCTCGCTGGCCTGCGCCCGCCTGGGCTGGTCACTCGCGGAAACGCCGGTGGTGAGCGTGGTGGGGCGGCCGTTGGTGACGGTGCTGCCCGAACTGGCCGACCGCAGGCGGCTGCTGGTGCTCAGCGCCGACGAGCACACGCCGCGGGTGCTTGCGCGATTGCTGGGGCGCCACGGTTTCGGCGCCTCCGAAATGACCGTCCTCGAACAATTGGGCGGCCCGGCCGAACGCCTGCACACCGGTCTCGCGGCGCAGTGGGATCGCCCACCCGGCGACCCGCTGAACATTGTCGCGATCACCTGCGCGGCCGATCCGGATCAGCCACGGGCCACGCGGCTGCCCGGCCTGCCGGACGAGTTGTTCGGCGGCGACGGCCAGCTGACCAAGCACGAGGTCCGCGCGCTGACGCTCGCGGCGCTGGCGCCCGCGCCGGGCGAACTGCTCTGGGATGTCGGCGGCGGGTCCGGCAGCATCGCGATCGAATGGTGCCGCGCGCATCCGGCCAACCGCGCCGTCACGTTCGAGCGGCTCGAGCGGCGACGGGAGCAGATCGCCGACAACGCCGCCGCTCTGGGAGTCCCGAACGTCCTGATTCGCGGCGAGTTGCGCGCCGAACTCGCCCATGACACCGAAATCGCTTCGCCCGACGCGATTTTCGTCGGTGGTGGGCTGACCCAGGATGGCCTGTTGGAGACATGCTGGGCGCAGCTGCGCCGACGCGGCAGGCTCGTCGCGAACGCGGTGACCGCCGAATCGGAATCACTGCTGCTCAGCTGGGCGTCCGCCCACGGCGGCGCGTTGCGGAAATTCCAGATCTACCGCGGCGAACCGCTGGGATCCTTCACCGCATGGCGGCCTCAGCTCCCGGTGGCGCAGTGGTCGGTGGTGAAAAAGCGCGATATCGCGCCGGAACTCCCCACCGATGGGTGAACACGTTACCGGTCACGGGGTATGGTCGGGGCCGAGTTCCGATCATGATCGGAAATCCGGTTCCTGTTGGGGAGATAGATGAAATACAAGAAGTTCGCCGCTACCGCATTGTTGGCTGTCGCAGCCACCGGAGTCACCGCCGGTACCGCCTACGCCGCGCCCGCGCCGCCCGCGGTGCAGGACCAGGCGGCCGCCGAGCCCACGGTCACCGGCACCGATCAGGGTGTCGGCTACGCGCTGCGGCTGGCCGACGCGGGTAAGTCGGTGGTCACCAGCGTGACCGGCGGCGCGTTCAGCGTGGACGCCGACAAGCAGTCGGTCAGCCTGAAGAATTCCGCGGGCGAGACCGTCACCACGATTCCGCTCACCGCGACGGCCAAGGGCCAGGAGGTCCAGATCGCCGCGAACGTCGCCGACGAGGGCAGGCAGCTCACGCTGACGCCGCAGGTCGCCCCGACCGCGAACGCGCCGGTCGCCGCCGAATTCATCGGCGCACAGGAGTGGTTCTTCGCCGAGTTGCAGCGCGCCTCGCTCGGTGCCCTGGTCGGCGGCCTGATCGGCGCGGCCATCGGCATCGTCTTCTTCGGCATCGGCATCCTGCCCGGCGCCGTGCTCGGCGCGCTGATCGGTCTGGCCGTCGCGGGCGGGCCGTCGCTGCTGAACGCGGGTATCGCCTACTTCAGCGGACAGCCCTGAGAATTCTGATTCTGGGCGGCACCCGGGAAGCCCGGGACCTGGCCCACATCGCTTCCGGCGAGCGAGGATTCGAGATCGTGTCCTCGCTCGCCGGTCGTGTGCGTGCGCCCCTTTTGCCCGAGGGCGCGGTACGGGTCGGTGGCTTCGGTGGCGCCGAGGGACTGCGTGCCTGGATCGCGGACAACGACGTGGCCGCTGTAGTGGACGCCACCCATCCATTCGCGGCGGCCATCAGTGCCAATGCCGCTGCGGCCGCGCGTGATTCGGGCGTGCCGCTGGTGTGCCTGCGACGGCCGACCTGGCCGCAGCGGCCGGGGGATCGATGGGTACGGGTGCCTGATCTCGTCGCCGCGGCGGAGACGACCGCGACGCTCGGCGAGCGCGTGTTCCTGACCATCGGCCGTCAAGGCGTGGACGCATTCGCGAGGCAGGAGCGGCAGTGGTTCCTGATCCGAGCCATCGACCCGCCCGGGGGTCCGTTGCCTGCTCGACACGAAATCATCCTCGCCCGCGGACCTTTCGCGCTCGAGGACGAATCCCGGCTGATCGCCGAGTACGGGATCGACGTGCTGGTCACCAAGGACAGCGGCGGGGATCAGACCGAAGCCAAGCTGGCCGCCGCCCGCGAGGCCGGAATTCCGGTCGTCGTGATCGACCGCCCACCGCTACCCCAGGGCGTGGAGGTCGTGGAAACCGTTGCCCAAGTAATAGATTGGCTATACGAGAAGCGAGTCAATCGCGGGTGTAGTTGATCCCCGGCGTGCTTGTATCGGAAGAGCCGTCGTGACGCGTGACGATCAACGGCCGAGAAGCTCGGGCAGGTGATCGAACCAATCCAGCACCGCCCGCTCGTAGCGGATGCCGAAATCCAATGTGGCGCGGGCGAAGGCGGACATCGTCTCCGGATCCTCGGCGAGATACCGCGCGAGCCGCGCCTGATGGATCTCCCGATTGGCCGCGACGATGCCGTCGAGCCGATCGCGGTCCAGATGTTCACCGAACGAGAGTGTGAGCAGCAGCGGAACCCGGATGGTCTCCCCGCCGGGATCACGAGCCACCCATTCCAGGAATGCCTCCCGCCCGGCGTCGGTGATGTGATAGGGCGTCCGTTCGCGCGCGCCGGTCTCGCCTTTCTCGACCAGTCCCGCGGCGTCCATCGCGGCGAGCTCCCGATAGACCTGACTCTGCGTGATCGTCCAGAAGTCGCCGATACGGTCTTGCGCCGTGGCCACCAGATCCCACCCCGACATGGGGCCTTGGTGCAGAAATCCGAGCAATGACGCCGCCGTGGAGTTCAGCGACTTGCGCGTGGTCGTAGCGTTGGTCAACGACTGCTCCCTTCTGCCGAACATTCCATAGTGGAATGTTACCGGAACGGGCGGCTACGCGCTTCCGGCCAACTGGTCGAGCCGCGCAAGCACCGCGGTCATGCCCTCCTCCAGTCGCGCCTGGCCCTGTTCCAGTCGCGCCTGCCCCTGTTCCAAGCGGATCTGACCCTTTTCGAGTACCGTGACCCGCCGGTTGAGCTCGCCGACGTTGTCTTGCAGTCCGCTGACGTTTTCGCGGAGCTCGCCGACGGTTTCGTGCAGTCCACTGACGTTTTCGCGCAGCTCGCCGACGTCCTCACGAAGCTCGGTGACAGCGTTCTCGAGCTTCTCCGTGCGCCGATCGAGCCGATCGATGCCGTCCAGCGCTTTCCTGGTCAGTCCCGCCAGTTCGCCCAGGACAACGCCCTGTTCGTCGAGTGCTTGCTCGGTCGCGGTGGCCCGTGCCTCCAAGGCTCGGGTGCGCAGCGTCAGCTCCGCCAGCGTCGCGGCCAAGTTCCCTCCCATCTCCGGTGCGTCAGGCGATCTTACGCGTTGCCGGCCGCCGCGTCGCGTACCGTCCCATAGCGCCGGGAGGTGTAGACGCGCGTCCCGTGGCCGGTCCCGAACGCGGTCGTGGTCGACGCGCCGATGATCAGCAGCGTGCGCATGTCCACCTCGGCGGGGTCGAGATCGCCGAGCGTCACCACGCGGACCGACTCGGTCGGCCCGCCGACGTCACGCCCGACGACGACCGGCGTATCGGGCTTGCGGTGCTCCAGCAGCAGGTCCCGCATCGCGCCGACCTGCCAGGTGCGCTGCGAGGACGCCGGGTTGTAGACCGCGATGGCCATGTCGGCCGCCGCGACGGCGGAAAGGCGTTGTGCCACCATCTCCCATGGCTTGAGCCGATCGGAGAGCGAGATCATCGCGTAGTCGTGTCCGAGCGGCGCGCCGACCCGGCTCGCCACCGCGTTGGCCGCGGTGAGTCCGGGAAGCACGCGTACCGGCACCTCGCGCCACCGCGGGTCCGCTGCTTCCTCCAGCACGGCCGCCGCCATCGCGAAGACCCCAGGGTCACCCGAGGAGACGACCGCCACCCGCGCGCCCCGCTCGGCCAGATCCAAGGCCATGGCGGCGCGTTCGGACTCCACCCGGTTGTCGCTGGCGTGGCGTCGCTGGCCAGGTCGTTGTGGCACCCGGTTCAAGTAGGTGGTGTAGCCGACCAGATCGGTGGCGTCAGCGAGCGCCGCGCGCGCCTCGTCGGTGGTCCATTCCGGCGCGCCGGGACCCAGCCCCACGACGACGACCTCGCCGACTCGCCCGGTCGTTCCCGCGTCGGCAATCCGTTGACGGGCAGCCGGATTCGTCTCGGCGCGGGGCAGCGGCGTCGTCGGCTCCGGGCCAGGAACGAGGGTGATGGAGAAGTAGGGGACCTCGGCGTCGTCCACCGCGTCGGCGTGCAGGACGCGCTGCTCGGTCGTGCTCGCGCGCTCGACGTAGTACGCGCCGGAAAGCCGACCCGAATCCGAAAGGGCCTGGCGGACACCGGGATAGGTGCGGCCCAGTTTCATGATCGCGGCCGCGTCGGTCGCGCGCAGGCGCCGGGTGAGTTCGTCCACCGGCATGGTGCCCGGCAGCACCGTGAGCACCTGCTCGCCCTCGACCAGCGGCGTGCCCAACGCGGCCGACGCCGCACTCACCGAGGTGATGCCCGGGATGATCTCGGTCTCGAATCGGTCGGCCAGCCGGCGGTGCATGTGCATGTAGGAGCTGTAGAACAGCGGGTCGCCCGCGGCGAGCAACGCGACCGAGCGGCCCGCGGCCAGGTGCGTGGCCAGCCGCTCGGCGGCCTGTTCGTAGAACTCGTCGATCGCGCCTTGGTAGCCGCCGGGATGGTCGGTGGTCTCGGTGGTCACGGGGTAGACGAGGTGCTCCTCGAGTTGGCCATGACGCATGTAGGGCGCGGCGATGCGGCGGGAGATGCTGCGACCGTGGCGCGCGCTGTGGAACGCGATGACGTCGGCCGTCCCGATCACCTTGGCCGCCTTGACCGTCACCAGTTCGGGATCGCCGGGGCCGAGTCCGACGCCCCACAGTTTGCCCGCGACGCTCATTCCTGTTCACTCGCAATCGCGTTCAACGCGGACGCGGTGATCGCGCTGCCGCCGCGCCTGCCGCGAACCGTGAGGTACTCGATGCCGTCGGTCGCGATCAGCGCGTCCTTGGATTCGGCGGCGCCGATGAACCCGACGGGAATGCCGAGGACCGCGGCAGGCCGGGGTGCGCCCGCGTCCAGCAGATCGAGCAGATGAAACAGCGCCGTCGGCGCGTTGCCGATCGCGACGACGGCGCCGTCGAGGCGGTCGCGCCACAGTTCCAGCGCGGCGGCGGAGCGGGTAGTGCCCAGGGCCGAAGCCAATTCCGGTACGCGCGGATCGGCGAGGGTGCACACCACCTCGTTGTCGGCGGGCAGTCGTTTCCTGGTCACGCCGGAGGCGACCATGGTCGCGTCACACAGAATCGGCGCGCCCGCGCGCAGTGCCGCCCGCGCCGCCGCGACGACGCCGGGCGAGAAGGCGATGTCCTCGGCGAGATCGACCTGACCACAGCCGTGGATCATCCGCACCACCACTTGTGCCACATCCGCGGGGAACCCGCTCAGATCGGCCTCGGCGCGGATCGTCGCGAATGAGCGACGGTAGATCTCGGCCCCGTCGGTCAGGTAGCTGGCACGTACGTCGGACATGCGGTCCACCCTATGGGTGCGGGTCCGGACCGGGCGGTCCGGGTTGGCGGCTACACCACCGCATTGTGTCGGGCCCGGATGACGATCAGGTCCGCGGACGCTCGAGGATCCGCGACATGACGATCGAGCTCCGAGTGCGCCCGACGCGCGCGTTCTCCCGGATCCGCTCCACGGTCACCTCGATCTCGGCCATGTCGGTGGCCATCACGTGCACCAGCGCATCGGCCTCGCCCGCGATGGTCCACACGCCGACCACCTGCGGGATCGGGTCCAGGCTGCGTTTCAATTCGGCGGGGGAGATGTTGTCCCGGTAGTAGACCTCGACGTATGCCTCCGTCTTCCAGCCCAGCGCGGCGGGGTTGACCAACGCGGTGAATCCGGTGATCTGCTTGTTCGCGACCAACCGGTCGACCCGCCGCTTCACCGCGGGCGCGGACAGTCCGACCGCGCTGCCGATCTCCTGGAACGAGGCGCGCGCGTGCCTCAGCAGCTGTTCGAGAATCCGCCGATCGAGGTCGTCCACATCACACTCCTCGGGCTTCACGCAATGATTTATCGATTCAAGGTCGAGATAAGCAACAAATCGTTGTTTCTGGCGCAATGCTAGCCCACTTACCTTCGTTACAGCCGAAAGTCCCCGCTGACCTCCGGGAGTTCCGTTGACGTCTGTAGCCACCCTCCGAGTCGAGTCCGCCGCACGGGGTTCCTCGCCGCGCCGGTTCGTCATGTGCCGACCCGATTACTTCGACGTCACCTATTCGATCAACCCCTGGATGAATCCCGCGGAGCCCGTCGATCGCGAGTTGGCGATCGAACAGTGGGAGACGCTGCGCGCCACCTACGAGGAATACGGGCACACGGTCGAGGTGGTGCCCGGCATCCCTGGCCTGCCCGACATGGTGTTCGCCGCCAACGGCGGTCTGATCATCGGCGACCGGGCGATGTCTGCCTGCTTCACGCATCCGGAACGCGCTGCCGAAGGCCCCGCCTACCACCAATGGTTCGCCGGGGCTGGACTGCCGAATCTGATGGCCGCCAAGGAATTGAACGAGGGGGAAGGTGATTTCCTCCTGGTCGGTGATCGGCTCCTCGCGGGTATGGGCTTCCGCAGTTCGCTCGCGGCGCACGAGGAGGTATCGCGCCACTTCGATCTGCCCGTGGTGTCCCTGGAATTGGTCGATCCGCGCTTCTATCACCTGGATACGGTGCTGCTTCCACTGGACGCCCGCACCGTCGCCTATTACCCGCCCGCCTTCAGCCCGGCGGCCCGCGCGGTTCTCGCCGAGCTGTACCCCGACGCCATCGTGGCCACCGACGCGGACGCGGCGGTACTCGGATTGAACGGTGTCTGCGACGGTGTCAACGTATTCCTCAGCAGCCGCGCGACCGATCTGAGCGAGGCCCTGCGCGACCGCGGCTACCACCCGGTCGGGATCGAGATGTCCGAACTGCTCAAGGCGGGGGGAGCGGTCAAGTGCTGCACCCTCGAGATCCACGGAAGGTGACGCGGCAGGGAGGAAAGGCGATCATGCTCCGAGGCCGCACACGACGATCAGTCGATGCGGTAACCCTTGTCTGTCGCGACGATATCGGTGACCTCGCCCCGGGGGCGGCCACAGCGGCGGTCGCAGCCGGACCAATGCTGACGTCCGGCCACCGAAATGTCCGTGGCGGCGATCGGCGTCCGCTCCGAGACATCCTGGTTCGCAGAGTCTTCCGGCTCGGAATGCCGGTCACCCGCTCCATGCTCGATGGGGTATGCCGCGGGCAGCACACGGCCCGTGTCCACCGCGTCGGACACATCGGCCCGGACGTCGGTATGCGATTTCGCGCAACCGGGCTGCCCGGCGCAGGCGCTGACCAGAAGCCACGGCGAGTCGGCGTCGAAGATCAAACCCATCGGGGCCAGTACGCGCACGACCTGTTCGGCGGCCCACTCCTCCAGGTCGGTGACCACCAGACCGCGCCAAGGCGTGACGAAGATCGGCCGCTCGACCGCGGCGAGGAATTCGGCGGTTCGGGCGGGCAGGCAGCCGAGGCGCACACCGGCGCCCAGGCTGACCAACCGGTCGTCCTGCTCCAGCCAGCCGATCGGAAGGCTCTGCGCCGCAGGTAATTCGAGCCGATCGGCGACGGGCGAGAGCCCGAGGAGATCGATCACGCGATCAGCGCCCTGTTCGATGTCGTCCAACCGCCACCGGCCCGCGTCCTCGCCGCGCAGCTCCAGGAATCCGTGCGCCGCGGCGAGCATGACATCGACCGTGTCGGCGGCCGGGAGACGGACGCCGCTGTCGCGGCCCGCCAGCAGCAACGCGAACTCCTCCGCGCGGATCGCGTGCACACCGATGTCGGCGCCGAGCCCGCTGACGTCGCCGCGACCGTCATCGAGGGTGAACAGCACCCGGCCGGGCAGATGAGCCAACCGTGGCGCCGCGAGCAGACCGGCGTCCAGCGCGGGGACCAGTGCGCGCACGTCCGACAGGCCGCCGACGCGTCCGGACAGCGGTGAGGCGATGATATTGCGCACCCGCTCGTGCGTGCGGCTGGGCAGCAGCCCCACGGCGGCGAGCCGGTCGGTCAGCTCCGCCGCGTCGCGGACCTGCCGCAATTGGACATTGCCGCGAGAGGTGAGCTCGATATTTCCGTCCGCCAGGTCACGGGCGGACTCCGCCAGTGCCTGCAGCTGGGCGGAATCCAGTCGACCACCGGGCACCCGGATCCGCGCCAGCGGTCCGTCGGCCGCCTCGTGCAGCCGCAGCACACCTGGACAGGAATCGGGAACACCTCGTGTCATAACGAGTCCAGCCTACGGAACCGCTGGTACGGCACCTATGGCGCGGCCGCGTGAGGAGCACCGAGGCACTCGCTGCGGCAGGACGGCCGGGCGGACCGGTCACTCGACGATGGAATCCATCCAGTCGATCACGGCGGACCGGTACTCGGCGGTGTTGCGTGCGAGATTGACCGAGTGGCCGCTACCGGGCAGCACGAAGGTGCGCAATCGTGCGGCCGGACCGAAGAACGGCGCTTCCGCGGCATGCAGCGTCTCGGCATTCGCGCAGACCGCGTAGCCGGGCCCGCAGGACAACCGGTCCAAGCTGCCATTGACGATCAGGACCGGGGCGCTGATGAAGTTGGTCATCGGCGGGAGGGTGGAGGTCAGCCCGTCGGGATATTCCGTCGGCGAGAAGACTTCCTTGGTCGCTTCGTCGACCGCGAGAACCTCGGGGTCGGCGGTCTCGGGGGCGAAGAAATCGCGTGCGCGGGTTCCGGGCTGCGTGGTGAGGTAGCCGGGATCGTATCCCCGCCCGGCGAACCGAGGATCCTGGGCGGCTTGATGGTAGGTCGCGATCACGCCGAGCACTTCGGAAACGTTGAGGGCGTGGGAGAACCCGGTGAGCAAGACACCGTCGACATCCTGGTAGGTGCTCGCCTCGAGGACGTCGATACCGGAACTCAGCGAATGGCCACCGGTGATGACCTTGCCGAACGGGGGCGCGCCCGCCAGTCCTCGGCGCAGGGACCGGACGATGTCGTGCAACGCGCGCGCGGACACCGACGCCGTCACCTGCGTGCTGGGCGGCCTGGTGCTCGCGCCGTTACCGAGCCGATCGACCACGAGTGTCGCGTAACCCGCGGCGTTCATCGCGCGCCGGAAGTTGTAAGTCTCCGGGGCGTAGGGGAAATCCCAGTAGGTGTGGTTGTAGTTGGAACCCGCGATCAGCACCATGACGGTGTCGGTCGGCTGCGCTGTGGGAACGCATAATGTACCCGCCATCACCCCGAGCGGCACCGGAATGGACACCGCTTCACAGCGATCCGGCGGCGTATCCTCCGCGCGGGCCACGCCTGGCGTGAGGCAGAGCAGTATTGCCGCAGCGGACGCGAGAATCGACCGTACCGAGGTTCGCACGCGACGCAGGCTATGCGCGAACTATCCCAGGCGCAATACCGACCTCCTTGTCGGGCATCCCGTCGCGTTTACCTGGTTGCTCAGCAGTAACCCCCGATCCACCAATGCTTTTCATCTTTTCGGCGTGATAAGACCCTCAGATGCCGTACCCGGCACATCGAGCCTCCGCCCGCGGCGGGCGGTCCGGCTGTAGTCCACCGCGGCCGTCGAGTATGCGGCCGGTCGTGTATCGAGGTATCCGGCGAACGCCACTACCGCACATAATGATCCGTGGCTATCGCGGAGTAGATCCGCATGAGTGTCACCCGGGCGCCACCGACACCGTGTCGGATGGATGCCCGGGACGACCCGGTGAACTGAGGAGCGCGGGAACGTGGGTTCGATGGTGCAAGGGGCGGGCACGCGGGCGGTGCACTTCGTTGGAAGTTTCCCGGCCGAGAGCACGGATGTGGCGATGCGGGCGATGCTCGATGGCGCGGGTCCGCGGCTGCGTACCCTGCCGACCGGGGAGACTCGGCGGTACGAGTTCTACATCCAGCCGATAATCGCGGATCTGGTGTCCCAAGGCGTCTTGGAAGTGAAGAAACCCGGTGCGTGGCAGTCGAGCAGGGACCGCACGATCCATCGCGTCGCGCGCGGTACCGAATTGAGCGGCGATGTCATGGATCTCGGCTACCTCCGGGAGGCCGAGGAGGCATGGCCGATCTTCCGAAAGCTGCGCGAGGAGCGGCAGTTGCCCGATCTCGCGTTGCAGATCGGCATGCCGACCGATTTCACGCTGACGTTCATCGCCATGGGAGCGTCCGGGATACGGCGCTACCGGCAAGCGTTCATCGACGCCACCGTGCGCGACATCACCGCTATTCGCGAGTTGGCCGGTGACGACGTCGTTGTGCAACTCGAGGCCACCGCGGAACTGGTGCTGCTGGCCAAGGCGCAGCCGTTCCACCGCCTGGTGGACCGAATACTCGGATTGAGCCGGGGTATCGCCGCTCTGGCCGCGGCCGCCCCTGCGGGGACTCGATTCGGGGTACACCTCTGCCTGGGCAGTCTGCGCAACAAAGCCCGCGGGAGGTTGCGTGACGCGCGGCCGTTCGTGGATCTGGCCAATTCCGTCGTCCGGCATTGGCCGCAGGGGCGCGTTTTGGAATACCTGCACGGACCGTTCGCGGCGGGAGACAGACCGCCCTCGTCGAGCACCGAATTCTATGCGCCGCTCGCCGATCTGTCTCTGTGCGAGGGCACCGATTTCTACGCCGGTATGGTGCATGACATTCCGAGCGAGGCGGAACAAGTGGAGACGTTGGCGGCTATCGAGCACGCACTCGGGCGCCCCGTCGACGGGGTCGCCAGCGCATGCGGACTCGGCCGCCGTCCCCGCCCGGTCGCTGACGTGCTCATGGCGCGAGCCGATGCGCTGGCGGGGGCACCGGACGACTGAGTCCGCACTGTTTGTCCAGATTGCGCCTCCCGGAAGGCAATTGAGCAACAGATCGGTTCGTCGGGTTCGGTGTGGCCGCCCCTTGCACCCGAAGCGTTCTGCTGCTACGCCGCTGATGGTCCAGCGCCGACTGTGCTGGTGCGGCGGGTGCGCCCGTCTCGAGTGCGTCATCTACCGGCGTGAGTCAACCCCGCGTTATCGATCGACGACAAAAAGAGTAGTGCAGCAGCATTTTTCGCGCCACGATGCCAGCGCTCGCACACTACGGCGGGTCGCCGCCGGTATCGGCTCTCATGACATAGCGCGTCACCTGTAGGTGACGGCTTGTTACGATTTGGTCGAGGATATCGGAGAGGTACGGTGTCGAGCATGGAGCGAGCACCGCGTGGTGTTGATCCGACCACGCCGAACTCCGCTCGGGTGTACGACTATCTGCTCGGCGGCAAGGACAACTACGAGGTGGACCGGGCGGTCGCCCGTCGAATGCTCTCGATAGCGCCCGACACCAGGACCTTGGCCTGGTTCAGCCGCCAATTCCTGGTGAACGCGGTCCAGTTGGCGGCCGAGGCGGGTGTCCGGCAGTTCATCGATCTCGGCGCTGGTATTCCGACCTCGCCCAATGTTCACGAGGTCGCGCGCAAGACCGATCCGTCGGCGCGGGTGGTGTACGTCGACTTCGACCCGGTCGTGCACGCGCACTGCAACGCTCTGCTGGCCGCTTCGGACGGTGTGGCGGCGATGCTGGGCGATGTTCGCCGTCCGGACGACATCCTCGACCGGTTGGCATCCGGCAAGCTGATCGACTTCGGCGAGCCGGTCGCGATCATGCTGGTCGGCGTTCTGCACTTCGTGATGGACGATGAACACCCCGCCGAGATCGTCGCCCGGTTCCGTGACGCGATGGCCCCGGGAAGCTACTTGGCGTTCACGCACGGCGCCGACAGCAGCGATCCGGATTTCATCAGTCAGTCCTCGGCGGACACCGCCAAGTCATCGGCCCAGGTGCGCTACCGATCCGCGGCGCGGGTCGCCTCGTTCTTCGAGGGCTTCGACATGCTCGATCCCGGCCTGGTTCCCTTGCAACGGTGGCTCGACGACGACCTGCCGGACACGCGACTGGTGCTGCTGGGCGGGGTGGTCCGCAAAGCGTGACGTGCGCGCGACGGCTAAGGTCGGCGTATGTCCGAAAACTCTTCTCTCGCCGACCGGCTCGCCATCGTCGACGTGATCACGAAGATGTTCGTCTACACCGATCAGGGACGGTGGGAAGCGTTGGCGGGGGAGGTGTTCACGCCGAAGGTCGATTTCGA
Source organism: Nocardia sp. Marseille-Q1738 (assembly GCF_965283145.1). NCBI lineage: Bacteria > Bacillati > Actinomycetota > Actinomycetes > Mycobacteriales > Nocardiaceae > Nocardia > Nocardia sp. Marseille-Q1738. Next base: position 92,944 of record NZ_CBDIMS010000003.1, on the reverse strand, counting down.
CGGCGGGTTCGGCGGGCCGGTCGGGGAGCGGGCCGCGGCCGACATCATCGAGGATTGGCGCACCGGGCTCGCCGACCTGGATAGCATCCACCACCAATCCGGCAACCACCTGATCGATCTGCACGGCGACACGGCGACCGTGCACGCCGACGCGATCGCCGTGCACGTGAAGAACGCCGCGGTCAACGGCAAGACGCGCACGTTCGTCGGCAGCTACTCGATCGGCGCCGAGCGCACCGCGGATGGATGGCGGCTCAACCGGTTCCACTACCACCTCAAGGTGATCGACGGAAACGCCGACCTGACCTAATGGTTCCTCCCGGACTTCCCGGCCGCCGAGCGGTGGTCGCCGCCGGGCGGCATGGCCTGCCCGGACACGCCGACGAGCCCGGCCGAGGCGGCAGGTAGCATCGCGGCATGCTCGGCGGGCGACGAGGAAACCGGTGGAAATCCGGTGCGGTCGCGCCACTGTAGAAAGCCAGACCCTCTCCGGCGAGCAGCGAACCCCCGATGGGCGCGTCACCCGAGGAAGGCTGCCACCGTGATTGTGCTGTTGTCCACGTCCGACACCGATCTGCTGAGTGCCCGCGCCAGCGGCGCGGATTACCGGTGGGGCAATCCGGCCCGCCTGCTGGTCGACGACCTACCCGGTCTGCTCGACGGCGCCGATCTGGTGATCGTGCGCATCCTCGGCGGCAAGCGGGCGTGGGAGGACGGGCTGGAGGCGCTGCGCGCGAGCGGCGTTCCGCTGGTCGCGCTCGGTGGCGAGCTCGCACCGGATGCCGAGCTGATGGAATGCTCCACCGTGCCGGGCGGCGTCGCGGCCGACGCGCACAACTACCTCGCCGCCGGCGGCCCGGAGAACCTGCGCCAGCTGCACAACTTCCTGTCCGACACCGTGCTGCTCACCGGGCACGGCTTCGAGCCGCCGATCCAGCTGCCCAGCTGGGGCGAGCTGGACCGGGTCGCGGCAGTGCCGGCCGACGGCCCCACCGTCGCGGTGATCTACTACCGGGCCCAGCATCTCGCGGGCAACACCGCCTACGTCGACGCGCTGTGCACCGCGATCGAACAGGCGGGCGCGCGTCCGCTACCGCTGTTCTGCGCGTCCCTGCGCACCGCCGAACCCGAGCTGCTCGCGACCCTGCGCCGGGCCGACGCGCTGGTGGTGACGGTGCTGGCCGCGGGCGGCACCAAACCGGCCATCGCCTCGGCGGGTGGCGAGGACGAGGCGTGGGACGTCGGCGCGCTCGCCGACCTGGACGTACCCATCCTGCAAGGCCTGTGCCTGACCACCGGCCGCGCCCAATGGGAGGCCAACGACGACGGCCTGTCGCCGCTGGACGTCGCGACCCAGGTCGCGGTGCCGGAGTTCGACGGCCGGATCATCACCGTCCCGTTCTCGTTCAAGGAATTCGACGCCGACGGGCTGTCCACCTACGTCCCCGACGCCGAGCGCGCGGCCCGCGTCGCGGGCATCGCGACCCGCCACGCCCGGCTGCGCCACATCCCCGCCGCGCGCAAACGCGTCGCGATCATGCTGTCGGCCTACCCGACCAAGCATGCCCGTATCGGCAACGCCGTCGGTCTGGACACCCCGGCCAGCGCGATCCGCCTGCTCGCCGAAATGCGTGCCGCCGGTTATGACCTCGGCGCGCCCGGCGAGGTCCCCGGCTTGGACGAGCGCGATGGCGACGCCCTCATCCACGCCCTGATCGCGGCGGGCGGCCAGGATCCGGACTGGCTGACCTCCGAGCGGCTGGCAGGTAACCCGATCCGCATCAGCGCCGCGACCTACGCCGCCTGGTTCGACACCCTGCCCGGCGACCTGCGCGACGCCGTCGTCGAGGCGTGGGGCCCGCCGCCCGGCGAACTCTACGTCGACCGCTCGTCCGATCCGGCCGGCGAGATAGTCATCGCCGCAATGCGTTTCGGCAATGTGGTGCTCATGGTGCAGCCGCCGCGCGGTTTCGGCGACAACCCCGTCGCGATCTACCATGATCCCGACCTGCCGCCCAGCCATCACTACCTGGCCGCGTACCGGTGGCTCAGCGCCCCCGACGGGTTCGGCGCCGACGCGATGGTGCACCTGGGCAAGCACGGAAACCTGGAGTGGCTGCCGGGCAAGACGCTCGGTATGTCGGCCTCCTGCGGCACCGATGCGGCGCTCGGCGACCTGCCGCTGATCTATCCATTCCTGGTGAACGACCCGGGTGAGGGCACCCAGGCCAAGCGGCGTGCGCACGCCACGCTGGTCGATCACTTGATCCCCCCGATGGCCCGCGCCGAAAGCTACGGCGACATCTCGCGGCTGGAGCAGCTGCTCGATGAGCACGCCAACATCTCCGCACTCGACCCGGCCAAGCTGCCCGCCATCCGCCAGCAGATCTGGACGCTGATGCGCGCCGCCAAGATGGACCACGACCTGGGCCTCTCCGAGCGCCCGGACGAGGACTCCTTCGACGACATGCTGCTGCACGTCGACGGCTGGCTGTGCGAGATCAAGGACGTCCAGATCCGCGACGGCCTGCATGTGCTCGGCCAGGCGCCCGCGGGGGAGAGCGAACTCGACCTGGTGCTGGCCATGCTTCGCGCCCGCCAGCTGTGGGGTGGTGAGCGCACCGTGCCCGGCCTGCGCGAAGCGCTCGGGCTCGACGAGTCGGGCAGCGAGACGCGCGAGCGCGTCGACGCCGTGGAGGGCAGCGCCCGCGCCCTCGTCGCGGCATTGCAGGCAGCGGACTGGTCGCCGGACGCGGTCGACGGAATCACCGATAATCCCGAGGTCCGCCGGGTGCTGCGGTTCGCGGCCACCGAGGTGGTGCCGCGCCTGCGGCAGACCGGCGTCGAGCTCGACCGGGTGCTGCACGCGCTGAACGGCGGGTTCATCCCGGCGGGCCCGAGCGGCTCGCCGTTGCGCGGCCTGATCAACGTCTTGCCGACCGGACGCAACTTCTACTCGGTCGACCCCAAGGCCGTACCGTCGCGGCTGGCCTGGGAGACCGGCCAGGCCATGGCGGAATCGCTGCTGGACCGGTACCGGGCCGACCATGGTGAATACCCGCGGTCGGTCGGCCTCTCGGTCTGGGGCACCTCCGCCATGCGCACCTCGGGCGACGACATTGCCGAAGTCTTTGCGCTGCTGGGTGTCCGGCCGGTCTGGGACGAGGCGAGCCGCCGGGTCAGCACGCTCGAGGTGATCTCGCTCGAGGAACTCGGCCGGCCCCGCATCGATGTCACCGTGCGCATCAGCGGCTTCTTCCGCGACGCCTTCCCCCACGTACTGGCCTTGCTGGACGACGCGGTCCGCCTCGTCGCCGGCTTGGACGAGCCGGGCGAAGCGAACTACGTGCGCGCGCACGCCGAAGCCGATCTGGCCGAGCACGGCGACCAGCGGCGCGCCACCACCCGCATCTTCGGCTCCAAGCCGGGCACCTACGGCGCGGGCCTGCTGCAGCTGATCGACTCGAAGAGCTGGCGCACCGACGACGACCTCGCGGAGGTATACACCACCTGGGGCGGCTACGCCTACGGCCGCGATCTGGACGGCGCGCCCGCCGCGGCGGACATGCGGGGCGCGTACCGTCGAATCGCGGTGGCCGCGAAGAACACCGATACTCGCGAGCACGATATCGCCGACTCCGACGACTATTTCCAGTTCCACGGCGGTATGGTCGCCACGGTCCGCGCGCTGACCGGCAAGAACCCGGAGGCCTACATCGGCGACAGCACCCGGCCCGACGCGGTGCGCACCCGGACGCTGTCCGAGGAGACCTCGCGGGTGTTCCGGGCCCGCGTGGTGAACCCGCGGTGGTTGGAGGCCATGCGCAGGCACGGGTACAAGGGTGCGTTCGAGATGGCGGCGACCGTCGACTATTTGTTCGGCTACGACGCCACGACCAACGTCGTGGCGGACTGGATGTACGAGAAGCTCACCGAGAGCTATGTATTCGACGACGTGAACCGTAAGTTCATGGAGCAGTCCAACCCGTGGGCGCTGCACGGCATTGCCGAGCGGCTGCTGGAGGCGGCCGAGCGGAAACTGTGGGAGCATCCCGAACAGGACACGCTCGAGCGCTTGCGCCAGGTCTACCTGGAGACCGAAGGAGAATTGGAGTAGCGGGCGTTTCCATCCCCTGATCGGCCGGATGCGCCGCGAAATACTCCCCCTTGCAAGACATTTCGGGCATCTGAAGCGTTCTGAAAATAGTCATGCGGAATGTCTATAATTGCTAGTATTTCACGGCTGTACCCAGGTAACGACAGATCGAATCTGCTGAGGATGGGATGGCTCATGAAGCTCAGAAAAGTGGTTGCGACCACGCTGCTGACCATTGCCGCCACCGGTGTCACGGCGGCGACCGCGTACGGCCAGGCCGAGGTCTCCGACCCCGCGATCAGCGGCGTCGACCGTGGTGTCGCCTACACCGCGACGGTCGCGCCGGATCGGTCGAGTGCGACGGTCACGCTCGCTTCCGGCACGTTCGCTCTGACGCCGGACGGTATTACGGTGCTGGCCCCGGACGGCGAGGTGGTCGCGTCGGTGCCGACGACCCTGCAGACCGCGATGGGCGGGCACGTCCAGGTGTCGCCGGAACTCGATGCGGCCGCCACGACCCTGACCTTGACACCGGTCGGAGCCGCCATCCCGGCGCCGGGCGCGCCGCGGTTCATCGGTGACCCGCAGACCACGCTGGGGGGATTGGCGATCGGCTGCGCCATCGGGGCGGCGGTCGGCCTCATCTTCTTCATCGTCGGGGTCTTCCCCGGTTGCGTGGTGGGCGGTCTGATCGGAGCGGCCGCGGGCGCGAGCCGGTAGGGGGCCGAGCGAGAGCGTCGGCGTCGGCCGCGCTCGGTGTCCAATTGCCGAGCGCGGCCGCTCGCGTGTCACGCGGATGCGTTGGTCCGGCGCTATCCCTGTCCGGCCGCGCGCCGGAATCGTGCCGCGGTGGCGGCGAGGTGTTCAGCGAGCGCCGGCGCGTCCAAGACTTCGAAGTCGACGTCGGCGAGGCCCAGGTACAACGTCAGTAGCTGGGGCGAGTCCGAACCCACGTGCACCACGCAGTGCTGCGGACCGTCCGGCTCGACCTCCACCGCCGCGGGCAGGCGCGCCCGGATCTCCTGCGCCGGCGCGGCCATGCGCACACGCGCGCGGTAGCGCCACGTAGCGGCGTCCACCCCGCGTTGCACCCGCTCGGCGATCTCCTTCTCGGGTACGGCACGCGGGCTGAACCGGGGACCGTTCGGAATCTTCGGGATGATCCGGTCGACGCGGAAGGTGCGCCAGTCGTCGCGCGCGACGTCCCAGGCGACCAGATACCAGCGGCCTCGCAAGTGCACCATCCGGTGTGGTTCCACATCCCGTCGCGACGAGGTCCCCGAATGGGTTTCGTAGTCGAAGCGCAATCGTTCGCTCGCCCGGATGGCGCCCGCGACCGCGGTGAGCACCGCCGCGTCCACGGTCGGCTCTCCGCGACCGGGCACGTGGACGGTGGCGGAGGTCAGCGTCTCGACCCGGTGCCGCAATCGTGCGGGCAACATCTGTTGCAGTTTCGCCAGCGCGCCCAGCGCTGTTTCCTCGATGCCGGTGACCGCGCCATTGGCGGCGGTGACCAGTCCGACCGCCACCGCGACGGCCTCCTCGTCATCGAGCAGCAGCGGCGGCAGCGCCGACCCGGCTCCCAGCCGGTATCCGCCTGCCACGCCAGGCATTGCATGCACCGGGTAGCCCAGAGTCCGCAATCGCTCGATGTCGGTGCGCACCGTTCTGGTGGAGACGCCGAGCCGCTCGGCCAGCGCGGGCCCGGTCCAGTCGCGGCGTGTTTGCAAGAGCGACAGCAGCCGCAACAGCCGTGCGGAGGTTTCCAGCATGCTTCGATCATGACAGCTATCGCGGAAGGAACTCTTCCGCGAAAAGGGCCGGAAGCTAGCCGGTCTGTGTCATGCACGGCTCGACGGTGAAGTCGAGGCCGAAGTTGTTCAAGGTCACCGGCAGCGGCGCGTCCGGGTTCGGCCGCGGTGTCGACCGCAGCCGGAAGTCCGCCGCGGTCAGCAGGTGCGCGAGCAGCGTGCTCGTGACGAACAGGACCAGGTTGCGGCCCGGGCAATCGGCCGGGCCCGCGCTGAACGGCACGAGTTGCGGGTACTGCTCGGCGCGGCCGTCGAGCCAGATATCCGGGACGAACGTATCGGCGAAGGGAAGCAGCTCGGAGTCCCGGTGAAAGGCGGGGACCGCGATCATCAGCGCGGCGCCCGCCGCGATGGTGAGACGTTCGTCGCCGTCACGCCACTGCGTGTCGGCGGTGATGTCGCGCAGCAACATGGGCGTGGTCGGCCACAACCGCACCGACTCGAGCACGCAGGCACGCAGATAGGCACGCAGCTCGACGCGTTCGGGATCGACGGCGTCGTCGAGCGCGCGGGCATGGTGCTCCGGGTGGGTGCTGAGCACCGCCAGCGCGCGGCTGAGCGCGATACCCGCGGCGTCGAAGGCGAACAGCCAGTGCGGAATCTGCCCGACCGGATCGACGGCGCCGCCGGCGGGGACCGCGGCCAGCGCGCCGGCGAGACTGTCGGGTGGGGCGGACTCCACATGCCGGTAGAGGCGATTGGTGAACTGGTCACGCTGCTTGCGATGGGCCGGGGCCAGGAACGACCAGTTGCCCGCCGAGCGCAGTCGGGCGAGTTCGTCGGTGAGGACGGTGTCGTCGCGTCCCCGTTCGCCGAGCACGATTCGCCGGACAAGCCGCCACCACTGGGTGGTGAAGTGCCGCGCGTCCATGTGTCCGCGATGCAGCGCCGACACGATCATTTCCTGCGCTTCCTCCGCGATCCCCGCCGCGAAGGGGCCGGCGAGACGATGCAGCGTCTCGCCGCTGTCGAGCGCGGCCTCGTTCACCGCTCGGCGCTGCGCGCGGATCGGACCGTCGGACAGCAGGACGCCGTGTGGCTGGAACTGCCGCAGTGCGGCGCGCTTCTCCCGATTGGCGGGGTGAAAGGGGGTCGGTGCGTCGGCGAGCACCCGGCCGACGTCGGCCGGGTCGAGAATCACCACGATTCGCCGTCCCGGCACCACCAGTTCGACCGGACCGGCACCGAATTCGCGGCGCAGCTGCCGCACGCGCTCGATCGCCCTGGCATCGGCGCCGGTGCGTTCCAGTAAGCCCAGCACCGGCCGCCGTCGGGCGATCACTCCGGACGCCACCGAGGCGAATCCGAGATCCGCCAATGCCGCTACCGCGGGCACCCCCACCAGTCGGTGTTCGCGGTTGTCTGCCATCCGGCCTCCTCCCGGCGTGCTCGAGTCGACACGGTGCCGACCTCCGGTCAGGTACCCGAGAATGCGTGGCTGAAACCGCAGGCATGTGTGTGCGGCACCGCCGTGGCACCGCGAAGCTCAGTTCGGTGGGTGCGTCTCGTCGACTGCCAGTGCCTCTTCGACGGTGTCGAACACTGTGAGCAGTTGGTCCAACGCGGTCAGCTCGATCGGCCTGCGCGCCGCGTCGCTGGGGACCACGCGCAACCCACCGGAACCGGCGGCTTCCGAGGCCGCCACCAGGACGCTCAAGCCCGCGGAGCCGAGGAATCCGACGTTCGACATATCCACCACGACGACGGGCGGCGTATCACGCAGTGCCTCGTCGAGTGCCGATTGCAGGCGCGGAGCGGACGCCATGTCGATTTCGCCGTGCACGGTGACGATCACCACGTCGTCCGCGGATCGCACCTGGACCTCCAGCGCCCGGTGCGCGCTTTCGGAACTCACATCCACCTCCCGTGCCGCGGCGTGTCCCCTGGGGAGTACGCCACGTCGACCTCCGCTGCGGTCGTGCCTTCGGCGTACGCACGGGCACGGCGCAGAGCGAGCATTCCGCCGGTCAACTTACCGCATCGGGTCGTCCGGTAGTCCCGTTGCGCAGCTACCGGATCGCCCGCCGAAACGGTGGCGTTCATCGCGGAAGGATGGGGAGATCCGAACGAGGCTGCCAACCATCGCCGGTCGGATAGCTGGGCCGAACGGCGCAAGGTACCGGTATCAGCTGCCAGGGTTGGCGATTCGGTCCAGCCATTCCTGCATGAGGCCGCGTTCGGGCGCGGTCAAAGCGTCGGTCTGCGGCAGCACCGCCCGGAGTGTGACGGCGGCGGCGACGGGTCCGGGAGTCGCGGAGGCAGGGGTGTCCGTAGTGATCGCGGCGATGATCGCCTCGCGGGCGGTGCGCGACAGTTCCGGATCACGGTGGTGTTCCGGGGTGGCGATCAAAGTGAGCGTCGTGCCGGAACCGGCCGCGTGGACCAGGGCCACGGCGCGATCCTCGGGCACGCGTAGCCTGCCTGCGGCGGCGATGCGCCGGATGCGCTCGGCGAGCACCTCGAACGCGGCACGGGCGGCCGGTGCGGCTCCTTCCGGGCGGGGCCTGCTGTACATCAACACGTACAGCGCCGGGTTGGCCAGGCCTAGTCCGACGTGCAGATCCCACCCGGCGCGGAGATCATCGACCGGGTCGTCGGCGGCTTCCAGGGTGGACTTGCTGGTCAGGTAGGCGGTGAAGCCGTGTGTGACGACGGCGTCGAGGAGGCCCTGTTTGTCGCCGAAGAGCCGATAGATGGTGGGCGGCTGGACGCCCGCCGCAGCGCTCACGGCTCGCGTCGATACCGCGTCCGGCCCGCCTTCGCTCAGCAGCCGGGCCGCCGCCTCGACGATGCGTTCCCGATGTCCCTCCGCGGATGCGCCCTCACTGCCCTCCATGATTCCAATGATAACGAAAAGCTGTTATCGACCAATGTTTCCGATGATATGGTTCCGGTGTTATCACTGGAAACAAAAGGAGATCTCCATGATCATCGTCACCGGAGCCAACGGGCAGCTGGGCCGGGCTGTCACTGAGTGTCTGCTCGAGCGCATCCCCGCAAGACAGATCGGCGTCAGCGTGCGCGACCCGGAAGGGGCGCGCGATCTGGAAGAGCGGGGTGTGCGGGTCCGCCGCGGCGATTTCGCCGACCCCGCCGGCCTTGTGCACGCCTTCGAGGGCGCGTCGAAGGTTCTAGTGGTGTCGACCAACAGCACGGGTGAAACGGCGGTGCGCCACCACCGTGCGGCCATAGAGGCGGCGGTAGCCGCGGGAGCCGAGCGCATCGTCTACACCAGCCACATGGGCGCGAACCGGTCTTCTCCGTTCCCGCCGATGCCGGACCATGCCGCCACCGAGGCGGCGCTGCGGAACTGCGGTGTTGCCTTCACCGCCCTGCGCAACGGCTTCTACGCCGCGTCGGCGGCCATGCTGCTGGGCGCGGCCGTGCAAACCGGGGAGCTGATCGCGCCGGAGGATGGTCCGGTCGCGTGGACCACGCATGCGGACCTCGCCGAGGCTGCGGCGCTTGCACTCACCGAGGACGAACTCGACGGCATAACTCCCGCGCTCACCGGCTCCGAGGCGATCGACATGACGGGCGTCGCGGTGATCGGCGCGCGGCTCACCGGGCGTCCCATCCGCCGGGTCGTCGTCACCGAGGCCGAGTATCGCGCGAGCCTGCTCGCCCGCGGCCTGCGCGAGTCGGCAGCCGACATGCTTCTCGGTTTGTTCGCCGCGAGCCGACTGGGTCATTTCGCGTCGGCCGACACCACCCTCGCGCGCCTGCTCGGCAGGCCGCCCGTGCCCTTGGCGGAGACCCTGCGGGCGTCGATCACGCCCGTTGGGTGACGTCGAGCCGCGGAGGCGTCGCTCGTTCTCGACGAGTGGTGACCCTCCACCATCGGAACCGACTGCGAGCGCGGCCATTCCGGTGCTGACGGCAGCGGCGCCGCCGCCGGTGGACCCACCCGGAGTGTGCTCGAGCCGCCACGGGTTGCGAGCTGGGACATACGCCCACCAGAAAACCCTGTGCAGCAGTGTTATTCGGGCCAAGTGCCCGTCAGCGAGCGGAAACCCGCCGCGCCCGCGCGATCGATCGCCGCCTTCACCAACCCGAAGACGGCGCCCTGCAGTGCCGCAGCGAATAGCACCTCGCGCCAGGTGTAATTCCGCGCGGTCGCGGCGGGGGCCTGCTCCTCGCCGGTGACCCGGGTCCACACCCGGGTGAACACCGCGTTCGCCACCAGGCCGCCGAGAACGCTGATCAGCAGGCCGAGCGGTTTGTAGAGCGTCTTCATCGCCGCCACCGCATGATCCGCCACACGAGCACCGCGGCTGCCGCCGCGGCGAGGGCGGCTGGGATCGGGTTCGCGCGCAATGTTCCGGCGGCGCGCTTACCGCGCGCGAGCACCGGTGCGGGCGTCGCCGCCGTGACACGGTGGGCGAGATCCGCGGCGCTCGCTTTGGCCTGCTCGGCTTTGTCCGAGACCGTGAGCGCCGCTTCGGACGCCGCGTGCTTCGTCGCCTCGACGGCGTCGTGCGCCTTGTCCTTGCTCCGCGCAGGCACGTCGAGCTTGTGGCCGAGTTCTTCGACCGCCCTGCCGAGTTCCTCCCGAGCGGTGTCGAGGTCGCGCCGCAGCGCCGCGGCGGCCTCGTCCGGCCCGCTGGGCGACTTGCTGTTGCTCATCCTCATCTCCTGTCCTTGATCACCTCGATGTCCTCGTGCACTCCCTCGATCGCCTCCCGCGGTATCGGCGGAGCGGCGTTCTCCACCTCCTTCTTCCCGAACAGGCCGAGGATCGCCGCGACCGTCAAGAGCGCGCCGGCGACGATCAGCGCGGCGGCCCAACCCGGCAGCAGCTCCGCAAGCCCGAGGACCGCCGCGGCGACCACCGCCGCACCGCCGTAGAACGCCAGCAGCGCGGCGACGCCGGTCAGTCCCGCCCCGCGGCCGAACCGCTTGCCCTTCTGTCGCATCTCCAGTCGGGCGAGCTGGAGTTCGTCGCGGATGAGCCGGGATATCTGTGCGGTGGCGTCATCGATGAGCTCCGTGACCGACCTCGTATTCGCGGGCGGACCGGTCCGTGCCGTCTCTGTCATGAGACCTCCTCTGCCGCACGGGCGGCCTCAACCGCGCCCGAGTGCCTTCTCCAGCTGACCCTTGGTCATCGTGGAGCGGCCCTTGATATTGCGTTTCTTCGCTTCGTTGTACAGCTGGTCCCTGGTCGGGCCCTTCGGCCCGCTGCTCCCAGAGCGCTGGCCGCCACGCTGCTGCGGGGACTTGTCGCGGGTCGAGGTCCGGCTCGCGGTCTTGGTCTTCCCCTCCTGCGCCCGGTTCTTGTTCACCGTGCGCGCGGCGATCTCCTTCGCGCGCTTGGTACTCGCCCCCCGGCTCTTCGACGAGTCCTTGACGTGCTCGTACTGTCGCTCTTCCTTCTCCGTCCATTCTTTGGGCATGTCACACCTCCTGCATGGCTACTACCCGCGTGCAGGCATTCCAATCGGACGGCATCCGCGCCTGCGATTTCGGCGCTGCGGCGGTGGCGGCCTGGAGGCTCCCCGCGACACGAAATGCGGTGCCGGACGATCCGGGGGTTACCCGATGGAGGACTGCTGGGCGGCGAAAGCGTTGGGCCGCAAGCGAAGCCGATGCTCGCGCTAGACGAGGCCGGCGAGCAGCGGCACCGCCTCGACCGGATGCCTCGCCCGCACACCCTTGCCGACGGTGTCGAAGTGCCAGACACCGTCGGTGCGCCGAACTGTGCCCAGCACCAAGCCGGTGTGGTCGCCGCCGTCGGTCAGGTCGTAGCGGGCGATCTGCGTGCCGGCGGCGCTGTCCATGACCCGGCAGTAGGCGTTGGCGATCTGCTCGAAGGTCTGCCCGGTGTAACAGGTGACGAGGAAGAGCACCGTCGTGACCTCGGCGGGAATCCGGGTGAGGTCGACGGTGATGATCTCGTCGTCGCCCTCGCCCTCACCGGTGATGCTGTCGCCGTGCAGCCGCACCGAGCCGTCCGTCGAGCTGAGTCGCTCGTGATAGACGACGTCGATGAGCCGGTCGCCGGCGAACAGCAGCGCGGCGGCGTTGAGATCGATGTCCTTCCGGCGGCCGAACCAGCGCGAGGGCGTGGCCGGGTCCCAGCCGAGCGTCACGGTGACGTGGTCGAGCGGGGTGTCGCGCTCGTCGCGCAGCCTCGTGGACATCCGTGTTCCCCTCTGCATTGGCGACCGGGTCTTGCGGCGATCTCCGTGGTCCGACGCACGGGCCGCTGAAGCCCCCGCGACGCTCACCAGCGCACCCGACAGTGACGCATGACCGGCGCAGCCTACCCGAGTCGCGGCGAATATCGCGAGGAATCCAATCCATGAGGCGGTGCGCCGCGAAGTCAAGGCATGCGGGTTGGCATACAGCACGAGAGCCGACGCCATGGCGGGAGAGCCCGCGCCCGCGGTTCGTCGCCACCGATGTACCGGGTTCGCGAGGTAGCCGCGAAGGCGCGACCGGCGGCCGCGGATGCTCTTCTCCGTGAAGGTGGCGGACCATGACCGAGACCGAGCAGTCCCGCACCGACCTGCTCGACCTGGCGTATCCCTACGCGATGGACGCGGTGGCCGAGATCGAGCGCAGGCACATCGAAAACCGGGTGGCGAAGGCCGATTCCGGGACGGCTGCGGCATTCGCCGCCACGGTGCACCGGACGCAGGAGACATTGGCGGCGCTGAGCGCGGTCGACGCGGTGAATCCGCCGCCGACGCTGGAGTCGAAGATCCTCCGAGCGATCGACGACTCGTGCCAGGGCGCGCGATCCCGGCGGCACGGTGCCCGGTCGGTGTCCGGTCGCCTGCCGCGGGCGGCTCGCCTGGCCGTCGCGGTCGCCGTGATCATCGGCGCCGGTGCGGGCGCCGTGGTGGTCGCCGACCGGATCGCCGGGCATCATGCCGCGCCGGTCACCGCCGAACAGATTCTGCAGCAACCGGATTCGCGGTCCCGCGTGGTCGAGTCGACGGTCGGGGGCACCCTCAGGGTGAGCACGTCGGACCGGCTGCATGCCGTCGCGGTGACGTTCGACGCGGTGCCCGCGCCGCCATCCGGACGGGCCTATCAGCTGTGGGTGGTCTCCTCCACGGGTGCAGTGCGCTCGGCGGGTGTGCTGACCACGGTGCCGCAGGCCGGCGTGTCGACCCGGTTCGATCCGGCGGACGTCTTCGTTGTCACGATCGAACCGGCGAACGGTTCGCCGCGTCCGACGTCACCGCACTTGGCGACGGTCGCGCTCGGCTGACCTGCACACCGGTCCCACCGGGTCGAATTCCGCACAGCACGGGGAGCTCATGGCTGGTCGCACCCTTCGAGGGTCGCGCGAGCCACCTCCTCGACGACGTCGTCGACCTCACCATGCGCCCGCAACGCTGCCAATTGCCGGAACGCACCGTTGCCGCGGGCGAGCAGGCGGGCGAACGCCTCGTCGACGAACTCTCGGTCGCCCGCCTCCTCGAGGGCGGGGGCGGCGTAGTCGATCAAGCGGCGCAGCAGCGTGCGGATGGGCGCCACCTGGCCGTCGTGCGGGTCGACACCATCTCCGACCAGCCCCGAACGCGCCGCCTTCCAGTACGCCGCTCGCAGCACCTCGGCGGGCACCGCGGGCGCGACATGCCCCTCGGCCAAGGACTTTCGCGCCATGACGACGATCGCGCGCACCAGCGCGGCCAACAGTGCGGTCTCCTCGACCGTGGCGGGTATATCGCTCACCCGAATCTCGACGGTGGGGAACGAGACCGACGGGCGGACATCCCAGTAGACCATCTGCTTGTCCAGGATGCTGCCGCTGTTGAGCATCATCGCGACCATCGCCTCGTAGTCGCGCGCGGACTCGAAGTACGGCGGCGGTCCGGCGCTGGGCCAGCGTCGCCACAAGATGCTGCGCCAACTGGCGAATCCGGTCTCGGTGCCGCGGTAGATCGCCGAGTTCGCCGTCATCGCCAGCAGTTGCGGCAGCCACGGCCGTAGATAGTTGCTCACCTGGATCGCGGTCTCGCAATCGGGGATGCCGATGTGCACGTGGCACCCCGACAGTCCCTGCTCGTGTGCGAGCAGACCGTAGTTCTCCTCGATCCGCTTATAGCGCGGTGTCGGGGTGACCGGGTATTCGTGCGGCACGGTCGGCGGAATGCCCACCGCCAGCAAGCGCGCGTCGTTCTGCTCGGCGCACGAGGAGACACCGCGCCGCAGCTCACGCAGTTGCCGGTGCAGCGCGGCGATATCGGTGTGGACCGCGGTGTTGGCCTCCACCTGGCAACGAGTCAGCTCGAGTTGCAGGTCGATGCCGATGTCCTCGGCCGTACGCGCCACCTCGACGTTGCGTGCCATGGGCGCGCCGGTACGCGGGTCGACCAGCAAAAACTCTTCTTCCACACCGACGGTCGCGCGGCCATCGTCCATGTCAGTGACATACCCCGGGGCAGCATGCCTAGTCGGTGGATCGCGCGCGAAGTTGCCGTGCGGTCGCCCGTGGCGCCCGGTCTCGACCCTCGGTTTGAACGGCGTCGAGGCGGAAACTGCCGACGAGGGGGGCCTGCACCAATAACAGGGAGACATCGTATGTTTCGGATCGCTCTACGTATTGTCGTGACAACCGGCTCCGCCGTGGTGGTCGCCGGGACCGGTGCGGGGCTCGCCGCCGCGGGACCGACGCTGTCGGCGGACACCCGAGAAGAAGGCACCATCGCGGTGAGCAGCCAACCTGCGTCGGAGAGCTGGACCTGTGCGCTGGTCGGCTCGGGCGAACAGGCCGGTTTGCGGGCGGATGTCGCGCGCAACGGCGAGAGCCGCGGTGGGTTCGCGGCGGGCAGTACCGTCACCGCGGCCTGCGTCGGGCCACAGTTGCCGATGGTGGCCGTGACCACCGGGGTCACCTCACTCGACGACGAGGACTGACCTCCTCGGCCGCGTATCGAGCCCACCTCCCACGGCCGGTGCTGCGGAAACGTCACGCGAGCGGCGGGGCTCGATAGTCTCGCCCGCATGCGGATCGTCGTCCTCGGCTCGGGCATCTCGGGACTTTCCACCGCGGCGGAGTTGCTCCGGGACCGGCACGAGGTCACCGTCGTCAGCGCCACGCCGATCACGGCGACCACCTCTTTTCTCGCCGCCGCCGTGTGGTTTCCCACCGCGGCGGGCCCGGCCGACCGGGTCCGGGCGTGGAGCGACACCACCTTCGAGCATCTGGCCGCGCTGGCCGCCGCGGGCGCGCCGGGCGTGCGGATGTGCGAGTCGATGGCGCTCTATCGGGACGAGCCCGCGGTTCCGGTCTGGTCACGGTCGGTGCGCTCGTTCCGGGCCGCCGATCCGGCCGAACTGCCACCCGGCTACGGCTTCGGCTTCCGTTTCGCGGTTCCGCTGGTGGAGATGCCGACCTACCTGCCGTTTCTGAGCGCTCAGGTGGACGCGGCAGGCGCGCGGCGTGTGCTGCGCACTGTCCACCGGCTCGACGACCTCGCCGACCTTTCGCCCGACGTCGTGGTCAACTGCGCGGGTCTGCGCGCCGCCGAACTCGTCGGCGACCGCGCCGTGTACCCGATCCGCGGCCAGATCGTGCGGGTGACGAATCCGGGGCTTTCGGTGTCGATCCGGGACGAGGCCCATCCTCTAGGCCGCGCCTACGTCCACCCCCGGGCCTCCGACTGCGTTCTGGGCGGTTCGCTGGAGCCGGGCGAGTGGGAGACCGCGCCGGATCCCGAGCTCACCCGGTCGATCCTGCGGCGCTGCCGCGATCTTGCTCCCGCGCTCGCCGAGAGCGACGTGGTGGAGACCTTGGTCGGACTGCGTCCTGGCCGCGGCGAAGTTCGCCTCGAACTCGACACCGCCGTGCTGCCGGGCATTCCCGTCGTCCACAATTACGGCCACGGCGGTTCCGGCATCACCATCGGATACGGCTGCGCGCTGGAAAGCGCCGCCCTGGTGGCCGGACTCTGAGCGTCGTCCGGTTCAGTTGGCGTAGCTGCGCGCTACGACCGAGTTCAGTGCCTCCAGGAATTCGCTGATCACGCCGGGCTCTACCCGGTCACGTCGCCCGCGGCGTTCTGGCGACTCGGTCGCCGGGAGGCCGAGGCCCGCGTCGACGCCGTCGCGCAGGACGGCGTGCACCGCTTCGATCGGGATACCGGCCTGGGCGCATCGGCTGGTGGCGTGCTCGAATCTGCCGAGGGCGAGGCTGCCCGCGGCCTCGGCCGCGTCGACCAGGACGAGGGCCAGTTCCAGACCCATCTTGATCAGCGCATCGGGACCGGCATGGCGGGGTTGACCACGATCGACGTGCGCAGGCACCTCGGCGTGCCGATCTTCTTCGTGCGGGCCGATAATCATGGCCCTCCCTCCGCGCGACGACCCTGCCGGCACCGACGTTACGGCGGGGACCGAGAGATTTCGACCGCGCGAATGCGTGTTGTGAGCCTTCACAGGCTCGGGCTACCGGTTTTCGGGCGGTATCCCCAACCCGGGGCGCGACACTCGGAAGGCCGAACCGGTCAAGTTACCGTGGAGTACTTTCCGCGATCGGGGAGGGAAGGAGTCACGATGTCCATCACCGATTCGGCAGGTCCGGATTTGACCCTGTCGGGCCGCCCGGCCAGTTCTTCGCTGCGGGATGTGCGGAATCTGTCGCGCAAAATGGTCGGCCACTTCATCGAAACCGTCGCGCACTGCCGCACGCTACCCGGCGAGGCGCTCAACGGCGATATCACCAACATCACCCGCCTGTGCCTGGAACTGGCCGTCAGCATGCTCGACGGCACCGACATCCCCGAGAAGACGATGCTGCTGCGCACCGCGGCGGCGGGCTGGGCGCGCGAGGGCATCCCGATCGACACCATCCATCACGCCGTGCACGAGGGATTCAAGCTCGGCTTCGACCTGATAGTCGCGAACGCGACCGCCGCGGATTTCGACAGCGTCAAGGACATCAGCCGCCGCCTGCTGGAAATTTTGGACACCATCACCTCGACCGTGTCGCGCGCTTACGTCACCGAGTTGCGTGCCGTGGTCGGCGAACATCACACCGCGGCGCACACGCTGGCCTCCGCCCTGCTCGGCGGGCACCCCACCTTCACCATGGCGCGCGAATGCGGTATTCCGATCGCAGATTCGTATGCCGTTCTGGCGGTCGCTATTCCGGCACACCCCGACGAGAGAAATCCGCGACTCGACGGCGCGGTGGTGGCGCGGCGAAAGCTGCGCCGTGTGCAATCCGAGCTCGCGACCCGTTGCGGTGACACGGTGTTGTCGCTGCTGAGCGTCGACGGTGGCACGATACTGCTACCGTCCGCGTCACCGGAGGACAAAGCCCTCGACGAGCTGGTGGAGTGCCTCGGCGGCGCCGCGCAGGTCCCGGTTGTCGCTACGGTGATCGCCGCGACGCCGGTCGAGGTGCCCACGGCCGCCGATCGCGCGCACGAACTGCTCGACATGGTGCAGCGGCTGCGCTGGACGCGCGGGCTGTACCGCTTCGACGACCTGGCGCTGGAGTACCAGCTCACCCGCCCCGGCCCCGGACTGGAAACGTTGCGGACCCTTCTCGATCCGCTCGACGAGCACCCCGAACTCCTCGAAACGCTGAAGCGTCATATCGGCACCAACCTGAACCGCCAGCGCACCGCACGGGCGTTGCACATCCACACCAACACCGTCGACTACCGGCTCAAACGCATCGGTCAGCTGACCGGGTTCGACCCCGCCCAAGCCTCCGGGGTGTGGTATCTGCGCGCAGCACTTGTCGCGCGCAGCTATCGGGATTCCCAGGCCGGGGCCCCGGCCGTTGGTGCCCGCCCTGGAGGGACGGGCGTCTCGTCGTAGCCGTAACCACGCACAACGAAGCTCAGCGACTGACGTTGCCTGCCATATCGGCGACACCGAGATGCAGAGCCGCCCCGTCTTCCTACCTAGCGCCTGCCCGAAGCAGCGAATAGACGGAATCCGGGGTCCATCGGCGATCGGCGCCCGGGCGGGTGGCGAGATAGCCGGCGGTCGTCCGAACGGACCAGCCGTGCGCGGCGCGCAGACCCGCCGCCAGATACCGCAAGTAGGCCGCGGCGGGCGGGTTGCCCGGAACATCCCGGTAGCGCCAGGGCGCGGTGAAGCTCAGGACCGGGTGGCCGTCGTAGGTTCCCGCGCAGACCAGGGTTTCGTACCGGCCGGGGCCCAGAGTGATCGTGCCGCGGTCGATCACCCCGGTGAGGTCGAGTTCCGCGCCGGGAGCGCGGTACATCTCCTGGGCCACGATGTCGGAGAACTGAGCGGTGGTGAGGAGGTGGGCGTGTACGGCGATCTCGCCGGGGCAACCCGGGTCGTAGAAGGCGCGGCCACCGGTCCAGGTCAGCGATTCGGTCGCGAAATACAACAGGCCGGGGAGCAGGAGAGGCGCCGATCGGATCGGGTCGGAGCAGTCGCGGCATCCGGGCAAGGTGAGCGCGCCGCCGTCGGGATGCCCGCCGCGCAGGTAGGTGCGCAGCCTGGTCAAGCTCATGTTCGAGCCGTAAGCGGCGTACCAGACCAAATCCGTGCGCCGGTCGCGCCGATCCGTGTCCGGATTCGCTCGGTGGGCCGCCGAATCGTCGGCGGCGCCCGTATGCCACGCCGTCATGGCACCCATTCTCGGCTCTTCGCCATGCCGTGCCCACCTCGGACGCGGCGGATGGTCGTCGTAGCGTGGACCGCTCAGGCGTCGAGATCGGCGGCGACCAGGGCGACGACCTTGTCGAGGACGGCTTGGTCGTCGCTGTCGACCACGACCGCGGTGCCCTGGGTGGCGCCGAGCGTCATGATCATCAGCGCCGAGCCCGCGTCGACCGGATCGCCGCCGACCACCGACAAGGTGACCGGAACGCCCGCCGCCTGAACGGCTTCGGCGATGATGTTGGCGGGGCGGGCGTGCAGGCCGATGGACGAGCCGACTTCGACGGTTGTCTGTGGCATGGTGGAACTCCTCTGTGGGAACGCGTTATCCGGCGGTGACGATTGCGGGGGCGGGCGCGGCGGCGCGTGGACGGACAAGTTCTTTGGCGACCGTGACGCAGAGCGTGCCGACAAGCGTGCCGGCGGCCAGCGCCGCCAGGAACCAGAGAATATGGCCGACCGCGAAGAAGACGAAGATGCCGCCGTGCGGTGCGCTGAGCGTGGTTCCGGTCGTCATGATCAGCGCCCCGGTGACGGCGCCGCCGGCCATCATGGATGGGATGACCCGCAGCGGATCGGCCGCGGCGAAGGGAATGGCGCCCTCGGAGATGAACGACGCCCCGAGCAGCCAGGCCGCCTTGCCGTTTTCGCGTTCGGCGGTAGTGAACAGGCGGGGCCTGATGGTGGTGGCCACCGCCATGGCCAGGGGCGGCACCATCCCCGCGGCCATGACCGCGGCCATGATGCGCAGTGAGGCGCTGTCGGTGACGCTGAGCCCGGCGACGGCGAACGAGTAGGCGGCCTTGTTCACCGGTCCACCGAGGTCGAAGCACATCATCAGGCCGAGGATGACCCCGAGCGCGATCGCGGACGTGCCGGACAGCCCGTTGAGCCAGTTGGTGAGCCCGCTGGTGAGGGCGGCAAGTGGCTTGCCGAGCACGATGAACATGGCCGCGCCGACGACCAGCGATGCGAACAGCGGGATCACCACGACCGGAATCAGGCCCCGAGCCCACCGGGGGACGGTGAGTCTCCCGATCCACAGTGCCGCGAACCCGGCGATCACACCTCCTGCGAGGCCGCCGAGGAATCCGGCGCCGACGAAGACCGCGACGGCTCCCGCGGTGAAACCCGGTGCCAGGCCGGGGCGGTCGGCGATGGCGAAGGCGATGTAGCCGGCCAGCGCGGGCACCAGGAAGCCGAACGCGAGCGAGCCGAGCTGGAACATCACCGCACCGAGGTAGGTGGCCAGTCCGCCGTCGGGCAGCGCGCTGAGCGAGTTGTCCAGCACGATGGACTTGGCGTTGTCGGCGATCTCGTAGCCGCCCAGCAGGAAGCCGAGCGCGATGAGCAGGCCACCCGCCGCGACGAACGGGATCATGTAGCTGACGCCGGTCAGCAGAATCTGGCGCAATCGAGTACCCCAGCCGAGGGCTTCCGATGCCGGTGCCGTGGAGGGTTTTCCGTCGGGTGCGCGGCCGGCGACTGTGGTGGCGCCGGGATCGTTCGCGGCGCGCAGCGCGTCGGCGATCATCGCATCCGGTTCGTTGATCGCGCGCTTGACCCCGGACGTCACGACCGGCTTGCCCGCGAACCGGTCGCGCTCGCGCACGCCGACGTCGGTGGCGAAGATGACCGCGGACGCGGCCGCGATGGTCTCGCCGCCGAGCGGAGTGCTGCCGCTGGAGCCCTGCGTTTCCACGTGCACCGTGACACCCGCGCGTTTGCCCGCGGCGATGAGGGAATCGGCGGCCATGTAGGTGTGGGCGATTCCGGTCGGGCAGGCGGTGACCGCGACGATCGTGCGCTCGGCGACCGGTGCCTCCTCCCTGGGCAGCGTGCTCGTCGCGGACGGTGCGGTTGCGCTTGGTGCTGGGACCGAATTGCTCGCAGTTGCGGTGGTCGCGTCGGCCGTGCTGGCAGGAGCCTCCTTCGTCGGACTCGGCGCGACGAGCACGCCCTCGACCAGGGCCACCACGTCCGTGGGCGTCGCCGCGCCGCGCAGATCGCCGACGAACTCGGGTTTCACCAGCGCACGTGCCAGGCTCGACAGCAGCTTCATGTGCTCGGCGCCCGCGCCTTCCGGCGCCGCGATCAGGAAGACGAGGTCTGCGGGGCCGTCCGGGGCGCCGAAATCGACTGGCGGGGCGAGCCGCGCGAACGCGAGTGAGGCTTCGGTGACGGTCGCGGCGCGGCAGTGCGGAATCGCGATGCCGCCCGGAAGCCCGGTCGCGGACTGGGCTTCCCGGGCCAGCGCGGCGTCGCGCAGTGCTGTCGCGTCCTGAGCGCGGCCGGTTCCGGCCAGGCGTTCGGCGAGAGCGGCGATCACGGACTCCTTGGCGGCGCCCAGATCGGTGTCGAGGGTGATCAGGTCCCCGGTGATGATCGAGTCGGCCATCTCGGCCTCCTTCAGCGGTTGTGCAGAGCGTCGAGCGCCGTGACGGAGACGGCGTCGAGATCGATGTCGTGCGGCCCGGGCACGCCGGTACCCGGGAGTGCGGCGGCGGCGCTGCCGTAGGCGACGGCGCGGCGTAACCGTTCGGCGGGCCCGGCGCCGTCCAGGTCGGCGAGCAGATAACCGGCCAAGGCCGAATCCCCGGCGCCGACGGTGCTGCGCGGTGCTACCGGCGGCGCGGCCGCGTACCAGGCGCCGTCCGGGTTGACCAGGACCGCGCCCGCCTTGCCGAGCGTCGCCAGCACCGCGCCGACCCCATACCCGACCAGGGTCGCGGCGGCGTGTGCCGCGGCCAGCGGATCTTCCAGGTCGGCGGGGTTGTCGCCGGTGAGCTGTCCCAGTTCCTCGGTGTTCGGTTTCAGCAGTCTCGGTGCGGCCGAGTCGAATTCGGCGGCGAGCGCCTGAAGCGGGGCATCGGAGGCGTCGACCGCGACGGGGATTCCACGCAGCCTGCGCAGCAAAGTGACATACCAGTCGGCGGGCACCCCGGGGGGCAGTGAGCCCGACAGCACCATCCAGGACGCGACGCGGGCGAGACCGTCGAGCACCGCGGCGAGGGAATCCGCACACGCGGTGGGCAATGCGGGGCCGGGCTCGTTGATCTTCGTCGTGGTTCCGTCGACTTCCGCGACCGTGAGATTGGTCCGCGCGATCCCGGGTGTCGAGATGGCCCGGTAGCTGATGCCCGCGTCGCCGAGTTCCCGTAGCAGCGGGTCTCCGGCGTTGCCGGGCAGCACGGCGATAGTGGCGTGACCTGCCGCGGCGACTACCCGCGAGACGTTGACGCCCTTGCCGCCCGGATGCGAACTGACGGTGGCGGCGCGGTGCACGGCCCCGCGGTGCAGCGGTTCGGTCAGGGTGACGGTGCGATCGATGCTGGGATTGACGGTCAGCGTGACGATCATGCGGTGACCACCTCGAGTCCGGACGCGGTGAGCTCGGCCCGCACCGATGCCAGCAGGTCGGTGTCGGTGACCAGGGCGTCGACGTCTTCGATGGCGGCGAACCGCACGAGATCCTCCCGCCCGATCTTGGTGGAGTCGGCCACCACGACGACGCGGTGCGCGCTGGCGACCATGGCCCGCTTCACCGCGGCCTCATCGAAATCCGGTGTGGACAGCCCGCGCGCGGGGGTGAGCGCATTGGTACCGAGGAAGGCGACATCGACGCGCAGTTCGGCGAGCATGTTCTGGGTCTCCGACCCGACAGCGGCCTGGGTGACGCCGCGGACGCGCCCGCCGAGCAGATGCAACCGCACCGCGGCATGCCCGCTGAGCCGGGCCGCGATCGGCACCGAATTGGTAACCACGACCAGCTCGCGATCCGTTGGCAGGAGGGCGGCGACCCGCGCCGTGGTGGTGCCCGCGTCGAACAGCACACTGCCGCCGGTCGGGGGCAGGAAGTCCAGGGCCGCCTTCGCGATGCGGTCCTTCTCCGCTGCGCGACTGTGCTCGCGTTCGCCGGTGCCCAGCTCGATCGCGGTGAGCGCCGCGGCGGGTACCGCGCCGCCGTGCACGCGCCGGACCAGCCCCATCCGGTCGAGCACCGCCAGGTCGCGGCGGACCGTTTCGGTCGTGACACCGTACTGATCGGACAGCTCGGTGACCGAAACGCGCCCCCGTTGCCCGACCAGCGTTGCGATGGCCTGCTGGCGTTCCTCGGCGTACATCGGACCCTCCCGGCTCATGTTGGTTTATGTTGTTTTATATCTGTATGTGTTGCTTTGTCAAGAGGGTGGCGTAGTCTGAGTCACATCGACAATGTGGCGGACATGAATCGGGTCCGCTCGGCGCGGGCGTGGAGGTAGACAACGGATGACCAGGTCGTTGCAGGTAAATGCAGGAACTGTGGTGCTGGACGGCACACCGGCGGTGTCCGGGGTCGCGTTCGCGCCTGCGATCCGGCCGGTTCCTCGGCTGCGCGTCGAGGAGTCGACGGATCTGATTTCCGAGTCCGATCGGGCATCCGAGCTGGCGGCGCTCCTGGCGGCCGCCACCACCGTCGCGGGCCGTTTGCGGGAACGCGCGGCGCGTGCCAGCGGCGCCGCGGCGGAGGTGCTCGCCGCCGACGCCGCGATGGCCACCGACCGCGGCTGGCTCGGCGCCGCCGAGAAGCTGATCGCGGCGGGCACACCCGCCTGGGCGGCGGCGGTCGCGGCCACCGACCGGTTCGCCGCGATGTTCACCGGGCTCGGCGGACTGATGGCCGAGCGGGTGACCGACTTGCGTGACGTCTGTGATCGAGTGGTCGCCGAACTGGCCGGTGCGCCGGAGCCCGGCATCCCGATACCGGCCCAGCCCGCGATCCTGCTCGCCGACGACTTGGCGCCCGCGGACGCGGCCGGGCTCGATCCAGCGCTCATCGTCGGTTTGGCGACATCATTCGGCGGGCCGACCAGCCATACCGCGATCATCGCGCGCCAACTCGGCATTCCCTGTGTTGTCGCGGTGGCCGGGCTCGACGGAGTGGCGGCGGGGGCAGACGTCCTGCTGGATGGCTCGTCCGGTCACATCGTCGTCGATCCCGACCCCCTGGTCGCGGCACGGGCGGTCGAGGAGTTCCGCTCGCGCGTCGCTCGCGACGCGGCGTGGACCGGGCCGGGCGCCACGGTGGACGGTCACCGGGTGGAAGTGCTGGTCAACGTCCAAGACGGCGCCGGTGCACGGGCGGCGCGTCGGACACCGGCCGAGGGAGTGGGTCTGTTCCGCACCGAATTGTGTTTCCTGGATCGGGAATCCGAGCCCAGCGTGGCCGAGCAGGAGCGCATCTACCGCGAGGTGTTCGACGCCTACGCCGGAGCGAAGGTGGTGATCCGGACCCTCGACGCCGGATCGGACAAGCCGCTGCGATTCGCCGACCATCCCGACGAGCCGAATCCCGCGCTCGGCGTGCGTGGTATCCGCGTCGCCGCGCGCGACGCGGGCATCCTCGACCGGCAACTGGACGCCATCGCGCGCGCCGCGGTCGGCCGCGAGCCCGTGCCGTGGGTGATGGCGCCGATGATTTCGACCGCGGCCGAAGCGGAATCCTTCGCCTCGAAGGTCCGCGAGCGGGGCCTCGTCCCGGGCGCGATGATCGAAGTGCCCGCCGCCGCGCTGACCGCGGAAGCGATTCTCCGGCACGTCGATTTCCTATCCGTCGGCACCAACGACCTCGCCCAATACACGATGGCGGCCGACCGCATGTCTCCCGAGCTGGCCGCGCTCACCGACCCATGGCAACCGGCAGTGCTGTCCCTCGTGGCCCGCACCGCGGCGGCGGGACTGCGCCTCGGCAAGCCCGTCGGAGTGTGCGGGGAAGCCGCCGCCGATCCGGCCTTGGCTTGTGTGCTGGTCGGTTTCGGCATCGGCTCTTTGTCCGCTGCCGCCAGCGCCGTCGCCGCGGTGGGAGCGGGCCTGGCGGAGGTCAGCCGGGAAGGCTGCGAGCGCGCCGCCGCCGCGGCACTCGAAGCCGCCGATCCCACCGCAGCCCGTGCTGCCGTCCGGTCCATCCTGGATCAGGCGCCCGCCGACTGATGGGGTCCTCCCGTGGGCAGGCCGGCCTTCGGGCGGATGCGGGCAGCGCTCTTCGCGACGCCATGACCATCGACGACCGCGAGTTGGGTCCGAGCGGTCTCCGAGTTATCCCGATCCCATGGCTTTCTCGTACACCACGCCCGCGTCGCGGACTTTGGTCGCGAGAAAACGCATCCGCTCAGGAGTGAGGTAGCCACCTCGAAGGGCGATCTGGTCCAGCTCGGCCGCCACTTGGTCGAGCGCCAGCCGAGCAAACCGAGTCTGATCAGCCATGCTCAGGTTTTACCAGCGTTAGCGCAGGAATGCCGCCACGCACAGGTCGTGGCGCGTGGCGGGCCGGAATATCGGCGTGCGGGTCAGGCGGCACTCACACGGTCGGATTTATTTGAAGGCACTCACGTTGTTCACTTGGTTACCGCTGGTGTAACCGCTGACATGGTAGTGAATCGTGACAGAGTCCCAACCGTCCCAGGAGACCATCGTCCCCGCGCCGGATTCCGAGAACAGAATGTATATTTCGTGCCCGGCCTCGTACTGGTCGCTGGTGGCTCCCGGAGCCACCTCGAACACGCACTTCGGCACATCCCATTCCTGCCGGTAAACGGAGACGTGCCCGCTCGTATCGTTGTAGAGCTTGTACCAGCCGGGCGAGCTTCGCTCGGCGGGTTTCTGGGGCGCCGCCGACGCGGACACGGTCCTTTGGCGCATTGCCATTTCAGCGGTTTCAGTCATTTGACCCCTCCTCAGTCCGTGCGATACGCATGCGAAGCGTCGGCGACACGAACCGGTTGCCAGACAGCTGACGCTCGCACCGCTTTTCTCAGAGAAGCCCCGGCCGGTCGGGTCGAAAGGAAGCGACCAGCGGTGGCCTACAAGACTTTCATAGCAGTATGCGATCGTGGCCTGACTCGCCTTTTTCGGGTGAATTGCCGAAGTTTTGTCCACCCACACTGTGGAAGGAAGTCGACGCAACACAACCCACCTCTGACTTCCGGATGCAGATCTCCATATGGGTTTCGTCGAGGAGGAACGGCTGCGGCGCGCGCTCCAGTTGGCGGCAATCGGTCGCTGCAGCAAACGGTTTGGCGTCGCTGCCGCCGACGAGCGTCGGACGGTGCCGAGGGCTATGAACCCCGTCCAGCGGAGCGTTCACCTAGCTGCCAGCCCGGTAAGGTATATCCCAATGGTCGCCGTAGTCCTGACACCGCCGACCGTTCCGAACGCGCTACTGAGAGGGGGCTGTCCGAAGTGTCCGGGCGTGTGGTTTCGGCCGAGGAATGCGACAGGCTATGGGCAGCATGGACCCCCGCCGAAGTAGCGGAGCGAATGTCGAGTGTCATGGCCCCGTGGTGCGTCGCGGCGGGGTGGGCGCTCGACCTGTTCACCGGAGGCGGTGCTCGCGAACACAGCGATCTCGAAATCGCCGTCCCACAAGGAAGTTTTAGCGAGGTTGTCGCTGTCTTTTCCGGCTTCGAGTGGGACGTCGTCGGCGACGGCCGAATCTGGTCGTATCCAGCGGAAGCGGAAAACCATCATCAGACATGGCTCCGCGAACCCGCGACCGGACGCTATCACCTCGATGTGTTTCGTGAACCGCACGTCGGCGACCGATGGACATGCCGCCGCGACCCATCGATCACCCTGCCCTACGAGGATCTGATCCTCCACACCAGCGAGGGCATCCCCTACGTGATTCCGGAGGTCGCGCTCCTGTTCAAGGCAAAAGCACGCCGCGACAAAGACGAAGCCGACTTCCGGCGTGTGCTACCCGCGATGGATCGATCGCAAAGGTCCCGGCTGTCCGAATGGTTATCTCGGGTCCATCCAGGTCACCCGTGGCTTGAAAGAATCTGACGTGCTCCTCGCGCCCGCGGGGACGGTCCTTTCGCCGATCACGACAACTGGCATCCGTGGTCCCCGCGGCCGTGGGGATGTTCTGGCGATGGCTGCAGCCGAGTACAAGGGGCTCCAGTTGACTACCGGAGACCGACTGGGCCGGGGTCGCCCGATTGCGCATGGACTGCGGCGGTCGGGACAGCGGCAGTGCTGAACTGGCAGGCGCCGTGCGCGGTGAACGGTTCGGCGAGCTGGGCGAGATAGCCGACCGGGTAATCGGGTTTGGCGGCCATGCCGAGGTCGTCGCTGCTGAAACGGCGCGCCGGATCGTAGCTGTGGGTACGCAAGAGGTGATCCCAGAGCAGGGTGAACAGTCCGAAGTTGACGTCGCCGATGCCCGCCCATTTGAGGTGGTGGAAGCGGTGACCCTCGTTGAGGGCCAGCACATGCTTCAGCGGCCCGACGCGATAGTCGACATTGGAATGTTGCAGCAGCAGTTGCACGGCCACGGCGAGGGACAGGGCGGCCGCCACCGGGACGGGAATGCCGAGCAGCAGCAGCGGTGTGACGCCTGCGGTCATTTCGATCGTCTGGTGCAGCGGGTGTTTCATCAGGCCGTTGAGGCCGTAGAAGCGTTTGACGCTGTGGTGCACGGCGTGAAACCGCCACAGCACACCGATCTTGTGACTGGCGTAGTGGGTGAGGGTGATGCCGAGATCGGCGAACAGGATCGCGATCAGCACCTGGACGGCGAAAGGCAGTGTCGCGGGCCAGAGTCCGTCGCCAGGGATCAACGCGGCGAGTGCGGGGATGATGGCGACGCTGGTCAAGATGAGTGTTTCGTTGACGAAGACGTGGGCGGTATCGCGACCGGAATCTTCGTGCGACTCGTTCCAGGTCGATTCGTAGGGCAACACGCGTTCGGCGGCGAACGACAGTGCGATAGCGACGACGAGCAAGACGAGCAGCCAGAGTTTGTTTGCACCGGAAGCGGCCAAGGCGATGCCGAGGCCATTGACGCCGAGCAGCATCAGAGGCGCGTAGCCGTAGCGGATGGCCGGTTGAATGAACATGGTCATGGTTTTGAGCCTCGCCGGGCGACGCGGGCGGGCGCTTGAAGAAATCGGCTGACCTGACCGGTGTTTCAGCCGGTTGCCCCGCGCCACCCGGTGGCCAGCAGGGCGTCCGTGGGGGTGATGCCGAACAGGTCACGACAGGTGCGCGTGAGGTGCGCGCTGTCGGCGAACCCGGCGGCGTGGGCGGCCTCCGTCAGCGAACGTCCCGCTCGGACCTGATCGATGGCGCGGTGCAGCCGCGTCCAGCGCCGCCACGCCGCATAGGGAAGCCCGACCTCGGCGGAGAACAAATGCGACAGGCGACTGGGTGACATCGCGACCAGGCGGGCCACCTCACCCAGGGTGGGTGGCCCAACCGGGCTGGCATCGGCAAGCTCCATCACCGCGAGCACCACCGGATGCGCGGCCCGCCGAGGCAACGGAACTGCCAGGGCCAGTGACGGGTGACCGGGTGGCGTGGGGACCGCCGCCGCGATCCAGCTGTCCACCCGATCAGCAGGTCGCCCTGCGAGCCGCGCGACGGCGGCGCGTCCAGCGGTACTGGCAGGGTCGAGGTACGCCAGCAATCCAGCGGTCCCGGGCGTCGCACGAACTTCATGGCGGACGCCCGGCGGGATGATCGCGAGGTCGGCACGGCCGACAGCTCCGCAGCCGTCGGTCAGGGTGAGTTCGCCGCGGGTGACCAGCAATACCTGCACCGCGGCGTGCGAATGTGCCGCGGCGTCACCGATATCGCCGGTGAAGGCCATCAGACCGGGAGTAAACACCACGCCACCGAGCCACCGGGGGATCGGAGCGGTCATCGCGGGTCACCGCCGGTCGGCGGACACAGGGTGGTGTTCGACACGGTTTCGTCTGGTTAGCCTGGGTGAGGGGGATCGGGGCGACCGCGATCGTAGTACCGGACGGAATTTCGGACATCCCCTCACGGCGTGGTCTGTCGTGATCATGCGTGGCTATGAGGGCGTTGGCCGTCATGAAAAACAGATGACATGCAGAGATGTAGAAATGTGCATCCATGCAAGGTGTGTCGCCAGACCCACCAAACCGATCGAGAACCGGCAACTCTGGCAGAATCACCCCTGGTCAATAAGTGTGCTCCCCGCGCCCGCGGGGATGATCCGCCCGAACTGGACTCGGTGACCGGGATGATGAGGTGCTCTCCGCGCCCGCGGGATGATCCTCGTGGAGCAATCAGGCGCTCGAGGAGTGGCGGGTGCTCCCCGCGCCCGCGGGGATGATTCTCCGTTCTGCTGGTGTTCAACCGAAGTTGACAATGATCCGTAGTGGTCTCGCGCTTGGTCGTCGTGCCCCATGTGTTCCCCGCTCCCGCGGCGATGATCCGCCGACAGCGAGACCTGGTGCACTGACCGTCCTGCGCTCCCCACGCAGGCGTGCGGGGGTAGATCCGCAAGTGGGGAACCGATGATCGTCACATCGTGCGCGCTTGCCGAATAGATACCTCACCGCAGAGGTCTCCGTTACTGTCATTTTCATCAGAATTCGAGCGAATCTCGTCTAATTCGGTAGTAGGGCCGGTTTTGCGCCTTTCTGCCATCGGCGCTGGTAGGCGCATGAAAACGCATGCACCCGAACGCGATAGGACATCGTATCGAGGCGTGGACTGCGAATCCATTGGTCGCGGGTTCGAGCCCCGCCCGCCCCGCAAAGTGCCTTTGATCAGCGAAAATGCTGAACTCGACCGCCGAATTGGCCCAGAACAGCGCGCCGACAGCAATGGACTTTTGTTCCCGATATGGTCGAATGGAGCACAACCCCGTCGAACACCGGACGCGGCCCCGGAAGACGCATCCGAGCGACGCCGACATCGTTCAGGGCCCATCCGAGACCAGCAGCAGATACGCGGCCTCGAGGTGAACGACGCACTCGTCCGGAGGATGCTCGCGGTGTATGCACCGCAGCTCCCGGGCGCGTTCCACGGTCAATTCCATCAGGTGGACCTGGCACATGAACTCAGCCAGCATACCGTCCGCCTGCACGAACGTTTTGTGCTCCATAGGGTCTGGCATTAGGCATCCGACTGATTTCGAAACGTGTCTGATTCGGCGACCGGCTCGTCCGCTCTGGCCGTCTTCGGCGGAAACACATCTGTGGCTTCCTCCGGCAGTCGCACCCG
The DNA here is from genome assembly GCF_965283145.1 of Nocardia sp. Marseille-Q1738. NCBI lineage: Bacteria > Bacillati > Actinomycetota > Actinomycetes > Mycobacteriales > Nocardiaceae > Nocardia > Nocardia sp. Marseille-Q1738. The sequence continues at coordinate 63,412 of NZ_CBDIMS010000003.1, read as the reverse complement.
CTCGGCTCGGACATCAGCGACCAGCCGGTCGATCGCTTCGATGTGGCTCATCAGGTGGGCGATGTCCCAGTTGGCGTGGGTGGGATCGCGCTGGCGCATCGCGGCCTCAGTCCCAGAGCTCGGCGCACGGCAGCGGCGGCAGATCGGCGCGCACGTCGTCATCAACCGTGACCGTCAGCTCCAGACCAGAGAGCGTGCCCGTCAGCGCGTCGGCGACGTGCTGGGCTTGTTCGGCGCTGGCTTGGTAGTCCAGGCTCAACGGGCCGGATTCGATATGGATGTGCCGGATTGCGGTCATCTGGATCACCGCGGCTTCGTGGTGGATGGCACCAGTCGCCCGGCCTCGGCCAGTGTCTGGAGCGCGGCGGCCTTGCGTGGGCAGCGCTTCGCCCGGCACGCGACGTGATACCGCATCACCGTGTGGGCTTGCGAGATCGTGAACGGCACGCTCGGCGCCTGATGCGCGGCTTCATCGCACAGTGCGACGAGTTGGTACATGGCAAGGGAACTGGTGGGCATCACGCAGTGCTTCTTTCCGATCCGGGGTGGCGGGGGTCAGGCGGTACCCGGCACCGGGGGCTTTCGCCACCGGCCTGCCACTCTGGCGGGCTGGTGCGCCGTGCGGGATTACGGCGTCGGCCCGGTGCCGGGTACCGCCTTTGACCTTGGCGCACAGGCGCTTTCGGGCGTAACCGCGCGGCGGTGGCGTAATGTGGGCCTTCCGTAGGTATTTGCCCAGGTCAGGCGTAAAAACGTAGGGGAAGCGATGGTGCGAGCGCGGGAATGGACAGGCTTTGAAGCGGCTGCTCTGCAGGAAGCCATGCGCAAGTCGGTCCGCGAGTTTGCAGCTCTGCTAGGGGTGGAGACCACCACGATCACGAACTGGCGGACCGGCCTCAGCGCGGTCAAACCGCGCTCGGGTACACAAGCAATCCTCGATACCACTTTCCAGCAGCGGGCGACCTCAGAAGATCGGGCGCGGTTCGAGCAGATCGTTTCTGAAGGCGAAAGAGTGTGGCGGGCGCGGCATGGAAAGCCGTCCCGATTCCCGATCGCCACTGAGGACACGGTGAGTAGCAACCCAGATGCGGGGCCGACGGGCTGCTCGACGAGCGGTGCCACCGATGGCTCGTACAGTTTCGAGCGTTTGCTGCCGAGAAAGGAAGGTCGGTTTCGGTTGCTGTCCGACACCGACGCGGCGGATGCCATAGTTGCTGACCCCGGGGAGCTGCGAGGTGACAACCAAAGAGGATCCGAAGACCTGACCGACGTCCTCAGTCGCCTTCACCATTGGAGCAGGTCGGTCAACCCCGAAATCATTGACCAGCTGCAACACAACACGCTTGCGAGCATTGCGCAGTACGAGACCCTCGATCCGTCTTCCCTCATTCCCGGCTTGGTAAAGCAACGGAGGTGGGTCGACGCGCTCCTCGCTGAGTGCAGCCATCCGAATCAGCGGCACCAACTCTTCGAAATCGCCAGTGAGACATCGGGCTTGCTTGGCTACATCGCGGTCGGACACGAAGATTTCGGCTTGGCCCGCGCGTATTGCTTGGAGTCGTTCCAACTCGGCGACTTCGCGCAGGACCCGAACCTTATGGCGTGGGCGCGCGGTATGCAAAGCTTCTGTGAGTACTACGCCGGGCGGTACGGTGAGGCGGTGCGATCTGCACAAGATGGTCTCAGGCACGCGCAATCTGGACCGCAGAGTGTGCGGCTGATGATCAACGGCGTCGCACGCGCGATGGGAAAGCTGGGAGACGCCGACGGTGTCCACCGCGCCGTCGAGCAAGCCTATGAGCTCATGTCACGTAACCATGCGCCGGAGAACGTTCCGTCCAGTGTGTCGCTTGGCAGCTACAGCTCGGCGCAGGTGGCCGGGAATGCAGCGACCGCGTATGTCTCGTTGGGGATGCCGGACAGGGTTGAACACTATGTGCGGCTTGCGCTCCCGGATATGAGTGATTCCAATTCTCCGTGGGGTCGCGCGCTTGTGATGATCGACTTAGCGCGTTCGCACGTGCTGTCGGATGCAGCTGACTTGGACCATGCTGCAGCACTCATGATCGACGCGCTCGACGCTCCAACAGGTAAGCCGCTGATGCAGGTAAGGCGCCGGGCATCGGAGTTCGTTCACGATGCCGCCGCCAGGTGGGGGGAGCTGCCGCAACTTGCGGCTGTGAGCGCCGCTCTGGAGACCTTGAACGCACCCGATGAATAGCATCGGCAACGTGGAAGCTGGCGAGCGTGCCCAGGACGGGCGACACCCTGAGGGCCGTCTCGGCGTGCTCGGCTACTACTGGTTCCTGACCTTCGAGCAGTCACCGGAGCTGACGGCGCTGGCAAAGGAATGCCAAGCATCGATCGACTCGCCTTGCTATGACCTAACGCCTCCGGATGGTTTGCACCTGACGCTGGATCGGATCGCGTACGTTGGCGCAGCCACGCCGGATCGGCTCGACGCGATTGCGGCGGCCGCGGCACATGCCTGCCAGGATGTGCCGGCATTCGATATCTCCTTCGGCCATCTGAGCGGCATTCGCGGCGCGATCGTGTTCGACGTCTCGCCTGCTTGGCGAATACGCAACCTTCAGGACACGCTCAGGTCGGCGACGTTGTCCGCCTTTCCCCAAGCGCGCGTCAAGGAGTCACAGTCCGATCCGCATGTCACGATTGCTTATCCCAGTACCGCGACGTTTTCCGAACCGGAGACCGCTCCGGCAGTCGCGAGGCTGAACGCTACTGTTCGCAGCGTGGATATCACGGTCACTGAGGCAGTGATGGTCTTGCTCGAGCGTCGGCAGCTCTCGTACTCTTGGCAGATCATCGCCCGAATACCCCTGGGCACCAGCGAAGGCGCAATACCTCTCCACCAATGAGTGGAATCGGCATCATTGACAGTATTCGGGTCGCCAGACGGAATCTCCAGCAAATGTGGGATGGCTCCGCTGCTGCAAGCGAAACGCTCAAACCGGTAGTGGCTATACCCGCGAGGGCAGCGGATTCCGCAAGTGGTCTCGGCTCTGCACGCTATACATGCCGATCTCGAGGCGCAGCCTATGGCTGCGACCGCCCACGGCCGCGAACTCGGTGGTGTCATTCAGGGTTTTGTATCAGGATCGGACCGTGGCTAGTGACGACCGCGTGCACGTGGCGCACCGCCTGCTCGCCCCGCGGATTGCGTACCTCATCGGGACCCGCAGCGTCGATGGCACGGCTAATCTGATTCCGGTGTCCAATCTGACGTCGGTATCGACCAATCCGCAGCAGGTGGCGGTCGCTGTGCACAAGGAGTGGGCGACCTACCAGAACCTCCAGACTGCACCGGGATTCACGGTCAGCGTGCCGACTATCGAGCAGTTGGACAGCGTGTGGAAGCTGGGCGCGCGGTACTCCAAGTTCCCAGTTACAGAACCAACCGAAAAGCTTCGCGCTAGTGGTCTCAGCCTGGATTACGAATCCTCTATCTACGGCCCGGTGGTCTACGGCCCGGTGGTCTACGGCCCGGTGGTGCCCGCCGGCCTCGGCTGGATGGCGTGTCGGACCATCGCGCGGATTGATCTGGGCGGCGACCATGGGCTGGCGATCGCTGAGGTGGAAAATGTTTGGTTCAACCCAAAGTTCCTTACCGCCGATGGCGTGCCGAACGGCGCTACCCACCCCCTAATGCAGCAAACGGGCAACCAGTTCACAACGACGACCGACGAACTAACTTCCATCCCGTACTTCTCGGTTCGCTAGTGCTACTGCCACATGGTGGCTGTCCTGGCCGTCCAAAGCGCGCCGATCTTGTGTCACTCGTTCACGACCCGGTCGGAGAGCCTATCGAGGATTCCGCCTTCGAGTGCTCCCTGCCCCCGCGAGGGTGGATAGAAGCCGACGCCGAGGCAAGATCCGCGTCGCGTGTTCCCTGCGGCCGGCCGAGTGCGTTGGAAGGCGGGCGTATCCGGTCTCTGAGAGCGCACTGCTGTTTCGGCTGGTAGGGCGTTCGGGACGAATCTCGGAGGAATCTGCGTATTGCGGAAGGAAGTCTTCCGCAATGGGCGACAGAGTGGTTCCCATGACGAACACGACGCAGATCCGCCCCTTCCGTATCGACATCCCGCAGAGCGAGATCGATGACTTGCGGCAGCGACTGACCCGCGCCCGCCTTCCGCACGTCGTGCCCGGTACCGAGGGGGATTGGGCGCGGGGAATCGCGCCGCGATACCTGCGGGAGCTGGCGCAGTACTGGCGCGACGAGTTCGACTGGCGGGCGCAGGAGGCGCGGCTGAACGCTTACGACCAGTTCACCACCGAGATCGACGGGCAGACCATCCACTTCTTCCATGTCCGTTCGCCTGAGCCGGAGGCTATTCCGCTGTTGATCACCCACGGTTACCCGGGGTCGGTGGTGGAGTTCCTGGAGCTGATCGGGCCGCTGACCGATCCGCGGTCGCACGGCGGTGATCCGGCGGACGCGTTTCATGTGGTGATCCCGTCGCTGCCCGGGTTCGGGTTCTCCACGCCACTGGCTTCGACGGGCTGGGAGCTGGCGCGCACGACAGAGGCGTTCGCGGAGTTGATGAGCAGGCTCGGCTACGAGAAATTCGTGGCGCAGGGCGGCGATGTCGGTGCAGGCGTCACCGGGCGGCTGGCCGCGCTGTATCCGGAGCGAGTCATCGCGACGCATGTCAACAGCGATCAGGGCACGCTGGGGCTGGTGGGCGAGCAGCTTCCGATGCCGGATGGACTCACCGCTGACGAACTGGCCGAGATCGAGTCCGCGCGGGCCGAGTGGGCGCAGCAGAAGGGGTACCTGGTGTTGCAGAACACCCAGCCGAACGCGATCGCCGCCGCGCTCACCGATTCGCCCATCGCGCAGCTCGGCTGGATCGCGGAGAAGTTCCAGGTGTGGACCGATCCGGCGCGTCCGGAGGGCGCGGCGGTCGATCGTGACCTGCTGCTGACCAACATCAGCATCTACTGGTTCACCCGCAGTGGCGCCTCCGCGGCTCAATTCCTCTGGGAGACCGCGCATTCCGGGATGGGCTGGACCGCTCCCTCGGGCGTGCCGCAGGGCTGGGCGGTCTTCAACACGCATCCGCTGATGCGCCGGGTGATGAACCCGGAGGGCCACATCGAGCACTTCACCGAATACGCCGAGGGCGGGCACTTCGCCGCTGCCGAGCAACCGGAACTTTTCCTGGCGGATGTGCGCACGTTCTTCCGCCGCTATCGCGGATAACGGCCGGATCGGGGCGGCGGCGCGGCTGGTTAGCGCCGCCGCCGCGTATCGATCGGAAACTCTGACGCTAGGCCGATTCGGCCAGTCCCGCCGAACGCCAGATATCCGCCAGGTCGTCGAGCGGGAGCGCGAGCACCTCGCTGAGCGACACGACGGTGCCGAACGCGGGGGAGGGGAGTCGGCCGGTTTCGATCTTGCGCAGTGTCTCCGGTGAAATTCCCGCTTCCCGGGCGACTTCGCCGAGATCACGGTCGGCGCGCGCGCTGCGAAGGGCGGCGCCGAGGCGGCGGCCCGCGTCGATCTGCGCGGGAGTCAGCGGAAGACGGACCATGCGCCCAGGCTACGGCTGGTATTTAAATACCGCAAGCGACCCGGCTGGTATTTAAATACCACTGCGGCTAGGGTGGTATTAAAATACCGGCTTACTGGAGGAACGATGGTCGAGTTGAAGAGTCCCGCGGAGATCGCGCGGATGCGAGTGGCGGGGCGCTTCGTTGCCGATGTGCTGGCCGAACTGCGCGAACGCGCGCGGGTCGGGGTGAATCTGCTCGAGTTGGAGGCCTACGTCCGGGAGCGCATCCGCGAGCGCGGAGCGCAGTCCTGCTACTGGGACTACGCGCCGTCGTTCGGGCGCGGGCCGTTCCGCAATACCGTCTGCCTGTCGGTGAACGATGCCGTCCTGCACGGGCTTCCGTTCGACTACGTCCTGCGTGACGGTGACGTGCTGAGCATGGACCTCGCCGTCGGGATCGACGGCTGGGTCGCCGATTCGGCGACGACCGTCGTGGTCGGCGCCGCCGCGCCCGAGGACGTGCGGTTGGTCCGCGCCACCGAGGAGGCGCTCGCGGCAGCGATCGCGGCCGCCGTGCCGGGCAATCGCATCGGTGACATCTCCGCCGCTGTCGCCGCCGTGGCACGGGACTACGGCTACCCGGTGAACACCGAGTTCGGTGGCCACGGCCTGGGCCGCACCATGCACGAGGACCCGCATGTGCCCAACACGGGCCGCCCGGGACGTGGCTACCGGTTGCGCCCTGGACTCACCATCGCGATCGAACCCTGGTTCGCGCGCACGACCGACCGCATCGTCACCGATCCCGACGGCTGGACCATTCGCTCGGCGGACGGTTCGCGCACCGCGCACTCCGAACACACTGTCGCGATCACGCCCGATGGTCCTGAGGTGCTGACAGCTGCGGCGTGACCACTTGGTCATCGCCGCCACCCAGCATCGCGCGGCACGGGTAGGTACCGGTGACCCGTCAGCAGGCAGCCGAACCAGGCGTGCCCGCGCACAACGTGCCCGCGCCCGGGCACGGCAGCGGTCGACAACAGCACGTCGAACATGATGTCGCCCGGCTACGTTTCGGACAGCCAAGCAGCGAGGTCGTCGGATGCCCGTAGCTCGTCGGCGACGGCGGCGCGTTCCGCGTCGGACAACTCCATCGCGCGTAGCTCGGCCCGGAACTGTGCGGCGCGATCGGGCTCGTCGGTGGCGACGGCCAGTTCGGTGAGCGCCGCCAGCGCCCGGGCCACATCCAGCCGTGGTGCCTCCAGCCGGAACCGGCCGAGACCGACCTCGAGCACACGGAAGGCCGCCTTGTCGTCGGTCTTGAAATCGCGCAGGATCCGGGCGTTGTCCAGCACCTTGGCCAAGCCGTTCAATGCCTTCGACCCGCCGTACTCGAGCTTCATGGGTTCGTCGCGCTGGATATAGATCACCTGGTTGCCCGCCGGGTCCATCACCGTGAACCGGCTCTGTCCCGGTCGGAATCGGGTGATCCGCGGGAGACCTTTCGCGGGAACCTTTCCGTATCGGGCGCGCAGTGCCGTGGTGAACGCTTGGTGCCTGCTCGCGACGTCGTCGACCATCACCAGGCATCCGGCGCGTTCGGCGGGTATATCGCCGTCGGGCGCGGTCACGAAATGCAGGGCGCAGCCACGGTCTTCTACGGCTCCGTAGATATAGGGGCGGATCTGCTCGTGGGTCACCGTATAGCCGAGCGTTTTGTAGAAATCCAGCGTGCCCGCCAGGTCGCCGGTCCAGAGCTGCGGTACCGCCGTGTCGGACATGAATCCTCCCGAATGCCTGTGGTAGTCAATTTTGACTAGCTGAGCGTAGGGCCGTGCCGGGCGGGAAGTCAAACTTGACTACTATGGCCAGTTCCGACCGGAAGGAGTTCGCCATGTCGGCCGTACGCCTGTTGGTGCTGGGCGTGATGCGCCTGCATCAGCCCACCCACGGCTATGCCGTGCGGCGGGAACTGCTGTCTTGGCGCGCCGAGACCTGGACGAACGTGAAACCCGGGTCGATCTATCACGCGCTCAAACAGCTCACGCAGGAGGGCAAGCTGAGCGCGTTCGGCACCGAGGACAGCCGGCAAGGTCCCGGTCGCACGCTGTTCCAGATGACCGAGGCGGGCGAGGCCGAGTTCCGCAGGCTCATGGACGAGGCGCTGGTCAGCGTCGACATGGAGGAACTGGGCGCGGCCATCGCCTTCATGGACGCGCTGCCAAGGGCACACGTGATCGAGAAATTGCGCGAACAGCGCCGCCGGAGTGAGGAAGTGCGCACCAGCCTGCTCGCCATGATCCCGAACTTTCCCGGGCGATACGAGGCGCCGCACGCGACGGATCTGCTGGAGTTGTGGAGCGGAGTCTTCGAGAACCTGTCGGGGTGGACCGAGGGGGTGCTGGCGCGGCTGGAGGCGGGGGAGTACCGGATGTCGGACCAGGGGCAAGCCGATCCGAGCTGAGCCGGCGAGCGTCTGGCGGGCGCGACGGAGAACAGCACGCGGCCGCGGCGCGCCGCAGTACGCGATCGACGGATACGCTGCCTGGCATGACGAATGCGCTGGGAGCCGTCGCCGCGGCCGACTACGTGCTGCTCACCACGTTCCGCAAGGACGGCACTCCGGTCGGCACCGCGGTGTGGGTGGTGTCCGAGAACGGCAAACTGTATGTCTGGACGGTGACCGACAGCTGGAAGGTCAAGCGGCTGCGCCGCAATCCCGCGGTCACCCTGCAGCCCTGTAGTGCGACAGGCAAACCGCACGGCGAGGTGGTCGAAGGGACCGCCCGAATCCTCGACGCCGAAGGCACGGAACGGGTGCGCAAACTTTTGCGGCGCAAGTACTGGCTCACCGGCCCGTTGATCATCCTCGGCAGCAACCTGCGCCGCGGCAAGTCCGGCACCATCGGCATCGAGATCACCCCTGCCGCCTGACCCGCCGCGGCGGACGACGCCACCGCGACGGTGTCAGGTCGCCTGGCTGACCGAGGACATGTGGAAGTCGGGAATGCGCAAGGGCGGCATGGCGGTCCGGGTGAACCAGTCCTTCCATTCACGCGGCAGCGTGGTCTCGGTGGCGCCTGCTTCGGTCACGCGCCGGAGCAGATCCAGCGGGCTCTCGTTGAACCGGAAATTGTTCACCGCGGCGGTGACCCGGCCGTCCTCCACGAGGTACACCCCGTCCCGGGTGAGGCCGGTGAGCAGCAGCGTCGCCGGATCGACCTCGCGGATGTACCACAGCGTCGTCAGCAGCAGACCGCGCTCGGTGCGGGCGATCATCTCATCGATGCTCGCGTCGGAACCGCCGGTCAGCAGCAGGTTCTCGCCGGGAACCGTGGCGCTGGCGCCGAATTCGGCGGCCGTGGCACGCGGGTAGATCAACGCGGAGATCACCCCGTCGCGCAGCCAGTCGACGCGCTCGGCGGGCATGCCGTTGTCGAACACCGACATCGACTCCGATGACGCGGTCGTCGCGACGAACGGCCGGTATTCCAAACCGGGCGCGTACGGGTCCGAGTAGAGGGTGAGCGGAATGTCGGTCAGGTGCTCGCCGATCCGAGTCCCGCCCGCCCGCGCGAACGCCGTGTGACCCTCCTGCGCGCCGCGGCCTTCCATCGACCAGGCCAGGTAGATCATCAAGTCGGCGACGGTGGACGGCGGCAGCAGGGTTTCGTAGCGGCCCGCGGGCAACTCGACCTTGCGCTTGGCCCAATCCAGGCGCCGGGAGAGCTCGGCGAGCAGGCCGGTCACGTCGACGTCGGTGAAGTCGGTGGTTCCCACCCCGACCCACGCGCTGGCCAGATCCGCGTCCGCGCCGCGTTTGCCGTTGATCTCCACCGAACCGGTGGGTTGCACGAAGCGGCGGCGGACACCGGTCGAGGTGCCCAGCCAGGTGGTGTGCATCTGGTGGTGGGCGAAACCGTAGAGGCGATCGGCGCTGTCGAAACCGGCGGCCAAGTCGTGCGCCAGATCGGCGAACACTTCGATTCCGGTGCTGCCCGCCGCGGCGGACCAGTCGTCGTCGACGGCGGCCAGCTCGAGCAGCGGCATGGCGTCCCTGGCCGGTTCGGCGGTGCGCGCGGCCTCCTCGCCTGCCCGCACCACCGCGGCGATGTCATCGGGGTCCACGCTGGTCGAGGCGACCGTGCCGACCCGCGCGAGCCTGGGCCCCTCCCGGAACACCGAGATCACCGCCCAGCTCCGCGATACCGATGAGCCGTTGGTGGTCATCGAGTTCCCGGCCCAGCGCAGCGAGGCCTCGTGCTCGTCACGGACGATCACCATCGTTTCGTCGGCGGTCGACAGCGCGAGCGCCCGCTCCACGGTCGCGCTCGCGGGGAACAGGTCGTCGGTCACTTGCCGGCCTCCGTCCGGGTGTTGAGAACGTTGATGCCGCGCACCAGGATCGACGGGCAGCCGTGGCTGACCGACGCGACCTGACCGGGCTGCGCTTTGCCGCAGTTGAACGCACCGCCCAGCTGCCAGGTCGACGGCCCGCCGACCGCCTCCATCGCACCCCAGAAATCGGTGGTGGTGGCCTGGTAGGCGACGTCGCGCAGCTGGCCGTCCAGCTTGCCGCCGCGGATGCGGAAGAACCGCTGACCGGTGAACTGGAAGTTGTAGCGCTGCATGTCGATCGACCACGACTTGTCGCCGACGATGTAGATGCCGTCGTCCACCCGGGAGATCAGCTCCTCGGTGCTGGTGTCGCGGTCGGGGTCGGGTTGCAGCGAGACATTGGCCATCCGCTGGATCGGCACGTGATGGGCCGAATCCGCGTACGAGCAGCCGTTGGACCGCTCCAGGCCCAGCCGCGGGGCGAACACCCGGTCCAGTTGATACCCGACCAGGATGCCGTCGCGCACCAGATCCCACCGCTGCCCGGCGACACCTTCGTCGTCGTAGCCGACACTGGCCAAGCCGTGCGCTTCGGTGCGGTCGCCGGTCACGTGCATGATCGGGGTTCCGTAGCGCAGCGTGCCCAATTTGTCCGGCGTGGCGAACGAGGTGCCCGCGTAGGCGGATTCGTAGCCGATGGCGCGGTCGTACTCGGTGGCGTGACCGATGGATTCGTGGATGGTCAGCCACAGGTTGGTCGGATCGATGACGAGGTCGGTCGGCCCGGCCTGCACGCTGGGGGCCTTCACCTTCTCGGCGAGCCACTCCGGGATCCGCGCGAGTTCGCCGTCCCAGTCCCAGATCCCGTCGGCGCCGGTGACGTACTCCCACCCGCGGCCCGCCGGTGCGGCCAGCGTGCGCATCGTCTCGAACACCCCCGCCGCGGAGTCCACCGTGATGGCTTCCAGACTCGGATGCAGGCGGACCCGCTGCTGGGTGATCGACGACCCGGCGGTGTCGGCGTAGAAAGTCTGCTCCTTGACCTGGAGCAGGCCCGCGGTGACGTGATCGACGCCGTCGGCGTGCGACAGCCGCTCCGAATAGTCCTGCAGCAGCGCGACCTTCTCGCCGGTCGGCACGGTGAACGGGTCGATGTCGTAGTCCGAGACCCAGCGCACGCCGGCGTAGCGTGGCTCGGCGGCGAGTTCGACGCGCTCCCGATTGAGCGCACGCAGCGTGGTGGCGACGGTGACCGCGGTGCGGGCCACCTCGGCGGCGACGCCGGGCGTGAGCGCGGCGTGCGACGCGAAACCCCAAGTGCCGTCCACGATCACGCGCACGGCGAAGCCGAGCTCGGTGCTGTCGGTGACGGCCTCCACACGTCCGTCGCGCAATCGGATCGACTGGGTGACCAACCGGTGCACCCGCAGGTCGGCGTGCTCGGCGCCGGCCGCCGTCGCCGCGGTGAGCGCGGCGTCGGCGAGCGCGGCCAGTGGCAGACCGAGGAACTCGGCGTCCACGTCTTTGGAAGTCGCGATGCTCACCCGACCAACATAATGGGCCAACCGGACGGCGTCGCACGCGCGGGACCGGCGAAGGCCGAGGCGGCTGCATAGAAGGAGGCGCAGCTGGACACAGTTTTCTACGCCCGCACGGGACCGAGCGAACGTCGCTGCATCAAGGGCGCAGCATGACATGACCCGCCCCGGGCCGAGCGAAAGCGAGACAGCCGCACGAATGGTGCAGCCCGACGAGGTCCGCCTGTAGCCGCCGCCGGGGCGAGCGAAATTACCTCCGCGTGGGCGGCGGAGAGCTTCCGCCTCACACGCGGAAAGTCGCCGGGACCCACGAGGCAGCCGCCTGGTCGGTGCCGCCGCGTATGCCGGATCGATTGCCGAGTACACCCTGTGCGGACCTGCATCGAGTGCCGAATTGCATGGAATGCGCGGTGGCGCAGAGCGAACGGCGCGCGCGACACCCACGCTTACCGCGTGTTGCCCGCCGGATGCCGTACTGTGCCCGCGTGCCGCCATCCGCTCTCCGTGACCGCAAGCGCGAACGTACCCGCCGAGCCATTCTCGAAGCCGCCGCCGAGCTGTTCGAGACCAGAGGCTACGAGGATACGACGGTGGCCGACATCGCCGCCGCGGCGGACGTCGGCACGCGCACGTTCTTCAACTACTTCGCCAGCAAAGAAGAGCTGCTCTTCCCGGAATCCGACGAGCGGGTGCGCGCCGCGGTGGCCGCGATCGCCAGCAGGCGCCCCGGAGAACGTCCGGTGGAGGTCTTGCTGCGCTCGTTGCGTGCCGCGGGCGACAACCCCGGCGAACACCTCATCGACGACCTTTCCGCCAGGATCGCGGCGCTGCGTGCCACGGTGTCGCGGACTGTGCCAGCTGTGAGCGGCCGCGCCGCACACGCCCAGCTCGTCGCGCAGCGCGAGATCGCCAGGCAGCTGCACGGCGCCTTCCCCGCCGAACTCGACGAGGTGGGCGCCGCCGCGCTGGTCGGCGCGGTCGTCGGCGCGGTGTCGGGTGCGTTGACCGTGTTGTTCCAGCATCCGGTCGCCGGTATCGAGGACGGCGAGCGCCTGCACCGCAGAATTCACGAGACGACCTCACGCGTCCTGGAACCCTGGCTGGCCACCCATCACGTCGAACCGGTGGGCTGATCAGCCGAACTGCTGCCAGCCCAACCGGATCACCATCGCGATCACCACCACCAGCAGCACGACGCGCACGAACTCGGCGCCCTTCCGCACCGCCATCCGCGAGCCGAGCACCGCGCCGAGCACGTTCCCCGCGGCCATCGCGGCACCGAGCGCCCAGAGGATGTGGCCGGTCGCCGCGAAGAAGATCAGCGCGCCGAGGTTGGAGCCGCAGTTGAGCACTTTGGCCATGGCCGCCGCCCGCACGAACTCGGTGCCGAGCAGGGTGGCGAAAGTGATGATCAGGAATGTTCCGGTGCCGGGTCCGAGCAGACCGTCGTAGAACCCGATCAATCCCGCGGCCAGCGCCACGGTGAGCACGACCTTGCGCCGCGTGGGCGGGTGAGTGGCCAGCGTGACGCCGATCGACGGACGCATCGTGACGAACACCGCGACACCGACCAGCACCACCATCACGATCGGGATGAACAGCTCGCGGTCGATCAGGGAGACCGCGGCGGCGCCGGCCGCGGCCGCCACCGCGGCGATCACCGCGGCGGGCACCAGCACCCGCCAGCGCATCGGCACCTTGCGCGCGAAGGTCGCCACCGCGGCGCTCGTCCCGGCCAGTGCGGCGAGCTTGTTGGTGCCGAGCGCGGTCTGCGGCGCGATGCCCGGCGCCACCACGAACAGCGTGGGCAGAATGATCAGCCCACCGCCGCCCACCACCGCGTCCACCCATCCCGCGGCCGTCGCCGCTGTCACCAGAACCGCCCAGTCACCGATCTCCACCCGGTCAGACAACCAGACCGCGGACTCGATTGCCGATCCGGCGGTGGCGTGCGGCCCGCAGCGTGGCCGGTTCGGGCCGCGCGGTGCACAGCGGTGTCGCAGGGGTCGAGGGTGCGGCAACTCTTCCGGCCGCGTTCCCGGCCGGTCGCGCAGTCAGTGGTCCCGCGACGTTGTCGAGCGCGATGTTTCTCGCCGGGCCCACGGGCACCCTGTGCACCCGTCGTCCGCCGCGCCGCGATGGGTGCGGGCGGGGCACACCTAGGCTGAACCCGTGCGTCGGTTCAGTCTGTGGCTTCGGGGTCAGCCCATCGTCGCCGACTCGGCGCTGGCGGCGACGCTTCTGCTGCTCGAGATCGTCAGCGTGGGCAACGCGCACAACAAGCTCGCGTATCTGGCCGTTGGCGTGCTGCTTCCGCTTCCGGTGGTGCTGCGCCGGGTGTACCCGCGGGCGATGGCGGTCGCCACGCTGGCGCTGTCGATGACCGCGTCGCTGGTGGGCTTCCTGACCGAGGAGGACGCCGACCACATCGCGCTGCTGTCCCAGGGCATCATCCTCTACACGCTGGTCGCCTACGTCGGGCGGCGCGAGGGACTGTGGTTCGGCCTCGGCCTCGGCGTGGACGTCGTGCTCTCGATCGTGGCGATCGACCGGCCGGCCGGGCCCGACATCGTCTTCACGGCCATGTTCTACGCGCTGAGCTGGACGCTCGCGGAGTTCATCGGCGCGCGGCACGCCTACGACGCCGAGGTCGCGGCGCGTCTGGCGGTCGCCGACGACAGCAAAGAGCGCCGCGCGCACGACGCCGTCTCGGCCGAACGCACCCGCATCGCCCGGGAACTGCACGACGTGGTGGCGCACGCGGTGAGCGTGATCATCGTGCAGGCCGACGGCGCGAAATACGCGCTGCGCCGCGACCCGGACGCGGCGGAGCAGGCGCTCACCACCATCGCGAGCACCGGCCGCGAAGCGCTGCGCGAACTGCGCAGAACCGTGGCCCTGCTGCGTACCGAGCACGCGCCCGACCAGCTGCCCCAGCACGGCACCGCAGGCCTGGCCAAGGTCGTGGAGATGATGCGCGGCACCGGCCTCGCCGTGGAGCTCGAGCTGACCGGCGAACTGGACGACATCGCGCCCGAGGTCAGTCTCGGCGTGCATCGCATCGTGCAGGAATCGCTGACCAACACGCTGCGGCACGCGGGCCCGCACCCGAAAGCGTGGGTGCGGGTGCGCCGCACCGACTCCGACGTGTTGATCGATGTCACCGACAGCGGCGGCGTGCCGCTGCACGAACCGGCCAGCCGCATCGAGGGCAGCGGGCTCGGGTTGGTCGGGATGCGCGAGCGGGTCGCCGTGCTGGGCGGCAGCCTGGACGCCGGCGCCGACGCCGACGGAGCCTGGCGGGTACACGCGAGCATCCCGCTGCGGCCCGGCCCTGCGGACTGAGCCGAGCTCCGTGCCGGTCGCCGCACGTGAATCGCTGCGCCGCAAAGGGATTCGGTCACGGATCCGAAGTCGGGGAGCGGCCGCCGGGATCGTCGCGCCGCAGGACGCCCGAGACGCGGATGCGCCCACGTTACATTGGGGGCGTGCCGATCACCGTTCTCGTAGTCGATGACCAGGAACTCATGCGTATGGGATTGAAGATGGTGCTCGGCGCGCACCCCGACATCGAAGTGATCGGCGAGGCGGCCAACGGCGCCGCCGCGATCGCCAGGGCGGCGGAGCTGCGACCCGACGTCGTGCTGATGGATGTGCGGATGCCGGTCGTCGACGGCGTCGCCGCCACCACCCGCATCGTGGAGGCCGGGCACGGCAGCCGGGTGCTCGTCATGACGACCTTCGACCTCGACGAGCACGCGCTCGGCGCGCTCCGCGCGGGAGCGAGCGGATTCCTTCTGAAGGACACCCCGCCGGAAGACCTCATCTCGGCCATCCGCAGCGTCGCGGCGGGTGACGCGGTGGTCTCGCCGAAGGTGACCAAGCGCCTGTTGGACCGTCTCATCGCGGAGAATCCGGCCCGCACCCGCGACCCGGGCGTGCTCGACGTGCTCACCGCCCGCGAACGCGAAGTGCTCGAGCAGATCGCGGCGGGCCGCTCCAACGCCGAGATCGCCGAGCAGCTGTACCTCTCCGAGGCCACGGTCAAGACGCACGTCGGCAGGGTGCTCACCAAACTCGGTCTGCGCGACCGGGTTCAGGCGGTCGTCCTGGCCTACGAGACAGGCCTGGTTCGCCCGGGCGGCTGACCAGGCCGATCTCAGTGTCTTATCAGGCGGCACGGGAGAAAAACGCGCATGCCGGACGTTGACCGGGTAGATCGTCCGAAGGGATCGCCATGGCCGCGTTGTTGTTCGTGCTGTACGTCGTCGTCGAAATCGCCGCGCTGGTCGCGGTCGGTCAGCTGATCGGCGTCCTGCCGACGATTCTGGTGCTGATCGCCGGATCGGCCGCGGGCATGCTGCTGGTCGGTTCGCAGGGCCGCCGGGTTTTCGAGCAGTTCCGGCGGGCCGGTCGCGGAGAGATCGCGCCTGGCACCGCCGTGGCCGACGGCGCGCTGGTCGCGGCGGGTGGTGTGCTGATGTTCGTGCCCGGCCTGGTCACCTCGCTGCTCGGTCTGCTCCTGCTGCTGCCCCCGACGCGGTTTCTGGTGCGTCCGCTGGTCACGGCGTTCGCGGCGCGACGGTTCGGCAGCATCGCCGCCGCGGCGCCCTATCGCGGTGTCGTCATCGACGGCGACGAGGTGATCGACGGTGTCGTGGTGCGGCAGTGGTACGACGACGGACAGGGCGACGCTCGCCGCGCGATCAGCCCGTCCTGAGCATGAAATCGCCGCCGCCCGGTTCCGTGTGGCGCGTCGACGGGCTATCGTGGCGCGATGGCCACCGAGCAACTCACCGTGACGGTGAGCGAGGAGCTGGCCGCTGCGGTGCGACGTGCGGCGGCCGCTGCGGGACAGTCGATTTCCGGATTCACGGCCGCGGCACTGCGGCTGGAGCTGATCGCCGTGGAGGCGGGCTGCCGGTCCACGGCGGCGGGCGGAACCGGCGGCGCGCCGCCGGAGTACGCGGAGGTGATGACGGTGCTGGCGCAGCAGGAGGATCTGGCGCGCCGCCCTGTACTGAACGGCTGACCGAAACCGCCGGTTCGGGCATACGGCAGACTGGTGCCCCGTGAGTACCCAGTTGCTGATCGGCGGTCGTTTCTACAGCGCCAGTTCACCCGACGCCACGGCCATGGCGGTGACCGACGGGACCGTGGTCTGGCTCGGTGCTGAGCAGCCAGGACGCGCGCTGCACCCGGAGGCCGAGATCGTCGACCTCGACGGCGCCTTCGTCGCGCCCGCGTTCGTCGATCCGCATGTGCACGTCACGGCACTCGGGCTGAAGCTGACCGGTCTCGACCTGTCGGGCGCGGAGTCGCTCGGACACTGCTTGCGGCTGCTGCGCACGTTCGCCGAGACACACCCCGACGGCGCGGTCCTGGGTGACGGCTGGGACGAGACCACCTGGCCGGAGGGCCGTCCGCCCAGCGTCGAGGAGATCGATGCGGCGGCGGGTGCCGGTCGCCACGTCTACCTCTCCCGCGTGGACGCGCACTCGGCCGTGGCGTCCTCGGCGCTGCTGGAGACGCTGCCCGAGCTGACCTCGACCGACGGGTTCACCCGCGGCGAGCCGGTGCGGGCCGCGGCCCACCATCTGGTGCGCACCGCCGCGCTCGCGAGTCTGTCCCGGGCGCAACGGGATCGGGCCCGCGCCGCGGCACTGGATCACGCCGCCGCGCGCGGGATAGTCGCGGTGCACGAATGCGCGGGCCCGGAGATCGCTGGGCGCGACGACCTTCGCGAACTGCTTCAATTCGACCACGGCGTGCAGGTCCGGGCGTATTGGGGGGAGGCGGTGCGCAGCGCCGAACAGGCACGCGCTCTGGTCGGGGAACTCGGCGTGCACGCGTTGGGCGGCGACCTGTTCGTAGACGGCTCTTTCGGGTCGCGCACCGCCTGGCTGCGCGCGCCCTACGCCGACGAGCCGGGTTGCGGCCGAAGCTATCTCGATGCGGAGGCGATCACCGAGCACGTCCGTGCCTGCACGGTGGCGGGTATCCAGGCCGGATTCCACGCGATCGGCGACGCCGCGATGGACGCGCTCGTCGCCGGTATCGACCGGGTCGTCGAGGAACTCGGCGGGCCCGCCGTCGCCGCGCTCGGGCACCGCGTCGAGCATGCCGAACTGGTCGATGCCGAGCACATCGCGAAACTCGCGCGCTGGGGCGTAATCGCCAGTGTGCAGCCGGGATTCGACGCCGCCTGGGGTGGGCCGGACGGCATGTACGCGGCGCGGCTCGGCGCCGACCGCGCCGCGACCCTGAACCCGTTCGCCGCCATGGCCGCCGCCGGTGTCGCCCTCGCGATCGGCTCGGACGCCCCGGTCACCGCCCTCGATCCGTGGGCGGCGGTGCGGGCCGCGGCCAACCATCGCACCCCGGGGTACGGGCTGTCGCCGCGCGCGGCCTTCGCCGCGGCGACGCGCGGCGCCTGGCGCGCCGGCGGGGTACGCGACGGTGTGGCGGGCACGCTGGTACCGGGTGCTCCCGCGTCCTACGCGATCTGGGATGCCGACGAACTCGTCGTCGCCGCTGCCGCCGACTCGGTCCAGCGCTGGTCCACCGACCCGCGGTCGCGCGTCCCTGGATTGCCTGCGCTGGAACATGATTCACCGCTGCCGACGTGCCTGCGCACCGTGCACCGGGGAGCGACGATCTATGCGGCATGATCCGGTCGGCGGCGAGCCGACGTCGGAACTCGCCGGTCGCCGGCTGGGCATTGCGGTGCGCGATGACGGGCGAGATGCGCGCGGACCCCGGCATCGTTCGACCGCTGGCTTACGTTGGCTTGCGCGCAGTGCTCGAACCGCCTCGGCGCAGCGGCTCGGGGCCTCGCATCCGCGTCCCGATTTCGAGAGGCAGTGGGAAATCGCAGGTGGTCGCGATCGCGCCCACCCAGGCGGTCGTACCACAGCTCAGTGGCAAGGATCCTCCGAGCGTCGGACGCCGGTCCAACCTGCCGAGAGGCGGGCGGCAGCCAGCGGCGACGCAGTGGATGTCGGCCGTGAAACGGCAGGCGCTGCGCACTGGGGGTCGTTCGGTGTGTGGCGGGCGTCGGTCGAGCGCTCTCCTATGCGGCGTACGTGCGCCGAGTGGCGGATAGCGGCCGAATGGCGGACGGTAGCCGGGTGATGGTGCGCGAGCGGGTAGCGGAATGGATGCGGTCGCTGTCGGCCGCGGTGCGCAGGCGTCCGGTGCCGGCGCGCTCAGGCGCGGCGATCCTCGCCGGACTGCTGCTGTTCGGCAGCTTTCCGCCCCGGCCGTGGTGGTTCCTCGCGCCGGTCGGCATCGCTGTGCTCACGCTGGTCGTCCGAAGCGCTGGGCGCCTGCGCGCGGGGTTCGCTTACGGATTCCTGGCCGGTCTTGCGTTCTTCGTTCCGTTGCTGCCGTGGACCGGCATCTACGTCGGGCCGGTGCCGTGGCTTGCGCTGTCCACCGCCTGCGCGGTCCACGTGGGCGTCTTCGGTCTGCTCGCCCGGCTCGTCGGCACGCTGCCCGGCTGGCCCCTGTGGGTGGCGCTGGCCTGGACGACCGCCGAGTGGGGTCGCTCCAGCTTCCCTTTCGGCGGGTTTCCCTGGGGCCGTTTGGCATTCGGCCAAGCCGACGGCTGGTTCCTGTCGCTGGCGGCGGTCGGTGGCGCACCGCTGGTCGGGTTCGCGGTGGCCCTCACCGGAACCGGCGCCGCGGCGCTGGTGTCCCTGCTGTGGTCGCGTCGTGCACCAGGGAGGGGCGACGTATCGGCCTCCGATGTCGAGCCAGGAACGTCCGCGATCGGTGCCAGGGCGACCCGGCTCGGGTATGCCGCGGCGGTGCTCACTGTGGCTGCCATGCCTGTCGCCGGACTGCTGCTCCGCTCCGCCTTGCCCGGCCCGGACTCGGGTGACCGAACGGTCACGGTCGCCGCGATCCAAGGAAGCGTGCCACGGCTCGGACTGGATTTCAACGAACAACGGCGCGCCGTCCTGGACAACCATGTGCGGCGCACCGAGGAATTGGCCGCGGACGTCGCGGCGGGCCGCGCACCGCGACCGGACGTGGTGATCTGGCCGGAGAACTCCTCGGACATCGATCCGCTGCGCAACGGCGACGCCGCCGCCTTGATCACCGCGGCCTCCGAGCGGATCGGCGCACCGATCCTGGTCGGCGCGGTGCTGGTCAATTCGGATCGGACGACCACCAACTCGGTGATGGTGTGGAACGGCGCGGCGGGCCCGGGGGAGCGGCACGACAAGAAGATCATCCAGCCCTTCGGCGAGTACCTGCCGATGCGCGGCTTCTTCCGGCTGTTCTCCGAATACGCCGACCGGGCAGGCTATTTCGTCCCCGGCCACGGCGACGGCGTGGTACAGGCCGCGGGTATCGACATCGGCGTCGCCACCTGCTATGAGGTGGCCTTCGACAGGTCGTTCGAAGACGCGATGCGCGCGGGCGCCGAGTTGCTCACCGTGCCCACCAACAACGCTACCTTCGGTGACAGCGAGATGACGTATCAGCAGCTGGCCATGTCGCGTATCCGTGCCGTCGAGCACGGCAGGGCGCTGGTCGTCGCGGCCACCTCGGGTGTCAGCGCGATTATCGCCGCCGATGGCAGCGTGCGGCAGGAAACGGCGCTGTTCGTGCCCGCCGCCTTGGTCGCGGAGCTTCCGCTCCGCGACGACAACACGCTTGCTACGCGAATTGGCCCGGCACCGGAGCGAGTTTTCGCTATTCTGACCGCTGCCGCCGTACTGGCCGCGATCATCCGGCGGCGATCCACGCGCGATGACAACTCCACCGACCACTCTGGCGTGACCACACGAACGGTAGTCCAACCGAACCGGAAATAACCGAACACTCGGTATGTTCTTGCCCCCAACTTGTCCCGAAAGTAATGGGACGGTGTTGCGTTGCGCGGCGTTAGCTCGATAACTCCACTGAGCGTCGGAGTAGCATTGGACGGTCTGGTGCGGTGCTGTTTCCTTTTGGCTCGACCTCATCGAGTCGCAATGTTTGCGGAAATGTAACCAACCAAAATGGCCTTCTGCCAAGGGCGTTGGATGTGAAACAAATCCAAAACGCTGGCAATCCGGCTGATGTGATGCTCCGAATCATAGGGCGTGGATCACGTCCCGGCTTGCGCGCGTGCGCTTGCTGTGATGGTGCTCGGGGAGTTGCGTCAACAGCGGCAGAACGGAGTGATTGATGAGTTCATTGGCCACGGATCGCGTCGACCAATGTTCATCCGGCGAATTTTCGGCACAACCGTTTGCTCTGTCACCCGCACAGACGGCACTCTGGTACGCGCAGCGCATCCGTCCCGACGTACCGCTGACAATTTCGCAGTACGTCGAGATCCACGGTGATCTGGACGAGGGGCGGCTGCTGTACGCGATCGAGCGGTTCGGCGCCGAGACCCAGGTCGGCCAGGTCCGCTTGGTGGAGATCGACGGCAGTCCGTACCAGCTCGTCGATCCGGTACACCGGCCCGGCTGGGCCCGCATCGACCTGCGCTCGGAGGCCGATCCGCACGCGGCGGCGCTGCGCTGGATGCACGAGCACACGAACTCGCCGATCGATCTGGAGCGCGACCCGCTGACCTCCAACGCGGTGCTGCGGATCGGGGAGTCCGACTACATCTGGTATTCGTGCGCCCACCACATCGCCATCGACGGCTACGGCGCGATGAACGCGCTCACCCGGACGGCGGAGATCTACACGGCGTTGGAGAACCAGACCGAGCCGATTGCCTCGCGTGCGAACCCCCTGGCCGAGATCTACGCCGACGAGGCGCGCTACCACAGTTCCAGCCGATTCCACAACGATCGCGAGTACTGGCTCGAGCAGCTGTCCGGGGTCGGCGAGCCGGTGACCCTCGGTGGCGCTCGGCTCACCGCCGCCACGCACGACGCGGGCCGCAGACTCGCGACCGCCGTCCTCGACGACGAGCGCCACGCCGCGCTGCAAGCGGCGACCACCACGTCCGACACCACCGACGCCGCGATGTTCGTCGCGGCGCTGGCGGCCTATGTGCGGTCGGTGACCGGCAACCGCGACGTGGTCTTGAGCCTGCCGGTCTCGGCGCGCACCACGGTGTCGTTGCGCCGCTCGGCGGGCGTGGTGTCCAACGTCGTGCCGATCCGGTTGCGGATGGACGACTCCACCACGGTCGCCGACCTGGTGAAAGCGGCCGAACTGCAGATCACCGGCGCCCTGCGCCATCAGCGCTACCGTCACGAGGACATCCGGCGCGACAGCGGCTACTCCCGCGACGCGCGCGGGTTCTTCGGACCGATGGTCAACCTCATGCTGTTCCACAACGAGCTGCGGTTCGGCAACCTGGTCGGGTCGATCCACGTGCTGGCCACCGGTCCGGTCGAGGATCTGTCGGTCAACGTCTACAACGGAGCCGGCGACCGCCTCCGTATCGACTTCGAAGCCAATCCCCGGCTCTACAGTGACGCCGAGGTCAGCGTGCATCACGCGCGCTACCTGGACTTCTTCGGCCGGTTCCTGGAGGCCGATCCGCAGACACCCGCCGAATCGCTCGTCGCGATCACCGACATCGAGCGGGAACAGGTCCTGCGTGCGTGGAACGCCACCGAGACGCCCCGGCAGG
This sequence comes from Nocardia sp. Marseille-Q1738, assembly GCF_965283145.1. NCBI lineage: Bacteria > Bacillati > Actinomycetota > Actinomycetes > Mycobacteriales > Nocardiaceae > Nocardia > Nocardia sp. Marseille-Q1738. Next base: position 41,420 of record NZ_CBDIMS010000003.1, on the reverse strand, counting down.
ACGGCACCCTCGCGAGCCTGTTCGCCGAGCGCGCCGCGACCGACCCGGACGCGATCGCGCTCGAATTCGGCGACGAGGCGCTGACCTACGCCGAACTGGACGCGCGCGCCAACCGCCTGGCCCGGCTGCTCATCGCCCGGGGCGCCGGTCCGGATACCACGGTCGCGTTGTGCCTGCGTCGCAGCGTCGACCTGGTCATCGGCATGTACGCGATCGTCCAGGCGGGCGCGGCGTACCTGCCGCTGGACCCGGAGCATCCGGCCGAGCGGATCGGGCAGATCCTGCGTCACGCCGAACCGCTGTGCGTGCTCACCGCGGCCCGCGACGAGCTGGACCTGCCGCAGGTCGCGCCGAGGCTGGACATCGACACCGTCCGGGTATCCGGTTTCGACGACGCGCCGATCACCGACGCCGACCGCCGCGGCGAACTGCGCCCCGATCACCTCGCGTACGTGATCTTCACCTCCGGCTCGACCGGAAAGCCCAAGGGCGTCGGCGTCACGCACGCCGCGATCGTCAACCGCCTGCGCTGGATGCAGCACGAATACCCGCTCGACCGCACCGACGCGGTGCTGCAGAAGACACCCGCGACCTTCGATGTCTCGGTGTGGGAGTTCTTCTGGCCCTTGCAGATCGGCGCGCGCCTGGTCGTCGCCGCACCCGACGGCCACCGCGACCCGGCCTACCTCGCCCGCGTCATCGCGGAAAAAGGCATCACCACAGCACATTTCGTACCGTCGATGCTTTCGGTGTTCGTCACCGAGGCCGACCTGAGCGGCTGCACCGGCCTGCGCAGGGTGTTCTGCAGCGGCGAGGCCTTACCCGCCGCCGCCGTCCGCGAGTTCTACGCGGCATTACCGACCTGCGAGCTGCACAACCTGTACGGCCCCACCGAAGCCGCCGTTGACGTCACCTACTGGCCTTGCGCACCGGACGCGAGCGGCGTGCCGATCGGCTCGCCGGTGTGGAACACCCAGACCTACGTGCTGGATTCGCGGCTGCAACCGGTCCCGCCCGGCGCGGTCGGCGAACTGTATCTCGCCGGTGTTCAATTGGCCCGCGGTTACCTTCGACAGCCCCGCCTGACCGCCGACCGGTTCGTGGCCAACCCGTTCACGCCCGGCGCGCGGATGTATCGCACCGGTGACCTGGCGCGCTGGCAGGTCGGCCGCTCCGGCGGCCAACCGGGCGTGCTGGAATACCTGGGCCGCAGCGATTTCCAGGTCAAGATCCGCGGCTTGCGCATCGAACTCGGGGAGATCGAGGCCGCGCTGCTGGACGACCCGGCCGTCGCCCGAGCGGTCTGCGTGGCGCATGCCGGGCGCACCGGCGACGAGCTGATCGCCTACGTCGTCGCGGCCAAGCACGCGGACGGCGATGTACGCCTGGACACCGCCGCGCTGCTGACCGCCCTGCGGCGCACGCTGCCCGGGTACATGGTGCCCTCCGCGCTGATGCAGCTCGACGAGCTGCCGCTGAACGCCAACGGCAAGATCGATCGCAAAGCGTTGCCCGCACCCGCGGTCGGCACCCGCACCATCCGGCCGGTGGCCGAGCCGCGCACCGAGGTGGAGCGGGTGCTCGCCGGCATCTTCACGGAGGTCTTGGACACCGAGATCGGCGTCGAGGACAGCTTTTTCGAGATGGGCGGCAACTCGCTCATCGCCGCGCGTGCGGTGGCCAGGATCAACGCCGCACTCGGCACCGCGCTGACCATTCGCGATCTGTTCGAGGCCTCGACCATCGCGGCGCTCACCCAGCGTTTCGCCATGCAGACCTCCGACGCGTCGTCGCCGCGGTTGACGCCCGCCGAGCGGCCGGACCGGATCCCGCTGTCCCAGGCACAGCAGCGCTTGTGGATCCTCAACCGGTTCTCCGAGCACGCCGCCGCCTATAACATGCCGCTGGCCGTCGAGCTCGACGGTCCGCTGGACGTGGCGGCGCTGCGCGCCGGTCTGGTCGATGTCATCGAACGGCACGAGAGCCTGCGCACCACCTTCCCGGACTCACCGGAGGGGCCCTACCAGCTGATCCACCCGGCCGACGCGATTCCGCTGATGCTCGACCCGATCGAGGCCGCGGGCGCCGACGTGGCGGCGCTGGCCACCGAATACGCCGGATACGGATTCGACCTGCGCAGTCAGGCACCGATCCGGGTCGCGCTGTACCGCACCGGACCGCAGCAGCACGTGTTCCTCATCGTGCTGCACCACATCTGCGGCGACGGCTGGTCCATCGCGCCACTGGCCCGTGACCTGATGACCGCGGTGTCCGCGCGCGCCAAGGGCGCCGCGCCGCAGTGGACGAATCTGCCGGTGCAGTACGCCGACTTCGCGCTCTGGCAGCGTGAACTGCTCGGCGAGGAGTCGGATCCGGCCAGCGCGCTCAGTCGTCAGCTGACGCATTGGCGCTCGGCGCTGGCCGGGCTGCCCGACCAACTCGACCTACCGCTGGACCGGCCGCGCCCGCTGCGCAGGTCCACGGTGGGCGGCCGGGTCGAGTTCACCATCCCGGCCGAGATCCGCCGCGCCGCGGTGGAATTGGCGGCCAGCCGGGGCGTGAGCATGTTCATGGTGCTGCACGCGGCCCTGGCCACGTTGCTGTCGCGGCTGTGCGCGAGCGGGGACATCGCGATCGGTACGCCCATCGCGGGCCGTTCGGACCCGGCACTGGACGATCTGGTCGGCATGTTCGTCAACACGCTCGTGCTGCGCACCGAGGTCGATCCGGCCGCGGGCTTCGACCGGATGCTGGACGTGGTTCGCGAGGCCGACCTCAACGCCTTCGCCAACGCCGACGTGCCGTTCGAGCGGCTGGTCGAGGTGGTCAACCCCGAGCGCTCGCCATCCCGCCACCCGCTGTTCCAGGTGATGCTGTCCTACGATCACGCGCCGGATCTGCGCATCGACCTGCCCGGTGTGCGAGCCAGGGTGCTGCCGATCGCCACGGACGTCGCGAAGTTCGACTTGCAACTGGTCGTGCACGACGATACCGGCGATGGGCCACTTTCGGCCGAATTCGGTTATGCCACTGATCTTTTCGACCAGAGCACGGTGCGGTCGTTCGCCCGCCGGTTCGTCGCGGTGCTGAGCGGGGGTGTGGCCGCGCCCGAGCTCGCGGTGGGTGACCTGCCCATCCTGGACCGCAGGGAAACCGAGAACCTGGTGCCCCTCGGCGGCGCACCGGCCGAGGCGCCGATCACCCTGGCCACCTTGCTCACCGGCACCGCCATGCGGCTGCCGGACGCGGTGGCGGTGCGCTACCTGGGCGCCGACACCACCTACCGGGAACTCGACGAGCGGTCGAACACCCTGGCTCGCGCCCTCATCGAACACGGCGCCGGTCCCGAGACGGTCGTCGCGATCGCACTGCCACGCGGCCTGGACGCGATCACCGCGGTGTGGGCCGTCGCCAAGACCGGTGCCGCCTATGTGCCGATCGACCCGAGCTACCCCGGTGAGCGGATCGCGCACATGATCGGTGACTCCGGTGCCATGGTCGGCCTGACCGACTCCGCGAGCCTGACCGCCATGCCCGCCTGGCCGGAGCCGCAGGGCAGGCACCGTAAGTCCCAGGTCGACTGGCTGGTGCTCGGCTCCGACGAGTTGGCGGCCGAACTCGCCGGCTATCCGGCGTATCCGATCACCGACGCCGATCGGCACCAGCCGATGCGGGTGAGCCAACCCGCCTACCTCATCTACACCTCCGGTTCCACCGGCACGCCCAAGGCGGTCGTCGTCACGCACGCGGGCATCGCCTCCCTCGCCGCCGAGCAGACCTATCTGTTCGGCCTCTCGGATTCAGCGCGCACGCTGCATTTCTCCTCGCCCAGCTTCGACGCGTCGGTACTGGAGATGCTGCTCGGCTTCGCGGCGGGCGCCACCATGGTGATCGCCCCCGCTGGCATGTACGGCGGTGCCGAACTGGCCACGCTACTGCGCGAGGAACGGGTGACGCACGCGTTCGTGACGCCTGCCGCGCTGGCCACCGTGCCGAACGAGGGACTCGACGACCTCCAGGCGGTCATCGTCGGCGGTGACGCCTGCTCCGAGGAACTGGTCGAGACCTGGACCGCCGGGCATCGCATGCACAACATGTACGGCCCGTCGGAGGCCACCGTCGCCGCGACCGCGTCCGGGCCGATGGTCCCGGGCCGCCCGGTGCCGCTCGGCATGCCGGTGCGCGGCATGCGGCTGTTCGTGCTGGACAACCGCTTGCATCCGGTGCCGCCGGGCACGCCGGGCGAACTGTACGTGTCCGGCCCCGGTGTGGCCCGCGGTTACCTCGGCCGCTTCGGTCTGACCGCGCAACGGTTCGTGGCCAACCCGCACGGCAGGCGCGGCGAGCGCATGTACCGCACCGGCGATCTGGTGGTCGTGGAGCGGTCGGGGCAGCTGCGCTTCCTCGGACGCGCCGACGACCAGATCAAGATCCGGGGTTTCCGCATCGAATTGCGCGAGGTCGACCACGTGCTGCGCATGCATCCCGGCGTCCGCTTCGCGCTGACCGTGGTGCACACCGACGCGCACGGCCAGGTGCGGCTCGCCTCCTATGTGACGGCCGACCGGCCGGTCGAGCCGAAGGCCGTTCTGGAGACCGCGCGCCAGCGGTTACCCGGCTACATGGTGCCCGCGTCGATCGCCGTGCTGGACGAGGTTCCGGTCACGCCGGCGGGCAAACTGGACCGGAAGGCGTTGCCGGAGCCGGTGTTCGCGGCCTCCGGCACCTCTCGTGCGCCGAGCTCCGAGCTGGAGTTGCAGGTCGCGGGCGTGTTCGGCGATATCCTCGGCCGCCCGGTCACCGGGGCCGAGGACAGCTTCTTCGATCTCGGCGGCAATTCACTGCTGGCCACCAGGCTGGCCGCCGCGATCCACGCGAAGTTCGGCGTGGAGCTGCCGGTGCGGTCGATCTTCGAGATGCCCACCGTCGCCGGGGTCGCCGTGCAGCTGGCCGCGGCGCCCCGGACGCAGCGGCCGGCGCTGGCGGTGCAGACGCCGCGTCCGGGACGTATCCCATTGTCGCTGCCGCAGCAGCGGTTGTGGTTCCTCAACAGATATGCGCCCGAATCGAGCGCGTACAACATCGCTTTCGTGATCCGCATCGCCGGTGAGCTGGACGTGCCTGCCTTGCAGGCCGCTGTCGCCGATCTGGTGCGGCGACACGAAGTGCTGCGAACCGTCTTCCCGGAGGATGCCGACGGCGCCCAGCAGGTGGTGCTGCCGGTCGAGCGTGCGGTGCCGGACGTGGTGGCGACCGACATCGACGATTCCGGGGCCAAGGCCGCGCTGGAAGCCTTGGCGCACACCGGTTTCGACCTCACCAGGCAGACGCCGGTGCGTCTGTCGCTGCTGCGCACCTCGCCGGAGCGCTATCTGCTCGGCATCGTGCTGCACCACATCGCCGCGGACGGTTGGTCGCTCGGTCCGCTGACGAAGGACCTCGCGACCGCGTATGCGGCACGGCACGAGGGTAATTCGCCGTCCTGGGCTCCGCTTCCGGTGCAGTACGCCGACTTCGGGCTCTGGCAGCGCGCGTGCCTCGGCGCGGAAGACGACCCGGCCAGTGTGGCGAGCACCCAGTTGGAGTACTGGCGGACCGCGCTGGCGGACATTCCCGACCAACTGCCGCTGCCCTACGACCGGCCGCGCCCCAAGGAGCCGACCCAGCGGGCCGGAACCGTGCGTTTCACCGTGCCGGAGCCGGTGCAGCACAGGCTTTCCGAGATCGCCCGCGACCAGGGCGTGAGCAAGTTCATGGTGCTGCGTTCGGCCTTCGCGGTGCTGCTGCGTTGCGTCACCGGCGGCCGCGACATCGTGATCGGCACACCGGTGGCGGGCCGAACCGACACCAAGCTCGACGAGTTGGTCGGCATGTTCGTGAACACGCTGGTGCTGCGCTCCGACGTGGACCCGGACCGTGGCTTCGCCGACTTGCTGCGTGCCGACCGCGACACCGAGCTGGCCGCGATGGCGCACGCCGACATCCCGTTCGAGCGCATCGTGGAGGAACTCGGCCGCGAGGCCCGCTCGTCGGGCCGGCCCCCGCTGTTCCAGGTGGCGCTGAGCGTGCAGGACGGCCCCGTGCCGACGCTGGAGCTGCCCGGCCTCGCTCTGCGCGCGGAGCCCTTGGATATCGCGCTGGCGAAATTCGATCTGGAGCTGCGGGTCGCGAACATCGGTTTCGACACCGGAGCGCACCTCGGCGATCCGGGCAGCTTCGAATTCGTCTACGCCGCTGAGCTTTTCGATGAGACGACGATCGAGACGCTGGCCGACCGGTTCCTGCGAGTGCTCGCCGCCGTCGCAGCCGAACCACACGTGCTGGTGCGCGACATCGACGCGCGCACCGAACACGAGCGCCGCACGCTCGTCCCCGCGAAGGGCGGGCCGATTGCCCCGCCGTGCACGCTGGACGACTACTTCACCGCCACCGCGCGCCGGTATCCGGACCACCCGGCCCTGCGCTCGGGTGCCACGACGCTGACATACGCCGAGGTCGATCAGCGCTCGAACCGTTTGGCGCGCGCGCTGATCGCGCGCGGGCTCGGGACGGAGGACCGAGTCGCGCTCGGCCTCACCCGGTCGATCGACTCGGTCGTCGCCATGCTCGCCGTGACCAAGTCCGGCGCCGCGTTCGTGCCGGTCGACCCGAAGTACCCGGCCGATCGCCTTCGGCACATGCTCAGCGACTCCGGCTGCTCGATCGGCATCACGGCCGCGGAGCACGCCGAGCGCCTGCGGGCGAGTTCCCCCGCGGAGGTGGACACCGAGTGGCTGCTGCTGGACGGCCCCGAATTCGTCGACGAAGTGGGCGGACACGACGCAGCGCCGATCGGCGACTCGGACCGGGTGCGCGCCACCCACGTGTCCGACCTCGCGTACGTGATCTACACCTCCGGATCGACCGGCGTCCCCAAGGGAGTCGCGGTCACCCACGCCGGTCTGTCCAACTTCGCCGACGAAATCCGCGACCGCATAGGCGTCGATGAGCACTCGTGCACGCTGCACTTCTCCACACCGAGCTTCGACGCGGCGGTGTTCGACCTGTTGCTGGCGGTGGGTTCCGGTGCGGCCATGGTGGTCTGCCCGCCGGACATCTACGGCGGCGACGAGCTGGCCGCACTGCTGGAACGTGAGCGGGTCACCCACACCTTCATGACCACCGCGGCCCTGGCCACCATCGATCACGAGCACTGGTCGCTGCCGCATCTGCGTTCGCTGATGATCGGCGGCGAGGCGTTGCCGCCGGAGCTGGTGACCAGGTGGGCGCCCGGCCGCAACCTCTACAACGTGTACGGGCCCACCGAGACCACGATCGTCGTGACTGCGTCGAGCCCGATGGTGATCGGCGAGCCGATCACCATCGGCACCCTGGTGCGGGGTGCCAGGGCGTTGGTGCTCGACGAGCGGTTGCGCCCGGTGCCGGTCGGCGTGCCGGGCGAGCTGTACCTCGGCGGCCTGGGCGTGGCACGCGGATACCTCGACCGATTCGGGCTCACCGCGGCGCGTTTCGTGGCCGACCCGTACGGCCCCGCCGGCGCCAGGATGTACCGAACCGGTGACGTCGTGCGCTGGAACGCGGCCGGCGAGGTGGTCTACCTGGGCCGCAGCGATCACCAGGTGAAGGTGCGCGGGTTCCGCATCGAACTCGGCGAGATCACCGTCGCACTCTTCGACCATCCGGCGGTCCGGTTCGCGCACACCGAGGTACGCCGCATCGCGGACGCCGACCGGATCGTCGCGTACATCCAGCCCGCCGACCGGAAAGCCGGCGTCGACGTCGGGGCGGTGCGCGCCGCCCTCGCGCGGCGCTTGCCCGCGCACATGGTGCCCGCGAGCATCACCGTGCTGGACACCATCCCGCTGACGCCGGTCGGCAAGCTGGACACCAAGGCGCTGCCGGAACCGCGGCACGTCACCGATGCCGCGGGCCGCGAGCCACGGACCGAGGCCGAGTGCCTGGTCGCCGGGGTCATGGGCGAGCTGGTCGGCGTGCCCGGTGTGGGTGCCGAGGACAGCTTCTTCGACATCGGCGGAAATTCGCTGCTGGCAACGCAGCTCGTCGCCCGGCTGGCCGCCGCGACGAACGTGCGGCTCGCCGTGCGCACCGTCTTCGCCACGCCGACGGTCGCCGCTCTCGCCGAACTACTGGACGCGGGCGCCCACTCCGACGAGGGACGTCCCGCGCTGGTGCGCCGGAGTCGTCCGGAGCGGATCCCGCTGTCGGCCGCACAGCGGCGGCTGTGGTTCCTCAACCGATTCAACGCCGGCGGCGCCTCCGCCGCGGATCGGTCCGCAGGCGCGTACAACATCCCGCTCGTCTTGCGCATGACCGGCCGTCTGAACGTCGACGCGCTCGTCTCCGCGCTGCACGCGGTGCAGGCCAGGCACGAAACGTTGCGCACGGTGTTCCCGGAGATCGACGGCGCACCCGTCCAGGCCGTCCTCGATCCGGACGAGGCGGCGATCTCGCTGTACCGCGCGACGGTGCCGCCCGACCAGGTCGAGGCCGCCGTACGCCGTTTCGCCGCACCGGGATTCGACCTCGCCACCACCGTCCCGATCCGCGCGGCGCTGCTCTCGGTGTCGACCGGCGTCGCCGGCGTATCCGAGGAGCACGTTCTGGTGCTGGTCGTGCACCACATCGCGATGGACGGCTGGTCGCTCGAACCGATGGCCGCCGACGTCGCCGTCGCCTACCGCGCGGCCTGCGCGGGCATCGCGCCCGACTGGCCCGAGCCCGAGGTGCAATACGCCGATTACACCCTGTGGCAGCAGGACCTGCTCGGCACCGAGGACGACCCGGACTCGCTGGTGAGCAGGCAGCTCGACTATTGGCGGCGCACCCTGGACGGCATCCCCGAGTTGCTGACCGTCCCGGCCGACCGTCCGCGCCCACCCGCGCCGTCCTACCGGGGCGACACCGTCGAGTGCACGGTGGACGCGGTCACCCACCGCGAACTGCAGACGATCGCGAGCAGCAACAATGTCAGCCTCTTCATGGTGCTGCACGCCGCGCTCGCGGTCCTGCTGCACCGGATGACCGCCACCGACGACATCACGATCGGCTCGCCGATCGCGGGCCGCGGTCATCCCGCGTTGGACCGGATGGTCGGCATGTTCGTCAACACGCTGGTGTTGCGCACGCGGATCGACCCGAACGCGCGGTTCACCGATCTGCTGCACACCGTGCGCGAAACCGACCTGGACGCCTTCGCCCACGCGGAGCTGCCGTTCGAGCGCCTCGTGGAGGTGCTCAACCCGGCCAGGTCCCAGTCGCACCACCCGATGTTCCAGGTGATGCTGTCGGTCCGCAACGAGCCGGTGGTCGGGCTCGAGCTGCCGCAGCTGCGGATCGAGGCGGCCGACTCCGACACCGGAGTCGCCAAGTTCGACCTCCAGTTCACGCTGACCGAAGCGCAGACCGCGCACCGCGATCCGGCCGGTATCAGCGTCGCGGTGAACTACGCGAAGGATCTGTTCGACGAACCGACCGCGCGGCGCCTCGGCAAGCGGCTGACCCGGCTGCTCGCGGCCATCGCCGCCAGCCCGACCACCGCGGTCGGCGATCTGGAACTTCTCGATCCCGCCGAGTGGTCGGGACTGGCTCCGGTGCGCGGTGCGAAGCCGGACCGGCCGGTCACCTTGCCCGAGGTGTTCGAGCAGGCGGCCGACGTCGACCGCGCGGCGGTCGCTCTGGTCTCCGAGGGCACCGAGGTGACCTACGGTGCGCTGGACCGCTGGACCAACCGGCTGGCGCGGGTGCTCATCCGGCGCGGCGTAGGCCCGGAAACGCTGGTGGCCCTGGGTATTCCGCGGTCGGTCGAGTCGGTGGCCACGGTGCTCGCGGTGGCCAAGACCGGGGCGGCGTTCGTGCCGGTCGACCCGCTGTACCCACACCAGCGCATCGCGCACATGCTGTCGGATTCCGGTGCGGCGCTGGGCATCACGCTGTCGGACTACCGCGGTGAGCTGCCCGCGGGCACGGAATGGATCGTGCTGGACGACCCGCAGTTCCGCGGGCTGGTGCTCGATGCGCCGGACGCGCCGATCGATGACGCCGAACGCCCCGCGCCGCTGCGGATCGACAACCCGGCGTACGTGGTCTACACCTCCGGTTCGACCGGCACGCCGAAGGGCGTCGTGGTCACCCACGGCGGGTTGTCGAACTTCGCCGCCGAGACCGCGCAGCGGTTCGATGTCGAGCCGGGCTGCCGCGTGCTGCACTTCGCCACGCCGAGCTTCGACGCCGCGATGCTCGATCTGCTGCTGGCTCTCGGCGGCGCGGCGACCCTGGTGATCACGCCCCCGGGCGTGGTCGGCGGCGACGATCTGCGGCGGCTGCTCATCCAGGAGCGAATCACGCACGCGTTCATCACCACCTCGGCCCTCGGCACGGTCGACCCCACCGGGATCACCGGGTTCCAGCACGTGCTGGTCGGAGGCGAGGCGTTGCCGCCGGATCTGGTGACCAGGTGGGCGCCCGGCCGCAACCTCTACAACGTGTACGGCCCCACCGAGACCACCATCGTCACGGTGATCTCGCAGCCGATGGAGCCGGGCGGGCCGATCACCATCGGCGGGCCCATCCGCGGCGTCAACGCGACCATCCTCGACGCGCGCCTGCATCCCGCACCCGTCGGGGTCACCGGTGAATTGCACCTTTCGGGAGACGCGCTGGCGCGCGGTTACCTGAACCGGCCGGGCCTGACCGCGCAGCGGTTCGTCGCGAATCCGTTCGGGAAGCCAGGGGAGCGGATGTACCGGACCGGTGACCTGGTGCGGTGGTGGACCGGATCGAGGAACGACGGGCCCGCGGCGGATTCGGCGCAGGAGATCGAGTACGTCGGCCGCACCGATCACCAGGTGAAGATCCGCGGCTTCCGTATCGAGCTCGGCGAGATCGACGCCGCGCTCGCGCGCCACGGCGCGGTGGCGTTCTCCACCACCATCGGGCACCGCACCCCGGCGGGCGCGACAGCACTGGTGTCGTATGTGAAGCCGCGTGACGGCGTAACGCTCACTCCGGCCGAGCTGACCGAGCATCTTGCCGGGCAGGTGCCGAATTACATGGTCCCGCAGTCGATCATGCTGCTCGACGAGGTACCGCTGAGCCCGGTGGGCAAACTGGATCGCGCGAAGCTGCCCGAGCCGGTCTTCACCGCCACCAAGGGCTACCGCGCACCGTCCACCCCGACGGAGGCGGCGCTGTGCGCGGCCTTCGCCGCGGTGCTCGGCGTGGCGTCGGTCGGCGCGGACGACGGGTTCTTCGAACTCGGCGGCAACTCGCTGCTGGCCACGAAAGTGGTTGCGCACGTCCGGGAAACGGGCATCGACCTGCCGGTGCAGCTGATGTTCGGCGATGCGACCCCCGCGGCCATCGCCGCACGCCTCGACCACGCGGGCGCGACCTCGGGCGCCGCGATCGCCTCGGTGCTGGAGCCGGTGCTGCCGATCCGGCCGAGCACGGCGCCGGACCAGGCGCCCCTGTTCTGCGTCCACCCGGCGATCGGCTTGGCCTGGTGCTACTCGGGACTGCTCGCGCATCTGGCGCCGGACCGCCCGGTGTACGGGTTGCAGGCTCCGCACGTCGCCGGGGAGGAAGGCTACGAGTCGATCCCCGAGGCGGCGAGTCACTATGTGGACGCGATCAAGACGATCCAGCCCGAGGGCCCCTACCACCTGCTCGGCTGGTCGCTCGGCGGCTTGATCGCCCACGAGATGGCAGTGCAACTGCAGGAGGCCGGTGACGAGGTCGCGTTGCTGTCGATGATGGACAGCTACCGGCTGTCGGACGAGTTGCTCGAGCACGCGACTCCGAGCATCGCCGAGATCGTCGGCGAGCTCGGCAGCGATGAGCTCGGCGCGGAGATCGATCCGGAGATGAGCCTGCGCGACGCGGCCGAACTGCTGCGCGCCCGGTCCGGACCGTTCACGGCGCTGACCGTCGAGCATCTCGAGCGGCTCTACACCGGCTACCACGACGGTGCGGTGCAAGCGCACGGCTTCCAGCCCGGCGTCTTCGACGGCGACCTGGTGTTCTTCACCGCGGGCGACGACGAGATCAACCGGTCCGACCCGGACCGGCGGGCCGGCGCCTGGCATCCGTACGTCACCGGCGCCATCCACGATCACGAGCTGCGCTGCAAGCACTCGGCGATGACCACCCCGGAGGCACTGGCGGTGATCGGGCCGGTGTTGCGGACGTGGCTGGGCACGACGGAGCCGAGCGCCGGTGAGGTGACGTCGTGAGTTTCGCGGTGGAGGTGACCGGCCTGGTGAAGAACTATGGCCGGGTCCGGGTGCTGGACGAGATCGACCTACATATCCCCACCGGCACGGTGATGGGCCTGCTCGGACCGAACGGCGCGGGCAAGACGACGACCGTGCGGATCGTCACCACGCTGCTGAAGCCGTGCGCCGGATCGGTGCGGGTGGCGGGCATCGATGTGCTGCGCGATCCCGCCGCGGCGCGCAAACGGATCGGCCTGTCCGGCCAGTACGCCGCCGTCGACGCCAACCTCTCCGGCTACGAGAACTTGCGCATGGTCGCGCGGCTGTACGGGATGTCTCCGCGGCAGGCGTCCGCCAGGGCCGACGAGCTGCTCAGCGCGCTCGGGCTCGACTACGCCGCGCACCGCAGGGCGGGCACCTACTCCGGCGGCATGGCCCGTCGGCTCGACCTCGCCGGCGCGCTGGTCGCCCGGCCGGCCGTGGTGGTGCTGGACGAGCCGACCACCGGTCTGGACCCGCGCGGCAGGCTCGACATGTGGGGCGTCATCGGCGATCTCGTCGACGACGGCACCACGGTGCTGCTCACGACGCAATATCTGGAAGAGGCCGATCTGCTGGCCGACCGCATCACCGTCATCGACCACGGGCGGGTCATCGCGCGTGGCTCGGCCGACGAGCTGAAGACCTCCATCGGCGGCGACCGGCTCACCGTGACGCTGGCCGCCGGCCAGGACGCCGCGCCCGCGCTCGTGGTGCTGGCGCAGGTCGGGGTCGGCGAACCCGGTCACGAGGCCGGGACCGACCAGGTGTCGGTGGTGGTCGGCGACGGCTCGCGCACCATGGTGGAAGCGCTGCGCCGACTCGACGACGCGGGCGTCTGCGTGGTCGACGCGAACGTGCACCGGCCGAGTCTGGACGACGTCTTCCTTTCCCTCACCGGCAAACCGGGCGGCGCGCTCGTCGCGGACCCGGAAATCGACGACGTACAAGAGGAGATCATGTCGTGAGTACCGCAGTGGTCGGGGGAGCACCCCCGAAGGCGGAGCCGGAGACCGAAAAGGCAGGGCGGCATCGGGATTCGGGCCCACGGCTGCGGTTGTTCCGGGACAGCGCGATCGTCGCGCACCGCAACCTGCTGACCATCCTGCGCGTGCCGACGCTGCTGGTGACCGCCACGATCCAGCCGCTGATGTTCGTGTTCCTGTTCGCCTACATCTTCGGCGCCTCGCTCGGCGGCGGCCAGTACCGGGAATTCCTGTTGGCCGGCATCTTCACCCAAACGGTCGCGTTCAACGCCGCATTCACCACCGTCGGTCTGGCGGGGGATCTGCAGAAGGGCATCATCGACCGGATGCGGGCGCTGCCGATGTCGCGGCTGGCCGTGCTGATGGGCCGCACGCTGTCGGATCTGGTGGTCAACATCCTCAGCCTGGCCGTGATGGTCGGGTGTGGATACGTCGTCGGCTGGCGCATCCACGGCAGCGTCGCCGATGCCGCGCTGGCGTTCGCGGTGATCCTGTTGTTCGCGTTCGCGATGTCCTGGGTCGGCGCGCTGACGGGCCTGCTGTCGCCGACCGTCGAGGTGGCGCAGAGCGCCGGGCTGATCTGGCTGTTCCCGCTGACGTTCATCTCCTCGGCGTTCATCTCGGCCGAGACCCTGCCCGGCCCGCTGCGCACGATCGCGGAATGGAATCCGATCACCGCGGTGTCGGCGGCGGGACGCAAGTTGTTCGACAACGGCGCCCCGCCCACCTTCGTCCCACCCACCGGCTGGGCCGCCGAGCACTGCGTCGAATACGCGGTGGGCTGCTCGGTGGCGATCCTCATGGTGGCCGTGCCGCTGGCGCTGCTGCGTTACCGCAAGGTGGCGAGCCACTGACCGCGGCACGATGACCCGACAGCGAACGGCCGCCGCATCGTTCGATGCGGCGGCCGTTCGCTGTCGATGAGTTCCTCAGGCGCGGCGGCGCGTCTTGAGCAGTTCGAGGCGCTCCTTGAGCAGTTCCTCCAACTCCTCCTTACTGCGCCGTTCCAGCAGCATGTCCCAATGGGTGCGCGGCGGCTTGACCTTCTTGGTCTCCTGGCTGGTGCCCTCGATCAGCACGCCTTCCTGACCGTTGCGGCACAGCCAGGTCGGCGGGATCTCGGCGTCGTCGGCGAACGGTACGTCGAATTCCTCGCCGTTGTCGGTCCGGTACCGGGCGATCCGACGCGGAGCCAGGTCGTGGTCGCGATCGGTCTCGTAGCTCACCGCTCCGAGCCGACTGCCTCGGAGTACGCGATCTGCCATGGTGTGCCTCTCCCTGTGTGCTCGAGTCTTCGTGCGCTGTGCGCTGCGACCGTGTCCGCACGAGCGGGCACGCTCGCTGGACCTACTGTGCAACGATCGGGCCTGCGCCGATAGTTCCCGACGCGGCCGCGGTGAACCGTTCCATTGTAGTGCCACCGGCGCGCTGAGCTCGCCATGCCCGGCGCGGGTCGGTTCCCTCGGGGGTCGCTGAGCGGATCGGTGGCCGCGAGCTATTAGTGTTCTGCCTCATGTCGCGAGGCCGCTTGCTGTCCTGCCTGTGGTGCGGACGGGAGATCGTGGAGTCGGAGGCCGGACGTCGCCGCCGGTACTGCCGTCAGTCCTGTCGCCAACGCGCCTATGAACATCGCAACAGCTTGAAGGGGACCGGGATTCCCGACGATTCGGTGGTGCTCAGCGCCCAAGAGGCCGCCGATCTGGCCGACCGCTGGTTCGCCGCCCGCTGCGCCGCCGAGGACGTCGCCACGGCGATTGCCGAGGGTGCGACGCCCGAGGAGTTGACGGCGCTCGGCAAGACCCTGGTCGAGCTCACCCGCGACGCGGAACGGCTGCGCTGACCGATTCCGCGGCCGGTAGCCCGGCGCGGTGCCGCCGATAGACCGCGCCGAGCAGCGCCGCGACCGTCGCGGCCAGTCCGGCGGCCGCGGCCGCCGTGACGCCGTCCGGGTGGACCAGCGGCTGAGCGCGCATCGCCTGCCAGAAGACGAGGGCGAGCATGCCGGAGTAACCCGCCGCCAGCACGCCGACGACGGCCGCGCGGGCGCGTTCGGCGCGCAGCCAGCGGTAGCGCGGAGCAAACCGGGCCAGCGCGAACGAGACGAGCAACAGCACCTGGATGCCGTGCAGTCCGACGAAGTGCGGTACGCGCAGATCGCCGCCGACGGTGCTCCAGTGCGTGATGGGCATGCCCGCGAGTCCGTCGCGGGCAGCCGCCGAGCGGGCGGGGTCGTCCAGCACCGTATGCCCGGCTATCAGTTCGACCACCCGGCCATCGGTGTCGCGTACGAGCTGCTTGCCGGTGTATCCCATGACGTAGGCCATCGCCATACCGGCCACGGCGAGGCCGAGCCCCGCGTGGATAGCGCGTGCCGTCGGACGGTCCGCGACGCGCTGCCAGGACAGAATCAGCATGATCAACAGATTCGCGAAGAACAGGCCCGGCACGCCGGACATGAAGATGGTCTGGCCGATCCGGTTCACCAGGTCGGGGTCGGCGTTGTTGAAGTGACTGAATGTGCCACGGGCGGCCTGCACGGCGATGAAACCGACGTCGAGGACGCCGGTCACCGCGAACACCGTTCCGAGCCACCACGTGACGCGACTTCCCCTGTGCGGCAACGACAGCAGCCACGCCAGCGTCAGGCTGTAGAGCGCGAAGGCGACGCCGAATTTGAACGGCTTGAGCCACACCGACTCGCCGAGCAAGATGCGGTCGTCGGCGAGCATGCCGCCGCTCGAGACCACCGCCAGCGCCGCCATGACAGCCGCGGTTACCATGAGCGGCCGGTGCCACCGGGACGCGGCATGGATGTGGTCCGGCCTTCGGCCGCGACGTGGTCCAGCCAGGGGCATCGAGTCCTGTGACGCGGCGAAATATGTTCGGGGCATGGATCGAAACGTAGAAATCGTGGATCCCTGCGGGCGTCCCCCCATAGCGGTATTCGTGCCTGATACTCCGGTATCGAGGCGTTGCCGCTACAGCTACGGCGGAGCTGCCCGAGCGAATACGCCGCCGGGCCGCGAACGCGGCGTTGCGTTCGCGGCCCGGACGGGTGACGGCTGGGTCGCCGAGTCGGTTCGCGAGCCCCTCATTGTCTCGCGATGGGTCCGGTCAGCCCGGATTCCGCATGACGTCGATTCCGCGTGCGGCCAGCCAGGGCGCCGGATCGATCTTTTCGCCGCTGGGCAAGTGAACCTCGTAGTGCAGGTGCGGGCCGGTGGAATAGCCGCGGTTGCCGACGGTCGCGATGACGTCCCCGGCGCGGACCGGCTGGCCCACGGCGGCGAGGATGTCGTTGACGTGGCCGTAGACGCCCACAGTTCCGTCGTCCTGTTGCACCCGCACCCAGAGGCCGAAGCCGGAGGCGGGACCGGCCTCGATCACGACGCCGTCGGTGACCGCGGAGATCGGAGCGCCGAGCGGGTCGCCGAAGTCCAAGCCCGCGTGCATCTCGCCCCAGCGCGAGCCGAAGGTGGAGGTGAGTACACCGGCGACGGGCCGGACCGTCTTCGGGCGAGCGAATTCCTGCGCGATGTGGTTCAGGTCCCACGGCGCGGGGGCCGGAGCGGACTGCGGGGCAGGTGCTTCGTGCAGGGTGAAGGAGGCGAACCTGGCTTGGCCTTGGGCCGGAGCGATTTCGCCCGAGGCGATCTTTCCCGCGACGAGGCGGGCGGAGGCGTCGGTGTCCTGGTCCTGTTGCGCTGCGGCGAGGACGCCGACCGAGGCGGTGACGATCGCGGCGACGGCCGCGACGCGGGTGGCGGCGCGGTGGCGGCGGAACCGGGTCGCGCCGCGACGGATTGATAACGGGAAGGTCACGGGCATGAGACGAACGTAAGGGAGCCGGACCGACCTTCCGCAATCGTGTGGCAACTGTCACGGGTCGATAAACGCCCAGGTCGAGTATTACGAAGAGATAACAGGCCGCCGTTTTTGGTGCCACGAACTGGGGAAATGCTGCGGCCGCATGAGTTGACCAGCGAAACGCTGCGCGATCACACTATGTGAGTGGCGACTAATGGAGTTCGCGCGCTTACCGCGCTGGCGGACCCGACCCGTCGCGCGATTTTCGAGGCGTTGCCGCAGGCGCGTTCGGTCGGGGAACTCGCGGAGGAGGTCGGCGTGAGCAGCTCGGCGGTATCGCAGCATCTGCGCGTGCTGCGCGAGGCCCGGCTGGTCATGGTGCGCCCGGAAGGCAATCGCCGACTGTATTCCCTGGATCCGCGTGGTCTCGCCGATGCGCGCGACTACCTCGAACAGTTCTGGCCGAGCGCGATCGCCGCTTACTCCACCGCACTGCGCACCGCGGCGACGGAGACGGAGTGACCCAGCGCCAGCCATCCTCGTTGGGCGGGGGAGACGGCGGTCCCGTGTGGTC
Organism: Nocardia sp. Marseille-Q1738; assembly: GCF_965283145.1. NCBI lineage: Bacteria > Bacillati > Actinomycetota > Actinomycetes > Mycobacteriales > Nocardiaceae > Nocardia > Nocardia sp. Marseille-Q1738. The sequence continues at coordinate 23,781 of NZ_CBDIMS010000003.1, read as the reverse complement.
AGCCGACGCGGCGGTAGGCAGTCCCTCGACGGTCGGTGCTCGTGCCGGGCAAGGTGCGTTTGCTCAGCTGGTTGTCGACGGCATTGATCACCTCGGTGACGCCGATTCGCAGCAAGCCCGGGTCGGGACTGTCGGCGTCCGGGTCGCCGAGTTGACCTGCCCACAGCACGGCGTGCCTGCCCAGCAGGTGCGCCGGTGGGCCGCTCCATCGGGGTGGCGTGGGGCCGAAGAGCAGGACCGTGCGGGTGCCGAACGCGGTGGCAAGGTGTGCGACGCCGGTGTCCCCGCAGATTACGAGCGCGGCCTCAGCGATCGTTGCGGACAGTTCGATGAGGTTCTGTTCGCCGGCGAGGACCCTGCCGACCGGCAACCCCGCCCGCGCGGCGACGCTCAGTGCGAGTTCGCGTTCGTACGCGTCGCCGGTGATCACCACGTCGCGGCCGTGCACCAGCAGGTGCCGGACGACCGCGGCGAACCGGTCGGGCGGCCAGCGCCGGGCCGGTGCGCCCGCGCCGACGTGCACGACCACGCAGTCGCGGTGGCTCGTCGTCGCCACCGGTGGAACCAGTCCGAGGTTGCGGCGATCCGCCCTGATGCCGTCGTATTCGAGCAGATGGCACCAGCGGTCGACATCGTGCATGTCGGTTTGCCAGTCGGGGCCCGACAGCTCGGGGAACGCGGCGTTGCGATAGGTGAGGATGCGTCCGGGCTGTGTTCTGGCCAGCGTGACGATACTTTCGGCGCTCGGGCCGTGCAGGTTGACCGCCAGTTCGGGTGGCGGTGCGTCCCAGCGCAGGGTGCCCGGTTCGGCGGTCGGCACCAAGGCATCGACCGAGGTGATGAGGTCGACGATCGGCTTGAGCCGCTGCGGGGCCGCGAGGACGATCCGGTCGTGTGGCTTGGCCCGGCGCAGCGCACGTAAAGCCGGGACCGCGGTGAGTAGATCACCCAGTCCACGTGCCCGCAGCACGAGCAGAACCGCCACCCTCTTCTCCTAGCCCCGAGCCTCACCGAACCCCGACCCACCCGCTCCACCCCAGGGGCGTACACGAAGAGTCACTCAGGAATGACTACCCGACCGCTCGGGCGATAAACGTGCAGCCGCGAGCGTCGGCGCTTCGTGATCCCGGCTCCGCGCCACGGACACCCATCAGCAAATGTTCAGTAAACAGCGCGGAGTGGGCTATAGCATCACGGTATGACGACAAACAGCGTGCTAGAGGGTCCTCTGCAGTCTGTTGCCCGCCGGGCGTGGCAAACCGTCTTGGTCACCGGCATCCTCGCGGTGATCCTCGGCGTCCTCATCCTGGTCTGGCCGGATATCACGCTGCTGGCCGCGGGCATCATCTTCGGCGTGTACCTGGTGGTCACCGGCTTCATGCAGCTTTTGGCGGCCTTCGGCGCACCGGCGAGTACCGGTCTGCGGGTCATGTCCTTCATCGTCGGCGTGCTGTCCATCGTGATCGGCGTCTTCTGTTTCCGCGACGAACTGGCCTCGCTCCTGTTGCTCGGGCTGTGGATCGGTATCGGCTGGCTGTTTCGCGGTATCGCGTTGCTGATGGCCGCGATCTCCGAGCCCGCGTTGCCGGGACGCTGGTGGCAGGTGTTCTTCGGCCTATTGACCGCAATCGCCGGTGTCGTGCTGATCATCTGGCCGGTGCGGTCGGTGGCCACGCTGGCCGTCCTGGCGGGAGTGTGGCTGATCGTGCTCGGCGTCATGGAGATCGTCGTGGCCTTCGGGATTCGCAAAGATGCCAGGGCACTTCGCCCCGCGGCCGCCTGATACCGATCTCGCCGAGCCGGGAGCTACGCCTCGCCCGGCTTCGGGGTCGGCCGGCCTGGGCCGGCTTCACCAGCGACCGGCCGAGCGGACCGCGCGGGCGCCGGCGTTCGGACCTCGAGGCCGGGCCGCCGCGGGCGGGTTGTGCGCGGCGAGGATGCGACCGCGTTTGCGCGGCGCGATGTTGGCGCGCGTGACGTCGCCGTCGTAGTGGGCCAGTACCCGGGGGTCCATGACCCGGCGCCACAGGGGCGGCACCGCGGCGAGCACGATCATGGTGGCATACCCGGCGGGAAGTTGCGGCGCCTCCTGGGAACTGCGCAGCGTCTGATAACGCCGCCCGGGATTGGCGTGGTGGTCGCTGTGCCGCTGCAGGTGGAACAAGACGACGTTGGTGAGCAGGCGGTCGGAGTTCCAGCTGTCGGCCGGTGAGCATCGTGCCCAGCGGCCGTTGGGCAGCCGCCGCCGCAGCAGCCCGTAGTGCTCGATGTAGTTCACCGTCTCCAGCAGCGCGGCGCCGATCACCGCCTGCACCAGCAGGTACGGCAGGATGGCCCAGCCGAAGACGGCCAGCAGGCCGCCGAACAGCACCAGCGTCATCGCCCAGGCCTGCAGGATGTTGTTTTGGCTGCTCCACCAGCGCAATCCTTTGCGCTGCAGGCGTTCTTGTTCCAGATGCACCGCGGAGCGGAATCCGCCGACGACGGTGCGGGGGAGGAATGCCCACAGTGACTCTCCGAGCCGCGCGCTGGCCGGGTCCTCGGGTGTGGCAACCCGGGCGTGGTGGCCTCGGTTGTGCTCGACGTAGAAGTGGCCGTACGCAGACTGCGCGAGGGCGATTTTCGCCAGCCAGCGTTCGAGATGTTCGACCCGGTGGCCGAGTTCGTGCGCGGCGTTGATGCCGATTCCCGACATGAAACCCATGGTGACCGCCAAACCCAGCTTGTCGATGACAGTCAGTTCGTCGCCGGCCCACAGGTATGCCGCGATCAGCAAAGCGATGAATTGGATGGGCAGGAACAGGTACGTGCACCACCGGTAGTACCGGTCGTTGGAGAGCGACTCGTAGTCTTCCTCGCGCGGATTGGTGCCGTCCTCACCGATCATCCAGTCCAGCACCGGGATCACGATCAGAATGATGATCGGCTCGATCCACCAGAACACCGCGGATCCGGTGTGCAGCACCAGCTGGGACGGCAGCAGCCCGAAACCCGGAGCCAGCAAGCTCAGCACCCACAGGGGCCGCTTCGGATCCGGCTTGTCGCGACGTCCGCGAAAACGATTGCTCTGCACCGTCATCGGCACCACTCCGGCGCCTCGGCCCGATGCTCGGCCGCCGGACAAACGGCGTGGGCATGCGGGATACGTGTCGTCCGCCCATCGCCGCGGACCTTGCCCGCGGCGCCGGCCGGCGTGGGGAACGCGCACCACGTCGATTTGACGGCAGGGTCACCGAAATCACGGTGGCGGTGAGCCAACTCCGACATTCGACCCTCCCTTCACAATTCCGAGCTAGCGAACGAACACTGAAACGGTGCACCACAGTCGAGGCGATGGCACCGACCCGGCGGCTCTGACAGCCGCGGAACATCCGGCGGAACTTTGGGGTGAATCTCGCTGGCTTCGCGTGGCGGGGCTATGCGATCGCCTCGGCACGCCCGGCCGGTTCGGCCACCCGCGCGGGTCGGACCTGAGACCGACCCGCGCCGGGCAACGGCACCACCTCATCTGCGCCGAGTCATGCTCGGCACGAGCGCTGCGCGGCCGTACATCCGATCGGGATACTGACGGTATCGGAGTCGGTTGTCCCTGCGCAACCGGGGCCGGTAGGAACTAGGGCAGCGCCGCGCAGTTGCTCGGGGCGGGCTGGCCCGCGAGCCGCTCGGTAATCCAGTTCTGCGAGTTCGCCAGGGAGGGGAAGAAGGCGAGCACGTGGGTCACCCGCAGTCCCGTGATGACGCTGGGAATATCGGCGTTCGCGTCCAGCTGAACGGGCGCCCCGCTACCGCACCACCTGGCGGCCATGTCGCGGACGGGCGGATACGGCGCTCCCTCGTCGTTCGGGCTCGAGGCGATCAGCACGGGCACCGCCGGGGCGAGTGAGCCGAGCCGCTGTTCGTCGAATGCCGCTTTCAACGCCGGCGACCGATCGATCACGGCGGTGAGAGGTTCTCCGCTGGTGGTCCATTGGGACGTGAACTGATGCAGCTGGGCAAGTCCGAGCGGAACGGCGCACTTGTCCTGGGATTCGCGCAGGATCGCCTTGCCGATGTCGTTGAGTTCAGCATCGAGCGCCGGGCGGGTTTCGGGGTAATTGGCGGCGATGCCGTTGAGGATCCAGGCGAAGGCCGGCCCCATGGCGCCTCGGCCGTCGTTGTGTCCGATGAAGTACTCGTCGTCCACCACCGGCCCGCCCACGTAGGCGCCACGCACGTTCAGTTCAGGGGCGTAGCTCGGTTGCAGTTCGGCCGCGCCCGCGGAGGCCATGCCGCCCTGCGAGTAGCCGTAGAGCACGACCGGCGAATTGCCGCCGAGGCTGGTGCCGGGCAGCCGCAGCGCGGCACGTGCGCCGTCCAGTAGCGCGTGAGCTTGGGCTTTCCGGTTGAGAAAGTCGTGCATCGCGGGCGTGCCCAGGCCGTGGTAGTCGGTCACCATGACCGACATGCCGCGGGCCAGGAGCGTGTAGATCGCCAGCACGTCGTATTCGACGATAACGTCGAGCGGAGGCTGATACTGGACGAACTGGGCGAGCAACTTCGAGGGCGCGCACTGATCGCCCTGTCCCTTCGTGCCGACCGCGTAGGAGATCAGCGGGCGCTCTCCCGGGCCGGTCCACGGCTGGGATGACTCCAGATACGTGCCCACCACCGCGGTCGGTGCGTCGTGGGTATCGCTGCTGACGTACATGACGCGCGTCGACGTTGCTGGGATCGTTCCGGCGATTCCTGGGACCGACAACGCCAGATGTGACGGTTCGGTGCGGATGATCGCGCCGGGCGCTGACGATGGCAGCGGCACCGGCGGCAAGTAGAAATCAGCGGCGGCTTCCGCGGCCGGCTGCGTCCATGCGTGTGGTGCAGAGATCGCGCCGCCTCCGACCACGAGGAGGGTTCCCGTCAGAGCTGCGGCGACTTTGCCTATTCGGCTCCTCACGATTCGATCCTTCCTGCGATTTGGAATACCGCTGGCATCTACAATCGAATACTGAGAGTATCTGAAGGGGAATCGGTTGTCTGCGAATCAGGATGAGAGTCGGCGGCTCGAGACATATGGGCAGGTAGCCCGGCCGACTCGAGCCCAGAGCCAGGCACAGACGCGCGCGGTGTTGATCGCCACCGCTAAGCGCCTGTTCCTGGACGAGGGCTATCACGCCACGAGCATCGATAAGGTCGCCGAGGCCGCGGGTTTCACCAAAGGCGCGGTGTATTCGAATTTCCGCACCAAAGACGAGCTGTGTTTGGCCGTGCTCGACGAGATTCACGGCGAACGTGCTGCCGAGGTCGCCGACATTATCGCCGCGCCAACGACCGCGGATCGTCTGCGACGGCTCACGGAATGGGCCGAGCAGGTCATCGGTGATCCGAACTGGACGCAGCTGGAACTGGAATTCAGTGTGCAGGCGCGGCGCAACGGCCAGTTGCGCGGCGAGCTCGCGACCCGGCTCGGAGCCACCGTCAGCATGATCGGCACGGCCCTGAAGACGACCGATGATGTCGATACCCAGGTGCCGACGGCCGAAGCCGCCGTCGCCCTGCTGGCGCTCGGTGTCGGGCTCGGCCTGTTCCGGGCGATCGATCCCGGCATTCCGGTCACCGGAATGATCTCCGCGCTGCGCGCGATCGCCGGACTGTCTCGGGACAGTTGACACCGCCACTGGATATCCGCGTTCTCTCGCCTGAAACACCAGGTGGTCGACGCGGCATCGGGCGGAAGGCCACCATGCTCGCGGCGCATCGTCGCCGTCCTGGACCTGACCCGATGGCGGGTCAGGCCTCGAACAGCGGCTGCCCGAGATAGCCGCCCGGCGACGGCACCCCCGGCGGTATGAGGAACACCGAGGATCCGATCGGCGTGGTCCAGACGTTGAGCGCGTCGAACTCCGCGAGACGGCGCTGGACCGGCAGGAACTGGCTGTCCACGTCGCGCTGGTAGGCGGCGAAGAGCAGACCCGAGTTCGAGATCCGGCCGGGCGCGGGTGCGTCGTCGTAGTTGTAGCCACGCCGGAGGAACCGTTCGCCGTCGTGCGTGTGATGGGCCCGAGCGATGTGCGACGACGGCGGGATGACCGGAATGCCGTTCGCGTCCGCGGCCGTGAAATCCGGCTCGTCGAATTCGTCGGTCCCGGTCAGCGGTGCGCCGTTGGCGATCGTGCGGCCGACGGTGAGTTCCCTTTCCTCCCGGTCGATTTCGTCCCACGTGTCCAGCGCCATCGCGATCCGCCGCAGCACGAACGAGGTGCCGCCGGCCAGCCACGGCATGGTCGCGCCGTCGTCCCATACCAGGCGGGCGAACTCGGGCGTGCCCGGCGTGAGATTCGCGGTGCCGTCCACCTGGCCCATCAGATTGCGGGGCGTCGTCCCCGGCGCGGCATCGCGGAATCCGCGCTGCACCCAGCGCACGGCCACCAACGAGGACACGCTCCGGCACAGCACGCGCACCGCGTGCGACACCGCGGTCACCTCGTCGGCGCAGATCTGCAGCAGCAGATCGCCGCCGGTCCAGGCTGGCTCGAGCCGGTCGATGGCGAACGGCGGCAACGGCCGCAGCCAGGACGGCCGGTGCTGCTCGAGACCCGCCACTGCGAACACGGCGGGCCCGAAGCCCACCGTGACGGTGAGTCGCGCCGGGCGCCGGGCGAGGTCGGGTTCGGTGTCGGCGAGGGCGGGGCGGCCCTGGGTGAGCCGGGCGGCGTCGTCGGTCCAGATCTTCAGCAGCCCGACCAGGTCGTCGCGCCGCGTGCCCGGCTTCAGATCGAACGCGACGAACGCCGCGTGCGACTGCGGGGCGGTGGCGATGCCCGCTTGGTTGGGTCCGTAGAACGGTACCGTCGCGACCTCGGGCGCCATTCCGGGTTCGCGCGTCCCGGTCAGTGCCGCCGTGCCGAGCCCGATTCCGGCGGCGCCTGCCGCGGCGGCGCCGCCGCCCAGCAGACGCCGCCGGTTGATCCGTGCGGGTCGCGATCCGTTCCGCTCAGCCACCGTGCGAGGGGGTCTGCGCGCCGGCATGCGGTGCGCCGCCCGCGTGGTCGGGCACGTAATTCTCCTGGTTGCCGGAGAAGTCACGCACCTGGGCGGTGAAGGTCGTGGTCGAGCCGTCGTCGAAGGTCAGCGTGACCGACGTCGCCGAGCCGGTGCGCAGCGGTCCGTGCAGATCCATGAACATGATGTGGTCACCGCCGGGCCGCAGCCGTTTCTGGCCATGCGCCGGAATCACGAAACCGCCCTGTTTGGGTCGCATCGCCTTTATTCCGTTCGCGTCGGTGACCACTTCGTGCAACTCGATCCGGCTGGAAGCGGGACTGGTCGCCGACACCACGATGCGCGGCGTGTCGCCGGTATTGGTCAGGTCGCCGAACGCGGCCGACATCCCGCTGTCGGCCGCCTTGACCCATTGGTCGGAGATGGTCACGGTGTCGGTGGACGACGCGGCCTCCGTCTTGTCGTTCGACGAGCAGGCGACCAGGAGGAAGGGCACCGCCGAAGCGGCTGCCACGCCACGCAGGACGCGAGCGGTGCGCGACACGACGTGCGGTGGGTCGAAGGTAGTGGGCATGTAAAGCTCCGAACATGTGAGATGTGGTGGTGGTTCCGCCGATGAACGAGGTCCGCTCCCGTCTCGTGCCGTGTTCGGCACAGCCCGGACCGGCGGCTCGATGGCGCCGCAACGGGATCGACAAGAGCGGTCGGTGCGCTGTCCGCACAGTGAATCGCGGGCCGTTATGGCACCGAGTCGTCCGCGTGCGTCCGACTCGGCTGGGCCGCAAATTCTTTCGGTAACGCGACCGTCGACCGCGGTTATCGGACCTGCCGCCGGTCATGTGACCGCGCGACGCACCGCCCTTTCGTGCCACGGCATAGGGCGCACACCATGATCGGCGGACGGTGATATCCGAAATGCAGGTACGTATGGCTCGGTGCGGGCAGCATGGTCGGATACGAGCTCAGTCGTATCCGGCCGACCGGAAGTATTGGGCGGCAACGACCTGATGTGCACCGGCAGTGCAGGAAGTCAGCGGGCAAGTGGCGGGCCACGCAGGCCGGAGCCCGAACCGAGCAGCAGACGCCGCGGACGGGCGAGAGCCCGGTCGATCAGGGGCGAGCGGAATCCGGCCGGTGCGCTGGGGCCGACCGCCAGGATCCGCACCGTGTGCTGGATGTCGGATGCCGCTCGCGACGCCGCCCGTTCGGCGGCGTGGATGAGCAGCGCACCGATCGGGATGGCCGCGAGATGCGCGCCGAGCATCACCGAGGACGTAGTCGCGTCGTGCTGATGGCCGGCGGACAGAGTCAGCGCGAGGTGTGCGACGGTCTGCCCGATCGCCAGCATCGCCGTGATCTCGCCGAGCCCGCGCCGGTGCGGCCGCGCGCCGACCAGGACGCCCACCGCCGCGCACGCGACGATCAACACCGCGATCGGTGAAGCCCCGGGGGACATCGCTCCACCGCCGAGGGCATGCGCGGCGATGCTCACCGCTCCGGCCGCGGATCCGACGAACGCGCCGCGCAGCCGCGTCGCCACTTTCGCCGGATTTCGCACGGAGTCATACTACTTCGTGTCGTAGCGGAAGTCCGCATCGGATCGAGCCCGCGCACGCGGCTGTTCCGGTCTTCCCCCCGGTCGGTTTCGGGCCACGCGGAACCCGAGGTCATCGATGTGGAAGCTCGGGTGACTTTTGCGGCGGCACGCGGCGCGGCAACTGCGCGGCAGGTCGAAGGCGCCGCCGCCGCGGAACACCCGGTACGGGCCGTAGACCTCGGGATCGTAGATGTCCCAGCACCATTCCCAGACATTGCCGATCATGTCGTAGAGGCCCCAGGCATTCGGCGCCTTGGTGGCCACCCGATGCACCATGCCGCCGGAATTCTCGCGGTACCAGGCGATCTCACCGAGATCGCCATAGCGCACGGCGAAGGAGCCTGCACGACAGGCATATTCCCATTCGGCCTCGGTGGGGAGGCGGTAGCCATCGGCCGCCGGGTCGCAGGTCACGTCGAGTGCGTCGGGATCGTCGCCGATCGCATAGCAGGGGGTGAGTCCGCTGGCATCGGAGAGCAGGTTGCAGAACCGGACGGCCTCCGGCCAGGAGATCTCGGTGACCGGCAGGCCGGCGGTCGCCTCGTCCGGCGCCGCGATGCCGAGCACCGCGGCGAAGAGTCCGGTGGTGATCGGGTAGGGCGCCAAGTCGAAAGCGGCCACCTCGACCGTTGTGCTCGTCTTCCTGCTTTCGTCGCGCAGTTCGATGTGCCCGGCGGGAAGGCTGATCATGCGGACGGGGATCGCGTCGACGCGCGTGGAATGAACGCTCATGTCGCGGCCAGCCTACCGACCGCATCCGATGGGGCGCGGCCGGTGACGTGCCTGTGCCCCGAACGGCTCAGATCGTGACGGCCGCGCGAACGAGGTTGTGATCGGACACTCCGCCCACGTCGTCGACCGACGCCGCCGTGACGGTCGCGCCGTGCACAACCACGTGGTCGATGTACTGGGACTTCGCCCCCGACGCGCGCGGACGAGTGGGCAGTGCGCCGGCGACACACTCGGCGACCACGAAGCCGTTGCCCAACCCGTCGGCCACCGTGCCGCGATCGGTATTGAAGTCGCCGAGCAGCACGGCGGCATGTCCCGGTGCGGCGGTGGCGAGTTCTGCCAGCCGGGTCAGCTGCTGCGCGCGCCGCCGGTCGCCGGTCACGTGCGTGGCGATCACCACCAGTCCGCCCGCGTCGACGACGAGTGCGCCCTTGCCGTGATCCTGCGCGAACGACTCGGCGGCGAGTTCCCTGCTCGGCTCGGCGGTGAGCACCACCAGGTACTCGCCGCCGTCGAGCAGCGAACTGGGCACGCGGCGCGGCGTCGGCAGGCGCTGATACCGCATCGCGTGAAACATCCTGCCCGGTAAGGCCATCCGCAGGCTGGCCAGCTGGTCTCCGCTGACTTCCTGCAGCGCGATGATCCGCTCGGTGCGTTCGGCAACGCGTGCGGTGATCGCGGCGATCCGCGCGCCCTCGTCCGGCCAGCGCGTCGCCACGTCCTCATACCAGTTCTCGGCATGGACGCGATGCAGAACGTTCCAACTGGCCACCGTGATCACCTTGGCGATGGTAGGTGACGGGGGTGAAACCGGTTGCGGCGTGGGCGTGGATGGGGATCAACCCGCGCCATGAAGGTCGATGCCCTGCTGCAGTGACGCCACCGCGCGATCGAGAACGCGATGCAAAGCGGCGATCGAATGGTCGTCGCCCAACATCCAGTGAGTGCGCCGGGAGACCTGTGCCGCATCCGCGATCTGTTGCACCGTAGTTTGCTCGTGTGTCTCGTTGAGACACCAAGACCGGGAGGCGGGCGCTCATGTCGATGCGACGCGCAGGAATCACTATGGCCGCGGCGGCACTGCTGGCCCTGGCGCCCTCGACGGGGCTTGCCGCAGCCGATCCGGTCGCGCAGACCGAAACGCCCGGCACGGTGCTGCACAGCGTGGCGCTGCCGGAACAGCTCTGGATCGTGGGTAGCGGCACGGCTCGGCGTGTGACGTACTGGACCCGCACCTCCGACGATCGGCCCGCCCTGTCCACCGGCGCCGTCTTCATTCCCGCCGGTACCGCGCCCAGCGGTGGCTGGCCGGTGTTGTCCTGGGAGCACGGGACGGTCGGCCTCGGCGACGAATGCGCTCCTTCCACCGCCGGACGCAGCAAGCGCGACCTGGACTACCTGGCGCACTGGATGCGGCAGGGTTACGCCGCCCCTGACCGCGAAACTGGTCTCCGATCTCGAACTGCACGGCGTCCGGCCCGAGGTCCACGTGTATCCGGGCAAGGATCACAGCGCGACGATGGCCACGTCCTTGCCCGACAGCACGCCGTTCGTCGCGCGCCTGTTCGCCTGACGCCGGTGCCCGCGAACCCTCCTCAGTTGTGCGCCATCGCGGGCTCGGGGGCGACGGAGCCCGAATCGGTCTGGCGGCCCGACATCGAACGGATCGACAAGCGGCCCTGGTCCCCGCCGTGAGCGCGTCCGCCGCCGGACGGGTGCACACGAAATCTCCACAATTGCCGACGGATTCCTCCACGGCCGGTGGCTAGGGTTCGGTGCATGGAACAGAGCACGGCGACCGCTCCGCAGCCGACTGCGCGGCGGATCCTGGTGGTGGACGACGAAATCACCATCGCGCAGTCGGTCGCGGCGCGACTGCGGGCCGAAGGATTCACGGTCGATCTGGCGCACGACGGCCCTTCCGCCGTCGCCGCCGTCGCGGCCGCCGGACCCGACCTGGTGGTGCTCGACGTCATGCTGCCCGGGTTCGACGGCCTGGAAGTGTGCCGGCGCATTCAGGCGCGCCGCCCGATTCCCGTGCTCATGCTCACCGCGCGCGCCGATGAAACCGACCAGCTGATCGGTCTGGGTGTCGGTGCCGATGACTACCTCACCAAACCGTTCTCGCTCCGCGTGCTCGCCGCGCGAGTGCACGCGCTGCTGCGTCGGATGGAGCGTGCCGCCGACCCCGACGGCGCGACGATTCTGGTCGGGGACCTGCGCATCGACGTCGACCAGCGCCGGGTGTGGCGCGCCGACGTCGAGGCGCAACTGACGCCGCTCGAGTTCGATCTGCTCGCGCGCCTGGCCCGACGCCCGCGCACGGTACTCGCGCGTGAGCGTCTGCTCGAAGACGTATGGGACTGGGCCGACGCCGCAGGTACCCGCGCGGTCGACAGCCACATCAAAGCTTTGCGGCGCAAGCTCGGCGCCGACCTCATCCGCACCGTGCGTGGTGTCGGGTACGCGCTGGAGGCCCGATGAGCGCCGAGTCCAGGCAGGACCCGATGGCCGCCCGCGGTGGGCGGTTCGCCGAAATGAACGACAGGATCCGGCGGGCGGAACAGAGCGGCCCGGGGATGCCCGCCGCGCGACGATGGGTGCGCCGGACGAGCGACCGTCTGGCCGAGTTGTTGCCGCGGCCGCTGGACCCGGTCAAGTCGATCAAGCTGAAACTGGCGATCCTCATGTTGTGTTCCGGCGGGGTCGCGTTCGGTTTCTTCCGGTTCAAGATCGGCTGGTTGCCGCCGCGCACCACGCTCACCGCGATGGTGATCGCGCTGGCGACCTCGCAGGTTCTCGCGCATGGCATCACCAGGCCGCTACGGGAGATGACCGCGGCAGCCAAACGGATGGCGCACGGTGATTACACCCACCGGGTCCGGGCGAGTTCCCGTGACGAAGTCGGGCAATTGGCCGAGGCGTTCAACCAGATGGCCGCCGATCTGGCCACGGCCGACCAGCAACGCCGCGACCTCGTAGCGAATGTCTCGCACGAATTGCGCACGCCCATCACCGCTTTACATGCGGTACTGGAGAACCTGGTCGATGGCGTCGCACAACCCGACCCGGCGACCTTGCGCACCGCGCTGGCCCAGACCGAGCGGCTGACGCTGCTGGTATCCGAACTCCTCGACCTCTCCAGCATCGAAGCGGGCGCCTTCCCGCTCGATCGCGAAGAGCTGCCGGTTGCGCCGCTGCTGGCGGACGTCGTCGCCGAGGCCGAAGTCATGACGGCCGCGCTCGGGCGCGGCGTTCGATTCCGCACCGACGTCCTACCCGGCACCGCCCGCATATACGCCGACCGTGCGCGATTGCATCAGGTGCTGCTCAACCTGCTCGACAATGCCGCGCGGCACGGACCCGCCGGAGGTGAAGTCCGCATCGCCGTTCGTGTTGCGCAGGGCGAGGTCGTCATCGATGTCGAGGACGACGGCCCTGGCATCCCGCCCGCCGAACGCGCCAGCGTCTTCGACCGGTTCACCAGGGGAGGCCGCACCGCGGGCGGCGGCACCGGGCTCGGCCTCGCCATCTCGCGCTGGGTGGTCGACCTGCACGGCGGCACCATCGCCGTCGCCGACCCCGGCTCGCGCATCCGAGTGGTTCTGCCCGAGCGCTGACCTGCCACGCCACCCGACCCGGACCCACGGGACCCCGGGACGATTACGCACGCCTACAGAAGGGAACTGCCATGCCCGAAGGAACCGAATCCGCGTCGTCGACCGAACCGTCGCCGCCGGGGCCGACGACCGGAGAATCCGGTGCTGTGGCGGGTGAGTCCGCGGAGTCCACCGTGGAACTCGACCGAGACGCGTCAGCTCGGCGTGCGTCAGCGCCCAGCGCTCCAGCCGCACCGGGTGCGCCGGGCGCGCCGGGCGCGCCGGGCGCGCCGGACGGGCAGGGAGGGCAGGCGTCGGCGGAGCAGGGGGACAGCAGTCCGGCGCCGCCCCGGACGTCGGCGGCCGTGCCGATGCCACGAAACCGCGTGCCCAAGTGGCGACGTGTCGTGTGTCCGCCGGGCGTGGTGCCCGCCGCGTTGATCTCCGGATCGGCCGCCGCGATCCTGATCCGGTGGGACCGGCCCGGCATCGGCTGGGTGATCGCCGCCGCCACCGCCGCGGCGGCGGTCTTTCTCGTCGACCGCAATGCGCGCCGGGGGGTGCGCCGTGTGATGTCCGGCGCGTCAGCGGACGGAGAATCCCGCCCGGCATCAACGGACGAACAGACGACAGCGACAACGGGTTTCATTCACCGCAGGCGGCACCTGGGACGGCTGTGGTGGGCAAGCCTCACGCTTGCCCTGCTCGCGGTCGGCGCATTCCGCGCCGCGGGATGGCTGTTCGCGCTGTGCGTCGTGGCGGCTGGCCTCGCGGGTTCGCTGGCTGTCGTCGGACGCCGATCGGCGAACGGCATCCTCTACGACATGCTCGCGGTACCGCTCGAGGCATTGGCGGCGGTGCCCTGGGTGTATGCGGGTACGGAACGGGCACGCGGCGAGGATGCGACCCGCAGGTGGCGGCTCGTACTGTCGGCGGCGGTCACCGTCGCGCTGCTCGCGGTGTTCGTGCCGCTGCTCGGCAGCGCGGACGCGATCTTCGCCGGCCTGATCCAGAGCGTCACGCCGGATCTCGATGCTCCCGCGGTGGTGCGGTGGATCGTGTTGTTCGTACTGGCCGCCCTCGGCGCACTCGGCGCGATGTCGGTGCTCGCCGGTCCACCGCTGCCCGCCACCTCGACCGCCCGGCGACGAGGTCTGCGCCGGACCGACTGGGCACTGCCGGTCGGCGCGCTCGCGATTCTCTTCGCGGCGTTCGTCGGCACCCAGTTCGTCGTGCTCTTCGGCGGCGACGGATACGTTCAGCGCACCGCGGGCCTGACCTACGCCGAGTACGCGCGCACCGGGTTCTGGCAACTCGCCGCCGTCACTGTCCTCACCCTCGCGGTGCTCATGATCGTGCTGCGCTGGGCGGCACAGGACACCGCCGCCGACCGCATGTGGCTGCGTGGCCTGCTCACGGCGGTGAGCGTGCTCGCATTGATCATCGTCGCCTCGGCGCTCGGCCGGATGTGGACCTACCAGCGGGCCTACGGCTTCACGGTGCTGCGTCTGCTGGTCGAGGTCTGTGAGCTGTGGCTCGGCCTGGTCTATCTCCTGCTCGTGGTCGCCGTCGTGCGGTTGCGGCGAGCCTGGCTGCCGCGCGCCGTGCTCGGTACGGCCATGGCGACGCTGCTCTCGGTCGCCGTCCTCGACCCGGAACGGTTGATCGCCGAACAGAACATCGACCGCTGGCAACAGGGGAAGTCGTTGGATACCGACTATTTGGGCACCCTCTCGCCCGACATCCTGCCCGCGACCGAGCGGCTTCCCGAGCCGCTGCGGACCGAACTGCGCACCCGGCTGCGCGCCGATCTCGACGCGGACACCTGGCAGAGCTGGAACCTTTCCCGCGCGCGAGCACGGTGAGCCCGCATGCAATACACTTGTATTATCGCTGATCGTGGGTTATAACTGGCCCGAGTGGGCACTGTTGTCGCTGGTGGGGATCGACCCTCGCGAAGTGCTGCAGGTGCTCATGGGTGCCCGCCGATGGCCTCGGCAGGCGCGTGGCCGGAACGAGCTGTCGGTCCTGACGGTGTGGGGCCGCACCGAGGCCGGCCGGCCACTCATCGTCGCTGTCCGCCGCACCGAAGGCTGGCAGTGGGACATCCTGGGCGCGGTCGAGATGACCGAGTCCCAGATGGCCGAACTCGAGCGCTGGGAGCACGCTGATGACTGACTACCCGACGAATCCGAAGGACGTCCAGGACTTCCTCTCCGGCCTCGAATACACCGACGCGCCCGTGGATCCGGCCGAGTTGCCGCCGCCGCTGCGCGCCGAGGACACGGTCACCGTCACCACCTCGCTGCGCATTCCGCTCGACCTACACCAGCGGGTCAAGAAGGCCGCCGAGCAGCGCAACGTGACCATGTCCGCGCTCATTCGGGACTGGATCGAGCTGGAACTGGCCGCCCTGGAAAACGACCAGCCCATTTCGCGCGCCGACGCACTGCGCGCGCTCGCTGCCCTGCACCCACTGCGCCAGTCGGCGTAGTCACCGGCGCGGGGCCGGTCCCGGTCAGGCGACGGTCGACGTTGAGCGCGGCGGTTGGCCACCGAGCCGAGGCGTTTCCGCACGACCGTTTACGTCAGCCGCGCCCGCAACGCGATGGCGTCGCGAGGCGCCATAACCTTCGCGTCGTTGTCGAAATAGGTGTACACATCCCCGGATCGAGCCCAAGAGCGGATCTTCTCCGCCCACATGTCCAGGCCGTCGTCGGTGTAGCCGCTGACGTAGAGCTCGTCGTGCCCGTGCAACCGGACATAGACGAAATCAGCGGTGATTTCCTCGAGCAGTGGATACTTGCCCGCCGCGTCGGCGACGACGAGCGCCACACCGTGGCGGGTGAGCAGTTCCGTGAACGCCGGAGTCAGGAAGCTGGTGTGCCGGATCTCCAGCGCGTGCCGCATCGGCCGGTCGGCATCGGTGCTGGTGTGTGCGGGATGGACGCGGTGGTCGTGCCGTCGCGCGATCTCGGCGGCCTCCTCGGTGCTGCGGGGGAGCCGGGAGAGGAAGGCGTCGAGCACGTCCGCGTCGAAGGGGAAGGTCGGTGGCAGTTGCCACAGCATCGGACCGAGCTTGGGCCCCAGCGCCAGCGGGCCGGATGCGAGGAAGTTCGCCAGCGGCTCGTCTCCGTCCCGCAGCCTTTTCATGTGGGTGATGAAGCGACTGCCCTTCACCGCGAACACGAAGTCATCTGGGGTCTGCTCCGCCCAGTTGCGATAGCTGGACGGACGTTGCAGTGAATAGAACGAGCCGTTGATCTCGACGCTGTCGAGTCGCTCCGCCAGATAGGCCAGCTCGCGCTTGTGCCGCACGTCCGGGGGATAGAACGTCCCCCGCCAGGGCGGATATACCCATCCTGACGTGCCGATCCGGATCTGGCCCACCCCTCTATGGTGGCAAACGACCCGCGCCGATTCTGGCGAATGGGCCACCGCGCCAGCCGCGGTGACCCAGGCGCGGATGCGTTCTCGCCCCGCCCCTCAACAGCGGTCCGGCAATTGCCAGTGCCACAGGACCATCGACGGAACGCCGGTGTTGGCGGCATGGGCTGCTTCCGGTGCGAGGAGCTCGAGTGACCATGGCCAGGTCTCCCACGGGCCGGGGGTGGTGGTTCGGTCGCGAGGCGGCGAGGCAGCGACGGGCTCGTCGCAGCGCTGGATGTCAAAGCCCGCGGCGACACCCGCTCGCACGTAATCGCCGGTGCGGTGCTGGTACGAGCGCACCCGCGCAGCGACTCCATCAGCACGGCGGATCGTGGGAACTCGACTGCGGGCGACCTGTTCGGGATGGACATCCGCGATCACCAGGTGGCCACCGGGGCGCAGCACCCGCGCGAATTCGCCGAAGACGGGTGCCAGGTCCGGCACGTGGGTGAGGGCCAGTGAGCAGACCACCACTTCGATACTGTCGGCACCGATCGGTAACCGGTACAGCTCCCCGAGTCGGAAGTCTGCTTGTGGGAGACGTTCGCGCGCGTGGGCGAGCATTTCCGGCGAACTGTCGACGCCGATGACCTGGTGCCCGCAGTCGTCCAGGACCGTCGCGATCCGACCGGTGCCGCACGCGGCGTCGAGCGCGACACCGGGCGGCAGCGCGCCCGCGACCGCGCGAACGATTGCCGGGATGGTCAGCCCATTACGAACGAGGCCGCGAACCACGCCAGCAGGACCAACACCGCACCGACCAGCGCGCCGGGGAAAAGCGCACGCCCGTGCCTGGCCGCCGTGGCGGACAGTGCCGCGCCGACGGCGAATCCGAAAACCCCGCCACCCACCATGATCCATACGCCCGCGCTGGTATCGACCCGGCACTCCGGCTTGGCCGCGCAGATGCCGCCGGCCATCAGGAACCACGGCGCGAGGGCGACCGACATCATGGCCAGCGCCGCGGGCAGGAACCACAGCAGCGCGCTGACAACCAGATCCGCCTTGCGCGGCGGTTCGACCGCGCGGACTTCGGGTTCGCGCGTCGGATAGCCGGAGGGGGTGGTGCCGTGGGAGACCTGGTTCAGGTAACCGTGCATCGTGTCTCGCTATCGCTTGTCGGTGGAGTCGACCGGGCCGATGGAAGTTATACACCAGGCCCGTACGCGCCGAAGTGCTTGTGTTCCCTTCGATGCGAGCTGGCCGCCCGCGGTTCACTCGCGGCGACGGACTCGCACCAGCGCCAGTGCTCCAGCTGCGCTTCGCACCGCGAATCGACAGCATCGCAGACGAATTGGGCTGTGGACGCGGATTGCTCCGTCGGCGTGACCGTCGGGAGCCCTGGACGTAGCGCACATGACGGTGGCACCCATCACCACTGACCGTCCAACGGCGTCCACACCTTCGAACCGGTAAGTCACCCGAATTCGGTTGAGCCGCACCTCGACCTGGATCCATTACCGCACGTCATCCGCTGCTACCGATGCCAATCGCATACCTACGTGACCATCCTGTGTGTCGATCAGCACCGCGGTCGGGACCTCATGTCGCGCTGGTGCACCGCAGGACTGGACGACAGCGGCGTTCGACGGTCCGCGACCAGTTCGCCCGATCGCCGGATCCGCTTCTACCGTGGGAGTCGCGCGTTGACCACGCCCCGAGATTTCGTCCCGACCACGAAGGCTACTGGCCCACATCATGGTTCGCCGATCGACACCGATGTCGAGCGGGTATCGCTGCACTCCACGGAGTTCGCGGCCGATCCGCATCGGGCGTACCGGGACATGCGGGCCCGCTACGGTTCGCTGGCGCCGGTGGAGTTGGCGCCCGGCGTGCCCGCGACGCTGGTGCTCAGTTATCGCACCGCTGTGCGAATCCTGCATGATCCGCAGCATTTCCCGGCCGATCCGCGCACCTGGCAGGCGAACGTCCCCGCCGACTGCCCGGTGCTACCGGTGCTGGAATGGCGGCCCAACGCGATGCGCAGCGCGGGCGCCGAGCATGCCCGGTACCGCGAGGCCAACACCGCGGCCATCAACGCGGTGGACCTGCACGACCTGCACGCCACGGTGGAGCGGATCGCCGTCCCGCTGATCAACACCTTCTGCACGACAGGCAGCGCCGATCTGGTCTCCCAGTACGCGTTACCACTCGCCTTCGAGGCGATCAACGCGTTGCTGGGGTGCCCACCGGAGATCGGGAAGGAGGTCGCCGCCGCGACCGCCGCGGTGTTCGACGGCGTCGACGCCGAAGCGGGCAATCGCATGCTCAGCGCCGCTCTGCTGCGGCTGCTCGAACTCAAGCGCGCCGAACCGGGCGACGACATCACCACCCGCCTGCTCCGGCACCCGGCCGACCTCGACGACGCGGAAGTGATCCACCAGCTCGTCGTGCTCTACGGTGCGGGCATCGAGCCGCTGCAGAACCTGATCGTCAACAGTCTCGTGCTGATCCTGACCGACGACCGTTTCGGCGGCCACGTTCTGGGCGGGAGCCTGTCCACCCGCGACGCCTTGGACGAGGTGCTGTTCACCGACCCGCCGATGGCCAACTTCTCCGTCACCTACCCGCGTCAGCCGATCCTGATCGACAATGTGTGGCTGCCCGCTCATCAACCGGTCGTCATCAGCTTCGCGGCGTGTAACAACGATCCAGCGATCAGCGTCGAGAATCACAGCGGCAACCGGTCGCATCTGGCGTGGGGCGCCGGACCACACGCCTGTCCCGCCCGCACCCCGGCCTACCTGATCGGGCAGGACGCGATCGACCAGCTGCTGGACGCGCTGCCGGAGCTGCGGCCCGCCGTCCCGGTGCACGAATTGACCTGGCGGCCAGGGCCTTTCCATCGAGCCCTGACCGCGCTTCCGGTCGTCTTCCCTGAGACCCCACCCTGGCAACCGTGACACCGGCGCCGCGACGACTCAGGAGGGGGCGCCCGCCGTGAACCGCGCCAGATTCGACGGCCGCGCGAAGGTGGCGGCGAACGCGTCGGCCAGCGTCGAATCGTGCTGCGCGGCCAGCATCAGCTCCCGCATCGCCGGAGGTGGGTCGAGCACGGTCGCGGTCCATCGCGCCGCGGGGTGTGCGACGGCGGTGAGCCACGGCGCCGCCGCCCACTCCATCCAGTCCAGGTCGTAGGGCCCGTCGGACGTGTGCAGGATCGCCTCCGCATAGCGGATGGCGCAGTGCACGGCATTGTTGGCACCCTGCGCGCCGCCCGGGTCCATCCGGCAGACGACGTCGCCGCCGCCGAGCACCGGCCTGCCCGAGGGCAGGGTGCCGACCGGCCTGCGCATGACCGGTGTCACGGCCCCGACCAGCGTCGCTCCGGCGTCGGTCAGCTCGGCGGCGCGATACCGCTCGGCGATCTCGGCGGGCAGGTGCTCGCCGATGAGCCGCTTGGCCTGCCACAATCGTTGCGCCGGCGTGCCGTGCTGGTCGAAGACGTCGAGTGCGCCACCCGGCCGCGCCTCGAAAAGCATGATCTCGCAGCGGCGTTCCTGGCCTGGTCGTCCGGTGAGTCCGGGATAGGAGATCACCTCACCGTGCTCCGGTAGCGCGGTGTAGGTGCCGAGGTGGTGCGGATCGGGCTGGACGCCGTCGAGGTACAGCACCGCGAGCCGCCGCTGGGGCGCGGCGGGCACGGTCCACGCCGGATCGTCCTGGAAACAGGCGGCGAGTTCGCGTGACGCGCGGGTCACCACGGTCAGGTCGTAGTCAGCGGCGGCCCGGTCGACGTCGGTCACCGAGGGGTCGGCGACGCGCAGGTCGCCGCCCGCGGCCAGGAATTCGCTCAGCCAGCGTGCGAAGACGGTCCGCTGGTCCACGCTCTGCGCGGGCCGGGGCAAGCGTCCGGACCAGGTGGCCACGGCCGTGCGGTCGACCGCCATGGTGAACCGGATGCCCTCGATGTTCGGCGCGCTCGTCCGCCAGAAGCCGAGCCCGGCATCCGATTCGAGGTCGAGCGTCGGGGGGAACTTGACCTGCGTGCTGGTCACCGTCCCCGCGAGTACCGCTTCGGCGTCGCGGTCGGTCACCAGCGTGACCGAGCTACCGCCGCGCAGGAGACCATGGGCGAGGGGTAGCCCGCACTCGCCCGCTCCGAGTACCTGTATCTGTCCCACCATGGTGTCCTTTCGGTCGTGAGATCGACTGCGGCGATAGCGAAATCGTCGAAGAATAGGTGGGTGCGGCACATCGGTAGAGACGTGGCGGCCTGCCGGACCGAAGCAGCACGACGGGCTGATGACCGTCCTGTCGCCTGCTCTTTCCCGGAGCGTTCCGGCCCGCGAGCCGACTACGCTGCACTGCTGTGTCGGTAAGACGTGCGTCGGGTCCGGGTCTCCCGCCCGCGGCCACCAGCGATTTCGTGGGCCGCGAACGCGAGCTGGAGAAGATCGGGATGTCGCTGCTCGGCGCGGCCCGCCTGGTGACCCTGATCGGCGCGGGCGGCATCGGCAAGACCAGGCTGGCGGCGGAGGCCGTGCACCGGTTCCACAAGGCACGACGGGTGCCGGTGCACTGGGTGCGGCTGGCCCTGCTGTCCCGCGGCGCCGACGCGGCCGCGGTGGAGGAGCAGGTCGCGCGGTCGCTGATCGACGCCGACTTCTCTGGACGGTCGGCGTGGGAGGCGGTGCTGGACACGCTGCGGCGCCGTGACGCGGTGGGGCGCACCCTGCAGACGATCCTGGTGATGGACAACTGCGAGCACGTCTTGGACGGCGCGGGCCAGGTGATCGCCGACTTGCTCGACGCCGCGCCCGGGCTCACCGTGCTGGCCACCAGCCGCGAGGCGATCGGGTGGGTCGACGAGCAACTCGTGCCGGTGCCCGCGCTGTCCAAACACCAGGCGCTCACCTTGTTCCGCGGACGGGCGGAACTGGCCGGGCACGCCATCGCCGACGGGGATGTCGAGCTGGCCGCCGCGATCTGCAGGCATGTGCACAATCACCCGCTGTATATCCGGCTGGCCGCCGCGCGCCTGCTGCGTCAGCCGCTGGCGATGATCCTGCGTGACCTCAGCGGGGAGGCGAGCGATCGGCGGCTGCGCTGGTCGCATGGGCCCCGGGTCGGGGCCGACGCACGGCACCAGGGCATTCGCGACGTCATCGCGTGGTCCTACGACCTGTGCCGGGACAAGGAGCGGCTGCTGTTCGAGCGGTTATCGGTGTTCGCCGCCGGTTACGACGTCGACCACGAGGACGCGGACCTGCCCTGGCTCGACGTCGGCGCCGAGCTGGAGGCGATCGAAGCCGTCTGCGCCGACGACCACCCCGGCGGCCTGGCCCGTGCCGAGATCGAGGACCTGCTCGAGCGGCTGGCGGACCAATCCCTGGTCTCGGTCCACCTGACCGCCACCACGGTGCGCTATTCGCTGCTGGAGAGCGTTCGGGTGTTCGCCCAGCAGCGTCTGCGCGAACGCGGCACCGAATTCGCGCGATTGACGCGTCGGCACCGTCGCTACTACCGCGACAAAGTGGCCATCGCGCAGGCCGAGTGGTTCGGCCCGTCCGAACAGGATCTGCTGGACTGGGCACGGGCGGCCTGGGACAACCTGCTGTGCGCCATCGAGGGCAGCCTCAGCACGCCGGGGGAGGCCGCGGCCGGTTTGGAGATCGCGGTCGGGCTCATCGCTTTGCGCAGCCCGTTCTTCACCGGCTCGTTGCGCGAACCGCGCCGATGGGCTGAGCGCACGCTCGCCGCCAGCCGTAGCCTCGACCCGCAGCCGGTGGAGTTGCAGATCGCGGCACTGGCGATGATCGGGTGGATCAGCATGTGCCAGGGCGTGCACGGCGACGCCGAGCGCATGCTCGACGAGTGCGTCGCCATCTGCGTGCCGGACCCCGCCGCACGGTCCGGGTGGCGCGAGCACCCCGAACGCGATCTCGATCTGCCCGCCGCGGTCGAGTTCACCAGAGGCAGCGAACTGATGCTGGTACGCCGCGACGTGCGCGCGATTGCCGTCCTCGCCCGCGCCCGAACGAAATTCGCCGCGCGGGGCGACCGTGGTGGCGCCGCGATGAGCGAGTTGTTCGAGGCGTTGGCCGCCGCGTTCCTCGGCACGGCGACCCAGGCGCTGGAGATCGCCCGGCGGCACTTGGACAACGTGGAGCGGTCCGGAGCGCGGTGGGCCAAGTCGTGGGCCGAGCTGGCCTGGGCGATCGCGCTGACCAAACACGGCGACCCGAACGATGCGCTGGCCGTGGGGCGTACGACGCTGACCAATCAGCTGGCCATGCGCGATCGGTGGGGCGCCGTGTGGGCCATTCACGTCCGCGCATGGTCACTGGCGCGCCTGATCACCGACGCGGCCGGCGAGCGCTCGGACGTCGTGACGGAATGGGCACGTGATATCGCCCGTCTCGTCGGAGGTGCCGCGACGCTGCGGCACGAACTCGGCGTGGACATCGCCAATCTCGGACCGTTCGCGACCGAGACAGACGCCGCCGCCACGACTGCTCGCGAAATCCTCGGCGCGGCGGCCTTCGCCGTGGCCGAGCGAGAGGGTGCGCTGCTGCGGCCCGAGCTCGGCGAGGTGGCACAGCTGGCGCTGGGCAGCCTGTCGCTGGACCGTCTACCGGTCGACCATCCGGTCCGGCGCGAGCGGCCCTCGCGCTGGCAGGAGCTGTCGGCGGCCGAACAGGAGGTCGCCGTTCTGGCCGCGGCGGGCTGGACCAACACCGCGATCGCCGCGCGGCGCGGCAGCTCCTTCAAGACCGTGGACGCCCAGATGGCGGCGATCCTGCAGAAACTGATGATCGGTTCCAGGGAGAACATCCGCGCTCTGGTGCCCGCCGACCGGCGCGCCCAGGTGATCGAGGAAGCCGCGCGCAAGCCGCAGCGCTCCCGGCGTTCGTGAGACCGCGAAGCGGATTGCGGCCGAAGACTTTCGGCGGTCCATAGCCGCCGGTCCCGTGAAAGACCCGGGACCGAAGCGTGTCTCGGCGCCCGCGGTGGAATGCTCTCGGCTTCGTCGATCGGTTACTGGTTCCCGCGATTGTTCGTTGCCGGACCTGGTCGTCATGCAGTGTGCGCCAAGGGTCTACGCCCACATGTCAACAGTGGTCCAGCCGGTCGAGGCTGAGTCACGGCGTATCGCCGCGGAGACCGGTACCCTGGATACCAGGTTGCCGCGCGGCCGATAAGTTATCGCGAGTTTTCGTAACTCACCTGCTGATTTGCTCGGCATTGTGTACCGTATGTTATTGGACGTTCACTTCGCTTGTCGAGTGAACCGGGGTCGAGAATGCGGCCCGGCAAGGAGGACTCCGCTGTCTCTCGTGCGGATACATCCGTCCCGAGACACGGACGACGTCGAGGGATTGGGTGTGGCCGTATGCGTGTTTCTGCTCCGGTGACGGTCTCGGCTTTGGTGGTTGCTGGTGTGGTGGTGAGTGGTTCGGGGGTGTCGTCGGGTCCGGTGGTGGGGGGTTCGGGGGTGTTGGT
>NZ_CBDIMS010000002.1:0-1096260 GCF_965283145.1 Nocardia sp. Marseille-Q1738 | reverse complement strand
GATCCGTCTCGGCGGCGAGCAGATCGGCGGCCAGCAGCGCGGCGCCGCGTGCCGTGGTGTGCTCCGGGTCGGGGGCGGCGACCACAGGCAGCCCGAACTCGGACGAGATCAATTCCGCGACCAGGGGATTCCGCAGGGGCGGGCTGGCCGGGAGTTTGCTCGCTGTTCTCAACGGCGACGGTGGTGCCTTCGGCGGCGGACGAGGGTGAACCTGCTGCTTGCGAAGCGCTGGTTGTCGGACGGCGCGTCGACGGCGCGGAGTCGGTGGCGGCGACACCCGTCGCGGGAGCGGACGGATCGCCCGGCTGCGCTCCCGTCGTCGCGGCGACCTGTGCCGCGCCGGTGGTCGACTGCTCGGTCGAGGCGGGATGGCTCGGGCCCGACTGGATACCGGTGCCGATCGCGAGCGTCCCACTGGCCAGCAGGCCGATGGCGACGGCGGCACCCGCGACAACGGCGACGCGCCGCCTGCTCATCGGCGTGCGACGGCGTGCCGGGCGATCCTCCGGCAGCTCCGGCAGCGCCGCGATTCTGGGTGCGGGGAGTGCTCTGGGCTGGGGCACGGTCTCGTCCTCGGCGTCCGGGGCGACCAGCGGAAGCTGATCCGTCTCGGCGGCGAGCAGATCGGCGGCCAGCAGCGCGGCGCCGCGTGCCGTGGTGTGCTCCGGGTCGGGGGCGGCGACCACAGGCAGCCCGAACTCGGACGAGATCAATTCCGCGACCAGGGGGATCGCACCGCCACCGCCGGTGAGCAGGACCCGGCCGACATCACCGATCTCGAGTCCGGCGCGGTGTACCGCGTCGCGGATCAGATCGATCGAACTGGTCACCGGTCCGCGCAGCAGGTCCTCCAGTTCGCCGCGCACCAGCCGAACGGTGCTGCCGCGCGGGTCGGCGGGATCCAACCGGACCGGAACGACGGTCGCGGTATTTATGGAAAGCTCTTCTTTCGCTTTTCTGCAGCGCTCGCGCAAAGCCGCCAATTCGCGCTCCACCACCGGATCGAACGGATCGAAATCCGCGGCCAGCGCGGCATTTGCCAGGACATAGCGCATGGTCAGCAGATCGAATTCCGCACCGGCCACATCGGTGTTGCGCAACGGCGTGCCGAGCAGGCTGGCGTGCTCGCCGGTGCGCACCACCGAGACGGTCAGCCCGGTCGCGCCGAGGTCGTAGACGACCACCGCGCCGTCGCCGGTCCTGCCGTGCGCCGCGTCCAGCCAGCGGATCGCCGCGGTGGGCTCCGGAACCAGGGTCACGTCGCCGAGCCCGGCCCGCTCCAGTGCGTTGCGCTGGATCTCGACGGTGTGCCGCGACCACCAGGCCGGATGGCAGGCGACGATGGCCTCGGTGGCGGATTGTCCTGTGTCGGCCGCGATCTCGTCGATCAAGCACCCGATCGAGGTGGCGACCAGGTCGGGCGCGGAATACGAGGAGCCGTCCTCGGCGAGGATGGCCACCGGGTCTCCGACCCTGGCGAGGAAGCCCTCCAACAGGACGTCACTGGAATGGCGGCCGGTGGCGCGAGCACCCGAGCCGAAAGTGGGCGCCATGTCCTGCGACAGCCGCAACACGCTCGGATGCGTGCGCAGGTAACCGCCGCCGGACGGGCCGATCCCGTCGTCGCCATCTTCCGTTGCCGCCACGGCGACCGAATTCGACGCCCCGACAGTAATGCCGAGCGCCAGGCGCTGTGTCATTCGAGAACCCCGTTCGAAAAGCTGTCTGGTCCGGTGTCGCTGCTGTGTAGTTCCGAGAGGGTGCGCAGGCGTTGGAGCCACGCCGACGCAACCGGTCTTTCGGTTGCTGGTCATCAGCCGTTACTTCGTTAGGGGAAGGATTGGGGTAATTCCCCTAATTTCGCCTTCACCCCTACCGAGTACCCCCGGCCGGTCGTAGGGGTTCGCCCCGTTTCGGCGTAACGGGATGCGCTCCTAGCGTGATTTGCATTCCAACGACTGCGGATCATCGAGGTCCGCCGGATCTCAGGAGACGATTCTCATGACACCCAACGCGATTCTGGAGTTCATCCTCAATCTGCTGCGGAACGAAGAGGCCGCGGTCGCTTACTGCGCGAATCCCACCCAGGCGCTGGCCGCCGCGGGGCTGAGCGCGGTGACCCCGGAGGACATCACCCTCTGCGCTCCGATGGTTGCCGAGTCGGCGCTGGTCACCGGCGGTTCTCAGCTGCAGGCCATCGTGGCGGCGGGCGCGCAGACCGGTGCGGCGGCCGCGGTGGGCGCGGCGGGCACCGTTGGCGCGGCCGCGGTCGCGAACGCTGGTGTGGACCTGGGCACTGACCTGGGCGTCGACCTCGGTGTGGGTGCGGGCGGCGGCGCCGGCGTCGATCTCGGCGTGGGCACGGGTGTCGACCTGGGCGCGGGTCTGGACACCACGATCGACACCGGCCTCGAAATCGGCGCAGGTCTGGGTGTCGACCTGGGCGCGGGTCTGGACACCGCCATCGACACCGGCCTCGAAATCGGCACAGGTCTGGGAGCGGGTTTGGCCGCCGGACTCGACACCGTAGTGAACGCGGGCGCCGACCTGTCCGCCGCCGTAGGCGGCCTGCTCGGCGCGGGCGCCCAGGTGATCAGCGGTATCGGCGGCGGCGCCGACCTCGACCTGTCCACCGGCCTGGAAGGCGCGGGGAACATCGGCGCGGGCCTGGAGACCGGCCTGTCCACCGGCATCGACGCCGCCATCGGCACGGGCGCCGACCTTTCCGCCGGCTTGGAAGGAGCGGTGGATGCGACGACCGGTTTGACGACCGGCCTGGGTGCGGGTCTGGAAGGTGCGGTGAACGGGGCCGCGGGCCTGACCACGGGTCTCGGCGCCGGACTGCAAGGCGCCGTGGACGCGGCAACCGGTCTGACCGCGGGTGTAGACGCCGCACTGGGCGCCGGTGCACAGGCGGGTGCGGATCTGAGTGCAGGCGTCGGCGCAGGTCTGCAGGGCGCGGTAGATGCGACGACCGGTTTGACGACCGGCCTGGGCGCGGGCCTGGAAGGTGCGGTGGACGCGGCCACTGACTTGACCGCGGGTCTTGGTGCCGGTGCGCATGCGGGTGCCGATCTGGGTGCAGGTCTGGGTGGCGCGATCGACGCGACGACCGGCTTGACGACCGGCCTCAGCGGTGGGCTCGAAGGCGCCGTCGGTGGTGCGGCAGACCTGACCACGGGCCTGGGTGCAGGTCTTCAGGGTGCTGTCGGTGCGGCCGGTGACTTAACCGCCGGGCTCGGCGTGCAGGCGGGAGCCGGTCTGGGAGCGGGCCTCGAGGGCGCGGCGGACGCGACGACCGGCCTGAGTGCGGGTCTGGACGGCGTTGTCGATGGCGCGGCGGGCGTGACCACGGGTCTGGGCGCTGGCTTGGAAGGGGCTGTCGACGGCGCGGCGAACGTGACCACCGGCCTCGGTGCGGGCCTGGAGGGAGCTGTGGATGCGACGACCGGCTTGACGACTGGTCTGGGGGCCGGCCTCGATGGTGCTCTGGATGGCGCCGCGGGCGCGACCACGGGCTTGGGCGCAGGTTTCGATGGTGCCGTTGGTGCGGCAACTGACGTGACCGGGAGCCTCGGTGCGCAGGCGGGTGCGGGCCTGGAGGGTGCCTTCGGTGCGACGAGCGGTCTGGGCGCGAGTCTGGAAGGCGCTGTAGATGGCGCCGCGGGCGTGACCACCGGTCTGGGCGCGGGTCTGGAGGGTGCCGCGGATGTGACCACGGGCGTGGGCGCGGGACTCGATGGTGCCGTGGGTGCGGCAACCGACTTGACCGCGGGGCTTGGTGCCGGTGGGCAGTTCGATGCTGGTCTGGATGGTGCCGTGGATGCCGCGGCCGGATTGTCTACCGGCATTGGTGGCGCTCTTGGCGGTCAGGCTGGTGCGGGCATCGACACCGGTCTCGGTGGCGCGGTGAACGGCGCCATGGACATGACCACCGGCTTGGGCGCCGGACTTCAGAGCGCTGTTGGGGGAGCAGCCGACTTGACCACTGATCTCGATGCTGCGGGGCAGGCTGGCTTCGGTGCAGGTTTGGAAGGCGCTGTGGATGCGGCCGGTGGTTTGACCACGGGTGTGGACGCGGCGCTGGGCGCTGGCGGGCAGGCTGGCGCAGGTCTGGAGGGTGCCGTGGACGCGGCGAGCGGGTTGACCACGGGCTTCGGTGCTGGTATGCAGGCTGGCCTCGGGACGGGCCTGGAGGGCGCTGTGGATGGTGCCGCCGACCTGACCACGGGCTTGGGCGCGGGACTTGAGGGTGCTGGCGGTGCGGCGACCGACTTCTCGGCTGGTCTCGGCGGCACGGGGCAGGCTGGCCTCGGTGCGGGTTTGGAAGGTGCTGTGAATGGGGCCGGTGGATTGACCACCGGTGTGGATGCGGCGCTGGGCGCTGGCGGGCAGGCTGGCGCGGGTCTCGAGGGCGCTGTGGATGGTGCCGCCGACCTGACCACGGGCTTGGGCGCGGGACTTCAGGGTGCGGCGGGTGCGGCGACCGACTTCTCGGCTGGTCTCGGTGGTGCGGGGCAGGCTGGCCTCGGTGCGGGTTTGGAAGGTGCTGTGAATGGGGCCGGTGGTTTGACCACCGGTTTGGATGCGGCGCTGGGTGGTGCTGCGCAGGCGGGGACGGACCTGGGTGCGGGGGCGTCGACCGGATTGCACGGGGCCGCGGACGCCAGTGCGCAGATCGGCGGCGGATTGGAGACCGGTTTGTCGACAGGGATCGGTGGCGGGCTCGAGGCCGGAGGTCAGGCGACGAGCGGGCTCACCGGCGGAATCGATACCGCCGCGCAGGGTTCGGGCACCGGACTCGGTGGCAACTTCTCCTCTGCCATCGGTGGTGCGGGGAACCTGGGAACGCAGGCGACGGCGGGTCTGGAGACCGGGCTCGCGACGGGGCTCGGCGCGGCCGTCAGCACCGGCGCGGAACTGGGCGGGGGCCTGGATGGCTCGCTGAACACCGGAGGACAGCTCGGGATGGGACTGGAATCCGGACTGGGCGCGGCGTTCGATGCCGCGGGCGAGGCGACGACCGGGCTGGAAACGGGTTTGGGTCTCGGCGGCGGATTGTCCAGCGGCGTGGACGGCGTGGTGCACGCCGGCTCCGGTCTCGAGACCGGGCTCGGCGGCGCCATTGACGCTGGTGCGCAGGCGGGTGCCGGACTGGGTACGGGTCTGTCGGCTGGTCTCGACGCTGGTGCTCAGGCGGGTGCCGGGCTCGGTACGGGTCTGTCGGCTGGTCTCGACGCTGGTGCTCAGGCGGGTGCCGGGCTCGGTACCGGCCTGTCCGCCGGACTCGACGGGGGCGCCCAGGCGGGCGCCGGACTCGGATCCGGCTTGTCCACCGGAATCGACGGCGCGATCGGGGCGGGGACGCAGGCGGGTGCGGGTCTGGAGACCGGCTTGTCCACGGGCCTCGGCGCCGCGGGCAACGCGAGCGGCGGCCTGTCCGGCGGGCTCGAGGGTGCGTCGAGCGCCGGTGCGCAGTGGGGCTCGAGCCTCGACAGCGGAATCAGCGGCGGTATCGATGCCGGTACGCACGCGACCTCCGGCCTGTCCGCGGGCCTCGACACCACATCCGGGCTCGGCGGCGGACTGAACTCGACCGTCGGCGGCGCGGCGGACGCGGGCGCCGGGCTCGGCGGCTCGGTGGGCGGCGCCACGCAGGGTGCGGTGGACACCGGGGCGGGTCTCGGCGGCAGCGTCGGCTCGACCGCGCACACTTGGTCCTCGCTGGACGTGTCGAGTGCCTTCGGTTCGGGTCTGGACAGCACCACGGGTGCGCAGACCGACGCGGGCCTGTTCGGTGACGTGCACGCGAACACGGATCTCTCCGGTTCGGCGGGTGCCGACCTGACAGGCGACACTTTCCTGCACTGACAGTTGACCGGTTCGACGGAAAGAGGTCCATACCGCGATGGGGACGCCCGCGCCGAACGCCACACCACCGGCGGTACCGCTGCTATCGGTACTCGGTGAGACCATCGCGGCGGCGCGCGCCGCGGGCCGCAACGATCTGGTCGGCCGCCTCGAGGTGGCGGCCGACCGGGTCCGTGACCCGCGCAGGCGCATCGTCGTCACCGGGCAGCTGGACCAGGGGAAGAGCCGTTTCGTCAACGCGCTGCTGAACCTGGACATCTGCCCGGTCGGCGACGACGCCACCACCACGGTGCCGATGCTGCTGTCGCACGGCCCCGAGCCGCGAGCCGAGCTGGTGCTCGCGGCGCACGGCGACTCCAGTGGCGTGGAGACCAGAGTCGCCGTGCCGATCGCGGAGATCGGTGCGATCGAGCCGCGATCCCCGCTCGCGCAGGGGCGGCGGATCGTGCGGCTCGAAGTTCAGATTCCCAATGCGCTGCTCGCCGACGGCATCGTCCTGATCGACACCCCCGGCGTGGGCGGGCACGGCAACGCCCACGCCGCGGGTGTCCTCGGGCTGGTGCCCGCCGCGGACGCGGTGCTGGTGCTGTCGGACGCGTCGACCGAGCTCACCGAGCCGGAACTTGCCTTTCTGCGCCAAGTGCGCGAGCTGTGCCCGACGGTCGCGCTGCTGCTCACCAAGACCGACCTGTACCCGCACTGGCGCCAGGTGCACGAAGCCGACCTGGGCCATCTCGCGCGGGCCCGCCTCGACGTGCCGACAATTCCGGTGTCGGCGCTGTTGCGCAGCCACGCGATGCAGTTGCAGGACAGCCAGCTGGGTATCGAATCCGGTTTCGGCGTGCTCTACCAATTCCTGCGCGACCAAGTCGTGGCACGTGACCAATTGGCCACCCGTGCGGCGGTCGCCCGTGATATCCGCTCCGCCGCGGAACATCTCGCGCTCGCGCTCGGCAGCGAGCTGGTCGCTGTGCGCGATCCGGCCCAAGGCGCGGCGGCGGTGCGGGAGCTGCAATCCGCCCGCGCGGCCGCCGAGGAACTGCACCGCAGAACCGCCACGTGGCAGCAGACCCTCGCCGACGGCATCACCGACTTGGCCGGGGATGTCGACCACGATCTGCGCGACCGGTTGCGCACCATCGCCCGGACCACCGAGGAATGGATCGACGAGCACGATCCCGGCCGGCACTGGGATCGCATCGCCGAACACCTCACCGGCACGGTCGACACCGCGCTCGGGGACAACCTGCTGTGGACCCACGCACGGGCGATCCAGCTCGCCGAGCGGGTCGCCGAGCATTTCTCCGAGGTGGGCGCGGTCGACCTGCCGGACGTGCGGCCCGGCCTGCGCGCCGACACCGGCCGCGCCATCTCGGGCACACTCGCCGATCTGGAACCCGACATCGGCTTCGGCAGCAAGCTGCTCGTCGGCATGCGCGGCTCCTACGGCGGCGTGCTGATGGTGGGGCTGGCCAGTACCTTCGCCGGGCTCGCGCTGCTCAACCCGATCTCGATCGGTGCGGGACTCGTGGTCGGCGGCAAAGCCTTCCGGGACGACAAGCAGGCCAGGCTGGCCAAGCGGCGCAACGAGGCGAAGGCGGCGGTCCGCCGCTTCGTCGACGACGTGGCGTTCCAGGCGGGCAAGGAGTCGAAGGATCGCCTGCACCGCATCCACCGTGCGCTGCGCGATCACTACGCCGGTGTCGCCGAGCGCAGCCTCCGCTCGATCGATGAGTCGCTGCGCGGCGCGCAGGAGGCGGCGACCATGGTCACCACCCGCCGCGCCGAGCGTGGCACACAGCTCGAACAGCAGCTGCGCGTGGTCGCCGAGCTGCGCCGATATGCCGATGCCATGCAGACCGCACTACCGATGGGACCCGCCGGTACGGTAGCTCCGTGATACGTGAAGGTGGCACGGTGCCGAGCATCGTTGCCGAGGCGCATCGGCTGGTCGGAGCGGCGCAGGCGGCGCTGGCGAGCGAACCGCGGCCGCGCGCGCTGCTGGCCGACTGCGCCCGCCGACTGGACCAGCCGTTGCGCGTGGCGCTGGCCGGTTCGATCAAGGCGGGCAAGTCGACGCTGTTGAATTCCCTTGTCGGGCAGGACATCGCCCCGACCGATGCGACCGAGTGCACCAGGGTGGTCACTTGGTACCGGTACGGCTCCACCCCGAGCGTGACCGCGTACGCCGCGGATGGCGCCCGCGCGCATGTCGTGGTCCGGCGCGGGAGCGGAACGCACGGGCTGACTTTCGACCTGGATCGGCTCAACTGGAACGCCCCTATGCCGCGCGAGGTCGACCACCTCGAGGTCGAATGGCCCGCGGCGGCGCTCGCGCACACCACCATCATCGATACGCCGGGGACCTCGTCGCTGTCGCGGGAGGTGTCCCGGCGCACCGCGCGGCTGTTGACGCCCGGGGAGGACGACGAGCGGGCGGAGCGGGGCATCGCCATCCCGGGCGCCGACGCGGTCGTGTATCTGCTGCGCAGGCTGGACGCGGCGGATGTGTCGTTCCTCGAGCGCGTGGGTGCGGGGACCGCGGCGGCCAACGGTGGTCCGGGCTCGGCAGGTCCGCTCGGCATCGTCGGCGTGGTATCCCGCGCCGACGAGATCGGCGCGGGCCGGATCGACGCGTTGCACTCGGCGCGGGAGGTCGCGGCGCGTTTCGCCGGGGAACTCGAGCGAACCGGCTTGTGCCAGGCCGTGATCCCGGTCGCGGGGCTGCTCGCGTTCGCCGCGGCGACGTTGCGTCAGCAGGAGTTCGCTGCGTTCGAGACGCTGGCGAGCCTGCCCGTCGACGAGCTGAGCGCCGCGCTGCTGTCGGCGGATCGCTTCGCGCGCGCCGACGTTCCGCTGCCGGTGCCGCCGGAATTGCGCGCGCAGCTCGCCGAACGATTCGGCCTGTTCGGTATCCGCATGGCCGTCACCCTGATTCGCCTCGGCGTGCGCGATTCCGCCACGCTCGCCGCCGAGTTGACCAGCCGCAGCGGGGTCGACGAACTGCGCTCGGTGCTCGACGTGCAGTTCGGGCAGCGCGCCGATCAGCTCAAGGCGCATTCCGCGCTCACGGCGCTGGCCAGGGTGCTCACCGCCTACCCGGGCACACCGGCCGACCGCGTGCTGCCCCGGGTTCGCACGCTGCTCGCGGACGTGCACGGCTTCGCCGAGCTACGCCTGCTCGGCCGCCTGCGCACCGATGAACTGGCCTTGCCCGCGGACGATCTCGCCGAGCTGCATCGCCTCATCGGCGGCGCGGGCATCGCGCCCCACCTGCGTCTCGGCCTCCCGATCGACGCCGCGCCCGCGGTGCAGCGCGCCCACGCCGTCGCCGCGGTCCGGAAATGGCGCGCCCGCGCCCGCCATCCCCTCGCCGATCAGTTCACCGTTACCGCCTGCCTCACCGCCGCACGCAGCGCGGAAGGCGCCCTGAGCCTGCTGCCGGAATAACGCCTCCTGGCTGGTGCGCCGCGCACCCGCGCCCGTCCCACGGTGGGTTCCGGCGTACCGAGACGTCCGCCGGACAGGCGTTCGCGCGGGCGGTGTAGCGGACGTGCCCGCGGGTATGCCGCCGATAGCGAGAGGAGGCCACGATGAGCCAAGAGGATGTCGTACACGAACTGCTCGTCCGGGCGGGCACGGGATACGCCGAGGAAGCCGGTATCACGCTCGAGGACAAACCGTCTGCGCTGTTCCAGCTGCTCATGCTGGCCCAGCTGCTCAGCACCCGAATCTCCGCCGAGATCGCGGTAGCGGCGGCACGGGAGCTGATCGCCAACGGCTACCGCACACCGCACCGGGTCGCGGACGCGGACTGGCAGGAGCTGGTCGACGCGCTCGGCCGGGCGCACTACCGCCGGTACGACGAGAGCACCGCGACCCGCCTGGGCGCGAACGCGTCGCGCTTGCTCGACCGGTACCACGGTGACCTGCGTGAACTCGCCAAGAAGGCGGACAACGACCCGAAGCGTGCCGCCGAATTGCTGCAAGAGTTCCAAGGCATCGGCCCGACCGGAAGCGACATCTTCCTGCGAGAGGTCCAGGACATCTGGACATGGGTGCGGCCCTACTTCGACGAGCGGGCCCTGCGCGGCGCCAAACGGGTCCAGCTGCCGGAAGATCCCGCCCGGCTGGGCGACCTCGCACCGGACCACCACACCGCGGATCTCGCCGCGGCGCTCGTGCGGGTGACGCTGGACGAGAAGATCGCCGACGACGTCCTCGCCTCCGCCCCGTGACGGGGCGAGCGCTCAGCCCGGTGTGACGGCGGAGCCGCGCGGGTCGATCAGTATCTTCGCGTGCCGGTCCGGGTTGCCGAGCGCGGCGAAGGCGTTCGCCACGCCTTCCAGCCCGACGGTCCCGGTGATCAACGGGGTGGGATCGACTTTTCCGTCGGCGAGCATGTGCAGGGTGTCGCGGAACTCGCCCGGGTCGTAGCCGAGCACGAACCGCAGTTCGATCTCCTTGTTGATCGCCATCGCGGGATGGAAGCGGTCCGCCTCCATGCACACGCCGACCACGACGACCCGCGACAGCGGCGGTGCCGCCGTGAGGATCTGATCGATGATCCCGGGCACGCCCACACATTCGAAGATCACCGGCCCTGCCGGTCCCGCGTTCAGGGTGTGCGCCAGCCGGAAGACATACCACCACGGCAGGTCGGGGACTCGCCGGAGCCGCTCCATGGTGTCGAAACCCAGGCCGAGAATGTCGGTGACGCCCTTGATCCGCCCCTTCTTCGGAGCGGCCTCCCACGGCGATTCGGTCGCCGGGTCCACCACGACGTCGGCCCCGCACGCGGTCGCGAGTTCGCGACGGCGCGGCGAGAAATCGCTGGCCACCACGGTGTGCACGCCCGCGGCCTTCAGCATGCTGATCACCGCGAGGCCGATCGGCCCGCAGCCGATGACGAAGGCGGTCCGTCCCTTGCCGACGCGGCCCCTGCGCACGGCGTGCCAGGCCACCGCCATCGGCTCGGTCAGCGCGGCGTGTTCGGCGGACAAGCCGTTCGGCACCGGCATGGTCATCGATTCCTGGACCACCACCTGTTCGGCGTAGCCGCCGGGCGCCGCGGCCGAAAGCCCGACCAGATGCGGTTGCGTGCCGTGCCGCACGATCGGCAGTGCCACCACGGGGGTGCCCGTCTTCCACCGCCTGCGGCAGTCGGGGCCGTAATCGACGACCGTGCCGCTGAATTCGTGTCCGAGCACCACGCTCTGCTGCGAGCGCATGAAGTGCTCGTAACCGGTCGCCACCGCCAAGTCGGCCAATTCGTCGGCGTGCGTGCGGGCGTGCAGGTCCGAGCCGCAGATGCCACAGCGCGACACGTCGATCAGCACCTGACCGGCCCCGGGACGCGGCGTGGGCAGTTCGGCGACCTCGAATTCGGTGGCGGTGACGACGGCGGCCCTCATGGCGGCTCCTCGGATCGGCGGCGCACGGCGGGCGGCCAGGTCAGGCGACCCCCGCTCGCCACCCTAATGCGCGCGGACCGGACCGAGCCGGACCGTCACGCGCCGACCGCGGCTTCCTCGGCCGCGCGGCGGTCATAGGCGTCACGGGCCGAGGCGATTTCGTTCTGATGCGTCTCGGTCCAGGTGACCAGCGCCTTGATCGTGGTGTGCAGGCTCGCGCCGAGCGGGGTGAGCGCGTAGTCCACCCGCGGCGGGATGGTCGGATACACGCTGCGCCGTACCAGCCCGTCGCGTTCCAGATGCCGCAGGGTCTTGGTGAGCATCCGCTGACTCACACCGTCGATAGCGCGCTTCAGTTCGGTGAACCGCAGGCTGCGCTGGTCCAGCAGCGCGATCACCAGCAGCGACCACTTGTCGGCGACTCGGTCGAGGATCTGGCGCACTTCGCAGTCCACTCTGGTGTCCCACTGCAGGACGTCGTAGTCGGCCCCGGCATCGCCGCAGTGTGTCGTGACTGGCGCGCTGTCGTCCATGGGGCCGATTCTGCCCAGTTCAGCGGTCGAGGCGCCATTCGCCTCCCGGTCCGGGAATTATTCGCGTGGGTCGCCCGTTGAGCATGACAACAAGATTGAGTGTGATCGACTCAAGTTTCGGTTGACTCCCGGCCTCCTGCCGATGCAGGATTGAGTCGACCACGCTCAGTGTTGCTGGGGCCGTGCTCCGTGAGGTGCGAGGGGCGAGGTCTCGCGGCGTCTGTTCCGGGCGCCGCAGGGCGGTTGTTCGCCCAGCACCGACACAGATTTGTACGTCAACTAGGAGGAAACACAATGGCTCGTGCGGTCGGAATCGACCTCGGGACCACGAACTCGGTCGTCGCCGTTCTCGAAGGCGGCGAGCCGGTCGTCGTCGCCAACTCGGAAGGATCGCGCACCACCCCGTCGATCGTCGCGTTCGCGAAGAACGGCGAGGTACTGGTCGGCCAGCCGGCCAAGAACCAGGCCGTCACCAACGTCGACCGCACCATTCGCTCCGTCAAGCGGCACATCGGCACCGACTGGTCGGTGGACATCGACGCCAAGAAGTACACCGCGCAGGAGATCAGCGCGCGCGTGCTGATGAAGCTGAAGCGCGACGCCGA
Source organism: Nocardia sp. Marseille-Q1738 (assembly GCF_965283145.1). Taxonomy (NCBI): domain Bacteria; kingdom Bacillati; phylum Actinomycetota; class Actinomycetes; order Mycobacteriales; family Nocardiaceae; genus Nocardia; species Nocardia sp. Marseille-Q1738. The sequence goes on along the minus strand of NZ_CBDIMS010000002.1, from coordinate 1,083,837 downwards.
GGCATACCTCGGTGAGGAGATCACCGACGCGGTCATCACCGTGCCGGCCTACTTCGAGGACTCGCAGCGTCAGGCGACCAAGGAGGCGGGCCAGATCGCGGGCATGAACGTGCTCCGCATCGTCAACGAGCCCACCGCGGCCGCGCTCGCGTACGGCCTGGACAAGGGCGACAAGGAGCAGACCATCCTGGTCTTCGACCTCGGTGGCGGCACCTTCGACGTCTCGCTGCTGGAGATCGGCGAGGGCGTCGTCGAGGTCCGCGCGACCTCGGGTGACAACCACCTCGGTGGCGACGACTGGGACGAGCGGGTCGTCCAGTGGCTGGTCGACAAGTTCAAGGCCAGCTCGGGCATCGACCTGACCAAGGACAAGATGGCCATGCAGCGGCTGCGTGAGGCCGCCGAGAAGGCCAAGATCGAGCTGAGCTCCTCGCAGAGCACCTCGATCAACCTGCCCTACATCACCGTCGACGCCGACAAGAACCCGCTGTTCCTCGACGAGCAGCTGACCCGCGCCGAGTTCCAGAAGATCACCTCGGACCTGCTCGACCGCACCCGCGCGCCGTTCCAGTCCGTGATCAAGGACGCCGGCATCAAGGTGTCCGACATCGACCACGTCGTGCTCGTCGGTGGTTCCACCCGCATGCCCGCCGTCACCGAACTGGTGCGCGAGCTGACCGGTGGCAAGGAGCCCAACAAGGGCGTGAACCCGGATGAGGTCGTCGCCGTCGGCGCCGCGCTGCAGGCCGGTGTGCTCAAGGGTGAGGTCAAGGACGTCCTGCTGCTCGACGTGACTCCGCTGTCGCTGGGTATCGAGACCAAGGGCGGCGTGATGACCAAGCTCATCGAGCGCAACACCACCATTCCGACCAAGCGCTCGGAGACCTTCACCACGGCCGACGACAACCAGCCGTCGGTGCAGATCCAGGTGTTCCAGGGTGAGCGCGAGATCGCCTCGCACAACAAGCTGCTGGGCTCCTTCGAGCTGACCGGCATTCCGCCGGCCCCGCGCGGCGTGCCGCAGATCGAGGTCACCTTCGATATCGACGCCAACGGCATCGTGCACGTCACCGCGAAGGACAAGGGCACCGGCAAGGAGAACACGATCAAGATCCAGGACGGCTCCGGCCTGTCCAAGGAGGAGATCGACCGGATGATCAAGGACGCCGAGGCGCACGCCGCCGAGGACAAGGCCCGCCGCGAGGAGGCCGAGACCCGCAATCAGGCCGAGTCGCTGGTGCACCAGACCGAGAAGTTCATCAAGGAGAACGAGGACAAGGTCCCGGCGGACGTCAAGTCCAAGGTCGAGGCGGCGATCGCCGAGGCGAAGGAGGCCCTCAAGGGCACCGACATCGCGGCGGTCAAGGCGGCCGTGGAGAAGCTGGCGACCGAGTCGCAGGCGCTCGGCCAGGCCATCTACGAGGCCTCGGCCGCGGATGCCGCGGCATCCGGCAACGGCGCGTCGTCGACCGCCGCGTCGGATGACGAGGTCGTGGACGCCGAAGTTGTGGACGAGCCGGTCGACACGGAGAAGAAGTGAGCGAGGGAAACACCGAGAAGGAACCGATCACCTTCGTCGACAACCGGAAGATCGACCCGGAGACCGGGGAGATTCGCGAGCCGGCCGCGGACAACGGCGCCGCGGCCGCCCCGGCCCCGGCTCCGGAGTCGGGCAACGGCGCGGAACCGGACAACGGCGGGGATCCTCAGGCGCTCGCCGACACCATCAGCGGCGAACTCGCCGAGCGCACCGCGGATCTGCAGCGGCTGACCGCGGAGTACGCGAACTACCGGCGCCGGGTCGAGCGCGACCGCAAGGCCACGATCGACGCCGCCAAGGCGTCGGTGGTCACCGAATTGCTGGGCGTGCTCGACGATCTGGACCGGGCGCGCGCGCACGGCGACCTGGAGTCGGGTCCGCTGAAGTCGGTGGCCGACAAGCTGGAGGCCGCGCTGCTGAAGCAGGGTCTCGAGGAGTTCGGTTCGGAGGGCGAGCCTTTCGACCCGACCCTGCACGAGGCCGTGCAGCACGAGGGTTCCGGCCACGATCCGGTGATCGGCATCGTGATGCGCAAAGGCTATCGCTTCGGCGATAGGGTGCTTCGGCACGCGCTCGTCGGGGTAACCGATGGCGTGGCCGATCTGACGGAAACTGCCGAGGCGGAGACCGCCGATCGGGTGACGGAAGAGGCATCGGACGTTGATGCCGGCGCGAACGACAATTAAGGACGCGAGAGGAGGAGATGCTCGGTGAGCCAACGGGAGTGGATCGAAAAGGACTTCTACAAGGAGCTGGGTGTCTCCTCCACTGCCTCGCAGGACGACATCAAGAAGGCCTACCGCAAGCTCGCACGGGACTTGCACCCCGACGCCAATCCTGGTGATACCAAAGCCGAAGAGCGGTTCAAGACCGTCAGCGAGGCGCACGCCGTGCTGTCGGATCCGGCCAAGCGCAAGGAGTACGACGACACGCGCAAGCTCTTCGCGGGCGGCGGATACACCCGGGGCGGATTCGGTTCCGGTGCGGGCGGGTTCTCGCAGGAGTTCAACCTCGGGGACATCTTCGGCGGCGCGACCGCCGGCGACGGTGGCCTCGGCGACCTGCTCGGCGGTCTGTTCAACCGGGGCGGCACGCGGACCTCGAGCCGCCCCCGGCGCGGCTCCGACGTGGAGACCGAGACGACCCTCGGCTTCCGGGAGGCGGCTCAGGGCGTCACGGTTCCGCTGCGGATGACCAGCCCCTCGCCGTGCACCACGTGTCACGGCAGCGGCGCCAAGCCGGGGACGAGTCCGCGAGTCTGCCCGGTCTGCAATGGAAACGGCGTGGTCAGCCGCAATCAGGGCGCGTTCGGCTTCAGCGAGCCGTGCGACGAGTGCCGGGGCAGCGGGTCGATCATCGATGACCCGTGCGCCGACTGCCGTGGCAGCGGTATCCAGAACCGCACACGGACCATCACGGTGCGGATTCCCCCTGGAGTCGGTGACGGGCAACGAATCCGGCTGGCCGGTCAAGGCGAGGCGGGGCTGCGCGGGGCGCCCTCGGGCGACCTCTACGTCACCGTTCACGTCAGCCAGGACAAGGTCTTCGGCCGTAGCGGCGACGACCTGACCTTGGTGCTTCCGGTCAGCTACAGCGAATTGGTGCTCGGCACCACGGTTTCGGTGCCCACGCTGGAGGGCCGAGTTGGCGTCAAGGTGCCGCCGGGCACCGCCGACGGCCGTATCCTGCGAGTGCGCGGCCGCGGCGTGCCCAAGCGCGGCGGCGGCGCGGGTGACCTCCTGGTCACCGTCAAGGTGGCGGTGCCGCAGAAGCTGGACAGTGACGCCGTGGATGCGCTCAAGCGCTACCAGGAGGCGGAGCGGTCCAGTGGTTTCGATCCACGTGCGGGATGGGCGGGTGCGTGATGTCCTCTGAACCGAAGAACGCGTCCGGCGGGTCGCGCGCCGAGTTCTTCATGATCTCGGTGGCGGCCCAGCTGGCCGGCATGCACGCGCAGACGCTGCGCACGTATGACCGTCTGGGACTGGTGACGCCGCAACGCACTTCGGGCGGCGGGCGGCGCTACTCGGCCAGGGACGTGGAGCTGCTGCGCGAGGTGCAGCGGCTGTCCCAGGACGAGGGCGTCAACCTCGCGGGGATCAAGCGCATCATCGAACTGACCAATCAGGTGGAGGAGCTGCGCCAGCAGGTCGCCGAGCTGTCGGCGGAGCTGGAGCGGATGCGGGCGGGGTACCGTCCCGATCTCTCGCCTCCGCAACGCAGTACCGCGCTGGTCGTCTGGCAGCCGCGCAATCGCCGCGACGACAGCCGGCGCCGACGGTAACGGCACCATCGGGCCCCCGGCCTCCGATCGCGCATCGCGATCCGAGTCCGGGGGCCTTGTCATTCCGGCGTGGTAGCCATCTGATTTGCTGACAGTAAACCGAGATATGTTCGTCGTATATCGTACAAATCACGCCATTTTCGTGCCGAATCGCCTGGACGTCTCCACCATAGATTGGTCGACGGTATCGGCGGCGTCCGGATGTTCCGCGATCGGATCGGCAGTTCCAGTGTTGCCCCACGGTCGCTGGAACAGACCGATCGGGACGGAATATCTCAAGGGAGCCTTGCGAATTCGGCGGTCATCCGGCCGATTTTGCGCCAGATCTGCCGTCTTGCAGTCGGTTTCTCTGGCGTGTCTCGCTTTATGCCCTCGTTTTGCCGAAACTGCACGCGTGATGTTCCATCGAAAGATTCCGTAGCTGGCAAACCTCGCCTACACTCCTTGCCATTGGCTGCTGTCGAGTGGCCCCGCAGCACCTCACTCGCCGGCACGGTTCGTGTACGAGTGCGAAATGGGGTTGTGATATCAATGGATTCGCGCACTGTCGCTTTGATCAGAACTACATTCAAGGCGGTTGCTGCGGAGGATGGGGGGCCGGAGAAACTGGCGAGATCGTTCTACGCGATCTTGTTCACCGACTACCCGCACGTCCGCGATTTCTTTCCGGCCGCGATGGACTCCCAGCGCGATCGCCTGGTCAAGGCGATCTCTTACGCGCTGGACCGGTTGGAGGAGCCCGACAAGCTCCTACCCTTCCTCGCCCAATTGGGCAGGGATCACCGCAAATACGGCGTGCAGCCCGCGCACTACACCGCCGTGGCCACCGCGTTGAAGACGGCCGTCAAAGTGTTCGCGGGAACCGAGATGTGGACCGACGAGGTCGACCGGGCCTGGGACGAGGGCCTGAAGATCATCTCCGACACCATGATCGGCGCGGCGGAGAAGGAGACCACGCCGCCGGTGTGGACGGGCAGCGTCATCGAGCGGCGCGAGGTGCTGCGCAACCTGGTCATCGTCCGGCTGCAGCTCGACCAGCCGATGCGCTACGCCGCGGGCCAGTACCTGAGCGTGCAGATCCCGTCGCGGCCGCGCATGTGGCGGTATCTTTCACCCGCCGTGCCCGCGAACGCCAACGGTGAGATCGAATTCCACGTCCGCGGCGTGCTCGGCGGCTGGGTCAGTTCGGCCATCGTCGGCCAGACCGCCGTCGGCGACCAGTGGCTGCTCGGCGCGCCGCTCGGTGGACTCGGTATCCCGCGCAACACCAAGCGCAAGATGCTGATGGTCGGCTGCGGCACCGGCCTCGCGCCGCTGCGCGCGCAGCTCATGGCGATGGCGCAGCGGCGAACCAATCCCAAGGTGCACTTGTTCGTCGGGGGCCACCATCCGTGCGACCTCTACGACCTGGACACGTTGAACGACCTGGCGGTGGCCAACCGCTGGCTCACCGTCACGCCGGTGACCGAACACGAGGAAAATCCGTGGTGGCACGTGGAACCCGACGAGCCGCGCGGCCCGTGGCCCGCCCTGGAACCGCGGGTGACCGGGCAGATCGGCAAAGTCGTCGCGAGCTTCGGCGCCTGGGCCGACCGCGACGTCCAGATCGTCGGTTCGCCCTCGATGGTGCAGACCACCAAGTTCCGTCTCATGGCGGCTGGGACGCTGGCCAAGAACATCCGCCACGACCCGCTGTTTTGAAGCTGCGGCGCCGGGCTGTTTCAGAGTCCTTCGAATTGGATGAGTTCCGCCGGGGTGCCGGTTTCGAGCAGGCGCTCGACGGTGGTCTGGACCATCGCGGGGGAGCCGCAGACCAGGACCTGGTGGTTCAGGAACGCGCCGTGCGAGCCGACCACGTCGGCGAGCGTGCCGTACAGCAGGTCGTCGGGTGGGAAGCCGATGTCGACGCGGGACTGCTCGTACCACTCGTCCGCCCAGTCCGGGTCCTCCGGACTTTCCACCACGGGGATCACGGTGAGCCAAGGCAATTCGCCGGCCAGCAGGTACAGCATGTCCTCGGCGTACAGGTCGCGCGGGTATCGGCCGCCGACGAACAGATAGGTGCGCGGCGGCTCCGGCTTACGGGCCAGGTCGAGGATCTGCGCACGCATCGGCGCCAATCCCGTGCCGCCCGCGATCATCACCACCTCGGCGCCGTCCGGGTCCACCCAGAACCCGCCGAGCGGAGCGCCGATCCGCCACTCGTCGCCCGGCTTGGTGTCGGCCACGATCGCGCCGCTGCACCAGCCGCCCGGCACCGTCCGCACGTGGAACTCCAATTTGCCGTCCAGCGAGGGCGGCAGCGCCGGGGAGAGCCTGCGCCGCACATCGGGGTGCTGCGGCACCCGCACCTCGACCGACTGGCCCGCGGCGAACGGCACGAACTCGCCGATCAACCGGATCACCGCGAGATCGTGCCGCAGCCGATGATGGCCGACTACGGTCGAGGTCCACTCCGGCGCCTCATGCGCACCGTTACCGAGCATGCTCGGATCCCCCACCGGGGCCTCCTTCAATTACACAGGGTCGCAGCTGATGATCTGCTCGGGCGTACCGACGGCGATGAGCGCGCGCCGGGTGTCCGCGATCATGCGCGCCGATCCGGCGATCTGGATCTGCCGGTCCGCCCACGCGCCGAAGCTCGCGACCACGGCGCCCAGGTTACCGATCAGGCGCCGGTGCATGCCGTACGGTGCGTCCTGCGCTGGATGCGGATACCACCACGGGTTGGTCTTCTCCTCGCACACCGGCACGACGGTCAGCCACGGGTTGCTCTGCGACAGCTGCCACATGTTCTCCACGTCGTACAGGTCGCAGGGGTAGCGGCCGCCGATGAAGAAGTGCACCCGCGGGTTGATGCCGCGCTGGCCCATCTCGATCAGCTGTGCGCGCAGCGGGGCGATGCCGGTGCCCGCGCCGATCATCAGCACGTCACGGCCGCTGTCCCGGTCGACGTGCAGGCCGCCCAGCGGTCCGGCGATCTGCCACCGGTCGCCGACCCTGGTTTCGTTGACGATCGCGGGGCTCACCCACCCACCGCGGATCTTGCGCACGTGGAACTCGATCTCGCCATACGGATTGGACGGGATCGCCGGGGAGAGGTAGCGCCACATCTTCGGGCGCTGCGGCACGCAGACCGGTACGTACTGCCCGGCCTGGTAGGGCACCGGCCCCTCGGACTGCAGGCGCACGATGGCCAGGTCCTCCAGCACCCGGCGATGACCAACCACGGTCGCCTCCCAGTACGGCTGGGACTTGTCGGAGTTGGCGCCGATCGCCATGGACGCCGAGATCAGGATGGTGATGTCGCGCCAGCCTTCCTCCAGGCCGCGATGCCAGGCCGCGCCGTTGTAGACCCGGAACGCGGCCAGCAGGGCGCGCCCGGCGATGTCGTAGTGCGCTGCCTCGACGCCGAATTTGCGGTGGTCGCGGGCGAGTTGTTCCAGGAACTTCTGTGCCCGGTCCCAGTCCTCCAAGTGGTCGAGCACGTACTGGATGGCCGTAGCTATCCGCTTGGCTTGCATATCCATGGCAGGCGGGAACAACTCGCGCAGCCGGGGGTTCTCGGCGAACAAGTGTCCATAGAACGCACTGACCAACCGCTCGGGTCCGTTCGGCGATTCGATCACCGAACGAAAATTGGCGCGGACCAGCGCAGCCGAACGCGCATCCACGACGTCGAGCTTCCTTTCCCTCGGTTCTGCCCGGGGACATATCCGTTACCGGCGGTCTCCCGCCGACAAGTATCCCCGAAAATGCCGTGGTCGTGTGGTGTATAAGGCGTACCTCCGCCTTCGCTCCGGCCGTGCGCGGCTGAAGACGGACCTCGTCCGGCTGCGCCGTTGGAGCGTTCGACCCGGCCAAACGGTAATCGGTGGGCAAACGGCGGATGTCGCTGACCCGTTCTGCGGGGCGCCGCGGACGAGCCGCACCGAAACCCTCGCCGCGTCGTCGCGATGAGACGGCCGGTCAGGCCCCGGCGGCAGCACGGACCGCGGGCACGACCTGCTCGGTATAACGACGGATCTGCTCGACCGGTTCCCCGTCGGTGGGCCAGAAGACGAATCCGTCGATCCGCTGCTCGCGGTGCAGTGCCAGCAGGTCGTCGACCCAGCGCTCGGGCGGGCCTTCCAGGAAGCCGTGATCGGCTCCGTCCGCGGTGATGGTGCCGGACACGTTGTAGACCCGCCGCACCGCCAGCGGGTCCCGGTCGGCCGCCGCGGCGGCGTCGTCGATACGCCTGCCCGCCTCGGCGAGCAACTCCGGCGGCGCCCACGCGGCCGAGGGCACCCAGCCGTCGGCGAGGCGTCCGGTCAGCTCGAGCATGCGCGGTCCCTTCGCGCCGACCCAGATGCCGGGACGGTGGCGCGGACGTGGGCCGGGGTGCGTGCCCGCGAGCGAGTAGAAGACGCCGGGCACGCGGACCGATCGTTCGTCGCTCCACATCGCCCGGATCACCGCGATCGCCTCGGCCAGGGCTCGCACCGCCTCGCCGCCGCTGCGGCGCGGCCCGCCCATCCCGGCGACGGCATCCCAGAAGGCGCCGGCGCCAAGCCCGAGATGGATCCGGCCGTCGCTGATGATGTCGAGTGAGGCCACCGACTTCGCCAGAATCGCGGGGTCGCGCAACGGAAGGTTGGCCACGTCGGGGAAGAAGCTCACCCGCGTGGTGCGCGCCGCGAGGGCGGTGATCAGCGTCCAGGTGTCCAGGAAGCGGCGCTGGTAGGGGTGATCCTGGATGCCGATCAGGTCGAGCCCGGACACGTCGGCATAGGTGCTCAGCTCGGTGAGCTGCCGGTAGTTGTCGGCTTCGGGAATCAGGAACAAGCCGAACTCGGGCGGTCGGGTGCTCACGCACACCTCCGGGCGGTCTCGCGGGACATCGATCCAGCGCTGGGGCCGGGGGTGGTGCTCAAATGGCGAGCACGGTCTTACCACGCGCGCCGGGCGCGCCGATGACCGCGGGACCCTCAGCGAGCGGAACGGTCGCGTCGATCGGCACCACCACGTCGCCTGCCGCGACCCGCTGGATCAGGCGGGCCAATTCGGGTGCTCTGCCTTTGGATTCGATGTTGCCGCCCTTGATGGACCGCGCGCGCAAGGCGTCCTCGTCGGCGGCGAAGGTAGTGGAGTAGACCGTGCCGCCGTCGCGGACGATGGCGGTCAGCTCCGCGAGCGCCTCGGGCGCGCTCACCAGGTCGAACAGGACGTCGATGCCCTCGGGATGGGCGGCGAGGACTTGGTCGCGCACCGGTCCCGCGGTGTAGTCGACCGTCTCGGCCGCACCGAGCCGGGTCATCTGGTCGGCGGAGTCGCCACGCGCCGTCGCGATGACATGCGCGCCCGCGATATTGGCCAGTTGCACCAGGAACGAGCCGACGCCACCGGTGGCGCCCACGATCAGCACGGTCTGGCCGGGTTGGATGTGGGTGGCGTCCACGAGATCCTGCGCGGTGACTCCCGCGGTCGGCAACGCCGCGGCTTGGACGGTCGGGACGCCGACCGGGATCGGCACCAGCGTGCCGCCTTCGGGCAGCACCGCGTACTCGGCGAAGCTGCCGTGGCCGACCGGCGGCGTGAGGAACTTGCCCACCACTCGGTCGCCGACCGCGAACCGGCTGACGCCCGCGCCGAGCGTGGCCACGGTGCCCGCGCCGTCCACCCCGAGGATCATCGGAAAATCGTGCGGCAGTTTGCCGTCCAGCACTCCGGTGGCCATCCGCTGGTCGAAGGGGTTCACCCCGGCCGCCTGGAGTTGCACCCGCACGGTTCCCGGCCCCGGCTCGGGTATCGGCATCTCGGCTAGCTCCGGTGTCGCTCCGAACTTCCGTACCACGATCGCGCGCATCCGTTGGCTCCTCGACTAGGGCTGAATAGTGATGCATCGACTGACGGCCGTGGTCATCGTAGGCACCTGAAGCCCGCCGACGTGCGCAATCACCGCATTCGGCGGTGTCGGATTGATCGCTTTCGCGTAGGCCGGAGCCGAGTGCAGGAAACGTACGGGCATGAGCGTCGAGTTCGCGAGGCGGCAACTCGTGTAACCACGCAGGGCCCGGGCATGCCGAGTAGTACTGGACATGCGCGTCGGAACGGCTCGACGAAATACCAGACTTGAGCGGAACAGACTCAACCTTTTCGACGTTAGACGGTTAGGAACGGTGCCGAGCCGGATGGAGATCGTGCGAGATCGCTGGGCGCCGTGCGTATCGACTAAGAGGAAGGTGACTCGTGGACTCGTTCAATCCCACCACCAAGACCCAGGCGGCCCTGACCGCCGCACTGCAGGCGGCCTCCGCCGCGGGCAACCCGGAGATCCGTCCGGCGCACTTGCTGGTGGCGTTGCTGGATCAGACCGACGGCATCGCCGCGCCGTTGCTGAAGGCCGTCGGAACGGACCCGGCGACCGTGCGACGCGAGGCACAGGACATCGTGGACCGGCTGCCCAGGGCCACCGGCGCCACCACCTCGCCACAGCTGGGCCGGGAGGCGCTGGCCGCTATCACCGCCGGCCAGCGCCTGGCCACCGAACTCGGTGACGAGTACGTCTCCACCGAGCACGTCATGGTCGGTCTCGCCGGGGGCGACTCCGACGTGGCGATGCTGCTCGAGAAGTACGGCGTCACCGCCGACGCGCTGCGATCGGCGTTCACCGCCGTGCGCGGCAGCGCAAGGGTGACCAGCCCCGATCCGGAAGGCACCTACCAGGCGCTGGAGAAGTACTCCACCGACCTCACCGATGCTGCCCGCACCGGCAAGCTCGACCCGGTCATCGGCCGGGACACCGAGATCCGCCGGGTGGTCCAGGTTCTGAGCCGCCGCACCAAGAACAACCCGGTGCTGATCGGCGAGCCCGGCGTCGGCAAGACCGCGATCGTCGAGGGTCTGGCCCAGCGCATCGTGGCGGGCGACGTTCCGGAGTCGTTGCGCGGCAAGTCCGTCGTGGCGCTGGATCTCGGCGCGATGGTCGCGGGCGCGAAGTACCGCGGTGAGTTCGAGGAACGGCTCAAGGCCGTGCTGGAGGACATCAAGAACAGCGCGGGTCAGATCATCACCTTCATCGACGAGCTGCACACCATCGTGGGCGCAGGCGCCACCGGGGAATCGGCGATGGACGCGGGCAACATGATCAAGCCGATGCTGGCCCGCGGTGAGCTTCGCCTGGTCGGCGCGACGACGCTGGATGAGTACCGCAAGCACGTCGAGAAGGACGCCGCTCTGGAGCGGCGCTTCCAGCAGGTGCTGGTCGGGGAGCCGTCGGTGGAGGACACCATCGGCATCCTGCGCGGCATCAAGGATCGCTACGAGGTGCACCACGGCGTGCGCATCACCGATTCCGCGCTGGTCGCCGCCGCCACACTGTCGGACCGCTACATCACCTCCCGGTTCTTGCCGGACAAGGCGATCGATCTGGTCGACGAGTCCGCCTCGCGGTTGCGCATGGAGATCGACTCCCGCCCGGTGGAGATCGACGAGGTGGAGCGTGCGGTGCGGCGCTTGGAGATCGAAGAGGTGGCTTTGAGCAAGGAGACCGACGAGGCCTCCAAGCAGCGGCTGGACAAGCTGCGCGCCGAACTGGCCGACTCCAGGGAGCGGCTCAACCAGCTGACCACCCGCTGGCAGAACGAGAAGAACGCGATCGACCAGGTGCGCGCGCTGAAGGAGCAGTTGGAAGCGCTGCGCGGTGAGTCGGAGCGCGCCGAGCGCGATGGAGATCTGGGCAAGGCGGCGGAGCTGCGCTACGGCCGGATCCCCGCGTTGGAGAAGCAGCTCGCCGAGGCCGAAAAGACCTCCGCCGCAGCGGGAGACGGCGATGTCATGCTCAAGGAGGAGGTCGGACCCGACGATATCGCCGAGGTGGTGTCCTCGTGGACCGGCATCCCGGTGGGCCGGATGCTGGAAGGCGAGACGCAGAAACTGCTGCGCATGGAGCAGGAGCTGGGTCGTCGCGTGGTCGGGCAGGCCGAGGCGGTGCGGGCGGTGTCCGACGCGGTGCGCCGGGCGCGCGCCGGTGTCGCCGACCCGAACCGCCCGACCGGCTCGTTCATGTTCCTCGGCCCGACCGGTGTCGGCAAGACCGAGCTGGCGAAGGCGTTGGCGGACTTCCTGTTCGACGACGAGCGCGCCATGGTCCGCATCGACATGAGCGAGTACAGCGAGAAGCACTCGGTCGCCCGGCTGGTCGGCGCACCGCCCGGTTACATCGGCTACGACCAGGGCGGCCAGCTCACCGAGGCGGTGCGACGCAGGCCCTACACGGTGGTGCTGTTCGACGAGATCGAGAAGGCGCACCCGGACGTGTTCGACATCCTGCTGCAAGTGCTCGACGAGGGCAGGCTCACCGACGGCCAGGGTCGCACCGTGGACTTCCGCAACACGATCCTCATCCTCACCTCCAACCTGGGTGCGGGTGGCGATCGCGAGTTCGTGATGAACGCGGTCCGTTCGGCGTTCAAGCCGGAGTTCCTCAACCGCCTGGACGACGTGGTCATCTTCCACGCCCTCGACGAGGAACAGCTGGAGCACATCGTCGATATCCAGCTCGACCAGTTGCAGAAGCGTTTGTCGCAGCGCAGGCTCAAGCTGGACGTCAGCGATTCGGCCAGGTTCTGGCTCGCGGTCCGCGGCTACGACCCGGCCTACGGCGCCCGCCCGCTGCGCAGGCTGATCCAACAGGCCATCGGCGACACGCTCGCCAAGGAACTGCTCGCGGGCGAAGTCGCCGACGGCGACAACGTCAAGGTGACGGTCAGCCCCGATGGAGACGGCCTGATCGTCGGGCGATAGGCACGCGGCGGACGCGCGGAGCGTCAGCTCCGCGCGGGCCGTCGCTGCGTGGGTGTGGCCATGCGGCTTCCGGCGACCGCGACGACGAACATGGCGCACGTCATCAGCACGCCGGTGCCGGTCGTGCCGAACCAGCTCAGGAGGTAGCCCGCGAGCAGCGTGCCGATCGCGGCGGAACCGTCGATCACCATGGAGAGCGTGCCGACCGTCCGGCCGAGGGTTTCCTCGGGGATGACTTCCACGCGGAAGATTGTCAGCAGGACGTTGGTCATGACGCCGACTCCGCCGACCCCGAACCAGGCCACCGCGAGCACCACGGGGTCCGAACTCAGCGAAATCGGCAGCAGCAGCGCCGTCCACGCCCACAGCGCGCTACGGTAGACCCGCGATCGTCCGAACCGTTTGACCAGCTTTCCCGCAACAGCGGAGCCGATGATGCCGCCGACGCCCGCCGCGCCGAGGACGACACCGATCGTCCACGCCGCTCCGTCGCCGCCCTCGAGTTCCACCATGATCAGCAGAAGGCCCACCTGGATGATCATGTTCGACAGTCCGCTGATCACGGTGGTGGTGCGCAGGAACGGTTCGGTCCAGATAATCCGGGCACCATCCCGGATGAGGCTCCATACTCCCGGACCGGTCCCGTCGCTCCGCGCGGGCCGGGGGGGCTGCGCGGCGGAACCCCATCGGATCGACTGCAGGGTCTCCCGGCAGAAAATGTACGACGCGGCGTTCACCGCGAAGGGCAGCCATGGCGCCGCACCGTAGGCGGCAGCACCGGTGGCCCGGCCGACCACCAAGGCGACGGGCTGTTCGGCTTCGAAGAACGACAGTGCGGCGCGGCGATGCTCGGCGTCGACGATGTCACGGATGGAGGCCAGTTCGCTGGCTTCGAAGAAGACATAGGAGCTGCCCTCGACGAAGGCGGTGAGTATGAGAAGCGTTGCGGAGTACGGCATGTCGAACATGACGACCGCGATGGCCAGGCAGGTCGCCGCCAGTCCGGCCGACTGGCACAGAAGCAGGTTTCGCCGCCTGTTCCCATAGTCCGCGGCGATGCCCGCCGGGATCTGGAAGATCAGACTCGGCAAGGTCACCGCGAACCCGACCCAGCCCGCGAGCGCGGGGGAGTGGGTCAGCGACAAGACCAGCAGCGGATAGGCGAGGCGCACCCCGAAGAACCCGACCAGCGAGACCGCGTTACCCGACCACAGCAACGCGAAATCCCGGTCGATCCGGATGACCCGCGGTTCGCTCATCCGCGCGCCGCCGCGGTGATGTCGGCTCTGACCCTGGATTCGACGTGGCGGATCAGTGCTGCGCTGTCCACCAGCGCGCGAATCTGTGCCTGTTCATCGATACGACCATGCAGCATGAAACCAAACGATGGCGTGCCGGTCGGCGCGTGGCCAAGGTCGCGGGCGGGGGTTGCATCAACGTTGCATCGCACGGCACGCAGCACCGTAGGCGCTGCACAGCGAATACCACCTACGCTGGAACGCATGACCAACCCGAACGATCCGTGGGGACAGCGGCCGGAGGATGCGCCGACCGAGCACCTCGGTCCGGCGGGGAAGTCCGGGTACGGGGACCCGGCGCACACCGCGGAGTACACCGAGGCGTACGGCGTCGGCGCGCCCTCGGAATATCCCCCCACCGAGCAGTACGGGGCGTGGGCGCCGCCAGGACCGAACGCCACGCGAGAGTTTCCGTCCCACGACGCTCAGTGGGCCGCCTACCAGGGCGGGGGTGACAACCGGTGGGCGGGCACGGTGCCGCCCGGCGGGGGCGCTCCGCCCGAACAGCCGCGGCCACCGCGGCGCAATACCGGTCTGTGGATCGCGCTCGGTCTCGGCGTCGTGCTTTTGATCGGCGCGGTCGGCGTGGTGGCGGGCATGTTGTTGGGCGGCAGCGATTCCGGTCCGAGTGACACGGCGGCGGTTTCGTCGGCGCCCGTCCCGACCAGGTCGGTTCCCGGCACCAGGACCGGTGCTCCGACCCCGCCGAGCGGGTTGCCGGGCGTGCCCGGCCTCGGCGATGTCGATGGCCTCGGCACGACCATGGGGACCATCACCGGCAACGACGGGGCCACCCTGACGGTGAACACCGTGCTCGGCAACACCGTCACCGTGCGCACCGACGCCGGCACCCAGGTGATCTCGCTGTCGGGCACCAAGGTGTCCGATCTGCCCACCGGCGAGCTGGTGCTGATCCAGGGCGACAAGGCGGCGGACGGATCGATTCAGGCCGAGGTCATCATCGGCACCTCGCTGCCCGGCGGCGGACGATGATCCCTCGGCCCGGCGCGGGGCCAATGACGGACTATGTCCGGCCGGGACTATTAGGCTAGGCGGCGATGACGGCAATCTGGTTCGGACTGGCGGCGATCGCGCTCGTGGGCGCGATCGTATTGCTGTATTTCGATCGGCTCCAGCGGCAGCGGACCGGTCACGCGCGACAGGTCTGGGCGAAGTCCCAGGGCTATACCTACGTGTCCGTCGAGCCCGCGCTGCCGTCCACGTGGCGGCGTGGCGCGATGGCCAAACTGGGCTATCTGTCCGCGGTCGACGTGGTCTCCGGCATCCGTAAGGGCGAGAAGTTCGTTCTGTTCGACCTGGAGGATGCCGCGACCCTGGTCGCCGTCCGCAGGCAGATCGGCTCGGACATCGACGTGGACATGCGGCTGAAGACCGCCGCACCGCCCAAGGACCACGATCTGGAACTGCTCGGCGCCATCGGAGGCCGGGTGGTCTTCGCGACCAATCCCGAAATCGCCAGGCACGCGGTCGATCAGCGCATGGTCGCCTTCATCGAGAACCTCCCGGACACCGTGCAGATGCTCTGGAGCGAGGGCAACTGGACGCTGGGCATGCTGGCGGTCGGCTCCTCCCCGAAGGACTGGGAGGGCGGGATCGACGCGGTGCTGCGCCTGTCCGGCCTGCTGCACGTGCTGCCGCCGGTCAGCGAGCCGCGCTTCGACGACGGCGGGCACGACCCGGGCCGTCCGCGCCCACGCGAACGTCAGCGGGATGCCGACGACGAGGCGGGCGGTCCGGCCAGGCCGCAGCCGCCGCGGGTCCGCGGCGAGCCGGAGAGCGACGAGCGGCCGTTCGGCGACGAGGTCTACGCGAACGAACGAGCGCCGCTGACCGCGGCGGACGAGTCGAGGCCGGAACCTCCGCGGCGCCCTTCACTCGCCGTGGTGCCGGACGCGCGCGCCCGCGTCCGCGCGGACGACTGGGCCGGTGAGGAAGACCTGGCCCGGGAGGAGCGCGACGCGCGGCCAGCCGCGGAAAACCGGTCCGCTATGGGCGATCGGCCTACCGACCCGCCCGGCGGACCGTTCCACCCAGGATTCCGGCCCTATCAGGGACCCGTGCCGAAGTGACCGGCCGCGCGCCCAGCGCAGTCGGGTCCGCACGGCTGCGACCGCTCGCGGTGTCATGACCGAGCACCCGCATCCTCGTCTGCCCGGCGCCACCCGTCCGGTGGCCTTGGTCACCGGACCGACCTCGGGCATAGGCCACGGCTACGCGAGTCGGCTGGCCGCGCTCGGCCACGACTTGGTGCTGGTCGCCAGGGACGAGCGGCGGCTCGCGGCCCTCGCGACCGACCTGGAGCACCGTTTCGGCACCCGCTCGCAGGTGCTCGTCGCGGACCTGGCGCGGGCGCCCGACCGCGAGCAGATCGCGGCGCGACTGGCCGACGGCGTCGAATTCCTGGTCAACAATGCGGGCTTCGCGGACTCCGGGGAGTTCTGGACGCTGCCGCCCGAGCGGTTGCAGGCGCAACTGGACGTCAACGTGACGTCGGTGGTCCAGCTCACCAGGGCCGCGCTGCCGTCGATGATCGCCGCGGCGAACGGCTGCGTGGTCAACGTGGCCAGTGTGGCCGGCTTGGTCCCCGGACGAGGCTCGACGTATTCGGCGTCCAAGGCCTACGTCGTATCCTTCACGGAAGGGTTGGCAGGCGGATTGGCCGGAACCGGAGTGCGGGTCCAGGCCCTGTGCCCGGGATTCGTGCACACCGAATTCCATGCGCGTGCCGGTATCGAGATGTCGTCGCTGCCGAAAGCGCTGTGGCTGAGCGTCGACCAGGTAGTCGCCGGCTCGCTGCGTGATCTGGAGAAGGATCGGGTGCTCAGCGTGCCCGGTATGCAGTACAAAGCGCTCACTACCGTCGCCGGAATGATCCCGCGAACCCTGGCGGCCCGACTGAATCGCGGGCTGTTCAACGCACGCGGAAGGACTTAGACATGATCGACCAGGTGATTACCAACGACAGGGACAGATTGGCCGCGCTGGTGCGCGAGCTCGCGGTGGTGCACGGCCGGGTCACGCTGTCCTCGGGCAAAGAGGCCGACTACTACGTCGACCTGCGCCGCGCGACCCTGCACCACGGCGCGGGCCCGCTGATCGGCAAGCTGCTGCGCGAGCTGGTCGCGGACTGGGATTTCGACGCGGTCGGCGGCCTCACCATGGGTGCCGACCCGGTCGCGCTGGCCGTGATGCACGCGCCGGGCCGTCCGATCGACGCCTTCGTGGTGCGGAAGGCCGCGAAGTCGCACGGCATGCAGCGTCAGATCGAGGGCCCGGAAGTCGCGGGCAAGCGGGTTCTGGTCGTCGAGGACACCACCACCACCGGCAATTCACCCCTGACCGCGGTGCGCGCGTTACGTGCGGCAGGCGCTACCGTTGTCGGCGTCGCCACCGTCGTCGACCGGGAAACCGGCGCCGACCAGGTGATCGCCGCGGAGGGGCTGGAGTACCGGTCGATCCTAGGCCTGAAGGATCTCGCCCTGGGATAACCTGGTCGATGGTCTGAGTTTCGAAAAGGTGAAGGGTCGTGTGAGTCACCAGTGGTGAGCATTGCAGTCAATCGAAGTCGCGAGAACGTTGCGATGCTCGGAATCGGTGCTTACCGACCCAAACGCCTGGTCAGCAACGCCGAAGTGTGCGAGGTGCTGGATTCCACCGCTGAGTGGATCTACGAGCGCACCGGCGTCCGCAATCGGCGCTGGATCAGCGGTGATGAGACGCTGCGGTCGATTGCCGCCGCCGCGGGCGAGCGTGCGATCGTCAACAGCGGCATCGACCGGTCCAAAATCGGCGCCCTGATCCTGGCCACCTCCAGCTGGCTCACGCTCACCCCGCACGGCGCGCCGCAGGTGGCCTACGACATCGGGATGAACGGAGTCCCCGCCTTCGACCTGACCTCCGGCTGCGGCGGCTTCGGATACGGCCTCGGCGTGGCCGCGGACATGATCCGCTCGGGCTCGGCCGAGTATGTCCTGCTCATCGGCGCGGAGACGATGACCGTCGGGCTCGATCCCACCGACCGGGGCACCGCGATGATCTTCGGTGACGGTGCGGGCGCGGTGGTGGTCGGCCCGAGCGAGGAAAACGGCATCTCGCCGACCGTGTGGGGCAGCGATGGCGAGAACGCCGCCGCGATCATGCAGGACATCGACTTCCTGGAGTACATGCACCGGGCGCAGTCCATGCAGGGCCTCGATCCGGAGCTGGAGCCGGTCGGCCGGATGTCGCTGCGGATGGAGGGACCGCGGGTGTTCCGCTGGGCCGCGGTCACCCTGCCGCGGGCGCTGTCCACCGCGTTGGAAGTGTCCGGCGTGGCGAAAGAGGACATCGAGGTCTTCGTCCCGCATCAGGCGAATGCCCGCATCAACGAGCTGATGAAGAAGAACCTCGGCCTGGCCGACGATGTCCCGATGGCGGGCGACATCGAGAACACCGGCAATACCTCGGCGGCCTCGATCCCGCTCGCGATCGAAGAGATGCTGGTAACCGGCAAGGCCAAAGGCGGCCAGACCGCGCTGCTGCTCGGTTTCGGCGCGGGCCTGAGCTACGCGGGCCAGGTGGTCACCCTGCCGCCCGCCCCGGCCGAGCCGAGCTTCTAGCCGATGCGCCCGTTCCGAGCCGGGTTCCTCGTCGCGGCGGCGGTCACCGTCTATGGTGCCGTCACCGGGCGGGAGAAGGCGCAGTGGATCGCGAAGCCGCTGCTGATGCCGCTGCTCGCGGCCGACGTGGCGACCCAGGGCACCGAGTTGCCGCCTGCCGAACGCACCGTGCTGATCGGGTCGCTCGGCGCGGCGACGGTCGGCGACATCTTGCTCATCGACCCGGACGACGACCGTAGGCTGATCGCGGGTGCGTCGTCATTCGCGGTGATGCAGGCCGGATACTCGGCGCTGTGGTGGCGGAAGGGCGGCAGGCCCACCGCCGGGGCGGTCGTGCCTCGCGTAGCCGCCTGGCTGGGTGCGATCGGGTTACTGCGGGCGAAGGCGCCGTCGGTGGCCGCGCCGCTGGCGGCTTACGGCATCACCTTGGGCACCGCGGCCGTGCTTGCTTCCGATCCCGCGCTGGCGCCCGCCGCGAAAAACATTGCGGGCGTGAATATTCCGGGTGCCGATCCACGCAGCCGCCTCGGTCTCGGCGCGCTGCTGTTCACCGTCTCCGACGGGCTCATCGTGCTGCGGCGGTTGTTCGCGCGCGGCGAGCGGGCCCGCCGGGTGACCGAAGGTGTCATCCTGGCGACCTACGCCGCCGCGCAGTACCTGCTCGCCGATCCTGAGGCGCAGGTGAAGGCCGTGGTCAAAGCACCAGAATGATGCGGTCCCGGTTCACGGGATCGACGCGGATCGAGAGGACCTCACCGACCGCGAGGCGGGGTTTGTCGGCCGGGGTGACGTCGAAAACGATGGTGCCCCGGTAGCTCTCCGATCCGGGCACGGTCAATTCGAGATCCAGTTCGGTGAGTTCGGTGGAGTGGTCGGTGCGCTCCAGCGGATGCACGGCCTCGACGGTCGCCCACCCTTCCAGGCCGTGCCGCCACAGTTTGCGGTCCGCCTTCGACGGTCGCGCCGCCAGAATCATCCCGATCCCCGCACACGAGCCGAACAATCCGACCAGCGCGACGATCTGATAAGGCACGGTCCCCGGCGGCGTCCGATGCACCACCCACCCCAGCCACAACGCCAGCAGCACCAGATACCCGGCCGTTACCCCGAGCACCGTATGCAGTATCCGCTCGTGATCCATGCCAGCCTCCGCCCCGAGTGCCAGACTTCCAGGATAGGCGTATGACACCCGGCTCGGCGGTGCTATCGGCACCCTTAATCGCTGTTCAGCGCGACAATGTCGATCGTGACCGGCGTTCCGGCTAGTTCCAATGTGACCGGGCCCGACCGTTCGGCGACCAGCTCGTAGTCACTGTCGATCAGATGGTAGGCGGTCAGGCTGATCGGTTCGTCGAGATCAATCAGCCAGTAGTACTCGATACCGGCCTCGGCGTACTCGAAGAACTTGGCGATACGATCGGTGCGACGGGAACCAGGCGACAGGATCTCGACAGCGAGCACCACGTCCTCGGGTTGGACGCGTGCGAGATCGTCTTGGAGCGCTTTGCGGCGGATAACCAGGACATCCGGCGCACGTACGGTGGGCGGATCCGTCGGGTCGATGACCAGCTCTGCATCGACTACCGCGGCCAGCTCCCTCGGTAGCTGGGGGTGGAGTTGAGCCGCCATCCGCCACACCGCGAATTGGTGGCGCAGGACCGGCTTCGGTGACACGACCAGAACCCCCTCGACGAGCTCGTAGCTCCGACTGCTGTCTTCCGGCAGCGCGATCCAGTCCTCCAGGGTCAGCAGATGATCAGGCCAGTGCATTTCGACGGTCATCGCTTCCTCCCTCCCCGCACGGCTACCGCGTTGTGGCCAGTCTTGCACAGCAAGCCGACAAACAGAGCTTCGTCAGCCTTTGAGTCGCAATACCGCCAGCACCCGGCGGTGATGCGTATCCGACGGCGGCAAATCGAGCTTGGTGAAGATGTTACCGATGTGCTTCTCCACCGCGCGTTCGGTGACACTCAGGGCGGTGGCGATGGCGTTGTTGGACAGACCCTGAGCCATCAGCTCGAGTACCTCGCGTTCCCGCGGGGTGAGGCGGGCCAGCGAATCCTGCTGACGCGAGGCGCCCATCAATTGGCTCACCACCTCCGGGTCGAGTGCGGTACCGCCCGTGGCGACGCGGTGCAACGCGTCCACGAATTCCCTGACGTCGGCGACCCGGTCCTTGAGCAGATAGCCGACGCCACTCGCACCGCCCGCGAGAAGCTCTGTGGCGTAGCGCGTTTCGACCCACTGCGAGAACACCAGCACGCCGGTCATCGGGTACTTGCGGCGCAGTTCGATGGCGGCGAGCAGCCCTTCGTCGGTGAAGCTGGGCGGCATGCGCACGTCCACCACGGCGACGTCGGGATTGTGCGCGCCGACCACGTCGGCCAGCGTGCTCGCGTCGCCGACCATGGCGACCACCTCGTGGCCGCGTTCGGCGAGCAGCCCGGCGAGTCCGTCGCGCAGGATGGCGCTGTCCTCGGCGATCACGACGCGCAGTCCGTCGCTCATGCCTGCGCCTCGCTGGCGCTCGGCTCCGGCACGAGCGACTGCTCGGCTGTGTTCATCGTTCGCTCGCTCATCGCGACCCCGCCAGCGGCAACAGGATGGTGACCACGGTCGGCCCGCCCGCCGGGCTCTGTACGGTCAGCGTTCCGTCTACGGTCCGGGCCCGTGCCGCGAGGCCGGACAGACCGCTGCCCGCGCCGATCGCGCCGTCCGTGGGCGGCACCACGCCGCCGATTCCGTTGTCGCGCACCGTCACCGCAATGGTCCGCGCGTCGCTCGGCAGCACCGACACCCAGGCACCGGTGGCGTGTGCGTGCCGCACCACGTTGGTCAGCAGTTCGGCGACCGAGAAATACGCGATCGCTTCGATGGCCGGGCTCGGGCGCTCGGGCAGCTGCACCCGTAGCTCCACCGGCACCGAACAGCGGGCGGTCAGCGTCTCCAAGGCCGGTTCGAGGCCCAGTTCCAAGGCGGGCGGGTGAATTCCGCGTACCAGCTCGCGTAGCTCGGCGAGCGCCTCCTTGGAACTGGCGTGCGCGTCGGCGATCAGGTCGCTGGGATCGCCGCCCGCGGCGAGCCGGTCCTCGGCCCGGCCCAGTGCCATCGCGATGGTGACCAGTCTGGCCTGCGTGCCGTCGTGCAGGTCGCGTTCCAGCCTGCGCAGCGTGGCCGCGGAATCCTCCACCGCGGTCCGCCTGCTCTCCTGCAATTCGATCACCCTGCGGTCGCGCGCCGTCGCGCTGAGCAGGGCGATGGTCAGCAGCCCGTGCAGCAAGCAGACGCCGCGCAACAACCACGGCAGCACCAGACAACCCAGGACGCCCAGCAGCGCGAACCCGAGCACCTTCGGCCAGCTGTCGACGTAGAAATCACCGAACTGGACCATGGATTGATGCTCGACACCGTTCTCGTCGACATTGGTCGGGTGGACCAGCGCCCACGGGACCGGGGAGATCGCGGTGAACATGGTCATCGCCACCGTGACGAGCACCAGATACCCCACCGCCACGCCGAGCACCGCTTGCGCGAGCAGGAACAGCGCCGCCCGCCAGCTCACCCGATCGGTGAACGCGCCCTTGAGAAACCCGAACACGCCGGGTGCGGGCGCGAACGGTGGTGGCGGCGGGACGGTGACGCCGAGCAGATCCTTGGCCAGCGCGCGGTAGATCCGCCCCCAGACCCGTCCACCGAGCAGCACCAGCGCGAGCACCGGCAGGCCGATGATGGTGATCGCGAGGTACAGCCCGCCGCCGAAGCCGAAGAACAGGTAGGCGACGGCCGCGCAGCCGAGCACGAAAACCGTTAGGACATAGACGAGTTCCTTCCAGAACCGGGCGCGCAACGGTGCGAGCAGCACGGTGCGCAGCATGTGCTCGGCCGGTTCGGGCCCGCCGGATGGTGGGTCGAGCACGAGGGTCGATTCGGCGTGTGTCTCGGTCATGGACTCCATGGTTGTCGCGGGGGCGCGAACGTTCGATGGGGCTTGCCCGCCGAATGGTGGTGTAGCCAGCAACACCGCTACCATCCTGCGGATGAGCTACCCGCCGCAGCAGCCGCCGTACGGCTACCAACCCTATGGTGCATACGGACCGCCGCCGGACCACCCGCAATCCACGACGATTCTGATCCTGGGCATCCTGAGCCTCGTGCTATGCCAGATCATGGGCCCCTTCGCCTGGGTGATGGGCAAGCGCGCGCTCAACGAGATCGACGCGTCCGGCGGCGCCATCGGTGGCCGGGGGAACGTCAACGCGGGCTACATCTGCGGCATCATCGCGACGGTGCTGCTGTGCCTCAGTCTCTTGATCGTCGTGCTTTTCGTGGTGCTCGGCCTGGTCGGCGCCTTCGCGGGAAGCTCATCCAGCTACTGAGCCGAGCCCCGGCCACCTGTCGCCTGCGTGGTGGCCGGAATTAGCATCGTCGGCGTGAGTCATCCAATGCCGGACGCAACGGACCAGGACCTACCCGGGCCGACGGAGTGGAGTGCGCACTCGCACGGTGTCGGTCCGTGGGCCGTCGAGCACGCGGAGCCGCCGCCGGAGGACCCGCGTCTGGATCCGCAGCTGCTGGCGGGCGGCGACCGCCGCAACGTGGTGGACGCCTACCGGTACTGGAGCCGGGAGGCGATCGTCGCCGACATCGATCGGCGCAGGCACCCGTTCCATGTCGCGATCGAGAACTTCGGGCACGACGCGAACATCGGCACGGTGGTCCGCACGGCGAACGCCTTCGCGGCCGCGGCCGTGCACATCGTGGGCAGGCGGCGCTGGAACCGGCGCGGCGCCATGGTGACCGACCGCTACCAGCACATCGAGCATCACACGGATATCGGCGAGCTGCTGGCCTTCAGCGAACGCACGGGCCTCACCGTGGTCGCCGTCGACAACGTGCCGGGTTCGGTCCCGCTGGAGACGGTCACGCTGCCGCGCGAGTGCCTGCTGCTGTTCGGCCAAGAGGGTCCCGGGGTCACCGAGCACGCCAAACAGGCCGCCATGATGACAGTGTCGATCGCGCAGTTCGGTTCCACCCGCAGTATCAACGCGGGCGTGGCCGCGGGAATCGCGATGCACGCGTGGATCCGGCAACACGCCGATCTCACGACAGCATGGTGAGCGCGACAAGCGCCTGAACAGGAGATCTTGCGGGCACAGAGTTGAACCACCACGATTTCACATCGCTTTCGTAACAAATCGGACGCATAAAGGCGTTCAATCCTGGCACCATTGAGTCATGACCTCGCGGAGCGACGATCTGGACGTGCCGCACGCGGAGCACGCCGAACCGGCCTCCGCGGCACCGCACCCGCCGGCCGGCCCTTCCCGGCCGGGCCGGGAGGCCGTCGCTCCCGCGACACTGTGGTCCGAACGCGCCGACATGGCCGAGTCCGCGATCGTCTCGCGTCACCTGCGCGCGCTGTGGGCGGTGCCGGGTACGGCGCTGGGCGTGGTGGGTTGGCCGGCCACCAAGCGCGAGCGGATATTCGGTTCGTGGCACTACTGGTGGCAGGCGCATCTGATCGACTGTGCCACCGACGCCGCCAACCGCGTGCCGACTCCGTTGCGCCGCAAGCGACTTGCCGCACTGGCGCGCTCGCACCGCATCCGCAATCTCACCGGCTGGACCAACCGCTATTACGACGACATGGCCTGGTTGGCGATCGCGCTGGAACGCGCCGAGCGTACCCAGGGCACCAATGCGCGCAGGGCGTTGGTCGCGCTGGAGAAAACGCTCTACGACGGCTGGGAGCCGCAGATCGGCGGTGGACTGCCGTGGCGCATCGGCTCGGACTATTTCAACGCGCCCGCCAACGGTCCCGCCGCCATCGCGCTGGTGCGCCTCGGGCGGATTCAGCGTGCCCAGGAGATGGCCGACTGGTTGGACGCGACACTGCGCGACCAGCAGACCGGCTTGATCCTGGACGGCATCCACCTGCCCTCCGGCGAGATCGAGCGTCCGGTCTTCACCTACTGCCAGGGTGTGGCGCTCGGCTTGGAAACCGAGCTGGCCGTGCAGACCGGCGAGGCCAGGCACATCGAACGCGTGCACCGGCTGCTGGCGGCGGTCGATGAGCACATGACCACCGACGGTGTCGTGCACGGTGGCGGTGGCGGTGACGGCGGACTGTTCAACGGCATCCTGGCCCGCTACCTGGCGGTGGTGGCGGTGATGCTGCCCGGCGAGGACCCCGCACGACTGGCCGATCGCCGTGCGGCGGCCGCGATCGTGCGCGCGTCAGCGACGGCGGCCTGGGCCAACCGGCTCGAGGTCGAGGGCGAGCCGCTGTTCGGGCACGACTGGAACAAGCCCGCGCAACTGCCCGGTGGCAGCGCCGGAGCCGGATACTTCACCCCCGGCGGTTCGGTGACCTCGTCGAAGGTGCCCGAGCGCGATCTGTCCGTGCAGTTGTCCGGCTGGCTGCTGATGGAGGCGGCCTACCAGGTCAGCGCCGCGGGTCTGTGATCCTGGGGCAGCGCTCGGCCTCCAGCACCACGGTCGGCGCGTCTTCCAGGTCGAAGTCCTCGGCGGGCCGGGACATCTCCTGCCGGTAGTGCCGCACGCCGAGCACCGTTCCGATGATCAGCCCCACCACCAGCGTGCCGATCACGATCGGCATCAGCCACGGCACCCGTTCCAGGAAGCTGCCCGCGTAGTAGCCGATGAGCAACAGCACCGGCGCCCAGACGATCGCACCGATGGTGCTGGCCACGGTGAACTTTCGGTGGTCCATGCGCGCCGCGCCCGCGACCGACGGGCACAGCGTCCGCACCCACGGAATCCACCGCGCGACCAGCACCGCGACGAACCCGTGCCGATGCAGCAACTCCGCCACCCGCTGCAGGTTGCGAACGTTGATGTATCTGCCGTCCTTACGGGCGACCAGGTGCTGTCCGGCGCGATGGCCGATCACGTATCCCACCTGGTTGCCCGCGATCGCCGCGACCATCGCACCCAGGGATAGTGCCCAGACATGTGCTTCGCCTGAGGCGTGCGACGCCATCACGATGCCCGCGGTGATGAGCATGGAGTCGCCCGGCAGGAACAGCCCGAGGATCACCGCGCATTCCAGGAAGACGAAGGTCAGTACCACTGTCCAGACGAGCGCGGGGCCCGCCGACATCAGCGGATCGAAACTGCCCACAGCTAGGGGCGTGGAGGCCGTCGACACCGGCTCAGCGCGAGGGCTCGCTCGTCGAAGCAGTCAGCTCGGCCTCGGACGCTTCGGCCTCCGGCGCGCCCCGGCTGAGCAGCTTCTTCGCGACCGCGGTGATGCCGGGCAGGATCGACACGAACACGATGAGCAGGAAGATCGCCTCGATGTGATCCCGGATGAACGCGACGTTGCCCAGGAAATAGCCGAGCACCGTGACGCCACCGCCCCAGAGGATCGCGCCGACAATGTCGAACGCCACGTACTTGCGGTAGTCCATCTTCGACACACCGGCCAGCACCGGCATGAAGGTACGCACGATCGGCACGAAACGGGCCAGGATGATCGTCTTGGGTCCGTGCTTCTCGAAGAACTCGTGCGTTTCCGTCACGTAGTGCTTCTTGAAGAACCGGGTGTCCTCCTTGTGGAACAGCGCGGGCCCGATCGCCCGGCCGATCCAGTACCCGGACTGATCACCCGCGAACGCGACCAGGACGGTGGCGGGCACCAGCACCCAGATCGACACCGGCGGATTCGGCTGCGCCGCCAGCAGGCCGCCGGTGAACAGCAGCGAGTCGCCGGGCAGCAGCGGGAACAGCAGGCCGGTCTCGATGAAGACGATCACCAGGATGGCGGGGAGCACCGCGTTCTTCAGCCACGTCTCCGTGAGCAGGTGCATCGGGTCGAGCAACTCGGTCAGCGCGAGGTTGCTCGTCACCGATTCTGTCGCTGCCTGCAGAATCACGTGGCCTCCTGTCCCGATACGGCTGGCCTGCATCGCTTGCCACCGCGTCGGAAGCTGCCAGCGCAAATTACCGGCCCCACAGTACCGGCTTCCCCGGAGAATGCTCGCGCTGTGCGCGAAATTACTCGCGAGTCAAGTTTCCACTCCATCCCTGCATACCAGGCGAAACGCCGCTGCCTTAGGGTGAACACTGACAAAATAGGTCTTTGCCGCAACAACACGGAGGTCTTACTGTGCCCATCGCGACTCCGGAGGTCTACGCCGAGATGCTCGGTAGGGCCAAAGCCAACTCCTTCGCCTTCCCGGCCATCAACTGCACGTCGTCGGAGACGATCAACGCGGCCATCAAGGGTTTCGCGGACGCGGGCAGTGACGGCATCATCCAGTTCTCCACCGGCGGTGCGGAATTCGGTTCCGGCCAGGGCGTGAAGGACATGGTTACCGGTGCGGTCGCGCTGGCGGAGTTCGCGCACGTCGTCGCCGCCAGGTACGACGTGACCATCGCGCTGCACACCGATCACTGCCCGAAGGACAAGCTGGACACCTTCGTTCGCCCGCTGCTCGCGATCTCCCAGGAGCGGGTCAACGCCGGGCAGAACCCGCTGTTCCAGTCGCACATGTGGGACGGCTCCGCGATTCCGATCGACGAGAACCTGGAGATCGCGAAGGAACTGCTGAAGGCCACGCACGCGGCCAACATCATCCTCGAGGTCGAGATCGGCGTCGTCGGCGGCGAAGAGGACGGTGTCGAGGCCGAGATCAACGAGAAGCTCTACACCTCGCCGGAGGACTTCGAGAAGACCATCGACGCGCTCGGCGCGGGCGAGAACGGCAAGTACCTGCTCGCGGCCACCTTCGGCAACGTGCACGGCGTGTACAAGCCGGGCAACGTCGTGCTCAAGCCCGCGGTGCTGGCCGAGGGCCAGCGCGTCGCCGCGGCCAAGCTCGGCCTGTCCGCCGACGCGCAGCCGTTCGACTTCGTCTTCCACGGCGGCTCCGGCTCGCTGAAGTCCGAGATCGAGGACTCGCTGCGTTTCGGCGTGGTGAAGATGAACGTCGACACCGACACCCAGTACGCGTTCACCCGGCCGGTCGCCGGCCACATGTTCAGCAACTACGACGGGGTGCTGAAGATCGACGGCGAGGTGGGCAACAAGAAGTCCTACGACCCGCGCAGCTACCTGAAGAAGGCCGAGGCGTCGATGGCGGCGCGCGTGGTCGAGGCGTGCAACGACCTGAATTCCGCCGGACGCTCGATCAGCGCCTGATCCTGGTACACCCGTCAGGGGCTTGGTGCACATGAGTTTGGATGTGCGCGTGCTCGGGCCCGTGCGACTGCTCGTCGGCGGTGAGCCGGTGGCGGTCGGCGGGCCCAAACCGCGAGCTCTGCTCGCCGCGCTCACGGTGAACCGGCGGCGTGCGGTGTCGTCGGCCGCTCTCGCGGAGATGGTGTGGAACGAGGACCCGCCCGACTCCTATGCCGCCAGCCTGCAGGTTTTCGTCTCGAATATCCGCAAGGCGCTACGGAATTCCGGAGTCGACCCGGCTACGGTGCTGCGCACCGAGTCCTCCGGGTACCGATTGGAGATCGACGAGAGCGCCTGCGACCTGGGCCGTTTCGAGGCGGCGCGGGAGGAGGGCGCTCGCGCCGCCGCGGCGGGCGATCACACCGGCGCCGCCCAGCTGTTCGCCTCCGCGCTGCGCGAATGGAGCGGCCGGGCGCTGGCGGATCTGGCCGGTCTGCAATTCGCCGACGGCTTCGCCACCGCCATGGACGAGGAGCGGCTGCTGGCGGCCTCCGCGCGGATCGACGCCGAAATCGCCTGTGGGCGCGCGTCGTCGGTGATCGGGGAGTTGGTCGCGATGACCACCGAGCATCCGCTGCGCGAACCGCTGTGGGGCCAGTTGATCACCGCGCTGTATCTGTCCGGGCGTCAGGCGGACGCGCTGGAAGCGTGCCGGAAGGTGCGCGGGGTGCTCGCCGACGAGCTCGGCATCGATCCGGGACCCGCGCTGATCGATCTGGAACAGCGGGTGCTGCGGCAGGAGCCGCTGAGCACGGTCGAACTGCGTCAGGTCGAGCGGCTGGCCGCGGCGATGACCGAGACGGTCACCGAAGTGCCGCGCGCGGTGCGCACCGGTCAGCTGCGTTTGCCGAACGGTCGCCTGGTGGCGATCGCGCAGGGCGGTCTGCGTATCGGCCGGATGACCGACAACGACCTGGTCCTGGAGGACCCGCGGGCCAGCCGCTACCACGCGCACATCATGCCCAGCCGCGCCGGACTGCTGATCAAGGATCTGCATTCGGCCAACGGCGTCTTCGTCAACGACGACCCGATCGAGCACGGCGCGCTGCTCGCCGACGGCGACCAGATCCGGATCGGCGCGACGATCCTGACCTTTCAGGCCCTGCACTAGTCGCAAGCGATCCCGTCGCCGTCGCGGTCCAAATGCGCGTTGAAGCCAGGCTGGCCGCGATACAGCGGGCCGACGCCCTCCGCGCGGACCTGGTCGCAATCGGTGTAGATCTTTTGCGATCGCTGCTCGGATTCCTCTGGCGACGAGTGGTCTTCCCGAGGGCCGGAGCGATTGTGCGGGATCGGATGATCGTCGCGCGGTCCGGCGATCGCGACGGCCGATTGCGGGACCGCCGACGCCGCTGCCGGCACGAGCAGGCACGCCCCGGCCACCAGCAGCACCGCTCCGATGGCGGGCGCGCCGCGGAGAACTGAATTACTCACGCCTCCATCCTGCTCCCGGATCGGCCGACATGCCGGTGCTCTTCACTCGCAGATGATTCCGTCGTCATGGCCGTGTTCCAGCCCGGTTTCCGGCAGCCGGACGGTAGGGTCGGTCCGCTGGTTCGTGTCCGCAAGATTCGTGTCCGCAACGGATTTCGAGGGGTTTGCTATGGCCATGCGAATGCTGGCCGCGGTCGGTGCCATGGTGGTCGGTGCGGGAATGCTCGTCTACGCCGATGGACCTGCCGCCGCGGCGCCGGAAGTGACCGACGGCCCGGTGGGCGTGGGACCGTGCGCGACCGACCCGGTGCCGACGCACGAGCCGCTGGTGCCCAAGACGCTCGAGGTGCCGATTCCGTATCCGGTGGTCACCGTGCTCCCACCCGCGGCGCCGGAGGCGGCGCCCAAGCGGACACGGATGGAGCTGCCGCCGGACCCGTGCACCAACCCCTGCCCGGATCTCACCGACCTGCCGGGCGCGCCACCCGGTCTCGCCGCGCAACTCGGGATTCCGGAGATCCTGTTGAATCCCAAGCCTTTCTACTTCGCGCTTCCCGGCCCCGGCCCGGACCCGGGTCCGGTGCCGCCGCCACCTGCGCCGGTGCAGCCGCCGGTCGAGCCGGCAGCGCAGTCGCCCGCCCGGCCCGCGCCGCGCCTGAGCCCCGCACGCGAGGTGGCCAAGTTGACCGGCGCGAACTCGGTGAACCGCACCGACAAACGCTGGCAGGTGGACGGCACCGATCTCGGCATCATGTGGGAGAGCGCGCCGGGTGAGATCGCGACCGTGTTCGGCGACACCGTCGGACGCGGCTTCCATCCGCCGGGTGGCATGGGGCTGGATTGGCGCAGCAACGTGCTGGCTTTCAGCACCGACCGCGACCTCGCCGACGGGATGACCTACGACCGGATGGTCACCGACGACCGCTGCCACGCCGCCGAGGTGCTCTCCAGCCGCAAGCTGGACAACGTCGAGGTCACCACGATCCCCACCTCGGGTTTCGCGCTCGGCGAGCGGCAGTACCTGAGCTACATGTCCATCCGGACCTGGAACAGCGCCCCCGGCACGTTCTTCACCAACTACGGCGGCATCGCCTACTCCGACGACCACGGCCAGACCTGGACCAAGGACCCGCACTCCCGTTGGGACAACATCTTCGGCCTCGCCAATTTCCAAGTGAGCGCGATGGTTCCGCACGGCGGATACGTGTACATGTTCGGCACGCCCAATACTCGCCTCGGCGCGGTCGGGCTGGCCCGAGTACCCCAGGATCAGATCCTCAACACCACCGCCTACCAGTACTGGCGGGACGGCACATGGACCCCGGTCGGTGGATTCGCCTCGGCCACACCGATAGTGAACGGCCCGGCAGGTGAACTCTCGGTGCGCTACGACGCCGCCCGAAACGTCTGGCAGATGAGCTACCTGGACACCGCCAAGGCCGCCATCGTCGTCCGTGAGGCGGATTCACCACAGGGTGCGTGGTCGGAGAGCACGCCGACGGTCAGCGTGCTGAACTACCCCGAGCTGTACGGCGGTTTCATTCACCCTTGGTCATCAGGGTCGGACTTCTACTTCACCCTGTCGACCTGGAGCGATTACAACGTCTACCTGATGCACTCCGTGCTGAGCGACTGACCACAGTCTCATGCGTCGAGCGTTCCCTGGATTTCGCTTGCGAGGTCAGTGTTTCCGGCGGCAATGAATTTTTGGCGCCTGTTCATTGCACTCTTGATTTCGGACAATGAACTCAACCCGTAGTCCAGCGGGATCGGCGCGCCGTGCAGATCGATCACGGTACCGCCTGCGGCGTGAAGAATATAGTGACCAGGCGATAGGTCCCAGATTGCGAATCCCTTTGCGAATTCGATCATAGCGTCGGAAAATCCGGCCGCTATATGACATAAGCCAACAGATCCGAAATCTACACCGATACGGCCTCTCGCTTTTCCGTCACGAGATGACGCACTCAACGCGCTCATGAATTTCCGCTGCTCGGCAAGTGGTTGGAATCGTTGTTCGGGTCGCATCATATAATTGGTAACCAGGGCCTCGCAAAGGCTTGCGCGCGAGGGGTTCTCAAGAATATGTTCGTCGCCGTCCGCGGTGATCACGAATGCTCGATCATTGCAGCTGTCATCGCGGCCCGCCAAATATATCTGGAGATGATGAAAGATGTCACCGACCACTGCGGCAACAGGCCGAGCCAATGTGCGTGAGTACACCATGATATGCGTATAGCCGTACAGTCCGCGCACGGCCAGCTCGCTGGTATCGAGGGGATCGACCAGCACGCATAAATCCGGCTCGGCTTCATCTCCGATGACTTCCGGATCAGCTTCCTCCGACGCGTAGACGAACGAGGAGATGTGCTCGACCAGTATCTCTTTGTAGCGCTGGTGCATCCACAAGTCATACTCGGACAGGAAGTTGTCGGTATGGCGTAAATTCTCATTTTCCGCGCGGCGGCCGGTCAGCGCGGCTTCGATTAGTTGTGGCCGGATTTCTCCGATCATCTGGCGCACCACCCCAGCGATGCGTTGGGCGAGGTCGGGGATCGTACTCGAACCAGTCATCGGGCGATCGCCTCTCTTCGGGTGTCATCGCAACTCCAGCGGGGGTTCGATGCCGGGTGGGCTCATGGTTGCCGCAATAAAGATAGCTGCGAAGTCGGCGGCGCGCATGATCTTGGCGCCGGTCAGGTCATCGAAGCTGTCCACTTTCAAATCACGCCCTTTGGTCATGGCGCCGAACACAGCGAAATGCAACTCGGCATTCGGGTACCGCGCACGAACCTGACGGGTGAGATAGCCGACAACATCGGCGTGTTTGACCTCGAAGTCGCAGATGAATATCGTGGGTGCATCTCTGGCATCGGGGAAATACGATGCGTCAGCGAGATCGATACCGTCCTGTATCTTGTTGCAGCGGAGGTAGCCGATCTTGCAGCGGGAGAAACGGGAAGAAGCGAGGAAAGTTGCCATCACAAGACCGGCCTCGTTCACGCCGAAGCACACGTCCACATCTAGGCGTTTGCCGACGTTCTTGATTTGTCGTGACAGCCGTTCGATGCCGAATCCGAATGTGTCCCAAGTCAAATCCAAGAGCTGGCCCGGGTGCGGATTGGGGAGAGTGCACACCATGAGGGTGGAGTTGCCGTATTCGACAGTGGGTACCGAAAGGTTGAACTCGCCGCCCACCTGGCTCGTTATCCCTTCCGGAACTGCGGCGGACTGCTGTCTCGTCGAGATGGCGTTCGACTGTTCGGGCGCAGTTTCCGATCGGCTTTCATTGTGTGCCGTGAACTGCTTGAGCGATAACTGATCCTCAATTGGCAGACGTTCGTAAGCCTCGGCGATCAGCTCGCTCGGCGATACGTATTCTTCCGCCGTGCCAACGGGGCCGCGACCGTACGCCGTGCACAAGATCAACACACTTGACAGTGATGGCGGCGATCCTTGGCCGCGCCCTCGTGCCCATGTTTCCCATGCGTTGATAGAGGTGCCACCCAGACTGGTCTGATGCCCGGTGACCTCGTTATAACGCTCAGCAGCTTGATCCTGAGACAAGCCAGCGGCGTATCGAAATGCCTGCAAACTCGGCACATCCGGGTACCTGGCCGACAACTCTGCCGCTGCGCTTCTCACCGACCCCAGCTCTGTCCACAGCTTCTTGCCTACGGCGGCCATTTCACGACCGCGCGCTTGCGGGCTCAACGGTCGCTTCGACGTGGCGTTGGCCTCCGGCAACCTTGATGAGATCCCCACGGACACACCCCTTTCGCACTCCCGAACGACAGCGGTCCGTTCAAGCTACCCATTCTGATGGGCAGCATCGGACTGAATGCCTGAATTCGCAGGTCAGCGCGCCCATGAACCAGGCGGAGATCGAACCGCTACACAGGTGTGAGGGGAGCAGCCCGGGTGTGACGCTCGTACCCAGCACCCACCCGGCGGGCGCGTCCTAGGTGCTCTCGCGACGCGGACGCACCGCCAGCCGTGAGCGGCCCCGCGGTGACCACAACCCCGCCGGGTGGAGTGCACCCAAACGAAGCGACACAGCAGGGGTGAAATGTGATGGCGTTCAGCTGGTGGCGAGAAGCCGAGCAGGAAGACTCATCAGCGCAAGCGATCATCGACCGCGTGCAGGCCGAGTGGCGTGCCGGACACCGACACCGGCGGACTCGAGCTGAGCAGCCCGACGCCGGACTGTGGCCAGCCGGGTGGCCACATGAAGCGCCCGACCATCCCTTGAGTGTTTCCGAAGCGCACCAGACTATGCAGCGCCACAGGGGATGCCGCGCCGACGAGTGCCCGCGCAAGGCGGTGGCTCGCCAAACATTGATCGACGCCGGTCGGATGCGGCCGGATACATCGCGGGAGCCGTACTGACGTGCGTACACGAATGAAATCTCGGAGCCGCGCGTCACACGAGAGGGTGATTAGGGTTTCGGACATGCAGGTTGACGAGCTGGGTGAGCTGATCGCAAGCCGGGAGCTGCGCCAAGGCGACCGATCAGTGACAGTGACGTTCGGCAAGCCGGTGCAGGACGACAGCGGAGCGTGGTCGTGTGGTGTCCGCATTGACGGAATGGAGCCGGAGCCGTTCACGCGGCGGATCTATGGCGGTGACTCGGTGCAAGCGCTGTTGCTTGCTATGTCGTTCACTGGTCGGCTTCTCGCTCAACGAGAGGAGCTGTACACCTACAACGGGAGCGCTGATCTGGGCTTCCCAGCTGCGCGGTAGCGCCGCTTCCGGATAGAAGCCCCTCACCATTCGCCGCTGGTAAGGGGCTTCCCTGCGTGATTTCTCGAGACACTCGAGAGGAGTGGTCAGGTGCCCGACTACGAAATGCCCTACCGCGATCTCGTGATGGCCGCTGCCAACTGATTCGGCCGGATGGTGTCGAGTGGCTGTGAGCCCTAGCGGAGCCGCACCTCGGCCAGTGCGCGGCCGAACAGTTTGCGGCCCTCGGAAGTGCCACCGAGCAGGATGGTCGCGGTTCGCGTGTTCGCGTCGAGCGATTTGATGCGTCCGGTGAACTCCACCGTGCTCGCAATGTCGGCAGCGACCGGGACGAAGCCGGAGAAGCGGACGCTGAACTTGCGGATGGCGGTCGGATCGCCGAGCCAGGAGGTGAGGTAGCCGCCGGCCAGGCCCATGGTCAGCATGCCGTGGGCGACCACCGTCGGTAGCCCGGCCACCTGCGCGGCGTGGTCGCTGAAGTGGATCGGGTTTGCGTCGCCGGAGACGCCGGCGTAGTTGGCGAGGTCGCCGCGGGTCAGCCGGAAGCTGCCGACCGGCAGCAGGTCGCCAGGGGCGAAGTCGTCGAACGCGGGCACGGTGTGCACCGGCGTGATCTCGCGGTCGATCGGCTCGGCCAGCGGGCTCGCGCCGAGCGGCACCAGAGCGTCGCCGTAGGCGAGATCGGATTCGGCCGGACGCCCGTGCATCATGATGTTCTCGATCACGTCGGCCAAGTTGGCGTCGACGTCGGCGCCGCGGCGCGCGACGATCGTGGTCGATCCGACGATCGCGACCTCGTTGTGCTGGTTGATCATCGCGAACCGCACCGCGATGAAGTCGTTGTCGCCGAACTGGCGGATCGACTCGATCACGATCTCACTGCTCAGCCGGTCGCCCGCCAGGATCGGCCGGTAGATCTCGAAGACCTGGTCGGTCTGCAGGAACTGGGACAGGTCGTATTCGGTGAGCACCGAATCGAGCAGTGCCCTGGTTGCGGTCATCCCGACCACCGACGCGAAGGTCGGCGGAGCGATGACCCCGGGATAGCCGAGCGCGCGTGCGTCGGCTTCGTGCTGATGCGCCGCGTGCTGGTTCTGCACCGCACGGGCGAACTCGCGGACCTTTTCCCGGCCGACCTCGTAGTGATCGAGTACCCGAAAGCGCTGTCCGGCCGGCGTTGCCGGAATCGCGTCGATATCCGGCCGAACCATCGTTTGTTCCCTGCCCATGATCCGGGCCATGCTACTGGCGAGCCGGACCGTTGACCAGGTATGTGTGACGCGCGCGACCGGCATCGATACGTGTCGGCTATCACGCTGGTGGGTTACTGGGTACCGGAGGGCGGGTCGCAGACCTTCCATCCGCCGCCGGTGCGTTGCAGGTCGAAAGTGCGTTGCGACCGTTTGGCGGGGTCGGCCTCGGTGTACACGGTGGCCTGCGCGATAGCCGTGTCGTCGGTGACGCGGATGGCGTCGATGCTGTCGACCACCGGGATGTTCTTGCGCTCCACCGACAGCTTGTGCACGCCCGCGAACTGGTCGTCCGGAATGCCCTGGTAGAAGTCGTGCAGCGGGCCGCAGGTGGTCGAGCGCAGGGTGGCCAGGTCGCCGGTTTTCAGGGCATCGGTGTAGTCGGTGATGGTGGCTCGCACCTGCTCCTCGGGGGAGTTGTTGCCGGACGTCGTGACGAGCGCCACGATCACCGCGACCAGCGCGACCACCAGTACGGCCGCCGCGCCCAGCACGAGCAGCCGCCGATTGGACCGCGCGGTGTCCGACGGCGCGGTGCCGGGCTGCGGCGGCGGAGCGATCCGCTGCGGCTGCGGGATAGGCCGGGGCTGCGGCGGACGCGGACCGGCCAGCGACTGCGCGGGCACAGTTTGCTGGACGTCCGCGGGCGACGGGGCCGTCGCCACCTGCCGGGGCGCGCCCGGCGATCGGTGCGGGGACGGGCGGGTCTCCTCGACTCCTGGTCCGTGCTGCGGTGGCGCCGACGGACCGTGTGGTCCGGGCTGCTTGGGACCGCCCGCGGGCCGCGGGGTGCTCGGCGGCTTCGTGATCGGCACCGGCCCCGCCGCGGGCGCGACCACACGATCGGTGCCCGCCCGGCCACCATCGGCGGGCCGCTGGATCGGCAGCGCGACGGTCTTGGCGTCGTCCAGGTCGACCACCGGCATCGCCATGGTCACGTCATCCGAACCCGGCGGGTTCTGCTCGTCGGACTCGGTGGGTTCTGCCGCCTTCGGACCCGCGGCGCTCGGCGGCTTGCGCATGACGACGGTCGCGGCGTCTCCGCCCGCTCGGCTCGGATCGTTCTGCGGGATCGCTGCCGTCTTCGCTTCGGCGTCGGAAGCATCGGCCGCGGTTCCGGCTGATGTACTCGCCCCTGCTTGCGCGGGCGCCTGGTTCTTCGAATCGGCCCCGGACTTCGCGTCGGCCCCGGGAGCTGGCTTGCCCTTCTCCGGCTGGTCTCGCGCTGCGGCCTCTTTCGCGGCGCGACCGCTCGAAGCGGATGGGAGTTGATCCCGTTTGATCACTTGGGTGCGGTCATCGGACGCGGCCCCACCTGGTGTGGAACGGGAATTCGGCGCGCCCGCAGCCCCGGACTTCGCGTCGGCGCCGGGAGCTGGCATGCCCTTGTCCGGCTGATTCTGTCGCGCTGCGGTCTCTTTCGAGCTTGAAGCGGACGGGAGTTGATCCCGTTTGATCACCTGGGTGCGGTCATTGGATGCGGCTGCGCCCGGTGCGGAACCGGCATTCGGCGCGCCCGAGGCCCCGCCACCGGCGTCTTTCCGGTCCGGGGCGGTCTTCCGTTGGATCTCAGTTGTTTCCGCATCCGGTGTCGCGGGTCGGCCCGGAACTCCGGTCGGCGCGCCCGAACCGGAGCGTGGTCCCGCACCGGCATTCGTCGTCCCACGCGCCGCGTCCACCTTGCCGGTCGCCGGTGCGGCAGGCGCGTTCGCCGTACGTTCGGGTCCGGACGCGCCCGCGTCCGCCGCTCCGGTGCCCGACCCGTCTTCGGTTCGGTCTCCACGGGGTTTCGTGCCCGCTGCTCCGGACTCGGGCGAACTCGCGGACGTCGGCGGGGAAGTCTTCGATTCACCGGGGCTGCCAGGGCTCGCGGCAGCGGACCTGGCGGGTGTGCCACCTGAGGGCTTGCTCGCGGGTGAGTTCGGGCTTGTGCCGGAAGAAGGCCCCTTCGTGCCGCTGGCGGGTCCCGACGCGGCTGTCGGGCTCGATGTGGGCGGTGTGGTGGCGTTACTCCCGCTGGCTGGCCCCGTCGCGGGTGAGTTCGGGGTCGAGCGGGAAGAAGGCGCCTTGGGGCTGTCGGCGGGACCGGAGGCCGGTGCGGACGGGCCGCCGGTCGCCGGTCGGGAGGCGGATGTGCCGTGGCTGCCCGGGTTTCCGGACGCGGCTGCGGGCCGGGCGGCGGAGTTACTCCCGCTGGTTGTGGTATCGGCGGTTCCTGGCGCCGGGGGGTTCGTGCCGCCGGAGTCCCCGGTCCCGGAGCTGGGCTGTTTCGCGGAGCCGCTGCTCTTGGCGGCGGTGCCTGCGGGTCCGGATGCAGGCGAGTTCGTGGACGCAGAGCCGGGGCTCGAGCCACGTGAGGCGGGGCCCGCAGGTCGGGACGCGGCTGTGTTCGTGTCTGCCGATTGCGGTGCCGCCGAACTCGCGTTCTTCTGGGCGTCCGCACCCGAGCCGGGCGTCTGTCCTTGGTCGCCACCTCGCGATGCACCGGACGCAGGGCCGCCCTCCTGTCCCGACGCGGAACCCTTTGCTTCCGTAGGAGGTTCGTCCGCGCCGCCCGGCGACGCGGGGGCGGTCCACGCTGCCCAGGACCCTGGCCGCCGCGGTGGCTGAGCGATCCGCTGCGTGGGTGCGGCGGAAGGTGCCGGAGCGCCTTTCCCGGCGGGCGGGGTGCGTTCGGCGGCGGCGTCGGGGCGTGCGTCGGCCCCGGCCGAGTCAGCCGGTCCAGCGCTATCCCGCGCCGGATTCTTCTCGTCGTTCGGGTCGGACACGCACACCCCTCGCTCAGGTGGAACTGTGGAACTCGACGGCCAGCCTAATGGGCGCAACCGGACCAAGTCCGTCAATCAGCCCCGCACCAGGCCGATCGAAACCGAAGCCGCCGCATCAGTGGGCGTAGCCAGACGAAATCCATCGAATCCAGCGCCGAGCCGAGCGAAGGCTGAGGCAGCCGCATCAAGGACGCTGTCGGGCGATGTCCGTCGATAACCGTGCGCCGGGCTGAGCGAAGGCTGAGGCAGCCGCATCAAGGACGCTGTCGGGCGATGTCCGTCGATAACCGTGCGCCGGGCTGAGCGAAGGCTGAGGCAGCCGCATCAAGGACGCTGTCGGGCGATGTCCGTCGATAACCGTGCGCCGGGCTGAGCGAAGGCTGAGGCAGCCGCATCAAGGACGCTGTCGGGCGATGTCCGTCGCTAACCGTGCGCCGGGCTGAGCGAAGGCTGAGGCAGCCGCATCAAGGACGCTGTCGGGCGATGTCCGTCGATAACCCTGCGCCGGGCCGAGCGAAGGCGAGGCAGCCGCCTATCGAGTAAATCGACCTGCGGTGCAGAATGAACCGCATGACCTCGTTCGGTGACCTGCTCGGACCGCAACCGGTACTGCTACCCGAAATCCCCGATGCCGAGGACGCGCTCGGCGACAATGCCGATCCGGTGCGGGTAGCGGCCGATCATCCCGCCGCCTCGATCGCGTGGGCACACCTCGCGGAGGCGGCGCTGACCCGCGGCGAAGCTCAGGACGAGGCGGTCAACCACGACATCATCGCCGCGTACGCGTTCGCCCGCACCGGCTACCACCGCGGCCTCGACCTGTTGCGCCGCAACGGCTGGAAGGGCTTCGGTCCGGTGCCGTGGAGCCACGAGCCCAACCGCGGTTTTCTGCGCAGCGTCGGGGCGCTGGCCCGCGCGGCGAAGGCGATCGGCGAGACCGAGGAGTACGCGCGCTGCCTGGACCTGCTGGAAGACTGTGACCCGCGTGCGGCCGCGGAACTCGGCCTCGACTGAGCAGTAGTGTTCGCGGCATCGCGTAGCGATTCGATGAGGGCTGGTCGGGTAACGGGTGGGTTCGACCCGAATTCCCGCGTCGGCACCGCTGGCGCGAGCGGCTTGGCTCGGCTGCGCGCCTCGTGGGCGCGGCTGCGGCGTTCGACGCTGCCGATCATCCAATGCGCGGTCGGCGCGGCGCTGGCCTGGTTCCTCGCCCATCACGTGATCGGCCATACGCTGCCGTTCTTCGCGCCGACGGCCGCCGTGGTGTCGATCGGCATCTCCTTCGGCGCCCGGCTGCGGCGCTCGGTCGAACTGGTGGTCGGCGTCGCGCTCGGTATCGGCTTCGGCGATCTGTTCATCTCCCGTGCCGGCACCGGCGTCTGGCAGATCGCGTTCGTGGTCGCGGTCGCCATGGCCGCGGCGGTGTTCCTCGACGGCGGTTCGATCATCACCATGCAGGCGGCCGGTTCCGCGGTGCTGGTCGCGACGTTGCTGCCGCCCTCGGTGGGCGGCGGCTTCTCCCGCATGATCGACGCCTTGGTCGGCGGTCTGGTCGGCGTGGTGGTGGTAGCCGCGATTCCGCTGCATCCGGTGCGCAGGGCCAGGACGTTGGCCGCGGACATTCTCGGGGTAATGGGCAAATCGATCACCGAGTGCGCCGACGGACTGCTCGAGCAGGACCCGGAGAAGGTGCGTCGCGCCCTTACCGCGGTTCGCGCGACCCAACCGCAGATCGACTCGTTGCGCGCCACCTTGGAAGGTGGCCGCGAGATCAGCCGGATCTCGCCGCTGTACTGGAACTCCCGTTCCCGCCTGGAACGCATCAGGGCCACCGCGGACCCGCTGGACAACGCGGTCCGCAACACCCGGGTCCTGTTGCGGCGGTCGCTGACTCTGATCCGCGACGACGAAATCCTCCATCCCGGCTTGATCGATGAGGTGGAGCGCCTCGGCCAAGCCGTGGACGTGGTGCGCCGGATGATGCTCGCCGACCCGGGCGAGCAGCCCGACCGGGCCGAGGCCGCCCGCGTACTGCGCTCGGTGGCGAAGGGTGCGCGGCCGGAATTGGTTGCCGGCGCTGGACTTTCGGCGCATGTTGTATTCGCGCAGGTACGTTCGACGCTGGTAGACCTGATGCAGGTGTGTGGGGTGCAGCGTGTCTCGGCGATTGCCCTGCTGCCGCCGACGGTCAAGCACCCGTACGTGCAGCCGGAAGTCTGAGCCAGACTACTCAGCGGTAATCGGACATTCTTGCCGGACAAGGTGGTACGCGTCCGGCGTTCCATGGCGGAAAGTTGAGCTTCGGGTAGTGCGCTACCCGTGTTCCGCGGGCACCAGCGCCGTAGTTTTGCCATGTGACCGCGAGTTGGCGGGGTATCGCGGTCAAGCG
Source organism: Nocardia sp. Marseille-Q1738 (assembly GCF_965283145.1). Taxonomy (NCBI): domain Bacteria; kingdom Bacillati; phylum Actinomycetota; class Actinomycetes; order Mycobacteriales; family Nocardiaceae; genus Nocardia; species Nocardia sp. Marseille-Q1738. The sequence goes on along the minus strand of NZ_CBDIMS010000002.1, from coordinate 1,043,519 downwards.
CTTCGCACGCGGACGAAATGGCCCACCAGCCAGGGTGTGGTGGCTGGGGGCGGGTCGGACGCGGGTGAAGAAGCCAAGGCCGCCTGGTCGACACGACCGGGCGGCCTTGTGCTGCTCGGAGCGTTTCCAGGGCGCTCGAGCACCGATGCGCGGGTGGCGATCCCGCCAGGAAATCAGGTCCAGAAGCGGGTCAGGTAGCTCCCATACCGCGACCAATTCGACGGTACGCCGGACAATTCGAACAGTGCGTACACCGCGTCGAAGAACACTTGATTGATGGCGGGCGTGAAGAGCAGTGCGAACAAGATCAGCATGCCGAACGGCTTGAACTGATCGAGTGAGCGTCTGGTCTGGTAGCTCAAGGACGGCTCGACCATCCCGTAGCCGTCCAGTCCTGGTAGCGGGATCAGATTCAGCAGGGTGGCCGTGATCTGAAGGAACGCAAGGAAACTCACGCCGAACCAGAACGCCGGATGCGCGTCGGTGCTGCCCCAGATCCGGACCACCACCAGAAGCAGTACCGCACACAGCGCGTTGACGGCGGGCCCGGCGCCGCTGATGATCCGTTGCGTCCGCGGCGCGACATTGTGCGTGTGCACATACACCGCGCCGCCGGGCAGGCCGATCCCTCCGAGCGCGATGAACACCATCGGCAGAACGATCGACAGCAGTGGATGGCTGTATTTCAACGGATTCAGGGTCAGATAGCCGCGCAGTTCGACCTCGCGGTCACCCGCGCGCCACGCGGTGAACGCGTGCGCGAATTCGTGCAGGCACAGCGTGACGACCCAGCCGAACACCACGAGAACGAACACCCCGGCCTTGGCCCTGGTCGAGTCCACCGGGGCGTCCCAGGCGAGCGCACCGCCCACCGCCGTGAGAACGACCATGAGCAGGAACACCGGGCTCGGCCGGATGGCGCGTGTCCTGCGATTGATCGGAAATGGTGAGCTCATCGCACCAGATGCCAGGACTCGTGGTGGCGGTAGAAGGTCGAGCGCGGCACCGGGCGGTCGGTGCGGATGCCATCTCTGGTGACGATCGCGCCGGGGGTACCGAGCTGGGCGGCCCGCCCCTCCGACCAGCGGCGTTTGCGGATGCCCTTGCGTACGGTGGCCCGCACACCGGGCAGTTCGAGCGACGGTGAGACGATCATGGCCGTCACCTCTCCGGAGAACAGCTGGGTGTCGTCGACGTAGGCTTCGCCCTCCAGCTTCGCGCCATCGACGCCGGTGATCACCGCGCGACCGACGACCACCGTGCCGGTGTCGTCGCGGATCAGCGGCGCCTCCACGCCACGACCCCCGATGGCGCGCTTGGCGGCCGCGTTGCCGGTGCCGGTCTGGTACGCGCGGGAGGCGTAGGTCTTCTCGACCGGCACGTAGCCGATCTCCACGTGCAGCCGCTCGGTGCGCATCAGGTGGGTGAGCACCGCGGCCAGTGCGGCGTCCTCGCCCAGCACGATGAGCCGCGGCAGGCTGTCGGCGGCCAGGACGGGAAGCAGCTCGTCGATCTCGGCGGGATCGGGGATGGCGGCCGTCTGGCTGGTCGGCAGTGCCGCGAGCGCGATGGGTACGGGTGCGCCGTCGCAGCGGAGAACATGGGTACTCAAGCTGCCGTACACCCTCCTCGGTTCGAGCCGACACCGTCGGGCCCCTCGCCACTTCCGGGTGAACCGCCAGGGGCTCGCCCGTGCGCGCCGCGCTGCCGCTCGGCGTGCCGTGCAACCATAGCCCTGCCCGGCCGTGGCCACACGGTTGTGGAGCCTACGACGAGATCCGACCCGACGCCGCCTCGGACGGGTCGGCTAGACTGTGCTTCCGGCCACCGCCTCAGTACGGCAGGTAGCTGCAACACGTCAGTGTTGCCTGTCGAACCGTAGGAGACACGACCATGCCGGCAATCGTCCTGATCGGCGCCCAGTGGGGCGACGAGGGGAAGGGCAAAGCAACCGATCTGCTCGGTGGCCGGGTGCACTGGGTGGTCCGTTACCAAGGCGGCAACAACGCGGGTCACACCGTGGTGCTGCCCAACGGAGACAATTTCGCGCTGCACCTGATCCCCTCCGGCATCCTGACTCCGGGAGTGACGAACGTCATCGGCAACGGCGTCGTCGTCGATCCCGGCGTGCTGCTCGCCGAGCTGGCCGGGCTGGAGGAGCGCGGCGTGGACACTTCCGGTCTGCTGCTCTCGGCCGACGCGCACCTGATCATGCCGTACCACGTGGCCATCGATAAGGTCACCGAACGCTTCCTCGGCAACAAGAAGATCGGCACCACCGGCCGCGGCATCGGCCCGTGCTACCAGGACAAAGTCGCCCGTGTCGGCGTGCGGGTCGCGGATGTGCTGGACGAGAAGATCCTCACCCAGAAGGTCGAGGCCGCGCTCGAGTTCAAGAACCAGGTGCTGGTCAAGATCTACAACCGCCGCGCGCTCGACCCGCAGCAGGTGGTGGACGAGGTGCTCGAGCAGGCCGACAGCTTCAAGCACCGGATCGCCGATACCCGGCTGAAGCTGAATCTGGCGCTGGAGCGGGGCGAGACCGTGCTGCTGGAGGGTTCGCAGGGCACCCTGCTGGACGTGGACCACGGCACCTACCCGTATGTCACGTCGTCGAACCCGACCTCGGGCGGCGCTGCGGTGGGCGCGGGCATCGGGCCGAACAAGATCAATACGGTGCTCGGCATCCTCAAGTGCTACACCACCCGGGTCGGTTCCGGTCCGTTCCCGACCGAACTGTTCGACGAGTCCGGCGCCTACCTGGCCAAGACCGGCGGTGAAGTGGGCGTCACCACCGGCCGCGCCCGGCGCTGCGGCTGGTTCGACGCGGTGATCGCGCGCTACGCCACCCGGGTCAACGGCATCACCGACTACTTCCTCACCAAACTGGACGTTCTCTCCAGTCTGGATACGGTGCCGATCTGTGTGGCCTACGAGATCGATGGCGAGCGGGTCGAGCAGATGCCGACCACACAGACCGAATTCCATCACGCGAAGCCGATTTACGAAGAAATGCCCGGTTGGTGGGAGGACATCTCCGGCGCGCGCAGCTTCGACGAACTGCCGGCCAACGCGCAGGCGTACGTTTTGCGACTGGAGGAGCTGTCCGGCGCGCGGATTTCCTGCATCGGCGTGGGGCCGGGCCGGGACCAAACGATCGTCCGGCACGACGTCCTCGGCTAGAACCTGTTCGAATTCCGCGCGGTCCAGCGAAATTCGGCCGGTTCACCACAAATTCACCAGCACGATAGGGCCCGCTCGGCTTCGATCATGATCGTTGAAGCTCTAGAGTTAGAGCATGGCTCGGAACTGGCCGATGATCGAGCGCGAAAGCGAATTCGAGGCGATCCGCGCGGCGCTGACCGGTCCGGAGCACGTCGGGGTGGTGCTGACCGGCGATGCCGGAGTCGGCAAGACCACCCTGGCCCGGCACGCCACCGCCTCGATCGGCGGCAATATCCGCTGGGTGGCGGGCACCGAGTCGGCGCGCAGCATTCCGCTGGGGGTATTCGCGCACATGGTCGGCGTCTATACGGCGCACGACCCGGTCACGTTCATGTCGGCGGCGCGCGAGGCGCTGCTCGCCGACGGGCACACCGTGATCGGTGTGGACGACGCGCACCTGCTCGACCAGCTCTCCGCCACCCTGCTGCTCCAACTGGCCATCGATAAGGCCGCGCACATCGTGGTCACCGTCCGCAGCGGAGTCCCGGTGCCGGACGCGATCACCTCGCTGTGGAAAGACGGGCACCTGATCCGCATCGACCTGCGCCCGTTCACCCAGCGCCAGAGCGTGGAGCTGGTGGAGTCGATGCTCGGTGGGCAGCTCGAGGGGTTCACCGCCAATCTGATGTGGGAGTCCTCCGCCGGAAACGCGCTGTTCCTCCGGCATTTGGTCGAGGGCGCGCTGGAGGCGGGCACGCTGCGTCAGGTCAACGGCGTCTGGCAGTTGCGCGGGCGGGCCGCGGTGACCTCGGAACTGGCCGCGCTGCTCGAGGACCGGGTCGAGCAGCTGCCCGAGTCGGTGTTGCGGGTGCTGGAGCTGCTGACCTTCTGCGAGCCGATCGATCTGGACGTGCTCGCCGAATTGGCGGGTGAGGACGCGGTGGAAGCCGCCGAAACCCGCGGTGTCATCAAGGTGGTGGAGAATTCGCAAGATCTGAGCGTGCGCTACAACCACCCGCTTTTCGGTGAGGTGATCCGGCGCCGGCTCGGCATCGCCTCGGCGCGCCGCTTGCGCGGCCGCCTGTATTCCTCGCTGAAGGAACGTCCGATCAAATCCGCGGCCGACCGGATCCGCTTGGCCGAATTGGCCTTGGACAGCGATAAATCCGCGGATCTGGAATTGTTCGAGGCGGCCGCCGCCGACGCGATCGGATTGGCGAATCTGCCGCTGGGCGAACGCTTCGCGCGGGCCGCGGTGGAACGACGCGGCGGCGTGGAGGCCGCCGACCTGCTGGCACGCGCCCTGCTGTGGCAGGGCCACCGGATCGAGGCCGAACGCACGCTGGCCAGCTTCGACCCCGATCAGCTCGATGAGGTGCAGCTCGCGCGCTGGGGCAGTACCCGGGTGGCGAACCTGTTGTGGGCCATGGGCGATGCCGACCGCGCCGACGACGTGCTCACCCTGGTGCGCGGGAAGGTGCGGCACCCGAAGATCGCGGCCATCTTCACCGGTCTCGCCTCGGCGAGTGCGGTCAACGAGAACAACATCGATGACGCGATCGCCGAAGCCGAGACGGTCATGTCCACCAAGGACGCGCCGCCCTGGGCGGTGTGGTGGGCCGCGTTCGGCGGCGGCTTGGCTTTGGCGTTGATGGGCAAAGCCGAAGCGGCCAGACAGTACGCGGCCCGCGGGCACGAGGTGGAGGCGCACATCGACGGGCTCAACCGCTTCATGTCCACCCACGCCGAGGTACTCGCGCTGACCTTCACCGGCGATCTCGAGGCCGCACGCCATTGCGCGGGAGCCTATTTCGGTTACTCCTCGCCCGGCCAATACCTGGCCTGGGGTATGTCGAAGATCCTGCAGGGCACTGTCGACGTGGCGCAGGGCCGGTTCAACGACGGCATCGAGCATTTGGAACAGGCACTGGCCGCACTGGCCGCCGAGGGCGCCGCCGCCTGGATGTTCCCCGCGAGAATTCGCCTGGCGGAAGCGTATTCGGCGCTCGGCCGCGCCACCGAGGCCGCCGAGTCGATCGCGCACGCCACCGAGCGCGGCGGCCGGCACAGCGCGGTCTACGAGCCACAACTGGAAGTCGCCCGCGCCTGGGTGGCCGCGGCCGAAGGCACCGTCTCCCCGGCCATCCGGATCGCGGTGGGCGCCGCCGACGCGGCGGCCCGGGCGCATCAGCACGCGATCGAGGCCATCGCACTGCACACGGCGGCCCGCTTCGGCGACCACTCCGTGGCGGGACGACTGGCCGACCTGGCGGCGCGGCTGGACGGGCGCCTGGTGCAGGCGCAGGCGCGGCACGCGGTGGCGCTGGCCGCCCATGACGGTCCCGGACTCGACGCCGCCGCGGCGGAATTCGAGCGGATCGGCGCGATGCTGTCGGCCGCCGACGCCGCGGCGCAGGCCGCGTCGGCACACGAGCGGGCCGGGGACCGGCGCAGGCTGCTGGAGTCCGCCGCCACGGCCAACCGACTGGCCGCCGCCTGCGGCGGAGCGAGCACCCCCGCCTTGCGGCAGGCCGCGCAGCCCTTGCCGCTGACCGCGCGGGAACGCGAGATCGCGAACCTGGTGGCGGCGGGCTTGTCCAACCGGCAGATCGCCGACCGTCTCACCGTCTCGGTACGCACGGTGGAGGGGCACCTCTACCGTGCCTGCATCAAGATGGACGTCACCGATCGCGAGTCGCTCGGCGCGCTGATGCGCGGCGAATCCGGAAGTGGGTGACCGGCCGTGCGATCAACCGTCGTGGCGTGTGCGGTAGCGGCCGGGGTGGCCTTGGTCGCCGGGTGCTCGGACGGGCAGCCCGGACCGGTCACCAGCTCAGCGGGCCCCCCGGCGACGGTGGCGCCGTCGCCGTCGGAAACTCCCCAGGAGCGCAACGCCAGAATCAGGCAGAAGCTGATCGAACTCGGTTGCTCGTCGAACGCGTGCATCCAGACGTACTTCGGCTGCATGGACGGATACATCACCGGGGAAGCCTGCGATTTCTACCGCGAACACCCGATCGACTGATTTCGCGGCGCCGCGCGTTTCGTGCGGCTCGCGTCCGGGATCGAGCCGTGTCACCCGGCGGGCTGCTCGGCGCCGGTGAGGAAGGCGCCCGCGACCGGCGCCAGCAGGCCGATGTTCGGGTTGTGGCTGAGCTTGGGAATCTCCTGGAAGACGGCATCGGGGACAGCCGCGGCGATGGCGCGAGCGCCCTTGCGGAGCAGCGCGTCGCTCTTTCCGCCCGCGATGACGAGGGTCGGCACGCCGACCGCGGACCAGTCCTGGGCGCGCAGCGGCTCACCGCGCATGAAGTCGCGCATCACGGCCCAGTCGTGCGCGGTGGACGGCGCGGTGGCGAGCAGGCCCTTCCAGAACGGGGTGAGGCGCATGACCGCGACCATGGCGCGCGGCACGCCCATCGCCTTGGTCATGTAGAACCGCACGATGTCCGCGCGACGGCCGGCGGCGATCAGCTCGTGCAGGCGCACCTCGAGGCCGGGCTGCGGCACGAACCCCTCCTGGTCGACCACGAAGGGCGGCTCGAACGCGACGACCTTCGTGATGCCGTTCACCCGGCCGGACGCGGCCGCCCGCAGCGCGAGCGCGGCGCCGGAGGACCAGCCGAACAATGCGGCCGAACCGCCCGCGGCCTCGACAAGCGCGGCGATATCGTCGATTTCCCGATCGGCGTCGTAGACGCCCGGTGAGTCCGTGCTGTCGCCGCGACCACGCCGGTCGTAATTGATCACGGTCATTTCGTGCTGCCCGGCGAGCGCCTCGGCCAGCGCGACCATCTTGGGGAACTTCCGGTAGCCGAAGGCGCCGCCGATCAGGATGACGGTCCCGGCCTCGCCGCCGCCGTGCCGGTCGAACGCGATGATGGTGCCGTCGGCGGAGGTAACGGTCTGCATTGCTGGCTCACTTTCCTCTTGGCGGGTCTGCCGAAGTCCTTGCCGATACCGACGGAGTGAACGCTGCGAATTCATCGGACCGCTGCTTCCCAGCGCCGGGACCGTGGGCCGCCGCTCCGTCCGTACCCCTGCCAACGTGGACGAGCGCCAGCGTGTGACAGCTCATTGAGCAGCGGCGCGAGGCTCGGGTCCCTGACCCTACGATGACCTCGGAGGGGCTGCATACGAGCATCTGGTAACTGCGCGTCTACGGCGACGGATGCGCTCTCGCACACTGGCGGAGATACGGTCCGCTGCGCCCCCCGCATGAGTTGGCCGGGTCCATCCGCTCGGCAAGTGACAGGTGTCGAGCGGCGTCACGCCACTGGCGGTTCCAGGTTCAGAATAGGGTGGGCTCGCCGAATCCCGGTGTGCGCTCGATGGTCAAAAGCCGCTGCTTGGTGTCGATTCCGCCCGGGGCGGAGAATCCGTGCAGCGCATGGTCGGCCGCGAGCACGCGATGACACGGGATGATCAGCGGAATCGGGTTGCGGCCGAGGGCTTGTCCGACGGCCTGGGCGGCGCCGGGTGCGCCGACGCGCTCGGCGACCTGGCCGTAGCTGAGGGTGTGGCCGGGATCGATGGCGCGGGTCACGGTGTAGACGGCGCGGTGGAACGCGGGAATTCCGGTGGTGTCCACCGGGATCCAGCGCAAGTCGTCGAGTTCTCCCGCGAGGTGGGCGCGGATACCCGCGATGGCCGCGGCGATGGGGCCGGTGGGCGCTTCTTCGCGGATCTCCTCGCCCTGGTATCCGACACGGCGGCGGGCGATGCGCGCGCGGGTAGCGGCCGGGTTCGCCTCGGGGAGCTGGAATCGGATCACCGCTTCGCCGCTCCACGCGATCGCGCAGCAGCCGATCGCGGTATCGAACAGCGCCGCAGCAACCGGGACGGCCGCGGCCGGACGGCTCGGGGCCGCGGGCTCCACGGCGGGGCCGGCGACCTCGGCTGCCGGGCGAGCGGCCGCGGAGGCGAGGCGCGTGGCGTCACTCATGAGCCAAGTCTGCACCCGGAGACCGACAAGTTGGAAACGACCAGTCCAGTTATTCGGAAGTGGCCTGTGACGACCGTTTCGTGAGCCGGTGGTCCGAGGCGTCTGCTGGGCGGGCGACCAGCGGTGACGTGCCCCGGTGCGTTCTGCTGCCACCATGGCCCGATGCCGCCGGACTGGACTGCCTCGACGGTCCCGCACGCGGGGGCACGAACGGTCCCGTGCTCAAACGAGCGGCTTCTCCGCGTCGGGCCAGTCGGGACCCGCCACGTCTCGGCGACTGTAGATCGCTGCGAGGTCGGAGTATCGCCGCTGGTCCTCGTAGTAGGAGACGGACCGGTCGGACATCGGTGTGCGCGGGTGGAATCGTTCGAGACAGAACGTGTGCTCGTCGCGTTTCGGTGCATAGTGATAGATCGAATAGCCGAAAACGGCGACGATGAACAAGGTGGCGAGGGCGTTCATTCCGCAAGAGTGCGCTCGACTGGCCTTGCCAATAAATATCCAATCAGCCGATACTGGACCGCATGGCAACGAGAGTGATCGGCGCGGGCAGCCTGGCCCGTGATCTGGGCAGCTGGCGCAACGTGCACGACGGCGAACCGGATTCCGCCGGACGGCGGTCCGCGCGTCCGGCATACCTGGCGCTCGCCGAAGGCATCCGGCTGCTGATCCACGATGGTCGCGCCCCGCTCGGTGTCGCGTTGCCCAGCGAACGCGACCTCGCCACCACGCTCGGCGTCAGCCGGACCACCATCACGTCCACCTACGCGCTGCTGCGCGAGCACGGTTACCTGATCAGTCGGCAGGGCTCGCGCAGCACCGTGGCGCTGCCCCGCGACGTGCAGCACGACGGCATCAAGCCGGCCAGGAGCATTCTGGCCATGATGGGCTCGCCCGAGCTGCCGACCATCGACATGACCTACGCCGCCATGGCTGCCCCGCTGGAGATGCAGGACGCGTATTCCACTGCCTTGGAAGGCATTCCAGCCTATCTCGGCACGCACGGCATGGACCCGGTCGGTGTGCTCGCGTTACGCGAGGCGATCGCCCGCCGCTACACCGCGCGCGGGCTGCCGACCGAGCCGGACCAGATCCTGGTCACCCTCGGCGCCCAGCACGGCATGCGCCTGTTGCTCAACGTGCTCACCGCGCCCGCCGCCCGCGTGCTCATCGACCATCCGACCTATCCGAACGCGATCGAGGCGATCCGCGATGTCGGCGCGCGTCCGGTGCCGGTGCCGCTGCGCCCGGACGATCCGGCGGGCGGCTGGGATCTCGACGGAATCCGCAGCGCGGCACGGCAAACCGCGGCCAGCCTGGCCTACCTGGTGCCGGATTACAACAACCCGACCGGCCTGCTGCTCGACACCGACGGCCGCGCCGAGCTGGCCGCCATCGCACGGGAAACCAGGATGACCGTGGTGATCGACGAGTCCATGGCGGATCTGGGACTCGGCGACGCCGCCCCGCCGCCCCCGGTCGCGAGTTTCGCGAAAGGCGCCGAGATCGTCACGATCGGATCGGCCTCGAAGTCGTTCTGGGGCGGTCTGCGCGTGGGCTGGATTCGCACCAACCAGGCGCTGATCACCAAGCTGCTCGGCATCCGCTCCACGGTCGATCTCGGCACGCCCGTGATGGACCAGCTGGCCACCGTGCACCTGCTCGAGCATGCCGACACCATTCTGGACCGTCGCCGGGACCAATTGCGTTCGCAGCGCGCCGCTCTGCTCGACGCGCTCGCCGAAGAGTTGCCGGATTGGCGCGTCACCGTGGGAGCCGGCGGCATGTCGGTGTGGGTGCAGCTGCCCACCTCGGTGTCGACGGCGCTGGCCGCCACCGCCCCCAATCACGGCGTATTGCTCGCGGCGGGGCCGAGATTCGGCGTGCAGGGCGCGTTCGAACGTTTCCTGCGGTTGCCGTTCACCCACCGGGAATCCGACTTGCGGTTGGCGGTCAAGGCGATCGCGTCCGCCTACGAGGCGCTTACGCCGCGCGCCGCCGATCCGTTGACGCCGCTGACCTGCTACTGAACGGATTTCGCCTGGCTCGGCGAGATGCGCGGATCACCCATCCACGCCCCGACCGGGGGAGGGCCTCCGCCGGCGGTACTTCCCTTTCCGGGCGCCGCCGCGCACGACGGGCCGGCCACCCCTCGGGGCTGGCCCTCGTCGTGCTCGGCGGCGCTCGGAAGGTCGCAGGGCGTCGAGGCCTCCAGATGCGAGCGTGCGGTCAAGGAGCGGACCGGATGGCGCCGGAGTGAATTCAGCTGCGCTCGAAAGCCACCTGCTCGCGGACAGTATTGCAGGCGCAGTGCCATACTGTCGAACCGGTTGGTTTGTTGCAAGGTTGAACTATCCGCGATGCTCAGTCGGCCCAGACCGATTCGATGGGCGTGGCCGTGGTCGGCGGCGGGGTGGGGACCCCGTTCGGAGTGCGTGAGAAGCGCGGCGCCGGGGCGTGCTGGGTGATGTTATCCAGCTCGAGAAGTGAGCCGCGGGCCGCGATGTGCTCGTTGGTCGTCGCCTCCTCGAAGGTGAGCACAGGCGAGACGCACGCGTCGGTGCCGATGAAGATCTCCGCCCACTCCTCGCGCGTCTTGGTCCGGAAGCGCTCGGCGAAGAGCTTTTTCAGCGTGTCCTGACCCGCCGGATCGAGCTGGAACGGCAGTCCTTCCTGGTCGATCTCCAGCCCGGCGAGCAGTTGCGCGTAGAACTGCGGTTCGATCGCGCCGACCGCCATGTATTTGCCGTCGGAGGTCTCGTAGGTGTCGTAGAACGACATCCCCGTGTCGAGCAGGTTCACCCCGCGCTCGTCGGACCATGCACCGACGCCGCGCATGCCCCAGATCATGTGCGAAAGGGCAAGCGCGCCATCGACCATGGCCGCGTCGATCACCTGTCCCTTGCCGGAATTCTGCCGCTCGACCAGCGCGGCCAGGACGCCGAACACCAGGAACATCGAGCCGCCGCCGAAGTCGCCCACCATGTTCAGCGGCGGGACCGGACGTTCGCCCTTACGGCCGATGGCGTGCAGCACGCCGGTGATGGAGATGTAGTTGATGTCGTGCCCGGCGCGGTCGGCCAGCGGTCCCTGCTGGCCCCAGCCGGTCATCCGGCCGTAGACCAGGCGCGGGTTGCGGGCGAGCGCGTCGTCCGGGCCCAAGCCCATCCGCTCGGTGACGCCGGGCCGGAAGCCTTCGATAAGCACGTCCGCTTTCTCGACCAGCCGGAGCACCTTCTCGATGTCCGCCGGGTCCTTGAGGTCGGCCTCGACAATGGTCCGGCCGCGCAGCTGCGGCCGGTCGAACCCGCCAGGGAGCTGACCCGGGCGCTGCACCCGCACCACGTCGGCGCCGAGATCGGCGAGCAGCAGCGCCGCGTGCGGACCGGGGCCGATACCGGCCAACTCGATGACCTTGATGCCCGCGAGCGGGCCCTGCCCGGCGGTGGATGAAGAGCTCACGCCATACCTCGGTTCGTCGTTGATCCAGCGCACCCGCACCGGTGCGTCCTCACGGAGGCCACCGGGAGGGTGTATTGACAGTATGACAATAACGCTGGAAGGACGAGACCGTCACACTCGGACGCCCTGCGACGCCAGGTAGGCGACAGGCTCGATGGAGCGGCCGTTGCGACGCACTTCGTAGTGCAGGTGGGGACCCGTGGAGTTGCCGGTGGACCCGACGGCGCCGATCGCGGTCCCTGCGGGAATTCGATCGCCGGCCTTGACCCGGATGCTGCCCGGGGTCTGGTGGGCGTAGATGGTCTCGGTGCCGTCGGCGGATCGGATTCGCACCTGGTAGCCGTAGCCATCGCCGTAGTTGCCCGCCTTGACGACCGTGCCGCCGGTGGCGGCGTAGATGGGCGTGCCCGCGGGAGCGGCCATATCGAGTCCGCCGTGATGCTTGCCGCCCCGGGGGCCGAAGTGCGAGCTGATTCGGTATTTCCCCGGATCGAGAGGCGATCGGGGCCGGCCGCTACCGGGGAACGCGCTGCCGAGCTGTGTCCGTTTTCCGGCAAGGGCATTGAGGTATTGGGCGGTGAGCCGATTGACCGCCGCGGCGGTTTCGGTCGCGTTGGCCTGACCGCCGCGGACGATGGTTTGCGCCTTTCGCAATGCCTCCGTGAGTATTTGGTGCGCTTTCCGCTGGCCTTCTTTGGTGTACGCGGCGGGACCGAGCTCGGCCAGTTGCACGTTGACGTCGCGCAGCAGCCGGATCACCGCTTTCCGGTCGGCCTTGTTCGACCCGGCAAGGCCGGAGACGTAGCGCGCGAGTTCGTTGTCGAGGGTGTTGAACGCTCTCGCCGCGTTCTTCTGGAACAAGGCCCGCGCCTTGATCGCGGTCGCTCCCGCGCCTGAGCCGCCGATTCCCCCAAGCTGCGATCCCAGACTGTTGGTGCCCGATGCGGCGCCGTCGCTGCCGTACAGGGCTGCCAAGGTTTTCAAGGCTTTCATCGCCTCTTGTGCTTCCGGCGTCAGCCCGGCCGCACCGGGTTCGGCGGCTGTGGGTGCCGAACCACCTGATCCCGCACCTGATCCGCCGCCTGCGAGGCCGGCCAGCGCCGACGCCAGCATCGGCAATGCCATCATGGCCGCGGGCGCGAGGCTCGCGATGATCTCCGGATCGATCCCGGGTGGTGGCGGCTCCTCGGTCGCCGCGGGTGTGCCGGACGGTGCCGCGGTGCCCTGCGGTGGTGCCACGACACCACCGGGTGATGGCGCGGCGCCGTTGGATACCGATGCCACGGTGGAAGGCGGCGGCTGCACCCCGTTGGGTGCGGCGGCGGTTGTGCTCAGGGAGGAAACGGCTTGTGCGCGTGGGCCCGACGCCGGCGTCCCGGTGGGACCACCGGGCGCATTTCGTGCCAGGTCGGTGAGAATACGCGCCGCCTGGGCGGCGATGTCGGGCTGCTTCCGATCGGCCGTCGACGTCGAAGGCCCGTGCGCGCCTGGCTCGTTCTCGGCGCGGCCGCTCTCGCCTAACCCTTCGCCATCCGAGAGCTGTGCCACCTCCCCGCTAGTCATGACCACCTCCGCCTGCCCAGAGCCCCATTCGACACGCCTCCCGCCCAGCGCTGGTGCCGAGATAAATTGTGGCCCTGTGTCATAGCGGTTCGGTCCTCATCGCTGGGAATGGCGAGATCGACTACGGACTCGACGCCGAACAGCACGTGGCCCGGCTCGAACGCCGCGCAATCCAGGCCCGCGAACAGCATCGGCCACAGCGAGGCCATCCGATGGTTCCTGCGCCAGGTCATGACCTCGTCTCGGGTCAGCTCGACCTCGGGGAGATGCCGCCGAACGGTCATGGCGCCCGGACCAGACCGGGCGTGCCGTCGTCGCTCCGACAACGGGCTGCCTTGCGCTGCAACGTCTGTGCAACCCCTCCGCACGATCTTGGCCGCGCCCGGCCGGCACGTCATCGTGTGAGCACCACTTGTCCTGAGCTGGAGGTTGTCGATGCCCTACCTGGAATTGCCGGATGGCGTGCCGATGTACTACGAGGATCACGGCGCCGGTCGTCCCGTCGTGCTCATTCATGGCTGGACGATGAACACCACCTTCTGGGCGCAGAATGTGCCCGCGCTGGCAGAAGGGAATCGGGTCATCAATGTCGACCTGCGCGGGCACGGTGCCTCCGGCAAGACCGAGGACGGTCACACCCTCGCGCAGTACGCACGGGACATCCGCAGTCTGCTGGACCATCTCGGGCTCGACGACGTCGCCCTCGTGGGCTGGTCGATGGGCGCCGCGGTGATTCTCGCCTACGTCGAGCAGTTCGGGTGTGAGAAGCTGCGATCGGTGACATTCGTCGATCAGTCACCGCGTTTCCTCGACGGGGAGGGGTGGGACTTCCCGCTCCAAGGTGGCTACAGCCAGACCGACCTCGCGGTGTTCGTGCAGGCGGTGCGGCACGCCCGCCCGTTGGTGATCAAGCCGTTCATCGCCGCCTGCTTCGCGGAAGAGCCGTCCGACGAGGTGATCGATGCGGTGTACGCGGAGACGACGAAGATGCCGACCTCGGCGGCATGCGCCATCTGGTACGACATGGCCTTCGCCGACTTCCGGCCGGTCCTGCCCCAGGTCACCGTGCCGACGCTGCTGATCTACGGAGCGCAGAGCAAGATCTTCCCCGGTCCACTCGATGTATGGATCGCCGCGCGGGTGCCGAACGCGAAGGTGGTCCGCTTCGAGCGCAGCGGGCACGTGCCGTTCTCCGAGGAACCCGAGGGCTTCAACAAAGTCCTCGCCGATTTCCTGTGAGACATCTCGCGAGGTAGACGCTGGGCCCCTCTCCCGTACCGGCTCACCGGCCGGTCAGGAGAGGGCTTGGTCCAGGTCGTCCAAGAGGTCTTCCACGTCTTCGAGGCCAACCGAGACGCGGACGACACCGTCGGACAGGCCGATGGTGGCGCGGCCTTCGGGGCCCATGGCGCGGTGGGTGGTGGTGGCGGGGTGGGTGATCAGGGTCTTGGCGTCGCCGAGGTTGTTGGAGATGTCGATGACGCGCAACCGGTTCAGCACCTCGAAAGCGCGCTTTTTCGCCTCGTTCTCGGGGGCGTTCAGCTCGAAGGTGACCACGGTGCCGCCCCCGCTCATCTGACCGGTGGCCAGCGCGTACTGCGGATGCGACTCCAAGAACGGGTATTTCACCCAGCTGACCGCCTTGTTGCCCTCCAGGAAGCGGGCGATCCGCAGTGCGGACTCGGCCGAATGGCGCACCCGCAGCGGCATCGTCTCCAGCCCCTTGAGCAAGGTCCACGCGTTGAACGGGCTCAGCGCCGGACCGGTGTGGCGCATCAGCGTTTTCACCGGGCCGTCGATGTAATCCTTCGCGCCGAGAATCGCGCCGCCGAGCACCCGGCCCTGCCCGTCGATGTGCTTGGTGCCGGAGTACACCACCACGTCGGCGCCGAGCTCGAAGCCGCGTTGCAACAGGGGCGTGGCGAAGACATTGTCCAGCACCACTTTCGCGCCTGCGGTATGGGCCAGCTCGGTCACCCGGCGCACGTCCACCAGCGTCTGCATCGGATTGGCGGGCGTCTCGAAGAACACCGCCTTGGTCGGCACCGACAGTGCCTGCTCCCACTGGTCGAGATCTTCGCCGTCCACGAAGACGGTCTCCACGCCCCAGCGCGGCAGGATCTCGTTGCACACCACGAAGCAGGAGCCGAACAGACTGCGCGCGGCGACCAGCCGGTCACCGGCGCCGAGCAGCGCTCCCAGCGCGGTGAACACGGCCGACATGCCGCTCGCGGTGGCGAAGCACGCTTCGGCGCCGTCGATCAGCCGCATCCGCTCCTCGAACATGGCGACCGTCGGGTTGCCGTAGCGGGAGTAGACGAAATGCTCCACCTCGCCGGTGAACGCGGCCTCGGCGGCTTCCGCGCTCTCGTAGACGAAGCCGGAGGTCAGGTAGAGCGCCTCGGCGGTTTCCTCGAAACCGGAGCGCCGCAGTCCGCCCCGCACACCGAGCGTCGCGGGGCCGACGCCCTCGGGCAGCGGCTTGTCGAACGCGCCGCCGGTGATCACGACTGCCGCCTATCGGCAGAGTTCCGAGGGCACGCCAGACCCCCGCTCATGACTGCCGCCCATCGGTAGAGCCCCGAGGGCACGCGAGACACCTCGCTCATGACTGCCGCCCATCGGTAGAGCCCCGAGGGCACGCCAGACCCCCGCTCATGACTGCCGCCCATCGGTAGAGCCCCGAGGGCACGCCAGGCCCCCGCTCATGACTGCCGCCAAGGCAGCCCGAGGGCACGCCAGCCGGAGCCGCCGCGGTGCCCGAACTCATCGAGCGGACCTTCGAAGCCTTCGAGCACGTTGTAGGAGGTGCGGTAACCCGCCGATGTGGCGGCGATCGCCGCGCCGACCGAACGCTGGCCGGAGCGACACAAGAACACCACCGGTGCTTCGGGGTCGTGGTCGGCGAGCGCCTGCCGCAGCTGCTCGACGAACGTCTCGTTGCGCGCGCCGGTGGAGTCGACCCACTCGATCAGCACGGTCGGCCGATCGATCGGGCTCGTGTCGGGTACGCCGACGAACTTCCATTCGGCTTCGGTCCGCACGTCCACGAGGACTGCTTCGGGGTTGTCGCGCAACAGTTCCCATGCCTGCTGCGGGGTGATGTCACCGGCGTAACTCATCTACTCCTCCTGCGAATCCGCACTTGCCGCGCCCAGGACCGGAGCACGGCCAGGTCGTCACCCGGAGCACCCCACCGCGGAGGAGGGTTGCCGACCAGTAATGCCGGGGCTTGACACTGGTTCTCATGACCTTCGACTGAGATTGCACCGACCCGGGTCACCGTGTCAAACGGCGGTTCACACTGCGGGAACGCTCAGGTGCAGACCAGCCACTTGTCGCCGGATCTGGTGAGATTCCACGTCTTGGTCGTCTCCGTGCCGTCCGCCTTCGTGGTCACGGTCGCCTTGCCTTTGTCGCCGTCCACCATCGGGTTGTCGATTTTCCTGAGCTCGACGGACTTTCCGGCGCCGGACTGTCCGGCCAGCGGTGAGCGGGCGGCGTCGAAGCCCTCGCATCCGGTGCCGGGCGCAGGCACGGTGCCGGTGCGGTTGGCGCCTTCGACGAAGTTGCGGATGGCCGCGGAGATGCGGTCGGAATCTGTGACATTTTTCTCAGCGGGCGACAGCACCCCGCCGAGCACGATCGCGATGAGCACGATCACCGCGACCACCGCGGCCGCGATGAACGGCACCATGGAGCGCTTGTCGGTTTGATCGACGCGGATGATGTCGTCGTCTCCCGCGGTCGGCTGCTGCTCGGTCATGGCTCGATGATCCCTGGTCGGCGCGGGTATCCAGCGCCCGGCCCCGGGGCAGGGGCGCTGGCGGCGTCCGTCGGCGAGCAGGGGGCCGCTATAGGTCGCGCGGGAGCGGGTACGCGCGGATCGAGATGTTCGATGACATCCACCGACTGCACGCACCGGATCTGGGTGGCATCGACGGTCCCGATAGAATCGCGGGACGGCAGCCTGCTGTCATAGCGAATCGGCAGCTCATCGCCGCGGCGAACGGAGCACCGTGCAGCCACGAGCCGGCAACGCCAACGTCGGCGTCCGCACCGGACGGGTGCGACCGAGCCGGTGCGTCAACTTAGCCTAAGCTAAGCCAGACGTCATTATTGTTTCGACCATAAGGGTGCGCGTAAGAGATGACCGAACAGAGTGCAGTATCGGATGGCGGTGTTCGCGAGCCCTCCGTGGTGACGCAGGCTTCCTCCTCCGGGCTTGACGCGCACACCGCGAAGACCCGCCCGCTCCGCATCGCGATCGTGGGCGCCGGACCGGCCGGGATCTACGCCGCCGACGCGTTGATGAAGTCCGATGCCGACGTGAGTATCGACCTGTTCGAGCGCATGCCCGCGCCGTTCGGGCTGATCCGCTACGGCGTCGCGCCCGACCACCCGCGGATCAAGGGCATCATCACCGCCCTGCACAAGGTGCTGGACAAGCCGCAGGTGCGGCTGCTGGGCAACATCGACTACGGCACCGACATCACCCTCGATGACCTGCGCGCCTTCTACGACGCGGTGATCTTCTCCACCGGCGCCAACGCCGACCGCGCCCTGCCCATCCCCGGCATCGACCTCGACGGCTCCTACGGCGCGGCGGACTTCGTGTCCTGGTACGACGGGCACCCCGACGTGCCGCGCAGCTGGCCGCTGGACGCGGAGAAGGTCGCCGTCCTCGGCGTCGGCAACGTCGCCCTGGACGTGGCCCGCGTGCTGGCCAAGACCGGCGACGAGCTGCTGCCCACGGAGATCCCGCCGAACGTCTACCAGGGGTTGAAGGCCAACAAGGCGGTCGAGGTGCACGTCTTCGGCCGCCGCGGTCCCGCCCAGGCCAAGTTCACCCCGCTGGAGCTGCGCGAACTCGACCACTCGCCGACCATCGAGGTCATCGTCGACCCCGAGGACATCGACTACGACGAAGGCTCCGAAGCCGCGCGCAGGCATTCCAAGCAGGTCGACATGGTCGCCAACACCCTCGAGCAGTGGGCCATCCGCGATGCAGGCAACCGGCCGCACAAGCTGTTCCTGCACTTCTTCGAGTCCCCCGCCGAGGTGCTCGGCGAGAACGGCAAGGTCGTCGGCCTGCGCACCGAACGCACCCAGCTCGACGGCACCGGAAACGTCAAGGGGACCGGCGTGTTCAAGGACTGGGAAGTGCAGGCGGTATACCGTGCCGTGGGCTACCTGTCGCAGAACATCAGCAACCTGCCCTTCGACGACCAGGCCGGCACCGTGCCCAACGAAGCGGGCCGGGTGATCGTCGACGAGAACGCCGACGGCGCCGCTCGCTACATGCCCGCCACCTACGTGACCGGCTGGATCAAACGAGGCCCGGTCGGCCTGATCGGCCACACCAAGGGCGACGCCAACGAAACCATCGCCTGCCTGCTGGACGACGCCCCCGGCTTCACCCCCGCCGAGCGGCCCGAACTCGAAGCCGTCACCGAGTTCCTCGAAGGCAAGGGCATCCCGTTCACCACCTGGGCAGGCTGGTACCGCCTCGACGCCCACGAGCGTTCCCTGGGCGAACCCGAAGGCCGCGAACGCGTCAAGGTCGTCGAACGCGAGGACATGCTGCGCGCCAGCGAACCGCACAAGGTCTGATCACCTCGCGGCAACCGGCTCCGGTGCCGCGGCAGCACCCCCAGTGCTGGTCGTTGTGGCAGCGGAAAATCCGACACTGAGGCATTCTGTACAAGTGTTCGATGCCCACCTGCACATCTTCGACCCGCGGTTCCCGCTGGCCGAAAACGAGGGCTACCTGCCCGAGCCGTTCACCATCGCGGACTACCGCAAGCGCATGTCGCGGTTCGACATCAGCGGTGGCGCTGTGGTCAGCGGATCGTTCCAGGGCACGGATCAGAGCTACCTGAAGGCCGCCCTCGCCGAACTCGGCGAGGGCTGGGTCGGCGTCACCCGCCTCGACCTGGACGCCACCGACGAGGAGATCATCGAGCTGGACCGCATCGGCGTGCGCGCGCTGCGGTTCAACCTCAAACGCGCGGCCGCCGACATCACCGAGATGACGCTGCAAGCGCTGCGCGCGCACGAATTGGCCGGCTGGCACGTCGAGGTCTACATCGACGGCACGATGCTCGCCTCGCTGCAACCCGTCATCTCGAAGCTGCCCGCGCTCTCGGTCGACCATCTCGGGATGTCCGAGGAGGGTCTGCCGTTCCTGCTCGATCTCGTCGATCGCGGGGCGCGGGTCAAGGCAACCGGTTTCGGCCGGGTCGCCATGAACGTCGCCGACACGCTGCGCCGCATCCACGCGGTGAACCCCGAAGCGCTCATGTTCGGCACCGATCTGCCCGGCACCCGGGCGGGACGCCCGTTCGAGGACTCGGATGTCGACCTGATCTGTGACGTGGTGGGCACCGACATGTACGCGGTGCTCGAGGACAACGCGCGCGCGTTCTACCGGCTTCCCGCTCGCGAGCGGACCGTCACCACCGATCCGGCCCCGACCCTGCCGCTGTTTCGCCCGGAACCGCCGACGCTCCGGCTGCGCCGCGACGAATTGCCCGGCAGCCGAGCCGGAGACACGATTCCGTTCCCCGCCATCGACCGTTGACGCTCATGCCTGCGCCTCGCTGGCGCTCGGCTCCGGCATGCGCGATGTGTTGATGATTCTCAGGCGGCGATCGCGCCGACGATCCAGACGCCGGTGGCCAGCAGCGCGCCGAAGAGCTCGATGAGGATGGACAGGCCGACACCCTTCAGCGCCTGAACCGTTGCCCGCCATGCCTGTTGGTTGACGCGCAGCCGGTGGAGTTCCGAGAGATACACGCCGAGAACGAAACCGACGAACAGGCCGACGACCGGAATCACGAAGAATCCGACGATGCCGACGATCGCGCCCAGGAAGATCGCGCGATTGGACACCCCCGCTTCCTTCATCTTGCGTCCCGGCCAGGTGTATTTGACGACCCCCGACAGCGCCAGCAGCAACGTGCTGATCGCGAAGACGGTCCACGCCGTAGCTCCACCGGTCATGAATGCCCAGACCGCGACGGCCCCGAAGATCAGGATGACACCCGGCAGGATCGGCACGACGATTCCGATGAGGCCGACCAGGATCACCAAGCCGACGACCACTTCACCCCACACGCTCACTGACGGTTCCTCCGGTTCCCGCGAATTTCGCGCTGCTGGGATTCTGGCGCACCGGCGTTGCGCACGCACAGCGGAGGTTCCGGTCCAGCCGGCCCGCAGTCATCGGTGGCGGCGTTGGACAGAAAATATTGACAGCATGCTGTCAAATATGACAGGATACTGTCATGACCACGAAGGCAGTGCACATGGCCGTTTACGACACTCTCGCCGACTGGGAGGTGGGCGCGGCCACCGCGCACATCAACAAGCCGAGCTGGCATCGGGAGCCGGGAACGTGGCAGGTCAAGACGGTCGGGTTGACCGCGGATCCGATCACGACGATGGGCGGCATGCGGATCGTGCCGGACATCGTGCTCGCCGATCTCACGCCCGCCGACAGCGCGATGCTGATCCTGCCCGGCTCCGAGACCTGGATGGGGCCGGAGCTGGACGCGTTCGGGGAGAAGGCGCGCGAGTTCGTGGAGGCGGGCGTTCCGGTCGCCGCGATCTGCGGCGCGACCTACGGGCTGGCCAAGCAGGGTCTGCTCGATAACCGCAAGCACACCAGCAATGTCGCGGAATTCCTGCTCTACAGCGGCTATTCGGGCGCCGAGCATTACGTCCAGGAGCCTGCCGTCACCGACGGCGACGTGATCACGGCCAGCGCGAGCGCGCCGTTCGAATTCGCGCGTGAGGTGCTGGGCAGGCTCGGCGTGTACGAGCCGCACGTGCTGGACGGCTGGTACCGGCTGTTCGCGCACGCCGATCCGGAAGGATGGGCGGTGCTCGAGGCGTACGAGACGCAGCAGGCATGAGCGAGCGCAGCGAGCGAACGATGGACACAGCCGAGCACTCGCTCGTGCCGGAGCCGAGCGTCAGCGAGGCGCAGGCATGAGCGAGCGCCAGCGAGGCGCAGTCGTGAGCAGCGATCCGTCGGCGGCCCGGTCGATCGGCCGGGGCGCCGACCCGGTCGGCAGGAGGCGAAGCATGGCCGATGAACAGGAGTTGTTCGCCACGGCGGCGATCACGTCGTTCCGTTTGAATGGTCAGTTCCTCGCGGTGGCCGAGGAACTGGCGCGACCGGCGGGTTTGACCGCCGCTTGGTGGCAGGTGCTGGGCGCGGTGCTGCACACACCGTTGCCCGTCGCGGGGATCGCCCGCGAAATGGGCATCACCCGCCAGAGCGTGCAGCGCATCGCGGATCTTCTGGTGGACAAGGGACTTGCCGAATACCGGCCCAATCCCGCCCACCGCCGAGCGAAACTCGTCGCAGTCACCGAAGCAGGCCTCGCCGCGGTCCGGCGCATCAACCCGCAGCACGCGGTGATGTCCAAACGACTTGCGGCCGAACTCGGCCCCGAACAGCTCGCGCTGACCGTTGCGGTACTCACGAAGCTCTCCGCCGCGATGGACACGATCGTCACCGCCGACGACTAGTGGATGCGATCACTGGCTCGCCTGTCCGACTCGAGCTCGAACGCCTCTCGTTGTTCGCGAGCGCGTGGTGCGCCGCGACCTTGCTGCGGTATCGGCGTGGTCTCGGCATGCTGGCGGTCACGCTCGCGGTCGGCAGCGCGGGCCTGTGGCTGGAGCCGGTGCAGCAGACCTTCCAATACGGGCAGGTCAGCCTCATCTTGATGGCGGCGGTACTGGTGGACCTCGCGCTGCCCGAGCGCCGTTGGTATCGCGGGATACTGATCGGAATCGCCACCGGAATCAAGCTGACTCCCGCGGTCTTCATCGTCTACCTGCTGATAACTCGCCAGTTCAAAGCAGCCGGTGTAGCAGTCGCCACCTTCGCCGCCACCATTGCGATCGGCTTCTGGTATCGGCCGACGCAGGCGGCGCAGTTCTGGATTTCGGCTGTCGACCAGCAGAATCGCGTCGGATTCGCCTACGTGCAGAACCAGTCGATCAACGGCGTGTTCGGTCGCCTGCAGTGGACTACCTGGGACAACCACGCGCTATGGCTGCTGGCCGCCGGCGTGTTGGGAGTGGGCGGGCTGGCCGCGGCGAGATTCGCGTACCAGCGCGGCGACGAACTGCTCGCCATCCTGCTCATCGCGGCGGTTTCGCTGCTGTGCTCACCGATTTCGTGGACCCACTACTGGGTATGGATTATCCCTGCACTCATGTGGGCCTGGCGCGCCATGCGCCACCTGGCCCCGGTGATCCGGGCTGGTGTGCCCGCACTACTCGCTTTGTGGGCCTTCGCCTGGCCGATGCAGGTCGACCGCGTCGGCTCGTGGGACACCGACCTGCCGGTGATCCCCCAGGGAGTGATCTGGTTCGTTCCGCAGACCGATTACCGCGAATCCCATTGGACCCTGGCGGAATTCCTGATCGGTAACTCCTACACGCTGCTCGGTCTGGCGTCGCCGCTGACCGCGATCGGGTGGATGCTGTACCACGCGCGGCCCGCCGTGCCCGGCTATGCGGCTACGCCGTTCGACACCGGTGATCTCACTCCCGAGGTGGCCGCGGCCAACCTTGCCGGAAGTATGCTGCACTCGTGGCCGAAACCGTCATCGGCGCTGAGGTAGCGCGCTCGCTATCAGCTGCGACCGCTGCCGGACCTGTCCTCGCACCGCCCGGTCAGGCGGTGAACGGGGACTTGGTTTTTCCGATCAGGTCGGCGACGGACTCCACCACCATGGTGGGGCGGTAGGGGTACGCCTCGAAGGACGCACGGGTGGAGATGCCCGAGGTGACCAGGATGGTGCGCATGCCCGCTTCCAGGCCGGAGATGACGTCGGTGTCCATCCGGTCGCCGATCATCACGGTGGACTGGGAGTGGGCACCGATGCGGCGCAGAGCGGATCGCATCATCAGCGGGTTCGGCTTGCCGACGTAGTACGGCTCGCGGCCGGTGGCGCGGGTGATCAGCGCGGCCACCGACCCGGTCGCGGGCAGCGAGCCCTCGCGGGACGGGCCGGTCGGGTCCGGGTTGGTCGCGATGAAACGGGCGCCACGCTCGACCAGCCGGATCGCGGTGGTGATCGCCTCGAAGGAGTAGGTCCGGGTCTCGCCGAGCACCACGTAGTCGGGTTGGCTGTCGGTGAGCACGTAGCCGATCTCGTGCAACGCCGTGGTGAGCCCGGATTCGCCCACCACATAAGCGGTTCCGTTGGGGCGCTGGTCGTTCAGGAAAGTAGCGGTGGCCAGCGCGGAGGTCCAGATCGCCTCCTCCGGGATGTCGAGCCCGGTGTGCCGCAGCCGCGCCTGGAGATCGCGCGGCGTGCGGATCGAGTTGTTCGTCAGCACCAGGAACGGTGTCTCGTTGGCACGCAGCTCGGCGAGGAACTCGTCGGCGCCGGGTATGAGATGGTCCTCGTGCACCAGCACCCCGTCCATATCGGTCAGGTAGGACAGGATCGGTTCGTCGTCCGCAGTCACCCGGCCATTATCCGCTATCGACCCGCAACCGAAACGGGAACGGTCAACACCGACCCGTCGGTCGCATCCGGTACGGCGATAGCCGACGAAATACCTCGCCCCGGCCTCGGCGTTCTCTTGCTGAGGCCCGGGCAGGCGCGAGCATCACCGGGCGACGACGAAGATCATCCACGGCAGGCCGTCCGCACCGCACGACCATCGGGTTGGCTACTGTCGAGGGCGGATCGCGATGGCGGCGAAACGATACGCGAGGAGCGTGGCAGATGAGCGAACTCAAGCTCGGATACAAGGCATCGGCGGAGCAGTTCGGCCCCCGTGAACTCGTGGAGATCGCGGTGCTGGCCGAGGAACACGGCCTGGACAGCGCCACCGTGAGCGACCACTTCCAGCCGTGGCGGCACAAGGGCGGGCACGCGCCGTTCTCGCTGGCCTGGATGGCGGCGGTCGGCGAGCGCACCCAGCGCATCCAGCTGGGCACCTCGGTGCTCACCCCGACCTTCCGCTACAACCCCGCGGTGATCGCGCAGGCGTTCGCCACCATGGGCTGCCTGTACCCGGACCGCGTCATGCTCGGGGTCGGCACCGGCGAGGCGCTCAACGAGATCGCCACCGGATACACCGGTGAATGGCCGGAATTCAAGGAGCGGTTCGCCCGCCTGCGCGAGGCGGTCGACCTGATGCGTGCGCTGTGGACCGGCGACCGCGTCGACTTCGACGGCGAGTACTACAAGACCGTCGGCGCCTCCATCTACGACGTGCCCAAGGGCGGTATCCCGATCTACATCGCCGCGGGCGGTCCGCTGGTCGCGCGGTACGCCGGACGCGCGGGCGACGGCTTCATCTGCACCTCGGGCAAGGGTATGGACCTCTACACCGAGAAGCTGATGCCCGCGGTCGCCGAGGGCGCGGCGAAGGCGGGCCGTACCGTCGGCGACATCGACCGGATGATCGAGATCAAGATCTCCTACGACACCGATCCGGAACTGGCGCTGGAGAACACCCGCTTCTGGGCCCCCCTGTCGCTGACCGCGGAGCAGAAGCACAGCATCACCGACCCGATCGAGATGGAAGCCGCCGCCGACGCGCTGCCGATCGAGCAGATCGCCAAGCGCTGGATCGTCGCCAGCGACCCCGACCAGGCCGTGGAGCAGATCAAGCCCTACCTCGACGCCGGGCTCAACCACCTCGTCTTCCACGCCCCCGGCCACGACCAGCGCCGCTTCCTCGACCTCTTCCAACGCGACCTGGCCCCCCGCCTGCGCGCCCTCGCCTGAGCCAGCATCTCGTTGCAGCGAGCGGAGTCAAATGGCGGTTGTGGCGGTGGCTCGCAGCCGCCATATGACTACTCTCGATCCCACGGCCTCGTTACGCCCGGCGGAGGGCGAAGATGCGCAGGTCGCGGGTGGTGCGGGAGCGGTAGGCGGCGTAGGCGGCGGTGACTTCCACGAAACGGTTGAAGATGGCGTCTTTGTCGGGTCCGTCGACGGGGATGGCGGAGACATCGATGCGTTCGCCCGCGATCGCCACGGTGGCGGTGGGGTTCGCCAGCAGATTGGCCGTCCAGGCGGGGTGGTGTGCCTGGCCGAAATTGCTGCCGACCACGTAGAGCGTGTCGCCGTCGTGCACGTAGAGCAGGGGCTGGGTGCGCGGCTGACCGGATTTGCGGCCGATGGTGGTCAGCAGGATGACCGGCGCGCCGATCGGGCCGAGCAGGGTGTATTTGGCGTCGGTGCGTTCCAGGATCGCCCGGTCCAGCGGAGTGATGGCGCGGATCAACCGGGAACCCGGCTTCGTCGCCGCCAATCTGGTTGCCCCGCGCGCCAATAGGTTGGTTCTCGAACCCCACTGCCGATCCGGAAACTGCTCAGCCATGCCCGGACTATAGCGGTCGGGCCGAGCCTGGGCGTGCAGTAGCCGAAACCGCTCGTCACTGGCGACCGGTCGTGCGAGGCGAGTCGGATAGCCGCCTGTTCACTAAGCTCTCGGGCATGGCCGACAACGCTCCATCAGCCGTCTACATCGCCTCTCCGGAAGGCGACACCGGCAAATCGACGGTGGCTCTCGGAGTACTGCAGATGCTGTGCGCCACCACGGCACGGGTCGGGGTGTTCCGGCCGATAACGCGCTCGACCACCGAGCCCGACTACGTCCTGGAGCTGCTGCTCGAGCACAGCACCGCGGACATCGACTACACGCAGGCCATCGGCACGACCTACGAGCAGGTGCACGCCGACCCGGACGCGGCGATCAGCGAGATCGTCCTGCGCTTCCACGAGGTCGCGAAGATGTGCGACGCGGTGGTCGTGGTCGGCAGCGATTACACCGACGTGGCCAGCCCCAGCGAGCTGCGGTTCAACGCCAGGATCGCGGTCAACCTGGGCGCCCCCGTGTTGCTGGTGGTGCGTGGCGCGGGCCGCACTCCCGACGAGGTGAAGCAGCTGGCCGACCTGTGCGCGGCCGAGTTGTCTCACGAGCACGCGCAGTTGGTCGCCATCATCGCCAACCGCTGCGACCCGCGGCGGCTGGAGGAGGTCTGCGCGGCGCTGCGCGGGTTCGACGTCCCGTCCTGGACGCTGCCCGAGGTTCCGCTGCTGATCGCGCCGACCATGGCCGAACTGTGCGCGGCGATCGACGGCGAAATGTACAGCGGCGACCCGGAGTTGCTGCATCGCGAGGCGCTGCAGATCATGGTCGGCGGCATGACGGCCGAACACATCCTGGAGCGCCTGTCCGAGGGCGTCGTGGTGATCGCACCGGGTGACCGGTCGGACGTGCTGCTCAGCGTCGTGAACGCGCATGAGGCGGAGGGCTTTCCGTCGCTGTCGGGCATCATCATGAACGGCGGCCTGCTGCCGCATCCCGCGGTGGCACGACTGATGACCGGCCTCAAGCCCAAGTTGCCGATCCTCACCACCGACCTCGGCACGTACGACACCGCGGGCGCGGCCTACCGCACCCGCGGCCGTATGTCGGCGGGCAACCCGCGCAAGGTCGACACCGCGCTCGCGCTGATGGAGGAGCACGTCGAAGCGGAGGAACTGTTGCGGCGCATCGACGTCCCACCCAGTTCGGTCGTCACGCCGGAGATGTTCGAATACCAGCTCATCGAACGCGCGCGGGCCGACCGCAAACGCATCGTGCTGCCCGAGGGCGACGACGACCGCATCCTGCGCGCGGCGGGCCGGGTGCTCCAGCGCAAGATCGCCGACCTGGTCATCCTCGGCGACGAGACCGCGGTGCGCGCCCGCGCCGCCGAACTCGGCGTGGACATCTCGGCCGCGCAGGTGCTCGACCCGCGCAGCTCCGGCTACCTGGACGAGTTCGCCGCCGAGTACGCGGAACTGCGCAAACACAAGGGCATGACGCTGGAGCGGGCCCGCGAAACCGTCGCCGACATCTCGTATTTCGGCACCATGATGGTGTACCGGGGGATTGCCGACGGTATGGTTTCCGGCGCCGCGCACACCACCGCGCACACCATCCGGCCGTCGTTGGAGATCATCAAGACGGTGCCGGGCGTCGCCACCGTCTCCAGCGTGTTCCTCATGTGCCTGGCCGACCGGGTGCTCGCCTACGGCGACTGCGCCGTCGTGCCGGACCCGACCTCGCAGCAGCTGGCCGATATCGCGATCTCCTCCGCCGCGACCGCCGCTCGCTTCGGCATCGAAGCCAGGGTGGCGATGCTGTCCTACTCGACCGGCGAATCCGGCACCGGGGCCGACGTGGACAAGGTGCGTGTCGCGACCAAGCTGGTGCGCGAGCGCGCGCCGGAACTGCCGGTGGAGGGCCCGATTCAGTACGACGCCGCGATCGAGCCGACCGTCGCCGACGCCAAGCTGCCCGATTCCGAGGTCGCCGGCCGCGCGACGGTGTTCGTGTTTCCCGATCTGAATACCGGCAACAACACCTACAAGGCGGTGCAGCGCAGCGCGGGCGCGATCGCGATCGGACCCGTGCTGCAAGGTCTGCGCAAGCCGGTCAACGACTTGTCCCGCGGCGCCCTGGTGGCCGACATCGTCAACACCGTGGCGATCACGGCCATCCAAGCGCAGGAGGGGTGATGCGGGCGCTGTCCGCTCCGGCCCGATCATGGCGTGCGCGGAACAATTGCGTCGTGCGCCCGGTTGCTGGGCGAGACAGAGGAGGCGTGATGAGGAACAGCCACGCAGCGCCTGATCGCGCCCCGGTGCGGTTGGACCGCAGGGCACGGGAGGCGTCATGAGCAAGGCGGCCGAGGACTTGGTGCTGGTGATCAACTCCGGCTCGTCGTCCATCAAATATCAACTCCTCGATCCGGAGTCGAGCGTGGTGGCCGCCTCCGGGATCGTGGAGCGGATCGGCGAAGACGACGGGAGGATCGAGCATCACGCCGACGGCGAGACCACCGAGCGTTCCGGGCGGATCGCCGACCACACCGCGGGGCTGCGCTTGGTTTTCGACGCGTTCTCCGCGACGGGACACGACTTGGTGGGGGAGGGGGTGCGCGCGGTCGGCCATCGGGTGGTACACGGCGGTGAGGTGTTCTACCAGCCCACACTGATCGACGACGTGGTTGTCGCCGCGATTTCCGATCTCTCCGTGCTTGCGCCGCTGCACAATCCGGCCAATGTGGCCGGTATCGAGAGCGCACGTGAGCTATTGCCAGGAGTGCCGCAGGTCGCCGTATTCGATACCGCGTTCTTCCATAGCCTGCCCGCCGCCGCGAAGACCTATGCGATCGACGCCAAAGTCGCGGCCGCCCATGGCATCCGGAAGTACGGATTCCACGGCACCTCGCACGAGTACGTGTCCGGCCGCGTCGCCGGGCTGCTCGGGCGTGATCCCGCCGAGCTGAATCAGATCATCTTCCACTTGGGCAACGGCGCGTCGGCCTCCGCCCTGCGCGGCGGCCGCCCGATCGACACCACCATGGGCCTCACGCCGCTGGAAGGGCTGGTGATGGGCACCAGGTCGGGTGATCTCGATCCGGGTATCGTGCCGCACCTGGTGCGATCGGCGCACCTGGACATCGACCAGGTCGACACCCTGCTCAACCGGGATTCCGGGATCAAGGGACTGTCCGGCGTGAACGATTTCCGCGAGTTGCGGCGCCTCATCGAGAGCGGCGACCAGGACGCCCGGCTGGCCTACGACGTGTACATCCACCGGTTGCGGCGTTATCTCGGGGCGTACCTGATCGAGCTCGGCGGCGTGGACGCGATCACCTTCACCGCCGGAGTCGGCGAGAACAGCCCGCAGGTGCGCGCCGATGCTCTCGCGGATCTCACTCGGTTCGGCATCGAAGTGGACCCGGCCGCCAACACGGCGAAAGATCGGTCCGCCCGGCGCATTTCCCCGCCCGGCGCCCAGGTCGCGGTGCTGGTGGTACCGACCAACGAGGAGTTGGCGATCGCTCGCGCCGCGCGGCAGGTGGTCGCCGACCTCGGTTAGACCCAGCTCTTGGCGCGAATCGCGTTGGCCAGGTCGACGAGCGCGTAGCGATGTCTGCGGTTGGGTGCCCCGCGGGCCAGGGCACGCAGCCCCGCCTCGGTGCCCGCCCTCAGTTCGCGTTCGGTGAAGGGCGCGCCGAACAGCGTCGCGTCGGGGCGCTTCGGCGTGTTGCCCGCCTGGAGCCAGGCCAGCGCCGCGCCGAGAACGAGCACCCGCATCTGCACCGCGCGACTCTCGCCTCTGGGCAGGCTCAGCACCCGCGAGGCCGAGATGTGCAGGGTGAACTCGTCCAGTTCGGCCACCGGCGCGGCGGTCAGCATGAACAGCACGGCGGTCATCCGCGCGGTGGTGAAAGACCGCGACGCCGCGGGCACGGCGTCGAGCGCCTGCACGGCCTCGGTCACCCTGCCGTTCGCGGCCAGCTGCCTGGCCAGCCCGAAGGCGGCGCTCACCACGCCCCGGTCGGTGCGCCAGACGGTCTCGTACGCCTGCTCCGCATAGGCGCGCCAGTGTTCGGGATCCGGTGCGTCCCAGTGCTGGAGAATGAGTTCGGCGGTGGCCGCGAGGGCCAGCTTGGGGGCGATTTCGCCGGGAAGCACCCGGAAGACCTCGTCGAAATTCGCGAAGGCGCGCTCGTACTCGCGGTCGAGCAGTTCGGCCATGCCGCGGTACCAGCTGACCCGCCATTCCCGCTCGGGCAAGCGCGCGAGCAGGTCCAGGACGGTGCTGGACTCGCGCAGGTCGATTCGCACCCGCGCCTCGGCGAGCGTGAGCTCCAGGTCCAGATTCTCCGGGGTGTTCTCAGGATCGGCCTCGGCCCGGTCGCGCGCATCCCGCAGCGCCTCGAGCGCCTGGGCGGGTTCGGGGTGCACCGCGGCCGCGAGCAACGGTGCCGTCGGATCGGCCGGGTCCAGCAGCGGAACCGGCAGCCCCGCCACCACATCGAGGGGGTCGAGCTGGCTGCTGCGGGAGCGGCCGTCGGTGTAGGCGTCGGTTTGGCTGATCAGTTCGTCGGTACCGAAGCTTGCGCGGGGCGGAGTGAACACCGTGGACAGCTGGGGGTGCTCGTTACCGGTTTCCAGCGCGAGGATCTCGCGCAGCACTCCCGCCAGCTGCGCCGCCATCGCCCGGGCGGAGGGGAAGCGGCGTTCCGGATCCGGGTCGGTCGCGCAGAGCAGCAGGCGATGGAAGAACGGGTAGCGCGCGAGCACCGGCTCGTCGGCGGGGTCGGGGATGCCGTCGAGATATCGTCCGTGCTCCGATGGCATGTGCAGGGTGAGCACGGCCAGCGTGCGGCCGACGGTGTAGATGTCCGACGCGATGGTCGGGCCGGTCTTGGCGATCTCCGGCGCCTGGAAACCCCTGGTGCCGTATAGGTTTCCGTATGCCCCGATGGCGGCGACCGCGCCGAGGTCGATCAGCTTGACCTGATCTTCGGTGACCATGATGTTGTCCGGCTTGAGGTCGTTGTAGGCCAGCCCGGTCGAGTGCAGGTACTCCAGTGCGGGCATGATCTCCAGCAGATAGGCGATCGCCTCGGTGACCGGCATGCGCAGCGGGCGATCGTAGCTGTCGAGAATGTCGCACAGCGAGCAGCCGCCCACGTACTCCATGACGATGTAGCCGACCGGCGTGCCGTCGGCCGCGGGGTGCTCGACGAAGTTGTAGATCTTGACGATGCTGGGATGGGTCACCTCGGCGAGGAATTGGCGTTCGGCCATCGCCACCGCCTGCGCTTCGGCGTCGCCGGTGTGCAGCAGGCCCTTCAACACCACCCAGCGGTCGCTGACATTGCGGTCGATCGCCAGGTAGATCCAGCCGAGACCGCCGTGGGCGATGCAGCCCTGGATCTCGTACTGTCGCGCCACCATGTCGCCCGCGTGCAGCGACGGCCGGAAATCGAACGGGGCTGCACACGTCGCGCAGGTTCCCGCCGTGGTGGATGGACGGATCGGCGTCGCCCGGCCGACCGGTTTGCCGCAGCGCCAGCAGTATCGTCTGCGCTCGGACACGACAGGGTCGGCGAGTACGGCATCGCGTGGGTCGGTGGGCGGCACCGTCGGAATGGGCACCAGGCCCGCGCCGAGCCGTCGCACCGCTGGACGGCTCCGCGCGGTACGCACGCTTCGTCCCGTGGTGCGCGGCGAGCCCGGTCCTGAGTGCGGCCGCCGCGCACCTTCCTGTGCCGACTCCGATTCGTCAGGCGCGAGTTGCGTGGCGGGGCCTTCGTCCGCGGGCGGTTGCTGTCGGGTGGCGGACGAGTCCTCGGCGTCCGAGGCCGGTTTCCATGCCACCGTGTTGGAGCTGGTCTCCGGTTCGTCGACGTGCTTGCGGGTAGCCTCGGCCGCTCCTGATTCCGGTTCGCCCGCGGACGGGTCGTCGGTGTCCGATGCCCGGTTCCATAGCACCGTGTTGGAGCTGGTTTCCCGGCGGTCGCCGCGGGTCGCGTGGGTGTCCTCTTCGCTCGCTTCCGACTCGGGATCGGCTGGAGCTGTGTGCCGCTCGGGCGCGGCCGATGTCGCATCGCCCGCCCGCTGCGTTCGACGGGCCGTTTCGTCGTCGTGCTCGGTGGGTCCGCCAGCGGACGATGGCGTTTCGTTCGGATCGGCCGACCCTGGCTGTCCCGTGGCGGTTTCGTCCGGGTCGGGCTCAGGGGCGTGCCGTGGGTTCATCTCCCGTCAATCCTGATACGTGGGAGCGGGTGGAGCGGGAACGGGGCCGAGCACGGTCAGATATTGCTGGTACAGCCGAGTCCAGGTGCCGTCGCTCCGGATACGGTCCAGTGTGCCGTTGACGAAGCGGACAAGATCGTCGTGGCCCTTGGGGATGCCGATGCCGTACGGCTCCTCGGCGATGCTGCCGCCGACCAGCTCGGTGTACGGGTCCTGCGCGGCGAGGCCCGCGAGGACGGCGTCATCGGTGCTGACCGCGTCGACTTGGCGCTGCTGCAGGACGACCAAGCAGTCCGCCCAGGTCGGTACGGTGAGGATGGCGGCGGCGGGCTGGTCGCGGCGGATGTGGTCCAGCGACGTGGTCCCGGATACGATGCACACCCGCTTACCCGCAAGATCGGCCAGGCTGCGGATACCGGAATTCTTCATCGCGAGTACGCGCTGATTCGCGTGCAGATAGACGGTGGAGAAGGTGACTTTCTCGCGCCGTTCGCAGTTGATCGTCATGGTCTTCGCGACCAGGTCGACGGTGTGGTTCTGCAAAGCGGTCTCGCGCTCGGCCGAGCCGAGGCTGCGGAATTCGATCAGTTCCGGGTTGCCGAGCAGATCCCGGGCGACCTCCCTGGCGATGTCGGCGTCGAAACCGACGACGGAGCCGGAGATCGGGTCGCGGTAGCTGAACAAATTGCTGCCGGTATCCAGCCCCACGAGCAGCCTGCCGCGTGCCCGGATCGCGTCGATCACCGGTCCGCGCGCGGCGGCGCCCGCCCCGGTGGGCCGCAGACTGGCGGTCGGATCTCCGCAGCGCGGTGCGCCGGGCGGCGGCGGGACCGGCGAATCCGTCAGCACCGGTATGGCTTTGGCGGGCAGCGGGGGATCGGTGTACCCGGGCGTCCTGGTCGCAAGCGGCGCGCTGGCCTCGTTCGCGCAGCTGCTCGCCAGCGCCACCACGACGAGGACGACAACCAGAATGCCGCGCGGGGATCT
This sequence comes from Nocardia sp. Marseille-Q1738, assembly GCF_965283145.1. Taxonomy (NCBI): domain Bacteria; kingdom Bacillati; phylum Actinomycetota; class Actinomycetes; order Mycobacteriales; family Nocardiaceae; genus Nocardia; species Nocardia sp. Marseille-Q1738. The sequence goes on along the minus strand of NZ_CBDIMS010000002.1, from coordinate 1,010,795 downwards.
CATCGGTACTCCCGAAGCCGGGGCCATATGCCGAGTCCGACATAGCCTGCCGCCAGAATGCCGAGCACCATCGCTCCTGCTCCTAGGAAGTCCAGTATGCGGGCCGCCTGGGAGATCTCGTCGCGCAGGGTGCCCCGTGTCTCGGCGATGCCCTGCTCCAGCGCGCGGTCGAGCGCGTCCACCTGCGCGGTGGCGTCCGCGGGGCCGGGGCCGATCGTCACCGCGGCCGCGCCATTGAAATCGCCCTTGGCCAGCGCATCGTTCATGCGCTGATGCGCTGTCCGCCAACGTTCCAGCGCGGGCACGGCATTGCGCACGTCGTCGGTGGCGGGCGCGGAATCGGGGTACTTGCCGAGCAGGTCGGCCAGGCGCTCGATATTCACATCGTAAGTGCGGTCGTAGTCGCCGGTCGCGTCCCTGCGCACCAGCTTCAATGTCTCCGCGGCGCGCGCCTGCTGGGTGAGGATCCGGCTCTCGGTCAGCCGCGACGACGGTACCGCGCCGTCGTCGCGGGCGTCGATCATCGCCGCCGCCGACACCGAGCCCGCGATCACCGTCCACGCCAGCAGGATCAGCATCGCCGCCGAGGCGAGCAGGAGACCGGGATTGAGCACCCGGCGCGAGCGCCGCGCCAGATCTCGCTGCACCCAGCCAAGTACGCCCAGCGTGAGTATCAGCAGGCCGATGGCGGACCAGGGTGGGCGCACGTGATGGCGCTGCGCGGCGGTCACCGCGGCGGAGCGGTGATTCTCCAGTTCCTCGGCCATGGGCAGCAGCGTGGTCTGCATCTGGTTGGACGCCTCGCTCAAGTACGCGGCCCCGACCGGATACCCGATGCGATTGTTCGTCCGTGCGGTCTCCACCAGACCCGAGTACACCGGCAGGCCGGTGACTATGCCGGAGCGCAGCCGGGCATCCGAATCGGCCGTCGCGTGCGGCCCGACGCGGTCGGATTGGGTCACCAACTCCGCGGCCGCCTCGCCCATGGCCTGGGTGTAGCGATCGCGCACCGTCTGCGGCTCCAGTCCGCCCGAGATGAAGGCGGTGCTCGCGGCGGCGTCGGCGATCGAGAGCGAGGTATACAGCCGGTGCGCGGAGTGCGCGTCCGGTTCGGTGTCGTAGAGCAGTACGTCCAAGCCCTCCTGCCGTTCGCTGACCGTCGCGGCGGTCACCGAGCCCGCGGCCAGGCACAGGCCGATGAGCAGCAGCCCGAGCGCGATCAGTCGCCCCGGTGAGGAGTTGGCGAACGAACGCAGGTTGGCCAGGTCGAGACGTTCGCGCACCACGGCGACGCTCAGCCCGCCGAGATTCTCCCGGCCGGCGGGCGCGGACGACGGCCGGAGTTCGGCCGTCGTCGGCTCGGAGCTAGCCATGTCCACCTCCCCAGTTTGGGCCGCGTGCGCGGATTTCACACGGCCGGACCGCATATTCGATCACTCCGCGCGTGTCGGTGCGGAGTTTATTGTGGTCGTACGAACGCCGCGGCGTGTTGAACACCCCCGGTTGGGAGCAAAGGGCGGGCGGGGGAGCACAGTCGTAGCTGGATGAGGATGGTACGAGATGCGTGGTGACGGCGACGGTTGGTCGCGTGGCCCGGACGGATTGCGGCACTGGGGCCGCTTCGGCGCCGCCGGATTGCTCCTGCGTGCTCCACTCACCGACGGCGGTTCGGCGGTGCTGCTGCAACACCGCGCCCCGTGGAGCCACCAGGGCGGGACCTGGGCATTGCCGGGCGGCGCGCGCGACAGTCACGAGACGCCCGAGCACGCGGCGGTCCGCGAGGCATGGGAGGAGGCGGGCATCGATCCCGCCGACGTCCGGGTGCGCGGCGCGCGCGTGACTGCCTCCGCCCTGAGTGGCTGGACCTACACCACGGTCGTCGCCGACGCGGTCATGACCCTCCCGACCATCGGCAACCGGGAGAGCACCGAGCTGGCCTGGGTTCCCGAACACGAGGTCGAGGCCCGTCCGCTGCACCCAGGTTTCGCCGCCTCCTGGCCCACCCTGCGCGCCGCGCCCGCCCGTGTGCTGCTCGCCGAGATCGACCACACGGTAGCCGCGGCGCTGCCCCGCACGATCGACCTCGCCGATCTGGGTTTCGTCTGGCTGCATTCGGATCCGCACGGACCGGGCGACTACGCCAGGATCGTCGATGAGTCCGGCGTTCCGACCGCCGAGCCGACCTCGAACGGGAACACCGCGGTGGACACCGCCCTGTCGTTCACCCGAGGACAGCTGCTTTCCTGACGCAGAAAAGGACGCAGCCGGACGGAGTCCGTCGTCAGCCCGCGCCGGGCCGAGCGGAGGCAGAGGCAGCCGCAGTAAGGGCGCTGCCGGACGGAGTCCGTCGTCAGCCCGCGCCGGGCCGAGCGGAGGCAGAGGCAGCCGCAGTAAGGGCGCTGCCGGACGGAGTCCGTCCATAGCCCGCGCCGGGCCGAGCGGAGGCGAGGCAGCCGCCTACGCGTTCGCCAGCAACGCCGTTTTCAGCTCCCGCGCCGCGGCTTCCGGATCCCGGGCCTCGGTGATCGCGCGCACCACGACGACCCGCGTCGCCCCGGCTTCCAGCACTTCCGGCAGGTTCTCGGCGTTGATCCCGCCGATCGCGAACCATGGCCGGGTCGGGTGGGCGTCCGCGGTCGAGCGGATCAACTCGGGTCCTGCCGCCTGCCTGCCCGGCTTGGTCGGGGTCGCCCAGATCGGTCCGGTGCAGAAGTAGTCGATGTGCTCGTCGATCGCGGCGAGCCCGGCCTGCGCGCGGTTGTGCGTGGATCGTCCGATCACCACGTCGGGGCCGAGAATCCGGCGCGCGTACCAGGGTGGGAGATCGCCCTGTCCGAGGTGCAGCACGTCAGCGCCCGACGCCAGCGCGATGTCCGCGCGATCGTTCACCGCGACGAGTGCGCCGTGCCTGCGCGCGGCCGCCTTCAATTCGGCGAGCGCGCCGAGTTCGGCCTTGGCCTCCAGGGGACCGAACTTCGCTTCGCCCGGCGAGCCCTTGTCTCTGAGCTGGATGATGTCGACTCCGCCCGCGAACGCCGCCTCGGCGAACCTGGCCAGATCGGCTTTTTCCCGGCGTGCGTCGGTGCAGAGATACAGCCGCGCGCGTGCCAGACGCTCCCGCGGCGAAGCGAGTCGGTTCGGGTGGGAGGGTTGCACGCCTTCGACGGTAGCCGCGCTACCGTGGGGATGCGAAATAGGAGGCAGGTGGAGCGGATGCGGACTCTGGCGGTCGTCGGTGGCGGCGCCATCGGGCTCGCCGTGGCCTGGCGGGCCGCCGAGGCCGGTTGGTCGGTCACCCTGCTGGATCCGGCGGTGGCCGGCGGCGCCTCGTGGGTGGCCGGGGGCATGCTCGCACCACTGTCGGAGGGCTGGCCGGGAGAGGACCGGGTGCTCGAGTTCGGCGCCGCCTCGCTGGCCCGCTGGCCGGAATTCGCCGCCCGGCTGGAAGCCGCGACGGGGGTCTCGGTCTTCGTCGCCGACGAGACCATGACCGTCGCGCTGGACGCGGCCGACGCCGCCGACCTGCGCACCGTCGCCGACTGGGTCGGCGGACGCGGCCATCAGCTGCGCATCCTGGATCGCGCCGGGGTTCGTGAGCTGGAACCCACGCTGGCCCGTTCGGTGCGCGCCGCGCTGCTCGCGCCCACCGAGCCCGCGATCGACAACCGCAAGCTGATCGCCGCGTTGCGTCAGGCGGCCGCGTCGGCGGGTGTGGTGGTGCGCGCCGAATCCGTAGACTCGCTGACGGACCTTCCGCACGACCAGATCGTGCTCGCGGCGGGCGCCGCGTCGGCCCAGCTGTGGCCCGGCTTGCCGGTCCGTCCGGTCAAGGGCGAGATCCTGCGCCTGCGGCAGCGGCCCGGCGTCGCTCCCGCGCCGCGACGGGTGATCCGAGCCCGAGTGCACGGCAGGCCGGTATATCTGGTGCCGCGGGCCGACGGGATCGTCGTCGGAGCCACCCAATACGAGGCGGGTTTCGATACCGCGGTCACCGTCGCCGGCGTTCGCGACCTGATCGCCGACGCGGAGGCGGTGTTCCCCGGCATCGGCGAATACGAGCTCGCGGAGGCCGCCGCCGGTTCCCGGCCGGGCAGCCCCGACAACCTGCCGCTGATCGGCCGGCTCACCGACCGGATCGTCGCGGCAACCGGGCACGGCCGCAACGGCATGCTGACCGTGCCGCTCACCGCGGACGCGGTGACGAGCCTGCTCGGCGGGGCAACGCTGCCCGAAGCGGAAGTCGCCGACCCGCAACGCTTTTCGACGACTGTAGGAGGAATACGATGACGCTGTCATCCGTCCCCATCGGTGTCACGGTGAACGGCGACGAGCACGAGTTCGCCGAACCGATCACCGTGCGCGAGCTGCTGGAACGCCTCGGCCTGCCGTGCAAGGGTGTCGCGCTCGCGGTGGACGGGGCGGTGTTCCCGAAGTCGCGCTGGGACGAACCGGTGGAGCGTGGCTGGCAGATCGAGGTGCTGACGGCGGTCCAAGGTGGCTGAGGAATCGGCCGCGTCGGGGCGCTCGGAGATCGACGCGCCGCTGCGGATCGCCGACCGCGCGTTCGGTTCCCGCCTGATCATGGGAACCGGCGGCGCGGAGAACCTCGCCGTGCTGGAGGAGGCGCTGATCGCCTCCGGCACCGAGCTGACCACCGTGGCCATGCGGCGGATCGACGCCGCGGGCGGCACCGGCGTGCTCGACCTGCTGAAGCGTTTGAACATCGCGCCGCTGCCGAACACGGCGGGCTGTCGCACCGCCGCCGAAGCGGTGCTCACCGCGCAGCTGGCGCGCGAGGCGCTGGACACCAACTGGGTGAAGCTCGAGGTGGTCGCCGACGAGCGCACCCTGCTGCCCGACCCGATCGAATTGCTCACCGCCGCCGAACAACTCGTCGACGACGGTTTCGTCGTGCTGCCCTACACCAACGACGACCCGATCCTGGCCCGCCGCTTGGAGGACGCGGGCTGCGCGGCGGTCATGCCCCTCGGCGCCCCCATCGGCACCGGCCTCGGCATCGGCAACCCGCACAACATCGAAATGATCGTCGCCGCCGCGAACGTCCCGGTCATCCTGGACGCGGGCATCGGCACCGCCAGCGACGCCGCCCTCGCCATGGAACTCGGCTGCTCGGCAGTCTTGCTCGCCACGGCCGTGACCAGGGCACGTCGCCCAGAGCTGATGGCAGCCGCGATGGCGGATGCGATCCGTGCCGGGTATTCGGCGCGGTTAGCCGGGCGCATTCCGAAGCGGTTCTGGGCTCAGGCGTCGTCTCCTGCGCTGTGAGGCGCACGCCAGGGGCGGAGCCCAGGTCAGTGCCCGAAACCTACGGCGAACTGGTCCAGTTCGGAGTAGTGCGCCCCTGGCAGTGAGCTTGCAGTTTCGTCATCAGCTGTGCGCTGATGCGGCGCGTCTCTCGTAGCGGGAGCGTGCGCGTTCATACGCTGTGCCGAGCAGTTCGCGGGTTACCTCAGCTGTGTGTCGGCCTGGGTTCACCACCGCGAGCCAGCCGGCGGAGCCGTACACGGGGTGGGCGATCACGGTGTCGGTGACGCTGGGGTCGATATCGACAGCTCGTTCGCGTGGTGCGTGGCCGGTCCAGTGGATGAAGGCTTCCTTTCCGGCGGCGATGTTGACGCGGAACGTATCCGGGCGGTCGAGGCGGGAGTTTTCGTCGCCCGGATAGTTCTTCGTCACGATCGTTGCGAAGGGCTGAGTTGCTTTCGGCACTTCTCCGCTCGGTGAGTAGTAGAAGTACGTGTCGCCCCAGCTGATCTCGGGTGAGCCGTCGCCGGGTTCCGGCTGGAGGGTCAGGACTCCGTCGAGGCGGGAAACGAAGCCGATGATCTCGTCGAGGGTCATGTGCTCCAGCGTGGCATTAAGGTGCTCGTGGAGACTTCGAGTCGAAAGACCAGGTGTGGAAGGGTGTCGACTCTCAACTCGTCCATGCGAACGGTCGATGTCGCGCGGCGTGCGGGCTACTCCGTACAGCAGATCCGTAACCTCGAACGTGACGGGGTACTGCCGACCGCGCTGCGCACAGCCGCGGGTTATCGCAGGTACGGCGAGATTCATTTGCGTTCCGCGCTGGCCTATCGGGCGCTGGCGGTGGGTGTTGGTCCCGTCGAGGCCAAGCGGATCGTTCGTGCGGTGCATGAGCGCCCGATCTCAGAGGTGCTCGCCCTGCTGGATGCGGCACACGCCCGGCTCGATCGGGAACGTGCGGACCTCGCGCTTGCCGAGCGGGCGGCCGAGGCGATCTCCGCGGAGCCGATCGAGGACGTGCGCGCGTCGGATTCGATGAGCGTGTCCGAACTCGCCGCCGCACTCGGAGTGCGCCCGTCGACCTTGCGGCATTGGGACGCCGAAGGGCTTGTCATTCCGGATCGCGTTGCCGCCCAGAAAACACGGCGGTACTCGCCGGACCAGGTTCGGGATGCGCGGATCGTCCACCAGTTGCGCGGTGCCGGATACCGCATCGACACTCTCCGGACCTTGATGCCGGACCTGCCGCGCGGACATCGATCCGACGATGTCGCAGCCGCGCTGGCAGCCCGTGACGCGAGCATCACGGCCCGCTCCCGCGCTCTGCTCGACGCCGCCGCCGCACTCAGTGCCGTGATCGCGCTTGCGGCAAGCCCCTGAACGACCTGCACCGGGACTCGGCACCGTCATCCACGCTCGACAATCATCCTGACTGGCACGGGAATCGCGAGACCAGCGCAGTTTCAGAACCCTTCCAGGCGCAGGCGCGTGAATGCGGAGGCGGCGCCCATGTCGCCCTGGACCGCGCGGGGTTTTTCAGGCGGCCGCCCAGGCGCGGATCGCGGCGACTATCTCGTCGGACGCATCTTCCTGAATGTAATGACCGGCGCCGACAAGAGGGACGGTGCGGTGTTGCGGGAACAGCTGCTCCCACCGGCGAAGTTCGGCGGCGCGGAAGGCGACATCCTTGGTCCCCCAGACGATCAGCGCGGGCCGGTCGGTCACAGTCGGTAGTTCGCGTTCGATATCGGCGAGCAGATCGCGGCTGGCGAGGATCTCACGGGGGAACACGTGCACCGGTTCGCGAGAGTCAGGGGTGGGAAAGGGGCCGCGGTAGGCGTTCATCACGGTCTCGTCCAGTTTCGTGCGCCGGACTCCGGCCGGGATGATGCGTTCGACGAAGAAATTGCGCTGCCGGATCAGCCAGCCACCGACCGGTCCGCCGAGAAAGCGCGAGAACGCTTGCGTTCCTAAGTCGGCTTTGGGCCAGGCCCAGGTGTTTCCGATGACGAAGGCGGCGAACCGGTCCGCGTGACGTATTGCGGTGGCGAACCCGATCGGGCCGCCCCAGTCCTGCACCATCAGGGTGATATCGCGCAGATCGAGCCACTGGACCAGTTGACCTACGATGTCGGCGTGCTCGGCGGGGGTGAAACGGTAACCCGGCGCTGCGGAGGACAGACCGAATCCGGGGTAGTCGACCGCGATGCAGCGGTAGCGGTCACGGAGGCCGATGACGATGTCGCGATAGAGGAACGACCAGGTGGGGTTGCCGTGCAACATCAGCAGTGGCGGCCCGTCGCCTTCATCGATGTAGTGGATCCTGACCCCGGTGAGGTCGAGGTAGTGGTCGGTGAAGGGGTAGAGCTGGTCGGGCACCCAAGACGGGCGGCGCGGTTGAGAGTCGGGTGCGGGCATGCCGACGATCCTCCTCACGGGTAGGTTCCGAGCTGGTAGAGGTTGAAACCGAAACGTCTGGTCCTGGTCTTCCGATGACTTCCACACCGCGTTCGACTGAAACTGCTCGTGCCCTGCGCGGATGGTCGAGGGGGGCTCGTCCACCCTCGGGACCACTGATTTCGTGCGCACTGGGTAACTCGCCGGGTACGCCTAGAACTGAAGCGCACCAAACGCAGGACCTGAACGCAAATCCGCGGCTCCCGACTTGTACGGCCTGAAGACCCGGAGAGGCGGGCGAGCCCTCATCCTCGAGGATGACCGAACTCGCCACTATTTACCGACGCGCGCCGCGCGGTTTTACGGAATGCTGGGCAGCATGATCGAGCTGAGAGGCCTGACCAAGCACTACGGGCAGACCGTCGCGGTGCAGGACCTGTCCTTCACCGTGCGACCGGGGCAGGTGACGGGCTTCCTTGGGCCGAACGGCGCGGGTAAGTCGACCACCATGCGGATGATCCTCGGGTTGGACAAGCCCACCGCGGGTACCGCGCTGATCGACGGCAAGCAGTACCACGAGCTGGACCATCCGCTGCGCGCCGTCGGCGCGCTGCTGGACGCCAAGTGGGTGCATCCGAACCGGTCCGCGCGCGCTCACCTGGAGTGGATGGCCGCGTCCAACGACATCCCCAAGTCCCGGGTGGAGGAGGTGCTGCGGCTGGTCGGCCTGTCGGAGGTGGCGGGCAAGTCCGCGGGCGGGTTCTCGCTCGGCATGTCGCAGCGGCTCGGTCTGGCCGGCGCGCTGCTGGGCGACCCGCAGGTGCTGCTGTTCGACGAGCCGGTCAACGGCCTCGATCCGGAGGGCATCCTGTGGATCCGCCGGTTCATGCAGCGACTGGCCGCCGAAGGCCGCACGGTGCTGGTCTCCAGCCATCTGCTCTCGGAGATGGCGCAGACCGCCGAGCACCTGGTCGTCATCGGCCGCGGCAAGCTCATCTCGGACTCGACCACGCAGGAGTTCATCGAGCGCGCGTCGGAGCAGTCGGTGCGGGTGCGCAGTCCACAGCTGGATCAGCTCCGCAGCGTGCTCACCTCGAACGGCATGACCGTCCGCGAAGACGGCGCTGGCGCCGACGGCCCTGCGCTCGTCGTCGCCGGCGTGACCAGTGACGCGGTCGGCAAGCTGGCCGCCGCGAACGAGATCACGCTGTTCGAGCTGGCCCCGCAGCGTGCCTCCCTGGAGGAGGCGTTCATGCGGATGACCGGCGGCGCCGTGCAGTACCACGGCGAAGGCTTCGACCAGGTGATGGGAGGCGCGCTCTGATGGGCGTACTGGCAGCGGAACGAATCAAGCTCACCTCGACCAGGTCGCCCTGGTGGTGCTCGGCGATCGTGGTGGCCCTGGCGCTCGGCATGGCCGCCCTGCTCGCCTGGGTGGCGCGGACCACCTACGGCGAGGAAGGCGCGATCGATATGACCGTCTCCACCGCGGTGGCCGGGATCAGCGGTTTCGGCGTCATGGTCCTGATGATCATGGCGACATTGACCGTGACCAGCGAATATCGCTTCGGCATCATCCGGACGACGTTCCAGGCCACTCCGCATCGGGACCGGGTCATCCTCACCAAGGCGGGGTTGGTCGGCGTGTACGGCGCGCTGCTGACCGCCGTTCTCGTGTTCCTCGCCTACCTGGTGGCCAAGGCGCTCAGCGGCCCGGAGGCGGGCGCGAGCCTGACCCTGTCCAGCGCGGAGGACTGGCGCGAGGTCTACGGCATCCCGATCTACGCCTTCCTGTGCATCATCCTCGCGGTCGGCGTCGGCGTGCTGGTGCGGCAGTCCGCCGCCGCGATCTCGTTGATCGTGCTGTGGCCGCTGCTCATCGAGGGCCTGCTGGGCGCGTTCGGCAGCTTCGGCCGCAATGTCACCCCATTCCTGCCCTTCGCGAACGCTAACCACTTCTTCAGCACGGCCCCGTCCACCGCCAACTGGCACTGGGGGCCCTGGGCGAGCTTGCTCTACTTCACCGCTTTCGTCGGCCTCGTCTTCGGTGCGGCCCTGATCTCGGCGAACCAGCGCGACGCGTAGCTACCCGAGTCGCTTTCCCTCGCCACTCGGGTTGGGGAGCGCCGACCTTGTCGGGAGGTCCGGTGCTCCGTCCACCGCCTGCCACTGCCCGGCGGACGGTGCGGCGATCGGCCCGGTGCGAATCTTCGCGCCGGGCCGATCGCCTGTGTACGGCCGCGTGTGAACATCCCGGAAACTATGCCGCCCGCCGGTTCCGAGACCTGTTCTCGGCCGAGTAGCCTCGATTCAGCAACCAGCTCGTTATCCATCGCGGGGCCCGACGACGTGCTCGCTGACGTTCACCGCGGAGGTGAGAGATGGCGATGATTGCTAACCGGCCGACGCCGGATCGGCTGAGATACCCTCGGGGCGTGAGCGAAACACCTTCCGGCGGCGCCGAGTCGGCGCCAGGACCGGAGGCCGATGGCGACATACCGCCCGAAATGGTCATCCCGTTGGAGCCGACCGACGAGTTCGACTCTTCCCGCCGTTCCGGCGGATCGCGGCGTGGCCAGCTGTCCGGGCTGATGAACGCCGCCAATCAGCGGGCCGATCTGATCGGTGTGCTGCGCAGGGCCCGTGAGCAGCTGCCAGGCGATCCTGCTTTCGGTGACCCGCTGTCGGTTTCGGGTCCTGGCGGTGCGCGGGCGGTCGCGCGAGCGGCCGACAAACTGGTGGGCGACGCCCCCAGCGCGGCCAGGGAAATAGGCTTCGGCGCCTTGCAGGTCTGGCAGGCGATGCTGGAGCGCGTGGGGCGCGGCAAAGGTAGCCAAGAGATAACTGTGATGTTCACCGATCTGGTGGCGTTCTCCCGGTGGTCGCTGTCGGCGGGTGACGAGGCCACCCTCGAACTGCTGCGCGAAGTTGCCAAGGCCATCGAGCCGCCGATCGGCGAGCGCGGCGGCCAGGTGGTCAAGCGCATGGGCGACGGCGTGATGGCGGTCTTCCCCTCGGCGGACCGGGCTGTGCGTGCCGCGGTGACCGCCAAGCGCAATCTCGCTGACGTGCAGGTCCGTGGCTATTGCCCGCGGATGCGTATCGGTTTGCACACCGGTTCTCCGCGCGAGATCGGCGGCGACTGGCTAGGTGTGGACGTGACGATCGCGGCCCGGGTGATGGAGGCGGGCGGCAACGGGCACACCATGCTGTCCGAAGCGACACTGCAAGCACTGCGGCCCGAGACGCTGGACGAGCTCGGTCTCGCGGTCAAGCCGTATCGCCGCAGCTTCTTCGCGGCGCCGCTCAATGGCGTTCCGGACGACCTGCGGATCTTCCGCCTGTCCAGGAACTAACCGAGCCACCAGGCCAGGGCGCCACCCGCCGCGAGAGCGGCGCAGACGGCCAGCGCGATGGACAGTGGGCGGGCGGTCTTCCACGTGGTGTATGCGCCGCCGGCCAGGAACCCGGCCAGGGCGAACAGAACGATCACGGTGACGTCGCTGGACACCGTGCTCATCTTGCTCCATGCGGCCAGGTCATCCCGTCGCGGGTGATGCGGACGCGGCGGGAGGTCGTTCAGTGTGCAATTAACAAGCACGCATGCTTGCTTTTTTCTAGCTCGAGTGTGATGCTGGTCGCGGAACGCGGACTCCACGGATGCGGCATGCGGCCCATCCTGACGGTTCGCCGCACAGGAGGCATTCCCGCAGATGAGTATGCTGGCCGCCGACCCGGACGTGCTCCGGATCGGCAACTGTTCCGGCTTCTACGGTGATCGGCTCGGTGCCATGCGCGAGATGCTCGAAGGCGGGCAGCTCGATGTGCTCACCGGCGACTATCTCGCCGAGCTGACCATGCTGATCCTCGGCCGCGACCGGATGAAGGACCCGAGCCTCGGCTACGCGAAGACCTTCGTCAAGCAGATCGAGGACTGCCTCGGGCTCGCGCTGGAACGCAAGGTGCGCATCGTCGCGAACGCGGGCGGCCTCAACCCGGCCGGTCTCGCGGAGAAACTGCGCAAGGTCGCCGCCGATCTCGGACTGGACGCGAAGATCGCGCACGTCGAGGGCGACGACCTGGTCGCGCGCGCGGGTGACCTCGGTTTCGGGGCGCCGCTCACCGCCAACGCCTACCTCGGCGCGTGGGGCATCGTGGAATGCCTGAACGCGGGCGCGGACATCGTCGTCACCGGACGGGTCACCGACGCGTCGGTGATCGTCGGCCCCGCTGCCGCGCACTTCGGTTGGGGCCGAACGGATTACGATCAGCTGGCGGGCGCGGTGGTGGCCGGGCACGTCATCGAGTGCGGCACTCAGGCCACCGGCGGCAACTACGCCTTCTTCACCGAACTCGCCGACCTCGGCAGGCCGGGCTTCCCCCTCGCCGAGATCCGCGCCGACGGAAGCAGCGTGATCACCAAGCACCAGGGCACGGGCGGCGCGGTCACTGTCGACACGGTCGAAGCCCAGTTGATGTACGAGATCCAGGGCGCCCGCTACGCCGGACCCGACGTGACCTCTCGCCTGGACACCATCCGGCTCGACCAGGACGGCCCGGACCGGGTGCTGATCAGCGGTGTCACCGGCGAGGCCCCGCCGCCCCGGCTCAAGGTCTCGCTGAACACCCTCGGCGGTTTCCGCAACGAGATGGAGTTCGTGCTCACCGGCTTGGACATCGAGGCGAAGGCCGAACTGGCGCGACGGCAGCTGGAGTCCTGGCTGCCGACCCGTCCCGCGGAGCTGACCTGGACGCTGGCCCGCCTGGATCGGCCGGACGCCGAGACCGAAGAGCAGGCGAGTGCGCTGCTGCGCTGCGTTGTCCGCGACCCCGATCCGAACAAGGTCGGCCGCGCGTTCTCCAACGTGGCGGTGGAGCTGGCATTGGCCAGTTATCCGGGATGCAGCTTTACGACCCTGCCGGGCAACGGATCTCCGTACGGCGTGTTCACCCCTGGGTTCGTCGACGCCGCTGAGGTGCCGCACATGGCGGTGCTTCCGGACGGCACCCGTGTCGATATAGCGCCGTCCACCGACACAGCCGAACTCGCCGAGGTCGCCGAGCCGCCCGCGCCCGAGCCGCTGTCTGCCGGGGAGACCCGCCGCGTTCCGCTGGGCACGATCGCCCTGGCGCGGAGCGGGGACAAAGGCGCAGATGCGAACGTCGGTGTATGGGTGCGCACCGACGAGCAATGGCGCTGGCTGGTGCACACGCTCACCGTGGCGCGCGTCAAAGAGCTGCTTCCGGAGGCGGCTCCGCTCACCGTCACCCGGCACGTCCTGCCCAACTTGCGGGCGCTGAACTTCATCATCGAAGGCCTGCTCGGTCGAGGGGTGGCCTACCAGGCCCGCTTCGACCCGCAGGCCAAGGGACTCGGCGAATGGCTGCGGTCCCGTCACCTCGACATTCCCGTGGAGCTGTTCGCATGACCGGTCAGGCACGGAGACGGCAGCTCGCGTCACCACGCAGGGCCGCCGGTCATGCGAGAAAGGACACCGCATGACCAAACCCTGGGACACGCCGGAACGACGCGAATTACGTTCCACGGTCCGTGGATTCGTGGAACGCGAGATCCTGCCGTACCTGGACGGCTGGGAGCGCGCCGGAGAGATCCCGCGCGGATTGCACAAGAAGGCGGGCGAGCTCGGCCTGCTCGGCGTGCAGTTCCCGGAATCCGCGGGCGGTTCCGGTGGCGACGGCGTGGACGCGATGATCGTCTGCGAGGAGATGCACCAGGCCGGAGCGTCCGGCGGGCTGTTCGCGTCGCTGTTCACCTGCGGCATCTCCGTGCCGCACATCATCGCCTCGGGCAACGCCGAGCAGATCGAGCGCTGGGTGAAGCCAACCCTCGCGGGCGAGAAGATCGGCTCGCTCGCGATCACCGAGCCCGGTGGCGGCTCCGACGTCGGACACCTCACCACCACCGCCCGCCGCGACGGCGACCACTACGTCGTCAACGGCGCCAAGACCTACATCACCTCCGGCGTCCGCGCCGACTTCGTGGTCACCGCGGTGCGCACCGGAGGCCCGGGCGCCGCTGGCATCTCGCTGCTGGTCATCGACAAGGACGCGCCCGGCTTCACGGTCAGCCGGAAGCTGGACAAGATGGGCTGGCTCGCCTCCGACACCGCCGAGCTGTCCTACGTGGACGTCCGGGTACCGGCGGAGAACCTGATCGGCCCGGAGAACTCCGGCTTCCACCAGATCGCGGGCGCGTTCGTCAGCGAACGCGTCGGCCTCGCGGTGCAGGCGTATTCGAGCGCGCAGCGCTGCCTGGACCTCACCCTGGAGTGGGTGCGCAACCGCGAGACCTTCGGCCGCCCGCTGATCAGCAGACAGGCGGTGCAGAACACGGTCACCGAGATGGCGCGGCGCATCGACGTCGCCCGGGTCTACACCCGAGACGTGGTGCAGCGCAGCGCCGAAGGCGAGACCGACCTGATCGCCGAGGTGTGCTTCGCCAAGAACACCGCGGTGGAGGCGGGCGAGTGGGTGGCCAACCAGGCCGTCCAGCTCTTCGGCGGCCTCGGCTACATGCGCGAATCCGAGATCGAGCGCCAGTACCGGGACATGCGCATCCTCGGGATCGGCGGCGGAACGACGGAAATCCTGACCGGACTGGCGGCGAAGCGATTGGGGTACCAGTCATGACCATCTTGCGAAGCACCCTGGATACCGGGTCGCCCGAGTACGCCGCGGCTGCGGAAGCCATGAGCGCCAAGCTCGTCGAGGTCGAGGCCGAGTTCGCCAAAGCCATCGCGGGCGGCGGGCCGGACAAGCTGGCCCGGCACCGCAAGCGCGGCAAGCTGACCGCCCGCGAGCGCATCGAACTGCTCGTCGACGAGGACTCGCCGTTCCTGGAGCTGTGCCCGCTGGCGGGCTGGGGCAGCGAATTCCACGTCGGCGCGAGCACCATCGCGGGCATCGGGGTCGTGGAGGGCGTCGAGTGCATGATCGTCGCGCCGGACCCGACTGTGCGCGGCGGCACCTCGAACCCGTGGACCCTGCGCAAGACCCTGCGCATCAACGACATCGTGCGGGAGAACCGGCTCCCGGTGATCTCGCTGGTGGAATCCGGCGGCGCGGATCTGCCCACGCAGAAAGAGGTCTTCGTCCCGGGTGGGCGGATGTTCCGCGATCTCACCCAGGCGTCGGCGGCGGGCATTCCGACCATCGCGCTGGTGTTCGGCAACTCCACCGCGGGCGGCGCCTACATCCCCGGCATGTCCGATCACGTGGTGATGATCAAGGAACGCTCCAAGGTGTTCCTAGGCGGACCGCCGCTGGTCAAGATGGCCACCGGTGAGGAGTCCGACGACGAATCCCTCGGCGGCGCCGACATGCACGCGCGGATCTCCGGCCTCGCCGACTACTACGCGGTGGACGAGCAGGACGCGATCCGCATCGGCCGTTCCATCGTCAAGCGGCTGAACTGGCGCAAGCGGGGTCCCGCGCCGCGGGCCGAGGTGATCGAGCCGCTGTACGACCCCGAGGACCTGCTCGGCATCGTGCCGTCGGACCTGAAGATACCGTTCGACCCGCGCGAGGTGATCGCGCGCATCGTGGACGGCTCGGATTTCGACGAGTTCAAACCGCTCTACGGCAGCAGCCTGGTCACCGGTTGGGCCGAGCTGCACGGGTACCCGATCGGCATCCTGGCGAACGCGCGCGGCGTGCTGTTCTCCGAGGAGTCGCAGAAGGCCACCCAGTTCATCCAGCTGGCCAACAAGACCGACACCCCGCTGCTCTTCCTGCACAACACCACCGGCTACATGGTCGGCAAGGAGTACGAGCAGAAGGGCATCATCAAGCACGGCGCGATGATGATCAACGCGGTGTCCAACTCGAAGGTGCCGCACATCTCGGTGCTGATGGGCGCGTCCTACGGCGCGGGCCACTACGGCATGTGCGGCCGGGCCTACGACCCGCGTTTCGTCTTCGCTTGGCCCAGTGCGAAATCCGCGGTCATGGGCGGGGCGCAGCTGGCGGGCGTCATCTCGATCGTCAGCCGCGCTGCCGCCGAGGCGAAGGGGTTGCCGTTCGACGAGGAGGCCGACGCCGGGATGCGTGCCATGGTGGAGGCGCAGATCGAGGCCGAGTCGCTGGCGATGTTCATGTCCGGGCGGCTCTACGACGACGGCGTCATCGACCCGCGTGATACCCGCACGGTATTGGGAATGTCCTTGTCGGCCATTCACAATGCCCCGATCAAGGGCGCCGAAGGCTTCGGCGTCTTCCGAATGTGAGGCGCGCCGTGTCCAATTCTTCCATCGCTCCGCCGGTCACGAACGTCCTCGTCGCCAACCGCGGCGAAATCGCGCGCCGGGTCTTCGCCACCTGCCGCCGCATGGGCTTGGGCACCGTCGCGGTGTACTCGGACGCGGATGCCGCCGCGCCGCACGTCACCGAGGCGGACGCCGCCGTGCGCCTGCCCGGCAATTCCCCCGCGGAGACTTACCTGCGCGGTGAGCTGATCATCGAGGCCGCGCTCGCCACCGGCGCCGACGCCATCCACCCCGGATACGGATTCCTTTCCGAGAACGCCGAATTCGCCAAAGCGGTGCTCGACGCCGGGCTGGTCTGGATCGGTCCGCCCGTCGAGGCGATCGAGCAGATGGGCTCGAAGGTCGCCGCGAAGAAGATGATGGACGCCGCCGGTGTCCCCGTGCTCGCCGAGCTGGACCCGGCCGAGGTCACCGAGGAGCATCTGCCGGTGCTGATCAAGGCGTCCGCGGGCGGCGGCGGCCGGGGCATGCGGGTGGTGCGCGAGCTCGCCGACTTGGCGCCGCAGATCGACGCGGCCCGCCGGGAAGCGGAATCCGCGTTCGGCGATCCGACGGTGTTCTGCGAGCGTTACCTGGAGACCGGCCGGCACATCGAGGTACAGGTCATGGCCGACGCCTACGGCACGATCTGGGCGGTGGGCGAGCGCGAGTGCTCCATCCAGCGCCGCCACCAGAAGGTGATCGAGGAGGCGCCCTCGCCGCTGGTGGAGCGCACCGAGGGCATGCGGGCGCGGCTGTTCGATGCGGCCCGTCTGGCGGCGGGCGCGATCGGCTACACCGGCGCGGGCACCGTCGAGTTCCTCGCCGACGAGCAGGGCGAGTTCTTCTTCCTGGAGATGAACACCCGGCTGCAAGTGGAGCACCCGGTCACCGAATGCACCACCGGACTGGATCTGGTCCGGTTGCAACTGGATATCGCCGCTGGTGGCGCCTTGGCCGCCGAACCGCCCGCGATGCACGGGCATTCGATCGAGGTCCGGCTCTATGCCGAGGATCCCGCGCACGACTGGCAGCCGCAGAGCGGAACGGTGCACCGGATCGAGATTCCTTCGGTGCGCGCCGAATTCGATCTGCTCGACCGCCCCGGCGTGCGCCTCGACACGGGCGTGGTGAACGGTTCGATGGTCGGCGTGCACTACGACCCGATGCTGGCGAAGGTCATCTCGTACGCTGAAAATCGAAGTGCGGCAGCGCGATTGCTGGCCGTAGCACTGCACCGGGCGAAAATCCACGGTCTGGTCACCAACCGAGACTTGCTGGTACGGGTGCTGCGTCATCCGGCGTTCTTGGCCGGTGACACCGACACCGCGTTCTTCGAGACGCACGGCTTGGTTGCCCTCGCCGCGCCGCTGATGTCGGAATCCGACGAGTCGTTGTCGATCGTGGCCGCCGCACTCGCCGATGCCGCGGCGAACCGCGCCGGCGCGCGGGTGGGCGGTGGGCTGCCCAGCGGATGGCGGAACCTGCCGGCGCAGTCGCAGCGCAAGTCCTACGAGAGCCGTACCACCGGGACGCATGAGGTGGGCTACCGGTTCGGCCGGACCGGTCTCACGGTGGACGGTCACGACGGGCTGGGCCTCGTCGAATCGGCACCGGATCACGTCGTGCTGTCGGTTCCGGGTGAGCGCGGTCCGGTGCGCAGGCAGTTCGAGGTCGCGCGCTACGGCGACCAGGTCTACGTCGACTCGCCGCTCGGCCCGGTGGCCCTGCGCAGGCTGCCCCGGTTCAGCGATCCGGCCGACCAGGTGGCCACCGGCTCGCTGCTGGCCCCCATGCCGGGCAGCGTGATCCGGCTCGGGGCCGAACTCGGCAGCCACGTCGAACAGGGTCAGCCGATCCTGTGGCTGGAAGCGATGAAGATGGAGCACACCATCGCCGCGCCCACCGCGGGCGTCCTCAGCGCCGTCAACGTCACCGTCGGCCAGCAGGTCGACGTCGGCGCCGTGCTCGCGGTCGTCGAACCCGCCTCGAACGACGAGACCAACGAAGTACAGGAGAACTGATGAGTTTCATCGAAACCGACGAGCAGAAGGCGCTGCGGGCCGCCGTCGCCGCGCTGGCCGCGAAGTACAACTACCGCGACTACGTGCTGCCGAAGGCGCGGAAGAACGAGCCGCTCGACGAATTGTGGGAAGAGGCGGGCAAACTCGGGTTTCTCGGGGTGAACCTGCCGGAGGAATACGGTGGCGGCGGCGCGGGCATGTACGAGCTGTCGCTGGTGATGGAGGAGCTGTCCGCGCAGGGCGCCGGCCTGCTGCTCATGGTCGTCTCCCCGGCCATCTGCGGCACCATCATCACCAGGTACGGCACCGACGAGCAGAAGCAGGAATGGCTGCCCAAGCTCGCCGACGGCTCCGGCAAGATGGTCTTCGGCATCACCGAGCCGGACGCGGGCTCCAACTCCCACCAGATCACCACCACCGCCCGCCGCGACGGCGACGACTGGATCCTCAACGGCCGCAAGATCTTCATCTCGGGCGTGGACCAAGCCGAGGCGGTGCTGATCGTGTCCCGCACCGCGGACCACAAGAGCGGCAAGCTCAAGCCTGCCCTGTTCATCGTGCCGACCGACGCCGAAGGCTTCACCAAGACGGCGCAGGAGATGGACATCATCGAGCCCGACCACCAGTACAGCCTGTTCCTCGACGACGTCCGGCTGCCCTCGACCGCGCTGGTCGGCAAGGAGGACGCGGCACTGATGCAGCTGTTCGCCGGCCTGAACCCGGAGCGCATCATGGGCGCGGCCATGGCCATCGGCCTCGGCCGCTACGCCATCGACCGCGCCGTGGAATACGCCAGGGAGCGCACGGTGTGGAAGACGCCGATCGGCGCCCACCAAGGCATTTCGCATCCGCTCGCGCAGGTGAAGGTCGAACTGGAACTGGCCAAGCTGATGATGCAGAAGGCCGCGACCCTCTACGACGCCGGTGACGAGATGGGCGCCGCCGAGGCCGCCAACATGGCGAAATACGCGGCGGCGGAGGTCAGCATCAAGGCGCTCGACCAGGCCATCCAGACGCACGGCGGCTCCGGCCTGACCAGGGACGTGGGGCTGGCCGCCATGCTGGCCGCCGCGCGGATCGGCCGCATCGCGCCGGTCAGCCGGGAGATGGTGCTGAACTTCGTCGCCCAGCACTCGCTGGGCCTGCCGAAGTCGTACTGAGAGGACGCGCATGACCGAGACGGGGCCGTTCGTCCGCTACGAGGTGAGCGGTGGTGTGGCGACGCTCACGCTGGACTCGCCGCACAACCGCAATGCGCTGTCGTCCAGGCTGGTCGCCGAGCTGCTGCGCGGCGTGGACGATGCGGCGGCCGACGACAAGGTGCGCGTCATCGTGCTCGCGCACACCGGCAACACCTTCTGCGCGGGCGCGGATCTCAGTGAGGCGAGCGACGCCGATCCGGCCGTGGCCGCCGACGAGCGCACCCGGGTGATGATCGACGTGCTGCGCAGGCTGGTGGAGACGCCGAAGCCGGTGATCGCCCGGATCGACGGCAACGTCCGTGCCGGTGGCATGGGCATCGTGGCCGCCTGCGACATCGTCGTGGCCGGGCCGGGCAGCAGCTTCGCGCTCACCGAGGTGCGGATCGGATTGGCGCCGTTCATGATCTCGCTGACCCTGCTGCCGAGGCTCAGCCCGCGCGCGGCCAGCCGGTACTACCTGACCGGCGAGAAGTTCGGGGCGGCCGTAGCTCAGGAGATCGGTTTGGTCACGGTCACCGCCGAGGACCCGGCGGCCGAGGTGGCGCGGCTGTGCGGGGAGGTGCGCAAGGGGTCGCCGCAGGGGCTCGCCGAGGCCAAGCGGCTGGTCAACGCGGACATCCTCGCTCAGTTCGACTCCTCCGCCGAAGAACTCGCGCAGCGTTCGGCGAGCTTCTTCGGCACCCCTGAAGTGCACGAGGGCATGCTGGCCTTTTTGCAGCGTCGCCCGCCGAGCTGGGCAGAATAGCCACCATGGCGACACCTCACGAACCGAAGCAGGACCGCAGCCGAGCCACCCGGCAGCGCCTGCTCGAGGCGACCATCGACTGTCTGGCCGAAATGGGCTGGGCGGCCGCGACGGTCTCCGTGGTCGCCGAGCGCGCCGGGGTGTCCCGTGGCGCGGCCCAGCATCATTTCCCGACCAGGGAGGATCTGATCACCGCCGCGCTGGAGTACATGTTCGACACGCGCAGCGGGCAGGCCGTGCAGGAAGCGGCGACGCTGGCGGGGCTGGGCGACGGCCCCGCCCGCACCGAGGCGGTGGTGGCGGGGCTGGTCGAGTCCTACACCAGTCCACTGTTCAAGGCGGCCTTGCAGGTGTGGACGCACGCCGCCGCCGATCCGGCGCTGCGCGAACGCATCGTCCCGCTGGAGGCCCGCTTCGGTCGCGCGTCACACCGCCGCGCCGTCGCGGCCCTCGGCGTGGACGACTCCGACCCGGTTGCCCATCACCTGGTCCAGGCGACCCTGGACATGGCCCGCGGCCTCGGATTGGCCGACGTCCTCACCGACGACTCGGCCCGCCGCAAACAAATCGTGCACCAGTGGGCGGCCACGCTGCACGCCGCCTTGCACGCGCCGCGCTGAGACCATCGCCGTTCGACGGGTATTGCTGCACCGCAGCGTCTTCCGGTTGGCGGTCCGAGCAGGGACACTGCACTCATGGTGTGGGTTCCGGTGGTGGCACTGGGACGGTCGTTGGCGTCCTCGCCGGGTTCTACTACTTCTTGGCCAATCGCCGCCGCAATGTCGTGCGGTTCGATTTCGATTCCCGGCGCATGATCTCGGGGGTACCGGGACCTCAGGCGCTGCGGGTCTCCTATGGCGGAGCGGTGATCGGTGACCCCAATCTCGTGGTCGCGACGTTCGTCAATCGCGGCCAGAAAGACGTGCGTCCGGATGACTTCGTTCTCGGTACATCGTTGCCGATCGACGTGAGCACTCCGGTGGTCGCGCTGATTCCGGACGAGGGCGGCACCCGGCTGCCCATCTCCATCACCTCCTCCGGCCTAGAGCTCGCACCTGTTCTGCTGCGCAGGAACCGCAGGTACACCATCACCGCGATCACCGATGGCCCACCGGCTTTCACGGTGAGAGATGAGGTGGTGGCCGACACCGACATCTCTTGGAAGGAGAGCGACGCCGATTCGGCGTCCGCCTGCTGATCGCGGGCGCGGTGCTTCTGACGCTCAACATCGTCACCGCGTCTGTGTTCGCCTCCTATTACTCGAAATCCCAAGAGAGGCTGCACGAGCAGCAACGGATGATCGCGGAGATGTACGGCAGGAATATCGCCCTCACCGAGGCCGTTCGCCGCCTTCTCGAATCCCCGCCACCTCGTTAGCACGGCGCGATAAGGCCCCCGCGATGGACGCCGACCGAGCGGCTGTCGGCTACCTATTGGGCAGAAGATGGCAACGGCCCCGCTCCCGCCGGCGCGGCGGTAGCGAGGCCGGTCCAACCGATCAGCTGATCAGCACAATCCCTGCTGCTCGAGCCGCCCGGAATCGATGGCGTAGGACGAGGCGCCGATGGCGGCACCGATGAGTCCGACGATGATCGCGCCGGGGATCGCGCCGACGAAGAAGACCGGCAGCCCGACGAGCGCTCCGATCATGGCTCCGACCGCCGCGCCGATTCCGGTGCGGAGTTCGATCGTGTCACCGGGCGGCAGGCACGCCTTGATGTAGGTCACCTGCGGAGGTTCGCTGGTCGCCGCCGCTATCGGTGCGGCGTTGTCTACCGGCGCCGCCGACGCGGTGGAGGCGAATCCCACGGCGAGCGCGGTTGCGACGAGTGCGCTGACCACCGTCACGGCCAGCTTCGTGAAAGCATTCAACTGTTTCCCTGAGTGTTCGCGGTGTACGCGTGACCTGATGGTGGCCGGGGCCCCGGCTCCCGACCCGAAGCCGTCACGTACCGAACATCATCGCTGGCGTTTTGCCGGGTGCCAAGAGCCTGCCGCCGAATGACCCACCGTGGTAACGAATGGCCTTGTTTCGCGGCCAGGTCACACTGGCGAACGTTCGCCACCGCGCACCTCCTTGGCTAAGTGGTTTAGTCCACAGGGAGGCTGGAGCCAATGGTTCGGCACATAGTGTGTTCTAAGTGGTGCGTAGCCGAAAGGTCACTGGTGCGCTCGGCGACGCGCCGATCGACGGCGCGGCGTGCACGACGCAATCCTGCGCACGACGCGGCCGCGCTGGAAGCGATGCGGCCCCGGGTGTGCAGGGCGGTGGGGCCGCATCGCATGGTTTCAGCGGGTGGCGGTCAAGTCGTACAGCGTGACGCCGTCCACCTGCATAGCGGTGAAGTTGTCCTGGACCCACTGCGCGATCTGCGCGCTGGGCGAAGAACTGGAGGAACCGGGACCGCCGCGGCCGCCGCCGATGAAATAGTGGATCTTTCCTTCGGCGACATACTGCTTGAACTGCTCCAGCGTGGGTGACGGGTCGCTGCCGTTGAAGCCGCCGATCGGCATCACGGGGAGTTCGGTGGCCAGTTGCAAGCCCGCGGCGCTGTTCGATCCGATGGCTGCGGCTACCCACGTGTAGTCGCCGCCGTTCTGTTCGAGCAGGGACACGACCTGCGCGCTCGGCTCACCGGCCCCGAGGAGCCCGCCCATTCCGCCGCCATTGGGGCCTGGACCACCGTCTCCGGTCGCGCGGCCTTGGTTCGGTCCGGTGCTGGGCGTCCGATTACCCGGCACTGCTTGCGGCCCTGTGCCCGGCATTTGATTGCCCGGCAGCGAAATCCCGCCGGGTATCGCGTCCCGCGGACCCGTTCCAGGCATCGGTGCGGACCCGGGCGCCGGCCCATCCGGCGCTGGCCCGGCACCGGCGTGGCCATCCGTTATCAGCCCGACCTGCGGTCCACCGTCCATACCGTTCATCCCCTCGCCCCACGGAGGTCGATTGCCGTGCATGGCGACGTTCGGCCCAGCTGAGGGGATCGAACCGGCGTGCGGGGTGGCGATCGTGTCGACCGTATAGGCCACCGGCCCGGCCAAGCCGGTGAACGCCACCGCCAGCGCCGAGACCACGGCCAGCTTCCGCGGCGCGGGGAAGGCGACGGCGAGCGTCGCGAGTACGCCGACGCCCAGCACGGTCCAGCGCAGCCACGGCTGCCATTCGGCACTGCGGGACAACAGCATCCACGCGGTCGCCGTGGTGAGACCCACCGCGAGCGCCGACGCCAGCCGTACCCCCAGCCGACCGCGCTCCCGCCACAGCAGCACCGCACCCGCGCCGACCAGCGCGGCGACCGCCGGGGCCAACGCCACGGTGTAGTACTGGTGGAAGATCCCTGCCATGAAGCTGAACACCAGTCCGGTCACCAGCAGCCATCCGCCCCAGAGGATCAGCGACGCGCGCTGGTGATCGGTCCGGACCTTCCTGCCGCGCAAGATGATTCCCACAACAAGCGCGACAAGGGCCGCGGGTATCAGCCACGCGATCTGGCCGCCCTGGGCGGGTTCGAACAGCCGCGTGATGCCGGTATTGCCCCACATGCCGTTGCCGCCCGCTGGAAGTTCGCCGCCGGGTCCGACGCTGCCGCGTTCGTTGCCGTTGAGCCGTCCCAGCCCGTTGTAGCCGAGGGTCAGCTCCAGGATCGAGTTCTCGTGCGAGCCGCCGATCCACGGACGCGACGAGGCGGGCCACAATTCCACCGCCAGCAGCCACCAACCGGCGGCCAGCACCATCGCGGCGCCCGCCGCGAAGAGTTGCACGATGCGTTTACCGAGCTTCGGCGGACCCGCGATCAGGTAGGTCAGTGCCAATGCGGGCACTACCAGCAGCACCTGCAATTGCTTGGTGAGGAAGCCGAATCCGATCAGCGCGCCGGTCAGCACGAGCCAGCGCCAGCGCCCGTCCGCCACCGCGCGCGTCATCGCCCAAGCCGCGGCGACCATCAAGAACACCAGCAGCGCCTCGGGATTGTTGAACCGGAACATCAGCGCCGCGACGGGGGTCACCGCCAGGGCCGATCCCGCGATCAATCCGGCGGCGGGTCCGAACGGCCTGCGCACCGTAGCCCACACCAGCGCGACGGTGGCCACGCCGAGCAGTACCTCCGGCACCAGGATGCTCCAGCTGTTCAGCCCGAACGCACGCACAAACAGTGCCATCAGCCACAGAGCGGCGGGCGGTTTGTCCACGGTGATCGAGTTCGCCGCGTCGGACGATCCGAAGAAGAACGCCTTCCACGACACCGAACCTGCTTGCACCGCAGCGGAATAGAACGAGTTCGCCCACCCGTTCGCGCTCAGATTGCACAGATACGCCACTGTCGTGCCGATCAGCAGTACCGCCAGCGCCGGGTACTCCCAGCGGAGTTCGGACTTCGGCCGCGGTTCGGCCGCGATCGGCGGTGCCGTAGGTGTCGCCGTCACAGGTGGTCTCCTTTACGGTCGAGCGTGATGCGAGCAGGCTCGGCGGCGAGCCGTCGGGGAGTCGTCCGAGGCGATTCGGCGAGCACAGGGGAGGCGGGGCGTTGTTCGGCCGCGCCCGCACTATTGCGGAACACCCATCGCAGACCGACGAACCGCAACAGCGTCGCCACGAGATTGGCCAGTACCAGCACGGAGAGCTCCAGAGGCACCGCGGCGCCCGGCGCCCACTGATGCAGCGCGAACAGCGACCCACTGGTGAGCGCCAACCCGATCCCGAAAATCGCCAGACCTTGGAATTGCTGCGCGACGACCCCGGTCGAGCCGCGCACCCCGAAGGTGAACGCCCGGTTGGCCGCGGTGTTCGCCACCGCCGTGATCAGCAGCGCCGCGAAGTTCGCCACCTGCGCACCGGTGACCGGTTGCAGCACGGCATACAGCAACAGATAGGCCAGCGTGCTCAGCACGCCGACGATCGCGAACCGCACCAGCTGTCCCACCATGCCCAGCGGCACGCCCGGCACCAGTGGTTCCCGGCCCACCGCCCGGCGCAGTTCCTCCAGTGGCAGCGCGCCGGTGGCCAGTGCCCGTCCGAGCCGCCAGATGCCGCGCAGATCTTTGCGCGCGGTGTCGATGATGTCGACCCGGCTGTCCGGGTCGTCGATCCAGTCCACCGGCACCTCATGGATGCGCAGCCCGACCCGTTCGGCGAGCACCAGCAACTCGGTGTCGAAGAACCACTCCCCGTCGCGGACCAGCGGCAGCAGGCGCCGCGCCACGTCGGCGCGCATCGCCTTGAATCCGCACTGTGCATCCGAGAAGTGCGCTCGCAGCGAGGCTTTCAGCAGCAGGTTGTAGCAGCGCGAGATGATCTCACGCTTCGGCCCGCGCACCACGCGGGAGGCGGAGTCGAGCCGGGTGCCGATGGCCAGGTCGGAATGGCCGGTGATCAGCGGTGCGACCAGGGGAAGCAGCGCGTTCAGGTCCGTGGACAGGTCGACGTCCATATAGGCGACCACCTGCGCGTCGGAGCGTTCCCAGACCGCCCGCAGCGCCCTGCCGCGACCTTTGGCGGCCAAGTGCACTACGCGCACGTCGGACAGATCCTCGGCGAGCAACTGTGCGACCTGGAGCGTGTCGTCGGTGCTCGCGTTGTCGGCGATCGTGATGCGCGCCGGGAACGGGAACCCGTCGCGCAGGTAGGCGTGCAACCTGCGCACGCACACGCCCAGGTCGGTCTCTTCGTTGTAGACGGGTATCACCACGTCCAGCACGGGCGACCCCGTGGTCTCGGTTCGTTCCGTCGCCGCGACGGTCACAGTCTCGGTCATGCGCACCACACTCGACGCCGACGCTGGCGCCGACCTGGGGCCGAGCTGTGAGGTTGCTGGGGGTGGAGCGCGGTGGTGATGCGCCTCTGGCAGGCCGACATAGCGTACGGTCGACGACAGCGGGACCACTCAGGTTCTCCGAGCAAAGGACCACGATTGTCCGACAAATCTCCGCGCAGTTCGATGTCCAAGAAGTCCGGGAAATCCATCAAGGAAAAGCGAGCGGAGAAGAAGGCGAAGGCCGCGGACGATAGCGGCGCCGACCCCAGGAAGCGCTGAGCGAGGCCGGCTACACCGGCCGACGGCCGCGTATAGGAACCGGTGGTAGCGGGTAGCATCCGGATTCGTGATGCGTAGCGGCCCGAGAACAGACGAGGTGCCGCGAAAGCGTGTCGACGCTCGCACCGAGCGATGGCGGGAGCATCGTCTGAAGGTCCGCGAGGAGTTCGTCGACGCGGCATTCCGTGCGCTGGATAAGTTCGGCCCCGAAGTCAGCATGGGCGATATCGCCAAGGAGGCCGGCGCGGCGAAGCCGAAGCTGTATCGCCATTTCGAGGACAAGGCCGACCTCTACAACGCGATAGTCGACCGGGTCCGCGACATACTGTGGGAACGAATCACGGCAAGTTTCGACCTGACCAACGATTCGGCCGGCGAACTCGTCCGCCGCGGAACGTCGGAATATGTGCTGGTGGTGTCACAGCACCCGAACGTCTTCCGGTTCATCCTGCACGGCCACTTCACGCAACGATCCGACGACTCCGGCCGTGCGTTGCAATCGGCCAGGCAGTCGGCGAAGCGCGCCGCCGAGCTGTTCGCGGGGGCATCGGGCGACGAGTCGGTGCCGATCGCGAGCGCGGAACTGGTCATCTATTCGATTTTCGGTGCGGTGGCCTCGGCCACCGACTGGTGGCTCGGCGCGAACCGGCTGGAGACACCGACCATGCCGATCGAGCAGTTCGTCGCCTACCTCGCCGAGATCATCTCCGCGCTGGTGGCGGCGAACGCACGGCTGAACGGCATCGTCATCGATGCCGACCGTCCTCTGCACCTTGCCGTTTCCCGTAGGTGACCGTGGCGCCGCCCGGGCGGACGCCGAGGCCGGTTGTCGCATACACACCGAACGCCGTTGTTCTGATTGCCTTCACCATTGAAGCCACCTGTGTTTGCGACGACCTCAGTATCGCAGCGCCCACCGACAAGAAATGGTGCCGCGCCGTGCGGTGCTGCCGGAAGTCGCCGTCTCGCTGAGTGGTTGCCCGGTCAGTTTTCGTGCAGCCGCCACAGCGGCGATACCGGCCCGTGGCCCGCGCCCAGATCGTAGGACGCGGCCAGGCAGCGGTAGGTCCATTCCTTGGCGAACTCCACCGCGTCGGGAACCGGATAGCCGTGCGCCAGCGCGCAGGCGATCGCGGCGGCCAGCGTGTCGCCGCCGCCGTGGTCGTTGCCCGTCGCGATGCGCGGCGCGGTGAACTCGAGGAACTGCTTGCCGTCGAACAGCAGGTCGGTGCTGGATTCGGAGGAGCGCAGGTGCCCGCCCTTGACGATCGCCCATCGTGGCCCGAGCTTGTGCAACGCCTCCGCCGCGCGCCGCGCCGAATCCTCGTCGTCGACTTCGATACCCGTGAGCAGCCTGACCTCGTCGAGGTTCGGCGTGATCACGGTCGCGAGCGGAATCAGGGTGTTGCGCAGGGCGTCCAGCGCCTCGATGTGCAGCAGAGGGTCGCCGTGCATCGAGGCGGCGACCGGATCGACGACCAGCGGAATGTGGCCGTCGCGGCCGATACCGACCTCCTGGCATACGGCCGCGACCGCCTCGATGATCGCGGTGGAGGCCAGCATGCCGGTCTTGGCCGCGCCGACGCCGATGTCACCGACGACCGCGCGCACCTGATCGGCCACGACTTGCGGCGGGATCTCGTGGAAGCCGCTGACGCCCACCGAGTTCTGCACGGTCACCGCCGCCACCGCCACCAGCGCGTGCACTCCGCACAGCGCCATGGTGCGGGTATCGGCCTGGATTCCGGCGCCTCCGCCGGAATCGGTACCGGCAATGGTGAGCGCCCGGACGGGGGTCTGCCCCTCGGCGGGCAATGGCAGCAGTTTCACGAGTCAAACCCTACGGCGGTCCGGCCGCGTCGCCACCGGCAACCGGAACCCGAACGTCGACAGCAAATGAAAATCGTTATCATTTACGCCATGGACTCCGATCTGCTTCCCGTCACCGTGCTGTCCGGCTTCCTCGGTGCGGGCAAGACGACGCTGCTCAACCACATCCTCGCCAACCGGGAGGGCCGTCGGGTGGCGGTCATCGTCAACGACATGAGCGAGGTGAACATCGACGCCGCGCTGGTCGCGGGACAGGGCCACCTGGACCGCACCGAGGAGAAACTCGTCGAGCTGACCAACGGCTGCATCTGCTGCACGCTGCGCGAGGACCTGATCGAGGCCGTCGCCAGGCTCGCCCGCGAGGGGCGGTTCGACCAGCTGGTGATCGAGTCGACCGGTATCTCCGAACCGATGCCGGTGGCCGCGACCTTCGACTGGGAATTCGAAGACGGATTCCGGCTCGGCGACATCGCGCGGCTGGACACCATGGTGACCGTGGTCGACGCTTCGACCTTCCTCGCCGAAGTGGCGCGCGGGCAGGCGCTGGCCGAGCGAAACCTGCAAGCGGGCGACGGTGACGCCCGCACCATCGCCGATCTCTTGGTGGACCAGGTGGAATTCGCCGACGTCCTGCTGGTCAACAAGACCGACCTGGTCGGCGCCGCGGCGGCGGGCGCGGTGGAAGCGACGGTGCGCAGGCTCAATCCGCGCGCCCGGGTGCTGCGCACCAGCAACGGCGTTGTGGATTTGGCGGAGGTGCTGGACACCGGCCGCTACAACCCGTTGGTCGCGGCCGAGGCCGAGGGATGGGCGGACGAACTCGCCGGTGGGCACACGCCCGAGACCGAGGAGTACGGCATTCGCAGCCTCACCTACACCGCCGACCGGCCGTTCCATCCGCTGCGCTTGTCCGAAGCGTTGGACCAGCTGCGCGGTCTGCTGCGCAGCAAGGGGTTCTGCTGGATCGCGAGCCGGTCGACGCTGGCCGCGGTCTGGTCGCAGGCCGGGCCGAACCTGGTCTTCGAACCCGCCGCGTGGTGGTCGTCGTTGGAGGTGCCGCCGGGGCAGGAGATCGTCTTCATCGGTATAAAGCTGGATTGCGACGGGGTCCGCGCACTGCTGGACGCGGCCTTGCTCACCGACGCGGAGTTCGCCGAGGGTCCGGGCGCGTGGGCCGAGTACCCCGACCCGTTCCCGGCTTGGGGCGAACTGCACGAGCACGCCTGAAAGGCATTGCCCGAGTGCGGCCCACGTCCCGGATTCGGGGGCGTGGGCCGCTTCGTCCTTTCCAGTATGAGCGGCCTCTCCGTGGTCGCGCAGGGCGCGCCGGTTCTCAGTTGGAGATGCCGGGCGCCTGATGGAGGTAGGTCGTGTCGGTCAGTTGCTCGATCATGAAGTCCGCGATGTCGGCGCGGGCGATCTTCAGGGTGAGACCACGCTCGTCTGCCGGGAACCCGCGCCGGTAGCTGCCGGTGCGCGGTCCATCGGTGAAGGCGCTCGGCCGCACGATGGTCCAGTCCAGGTCGCTGGCCCGGACGTATTCCTCCTGCAGGACATGGTCGGCGTAGGCCGGACGCAGCAGCAGCCCGAACAGCACGTACTTCCACAGGAAGTTCAAGTTGCCCTTGCTGTCGCCGACGCCGAGGGTGGTCTGGCAGATCAGCCGTTTGACGCCGGTGCGGTTCATCGCCTCGATGATCGCTTTGGTGCCGCCCGCCCGCACGACGCCCTTGCGGCCGTTGCCGAGCGAGATCAGCACGGCATCCTGGCCCTCCACCGCACGCTGCACCGAGTTCGTATCCAGCACGTCGCCTTCCACCACGCGCAGCCGTACGTGCCGCTGCCCCACGCTCGCCGCGTTGCGGGTGAACGCCGTGACCTCGTGACCCTCCTGCAAGGCCCGCTCGACGACGAGACGTCCGACGGTGCTGGTGGCTCCGAAGACCGCGATTTTCATGGTGTCCATCTCCTTGTTCGAAAGCTGTTGTGCTGTTGCTGAATCCAGTACATCAGCGGGAGACGAGACGAACCATGGCCGTGAGTCTCGATGACATAAGAGACTGTCTCGAGCGTTGGACGCATGCGCATGGCCTGCATCCGATCGGATGCAGGCCGCGGCCTCGGGACGAATGGTCAGCGGTACTTCGCGAAGAACTCCGTGATCTCCTGCGCCATGAGCGCGGGCGCCACATGGTGCAGGTAGTGGGTGAACACGTCGTGCGTCCGCCACGACACGATGTTGTGGTCGCGCTCGGCGAAGCGCCGGATGCCGTGGAAATCGCCGGTGGAGCCCGAGAGCGCGAGCGGCACCGTGGTGGGTGTGGTGGGACGCTCGCCCTTGTCCTTCTCGAAGTAGTGCCGGATCGCCGAACCCGCGGTGCCGGTCAGCCAGTGGATCGCGATGTTGGTGAGCACGAAATCGTCGTCCAGGTCCGGGCCGAGCAGCTGGCCGTTCCAGCCGACCAGTCCGGCGGGCGAGTCCATGATCGCGTGCGCCAGCGTCTGCGGCTGCTGGGATTGCAGGACGTTGAAGCCCATCTTGTTCTTGACGAACCAGTCCAGGGTGGCCAGCGCCTGCTGCTCGTCCTCGGTGAGGTCGGCCAGCTCGGCCGGATCGCCGGACGGGAACGAGTACACCTGCGCGACGTGCACGCCCACCACGTTGTCCGGCGCCACCCGGCCGAGTTCCGGCGAGATCGAGGCGCCGCCGTCGTTGCCCACCGCACCGTAGCGGGTGTAGCCCAGTCGTCGCATCAGCTCCGCCCACGCGCGAGCGATCCGGGTGTCGTTCCAGCCCGCCTCCGTGGTGGGGCCGGAGAATCCATACCCCGGCACGGACGGGATCACAAGATCGAATCCGGCTGCGGTGAGCGGCTCGATCAGGCCGACGAACTCGACGAAGGTGCCCGGCCAGCCGTGCGTGAGGACCAGCGGAAAGGCGTTGTCCTGCTCGGCTGTCACGTGCAGGAAGTGGATGTTCTGGCCATCGATCTCGGTGGTGAACTGCGGGTAGGCGTTCAGCGACGCCTCGACCGCGCGCCAGTCGAACCCGTCGCGCCAGTAGTCGACCAAGTGGCGGACGCGCTCGACGCTCACCCCGTAGGTGTCGCCCGATCCGGGGATCTGCTCGGCCCAGCGGGTGCGGGCCAACCGGTCGCGCAGGTCGTCCAGGTCGGCCTGGTCGACGTCGATGCGGAAGGGGGTGATCGCGGTCATGTCCTGCTCCTCAGTGAAACGGAATGCTTCGTTCTGTTTGAACGGTATCAGAACGGATCATTCCGTTTCAAGTGCTATCCTGGATTCATGCCGAAGACATCCGATGCCCCAGCTCAGAAGGGTCTGCCCGGCCGCAAGGCGCAGGCAGCCCGCAACGACGGCTTGATCTTGGAGGCCGCCCGTGCGGTGTTCCTCGCCGACGCCTCGGCCCCGATCTCCGCCGTCGCGGAACGCGCGGGCGTCGGGATCAGCGCGCTGTACCGGCGCTACCCGAGCAAGGAGGCGCTGCTACGCACGCTCTGTTACGACGGCCTCCGCCGCTACAACGCGGAAGCCGATGCGGCGCTGGAGGATTCGGACGGCTGGCGCGGCCTGGTCGGCTTCCTGGAGCGGGTGGTCGACGCGGACGTGCACTCGCTCACCGTGCATCTCGCGGGCACCTTCACCCCGGACGAGTCCATCCTGCCCGACGTGCAGCATTCCGGAGCGGTGACCGAGGAGCTCGTGCGCCGCGCCCACGCCACCGGCAAACTGCGTCCAGACGTCACCCCGCAGGATCTCGGACTGATCCTGGAGTCCTGCGCAGCCATCGCGCTGCCGAGCCGGGAACGCACCGTCCAGCTGCGCCGCCGCGTGCTCGCCATGCTCGTGGCCGGGCTCAGCGCGGACGGTGACCTGCCCGGCCCACCTCCCGCACCCGACGAGTTCGCCTGGCGCTGGACGCGGCGGTAGCGCGCCGATGAATTTCGCCGCGTGAGGCGGTCTGCACTGATACGAATACCGCTGTCCGCCCCCGAAAGGATCCGCTGTGAACTGGACACTCGAGGTTGTGATCGTGCCCGTGTCGGATATCGACCGAGCCAAGGAGTTCTACGCGGAGAAGCTGGGCTTCGCCGTCGACCACGACACGAAGATCGCCGACGGCGTGCGTATCGTGCAGCTCACCCCACCCGGTTCGGGCTGCTCGATCGTCATCGGCGCGGGCGCCGTGCCGGACATGACGCCCGGATCGCAGCAGGGCCTGCAACTGGTCGTCAACGATCTGCTCAGGGCGCACAAGGAACTGGTCTCCCGCGGCGTCGAGGTCACCGAGATCCAGGTCCTCGGCGAGAACCCGACCCCCATGCCCGACCCGCTGGACAACGTCGGTTTCTTCTTCTTCACCGATCCCGACGGGAACGGCTGGGCCGTCCAGCAGATCTCCACCCGTCCCTGAGTAAATCCGGCGCGGCCAATGGCCGGTCTGGCAAATCAAGTCCTCGTTGTGCCGTTGATCAGCGGATCGATTTGTTGATCAAAGTCATGAATTCGTCGGCGACGGCAGGGGATGCGGCGACCGTGTCAGCGGAGTCGAGGCTGTGCCGACGGGAGGTGGAGTCGAGGACGATAGCGCCGGCTTCGCGTGCGATGACCACACCAGCGGCCGTATCCCAGGGCTTATTGGACAGCATGACGCAGGCATCGGTCCGTCCCTCCGCGACCCACGCGAGATCGAGGGCGGCCGACCCGAACATTCGTACGCGCTCGACTGTCGCCGCCAGCGCGGCGGTGAGGGCAATGCGGCGCTTGTTCTCGAGTTCAGCCTCCGCTCCGACCGCGTAATCGCCGATGGAAACGATTGCTCGGCTCAGCATTTCGGTGCGGCTCGCATTGATCGGCTTGTCGTTGCCATACGCGCCCTGACCGGCGGCAGCGTAGTACTCGAGGCCGAGGAATGGTGCGCCGATGACTCCGATCACCGGTTCGCCGTCCTGAACCAGAGCTAGCGACACGGCGCAGAGCGGCAGTCCATGGATGAAGTTGGATGTTCCGTCGATCGGGTCGAGAACCCACATGGACCGGCCACTGATCTCTGCCGACCTGTCATCGAATTCCTCACCCAGAAAATCGAATTCGGGTGCCGCCGCGGCCAAATACTTGCGCTGATGCCAGCCATTCAGTCCGGAGATGCTCGGCTGGCATCGCGGCCAGGCCGTGTGTCGCCTCCTCGATTGCTTTGGTCGTGTGCCCCATCAGCGCCAGAACGCCACCACGCTGCACGGCCCCGAATCCAGGGCTCCACCAATACATCGACGGGGGAGGTTCGATGCCATCCGTCGCTTCCGCCGCTGCGTCGGCCATAGCCAGCGCGCGTTGTGCTTCACTCGCCTCCCCCCGAGCGGCCAAGAGCTCAGCCCGCCGCATTCGCCCGTAGGCCCTGATAGTGGGGTGCGCGTCCCGTACTGCCAGCGCGGCGTCCGACAGGGCGATGACTTCGCCGTAATTCCCCGCACTCACAGTCACGTAGCCGAGGAAGCCCAAGCTGTGCGCAAGCCGGTCCGGGTCACGGGACTCCTTCGCCAAGCTCACTGCGGTGCCGAGGCTGCGCCGGGCGGCGGCGTCGGCTCCGATCGCGTGTTCCAGCCACCCCCGGTACTGGGTGACCTCGGACGCGAGGGCCGCCGCTTCGGCCCGTGCTGTGCGCGCCTCACGGGCAAAGTCTTCGGTCATGGCAGACATGCCGCGCACCGCAGGAAGTACCGTCACAGCCCCGGCCGCGTCCTCGATTCGGCGCGTAGCCGCCAACATCACCGCCACGTCGGACAGGGCGGCGGAGTCCACGCTGGCCGGCGTTCGCACCGCCGCCGTCAGCCGGTCCAAGTCCGCGCCAAGCACCCTTTCGTAGGCGGCGGCGACACCAGTCGGTATCGGGCGCTGGCCGGTCTCGATCAGCGATAAGTAAGCCTTGCTGTAGTAGGTCCGCTCGGCCATCGCGCGCAGCGAGATACCGGCCGCCTCGCGAGCGGAACGCAGCAGCGCACCAGGTTCCATGATTGGCACCATAACGCCTTGTAGAAGCGTGTGGACGCGAATCTATCTCGGCTTCAAGATGATTCGGCCAATGCTCGATTCGGCCTCGCCGCAGGGTTGACCCGACCGTTCATCGGTTCCCGCCCGCCGGGGGTCTGCCTCGGCTAACGGACGCCGAGGAATAGGGTTTGCGTGCTGCGGCCCAAGGGGCCCTTTTCGTCGTAGAGCGACGATTCGGCCATTCCTATGCCGTGGGGTTGGGGATGGGTGACGGCGTCGAGGCAGACCCATTCGCCTGCTGGCTGGCGATGCAGGGTGACCGTCAAATCGGTATTGATGAACAGGTATTTCGACCAGTCCAGGACCGCGCTGACGCCGTTGCCGGAATCGGCGGCCGCGAGGGTGCGTTCCAGCGGGCTCGGATCGGTGCCCGCGACGATCGGGTGTTTGAGCCTGATCCAGCAGATCGCGGGGCCGGGTTCGGCGAAAGAGCCGCTGACGAAGCGGTATTCGATGGCGGTGTGGAAGCCGACCGGCTGAGCGGAGGGGAACTGTGCGGGCACCGACGCCTGCTCGGGGCCGGGGCGCACGCCGGTGGGCACGAAGCGTTCCGGCACTGGCAGTTCCGGGTCGGCAAGCTTGAACCGCCAGGCATTCGCCCGCATCACCGGCCCGCGATCGGTGGACAGCGTGGCCTCGATCAGTTCGACGCTGCGGCCGGGCCGGGCGACGTGGGCTGTCGCCGTCAGCGGTGCCAGCGGGACCGGGCCGAGGATTTCGACCGCGACGCGCCCGACCTGAAACCCTGGTCGCGGCTCGCACCGCTCGATCACGTGACCGAGCAGCGCGGAGGGCGGCCCCGCGTGCTGGGCGTCCGGCGACCAGGGGCCGCGGGTGAGCTCGGTGGAGAGGAACCGATCCGGGTGCTCCGGATCGGGCAGATAGAAGGCGTCACTCACGGCCGCGCCTCGCTCGGCATCGTCGTGCGCAACCGCGCGCTGTTTCGTCGGCTCGCTCGCAGACGCTCGTTCACGTCGTTGTCCGTTCTTTGGGACGATCGGTCGGCTGTGTATCGACTGTAGCCCGCGTCGCGACCGGGCGGGGGTCAGACCCGGCCGAACGCGAGGGCCACGTTGTGACCGCCGAACCCGAACGAGTTGTTCAGCGCGAAGTCGATGTGCTGGGGCCGCGGTGCGCCCGCGACGATGTCGAGATCGATCGCCGGGTCGCGGTTGTCGAGATTCAGTGTGGGCGGAACGACCTGGTCACGCAGGGTGAGCATGGTGACCAAAGATTCCAAGGCGCCGACCGCCCCGATCGAATGTCCCAGCGCGGATTTGGGCGCGTAGACCGACGCGTCGGGGACGACGGACGCGATCGCGTTGGCTTCCGAGGCATCGCCGATGGACGTCGACGTGGCGTGCGCGTTGACGTGCTGGATATCCGAAACCTGCAATCCCGCGGTCTGGATGGCCTTGCGCATTGCTCGTGCGGCCCCGATCCCCTCCGGTTCGGAGGCCACGATGTGATAGGCGTCCGACGTGATGCCCGCGCCGAGCATCCGGCCGTGCACGGTGGCGCCGCGGGCCCGCGCGTGTCGCTCGGACTCGAGCACCAACAGGGCGCCCGCCTCGCCGAAGACGAAGCCATCGCGGTCCCGGTCGAACGGACGCGAGGCACGTTCCGGCTGGTCGTTGCGGGTGCTCATGGCGCGCATCATGGCGAAACTCGCGATGGGCACGGCGTCGATATGGCCTTCCACCCCGCCCGCGACCACCACGTCCGCCTCGCCGGTCGTGATCAGCCGCCAGGCGTGCGCGATGGCTTCGGAACCGGACGAGCAGGCCGAGACCGGCGCGAAAATTCCTGCCCTCGCGCCGATTTCGAGTCCGACGGTGGCGGCGGGCCCGTTCGGCATCACCATGGGCACCGACATCGGCGACACCTTGCGGTACCCGCCGTCGCGCATCGCGTCGACCGCGGAGATGAGCGCGTCGCCGCCGCCGAGGCCGGTGCCGATGGCCACGGCCAGCCGCTCGCCGTCCACTTCGGGCGCGCCCGCCGAGCGCCAGACCCGGCGGCCGAGCACCAGCGCCATTTGCTCGACGTAGGAGTGGCGGCGCTGTTCGATTCGGGTCAGTTCGGCGCCGGGGTGTGACTTCAGCTTTCCGCCGATGCGGACCGGCAGGTCGTATTCGGCCACGAAATCGTCATCGAGCACGCCGATCCCGCTGCGTCCGGCCAGTAGTCCGGACCAGGTCGTGTCCATGTCGTCGGCTAGCGAGGTGATCGCCGCGTATCCGGTGACCACGACCGAATCCCGAGTTTCTGAAGCGATTGTTACAGTCACGATGTCATGAATACCTGTACCAATCGCTACAGTCAACTCATGGCCCGCCCCCTCGACCACGCCAAACGCGCCGAACTGCTCGCCGCCGTCGTGCGCTACATCGCCGATCACGGTCTCGCGGACCTGTCGCTGCGCCCACTGGCCGCCGAACTCGGCACCAGCTCGCGCATGCTGATCTACTACTTCACAACCAAGGAAGAGCTCCTGGTCCAAGCACTCGCGACCCAGCGCCCCGACATCGCGGCCCTGTTCGCCGACATCACCGACGCGGCCGAACTCCGGGAACGGCTGTGGGATTTCTGGACCGCCAATACCTCGGGCGCTGGCGTCACGAGCGTCAAGGTGATGCTCCAAGTCCTCGGTGCGGCCTGTGCTCCGCGCAGTCCGTACGCGGACTACGCCACCGCGGCCATCGCCACTTTTATCTCGGCACTCACCGACGGGCTGCGCCGTCTCGATGTCGCCGACGATCCGGAAGTCGTAGCAACCCTGCTGGTCTCGGGCCTCCGCGGCATACTCCAGGATCGATTGATCACCGGCGAGGTCGAGCGGACCGATCGTGCCGCTCGGCGTCTGATCGACCAGATGCTCCGCTAGCGGGCGGCCGTCCCTGTCCTGAATCTCCGAGCATGCCTTCGTGTACGCACGTCAGCGTGGCTCCGGCCCAGGTTCTTCCGCCCGGTGTCGATCATGCTGCGAAGGTCGTTGACCTGGCCGAGAAGTGGTGCTGATGTGACGTGCCCCTCCGGCGCGTTTCCCCCGGCTCCCGATTGGTCAATCATTTACGCGGCGGAACGTCGGCCCGGCGCGGCGGACGCCCGAAACACCTCAGATCGACCACCAGGCAAGAGAACTGCGCCGAGCGCGCACCAGGAGGACAAGTGCGATTCATCAAGGCCAGCACCATCGCCGTGATACTGGCCGCCGCCACCGTGGCCGGAGCAAGCCCGGCGCACGCCGATGAGCCTGCGCCCAGTGGCCCCGACGAGAACATCTGGATCGACGTCAACGTGCTGGGATGTTCTTTCGGAGCTGGGCTCGGTGCGGACGTCCTCCTGGCTCTCACCGCCGGCAGCGGCTCCAGTGCCCGTGTCTCCTCCGGATTGGCGACCCGCCTCCGGATCGCCGGTTGCCTCCCTTGGGCCTGACGGTCCACTCGGACGAAAGCCTATCCGGCCACTGCGGACGGTTTCTGGCGTGAATCGAACCGTGCCGCAAGGGTTTCCATAAACCAGTGGTATTTGGTGTTCTGGAAGGCGGCGAGCAGCCATCGGCCGTCCTGTCGTACGGCGATGGTGGTCTGCACCTTGGTGTTGCGGCGCGTGCGCCGTTGCTTGCCTTTGAGCACCGCGCCCTTGCTGTGGATAAGCGCGACATCGGGGGTGAGGAAACGGAGTTGGGTGACCTCCCCGTCCAAACGGGTGCCCTTCAGGTACTTCTCGAACAGTGGCACGTGGGAGGCGGCGATCGCGGTGCGGCCTTTGAAGTGTGAGCCCACCCAGGTGACGTAGTCCGCGTCCGGGGTGAAAACCTCGGCGAAAGCTTCGGCATCTCCCTTGGTCCACGCTTCGGCTTGGCTGGTGAGCAGCTGACGGATGGCGTCCTCGTCGGTGTGCTGGTCGACGGTCATGGCATCTCCAGTAGAATGAATCGATCAATAACTGATCGAGTAAGTAGTTGACTGAGTAAGATGTTGGCCGAGTAACACGAGGTTGTCAATATGCCGAAGCGTGCCGAATTGGATGCCGCGCTGACCATGGCCGCCCAGCGCAGCGCAACCGACGCGGTGATGATGCACCAGGCGGTGGCCGATCGACTCGGGCTGCATGTGACCGACCTGCGCTGCCTGAACCTGCTGCGCCTCGGCGGCCCGGCCACCGCGGGGGAACTCGCGACGCAGACCGGCCTGACCACCGGCGCGATCACCAGAATGATCGACCGCCTGCTGAAGTCCGGTTATGTCCGCCGCGAGCACGACGAGCAGGACCGGCGGCGGGTCATCGTGAGCGTGATCCAGGAACGAATCGATGAGATCGCCCCGCACTACGAGATCCTGGCGAGGGAATTCGGGGCGGCGCTGGCGGATTACACCGCCGAGCAGATGGAACTCGTGCTGGAAGTGTTCAACCGGCTGCACGAGACGTCGTTGCGGGTGACCGCGCTGCTGCGCGCGGGGGAGTAGGGCGCGCGGTTCACGGCGAGGCTCGTCGCCCCGCGTGGACGACGGTGATGAATCGGGTCAGGTCCTCGATGAGGATGGAGGCCGAGTCGGCCGAGTTGTCCTGATGTAGCCAATCGGT
This sequence comes from Nocardia sp. Marseille-Q1738, assembly GCF_965283145.1. Taxonomy (NCBI): domain Bacteria; kingdom Bacillati; phylum Actinomycetota; class Actinomycetes; order Mycobacteriales; family Nocardiaceae; genus Nocardia; species Nocardia sp. Marseille-Q1738. The sequence continues at coordinate 972,380 of NZ_CBDIMS010000002.1, read as the reverse complement.
GACCAGTTCGAAGACGCCGCCGATGGTGGCGAGCGCCAACGCCAGGTGTCCGCGCTCCTCGTCCGCGTCTCGCGCCTCCGACCATTGCTGGTCCAGGAATGCCGCCGCCCAGCGTCGATTGGTCCGGCGTTGCCGCTCGACGGCGGGTGAGATGCCACCCGCTTCGCCGAAGGTCACCTTGCCCAGCCGCGGATCGTCCGTGATGGCGTGCACGAAGGCGCCGATGATCGCCTCCACGCGATGTGGCCACGGCGAGTCCGCTGCCCCGGCCGCGACGTCGGTGACGCGTTGCTGGATCTGTGCGGTCACCTGCTCGAGCAACGCGATGTAGCACGCTTCCTTGCTGTCGAAATGATCGTAGAAGCCCTTGGTCCCGACGTAGGCGCGCTGGCAGATCTGCTCGATCGATGTTCCCGAAAAACCTTGCTCGGCAAACAGTTCGGTGGCGGCGTCGAGCAATTGGCTACGCCGCTGGGCACTGCGCTGCTCGGCGTCGAGGCCACGGATCCGGCGCCGGGACCCGGGAGCGGCAGGCCGCGCGGCGGAGGTGCTGCGGGTCATCTCTCGACGATAGCCGGGGACCGGTCGGCGCGTCCGTCGCGCCCGTGCTTGAGAGCGGCGTACCCGGGTACCGCCGCTACACGAGCGTCTCGATCTCCGGCAGCAGGCCGGTCAGCCCCGCGGAGATCATGAGCGCACGCCGGAGAAGACGAAGGAGCGAGGTCATGACCGACCGCCCGGACGTTCGTCACCGCAGGCCCGACGGCGTCGACGACGCCACCGTCGCCGCCACCGGAAAGCTCTCCGAAGCGCTGGAGACCGCCGAGCGCGCCCGCGGCCACCTGTACGCCTTCCATCAGCTGACCGGCCGTGCCGACCTGATGCTCGACCTCGTGGTGGACCTGTTCCGCGCGGCGGGTCACCTCCAGATCGCCGACCGGATCTCCACCGAGTTGATCGGCCGCAACGTCCTCGCGGGACGCTGGACATTCCAGGTCGTCGAGGAATACGACGACGGATACTTCGACCTGTTCCGCAGCATCGAACGCGCGGTCCGGGACGAACTTCTCGACGGCCGCCGCCACATCTACGAGGCGGAGATGAAGGAAGCCCGCCGCACCCACGGGTTGCCGGACCACTCCGCCACACCGGAATCGACCGAAGGCAACTGACCTGGTCGCGGGGCCGCGACCGCATTTTCAACAAGAGCTCTTGTTGGTAACTTGCCATCATGTTGTAATCACTGTCACGTCGATGAGGGAAGGACGTGTCGGTGATCAATGGAGATCTGGCCTGCCGCGGGGTGCGCGTGCTGGCCACGGCGGTCGTGACGGTGGTGGTGGGCTGCGTTTTGCTCGCGGGAGGCGCACCGGCTACGGCAGTGCCGCTGCCGCAAACGGATTCGTTCTATCAGCCGCCGGAGGGGTTCGAGTCACGGCCGCCGGGCGGTATCCTTCGCGCACGGGAGGTGCGGCTGGCAGTGCTCACCGTGCTGCCGCTGAACGTCCGGTCCTGGCAGTTGCTGTATCGGACCACCGATCTGTTCGGGCGACCCGCCGCGGCGGTGACCACCGTGCTGTTGCCTGCGGGCGCGGATCCGAATCGGTCTCGCCCGCTGGTCTCGCTGCAGTTCTACTACGACAGCGCGAGCCCCGATTGCGCCCCTTCGTTCGTGCTGCGACAGGGTGCGGGGCTGCCGGGTGCCGAAGGCATCCACTCGCAGAGCGAATTGATCGCGGTCGCCGCGCTGCTCAGCCAGGGTTGGGCGGTCTCCATCCCGGACTACGAGGGCCTGGAGGGCCACCTCGCGGTGGCCGAGGAGCCCGGCTACATGACCCTCGACGGCATTCGCGCCGCCGAACGCTTCGAGCCGTTGGGCCTGGACGGCGCGAACACACCGGTCGCGCTGTGGGGGTATTCCGGCGGCGGGATGGCCTCGGGCTGGGCAGCGGAGATGCAACCGGCCTACGCCCCCGAACTGGACGTCAAGGGCATCGCGCTCGGCGCGCCGACCTCGGATGTCGTCTCCCTGCTGCACGTCAACGGGTCGATGTTCTCCAGTCTCATCGGCATCGGCATCTCGTCGCTCCGCAAGGCGTACCCCGAATTCCGCGAGGCGTCCGATCGCTACCTGACGCCCGAAGGCCGAGCGCTGATGGATCGCACTGCCGCGCAATGCCTTCCGCGTAACGCGCTGACTCAGATGTTCGTCGACTATCAGCGCATGCTGACGATTCCGATCGCGGATTTCCTCGCCGTCCCGGAGATCGCGGAGGTCTTCGACGCGACGGTGCTCGGCCGGAACATCCCCACCGCACCGATTTTCCTGTACCACGGCGTCTGGGATGAGGCGGTGCCGATCTGGACCAATGACCTTCTGGCACAGCGGTATTGCGCGGGCGGCGCGTCGGTGGTCTACCAGCGCGACCACTTCAGCGAACACCTGAGTTTGCCGTCACTCGGCATGGCGGACACCTTCAACTGGCTGAAGGCACGGCTGGCGCCGGGCGCTCCCGACCAGATCGGCTGCCGCACCGAGAACGTGGTGTCCATGCTCGCCGACACCGACGCGCTGCTGTCCCAAATCGAGATCAATCTCAATGCGACTTTCGGCGCGCTCGGATTCCCCATCGGGCCGCGGGAGCGCTGAGGCGAGCTTCGTCGGACGCGTCGGTCAGCCGGGAGCCGCTGCCCTCGGCGGCGTCCTTCTCGGACCGTCGACCTCGGAGTTCGCCCATCTTGTCGAATCCCCCGGCATGTGCGTGTCCGGGCCGGGTATGGTCGGGCGGGAAATTTCACACCAACGGGGGCTCGCACCAGCGGGCTGAGAGGACGGCTAGCCGAGAGGCGTCAGGGCCGTCGACCGTATGAACCTGACCGGGTAATGCCGGCGTAGGGAGGAAAGAATGGCATCCACCGCTGCATCCGACGGCAGTTCCGCGCCTGTCGACAGCGTCACCACCGGCCCCATCGAGGGCAGCGTCAAGCACTATCTCGAGGTCGACGACCTGCGCATTCCGGTGCGCCGGATCAACCTGACCAACGGTGAGCACTTCGACGTCTACGACACGTCGGGTCCGTACACCGACGACACGGCGACCATCGATCTGGAAGCCGGTCTACCGAAACTGCGCGACACCTGGGCCAAGCCCACGGTCGAGGGTCCGCGTACCCAGCTCGCCTGGGCCCGCCAGGGCATCGTCACGCCGGAGATGCGCTTCATCGCCGCGCGCGAAGGGGTTTCGCCGGAGCTGGTGCGCGAAGAGGTTGCGGCGGGCCGCGCGGTGATCCCGGCCAACCACAATCACCCGGAGCTCGAGCCGACCATCATCGGCAAGAAGTTCCTGGTCAAGATCAACGCGAATATCGGCAACTCGGCCGTCTCCTCCTCGATCGCCGAGGAAGTGGAGAAGATGGTGTGGGCGACCCGCTGGGGCGCCGACACGATCATGGACCTGTCCACCGGCAAGAACATCCACGAGACGCGCGAGTGGATTCTGCGCAACTCCCCGGTTCCGGTCGGCACCGTGCCGATCTATCAGGCACTGGAGAAGGTGAACGGCGATCCGACCAAGCTGACCTGGGAGATCTACCGCGACACCGTGCTCGAGCAGTGCGAGCAGGGTGTGGACTACATGACCGTGCACGCGGGCGTGCTGCTGCGCTATGTGCCGCTGACCGCCAAGCGCGTCACCGGCATCGTCTCGCGCGGTGGGTCCATCATGGCCGCGTGGTGCCTTGCGCATCATCAGGAATCGTTCCTGTACACGCACTTCGAGGAACTTTGCGAGATCCTCGCACGCTACGACGTCACCTTCTCCCTCGGTGACGGCCTGCGGCCCGGCTCCATCGCCGACGCCAACGACGAGGCGCAGTTCGCCGAGCTGCGCACCCTCGGCGAACTGACCAAGATCGCGAAATCGCATGGCGTGCAGGTGATGATCGAAGGCCCCGGCCACGTGCCGATGCACAAGATCGTGGAGAACGTGCGGCTCGAGGAGGAGCTGTGCGAGGAGGCGCCGTTCTACACCCTCGGCCCGCTCGCCACCGACATCGCGCCCGCCTACGACCACATCACCTCGGCCATCGGCGCCGCGATCATCGCGCAGGCGGGCACCGCCATGCTCTGCTACGTCACGCCGAAGGAACACCTCGGGCTGCCCAACCGCGACGACGTGAAAGTCGGCGTGATCACCTACAAGATCGCCGCACACGCCGCCGACCTCGCCAAGGGACACCCGCACGCGCAGGACCGGGACAACGAATTGTCCAAGGCGCGTTTCGAATTCCGGTGGCGTGACCAATTCGCACTGTCGCTGGACCCGGACACCGCGCGCGAGTACCACGACGAGACACTGCCCGCCGAGCCAGCCAAGACCGCGCACTTCTGCTCCATGTGCGGCCCGAAGTTCTGCTCCATGCGGATCTCCGCCGACGTGCGCGAATACGCCGCCAAGCAGGGCATGACCGAGACCGAGGCGCTGGAGGCCGGGATGGCGGAGAAGTCCGCCGAGTTCGCCAACAGCGGCAACGCGGTCTACCTGCCCGTGGTTTCGTAACGATCGCCCGCCGCCCGCCGTATTTCGGCGGGCGGCGGAACCGGCGTCCGCACCCGCCAACTCGGGAGGCGACGTCATCGACGCCGTATCCCGCCGCGCATCCGTGGCTATGTCACGTCGCGATCATCGGCTGCGGAGGCCGTGAAGCCGGTTGCCCCGATAACCACGGCACACGGCTTGCCGATCTTGTCCATCTCGTAGAGCGATTCGTACAGGTGGGTCGACATCAACGTCATCCACCACTCCCACGGAGACTGCTCCTGGCGGGCGGGATCCTCGGCAATGCTTCGGTAGTACTCGAGCAGCGCGTCTTCTGTGAACCTGATCGGCACGGCCGGATGCATCGGCGAGCCGCCTCGACCGGTGATCCACAAATCGCCTCGAGAATCGGAGATGATCTCCAGGTTCCAGTCTCGTCCGGCATCGACTACCGAGCCGACCAGATCCGACACCGATGGGTCAGGCACATCCCCTCCTAGGAACGCCGTGAGTTCTGTTGCAAGTGAAGTCACCTGCCGCGCAACTCGTCCATCGCTGCCGCGATCATGGCCCGTGCGTCCTGCCCATGCACGGCTTCGTCCTTGAGGCGGTGGAATGCCTTCTCGTACAACGCTATCTCGCTGGGCTGCGTGATCGTCAGCTCAGCGGAGATGGTCTCGACCTGCACCATGCGGCTGTCGAACATGGCGAAGTTGTTTGTCGGCGCGAGGTATTCGTGCTCGGACGGGACGATGCCCAGCACGACGCGAGGCAGAGACATCGCCGTGAGCAAGCGGTCCATCTGTTCGAGCATCGTGTCTGCGTTGCCCACGCGGGTGTGCAGAACCTGCTCAGCGAGCATGAAGTAGAAGCGGTGGTTGCCCCGGTACAGGACTTGCTGACGTTCGAGGCGCGCGGCAAGGCTGGATTCGAGGTCGTCGCCTGGTCCGTCGTAGAAGTCGAGTACCCGGCGAAGGATCGCTTCGGCGTAGGGCGGTGTCTGCAACAGACCCGGCACAAGGACGGGCTCATAGCAGCGCATGAGGTTGGTCTTAGCCGCGACAGCTACTGATTGTTTCTGCCTGTGCGGCAATCGCATCCGACGCCATTCGAGGTATGCGGCTTCGACGTTCCGCAGAGTGGCGATGAGGTCGGGTACTTGATCGGCACTGTGGGTGTGGATGCACCAGACGCGGAGGTCGTCATCGGTCGGCACTTGCCTGCCGTACTCGATCTTCGAGACCTTGGAGCCAGGCCAACCGGCAAGCTCAGCGAGTTGCCTGCCGGTCAACCCAGCGTCCTTACGGAGGTTGCGCAGGCGCTCACCGAACGCCTCGCGGGCCTGTTTCGCAGTAGTGGTCACGCCCGGATGTATTCAGCGTGGGGGACGGCCCTGTCCCACACCCGACCCCACACGCTGCGGATGTACTCGACTATCACGGGGTCCGTCGTGACCGCGCCTCCACCAGCAGCGCCATCGGGAGTGAAGGTGGTGAAGGATACAAGGTTGTCATCGAACAGCCAGAAGTCATCCGCTGACAGCTCGGATGGGTCGATCAGGTGCCTGGACAGATACCGGATGTCCTCGCCGGCCTCGATGTTGTGGTGCGCGACGACGAGACCCCACCGCGTGTAGTCGACATGTGGCTCCGTGACGACGCGGACGCGCCGCATCACCTTCCCGGACGTCGTTACCTCGCGAACGAGGTTCGTCCAGTCCTCGAACCACTCGAAGTCGTCGGGCTCTCCGGCGAGAAACTTGCGGAACGGCTCGGACTCTTCGGGTGTGGAGTAGGTGTCGACTACTTCGAGATGGCAGGCGGTGTGCTTGAACGAACGGAAGAGGTCGTAAAACGCCTCATGCCGCAGGAGTTGCATACTTCCTGATCTTCTTTCCCTGCGGTACCTCGATGCAGGTCTCGTGGCCCGGGATGCTCATCTCCGCCAATACATCTGGGTCGGTCACCGGCTTGCCGCTGAGGATGAATGTCCCGTGGCCGGTGTCCTGAAGCAACACACCCAGGCACGTCCCCGGCCTGAGGAACGCGAGTAGCGGGTGTGAAATCTCCACTCGGTCGTCGTACCCGGGTACCTTCCAGCCCTGGACGATGTAGGTGCCGTGATCGGTGAAGTACAACGTGGGCGAATCTCCGCCCTGGGTGTGTTTGCCCAGGAACGTTAAGCGCGTGGTTGTGCCTTCAGGCAGACCGTTTCCCATGTTTTCTTTCATGATTCGATAGTCAGACACCGGGGAAAACCAGTCAACAGAAATCCTACCGACGAGAAAACAGTAGCAAACTCGTTCAGAGTTTCGCGCTCAGGTCCTTAGCGTCGTCTGCAATGGGCCGGGTGAGCTCGACGTTTGTCGTTCACCCGGCTCAGAGCCAATCCGTTCACCGAAAGGGATTGGCGTGAAAGGAGATCAGTGCCACGTGCGCATCGTGTTCGGGCTACTCGTGTTCGACTTCCGCGCAGCGAGGCAAGCAGCGATTCTGTACGCGAAGGACGTCGGGGCTTGGCTCGGTGTTCCCGTGCTGATAGACGATGAAGTACGCGACGACATGCGGCCCCTGCCTTGCGAGTCGCTATGGTCGTGATCGTCTTCGCGCTCGCCGCGGTTGGGTCGTTCGTGCTCGGGTACATGCTGGGCCGCCATCGCTCCACATCCCGTCCACCGGGACGGCACAGCGTCGAGTACTTCACGATGGCTGCCGAAGCGACGCTGGAGCTGCCCGTGGTCACCGATCGCGCGTCACGTCATGCGATGCGCTACCCAAACGGCGTCTGAGATCGCTCTGTGAGCGACTGGCTTCGAGGTACGTGTAGGAAGGAGATTGCGGGATGCAGCTGCTGCAGAGGGAGGCGTTCGATGAGTACTTCCACAAGTTCGAGCGGACGGCATATCACCTGGAAGTGCTCGATAGCTACTCGACGCCCGAGGAAGACGAACCGTTCCGTAAGTTCCTCGCCGGGGAGCCGGACGACTACGCATGGTGCGACGACTGGGATAGCCTGATCCACGAAGTCACGAGCAACAGGCGAGTTGTGCGGCGTGCCCGCGTCGTCACGGAGCCACACACCGACTACGCGCGGTGGTGCATGGTGGTCGCGCATCGCAACATCGCCGCGGGCGAAGATGTGCGCTACCTGGCTCGGCACCTGATCGACCCCGCCGAGCTGACCACGGACGACTTCTGGCTGTTCGATGACAAACTCGTGGCGTTCACCGTCTTCGAGCCGTCAGGCCAGTTCATGGGCGGTGCGTTCACACAAGACCCGGTGATCGTCGGACATTGTAGGGCGGTATGGAATCGGGTGTGGGACAAAGCCGTCCCTCACGATGAGTACATCTCGCGGTGACATTACGGCGCTCTGGATCGAATGCGATCCGATCATGACCCACGCGCATAGACGGCACGGAACCTGATCCGCAAGGCGTTGGAAGACGGGTCGATCAGCCCATGGGCAGACGAACGACCGCCGCCCCATCTGTCGCGCTGACGGATGGGGTCCACGGCGTATGCAGGCTCGACCGAGAACGCGTCAGCGGGCGGCGGCGGAGCCGGTGGCGAGGGCCTCGACGAGTTGGACGAACAGGTAGGCGAGGGGCGAGCTGCAAGTTGGCGGCTGGCTGGAGGTGCAGCCGGAGCCGGTAGAGGATGAGCCGGAGTCGGCCACTGGGGCCGGGGATGCCGTGGCGGTCGCGGTGGCGAAGTGTCCGGGGATCAACAGGGCGCCGACGATGACGAGTCCGGCTAACGAGCGTTTCATAATTCTTCTCCTGCATTGCCCCCGATGGGTTCCTCCTCCGGTGGCAGACGCTACTGGCCGCAGGATCTTCTGCTAAGACGTCGATTCCGGGGGTACCAGTTCCGGGGTGTCAGCGCGTGCGGGCGGGGCGGATTCGGCCGGTGACCTCGCCCAATCCGATCCGTGCCGCCTGAGGGCCTGGAGCCGATGCGGTGATGGTGACCTCGTCGCCGTCTTCCAGGAAGGTGCGCTTCTGGTCGTTCACCAGGACCGGTTCGGTTCCGCCCCAGGATAATTCGATGAACGAGCCGCGCTGGTTCGGGGCGGGGCCGGAGATGGTGCCGGAGGCGTACAGGTCGCCGGGGCGGGTGGATGCGCCGTTCGCGGTGAGATGGGCCAGCATCTGTGCTGGTGACCAGTACATCCGGGAGTAGGGCGGATAGGCGACCGGTTGGTTGTTCCATGTCACGGTGAGATCGATGTCCAGGCCCCAGTCTTGGGTTCCGCGTAGGTAGGGCAGTGGCATGGGTGATTGCTCGGGCAGCGGTATACGTGCGGACTCCAGGGCGGCCAGGGGGGTGATCCACGGCGAGATCGAGGTCGCGAACGACTTGCCGAGGAAGGGGCCGAGCGGCTGGTACTCCCAGGCCTGGATGTCGCGGGCGGACCAGTCGTTGACCAGCGCGACGCCGAAGACCCGGTCGGCGAACTGGTCGATCGCGACCGGCGTGCCGAGGTCCGAGCCGAGGCCGATCACGAAGCCGAGCTCCGCTTCGATATCCAGGCGCCGAGTCGGGCCGAAATCCGGGGCGCCCGAATCAGTTCTGCGCTGACCGCATGGCCGAGTCACTTCGGTGCCCGAGACCACCACGGTGCCCGCTCTACCGTGGTAGCCGACCGGCAGGTGACGCCAATTGGGCAGCAGCGGGTCAGCGTCGGGCCGGAACAGGCGGCCCAGATTCGTCGCATGATCGATGCTGGCGTAGAAGTCCACGTAGTCGCCGATTCGCACCGGCAGTCGCAGCGCTACGTCGCCGACGGGATGTACTGCTGCAGGGTCGATCTCGCTGTCCACCAGTTCACGGATCTGTTCGCGTACGTCGCGCCAGCGCGCCGGTCCCTGCGCCAGAAAACCATTCAGATCGGGACCGGCGAATACGGAATCCTCGAGTGTCGCAGCGAGGTCGATGACCTGATCGCCGTACCGCACACCCACCCGGAAGTCCTGGCCGGTCGGCGCGAACACGCCATAGGGCAGATTGTCCGGACCGAACAGGGATTCGGCGGGTACCTCGACCCTGGTCCTCATGCGGGACCCCGCCCGGACCAGGTCCACGCGTAGGTCGGGTCCTCGCAGGCCAGCGCGCCTTCGCCGAGTTCCAGCGGCCGGAAGGTGTCCACCATGACGGCCAGCTCGTCGAAGTACTCGATGCCGATGCTGTTCTCGTAGGCGCCGGGCTGCGGTCCGTGTGCGTAGCCGCCGGGGTGCACCGAGACCGAGCCTTGCGTGATCCCGGACCCCTTACGCGCCTCGTAATTCCCGCCGCAGTAGAACATGATCTCGTCGGAGTCCACGTTGGAGTGGTAGTACGGCACCGGGATCGATAGCGGGTGGTAGTCCACCTTGCGCGGGACGAAATTGCAGATGACGAAGTTGCCGCCCTCGAATGCCTGGTGGACCGGCGGCGGCTGATGGATGCGGCCGGTGATCGGTTCGAAGTCGGCGATGTTGAAGGTGAACGGGTACAGACAGCCGTCCCAGCCGACGACGTCGAACGGGTGAGTGGCGTAGACCATGCGCGTTCCCACCACCTGCCCGCCGGGCCGGTGCTTGACCAGCACCTCCACGTCGGTGCCGGTCGAGGTGAGCGTCTCGGTCGGTCCGTGCAGGTCGCGTTCGCAGTACGGGGCGTGTTCGAGCAGCTGGCCGAACTTGGACAGGTAGCGCTTGGGCGGCGTGATGTGGCCGGTCGCCTCGATCACGTACGCGCGTAACGGTTCCGGTCCGGTGGGCAGCCAGCGGTGGGTCGTGGCCCGGGGGATGAGCACTTGGTCGCCCTGACGCGCCGACAGCGGACCGAACACGGTCTCGACCATCGCGGCGCCGGACTCCACGTACACCAGTTCGTCGCCGATGGCGTTGCGGTACAGCGGCGATCGGCTCTTGGCGGCCACGTAGGAGATCCGCACGTCCGCGTTGGCGAGTAGCAGCCGCCGCCCGGTGACCGGATCGGTCTCGGCCGGGGTGTCACCGGGAAACAGCGCATGCAGTCGTAGATGCCGGTGGCGCAGTGGATGATTCGGCTTCGTGGTCTGATCGCGCAGCTCCCACACCGTCGAATCGACGAGCGCGGGCGGCAGGCCGCGGTGATACAGCAGCGAGGAGTCGCCGGAGAAGCCCTCCTCGCCCATCAGCTCCTCGTAGTAGAGCCGGCCCTGCTCGTCGCGATGCTGGGTGTGCCGCTTCGGCGGTACCGCACCCACGTGCCGATAGAACGCCATGACCGTTCCTCCGCCAGCCGGTGGTCGGATAGTTGATCACCATCGTAGTGATCGGGGCTGGTAGGTGGAGCGAAAACGCGACCCGGCCGCGCCAGCTTTTGCCGGATATCCGCCCGCTGACACGTCGAATTACCGGGCAGCGCCCGCCTTCGTCGAAGAAATGTCAGCTGTTCAGGCGTTCCGCAGCGCCCGGTAGACCGCGGCGCCGACGAACGCACCGAGATCCTCCGGCGTCCATCCGTCCTGGTCCGCGAGCAGCGCGCGCACCGCCGCTTCCCCGGCGGACACCCACTGCTCCACCAGCACTGGCAGCTTGCGCTCGGCGTCCTCGGTACCCCAGGCGCGCAGGGTCGGGCGCAACAACTTGGCGCAGCGCTCCACGACGAGCGCGCGGCCGCGACCGAATGAATTGGCCACGGCGGGATCAGGATTGCCGTATACCAGCCGCCACGCGTCGGGTCGCTCCGCGGCTTTCGTCAACAGTCTGCGGAAGCCCCCGACGAAGACGGTCTCGTCGGCGTCCACGTCGTACGGCGTCACCACCTCGAGCACGCCGCTGACCAGGTAGCCCTCCTCCCGCTGGATCAGCGCCTCGATCAGCTCGACGCGATCGGCGAAGCAGGCGTACACCACCGGCCTGGTCACGTTCATGCGCTCGGCGATGGCGGCCATGGTGATCGCGGCGATGCCGTTCTCCACGGCGATGGCGAGCGCGGTGTCGAGCACCTGCGGGCGGCGCCGCTGCGGGCCGAGATGCTGCGCCCGCTGCCGCTGCCTGGCGGCCGGATCGCCGCCCATGCCGCTCGACCTGGGAGTTCCGGTCGCCCGATTCCCGCTGGTCCGGCGCGGGAAGGGCGGTTGCGACGGCCGGGTCACGCGTGCTGCGGGGGGTCGGTGAATTCGGCGATCACCGGAGCGTGATCGCTGGCGCCCTTGCCCTTTCGCGCCTCCCGGTCGACCATCGCGTCGGTCACGGTGGCGGCCAGCGCCGGGGACGCGAGGATGAAATCGATGCGCATCCCCTCTTTACGCGGGAAACGCAGCTGGGTGTAGTCCCAGTAGGTGTAGACGCCGGGGCCGGGCGCGAACGGGCGCATGACGTCCGCGTACCCGGCGTCGACGACGGCGTGGAAGGCGTCGCGTTCCGGTTGCGAGGTGTGCGTCTTGTCGGCGAAGTACTCCACGGACCACACATCGTCGTCGGTCGGCGCGATGTTCCAGTCGCCCATCAGCGCGATCTTGGCCTGCGGGTCCTCGGCCAGCCAGCGCGCGCCGTTGTCGCGCAGCGCGGCAAGCCATTCCAGCTTGTAGGCGTAGTGCGGATCGTGCGGTGTGCGCCCGTTCGGCACGTACAGGCTCCAGACCCGCACGCCGCCGCAGGTGGCGCCGATAGCGCGGGACTCGACCACCGGCGCACTGATCAGGGATTCGCCCGCGTCCTTGTCGAAACCCGGCTGGTCCGGGAAGGCGAGCTCGACGTCGGTGAGGCCGACCCGGGAGACGATCGCCACCCCGTTCCACTGATTGATGCCCAGATGGGCCACCTCGTAGCCGAGCTCGTCGAAGCGCTCGTAGGGGAACTGATCGTCCCGGCACTTGGTCTCCTGGATGGCCAGCACGTCGATGTCCTGGCGATCCAGCCAGTCCGCGACACGATCGAGCCGGGAGCGGATCGAGTTGACGTTCCAGGTGGCGAGACGCACGAAGCCTTCCTTCACGAGTGGTGACAGGTCTGTTCTACCGCAGGCCGCCGGGTTCGGCGAGAGGCGCGGGCGCCGCGTATCGGTAGGCGTGATGTTCGACGAAGCCCAGTTCGCGGTACATCGCGCGAGCGGCCTCGTTCGCGGCCTCCACCTGGAGGTAGGCGTGCGTCGCGCCGCGGTCGCTGCCCCAGCGCAGCAGTTCGGCGCAGACCAGCGTGCCGAGCCCGTGCCTGCGGTGGGCGGCGGCGACCGCCACGCAGGTGAGGCCGACCCAGCGCCGACCGTCCGGCGCGGTGGTGAGCGCGCCGCGGCCGATCGCGAGGGGACGCGGCAGGCCGAGCGAGGCGAAGCCGAGTTCGCCGTCGTGTACCGCGGTCAGCACCTCGGGAACCGGCATGGGAGCCGAAAGCTCTTGCCCGGCAGGGTCTTCACCGCTGTAGCGGTGCATCGCCAGCCAGTCGTCCTTCGGTTCCGGCGCGATGCGCACCATCGGGGGGCCCTGCGGCAGAACGAAATTGTCGATATCGATGGCCAGCATGAGCGTCTCCCGCCAGCTGTGCCAGCCGGGCGGCACCGGCGCGAGCCGATCGGGTAGCGCGAGTTGCAGCGGCAAGCCGCGCTCGGTGTACCACTCGCCGATCCGGTGCAGCGTCTCCGCGGACACGACCGCCGGTCCCGCGGAACTGCCCAGTGGCACCGCGGAATTCGCGCGGCCGGTGTAGCCGTGGCCCGCGCGCGCCAGCCAACCGTCGATCCAGGCGTGCTCGACGCCGGGCCACGCGTAGGCGGCGGCTGCCTCCAGTGCGCGGATCTCCTTGGTGCGAATAGGCCGCGGGCCGATGGCTTTCAACGCGACCACCCGGTCCGGCGCCACCGACACGACTTGGCCGTCGGCGCCACGCACGGTCGGCGGGTCCAGCGAGACGAGCTCGCCGATCACATCGGTGAGCGGTTGCGGATAGCCCGCGGGCAGCTGATAGCGCAGCACCACGCGGCGGCCGAGCGGGATATCGGGCAGACCGGCGCCGGGGTCAGTCGTCATGCCCGAACGGGTCGGGGTCGGTACCGGGCAGCCAGCGCAAACCCGGTGTGCCCCAACCGTTTCGCTTGATCGCCTTCTTCGCCGCCCGTGCGTTGCGGCCGATCAGCACGTCCACATAGAGAAAGCCGTCCAGATGGCCGACCTCGTGCTGGAGCATGCGGGCGAAGAATCCCTTGCCCTCCACCTCGACGGGGTTGCCGTGCTCGTCGGTGCCGGTCACCTTGGCCCATTCGGCGCGGCCGGTGGGGAACTGCTCGCCGGGCACCGACAGACAGCCTTCTTCGTCGTCGTCCGGGTCGGGCATGGTCTCCGGGATCTCCGAGGTCTCCAGCACCGGGTTGATCACCGCTCCGCGGCGGCGGGTCGCGGTGCCGTCCGCGCCCAGATCCGGGCAGTCGTAGACGAACAGGCGCAGCCCGACACCGACCTGGTTGGCCGCGAGTCCGACGCCGTGCGCCGCGTCCAGCGTGTCGTACATGTCCGCGATGAGTGGAGCCAATTCCTCCGGCGATTGGGTGACCCGCTCGGTCGGATTGTGCAGAACCGGGTCGCCGACGATCACGATCGGGAGGATTGCCATGCGCCAATTATTGCCGTGGGTTCCTCGTCACAACGCCTCGGGTGCCGCAACCGCGACGCGCCGGCTACCGGCAGGTAGCGAACACGCCGCGCCGCGGCCCGGGTGTTTCACGGCGCGCGTGGTTGAATGATCCGCGACGTACAAGCACCATTTTCGTCTGGTGGTTACTCGGCGAGGGAGCGAGATGGACGGCGCAGCGGCACGGAATCTTTCCGAGATCCAGGACGGCCCTTCCGCGAGCGGCGAGGTCACGGCGGAATCGGCGCATGCCGAGCAGGGCGACGGCAGCGGTCTGAGTCGGCGCGAACTCGACATCCTCGCCTTCGAGCGGCAGTGGTGGAAGTACGCGGGAGCCAAGGAAGAAGCGATCCGCGAGCTGTTCGGCATGTCGCCGACCCGCTACTACCAGGTGCTCAATGCCCTTGTCGACCGGCACGAGGCGCTGGCGGCGGATCCGATGCTGGTGAAGCGGCTGCGCAGGCTGCGCGCGAGCAGACAGAAGGCGCGGGCGGCGCGGCGACTCGGTTTCCAGGTCTGACCCGGCGATGCGGGCCTCGACCCACCCCGTGCGGCTAGGCTCGCGAGGGTGAGCTACCCGAATCCCACCTCCGGTGGGCCACCGTTGCGCGCCCTGGCGATGGTGCTGATCGCGTTGGCCATCGTCTTCGCAGGTCTCGGCGCGATGTCGCTGTCCAGTTCCGACGCCGACACCGACGCCTCGGGCCCGAGTCAGCCGGAGACCACCACCGCCACCGCGGCGCCTCAGGTCCCGGCGGGCACCACGGCGCCCAGGGCACCGGCCTCGACCGCCGCGTCGACCAGCACGTCCGCGGCGGCGGCCAGCAGCACGGCGGCCCGTTCGGTGCCGGTACGCGTGCTGAACAACAGCATGGTGGCCGGGCTCGCGGCCAAGACGGCGAACCAGCTGTCGTCGAACGGGTGGACGATCGCGGAAACCGGGAACTATCCAGGGACCAATATCCCGAAAACCACCGTTTATTACGGAAGTTCGCCCGGTGACAAGGAAGCGGCACAGGCCATCGCGGACGAGCTCGACGCGGCCGTCGCACCGAAGTCGAGCGCGATCGGGGATTCGGCGCCCGGTGTAACTGTGATCGTCACGGGTAACTGACGGGTGTAACCGCCGTTCGCGTGCGTCGGACGGAGTAAGAAGTCGGGCGGCCCGGGCGGGGGCGCGAAACGGCGGGCGTGGCATCATTCTGTCCGGTAACGAACGTGTCCACCCAGCTTTACTCGTAAACTCGGTACTCGTAAAGGAGTTCCCCGATGGCCCCGTCCACTACTCGACGCCCGTCCTGGCGGACTGCGACCCCGCTGCTCGCGGTCGCGGTCTTCGGCCTCGCCGCCTGCACGAACAGCCAGGAGTCGAGTGACGTCAAGGGCACCACGCCGCCGGTGTGGACCGGTTCCCCGGCTCCGGCGGGCGAGCAGGCCACCGAGCACGGCACCCCGCACACCGACCCCGGGGTGAACGTGGAGCTGAAGGACTCGTCGGGCGCCTCGGTCGGCACCGCGAACTTCGCCAAGGACGGCGATCATCTCCAGGTCACCGTGGAGGCGCACGGCCTGCGTCCCGGCTTCCACGGCCTGCACGTGCACTCGGTGGGCAAGTGCGAGGCGAACTCGGTCGCCCCGACCGGCGGACCGGCGGGCGACTTCCTCTCGGCGGGCGGCCATCTGCAGGTCGGTAGCGCCAACGCGCACCCGGCCAGCGGTGACCTGACCTCGCTCGAGGTGCGCTCGGACGGCGCCGCGAAGCTGGTCACCACCACCGACTCGGTCACGTTGGACGAGATCAAGGGGAAGGCCCTGATCATCCACGCCGACGCCGACAACTTCGGCAACATCCCCAACCGCTATGTCCGCGCCGACGGCGTCGCGGGCCCCGACGAGACGACGCTGGCGACCGGCGACGCGGGTGGTCGTGTCGCCTGTGGCGTCATCCAGTAGAACGGTGTCCTATGGCCGGGGCAGGAATCGAACACGTTCCCTTCGGTGGCTCGCCCCGGCCCACCATCGGGGTCGAATGGGAGATCGCCTTGGTCGACAAGGTGACCCGCGACCTGTCGAATACCGCGGCGGCGGTCTTCGACTCGGTCGGTGACCTGCGCGCCCACGACGGCACGCCGCAGGTGACCAAGGAACTGCTGCGCAACACCGTGGAGATCGTCACGGGCGTGCACGACACCGTTGGCGCGGCGGTGGAAGACCTCTCCGGCACCATGAACACCGTGCGGCGCGCGGCCGACCCGCTCGGCGTCGACCTGTTCTGCGCGGGTACCCATCCTTTCGCTCAGTGGTCGGCGCAGCAGCTGACCCGCTCGGAGCACTACGACGAGCTGATCGAGCGCACCCAGTGGTGGGGCCGCCAGATGATGATCTGGGGCGTGCACGTGCACGTCGGAGTGTCCCACCGCGACAAGGTCTTTCCGATCCTGAACTCGCTTCTGCTGTCCTACCCGCATCTGCTCGCGCTGTCCGCGTCCTCGCCGATGTGGTCCGGTTCGGACACCGGCTACGCCAGCAACCGGACGCTGATGTTCCAGCAGTTACCGACCGCGGGCCTGCCGTTCCAGTTCGAAAACTGGACGCAATTCGAGCATTTCGTGCACGACCAGCTCAAGACCGGTGTGTTCACGCAGCTCGGCGGCATGCACTGGGATATCCGCCCGGCGCCGAAGTGGGGCACGATCGAGGTGCGGGTGTGCGACGGGATCTCCACGCGCGCCGAACTTGCCGCGATGGCCGCGCTCATCCACTGTCTGATCGTCGACCTGGACCGGCGCGTCGTGGAGGGCGAGACCATGCCCACCCTTCCGCCGTGGCATGTGCAGGAGAACAAGTGGCGGGCCGCCCGGTACGGGCTGGACGCGATCATCATCACCGACGCCGACAGCAATGAGCGGTTGGTCACCGACGACCTCGACGAGCTGCTGAACCGGCTGGAGCCGACGGCGGCGCGGATCGGCTGCGCGGACGAGCTCGCGCTGGTCGCCGAGATCCCGAAGCGGGGCGCCTCGTATCAGCGGCAGCGCCGGGTTGCCGCGGCGTCACAGGGCGATTTGGTCGCGGTGGTGGACGCGCTGGTCAAGGAGCTGAACCAGTAGCGAAGCGCCGCGGGTGAGTCGGTTGCTGTTCAGCTGCCCAGGGGGATGCCGTTCACCCCCTGTTTACTATGGTTGTCGTGCTTGTCGAAGACCCGGGTGTCAGAGTAGGTAACGCGGTAGTGCGCAGTCGCGAGCCGCGGCCCCGGGCCTGGGTCGTGGCCGCGGTGGCCGCGGTGCCCGTCTTGCTGATCGCGTTGCAGGTCATCGCCATTCGACAGGGTTTCGAAGGGCCGCTGGACAGCTTGTGGCGGGATTATGTCGGCACGCCCAAGTCCATGTCGGTTCCGTGGGCGGGCTTGATCCTTGCGCTGGTGGGTGTTTCGGTGCGGCGCAGGATGGTCGCGGTCGGTGTCGCGGTGGCCATCGATGTGGTGTGGGCCGGCGCCCGGTTGCTGGCCGGGGACCCGTTCGCGATCGGCAACGGCCCGGTCATCGTGCTCACCGCGTTGGCGCTGCTGGCCTGGCTGCGCTGGACCGGCGCCGAGCGGCGCGACGCACTGCATGCGGCCGCGCTCGGCGCGCTGCTCATCCTGGCCACCAAAGTCGGCGACGTGTGGCTGCACATCACTGTCATCGGCAGGCCGACAGTGCTGGACGAGTACGTGATCCTGGCCGACCACGCGCTGGGCGATCCATCCTGGGTGCTCGGTCGCGCGATCGACGCGCTCGGGCCGGTGGTCTACGCGGTGCTGCACTGGGTCTACATCGAGCTGCCGGTGGCGGCGATCGTCGTGGCCGTGTGGCAGCTGCGCCGGGTGGTGTCGTCGGGCCGTTGGCCATCGCACTACCTGGTGCGCACATTCCTCATGCTGGGGCTGGTCGGCCCGCTGGTGTACGTGCTGTTCCCGGTCGTGGGGCCGATGTTCGCGTACGGGCCGGACGGCGACGGATTGCAGCTGGGCAACTACTGGCCGGGTGTCGTGCCGCCGATCGACCGGAATCCGATGCCGCTGCCGTTCGACGCGGCGATACCGCGCAACTGCATGCCGTCCATGCATACGGCTTGGGCGCTGTCGGTCTTCCTGCACACCCGCCGCGACCTCGACGGCGCGCCCGCGCCGGGCTGGCTGCGCTGGGGCGGTGCGTTCTGGCTGCTGGCCACCCTGGCGGCCACCTTGGGCTTCGGCTACCACTACGGCGTCGACCTGGTGGCGGGTGCGGTGCTGTGCCTCACGGTCGAATCCGCGCTGCGCGAGCCGGAACGCGGCTGGGGATGGTTCCGGATCCGGCTCGTCGCCGGCGGTGTGGCGGTGCTGGCCGCGTTGCTGCTGTCCTACCGGTATCTGGCCGTGCCGATGGCCGACTACCCGGTGCTCGCAGGCACCGTCGTGCTCGGACTGCTGGCCGGACTGGCCGCGGCGTTCCACGCGACGTGGTTCGCGAGCGTGCGGGAACCGCAGCAGGCGCGGCGGGAGGTCGAGCACGCCGCGCTCTGAGCAGGGGTTATCCGGCTACGCAGTCCTTCGACGTCTAGTCGATGTCGTCGTCGAGCATCTCGTTGACGCGCAGCAGCCCGTCGCGGTGGCGCTGCTCGCGGTAGGCGGTGCGGCCGATGAGGTGGGCGATCACCGGTGCGGTGAGCAGCGTGAACAGCCCGACCAGCGCCAGCGCCCAGACGTCGCCGTGCCCGCGCAACTGGATCGCGGCGCCCGCGAGCACCAGGATCAGCCCGATCACCTGGGGTTTGGTCGCGGCATGCATCCGGGTCAGGGTGTCCGGGAAGCGCACGAGTCCGATCGCGGCGGTCAGCGCGAGTGTCGAGCCGAACAGGATCAGGAAGCCCGCGAGCACGTGCCAGAGGTTCATGTGTCGTCCCGCACCCGGAACCGGGACACCGCGGCCGAGCCGAGGAACCCGACCAGCGCCAGCGCGACGATCGCCGGTATCGGCGTGGTGTCGACGCTGTAGGCCGCCCAGACGGCCAGCCCGGAGGCGGCGATGGCCATCAGCGAGTCGACGCCGACGACTCGGTCCAGCGTGCTCGGGCCCACCACGACGCGATAGGTGGTCAGCAGGGCGGCGGCCGTCAGCAAGACGGCGGCGAGAATGGCGACGACGGTCACGGGGTCACCTCCGGTGGCGAGGTCGGTCGGGCGAACGGCCATCCGGTGGGCCGCTCCAACCCTTCGATGAGCAGGCGTTCCAGCCGCCGGGTGGTCCGATAGAACTTGTCCACGGCGGCGTCGCTGCCGACGTCGAGGACGTGGACATAGACCACACAGCGCCTGCGGTCGATCTCCAGCACCATGGTGCCGGGAATCAGGTTGAGCAGGTCGGCCCACAACCCGAGCACCAGATCCGACCGGGTGCCGGAGTACACCCGCAGCACTCCGGACACCGGCGTCGGTACCGGGCGGATCGCGAACCAGGCGACCTGGAGACTCGACTCCAGCGCGTAA
The DNA here is from genome assembly GCF_965283145.1 of Nocardia sp. Marseille-Q1738. Taxonomy (NCBI): domain Bacteria; kingdom Bacillati; phylum Actinomycetota; class Actinomycetes; order Mycobacteriales; family Nocardiaceae; genus Nocardia; species Nocardia sp. Marseille-Q1738. The sequence continues at coordinate 952,738 of NZ_CBDIMS010000002.1, read as the reverse complement.
AACGCACTGACCACTAGCAATTCGAACAGCGGAAGCAGGCGCAGCCGTCCGGCCACCGGCACGCGCGGCAGTGGCAGCGCCACCATGATCAGTGCGGCGACCACCAGCCCACCCAGCAGGTTTGCCACGCTGAGATCGCCCCACAGCGCGATCCAGACGAGGCTGAGCCAGATCAGAATGGCGATCCGCACCACCGTGTCGCGCCACGTGCCGCGCGTCGTCTGCTCGTCGCTCATCGCAACGCTCCCGGGTCGTCGGGCGAACCACCCAGCACCGCACCGATGTACACGCCGGGATCACGCAGGTCGACCGCGGCTCGGTCGGCGATGGCGAGGATCGGCCCGGCCAGCACCGTCAGACAGAGGCCGACCGTGACCAGCGCCGCCGTGGACAGCACCATCAGCACCGGCATCCGGCCGGGATCGATGCGCTCGTCGTAGTGCACGACGGTCGATTCCTCGATCAGCGTGGGTGGTCGCGCCGCGGTGAGATGCCCTTCGGGCGCGTCTTCACGCGGACGCCAGAACGCTTTGCTCCACACCCGCGCGACGGCGTAGAGGGTGAGCAGGCTGGTGAGCACGGCTCCGCCGACCAGTACCCAGGCCAGTACGCTGCCTCGTTCGGCGCCCGCCTGCAAGAGCGCGACCTTGCCGATGAACCCCGAGAAGGGGGGAATGCCGCCGAGATTCAGCGCTGGCACGAGGAAAAGAACCGCGAGCAGGGGGCTGGCGGCGGCTAGCCCGCCCAGCCTGCGCAGCGAGGTCGATCCGGCTTGCCGCTCGATCAGTCCGGCTACCAGGAACAGCGAGGTCTGTACCAGGATGTGGTGCGCCACATAGAACACCGCGCCCGACAGCCCGGCCGTATTTGCCACCCCCACCCCGAACACCATGTATCCGATGTGGCTGACCAGTGTGAACGACAGCAACCGGCGGATGTCGCTCTGCGCGATGGCGCCGAGGATGCCGACGAGCATGGTGAGCAGACCGCACACCAGCAGCACCGAGTCGAAGCCGCCCTCCGGGAACAGCAGCGAGTGCGTCCGGATGATCGAGTACACACCGACCTTGGTGAGCAGGCCGGCGAACACGGCGGTCACCGGTGCGGGGGCGGTGGGATAAGAGTCGGGCAGCCAGTTCGACAGCGGGAAGACCGCCGCCTTGACGCCGAACGCCACCAACAGCACCGCGTAGATCGCGGTGCGGGTGCCCTCGGGCACCGCGCCGAACCGGACCGCGAGCTGGGCCAGGTTCAGGGTTCCGGTGGCCGCGTAGGTCAGCCCGATGCCGGTCAGGAAGATCAGCGAGGAGACCATCGAGACCATCACGTAGGCCACGCCCGCGCGGATGCGCTCGGTGGTCGCGCCGACGGTGAGCAGCACGAACGAGGCGGCGAGCAGGATCTCGAATCCGACGAACAGGTTGAACAGGTCACCGGCGAGGAACGCGGCCGAAACACCGGCCGTCAGGACGAGATAGGTGGGCCGGTAGATGGAGGTGGGTTGCCGTTCGTCGCCGTCGCGGATGTTCTGGCCCGCGCCGTAGAGCCAGACCGACAGCAAGACGATGGACGAGACGAGCAGCATCGCGGCCGACAGCCGGTCCACCACCAGCGTGATGCCGATCGGCACCGGCCAGTTGCCGACCTGCAGCGCGGTGGTGCCGTCCCGGTCGACCAGGAACAGCAACAGTCCGCAGATCACCACGACGCCGGCCAGCGCCGCGAAGCTGACCGCGCTCTGCACGCGGGGCCTGCGGCCGAAGACGAGCGTGGCCGCGGCGCCGAGCAGCGGAACGAGCACCGGCAGCGGAGCGAGGATCGGCAGCAGGCCCGGAGCGAGGGTCACCTTTCCGGGTCCTCTCTCGCGCGCCGCCGGGCGACGTCCACGTCTTCCTGGTCGTTGGCCACGTCGTCGGTGGTGGTCAGCATGTAAGCGCGGTAGGCAAGGGCGAGTACGAATGCCGCGATGCCCATGGTGATCACGATCGCGGTGAGCACCATGGCCTGGGCCAAGGGGTCGGCCATGTCCTCGGTCGCGGTCTCGGTCTCGCCGCGGATGGGCGGTTTGCCGTCGCCGCCGCCCGCGGTGAGGATCAGCAGGTTCACCGCGTTGCCGAACAGGATCAACCCGAGCAGCATCTTCGACACGGCGCGTTCCAAGATCAGGTACACACCGCACGCGACCAGGATGCCGATCAGGACCAATAGCGTCAGATTCGCCGTCATCGGCCGGAACCCCCGTTCTCCGAAGTGGTCTCGGCGTCGGCCAGTTCGCTGTCGAGGCGCGCGCCGAGGCTGCGCAGCACGTCGAGGACCAGGCCGACCACGATGAGGTACACACCGAGATCGAACAGCAGCGCGGTGACCACCTTGACGTGACCGAGCACCGGCAGGGTCAGCTCGATGATCGCCGAGGACAGCGGCGGCGCGCCGAGCAGCAGCGAGGAGACCGCGGTGCCCGCCGCCAAGGTGAGGCCCGCGCCGAGGATGTGGCCCGCGTCGATCGGCAGCGCCTCGCCCAGCTCGTAGCGGCCGCCCGCGAGATACCGCAGGGTCAGCGCGAGCCCCGCGGTGAGCCCGCCCGCGAATCCGCCGCCGGGTGCGTTGTGCCCGGAGAAGAAGAAGTAGACCGACAGCACCATGATTGTGGGAAACACCAGACGAGTGGTGATCTGCAGGACCATCGACCGTTCGGCTCGGGCGACCAATCGGCCCGCGGGCAGCCAGCTCACCAGATCGGGGTCGTAGTCGGGGGAGTCCGCCGCACGCGGCGCGCTGCCGAAACGCCTGCTGCGGAACACCAGCGAGGCCACACCGGTCGCCGCGACCACGAGCACGGAGATCTCGCCGAGGGTATCCCAGGCGCGCAGGTCGACGAGCAGCACGTTGACCGCGTTCTCGCCGCCGCCGAGTGCGTACGCGGCGTCGGGGATCCGATGCCAGATGGGTTCGGCGGTGCGCGCCGCGACGGCGAAACCGGCGAGCACCGCGACCACCGCGCCGACCAGCACGGACAGGATCGCCCTGCGCGTCTCGAGCGCGGTTGTCCTGCTCGCCTCGATCGTCGCCGGAAATGCGCGCAGCACCAGGACGAAGATCACCAGGGTCAGCGTCTCCACGAGAAATTGGGTCAACGCCAGGTCGGGCGCGCCGTGCAGGGCGAAGATCACGCCGCAGCCGTAGCCGGTCACACCGACGACCAGCACGCTCGCCAAACGATTGCGCTGCACCGTCGCGGCCAGCGCGGTCACCGCCATGATCACGCCGATGACCAGTTGCAGCGGCGAATCCCACAGGCGCAGCGTGACTCCCGTGCGGGTGCCGAGGGCGAGCAGCACACTCGGCAGGATGACCAGCGTGACCAGGATCGCCGCCTGGCTCAGCGGCAGCGAGCCGCGCTGCACCGCGCCGGTCATCCGCAGCGACAGCGTGTCCATCGCGCGCAGCGTGGCGTCGTAGGCGCGGTCGGCATTGCCGAGCCGCGGGTGCGGCGATTCGGGGAAGCGGTCGCGCAGCCGGTACAGCAGGATGCCGGCGGCGACGATCAGGACCGTCAATACCAGCACGACGTTGATGCCGTGCCACAGCGCCAGATGCGAAGGCGCCGGTCCGGCAAGCGTTTCGGCGTACGGACGCACCCGCGCGTCCAGCCAGGACGGCGCGAGACCGGCTACCAGGCTCGCTACCGCGAGGAGGGCGGGCGGTGCCAGGAACAGCGCGCCCGGAGGATGCCAGCGGACGCCGCGATCCGCGGCTTCCGGCTGGGCCTGCTCGACCGGCACTTCGCTGGGATGGTGGGTGACCGGCGTGGCGCCGGGGGCGGGTTGTAGCGCGACGTGCTTGTCCGCGAAACTGCCCCAGACGAACCGGAAGCTGTAGGCGACCGTCAACATCGACCCGAGCACCACACCCACGAGGACCGCGGCGCGCGCCGACACTGTGAGCGTATCCGCGTCCAGAACGGCGCCCAATGCGCTCTCTTTGCCGACGAAGCCGAGCAGAGGCGGGATTCCGGCCATACTCAGCGCGGCCAGGATCGCGGTGCCGCACAGCACCGGAGCCCGGCGGCCCAGCCCCGACAGCTTGCGCAGATCACGCGTGCCCGCCCCGTGATCGATGATCCCGGCCACCAGGAACAGACACGCCTTGAACAGCGCGTGCGCGATCAGCATGGTCATCGCGGCCAGCGCGGCGTCCGGCGTGCCGATGCCGGCCAGCACGATCAAGAACCCCAGCTGGCTCACCGTGCCGAAGGCCAGCACCAGCTTCAGATCCACCACCTGGAGCGACCGCAGGCCCGCCAGCAGCATGGACGCCAGACCGAGGGCGAGCACCAGCGGATGCCACACCGGGTTCTGCGCGAACACCGGCGCCAGCCGGGCGACCAGGTACACACCGGCCTTCACCATCGCCGCCGCGTGCAGGTACGCGCTCACCGGCGTCGGCGCGGCCATCGCGCCGGGCAACCAGAAATGCAGGGGTACCACCGCGGATTTGGTGAGCGCGCCGATCAGCAGCAGCGCCACCGCGACACTCGCGGCCGTACCGCTCGGCGGACTCCCCGTGGCAAGCAGATCCGACAGTAAGTAGCTGTCGTTCGCTTCGGCCAGCACGACGATGCCGACCAGCATCGCCAGCCCGCCCGCGCCGGTGACCAGCAGCGCCTGGATCGCGGCCCTGCGGGTGGCGGCCTGCTCGGCGTTGTGACCGATCAGCAAGAACGACAGGACTGTCGTCGCTTCCCAGAACACGTAGAGCAGCAGCATGTTGTCACTGGTCACCAGCCCGAACATCGCGCCGGCGAAGGCGATCAGCTCGGCGGCGAACACGCCGAGCCGCGGTTCGTCGTCCTCGAAGTATCTGGCGCAGTAGACCAGGATCAGCGCGCCGATGCCCAGCACGAGCGCGGACAGAACGGCCGCGAGCGTGTCGAAACGCAAGTCGATGTTCATCGCGATGCTCGGCGCCCAGGTCAGCCGAACACGCTGGGGCTCAGACCAATTCGTGATCACCCAAGCCAGGCAGCCGAGCGGGACCAACGCCAGCAGGTAGAAAGCGTTGCGTCCCAGTGCCCGCACCCACAGCGGCGCCACCAAGGCGGCGGCAGCATGCGCGAGCAGGATTGCGAGCAAACTTCACTCCGTCGAGTAGGGGCGGCGGGGTGTCCGGGACAATCCTACGTAAAGCCTGGTTTTTTCGCGGAGCGGGCGAATATGGCGTCGGCTATACCTTCGGGTCGAGGCTATATATCCGCTAACGATTCGCTCTCGGGTTGCCCTTTCGGGCGTGGCTGGCTGCGGGGCCGGAATTTCCGGAGCACGGCGAGTCCGATCGCACTGCCTATAGCGATGGCGAGCGCGGCGCGGCCCGGCGTCGGGTCGTGCACGGGCACGTCGACGTGCCAGTCCTCGAGTTTGTCGGGCATCACCGAGACCGCCGAAGGCAGATAGAGCGCGGAGATCGCGAGAACGCCGCTCGGCGCGTAGTGCGGACGTGCCGTGCCGCAGCAATAGCCCGCGGTCAGCGCGATGACGGCACTGATCGCGGCGAAGCCGACCGGGTTCGCGGTCGTCGAGGCGACCATCGCGAAGATCGCGATGCCTGCGACCAGCAGAATGGCGATGGCGGCCGAGGCCAGCCGGGTGCCGAGCGCGACACCGGCCGCCGCGAGTGGGATCAGCAGCACCGCACTCCAGCCCGGCCGGACCGCGTAACCCACCGCGTCGACCGCCGCGGTGAGGCTCACGGCCAGGTACACGCCGGTGCCGTCCCGGCCGGGCAGCAGCATGGCGGCGGCCGTCGCGCTGACGATCGTCGCGGCCACCACGATCCCGATCTCGACCGCGTGGCTCTCGGCCGGCAGCTTGCTGTACTGACGGCCCAGCCATTCGGTGCCGGCCAGGACCACCAGCGCGAGCACCATGGCGGCGAGGATCGGTGTCACCGGCAGCGCGATCGCCATGCGCGGCGTCTTCGGCTCCTCGGTGTCCGACCAGTTGCGCAAGGTGCTGATCACCAGCAAGGCCAGCGCCACGCCGATCATCCAGCGCGGCGGGGTCTCCAGCACCGCGTACGGATCCGCGTCGATATCCAGCAATTCCGCGAGATCGCCGAAGGCGAAGAACCCGACGGCGCCCACCGCGAACGCCGCGGCGGGTAGCCGCCGGCGCAGCACCACGGCGCCCAGCCCGCCCAGCAGCACGGCTCCGAACACCGAGTCGATGTAGTTCTGCGTGGTCAGCATCTCGGCCGTGGACACCTGGCGCCCGGCGAAGTGGTTGATCAGCTGGCCAAGCGCGCCTGCCGTCGCCGTCGCCCACCCGGTGAGCGGACGGGCGGTCGTGCTGACCAACACGGCCACCGTGACGGCGACGATCACCGCCAGCGCCGCGCTGCGCGGCACGCTGTTGAGCAGACCGGCGATCCGATACGGCGTCGTCTGCTGCTGCGTGGTGACGCTGACCGGCAGGAACAGCGTGACGCCCGCGACCACGGCGCCCATGAACGCCGTCGTCGCGTCGACCACCTCGCCGATCCTGCGCACGGTTGTCGAACTTACCCGCGGTGCACTCGCGATCCTGTAATTGCTGGCAATTTGCTCAGAAATGTCTCGAGTGCGAAAGATGCTCAAAAATGTTGTTTACCGAAAGTGTGCTGGATTCGGCGCGGTCAGAGGTAGCGGCCCTCGCTGGCCGCGGCATGTCCGCGATCGCGCGCGTAGCGGCGCAGCGCATCGATCTGCAGCGGGTCGAGTGAGGGGCGCACCACCGCGGTGGCGGCCGCGACGTCGGCCGCGGTCACGTCTGCGGCTTCCATATCCCGGCGCATCGCCGTGAGCGCGGCCTCGCGCAGCAGCGCGGCGCAATCGGCGGCGGAATATCCGTCCAATTGGTGGGCCAGCGCGCCGAGGTCGACGTCGTCGGCCAAGGGCACCGCTCGGCCCGCGGTGCGCAGGATCTCCCGCCGCGCCGCCGCGTCCGGCGGCGGCACGAAGACCAGTCGTTCCAGCCTGCCCGGTCGCAGCAGCGCCGGGTCGATCAGCTCCGGCCGGTTGGTCGCGCCGAGCACCACCACGTCGCGCAATGGCTCCACGCCGTCGAGCTCGGTGAGCAGCGCCGCGACCACCCGGTCGCCGACGCCCGCGTCGCCGGTCTGCCCGCGGCGGGCGGCGAGCGCGTCGACTTCGTCCAGGAAGATCAGCGACGGCGCGGAATCGCGGGCACGCTGGAACAATTCGCGCACCGCGCGCTCGGACGAGCCGACCCACCGGTCCAGCAATTCGGCGCCCTTGACCGCGTGCACACTGAGTTGCCCGGTACCGGCCAGCGCGCGCACCAGAAAGGTCTTGCCGCAGCCGGGCGGGCCGTAGAGCAGCACGCCGCGTGGCGGGTCGATGCCGAGCCGGGCGAAGGAGTCCGGATGCCGCAGGGGCCACAGCACGGCCTCGGTCAACGCCTGCTTGGTCTCCGCCATGTCGCCCACATCGTCGAGACTCAGGCTGCCGATCGCGAGCTCGTCCATGCCGGACCGGGACAGCGGCCGGATCACCTCGAGTGCGCCGAGCAGGTCCGACTGGGTCAGCTGCGGCTCACCCTGCTCTCTCGCCCGCCACGCTGCCCGCAGCGCCGCCTCTCGGCACAGCGCCGCCAGATCGGACACCACGAATCCCGGCGTGCGCGCGGCGATCTCGTCGAGTTTCAGGTCCTCCGTCGGCACTCGGCGGAGCAGTTGCTCCAGCAGCGCCTTGCGCACGGCGGCGGTAGGCAGGGGCAGGGCGAGTTCGCGGTCGCACAGGTCAGGGGCCCGCAGCCGCTGGTCGATCCCGGCCGGATGTGCCGTGGTCGCCAGGAGTGCGACGCCCGGTTCGGCGACCGCCGCGCGCAGCTGGTCGAGGATGAGCGTGGCGACCGGTTCGGGATCCGCGGGCAGCAAGGCGTCGACATCGCTGATGAGCAGGACACCGCCTTGGCCGGAGCCGATGTCGGCCACCGCCTGGGCGACTTCGCGGAGCCGTGCGCCGCTCTCGGCCGCGCCGATGGTGGGGCCGTCCAGTTCCACGACGCGCCGCCGCGCCGTGACCGCGCGCGCCAGTGTCGCTTTGCCCACGCCCGCCGGTCCGGTGATCAGCACGCCGAGATGCGGTTTCGCGCCGAGCGTGCGCAGCAGTTCGGGCTCGTCCAGCGCGAGGCTGAGCCATTCGCCCAGTTTCGCGGCTTGGCCGCGCATGCCGGGCAGATCCTCGATAGAGATTCGCGGTGCGAGATCCCTGGTCGCCGCGGTCCGTCCCGCCGCGGCGCCATTCGTGCCCGCCGCGGTAGAGAACGCGGCGGCCTCGGTGGCGCCGCGCGAGGCCTCACCGACCGGGATGGGCGTTCCGGCCGAGGCCAGATCGGCGGCGGTGCGCGCGGCGACGGCTCCCGCACCCCAGACCACCGCGGTGTTCGGCTGCACGCTCACCGGGCCGCGCGGATCGGTGGCGGTGACGGTGAGCAATTCGGTGGTCCACGCGATGCCGAAGGTGCGCGAGAGTGCCTGAGTGGCCGCCGTGGAGCTGATGTCGGGACCGAGGTCGCGCGGCAGCAGCGAGACCGCGTCGCCCACCGTGACCACCTTGCCCAGCAGCGCCTGCCGCAGGGTCGCGGCCGGAATCGTGCGGGTGGCGTGGACGGAACCGCTCACCGAGATCTGTTTCGCGCCGTAGACCGTCGCGGGCGAGACCACCACCGTCGCGTTCTCGCGCAGGCCGGCGTTGGAGAGCGTGACGTCGTCGAGCAGGGCGACTCCGGCGGGTGTGCCCGAGCGGGCGATACCGACCACCGCCGCCGTACGCCGTGTCCCCACCAGCATGATCCCGTCCCATTCCCGCAGTCCGAGGGCGGTGAGCGCCTCCGGATGCAACCGGACCACCCCGCGCCGGGCATCGGCGGCGGAGGGATTCAGCCGGGCGGTGAGTGCCAGTTCTGCCACTGTGCCATTCTCCCGCGTATCCCCGCCGTCGGTCACTATGTCGTGGCTCGGCAGCGGCCGCGTCGTGCTACTTCTTGACGATTCCGGCGGCGACCGCCACCGAGGTGTCCGCCACGCTCGGCGACAGGCAGACCAGCTTGGCAGTGCCGAGCGCGACGTTCGGGCTGCCCTCGAACGGACCGCCGGGGTTCTCCGCCAGAATCTGCTCGATCAGCGCTTTCTCGCCGTCGGTATCCAGCTTCTTGAACTCACCGCAGGTGGTGCTGGACGCGGGCCCGAGCGAGGAGGTGCCCTCCTTCATCGTGGTGACCGGCGCGTCCGTGCCCGTGTCCGTACCCGTGCCGGCGTTCGGCGCCGTGATGGGAGCGGTCGAGGTGCGCGCGGGTGTGCTGGTGCTGGTGGCCGACGCGTCCTTGCGGAGTCCGTTCGCGTCGGTGGACTCGTCCGCTCCGCCGCAGCCTGCCAGCAAGAAACCCACCGTCCCAACGGCTAGGACGATGGCGGAAGTTCGCTTCATACCGTGCTTTCCCGGGTAAATCGTCGTGCCGGAGCCTCCGGCACATTCGGTGCAGCGTACCGGTTCGGGCGGGTCAGTGGATGTGTGCCTGCCAGTCCGCCGGAACCCGCTCGCGCGGGCCGGGCACGCCTTGATCCGCCGGGTGGCTGCGCGGCGGGGCCAATTCCGGCCCACCCGCATACATCTCCCCGGTCTCGAAGTTGTAGTACCAGTCCTCGCCCGGCTCGAAGCTCTGGATGAACGGGTGGCCGGTGTCCTTGGCGTGCGCGGTGGCGTGCTGCGCGGGGGAGGTATCGCAGCAGCCGACGTGCCCGCACTGGGCGCAGCGGCGCAGATGAACCCACCACCCCGAGTTCCGCTCGCATTCCACGCAACCCGGCCCGCTGGGCGGTACCGCGGGATCGATGCCCTCGACCTGCTCGGTCATGACTGCCCTTCCGCGTTCGATTCGGTGTCGATCTGATTCTGTTCGGGACGGTGCAGCGGCAGCCAAACGGTGAACGTGGTCTCGCCCGGCTCCGAGTCCACCCGGATATCGCCGTTGTGCTTGTTCACCACGATCCGGAACGAGATGTCCAGCCCGAGTCCGGTGCCCTCGCCCATCGGCTTGGTAGTGAAGAACGGCTCGAAGATCCGGTTGCGAGCCTCCGGCGGGATGCCGGGACCCGTATCGCCGATCTCCACGACCGCGCATTCGTTTTCCCGCCTGGTGCGGAGGGTCAACGTGCCGTCGCCGTCCATCGCGTACACCGCGTTGTCGATCAGGTTGGTCCACACCTGGTTCAGTTCGGCGGCGTAGCAGGGCACGGGCGGGAGGGTCCGGTCGTATTCCTTCACCACGCGCACCCCGTCGCCGATCTTGCGACTGAGCATCACCAGCGTGCTGTCCAGCAGTTCGTGGATGTCGACCACCTGGAACGGCGCCCGGTCCATCTGCGAGTACTGCTTGGCCGCGTCGACCAGCGCGGAGATGCGCGTCGTCGAGTCGGCGATCTCGTTCATCATCAGCTCGGTCTCGATGGTGTAGTTCAGCCAGCGGATGGCGCCCTGGAACACCTTCTCCGGCGCGCCTTCCAAGGTGGCCGCCACGCGCTCCAGCCAGTCCGCGTCGAAACCGGCTTGGACGAAGTTCGGCGCCAAGTTCCAGCCGTCGCTGATCCCATGGTCATCCAGCCATTCACCGAGCGCGTCCTCGCGGTCGGCGGCTTCCATCGGTGTGAGTTCGGGAGCCTTCGCGACTTGGGCGGCCGCCTCTTCTTGCAGCCGCACCAGAGCGCCGAGGGACTCCGGATCGAACTTGCCGTCCGCCATCATCGCGAGCTTGTGCCGCATGCCCGCGACCCGCTCGCGCAGGCCGGAGGTGGCGCGCACCGCGGCGGCCGCCGGGTTGTTCAGCTCATGGGTGAGGCCCGCCGACAGCGACCCGAGCGCGAGCAGCCGCTCACGTTCGCCGATGCGCGCGTTGGTGTTGCGGTTGCCGAAGAACACACCCTCCAGCAGGTGCACCGCCATCGGGAACCACTCGTGCATCATCCGGGCGAAAACGTTCGCGTCCAGCACGAAGAACCGGGACGGCCTGGTCACGTACATCGAGCCGTTGTACTTCTGCTCGACCTTGTCGCCGATATAGGCCATCCAGGCGCCCGCGTAGGCGCCGTGATGCTCGGTGCGGACCAGCTCGATCTCCGCGCCGCCGGACTGCTTGGTGAGCACCACCTCGCCGTCCATCAACACGTAGAAGCAGGTGGCCGGTGCGCCTTCGCGGAAGACCACCCCCGGTTCGATGGTCTCGATCCGGCCGTCGGCGCACAGCCAGTCCAGCTGCTCGTCGGTCAGCTTCTCGAACAGGAACAAGGCGCGCAGCTCGGCGGGATCGCACACCAGCCTGCTGCGGCGTTCCGCGGTCTGTTCCGATGTCATTGCCAGCCTCCTGATCACGCGAGATAGCGGTGCACGAGCATGACGGCCATCGCGCCCTCGCCGACCGCGGAGGCGACGCGCTTGGCCGACTCGGCGTGCACGTCGCCCGCCACGAACACGCCGGGCACGCTGGTCTCCAGATGGTGCGGCGGGCGGGGCAGTTCCCAGCCCGCGGGACGCGCGCCCTCGACGAGCAGGTCCGGCCCCGCGAGCACGTAACCCGCTTCGTCGCGTTTGACCACGCCGTCGAGCCAGTCGGTCTGCGGCGCGGCGCCGATGAACAGGAACAGCCGCTCCGCGTCGGCCTTCTCCTCGGCGCCGGTCCGGTTGTCGCGCAGGACGATCTGCCGCAGCCGCTCGTCGCCGTCGGCGGCGACCACCTCGGTGCAGGTGTGCACCTCGATATTCGTGATCTGCGCGATCTGCTGGATCAGGTAGTGCGACATGGACCGCTCCAGCGAATCCGCCCGGACCACCAGGTGCACGGTGCGGGCGTTGCGGGACAGGAACACCGCGGCCTGCCCCGCCGAGTTCGCACCGCCCACGATGTAGACGTCGTGATCGGCGCACTCGGAGGCCTCGGTCATGGCCGAGCCGTAGTACACCCCGCGCCCGGTGAAGTCGTCGACGCCCGGCGCCGGGTGGCGGCGGTAGTCGACGCCGGTCGCGATGATCACGGTGTGCGCGCACAGGCTGCCGCCGTCGGCGAACCGCACGGTGCGCGCGGACCCGTGCACCTCCAGCCCGACCACCTCGCGGGTGGTGATCACCTCGGCGCCGAACTTCGCGGCCTGCCGCCGCGCCCGGTCGGCCAGCTGCGCGCCGGACAAGCCATCGGGGAAGCCGAGGTAGTTCTCGATGCGCGAGCTCTGCCCGGCCTGTCCGCCGGTCGCGGTCCGCTCCACCAGGACGGTGCGCAGGCCCTCGGACGCGCCGTACACCGCCGCGCCCAAACCGGCGGGACCGCCGCCGACCACGATCAGGTCGTAGAACTCGCCCGCGGGATTCACCGTGAGGCCGACGTGCTCGGCCAGCTCGCTGTCGGATGGCTGCACCAGCGCCGTACCCGCCGACGTGATCACCACCGGACAGCGCTCCGGCTCGGCCCCCGCCGCCTCCAGCAGACGCGCGCCCTCCGGCTCGTCGGCCGCGTACCACCGATAGGGCAGCTGGTTGCGGGCCAGGAATTCGCGCACCTGCGACGAGCGCGGCGACCAGCGAGTGCCGACCACCTTGGTCTCGGTCACCGGCCGGTGCTCGCTGCTGCGCCACGCGTCCAGCAGACTGTCCAGCACCGGGTAGAGCTTTTCCTCCGGTGGGTCCCAAGGCTTGAGCAGGTAGTGGTCCAGATCGACGACGTTGATCGCGTCGATCGCGGCATTGGTGTCGGCGTAGGCGGTCAGCAGCACGCGGCGCGCGTACGGGTGCAGGTCCATTGCCTGCTCCAAGAATTCGATGCCGTCCATACCCGGCATCCGGTAGTCGGCGATCAATACCGCGACCGGCTGGCCGCGCAGTTTCATCTCTCGAAGCGCGTCGAGTGCCTGGGCACCCGATTCCGCGCGCAGAATCCGGTAATCGGCGCCGTAGCGGCGACGCAAATCGCGCACCACCGCCCGGGAAACTCCCGGATCGTCATCGACGCTCAGGATGGCCGGTTTCGTAGCAGCGGGTGAAGTCACCTGACGAGTATGGAGCCTCCGGGTGGCGCCTGTCGTGGGCGTTCGCCCAGAGCTCAGAGGCGGTGGTGCAGGACGAGCTCGAGTTCGGTTGGAGTGAGCAGTCGCTCCAGGCGTTCTTCCTGGGCGGCCGCGCGTGCGCTGCGCGGTGACATCGACGCGTCAGGGGATCTGAGCCCGTTCTCGGGCTCGATTGCGGGTAGCAGCGGAACCTGGTCCGCCGGGCGACGATGCAGCAGTTCGCGCAGTTTCACGGCCGATCACCTCACGTTGGGACGCCGAAAAGTTGGAGGCAGTTTCTGATGCTTCATCTATCCGTTATTCTGCGCCGCGCATTACAGTGGCTGCCGCCCAAGTGGCGGAAATGTGACGCAACTGTCTTCCCATCTAAAATGTGCGTGAATCGTCCACACGCGCATCCGACGGATGGCCGTCGGTACGTCGCTCGTATCCGGGAGGCAGCGTTGCCGAACAACCTCGAAGCCGCCATCGACATCTCCGCGCCCCCCGAGCAGGTGTGGGCGGTGATCGCCGACCTGAAGCGGATGCCGGAGTTCAGCCCGCAGTGTGTGCGGATGGTGGTGCTCGGCCCGCCCAAAGCGGGCACCTGGACGGTCAACCTCAATCGCGACGGTAAGAAGTACTGGCCCACCACCGCCCGCATCGTGCGGTATGAGCCGAACCGGGCATTCGCCTTCCGGGTCAACGAGAACCGTACCGTGTGGAGCTACACCCTGGAGCCGACGGAGACCGGAACCAGGCTGATCGAACGCCGGGACGTGCCCAACGGCACCACCTGGTTGTCCCGCAGGGCGATCAACGCGGCGCTCGGTGGCGAGGCCCCGTTCGAGGAGGCGCTGGTGCGTGGCATGAACGAAACACTCGGCAAGATCAAGACCGCGGTCGAGGCGCGCGGCTGATCCCTGCGGTGTGTCGAGGGCCGACACCGACGCATGGGCCGAGTTCGCCGGAGTGCCGCTACGGCACCCCGGCGAGCAGCGCTACTTCCAGTTGGGCAGGTTCACGACCTGGGCCGCGTACGAGAGCCCCGCGCCGAACGCGATGAGCAGCGCGGTGTCACCCGGCTTCGACTCGCCCTTGCGCAGCAGCGCCTCCATGGCCAGCGGGATCGACGCGGCGGAGGTGTTGCCCGACTCCTCGATGTCGTTGGCGAGCGCGCAGTGTTCGGGCAGCTTCAGCACCCGGGCCATGATCTCGATGATCCGGCCGTTGGCCTGGTGCGGGATCATCGCGTCCAGGTCGTCGGGGGACAGGCCGGCGCGGTCGATCGCGTCGCGGCACACCTTCTCCAACGAGTGCGCGGCCCAGCGGAACACCGCGGTGCCCTCCATGGCCATGTAGGGCCGTACCGCGTCCAGGCCCTTTTCGTCGATCTCGGCGAAGTACTCCATCCAGTCCTTGTCCTGCCGGATGGCGTGGTGCTGGGTGCCGTCCGAGCCCCACACGGTGGGACCGATGCCCGGCTCGTCGGACGGGCCGACGATCACCGCGCCCGCACCGTCGGCGAAGAGGAAGGCGGTGGAGCGATCGGTCGGGTTGACCGTGTTGGTCAGTTTCTCCACGCCGATCACCAGGACGTGCCCGGCCGTCCCGGCCCGGACCAAGTCCGACGCCAGCGCGATCGAGTGGCAGAAGCCCGCGCAGCCGGCCGAGACGTCGAAGGCGGCGGCGCCGTTCATGCCGAGTTCGGTGGCGATGCGCGGGGCGGCGGCCGGGGTCAGCAACAGGTGCGTCGACGTAGCAACGATCACGCAATCGACTTGGTCGACCGCGATGCCGGAAGATTCCAGCGCCCCGCGCGCGGCGCCGACGCTCATGCTCTGAATCGTTTCCGACTCGTCGGCGAACCGTCGGGTCTTGATGCCCGACCTGGTCCGGATCCACTCGTCGCTCGAGTTGATCGGACCCGCCACCTCGTCGTTGGTGACCACTCGAGCAGGGCGGTATACGCCGAGCCCGAGGATCGCCGTGTGCTCTGCCCCGGTGGTCTGGGTGATGCGAGCAGCCATCTGCGTCTCCTATGTACCTGCGGCGGCGCCGCCGGGTTCTACCCGAAGCATCGATATCGGTCCCTCATCCGCCACTGCCCATCCGAGGATAGACATGAGGCTTCCTCATATTAGCCCGAGAGTCGCTCATCTGGCGCGCGTATTTCGACAATCCGTGGGTATCTCGTCGAACACGCCACTGCTGTCCGAGGCGTGGCCCGATTATTGATGTGAGGACACCATGCTCGGTCTCGGAATCATCGGATGGATCATCATCGGCGGTCTGGCCGGATGGATCGCCAGCAAGATCATGAAGACGGACGCTCAGCAGGGCATCCTGCTCAATATCGTCGTCGGAGTGATCGGCGGCCTGCTCGGTGGGTTCCTACTGAAGGTGCTCGGCGTCGACGTCGAGGGCGGCGGCCTCTGGTTCAGCTTCTTCACCTGCCTGGGTGGTGCGGTCATCCTGTTGTTCCTGGTGCGGCTGGTCACCGGAAGCAGGATCAGGTCCTGACCCCGCGTGCCACAGGCTCCTTTCCCGTAAGGTGTGAACGCTTGCGCCGGTCCTATCCTTGACAGGGCGCAACCCGTCTGCATCGAGCACGAAAGAGGAGCCTGTGGCCCGCCGTCCCACCCCGCCCGGCACGCCTGAACGCACCGGAGTCGGCCACGTCGTCGATCTGGTCCGTCACGCGATCCCTCCGCTGCATCCCGCCGGGCTCCCGTTCGTGGCCGCGCCGCTGGCGGTCGCCGTCCTGGGCGGCAAGCGCACGTGGGTGCGCCGGACGGGACTGGCCGCCGCGGCGGCCTGCGCGACCTTCTTCCGGCATCCGCACCGGGTGCCACCCAACCGGCCCGGCGTCGTGGTCGCCCCCGCCGACGGTGAGGTCGCCTTGGTCGACACCGCCGCTCCGCCCGCGGAACTCGGGCTCGGCGATCAGCCGCTGCCCCGGGTCAGCATCTTCTTGTCGGTGCTGGACGTGCACGTGCAGCGCACTCCGGTCTCCGGCGTGGTGCGCACCGTGCTGCACCAGCCCGGCCAGTTCCGTTCCGCCGACCTGCCCGAGGCCAGCTCGGTGAACGAGCGCAACAGCATGGTGCTGGAAACGCCGGAGGGCAGCCAGGTCGTCGTCGTGCAGATCGCCGGTCTGCTCGCCCGCCGGATCGTCTGCGACGCTCAGGTCGGCGACGTGCTCACCATCGGCGACACCTACGGCTTGATCCGCTTCGGCTCGCGGGTCGACACCTATTTCCCGCTCGGCACCGAACTGCTCGTGCAGCCAGGCCAGCGCACCATCGGCGGCGAGTCCGTGCTCGCCGTGCTCGGCTCCACCGCTGACGCGTGATGGAAGCGGCGGTACCCAACCAGCGGCGGCGACGGAGGACCATCCGGCTGCTGCCGAGCATCGTCACCATCTTGGCGCTGTGCGCCGGACTGTCCGCGGTGAAGTTCGGCCTCGACGGCAAGCTCGGCATCGCGCTGGCCATGATCGGCGCGGCGGCCGTGCTGGACACCCTCGACGGCAGGCTGGCCAGGATGCTGGACGCCACCACGAAGATGGGCGCCGAGCTGGATTCGCTGTCGGACGCCATCTCCTTCGGCGTCGCCCCCGCACTCGTGCTCTACGTGACCCTGCTCAGCAGCAACAGTGTGGGCTGGATCGTCGCGCTGCTGTTCGCTGTCAGCATCGTGCTGCGGCTGGCTCGATTCAACACCCTGATGGACGACGACACCCGGCCGGACTGGGCGCGGGAGTACTTCGTCGGCGTGCCGGCTCCGGCGGGCGCGCTGATCGCGATGGTGCCGGTGGCGCTGCTGGTGCAGTTCGGCGACGGCTGGTGGGTGGGCTTCTACGAGGTCGCGGCGTGGACGGTGTTCGCGGCGGCGCTGTGCGTCAGCACGATTCCGACGCTGGCGATGAAGTCGGTGTCGGTGGCGCCGCAGGCGGCGGCCGGGCTGCTGGTGCTGGTCGCGCTCGCGGCGGCGGCGCTGGTGACCTATCCGATCGTGCTGCTGCTGGTGCTGGTCGTGCTGTACCTGGGCCATATTCCGTTCGCCTGGCATTCCCAGCGCTGGGTGGCCGCGCGGCCGGAGACCTGGCAGCACAAGCCCGCCGAGCGGCGCGCACAGCGTCGCGCGGACCGGCGGTTACCCGCGATCCGTCGTCCGGTGATCCGCGGCTCCTCCGCCCGGCTGCGCCTGCGCCGCCCCGGCGCCAAGCAGCGCCAAAACGGAAATCTGCCACCCGGCGGGAATCTTTCGTAGCCCTCTCGGGTGACAACTGATTTGCTGAGTACATGGGTAACTCGTCGGGCACGCCCAGAACTGATACGGCGCTAACGCAGGACCTGAACGGAAATCCCGCGTCACCCGACTGGTACGGCCTAAAGACTCGGAGAGGCGGGTCAGCACATGGGTAACTCGTCGGGCACGCCCAAACCAGTAGCGGCACCAAACGCAGGACCTGAACGCAGATCTCGCGTCACCCAACCAGTACGGCCTGAAGACGCGGAGAGGCGGGTTGGCCTGCTGGAGTTCGAGGAGCACCGGCCGCGGCTGTTCGCGCTCGCCTACCGGATGCTCGGCTCGGCGAGCGAGGCCGAGGATGCCGTGCAGGAGACCTATCTGCGTTGGGACGGGGCCGACCGCGACGAAATCCGCTCCGCGGAGGCGTGGTTGAGCACCGCGCTGGTCAATCTGTGCCGCACCTGGCTGGTTTCGGCACGGGCCAGGCGGGAGAACTACGTCGGACCGTGGCTGCCCGAGCCGGTGCCGACCGCGAACGGCGAGCTCGGTCCGCTGGAGACCGTCGAAGAGCGCGAACTGGTCTCTTTCGCGCTGCTGACCGCGATGGAGCGACTGAGTCCGGTCGAACGGGCCGTCTTCGTGCTGCGCGAGGCATTCGGGTACGCGCACCGCGAGATCGCCGACATGCTCGATGTGACCGAGGCCAACTCGCAGCAGATCTTCCGGCGGGCGGGCCAGCGCGTGCGAGAAGGACGGGCTCGCTTCGGCGTTCCGGCCGAGCACGCTCGTGAGCTGGTCGAACGGTTCTTGAAGGCGGCGCGCGAGGGCGATGTCAAGTCGCTGGAGCAGATGCTCACCGCCGACGTGACCGCGACGGCCGACGGCGGCGGTCTGATCAACGCGGCCCGTCGCCCGATACACGGCGCGAACCATGTGGCACGGTACCTCGCCGGCTTGCTGCGCTGGGAGGTGCCGGGGATGCGATTGCTCGTCGAGGAGGTCAACGGCGCGCCCGCCGTGGTGGCGCGTGTGGATGGGGCGCCATTGCTCGTGGTGGGGATGGATGTGGCCGACGGCGCGGTCGCTGCGCTGCGGTTGATCGTCAACCCGGAGAAGCTGGCCTATTTCGCCATGTCGAGCGGGTCGAACAGCGTGGAGGGCACGCTCCCCGCGCGGCCTCGCCGTCCCTTGTGACGCGCTTCACGGTGCTGGTCTGTCAGGATTCGATGGCCTGTCCGGTCTGAAGGGTGATGGCCGATCGAAAGGAGCCACATCATGACCGGACAGCATCGGATCGTCGTCCTCGGCGCCGGGTACGCGGGGCTGGCGGCGGCCCGCAGGCTCGCACGCACGGCGCGCGACGCGCGAATCACCGTGGTGGACGCCCACGCGGCGTTCGTCGAGCGGGTGCGGCTGCACCAGCAGGCGGCCGGGCAACGGATTCCGGCTTGGGATCTGCGGGAACTGCTGGAACGTAAGGGCATCGACTTCGTACATGCCGTCGCAACGGACATCGACACGACCGGGAAGCGCGTGGTGCTCGACGTGGCGCCCGCTCTGGAGTACGACACCCTGATCTACGCGCTCGGCAGCGTGGCCGACGCCGAGCGCGTGCCGGGCGTGGCGGAGCACGCGTACTCCATTGCGACGCAGGAGGACATGAAGAACCTGGTCGTGCCGCGCGGAACGGTCGTGGTGGTCGGGGCCGGGGCAACCGGGATCGAGCTGGCGGCCGAACTGGCCGAGTCGAACCCGGATAACCGGGTGTTATTGATCGCTTCGGATGAACCGGGTGCCTGGCTGTCGCCGCGCGCGCGAACGCATATCCGGCGGACACTCGAGCGGCTCGGGGTGGAGATCCGCTCGGACGTCAAGGTGATCGAAGTGACGTCCGCGGGCGTCCGACTGGCCGACGGTGCACTGGTCGAGGCGGCGGCGACGGTGTGGACCACGGGTTTTCGCGTGCCGGGCCTCGCCGCCCGCTCGGGGCTCGCGGTGGACTCCGACGGCCGCGTGCTGACCGACGCCACCCTGCGCTCGGTGTCGCATCCGGACGTCTACGCCGCGGGTGACGCCGCCGTTGTCGCGGGGCCCGGCGGGCGCGAGCTACGCATGGCCTGTGCCACGGCGCTGCCTACCGGCAAGCACGCGGCCGATGCCGTCGTCGCGAAGGTACGCGGGGCCGAGCCGCGGCCGCTGCGGTTCCGGTACGTGCTGCAGTGCCTGAGCCTGGGCCGACGCGACGGGCTGGTCCAGTTCGTGCACGCCGACGACGCACCGGGCGGGATGGTGCTGACCGGACGAACCGCGGCGTGGGTGAAGGAACGGATAGTGCGCGGCGCGTCCTGGGCGGCCCGGCCCTGAGCGATCGTCAACCAATGGTTGACGACCTGGTGTCGTCAACCTATGGTTGACGCATGACATCGCCATTCCGCCTCGACGATCTGATCGAGGGCATCAAGAAAGCCCGTCCCGACAACGTGCTCGAGCAGCTGTCCGACGCTGTTGTCCTGGCGAACCACCTCGACGAACTGGCCGATCACCTGATCGGCCATTTCGTGGACCAAGCCCGCCGCTCGGGGGCCTCCTGGACCGACATCGGCGCCAGCATGGGCGTCAGCAAGCAGGCCGCGCAGAAGCGGTTCGTGCCCAAAGTGCCCGACCCGGGCGCCGCCGCGGCCATGGACCCGAACGCGGGCTTCGCCCGGTTCACCCAGCGGGCGCGCCAGGTGGTGATGGCCGCGCAAGAGGCCGCCCGCAGCGCGGGGAACCCGGAAATCGGCGTGGGGCACGTAGTGCTCGGGCTGCTCACCGAACCGGAGGGGCTCGCGGTGAAGGAACTGCTCACCCACGGCATCGCGCTGGACGTGCTCTCCGCCGCCGCCACCGCCTCCCTGCCGCCGAGCGAGGGCGAGGTCCCCGCGCTGGTCCCGTTCGGCCCGGAGGCGAAGAAGGTCTTGGAGCTCACCTTCCGCGAGGCGCTGCGCTTGGGGCACAACTACATCGGTACCGAGCACATGTTGCTCGCCCTGCTCGAGCAGGAGAACGGTTCCGGACTGCTCAGCGACCTCGGCATGGACAAGGCCCGCACCGAAGCGCACCTGATCGAGCTGCTCTCGGCGTTCACGCCAGGGAAGTCCTGATCCGGCGGTGGGCGGCGGGAAGCTTCGCGTGGCCACCGCGCTCGCCGTGGCCATACTGGTGATCGGCGTGGCGCGTCGATCGGCTTCCGATCACCGAATCCGCAACGTGATCAACGGGGTCCGCGGCGCGCATGCCGCGCGGGCGCGCCGTCGCCGGGCGCTGCGGACCCGAGGAGCGGGTATCGCCGGGCCGCGTCGAAGCGCTCCGGTCGCACGCCACACGACGCGAGTGGCCTGAATTACGCCCGCCCGGCCAGACCACCGCCCCACCGCGGCCAGCGGGCCTGCGGTTTCGGCTCGGAGACCAGCGGCTCGCGGTGGATGTCGGTGACGTACAGGGGGAGGTGGGGTTCCAGCCGGGCGAGCAATTCGAGGCCGCGTCCGCCCTGCGCCGTACGGTATTCCGGCATGGTGAGGCCGACGAGCTGCAGGAACCGGACCCGGCCGTGCGGGCTGTCGATGGTGCCCAGTTCGGGGTCGGTCACGAAGCAGACGGCATGACTGGTGCAGTCCGCATGGCCTGCCGCGATCGGTCCGTTCGACTTGATGGTGTGTCCCGGCTCGAACCACTTGCCGGACTGGAAGACGTAGCGCGCCAGGTTCTGCAGAAAGTTCGCCGGCCACGCGGGCGGTTCGGTCTGCTCGGGCCCGCGCGCCAGGCGGAAGGTCAACTCGAAGCCCCAGCCGGATTCCGCCGGGTTGTCCCACTCCTTCTCGTACAGCTCGGTCATGCCGTAGCCGACGTAGTGCCAGTGCGGTACCGGGTCGGTGCGGGAGTACGCGCTGATCCCGTCGAGCGGGTCGGGTCCGCCGAGGGACCACGGGTGGTCGGGGGCCCAGTGGAAGGGTTCGATATCGCCGTACAGCGGCCGCAACGCGCCGTCGATGGCATCCCAGCCGGGTTTCTCACTCACCCCGCCACCATAAGCACGCGCCGCCCGGCCGCATTCGGGGCGTCAGGTGCCGTGCCCGGTCAGGAGTCCGGCACGTTGCGGGCGAGCTCGTCCAGCCAGGCGGCCGCCGACGCGTCGCTCGGTGCGCGCCAGTCGCCGCGGGGGGAGAGCGATCCACCGGAGCCGACCTTCGGCGCGTTCGGCAGCGTCGAGCGCTTGAACTGGCTGGTTTGCACGAAGCGGCGCAGGAATTCGGCCAGCCAATGCTTGATCGTGGCCAGGTCGTAGGCATTGCGCTGGTCGGCGGGCACGAGGTCGGGCCAGCGCCCGGCAGTGGGATCGGACCAGGCGTGCCGGGCCAGATAAGCGATGCGGCTGGGGCGGTAGCCGAAGCGCAACAGGTAGTACAGATGAAAATCCTGCAACTCGTACGGGCCCACCGTGGCTTCCGAACTCTGGCTCGGCACCGAGGAATCCGTGTGCGGAATCAGCTCGGGGGAGATCTCGGTGCGCAGAATCGACGACAGCACCTCGCCCGCTTCGGGTCCGAACTGCTCGGTGTCCACTGCCCAGGCGATCAGGTATTTGATCAACGTCTTGGGCACCGAGGCGTTGACGCTGTAGTGCGCCATGTGATCCCCGACGCCGAACGTGCACCAGCCGAGCGCGAGCTCGCTCAGGTCGCCCGTGCCGACCACCAGCGCGCCGTGCTGATTGGCCAGCCGGAACAGGTGCGAGGTCCGCTCGCCCGCCTGCACGTTCTCGTAGGTGATGTCGTAGCGCGCCATGCCGTCGGCGGCCGGATGGCCGAGGTCGCGCAGCATCTGGGTGGCCGAAGGGCGGATGTCGATCTCGGTCGCCGTGACGCCGAGCGCCGTCATCAGGCGGTGCGCGTCGGTCCGGGTCCTGGTGCTGGTCGCGAACCCGGGCATGGTGTAGGCCAGCACGTTCTCCCGCGGCAGGCCGAGCCGGTCCATCGTCTTGGCCGCCACGATCAGCGCCTGAGTGGAGTCCAACCCGCCGGACACTCCGATCACCACGCGCTCGAGCCCTGTCGCGCGCAATCGCGTGCTCAGCCCCTCGACCTGGATGTGGTGCACCTCGGCGCAGCGCTCGTTGCGCACGGCGGGATCGGCGGGGACGTAAGGGAAGCGCTCGATGTCGCGGCGCAGCGCAACCGCTTCTTCGGGGATCGGCAGCCGCACCTCGACGCGGCGCATCGCGGCCAACCGGTCGCGGTGGTCGTGCACGTTGTCGGCGAAGCTCGTGGTGCGCAACCGATCCGCCGCGAGCCGGCGCAGGTCCAGGTCGGCGGTGACCAGCTGGGGATGATCGCAGAATCGCTCGCCCTCGGCGAGCAGGTCGCCGTTCTCGCAGATCAGCGCCTGCCCGTCCCAGGCGAGGTCGGTGGTCGACTCGCCGTGCCCGGCGGCGGAATACAAATACGCCGCGAGATAGCGAGCCGAGTGCGAGGTGCACAGCGCCCGCCGGTAGTCCGCCTTCCCGATGACGATATTGCTCGCGGACAGGTTGACCAGCACCGTCGCCCCGGCCAGCGCGGCGAAGCCACTGGGCGGCAAGGGAACCCACCCGTCCTCGCAGATTTCCAGGTGAAAGGTGAAATCCTCCAGGTTGCTCGCGTGGAACAGCAGGTCGGACCCGAACGGCGCCCGGTGTCCCGCGATCGTGACCTGGTCTTCCAGCGCTTCCCGCGCCGCCGCGAACTGACGCTTCTCGTAGTACTCCCGGTAGTTCGGCAGATAGCTCTTCGGCGCCACGCCGAGCACGACGCCGCGGCAGATCGCGACCGCGCAGTTGAACAGCCTGCCCTGCGCCCGCACCGGTGCGCCGACCACGAGCACCGTGTCGAGGTCCGTGCTCGCCGCGACGACCCGCTCCAGCGCCGCCTCGACCGCGACGTCCAGCGCGTCTTGGTGGAACAGGTCGTCGGCGGTATACGAGGACAAACCCAGCTCGGGAAACACCGTCAGCACCGCACCGGCCGCCGCGGCCTGTCCGGCCAGCTCGACGGTCTGCTCGACGTTGTAGGTGGGATCGGCCACCCGGGCCCGTGGCACCGCCACCGCCACTCGGGCGAACCCGTGCCGGTACAGCGAATCGAACGGCAGGTCGGCCACCGTATACCCCTTCGGGATCACCTGATCACGGTCCATCCGGAATCTACGCCGCGTCGGACGTCCAGGTGCGTTGTTGGGTTCCCGGCGAGCGCAGGACCAGCGCACCGGCCTGCTCTTTTACCGCCGCAGCCGGGTGGGGCTGATCGTCCGGCCCGAGATGTGAACCGACGACGGCTAAGCTATAGCAATGGCGGATGAAATGGATTCCGACCTAATAGCGGGGGAACGGCGCGCAGACCTGCTGCGCGCACTTTCGTATGTGTCCACCGAGTCTCAACCCGACGGCAGCTATGTGGTGAACGGCGACCTGCCGCCGGACGTGGCGCCGCCGTTCATTCGCGCGATCATGCGGGTGGAGGCGGAGTTGCTGCTGCACGACGCCGAGCTCGTCACCGTCGAGGGCGGCGAGCCCCGCACGCCCGAGGAACGTCGCACGGACGCCTTCGTCGCCTTGGTCCTGCGCGTCGACGACCGCCCGTAACGCGGCGCGGCGGCGCGGGATGACCTTGCACTCGGCACCCCTGAGTGCTAATAATGCTCTTGGCACTCTCGACCTGTGAGTGCCAGGTCGGGCCGGTGAGACCGGGTTCCATCGACACCCTCGGTCGTCCGTCGCGGGCACCGCACCTGGCCAGCGTAAATGGGGCGATCCAAACCTGCGGTCGTCCTGTGTGTCAGCCATACACATGGAGGATCTCAACAACGCCATGGCCAAGACAATTGCGTATGACGAAGAGGCCCGTCGCGGTCTCGAGCGGGGTCTGAACAGCCTCGCCGACGCGGTCAAGGTGACGCTGGGCCCCAAGGGTCGCAACGTTGTCCTGGAGAAGAAGTGGGGCGCCCCCACGATCACCAACGATGGTGTGTCCATCGCCAAGGAGATCGAGCTGGAGGACCCGTACGAGAAGATCGGCGCCGAGCTGGTCAAGGAAGTCGCCAAGAAGACCGACGACGTCGCGGGCGACGGCACCACCACCGCCACCGTGCTCGCTCAGGCGCTGGTGCGCGAGGGCCTGCGCAACGTCGCGGCC
Source organism: Nocardia sp. Marseille-Q1738 (assembly GCF_965283145.1). Lineage (NCBI taxonomy): Bacteria > Bacillati > Actinomycetota > Actinomycetes > Mycobacteriales > Nocardiaceae > Nocardia > Nocardia sp. Marseille-Q1738. The sequence continues at coordinate 928,193 of NZ_CBDIMS010000002.1, read as the reverse complement.
GGCGCCAACCCGCTCGGCCTGAAGCGCGGCATCGAGAAGGCCGTCGAGGCCGTCACCGCCAAGCTGCTCGACACCGCCAAGGAGGTCGAGACCAAGGAGCAGATCGCCGCCACCGCCGGTATCTCGGCGGGCGACGCGTCCATCGGTGAGCTGATCGCCGAGGCCATGGACAAGGTCGGCAAGGAAGGCGTCATCACCGTCGAGGAGAGCAACACCTTCGGCCTCCAGCTGGAGCTCACCGAGGGTATGCGCTTCGACAAGGGCTACATCTCGGGCTACTTCGTCACCGACCCGGAGCGTCAGGAAGCGGTCCTCGAGGACCCGTACATCCTGCTGGTCGGCTCGAAGGTCTCCACCGTGAAGGACCTGCTGCCGCTGCTGGAGAAGGTCATTCAGGCGGGCAAGCCGCTGCTGATCATCGCCGAGGACGTCGAGGGCGAGGCCCTGTCCACCCTGGTGGTCAACAAGATCCGCGGCACCTTCAAGTCCGTCGCGGTCAAGGCGCCTGGCTTCGGTGACCGCCGCAAGGCGCAGCTGGCCGACATCGCCATCCTGACCGGTGGCGAGGTCATCAGCGAAGAGGTCGGCCTCTCGCTGGAGGCCGCGGGCGTCGAGCTGCTCGGCCAGGCGCGCAAGGTCGTCGTCACCAAGGACGAGACCACCATCGTCGAGGGCGCTGGCGACGCGGAGGCGATCAAGGGCCGGGTCGCGCAGATCCGCACCGAGATCGAGAACTCCGACTCGGACTACGACCGCGAGAAGCTGCAGGAGCGCTTGGCCAAGCTGGCCGGCGGTGTCGCGGTGATCAAGGCGGGCGCGGCCACCGAGGTGGAGCTCAAGGAGCGCAAGCACCGCATCGAGGACGCCGTCCGCAACGCGAAGGCCGCCGTCGAGGAGGGCATCGTCGCCGGTGGTGGCGTCGCCCTGCTGCAGTCGGCTCCCGCTCTGGACGAGCTGAAGCTCAGCGGTGACGAGGCCACCGGTGCGAACATCGTGAAGGTCGCGCTGTCGGCTCCGCTGAAGCAGATCGCGTTCAACGCGGGCCTCGAGCCCGGTGTGGTCGCCGAGAAGGTTTCCAACCTGCCCGCGGGCCACGGCCTGAACGCCGACTCGGGCGAGTACGAGGACCTGCTGGCCGCCGGCGTCGCCGACCCGGTCAAGGTCACCCGTTCGGCCCTGCAGAACGCCGCCTCCATCGCGGCGCTGTTCCTGACCACCGAGGCCGTGGTCGCCGACAAGCCGGAGAAGGCCGCCGCTCCCGCGGCCGACCCGACCGGCGGCATGGGCGGCATGGACTTCTGAGTCCGGCCACCCGGCAACACCTGTCGAACCGGAAGCCGGTCCACCTTCGGGTGGGCCGGCTTCCGGCGTTCGGGGTCAGATTCCGTCGACGGTGACCACCGCGAAAGGCTTCGGGGTGCCCGGGCCCATCGGGCCGCCTTTGTCGAACTGGGACGAGACGATCAGGGTTCGGTTCCCGTCGCGGACCAGAGTCGTGGGAATGCCCAGGGACACGTCGGTGTGCTGGTGCGTGCGCGTGGCGGTGGCGCCGTCGTCGGAGATGGTCCAGCGGCTGATGGTGTTGGTCGTGTTGTGGGCTACCCACAGGGTGCCGTCGCGCAGGTCGAGTCCGTCGCCCTGCCGCAGATCGCCGCCGTGCAGGGTCACCTTGCCGACCGGGTTCGCTTCCGGAGTCAGGGCTACCCGGTACAGGTTGCCGCGGGGCATGTCGACGGTGAGCAGATAGCGACCTGCCGGGTCGGCGACGATGCCGTTCAGGGTGAACGTGCCCGGCTCGATCGGTCCGAGGGTGGAGCGCAGGTCGACGTGCGGGCTCAGCTCGCCGCGTCCGCCCTTGGCGATCGCTGCGGCCAGTTGGTCAGGGGTGACGCGATAGATGACCGACCGGATGCTGTCGGTCAAGTACGCCGTGCCGTCCGAGGTGATGACGAGGTCGTTCACGAAGCGCGGGTCGGCGCCGGGCACGGTGAAGTCGGCCAGCAATGAGCGAGTCGCGATGTCGTACACCGCGACGCCGGTAGTCGAGTCGGTCACCCACAAACGGCCCGCCGTGTCGGCTTTCAAGCCGTTGGCCGTCTTGTGGCCGTGTGCGCCTTCGGGCAGGAAAACTTCGGCCTGCCGAGCGTTCGGCGTCGCGCGATACACCGCGCCCGTGGTGTAGGAGCCGACGTAGCTGTCTCCGGTGCGGGCATCCAGCGCGATGCCCTCCGGGTAGATCCGGTCGCCGGGGAGTTCGTAAGCGGTGTGGACGTGCGTGGCCGGCGCGTCGTCGCCCGTTCCGCAGGCCACCAGCGCGGTGCTCGCGATTCCGGCGGCCAGGGTCGACAGGACGCGGCGGGGCAGTGTGTGGGACATCCTCTACCTCTTCGAGGTCATGCGGTCAGATGGACTCACTTCGAAGTGTGTGCACGAATCTAGATTAGAGTTCTAATGCTCGTCAATGCTCTATCGAGAAGACGGGCGGATACGATGCGGTCATGACGCCCATGCCCGCCTCCGAACGGATCGGTTCGTATGTCAAGCGCGCCGAGCAATCCCTGAACGCGGCCAAGAACGCCGCGTTGAAGCCGGTGGGCATCACCGTCGCGCAGTACGCCGCGCTGCTGTTCCTCGCCGAGAACCCCGGTATCTCGGCCGCCGCCCTCGCGCGGTTGTGCGGAGTCACGCCGCCGACCATGAACACCGTGCTGAGCAACCTGCAGGATCGCGGGCTGATCGCACGCACCCCGCATGCGTGGCACAAGAACGTGCTGGAGACGACCCTGACCGACGCGGGCACGGCGGTCATGCGCGACGCGGACGCCCGCGCGATCCGCGTCGAACGCGCCTTGGCCGAGGAGTTCACCGAGGAGGAGCGAACGACGCTGCTCGCCCTGCTGGTCCGCTGCGCCGACCGGCTGGACACCATTCGCCCGGAGTCGGGCAGCTGACCGCAGTTCGAATGTTCGCGCGCCCGGAAATCGCCGCTACCCGATCCGGTGCATTGCGGACCGTCGCGCGTGCCGGTTTCAGGCCGCGACGGTGGTCGGCGACTCGCTGCGAGAGCGTCCCTGCGGTACGGCCAGCGCCAGCGCGAGGGCGGCGATGAGCGCGGACGTCCAGGGCAGCCATCCGCTGCCGGAGGTGTCCAGCACCGCGGCGCCGACCAGTGAGCCGATGCCCGCGCCGAGGTAGATGGCCGAGCCGTTGAGGCCGAGGGCGACGGTGGGCGCGTCGTGGGCGATGCCGAACAGGCGATGCTGTTGCGGTATCAGGATCGCCGAGCCGAAGAGCCCGGTCATGGCCAAGACGGCGAACACCGCCCATGCCGTATGGACGACGGCGCCGAGCAGTGTCAGGCCCACCAGCGCGCCGACGAGCCCCACGGTCAGCGTGCGCCGTGAACCGTAGCGGTCGACGGCGCGACCCGCCTGTGCGTTGCCGATCACCTGGCCGATGCCCATGGCCAGCATCAGCCAGGCGAGCATGCTCTGCGGCACCGATGCCGCGACGACCACCGGCAGGTAGACGATGGTGGTGTAGACGGCGGTGATCTGCGCCGTCGTCACGAGTAAGACGCGCAGTACCGGCGGCCGGACCAGCACGCCGATTCGCTCGCGAAGTCCGGTGCTGGGCAACGTCACTCGGGGCAGCAGCAGGACCAGCGCCGCGGCGACCGCCCCGCCGAGCGCGATTGCCCACAGCACACCGCGCCAGCCGATCCAGCGCTCGACGAAGACGCCGATCGGCACGCCCGCGACGCTGGACAGGGTGATGCCGGCGGTCACGATCGACAACGCCCGCCCGCGGTGCGCGTCGTCGGCGAGCACGCCCGCGACGGCGAAGGCATTGGCCTGAAACGCCGCCGCCCCGATGGCCGCCACGACGCGCGCCGCGGCCACCACGGCGAAGCTCTCACCGGCGGCCTGCCCGATCATGCCGATCACGAAAAGCGCTGCGCCGCCACCCAGTAGCAAGCGACGGTCCCATGGTCCGGTGGCCGCGGCGATCAACGGCGAGGCGATGGCGTAGGTCCAGGCGAACAAGGTGGTGAGCTGCCCGGCGGTGGACACCGAGACGTGCAGGTCGGCGGCGATGAGGGGCAGCAGGCCGCTGAGCACGAAGCCGTCTGTGCCGAGCACGAAGGTGCCTACGGCGAGTGGGAGGAGCGAGCGATACAGATCATTCGATGATTGTCGAAGCATCATAGAATGAGAGTGGGATACGATTCGATTGTTGTCAAATGATCGGAGGATGGAGATGCGCCAGCTGCCGCAGCCGAGTACCGCCGACATCGATCTGGTCCGGGTGCTCAGCGCCTTGGCCGACCCGGTCCGGCTGGAACTGGTGCGCGCGCTTGCCGGCGTGCGAGAACCGTTGAGCTGCAACGTCAAAGAATTCGACGTGGAAATCACCGCCGCGACCGCCTCGCACCACTGGAAGGTGCTGCGCGACGCAGGCGTGACGACGACGTTCGCGTCCGGCCGCAACCGCCTGGTCGAGTTGCGTCGCGAGGACCTGGATCAGCGCTTCCCGGGTCTGCTGGACGCGGTCATCGCCGGTGCCCAGCGCTGACTCAGCCGCCGAGTACGAAGGCTACGAGAAAGCCCGCCGCCGTGGCCATTCCGATCCACCAGCCGCCCTCGCGGTAGGCCTCGGGCAGCAGCGAGTCGGCGAGTACCGCGACCGTCGCGCCGCCCGCGAATGCCTGCACGGCGCTGATGTGCGTGGGGGAAAGGTTGTCCGACAAGAGGTTTCCCAGCACGGTGACCAGCACGAGCGCCGTCGCGGTCGCCGCCCAGAGCCACAGCGTGCGGCGCTGCGCGACGCCGTGCTGATCCCGCATCAGCGCGGCCCCGCTGATCGCCTCGGGCACATTGCCGACGACCACGGCCACCAGCAGGACCATGCCGCCGCCCGCGGTCAGCGAGACGCCGAGCGCGGTGTTCTCCGGAACGCCGTCGAGCAACGTGCCGAGCATCAGGGCCCAGCCGAGCGCGCGCGGCCCCAGCTTGTTCTCGATGAGATGGTTCGCGACCACGTAGACGCCCGCGCCGGCGAACAGCGCCACTCCGGCGATCACGGCGCCTGCCTGGTGGAACGCGGGCTCGAACAGTTCGACGGACGCCGCCGCGATCAGGGTGCCCGCACCGAAGGCCATCAGCGAGGCGAGCACCACTTTCGGTAGCTGCCAGCGCAATCCGACGGCGGCGCCCAAGACCAGCGGCACGCCTGTCCCGAGTCCGTAGAGCAGCGCGGTGAGCATGCTTCAGCCTAAGTCGGGTGGACGCGTCGAGCCGCCGACGACTCCGCGGCGGGCTTCCGGGCCGCGCCCGCCGGTCCAGAGCTGTCCCCGGGCGCTCGAAGGCCGTTGGTCGTACGCTGAAGCCATGTCCGACCGCGGCCGGATCCGAGGCGTGCTGTACGACATCGACGGCGTCCTGGTGACCTCCTGGCAGGAGATCGAGGGCGCCGCCACCGCGGTGCGCCGGATCCGCGACGGCGGACTGCGCCGGGCGTTCCTCACCAACACAACCTCACGTACCTGCGCCGAGATCGCGGAACGTCTCTGCGGCACCGGAATCGACGTCGAGCCAGCCGAGATCGTCACGGCCGCAAGGCTCACCGCCGAGTTCGTGGGGCGCCGCTATCCCGGCGCCAATGTCTGGGTGCTCAACCACGGCGACATCGCAGCGGACCTCACCGGCGTGACGCTCGACGACGACCAACCCGACGTGGTGGTAATCGGCGGAGCGGGACCGGAGTTCACGCATTCGGCGCTGAGCCGGGTGGCGGAGTTGATGCTGGACGGCGTGCCGGTCGTCGCCATGCACAGCGGGCTCACCTGGGCGACGGCCGAGGGACTGCGCATCGATGCGGGCGCGTACCTCCCCGGCTTGGAGGCCGCGGGCAATGCGCGGATCGAGGTGGTCGGAAAGCCCGCCGCGCCGGGCTTCCGCACCTGCGCGGAATTGATGGGGCTCGATCCGGCGGAGGTGTTGATGATCGGCGATGATCTGCACTCGGATGTGCTTGCGGCGCAAGACGCCGGGTTGACCGGCGTGTTGGTACGCACCGGAAAATTCCGGCCCGGAGTGCTGGCATCGGCCGAGCGTTCGCCCGATCACGTCATCGATTCCGTGGTCGCGCTGCCTGATTTACTGGCCGATCTTCGCGCGGCGGGCGAATCCCCCGTAACCGGCGAATCGGTTTGATTCAAAAAATTCTACGGTTTCCCTCTAAAATTGCCCGCAAACGCGGAGCGCCTGGGTATCGTCTCTGTCGGCAAATAGCCAGTGACAGGCAAGTCATACGGTCAGATCGGAGTTGCTGAATGGCTGATCCGCTAACGAGCGTGCGTCTGCGGAAACTACTATGGTCGCCGGGCTTTTGGTCCGGCGACCAATTAATGAGCTAGCCACTGCATAGCCAACTTTCGGCTAACACCCGTTCGGCCGAAGGTTGTAACGAAGGGCCCGATCGATGACGATGCGATCGGGCCCTTTCTGTATTGTCTGGCCCAATGTCACAGGATGCGAATACGGGTCGAATGTATGCCGGGCAACCCGTGGAGGACCGGCAACGTCAGCGGCGTGCGCGTTTTCTGGAGTCAGGCCTGACGGTCTTCGCGCGCGACGGCTACGCCAATAGTTCGGTCGGCGCCATCTGCAAGGACGCCGGACTCTCCTCGCGACAGTTCTACGAGGAGTTCACCGGTCGCGAGTCGCTACTCCTAGAGCTCTACGAGCAGATCGATCGGGAGTCGCGGGACGCTGTGAAGAAGGCGTTGGACGCGAAGTCCGGTGCGAGCGCGTTGGATGTCATCGACGCCGCCGTGCGTTCCTATGTCGAATCCATCGGCTCCGATCCGCGCAAAGCGCGCGTCGCGCTGGTCGAGGTCGTCGGCGCGGGCCCGAAGGTGGAGAAGTTCCGCCTCGCGGTGCGCCGGGAGTGGGGCTCGCTGCTGGCCGGCGCCGCCGAGGACGCGGCCCTGCACGGCGAGATACCCACCGGCGACTACGAGATGCGCATGCTCGCGATCATCGGCGCGGTCAACTACGTGGTGGATTCGTGGAGCGGCGCGGACCCGCGCCCGCCGCTGGACGACGTCATCCGGGTGCTGAGCAAGGTGATCATCGGCGCGGTCGGCGCGTAGCGTGCGCGACCGGGCCCGACCGGCGCGGTAGCGTGCCGACATGCAGACAGTTCCGATCCAGATGCCGGACGGCACCACGGTTCCGGTGCGGTTGATCCCGGCCGAGGGCACGCACCGGCACCCGGTCACGCCGGACGCGCCGCGTCCGGTCGTGGTGATCGTGCCCGGTCTCGGCGTTCCGGCCGGGTACTACGAACTGTTCGCCTCGGGCCTGGCGGCGCGCGGGTTCGACGTGGCCATCGGCGAGTTGCGCGGCAACGGCGACAGCAGGCCGAAGCCGAGCTCCGCCAGCACATTCGGCTACCACGAGCTGGTCTCGGTCGACTTCCCGGCGATCTTCGAGGTGGTGCGCGACCAGTTCCCGGACAGCACGCCGTATCTGCTCGGCCACAGCATGGGCGGCCAGCTCGGTGTCATGTACGCCGCCCGCATCCGCGGCAGGCTGGGCGGGCTCATCCTGGTCGCTTCGGGCACCCCGTATTACCGTGGCTACCGGGGACTTTCGGGGCCGGGCATGCTGGTCGGCACCGCGGCGATGTCGCTGACGGCGAACCTGGCGGGCTTCTGGCCCGGCGACCGCGTCTCGATGGGTTTCGGCCGCCAGTCCAAGGTGCTGATCTCGGACTGGGCCCGGCTGGCACGCACCGGCCGCTTCGTCCCGGTGGGCGCGGACATCGATTACGAGGAGCGGATCGCACGGCTGAAACTGCCGGTCCTGTCCATCACGATGACCGGCGACGAGCTCACTCCGCCCAGCTCCGCCGAGCACCTGCTGGACAAACTGCCGAACGCGGAGGTGACGCGCTGGCGGCAGCCGGAAGCGCTCGGCCACAACGGCTGGATCCGGCAGTCCACCAGCACCGTCGACCAGATCGAGAAGTGGCTGCGCGACCGCTAGGCGCGTCGTTCGATCAGCATCTGGGTGAAGAACTCGTAGATCAGCGCCGCCTGGAACGCGGACTGCTTGTTGTCCGCCGCGCCGCCGTGGCCGCCCTCGATGTTCTCGTGGTACCAGAATTCGTGACCCTGGGCCTCCAGCAGCGCGGCCATCTTCCTGGCGTGGCCTGGGTGCACCCGGTCGTCCCTGGTCGAGGTGGTGAGCAGGATCGGCGGGTAGGCGCGGTCGGCGCGCGCGTTCTGGTAGGGCGAGTACTTGCTGATGTACTCCCATTCCTCCGGCTTGTCCGGGTCGCCGTACTCGGCCATCCACGAGGCACCCGCGAGCAGCAGGTGGTAGCGCTTCATATCCAGCAGCGGCACCTGGCAGACGATCGCGCCGAACAGCTCGGGATAGCGGGTCAGCATCACGCCCATGAGCAGTCCGCCGTTGCTGCCGCCGACCGCGCCGAGCTGGTCGGCGGTGGTGATGCCGCGCGTGACAAGGTCTTTGGCGATGGCGGAGAAGTCCTCGTACACCTTGTGCCGGTTGGCCTTCTGCACCGAAGTGTGCCACTGCGGCCCGTACTCGCCGCCGCCGCGGATATTGGTCATCACCCAGGTGCCGCCGCGCTCCAGCCAGCCCATGCCCGACGCGCCGCTGTAGGCCGGGGTGCGCGACACCTCGAAGCCGCCGTAGCCGGACATCACCGTCGGGCCGGGCACGTCCTTGCGGTCGCGGTGGCGGATCACGAAGTACGGCACCCGCGTCCCGTCCTCGGACTCGGCGAAGAACTGCTCGGTCTCGACCCCCGCGGCGTCGAAGAATCCGGGTTCCTGTTTCAGCTGCTCGGTCTGCCCGCCGACGGAACTGGCCAGCAAGGTGGCCGGGGTGGTGAAGCCGCTGGTGCTCAGCATGAACTCGTCGCCGCCCTCCAACGGGTCGAGGCTCAGCACGCTGGTGGTCGCCATCGGCGGGGTATCGGCCAGCGGCTCACGCCGCCAGCCCGCCGCGCTCGGGGTGAGCACGTGCAGCTTGGTCTGCACGTCCTCGAGCGTGGCCAGCAGCAGATGATTCTCCGTCCAGGCGTAGCCGTGCAGCGAGGTGTGCGGGTCAGGGGTGAAGATCACCTCGAATTCCCGGGCGCCGGACAGGAACTTCTCGAAATCGGCCGCCAGCAGCGCGCCTGCCGGAAAGGATTTCCCGCCCACTTCCCACGGCGACTTCAGCCGGACCAGCAGCCAGTCCTTGTACCACGATTCGCTGGCGTCGCTGGGGATGTCGAGGTGCCGTAGCGTGCCGTCCGCTTCGAGCAGGTAGACCTCCTCGTTGAAGAAGTCGGTGGCGCGGCCGATGTAGTGCCGCTCGTAGCCGGGCGTCCGGTCGTAGCCCGCCGAGACCGCGACATCGCCCGGCTCGCCCTCGAAAACCGTCGTCGCCTCCGTCAATGCGGTGCCGCGGCGCCACAGTTTCGCGATCCGCGGATACCCCGAATCGGTCAGCGAGCCCGGCCCGAAATCGGTGCCGACGTATACGGAGTCGATATCGATCCACCGGATCTCCGACTTCGCCTCGGGCAGGAAGTAGCCGCCGTCATCGGGGTCGAGGAACACCTTGCGTTCGATGTCGAACTCGCGCACCACCTTCGCGTCGGCCCCGCCGCGCGACAGGCTGACCAGTGCGCGGGACTGTTCCGGGCGCAGCACCGCGGCGCCGCCCCACACCCAGTTCTCGTCCTCGTCGGCGGCGACCGCGTCCAGGTCGATCAGCACATCCCAGTCCGGGGCGTCCTTGCCGTACTCGGCGAACGTGGTACGCCGCCAGAGGCCGCGCGGGTGCTGCGCGTCCCGCCAGAAGTTGTACAGCCACGGACCGCGACGGGCGGGGTAGGCGATCTTGGTGTCCGTGTCGAGCATGTCCAGGATGCGGCGTTCCAGCTCGCGGAACCGCTCGGAGTCGGCGAACCTCTCGTGCACGACGGCGTTGTGCGCGCGAGCCCAGTCCAGGACGCGCTCGTCGGTCACTTCTTCGAGCCAGAGGTAAGGGTCGGTCACATTCTGCTCAACGCCGCTCATGCCCACATTGTTGCCGAGCGGCGCAAGCCGGGTTCACCAGGAGTGTGCGACGTCGACCACGATGCGCGATCCGCTGCCCGGTCCAGGGAGGGTGTGCACCTGGAACGGCAACCGGGCGCGCACGCCGAGCCCGACCGTGGTCTGGCCCTCGAAGGAGCCCGCCCAGGCCACCTGGCGGAAGGTTCGGTAGTCCCGCACGTCGGCGAGCTCGGCCCGGTCGCCGGGGTGGTAGGTGGCGTTGTACGCGTCGTCGTGAGCAGGGGCGTTGAGGATGATGCTCAGCGCCGCGCCGCCGCGCAGCGGGACGAGCGCGCCGGAGCCATCCATGACGACCCGCTCGACATAGCCGACGTGGTACCCGGTGACCGGTCCGGCGATGTCGAACACCAGCCGGTCGAAGCATTCGTGCCGCCCGGCGCGCACGCCGGTGAGCGTCGCGACCGGTCGGACCTGGCTCGTCTCGGGTATCGAACCCCACGCCGAGGTGCACTCCGGCGCGGCTGACGCGGGGCTGGACGCGATCCAGAGACCGGCGAATGTCACGAGGGAAACAAACAGCAGAAGCAAGCGACGCATGGTCGCACCGCCTTCGTAGGCACGAGGGATGAACTACTGGGTGAATCGGCCGCCACGGACTCGCTGTTACGCATGGGAATGCCGAAATGCGTTGGGGAACTTGGGCGATCGGCCGTCGCACGCGGTCCGGCGCCTCGGAATTTGCTGCACACCGCCCACTGGCCGACCTTGGCAGTAGGATCGCTGCTCCAAGGCCGAGCCGACCAGGAGGTTCGAGGTTGCCGCCGTTTCTCTGGGAACAGCACTGCTGTCTGCCGCTGTCGCCCGCGGCGCGGATCGGCGACCTCGCGCGCTACCTGGCCGGGTCGTACCTGTCGGTCAACGTCGGGTATTCCCGCCAGTCGACCGCCGACTCCCTTGCGCTGCTGCATCGATTTCGCCGGGATGCCTTGGCGGACGGTCGGTTTCGTCTCGTCCGCACGGTGGATGAGGTCGGCGCCCCCGAGACGATCGCGCTGGCGTTCGATCTCGAGGACGCCGGGCCGCTCGGCGGTGATCTGGACAATGTGGCGCGGTTCTACGAACTCGGCGTGCGATCGCTGCTGCCCGCCTACAACCACGCCAACGCCGCGGGCTGCGGGTGCTTGGACACCGAGGACACCGGGCTCACGAGGTACGGCCGCGACCTGATCCACGCGCTCAACGAGGTCGGGATGTTCGCCGACGGGTCGCACTGCTCACGCCGATCCGGCCTGGAGCTCGCGGAACTGAGCGCCGTCCCGATGATCTACAGCCACTCGAACTTCGCCGCGCTGTGCGACCACCCGCGCAACATCACCGACGAGCAGGCGCGGGCCTGTGCCGCGACCGGCGGCGTGATCGGGATCAATGGCGTGGGAATCTTCTTGGGACCCAACGCGGCCGATGAGCGTGCCGAGCGGATCGAGGCGATGGCGCGGCATATCGAGTACGGCGCCGAGCTGGTCGGCATCGAGCACATCGGAATCGGGTCGGACTACTCCTTCGACGCCGAGGACTTCAACGCCGAGCTACGGCAGAACCCGGGCGCGTTCTCGGAGTCGTACACCAGGTGGGGTCCGCTGCAGTGGGTTCCGCCGGAAGACCTGCTCGGCGCCGCCGAGGTGCCCGGCCTGGACGAGGTACTGGCCGGGCGCGGCTTCAGCGCGGCGGACCGGGCCGCGGTGTTCGGCGAGAACTTCCGGCGGATCGCCGCGCAGGTGTGGCGGAACTGATCACGCCAGCCGCACCGCATCTTGCCGATGTCCGCGCCGGATAGGGCACCGATGACCCGCGCCGCCGGTGGCCTCGCCCGCCCGGCGCCGAGCGGTGCTGCGACGGCGAGCCCGGCTCCCGGGCTCCCGGTCGTCGTCTCGGCGAGCAATTCCCACAGGCGGGTCAGCGAGGGCAGTGGAATGCGGTTCCTCGTCAACGCCACGTCGTCGACGCGGGGATGGCGGCCAGACGATCGGCTCTGGTTCCCGTGGCCGAGACGACGGCGCGGACGAGCCGGGTCAGGTGCGTGGAAGCGGTCCCCGTCCATCGGATCGGGCAGTGCGTCCGTGGCGCTTGGCGGGGGTGCCGAGACCGGGTCGGCACAGCTGTTCACGCGGCATGCTAGCCCTGCGGATCTACCACGTTCTTCCCGCTCACGGGAAGTTTTCTGGTGGGTGTGGCCCACGACTCATTGTTGTGGGGGACCGGTGGGTGAAGTTTGCCCGGCGGCGTTAGGCTCGGTCTCGTGACTTCCCATTACGACGTTGTCGTTCTCGGTGCCGGTCCAGGCGGTTACGTCGCCGCCATCCGTGCGGCACAGTTAGGCCTCCGTACCGCGATCGTCGAGCAGAAGTATTGGGGTGGGGTGTGCCTCAATGTCGGCTGCATCCCCTCCAAGGCGCTGCTGCGGAATGCGGAACTGGCACACATCTTCACCAAAGAGGCGAAGACCTTCGGCATCTCCGGCGAGGCGACCTTCGACTTCGGCGTCGCCTTCGACCGCAGCCGCAAGGTCGCCGACGGCCGGGTCAAGGGCGTCCACTTCCTGATGAAGAAGAACAAGATCGACGAGTTCGACGGCAAGGGCACCTTCACCGGCCCGAACTCGCTCTCGGTCGAGCTCACCAAGGGCGGCACCGAGACGATCACGTTCGACAACGCGATCATCGCGGCGGGCACCGTCACCAAGCTGCTGCCCGGCACCCAGCTCAGCGCGAACGTGGTCACCTACGAGGAGCAGATCCTCACCCGTGACCTGCCCGGCTCGATCCTCATCGTCGGCGCGGGCGCGATCGGCATGGAGTTCGGTTACGTCCTGAAGAACTACGGCGTCGACGTGCGCATCGTCGAGTTCCTCGACCGCGCGCTGCCGAACGAGGACGCGGACGTCTCCAAGGAGATCACCAAGCAGTACAAGAAGCTCGGCGTCACCATCACCACCGGTGCCGCCGTGCAGTCCATCGAGGACGACGGCGCCAAGGTCACCGTCTCGATCAAGGACAACAAGACCGGCGCGATCGAGACCGTCACCGTCGACAAGGTGCTGCAAGCCGTCGGCTTCGCGCCGCGGGTCGAGGGCTACGGCCTGGAAACCACCGGCGTGCAGCTCGAGCGCGGCGCCATCGCGATCGACGACTACATGCGCACCAACGTGCCGCACATCTACGCCATCGGCGACGTCACCGGCAAGTTGCAGCTCGCGCACGTCGCGGAGGCGCAGGGCGTGGTCGCGGCCGAGACGATCGCGGGCGCGGAGACCGTCACCCTCGGCGACTACCGGATGATGCCGCGCGCCACGTTCTGCCAGCCGCAGGTCGCCAGCTTCGGCCTGACCGAGCAGCAGGCCCGCGACGAGGGCTACGACGTGAAGGTCGCGACCTTCCCGTTCACCGCCAACGGCAAGGCGCACGGCCTCGGCGACCCGACCGGTTTCGTCAAGCTCATCGCCGACGCCAAGTACGGTGAGCTGATCGGTGGGCACCTCATCGGCCCGGACGTCTCCGAGCTGCTGCCCGAGCTCACCCTCGCGCAGAAGTGGGACCTGACGATCAACGAGCTGACCCGCAACGTGCACACCCACCCGACGCTCAGCGAAGCCCTCCAGGAAGCCTTCCACGGCCTGGCCGGTCACATGATCAACTTCTGATCCGCGTGTCTTCCTCGAACGGCCCGGCCAGGGCGGTCATGCCCCAGGCCGGGCCGTTCGCGCGGTTGCTGCTCGGCGCCGTGCTCGGCGTATGTGTCACGCTGGCGATCGTCCTCGCGGACACCGGCCTGCACCGGTTCGAGGCGGTGCAGCGCATGGCGCAGCCGGAGCACGTCGAGTATCCCGAGGACACCGCGACCCATTACGTGGGCATCGTGCGGAAACGCAGCCGGCTGCTCGGCCGTCACCAGACCTACGAGGTGTACACCGGCCGATCCCCCGATCTGAGCTACGGACATTTCGTCGAGATCGCCATCACCGGCGTCGAGCGTCCAGTCCTGCGGGAGGCGGACTGGCGGCCGGAAGGCGTGCGCATCCGATTCGAATCGGGCCACGAGTTGTTCGTTCCCGCGGAGAAATTCCTCGGCGGACGCTGAGCGGGACCGCCCGTGCCGTCTCGCGGGCGGCGAGCGTCTCGTCTTCTCGGCCAAGGGCTTCCGCGCCGGTAGGAACTTCGGAAGTCGGCGTCGGCGCCGGTGGTCTGCTATACAGCGAGCATGCTTCGTAGGTGGCTGATCGGAAGTGTGCCGGTGCTCGTCGTCGTGGTGCTGCTGGCAACGGGCACCTACTACCTGATGAACGCCCGCACGTTCCAGTTGGCCGGTCATGTGGTGAGCAGGGTGAACACCGACGCGAAAGTAGTTGCGCTGACCTTGGACGACGGCCCGACCAACCGTGCGCCCGAGGTGCTGAAAGTTCTCGCCGATGCTCAGGTTCCGGCCACCTTCTATCTGAACGGCCGTGATCTCGCCGCGCACCCCGAGCACGGCACGGCCATCGCCGCGGCAGGCCACGAGATCGGCAACCACACCTATTCACATCGGCGGATGGTCTTCGTCACCCCCGGCACGGTCCGCGACGAAGTGGAGCGTACCGACGCCGAGATCATGAAAACCGGCTACGTCGGACCGATCACCTTCCGGCCGCCCTACGGCAAGAAGCTCCTGATGCTGCCGCGTTATCTGGCCGAGCACGACCGGGTCACCGTGATGTGGGATGTCGAACCCGATTCCGGGAAGAACGCCACCGCGGACGGGATCGTTGCCGAGACCATCGACAAGGTCCGCCCCGGCTCGATCATCCTCTTGCATGTCATGCACGGAAGCACCGCCACACTCGACGCCATCCCGCGCATCGTCGCCGAATTGCGTTCCGCGGGATACCACTTCGTCACCGTCACCGACTTGATGTCCCGCTGACCGGATCGGCACCCGCGGGCAACGGGGCATAGGCCTGGCCAATGCCGCTGAACAGGTGGCCGATTCGATGATCGCCGAGCAGTAGCGGCGGCTTTCCGCCGTCGCGGTGAGCAGGCCCAAGTGCTGCGCGAGGCTGCTCGTCGCGCGCCGACGGCGGCAAGGTACCTGCGATCGGCAGCCCGTCCACGGCGCCGAACTGGTGGCCGAGCTGCTGCTCGGCTGGTACCACGCACCCGTCCGCCGCAGCTGGGGCGCGCGGTGCTGGTCCAACGGCCAGCGGACTGGTCGTGTTCCGCCGTCACCGCTATCGGGCGACCGAACAAGTCTCTCGGTTCGACGCCGAGCGCCCTGGTGCGGTGCCCGGCGGATCAGAGCATGCCGTAAGCGTGGGTCGGTGTGAACAGGACCAGGGCGCGGCGATCGGCGACCATCGCGTTGCGGTATTCGTCCCAGTCGGGGTGTTCGCCGGAGGCGGCGCGGTAGTAGTCGACGAGCGCGTCGACCGTGGGATCGTCGGGGGCGGCGGCGACCGGTGTGAGTTCCACCGTGCCTTCCAGTACGGCGTAGGCGAAGAAGTCGTCGCGGGTCACGTGTAATGCCGCCCATGGGTCGCGGACCAGGTTGCGGTACTTCGCGCGGTCGGCGGTGATGGAGATGCGGATGCGGCCGTCGGCGCCGACGACGTGCAGCACGTTGGACAGTTGCGGGCGTCCGTTGCGGCGGATCGTGGTGAGTACCGACCTGCGGTGGTCGCGCGCGAAATCGACTGCGGCGGCGAGTTCCATGCTCGTGTAACCCGCGATGACGCCGGACTCTTCCCGATGGCGTGAGTCAGTCGCGGTGATAGGCCGCCTGCGCCTCGCGCACGAGCGGCATGTTCGTCTCCAGCACCTGGATGAGTGCTTCCAAATGCGCGGCCACCTCGGCGCCCAGTTCGGTGAGGGTGTATTCGACGCGCGGCGGGATGGTCTCCAGTACCTCCCGGTGCACCATGCCGTCGCGCTCGAGCGCCTGCAAGGTTTGCGACAGCATGCGTTCGCTGACGCCGTCCACCCGGCGGCGCAGTGCGCTGAATCGATACGGACCCTCACGCAGCGCGACCAGCGCCAGAGTGCCCCAGCGGCTGGCCACATTCTGCAAAACCGGCCGTGAGATGCAGTTCCGGGCGAATACATCGGCTTCCAGCGTGGGGTCGTCGTCGGCCTCGACCGGGACGGTGCGCTGGGTTGTCATGACCGCCATGGTACCCAACTTGACCGCAGTAGCGGCGAAGGGCATAGTGCTTACGAATAGTTAGTACTAGTAAATCCGTACACAACTTGGAGGTAATTATGACCGTCGCGGTGACCGGGGCCAGTGGACAACTGGGCCGACTGGTGGTGGAGGCGCTGTTGCGTCAGGGATCGACGGACGTCGTCGCGATCGCGCGCGATCCGCAGAAGGTGGCCGATCTGGCCGCGCGGGGCGTTGACGTCCGGCGGGCCGACTACGGCGACGCGGCGGCGCTGGACCGGGCGCTCGATGGCGTCGACCGGGTGCTGCTGATCTCGGGCAACGAGTTCGGTGCGCGAGTGGCCCAGCACGCCAACGTTATTCGTGCCGCCGAGCGTGCCGGCGTCGAACTGCTCGCCTACACCAGCATCCCGGGTGCGACGGACAACCCGCTGATTCTCGCCCAAGAGCACAAGGGGACCGAGGCGGTGCTCGCCGAGTCGACCGTGCCGTACGCTCTGCTGCGCAACGGCTGGTACTGGGAGAACTACCTGGGCGGCCTCGAGCACGCGGTGCGCTCGGGTGTGCTGCACGGCGCCGCGGGCGAGGGCCGCGTGGCGGGTGCGGCACGCGCCGACTATGCCGAGGCGGCCGCCAGGGTGCTCACCACGGATGGGCACGCAGGCCGGGTATACGAGCTCGGTGGCAGCGAATCGCTCACCTATGCCGAACTGGCGCAGGTTATTTCGGAGGCTGCGGGTAAGCCTGTGCGCTACCAGGATCTGTCGGAGGACGACTACGCTGCCGCGCTGGCTGGGGCGGGGCTGCCCGCCGAATACGCCAGGGCCCTCGCCGATGCCGACACCGGCATCTCGCAGGGCATTCTCGACGTGCGCTCCGGCGATCTGGAAAAGCTGCTGGACCGTCCTGCCACTCCGGCTGTCGACGTCTTCCGCGCGGCGCTCGGCTGAGACCCGCAACCCGACGACGAACACAACACAGAACGGCGCGGATCCCGCGAAGGGATCCGCGCCATTCGCGTGGGCTCACACCCACTGCACCAACTGGATGATGATCCCGTTCGGATCACTCATCTGGAAGTACCGCTCGCCCCATTCCTCGGTTTCGATGGGCGTCACGATCGGCACTCCTTCGGTTTGCAGCCGGGCGTACTCGGCATCGATGTCGTCGACGACGAAGACGACGAGCAGGCCCTCGCCCGCGCTGCCCGCCGCGCTCTTCGGCTTGAAGGTCGCCAGCCCGGTGCGCAGGTAGATGACGTTCATCCCGGCGTCGGGCCGCTCCAGCGAGACGAATCCGTCGGCCGACATCTTCTCCTCGAACCCGAGGTGGTCGATCAGGAACTTCGCCGAGGCGCCGGGGTCGGGGACGTTGAGTGAGATGGCGGAAGCGGTGATGTTCATGGGTCTCCCTTGGGCGTCGGCGGTCAACTCTGTACTATGTACGCTATACTTTGTAGAGAAATTTCCGTGCGGGCGCACTGTGATCTGAATCACGTGGATACCATCGGATTTCCATCAGGTGAGGAGGCGGCGGTGGGACAGCCGAAGGAGCGCAGCGGCGCGGGCGACCCGGTGCGCACGCTAGAGCTGCTCTGGCGGATCCCGGCGAGTTCCGGCGCCGTCCGGGGGCCGAAGCAACGCAGCAGTGTCGAGGCGGTTGTCGCCGCGGCGATCGAGATCGCCGACGCGGAAGGCATCGGCGCGCTGACCATGCGTGCGGTCGCCGCCGAACTCGGCCTGACGCCGATGGCCACCTACACCTACGTGCCGGGGAAGGCCGAGCTGGTCGAGCTGATGCTCGACACCGTCTACGCGCGGATGGAACGTACCGACCTGACCGGCTTACCGTGGCGCGAACGCGTCACCCGCGTCGCCGCCGAGAACCGGAGTCTGCTGGCGCGGCATCCGTGGGTCGCCTACCTGCCGACCACCCGTCCGCCGCTCGGTCCGGGCCTCGCCGCGAAATACGACCACGAGCTGCGGGCATTCGACGGTCTCGGACTGGACGACGTCGCCATGGACGCCGCGCTGACGTTCGTGCTCGGTTTCGTCACGTCCGTCGCCCGCATAGCCATCGACGCCGAGCGCGCGGCGGCCGACAGCACCATGTCGGACCGGCAATGGTGGGAGCGGGCCGCACCGGTGCTGGCCCAGGTTTTCGATGCGGAGCGCTATCCGCTCGCCGCGCGCGTCGGCGCGGCCGCGGGCCAGGCGCACGACGCCGCCTACAGCGCCGACCACGCCTACGAATTCGGCTTGGCGCTGGTGCTGGACGGTCTCGCCCGGCGCATCGAGGGCCCCCGCGCCGCGGACCGCTAGACGTACCCGCCTTCGCTCCGGCCGTGCGCGGGCTCGGAGACGGACTTCGCCGACAGCGCCCTTATGCGGCTGCCTCGCCTGCGTCCGGCCCGGTGCATGAGCGGGTTTCTCGAGGCTGCGCTCGTCCCGGGGTGTGGGCCGGTTTCTCGCCCCTCCGCCCGGCTCGGCGCGGGCTGTGGACGTACTTCGTCGGGCTGCGCCTGTCAGACGCCGTCGCGCTGGATGCGCAGCGCGGTGATGGTGGCGGCCAGGCCCTCGTATTGATTGATCAGCAGGACGATTTCGATCAGGCTGCGCTCGTCGTAGTGCTTGGCCAGCTCGGACCAGGCGTCGTCGTCGATGTCGCGTTTCTCCACGAGCTGGTCCACCGCGGTCAGCAGCGCATGGTGCTTGTCCGACCAGCCCGCGGCGACGGGTCCGCTGCGCAGCCGATCGAGGATCTCGGCGGTCACCCCGACCCGCCTGCCGAGCCGGATGTGATGGTCCATCTCGTAGTCGCACCCGCGCAGATGCGCGACGCGGATGATCACCAACTCGGATTCGTGGCGCGGCAACCGCCCGCCCGGCATCAGCCTGCCCGAGTAGTGCAGCCAGCCGCGGAACAGGCCCTTGGTGCGGCCGAGCGTGCTGAACAGATGCGCGTCGTCGGTGCCGGCGGCACGGGAAAGTACCTGCCAGGCAACCCAATTGACTGGACCGAGTTCCCGGAGTCGCCCGGGAGAGATGCGTGGTTGCAGCACTGAAACCATGCTGGGACGCCTCCTCGCGTGCTGGTACGGCCGGCGTCGGTGCCAGGCCGTATATCGAGGGTACCCGGGCGTCAGCTCGAGGATGGGGGGATCATTCTTTTGCTTTCCAGTGGTTTTCGGGCCGGTACCCCGTCATCATCAGTACCGGTGCGGGTCGCCGCGGCCGCAGCGGGTTCCGCGGTGTCAGGTGTAGGCAACAGGTCGGCAGGGGAGCAGATGCTGGTGAGGATCAGGCCCGGAGCGGAGCTTTCCGGTGCCGAGCGGGAATTCGTCGCGTGCCTGCGGTCGTATCCGACGACCGGCCTCGCCGTGATCGACCTGGAGGCGGACAACCGGCGCGTGGACGCGGCGGTGTGGACGCCGCGGGGTCTCACCGTGCTGGAGGTGCACGGGTTCCGGCGCAGGCAGAGCGGCATCCTCAGCACGCCCGCCGACGGGCCATGGAAGATCAGTGACGCGCCGGTGGAGCTGGACGACCAGGATTCCGGAAGCCCCGCCGACCGCGTGGAGCACGGCATCTACGCGGTGAAGCACATGCTCCAGCGGGCCTTGCAGGATCCGGGACATATCAGCGGCGCCGTCGTGCTGGTTCCGTTCCGCGGCGCGGTGGTGCGCCCGGCGCGCACCAACCTGCGTGCCGGGTTGGACGTCGTCGTCGGCAACGTCACGGACGCGACCGAGCTGCGCATCTACCTGGAGGGTTTCTCCGCGGGACCGCGCAACTGGACCGTGGACCGCGTGATCGGTGCGTGCAACGCGCTCGGCCTCGCGGAGTTCGCCCCGTCCCGCGCCGAGCTGCTCGACGCGGGATTCGAGGAGAAGGCGCCGGAGCCGACGACGATGATCGCGCGTCAACCCGAACCGCGGGTCGAGCCGACCCCGGGCGTCGCGACGAAGAGCCAGGCCTACGCGGGCTGGTCCGTCGTGGTGGTCGCGGTGGTCGGCGTCCTGCTGGTGCTCGGTGTGATCGCCAGCGCGCTGGCGCAGGACTCGGCGCAGCCGACTCCCGCGACCGACACCACGACGAGTCCGACGCCATCGCCGCCGCCGTACCGGCCCGCCGAGTGCTGGCCGTTCCAGCCGAACTGCTGATCCTCAATCCCGCACGGCCCGGCCCAGTTTGGTGAGCCGCAGCGCGTGCTGCGCGCGGGCCAGCACATGCGTCCGGGAGGTGTCGATGTGGGCGGTGAGGGCCGCCGCCGCGGCGTCCACCGCGCCGGACAGCAGGTTTTCGGCGATCGCGATGTGTTCGGCGGTCATCGTGGCGATCCGTTCCGGGGTCGGCATGTCCAGCGTGCGCACCGGGCGCACGCGGACGTGTACCGCGGTGAGCGCGTCGGCGAGCGCGGCATTGCCCGCCGCGGCGAGCAGGGAAGTGTGGAACCGTTCGTCGGCGGCCACCAACGCGGGTCCCGGTTCGGGCGGGTTGTCGCGCAGCGCGCGCCAGGTGTCGAGTTCCGCGCGAACCAGGTCCATGTCGTGCGCGTGTTCCGGCGGCCGCGCCCGCTGGATGCCCCTGGCCTCCAGCACGATCCGCAGCTCGTAGAGGTGGTCGAGTTCGTCGAGCCGGGGACGGTACGGGTACAGGCCGTCGGAGAGTCGTTCGACCAGCCCGTCTGCTTGCAGCCGGGCCAGCGCCTCGCGCACGGGGGTGCGCGAGACCCCGTAGGCTTCGGCGAGGCGTTCTTCGCCGAGCCGTTCGGTCGGCACGAGGACTCCGGTGGCCAGATCCCGGCGCAGCGAGTCGTACACCTGCTCGCGCAACGGAATCCGACCCCTGTTGCGGGTCACGGCGGTGCTCAGATCGCCATCGCCGAGCGGACCGCGCTCCCGGCGCCGGAGCCGCCCGCGCCCGTGGCGGCCACCCGGCCGGATTGCAGGACGTAGTAGTGCTGGGCCGCCTGCAACGCGAACCCGATGTGCTGCTCGACCAGCAGCACGCTCAATCCGCCGCGCCGGGTGAGATCGATGATGGTGCGCTCGATCTCGGCGACCACCGACGGCTGGATGCCCTCGGTCGGCTCGTCGAGGATGAGCAGCTTGGGCTCGGTGATCAGCGCCCGCGCGATGGCGAGCTGCTGCCGCTGGCCGCCGGACAACAGGCCCGCCTTGCGGGCGAGCAGCTCGCGCAGCGCGGGGAACAGATCCAGTGACTCGTCGATCAGCGCCTTGCCCCGCTTGCGTCCGTCCGCGACGACCTGCAAATTCTCCGCGGTGGTCAATTGCGGGAAGCTCTGCTGCCCCTGCGGCACGTACGCGATGCCGCGGCGCACCCGTCGCGACGGGGACAGTTTGGTGATGGTCTCCCCCTCGAATGCGATCCGCCCCGATTTCGTGCCGATCAGGCCGACGGCGGTGCGCAGCAGCGTGGTCTTGCCCGCGCCGTTGTGTCCCATGATGGCGACCACGCTGTCGTCCGGGACGGTTACCGAGACGCCGTGGATCACCTCGGTGCGGCCGTAGCCGGAGTGGATATCGGTGAGTTCCAGCATCGCTATGCCCTTTCGCCTTCCAGCTCTGTCCCTACGGCCGCGGTGGTGCCGAGATAGACCTCTTGGACTTTCGGGTCCGCCTGCACCTGCTCGACGGTTCCCTCGCTGAGCACCTTGCCGCCCGCGAGGACGGTCACCGAGCTGGCGAAGGCGCGCATGAAGTCCATGTCGTGCTCGACCACCACGACCACGCGTTCGCCGCCGATGCGGCGCAGCAGGTTTCCGGTCTCCTCGCGTTCCTCCGCGCTCATTCCGGCGACCGGCTCGTCCAGCAGTAGCACCGACGCGTTCTGCACCAGCAGCATGCCGATCTCCAGCCACTGCTTCTGCCCGTGCGCCAGGACGCCAGCGGGTTTGTCGCGCAGGTCGGCCAGACCGGTGGTCTCCAGCGCCTCCTCGATGCTCGGCAGCACCGATTTGCGGCGGCGCAGCATGGTGAGCGCCGAGCGGCCCGCGCCCGCCGCGATGTCGAGATTCTGTAGCACGCTGAGCTGTTCGAAGACGCTCGCGGTCTGGAACGTCCGCCCGACGCCGAGCCGGGCGATCTGATGCACTTTCTTGCCGAGCAGTTCGACGCCGGTCTTCTGGGCCGAACCGGTCGCCGGAACGAGTCCGGTGATCGCATCGATGAGCGTTGTCTTGCCCGCGCCGTTGGGGCCGATCAGGAAGCGCAGGTCGCCCTGCAATACCGTCAGGTCGACGTCGGTGAGGGCCTTGAAGCCGTCGAAACTTACCGAGAGGCGGCGGATCTCGAGGTACTCGCTGGACATTCCGGCGTTGCCGCCGAGTTTGGGTTCGTGCGTCGTCTCGGTCATCGGGATTCCACTTTCTCGGTCGCGGGTTCCGGCAGCGTCTCGACCACCGCGGCAGAGGCCGGTGGACGCCGGAACCGGCCGTCCACCAGTCCCTTCACCATCGACCACAGTCCGGCCAGCCCGGCCGGGACGAAACCGACCACCACGATGAACAGCACGCCTTGCAGGTAGGTCCACCCGGACGGGAACTCCTCGGAGAACGCCGTCTGCGCCCAGGCCACCCCGATCGCGCCGAGCACCGGCCCGAGCAGGGTGGTGCGTCCGCCGATCGCGACGCCGATGAGGAACGCGATGGACGGGACGACGCCGATGTCGGCGGGGGAGATGATGCCGACGATCGGGGTGAACAGCGCGCCCGCGATGCCCGCGAAGAAGGCGGCGACCACGTAGGCGACGATCTTCACGCTCGCCGGGTCGTATCCCAGGAAGCGCACCCGCTCTTCCTGGTCGCGCACCGCGACGAGCAGTTCGCCGTATCTGCTGTGCATCAGCTGCCGCACCAGCGCGACCACCACCAGCAGTGTGGCCGCGGCGAAGAAGAACAGCATGCGCCGGTTCACCGGGTCGGACAGCTTGAAACCGAAGAACGCCCGGAAATCCGACAGGCCGGTGAACCCGCCGATGGCCTGCTGACCGGTCAGCAGAATGGCCAGCGCAGCGGCCAGTGCCTGGCTGAGGATGGCGAAGTAGGCGCCCTTCACCCGGCGCTTGAACACGCCGTACCCGAGTGCAGCCGCGACCAGCGCGGGCAGCACCAGGATGCCGAGCAGCGCCACCGGAGCCGACGCGAAAGGCCGCCAGAACGACGGCAGTTCGCGAATGCCCGCGATCTCCATGAACTCCGGTACGTCGTTGCCGAGCCGAGCCGCGTCGGCCATTTGCAGGTGCATGGCCATGATGTAGGCGCCGATGCCGAAGAACACACCCTGACCGAGGGTGAGCATTCCACCACGGCCCCAAGCCAATCCGATACCCACCGCGACGATCGCGAAGCAGAGGAATTTCGCCAGCAGATTGAGCCGGAAGTCGCTGAGCACCGCGGGAGCGACCGCGAACAACAGGACGGCGGCGACCGCGAACCCGGCCGGCGCGGTGAGCGAGGAGTGCGCGCGCCACCGTTGCACGAGTGTGGTCATGCCAGGCTCCTTGTCCGGACAGTGAACAGACCCTGCGGGCGGACCTGCAGGAAGATCACGATGATGACGAAGACGACGACCTTCGCGATGGACGCGGTGGTCGAGTATTCGATGTAGGAATTGAGCAGGCCGAGCGCGAACGCCGCGATCACCGTGCCCTTGATCTGGCCGAGTCCGCCGATGACCACCACCAGGAACGCATCGATCAGATAGCTCTGGCCGATGGTCGGACTGGTGGAACCGATCAGCGTGAGCGCGACACCGGCCACACCCGCCAGGCCCGAGCCGATGAAGAAGGTGCTGATGTCGGTGAAACGGCTGGAGACGCCGGAGGTTTCGGCCAAGCCGCGGTTCTGCACGACCGCCCGGATGCGACGGCCGAGCGGCGTCGTCTTCAGCACCGCGGCCAGCGCGGTCACCGCGACGACCGCCAGGATGAGAATGAAGATGCGCGTCTTCGGCACCACCGCGCCCAGGATCGTGACGCCGCCGCCGAGCCATTCCGGCGCGATGACGTTCTTGGCGGGCGCGCCGAAGATGTCGCGGGCCAGCTGTTGCAAGACCAGCCCGACGCCGAAGGTGACCAGCAGGGTGTCCAGCGGCCGGTCGTACATCCAGCGGATCAGGCCCATCTCCAGCGCCGCGCCCAGCAGTCCGCCGACGAGAAACCCGATCAGCAGGGAGACGACGAGCGACACTCCGGCCGACGAAATGACCTTCTGCACAACATAAGTCGTGTAGCAACCGGCCATGATGAACTCGCCGTGCGCCATGTTGATCACGCCCATCTGACCGAAGGTCAGCGAGAGCCCGAGCGCGGCGAGCAAGAGAATCGATCCCAGGCTCAGCCCCGTGAAGAGCTGTCCGATTACAACGTCCATGGGAGGAGACCTATATCTTTTGGCGGACTGATGTATTGCGGCACCCAAGTACCTGCGCTGCTGTCCGCGGCCCCCCTCATTGCTCGCTTCGAGCGACCGCCGCTGGCGACTTTCGTCGTGGCTACGGCGGCCACCCGAAGCTGGGCCGCGGACAGCAGCGTGGCCTACTTCAGGCCCTTCGCCCAGTCGTAGGACTTCAGGTACGGGTCCGGGGTCACCGACTTGCCGGAGTCCCAGACGGTGTAGATGAGGCCGTCGGGGCGGATTTCGCCGATGCGGGCGGTCTTGGTGATGTGGTGATTCGAGCCATCGATGGTCACCAGACCCTCGGGGGCTTCGAAGCTCACGCCATCGGCGGCGGCCTGAATGTCCTCCACCTTGAACGACTTCGCCTTCTCGACGGTGTTCTTCCACAGGTAGACCGACGCGTAGGCGGCTTCCATGGGGTCCGAGGTCGGCTTGTCGGCGCCGAACGCGGCCTTGTAGTCGGCGACGAACTTCTTGTTCACCGGGGTGTCGACGGTCTGATAGTAGTTCCACGCGGTGAGCTGGCCCGCGATGTTCTGCGCGCCGATGCCCGCGACCTCCTCCTCGGCGATGGACACCGAGATCACCGGCATCTCGGCGGCTTTCAGCCCCGCGCTGGTGTACTCGCGGAAGAACGCGACGTTGGAATCGCCGTTGAGGGTGTTGAACACCGCGCCCGCCTTGGCGGTGCGGACCTTGTTCACGATGGTGGAGAAGTCGGTGGAGCCGAGCGGGGTGTAGTCCTCGCCCTTGATCTCGATGCCGTTGGCCGCGGCGTAGGCCTTGATCTCGCGATTGGCCGTCTGCGGGAAGACGTAGTCGCTACCGACCAGGTAGAGCGACGTGATGCCCTTCTGCTTCAGGTAGTCCAGCGCCGGGATGATCTGCTGGTTGGTGGTCGCGCCGGTGTAGAAGATGTTCTTGCTGTCCTCCAAGCCCTCGTACTGCACCGGGTAGTAGAGCAGCGAGTTGAGGCTTTCGAACTTCGGCTTCATGGCCTTGCGGCTGGAGGAGGTCCAGCCGCCGAACACCGCGGCGACGCAGTCGGAGCTGATCAGCTTCTCCGCCTTCTCCGCGAAGGTCTTCGGGTCCGAGGCGCCGTCCTCCAGCACCAGCTCGATCTTCTTGCCGAGCACGCCGCCCGCGGCGTTGATCTGGTCGACGGCCAGCTTGGTGGAGTTGGCGACGGTGACCTCGGAGATGGCCATCGTGCCGGACAGCGAGTGCAGCGAACCGACCTTGATCGCGTCCTTGGACGTGTCCACGCAGGACATGGCGTTCGAACCGGTCGAGGCGTCGTCCTTGGCGCCGCAGGCGCTCAGCAACAGGCCGGCGAGCGCGACCGCGGTCGGTACCGCCATCGCCTTGACCAAGCGCCGATGGCGCGGGATGGCACGGGAATCTGACATGGGGCGGACCCTTCTCCTCATCAGGTGTGCGGCGGCGCTGGGTTCGCGACGCACCGAATACCCGCGGCTTTTACCCGGTCACGGCGGTACACCGGGCTGTATACAACCGCTGTATTCGTGATGCGAACGGTAGACAGAAGTTGTTGCGCCGGAATATCTCTCGATGACGAGTCCGTTTCGTCTGTTTCGCGCGTGTGAACCTTTGCGGTGAACGGTCGGTGAACGGTTGTGAGGTCTTGGCAAACCCGCTGGCCGTCGCGGCGCTGGCTACGGTTGCGTAGCGTCGCCGCGATGCGGCACGCTTCGGTTCGTACGACGTCGGAACCGTCTGTCCCGGCGGCGCCTGCCGCGGACTCGAGTCGAGGAGGACGAGATGGGCCACTACAAGGCGAACCTGCGGGACATCGAGTTCAACCTTTTCGAGGTGCTCCAGCTGGACAAGCTCCTCGACACCGGCGCCTACGGCGACCTCGACTCCGACACGGCCCGGGAGATCCTGGCGGAGGTCAGACGGCTGGCGGAGGGCCCCGTCGCGGACTCCTTCGCCGCGGCCGACCGGGAGCCGGTGGTGTACGACGCGACCACCTTCTCGATCTCGGTTCCGGAGCCGCTGCGCAAGACCGTCGCCGCCGTGCGCGAGTCGGGCTGGAGTCGTCTGGGCATGCCGGAAGGTGTGGGCGGCACCAGTGCGCCCGCGGCGCTGGTGTGGGCGGTCGCCGAGATGATCACCTGCGCCAATCCCTCGGCGTCGTTCTTCAACATGGGCTCGGTCATGGCGTCGGTGCTGTACAACGTCGGCACCGAGCAGCAGAAGCACTGGGCGACGCTCGGCTTCGAGAAGGGCTGGCAGGGCACCATGGTGCTGACCGAGCCGGACGCGGGCTCGGACGTGGGCGCGGGACGGACCAAGGCGATCCGGCAGGAGGACGGCTCCTGGCACCTCGAGGGCGTCAAGCGCTTCATCTCCGGCGCCGAGGTCGGTGACACGGCGGAGAACGTCTTCCACCTGGTGCTGGCCCGGCCGGAGGGCGCGGGGCCGGGCACCAAGGGCCTGTCGCTGTTCTACGTGCCGAAGTTCCTGTTCGACCCCGAGACGCTGGCACTCGGCGACCGCAACGGCGTGTACGTCACCGGAGTCGAGCACAAGATGGGCCTGAAGTCCTCGCCCACCTGTGAGGTGACGTTCGGCGGCAGCGGCGTGCCCGCCAAAGGCTGGCTGGTCGGCGAGGTGCACAACGGCATCGCGCAGATGTTCCAGGTGATCGAGAACGCGCGCATGATGGTGGGCGTCAAGTCCGCGGGCACGCTGTCGACCGGCTACTTGAACGCGTTGGACTACGCCAAGGAGCGGGTCCAGGGCGCCGACCTGACCCAGATGACCGACAAGGCCGCGCCGCGTGTGACCATCATCCGCCACCCGGACGTGCGGCGCTCGCTGGCCATGCAGAAGGCCTACGCCGAGGGCCTGCGCGCCGTGTACCTGTACACGGCCGCGCACCAGAACGCCGATGTGGCACAGCATGTTTCCGGCGCCGGACCCGATCTGGCGCACCGGGTGGACGATCTGCTGCTGCCGATCGTCAAGGGCGTCGGTTCCGAGCGGGCCTACGAGTACCTGACCGAGTCGCTGCAAACGGTGGGTGGCTCGGGCTATCTCCAGGACTATCCGATCGAGCAGTACATCCGGGATGCGAAGATCGACTCGCTGTACGAGGGCACCACCGCCATCCAGGCGCAGGACTTCTTCTTCCGCAAGATCGCCCGCGACCGCGGCGTCGCGCTGGGCCACGTCAACGCGCAGATCGCGGCGTTCCTGGACACGAAGACCGGTCGGTTCGACACCGAGCGCGAACTGCTGCGCACCGCGGCGATGGACGTGCAGGCGATGGCGGCCACGCTCACCGGCTACCTGATGGCCGCGCAGCAGACGCCCGCCGAGCTGTACAAGATCGGCCTCGGCTCGGTGCGCTTCCTGCTCGCGGTCGGCGACCTGCTCATCGGCTGGCGACTGCTGGTGCAGGCGGAGATCGCCGCCGCGGCCCTGGCCGCGGAGGCGCCGGAGAAGGACCGCGCCTTCTATACCGGAAAAGTCACCGTGGCCAGCTTCTTCGCCAAGAATGTGCTGCCGAACCTGACCGCGGTGAAAGGGATCATCGCCGCGCTCGACAACGACATCATGGAATTGGACGAGGCCGCGTTCTAGCTCTCGTCACCCGCCACCCGAGCTTGTCACCAGGGACCTCGACCGTCGCGCCGCGAGCCGACGGTCGAGGTCGGTGGCTGTGCGGGCCGTCCGCGATGGGATTCGGGCGCTGACCGCGGTGGGGTCCACTGCTCGGCAGGGTCGCTCATGGCGCTCGTTCCGCAGTGTCCGCCGCCGACGGCCGGGACTGGTGCTGTGCGGTCAGGCGTCAGGGTCGGCCAGCAATTTGAGTACGACCGGGCGCGACAGCGTGCCGGAGACCTGCCTGGCCAGCTGGTTGGCGCTCGCGCCTACGGCGTGGGCCGCGCGCAGGGCGGTGGCGAGTTCGTCGCGGGCGGCTTCGGCGGCGGCTTGGGCCGCACGCAGCCGAGCTGCGGCCCGGTCCACGTCCGACTGACCCACGCTGCTGGTCAAGTCATTGACCAGCTCCACTTCCGGGAGGCGCCCGCCGTGCTCGCCCACGGACGAGTCGCGTCGCATCGCGGCCCTGGCGAACTCCATCAGGAACCGCCGGGTGCCGTCGGTGTCCTCCGCGGCCTCACCCAGCAGCAGCCTGGTGGTCTGCGGCACCGCGAGCGACCAGTTGGCCAGGCCGCAGAGAGCGAGCAGCAGGCGGCCCGCGTTGTCGGAGTCCACGTCGAATTGCTCTTGGGCACGGTCTGATTTGCGTACGTAGTGCTGGGCCCGCCAGCCGTCGATGTCGTGCGCGTCCGCGCCGCGGTGCAGCGCCTCCCACAGCATCAGCCGCAGCAACTGCGGATTGTTCCTGTGGTAGTCGAACAGCTTCCCGACGTACCCGCCGGGTTCGGTGTCGGCCAGCGGTTCCACCACGGTGATGAACTCGCGCAGGGTCTCGATCAGGATGACGTCGAACAGCTTGTCCTTGCTGCCGAACAGCCCGTAGATGCGCTCCTTGTTGACGCCCGCCGCCTCCGCGATGCGGTCGACCCTGGCGC
Organism: Nocardia sp. Marseille-Q1738; assembly: GCF_965283145.1. Taxonomy (NCBI): domain Bacteria; kingdom Bacillati; phylum Actinomycetota; class Actinomycetes; order Mycobacteriales; family Nocardiaceae; genus Nocardia; species Nocardia sp. Marseille-Q1738. Next base: position 898,928 of record NZ_CBDIMS010000002.1, on the reverse strand, counting down.
CGGCCAGCCCGTACTGCGCGAATTCGTCGCGGGCGGCGCGCAACAGGGCCTGCCTGGTCGCGTCACTGCGTTTCATCGTGGCCGTCATGGCGAACACTTTACCAGCTCATTAAACCAACTATTTGGTTGACATCGTGCCGCCAACGGACTTACCTTCGACGCATGGCAATGCCCATAGTTCAGCCCATGGCCGACACGTCGGCCGTGACGCGCACCCCAGGCGCGTCATCCAGTGCCCACACCCGGCGCACCCTCCCCTTCTTCGTCCTCTCCGCCCTCCTGGCCACCGGCCAGATGTACGTCCCCATCCCGCTGTTCACCGCCATGAAAGCCGACTGGGGCGTCGGCTCGGCCGTAATGACCTGGATCATCAGCGCGTTCGCTTTCGGATACGCGGGCGGCTTCGTCCTGTTCGGTCCGCTCTCCGACCGCTACGGTCATCGGCGGGTGCTGGTCACCGGAATGCTGGTCACCGCGGTGGTCACACTGTTGACCGGATTGGCGTTCAGTGCGCCGCTGGCCGTCGGCCTGCGCGTCGTCCAAGGCCTGGTGGTCGGCTCGATGCCGCCCGCGATCATGGCCTATGTGGCCACCCGTCTGGACCCGGCGCACCGTGCCGTAGCCACGATGTCGGTGTCGACGGCGTTTCTCGCGGCGACGGTGGTCGCGCAGATCGTGTCGCAGGCGATGGTCAGCGCATTCCCTTGGCGCACCGTATTCATCGCCTCCGCAGTCGTTTTCGCCGGTATGGCGCTGGTGTTGCGCTCGATGCTGGTCGCTGACGCCCCGGCTGGGCGGGACCGGCCGTTGCGCCACAGCTACGCCGCCATCCCCGCGGTGCTGCGCATCCGGCCGCTGCTACCGCTGCTGCTCGCGGGTGCGATGAGCATGGCCGCGATGGTCGGCGTGTACACCGGCCTCGAATTGACCGGAGTGATCGAGAGTCCGGGGGAACTGCTCGCGCTGCGCGCCGGCGCGCTGCCGGTGATGATCGCGCTGCCCTTCGTCGCGGTCCCGCTGGCCAGGCTGTCCAAGCACCGCCAGATCGTGCTGGGCGTGCTGATCGCCGCGTCCGCGATGGTGGTCGCGGCCTTCGGAGGCACGCATCCGGTCGTGCTGACCGTCCTGCTCGCCGTCCTGGTCGGTGGCGTCGGCGTCGTCGCTCCCGCGGTATTGCAGAGCGCGGGCGAACTGGGTGGCGAATCCCGCGCCGCCGCCATGTCGGTGGCGATGTTCAGCTTCTACGTGGGCGCCACCATCGGTCCGCTCGTCGCCGCGGCCGCGGCGCCCTACGGATTCGCGGTGCTCGCCTCGATCTTGGCGCTGCTGCTCGTCGCAGCCCTCGGTATGACGGTGGTCGGCCTGAATAGTCGGCGGGCGGTAGAGCCAGCCTGACCGAACATGCTCTCCGGCCGGTACCGCTCCTGCGATACCGACCGGACGGTCAGGCCGAGCTATCGGTCCGCCTCGTCGGATTCACTTGGCGGTCCACGAGTCAGTTGACTACGGATTACCCGAGTTCGGGACTTACATCGACGTGGCGGGCGGCTACTTCAACACGTACGGCGAGACCGAGCTGCGGTGTTCGCTGATGTCGAGCACCTTGCCCAAGGGTGGGAACGCGCGCTGCGGGCAGTTGGCCCGCTCGCATACCCGGCAGCCCGCGCCGATCGGTGTCGGCTGCACTTCGTCGAGATCGATGCCGTCGGCGTAGATCACGCGGCTCGCGTGGCGCAGCTCGCAGCCGAGGCCGATGGCGAAGGTCTTGCTCGGCTGGCCGTAGCGGGTGGCGCGGCGTTCCACCGTGCGGGCCACCCACAGGTACTTGCGGCCGTCGGGCATCTGGGCGATCTGCGTCATGATCTTGCCTGGGTAGGCGAAGGTCTCGTAGACGTTCCACAGCGGGCAGGTCCCGCCGCTGGAGGAGAAGTGGAAACCGGTGGCGGACTGGCGCTTCGACATGTTGCCGGCCCGGTCGACCCGGACGAACGAGAACGGGACGCCGCGCAGCGACGGTCGTTGCAGCGTGGAGAGCCGGTGGCAGATGGTCTCGTAGCTCTGGGTGAAGAACGCCGACAGCCGCTCGATGTCGTAGCGGAAATCCTCGGCGACCTCGTGGAAGTGCGTGTACGGCAGCACCGTCGCCGCCGCGAAGTAGTTGGCCAGGCCGAGCATGGCCAGCTTGCGGGCGTCCTCGGAGGCGAAATTGCCCTCCTCGACCAGTTTCTCCAGCAGGTCACCGCATTCGAAGTAGGCCAGCTCGGCGGCCAGCTTGAAGGTGCGCTGCCCACCGGACAGATGCGGGGCGATCTCCAGGCCCCGGGTCTTCGGGTCGTAGCGGTGCAGTACGCCCTCGCCGAGATCGATGCGTTCGATGATCCGCACGTCGTGCGCGCGCAGCATCCTGGCGACCTCGCTGTTCACGTCGCCGCCGTGGAAACGGATGCGCGCGGTGAGCTCTTCGGCGGCCGTGTCCAGCTCGTGGATGTAGTTCTGGCGCTGATAGAAGTAGTCGCGCACTTCCTCGTGCGGCTTGCTGATCGCCGCGCTGCCCGCGCCGTCGGCGAACCGGTCCTCGGTGGCCGCGGCCAGCTGCGCGGAGGTGTTGCGGTAGCGGTTGTGCATGTTGACCAGCGCGCGGGCCATGCTCGGATGCGCCGAGACGATGTCCGCGATCTCCTGGGCATCGGCCTCGATACCCAGCTCCTGGTCCATGACCACCTCTTGGAGCTCGGCGATGAGCCGGGTGTCGTCCTGGGCGGCGAAGAAGGTCGCGTCGACGCCGAACACGTCGCTGATCTTCAGCAGCACCGGTACGGTCAGCGGGCGCACGTCGTGTTCGATCTGGTTGAGGTAGCTCGCCGAGATCTCCAGCTGCTGTGCCAGCGAGACCTGGCTCAGCCCGCGTTCGGTCCGCAGCTGACGCAACCGCGCTCCGACGTAAGTCTTGGCCATGCGCCCAGCCTATGGGCGGTTTCGCATCCGTGCCAATGCAGGATTAGCACTCGGGTCGCCGCACGTGTGTCATACCTCACGGCTACCGTCGGCAGGGTGTTGTTCTCGGATGTCGTCCTGGCCTCGGAGACCGTTCGGGCGACCAGGTCACGAAAGACGAAGATCGCCACGTTGGCGGGGCTGCTGACGTCGGCCGCGCCGCAGGAGCTGGCGCCGGTGGTCGCCTGGGTGTCCGGTGAACTGCCGCAGGGCCGGATCGGGACGGGCTGGCGCACACTCGCGGCGCTGGATCATCCACCGGCGGCCGCGGCGACGCTGACGGTGTCCGCGGTGCATGCCGCGCTGACCGATCTGGCCGAGACCTCCGGCTCCGGCTCGGCGGCCCGCCGCAAGGAACTGCTCACGGCGCTGTGGTCCGCCGCCACCGCGGATGAGCAGGGCTTTCTGCTGCGCCTGCTGACCGGGGAGTTGCGCCAGGGCGCGCTGACGGCGGTCGTCGCCGAAGCCGTGGCGATCGCCGCCGACGTGCCCGCCGACCTCGTTCGCCGTGCCTACATGCTGTCGGGCCAGTTGCCGGTCACCGCCACGGCCGCGCTGACCGGTGGCGCCGCCGCGCTCGCCGAGTTCCGGCTCGAGGTCGGTCGTCCTATCCAGCCCATGCTCGCCTCGCCCGGCGCGACGCTGGACGAGGCGCTGCTCGAATTCGAGGGCGAGGTGAGCGTCGAGCACAAGTTGGACGGCGCCCGCATCCAAGTACATCGGAATGGGGATGAGGTCCGGGTGTTCACCAGGACGCTGCGCGACATCACCGCGGGCGTCCCGGAGCTGGTCCACCTGGTCGCCGGTCTGGACTGCACGAGCGTGGTGCTGGACGGGGAGACGCTCGCGCTCACCGACGCCGGGCGCCCGCGCCCGTTCCAGGAGACCATGAGCCGCTTCGCCGAGGTGACTTCCACGCGCGAACTGCTGCTGCACCCGTACTTCTTCGACTGCCTGCATCTGGACGGCCGGGACCTGCTCGACGCTCCGCTGGCGGAGCGCCGGGCCGCGCTGACGAAAGTGGCGGGCGAGCACAGCATTCCCGCGCTGCTGCGGCCGGATGCCGAGGCGGCCGCCGAATACTTCGACGGCGCGCTCGCGGCAGGGCACGAGGGCGTGATGGTCAAGTCGTTGACCGCGCCGTACGCGGCGGGCAGGCGCGGCCAGGCCTGGCAGAAGATCAAGCCGACGCACACCCTCGACTTGATCGTGCTCGGCGCGGAGTGGGGCTACGGCCGCCGCACGGGCTACCTGTCGAATCTGCACCTCGGTGCCCGCGATCCGGACACGGGCAACCCCGTCATGGTGGGCAAGACCTTCAAAGGACTCACCGACGCGCTCCTGCACTGGCAGACCGCCGAATTCCCGCGGCACGAGCGATCCCGCGATCAGCACACCGTCTACCTGTGGCCGCGGCTGGTCGTCGAGATAGCCCTCGACGGGGTCCAGGTCAGCCCGCGCTATCCCGGCGGCGTCGCCTTGCGCTTCGCTCGCGTCGTGCGCTATCGCCCGGACAAGGAACCCGCCGAAGCCGACACCATCGACACCGTTCGCGCCCTTTTGCCCTGAGCGTCCTCTTCTCGACACCGAAGGTGTGAGGCGATGCTCACCCGCTTCCACCGTCGGCGTCATGCGCGGCCAGCTATGCCGTGGTCACGGCGTGCGGCTCGTTAACGGGTGCGGTCGTGGGGAGCACGGAGGCGCCGACGGAGTCGAACTGCGGTGCGTTGTCGACGCGACTCGCGAAGCGAAACGCGCCCGATCGGCCGAGGGCGCGTGTCGGGCGTGCGAAGCCTCTCGAGCCACTGTAAGTATGGGCAGCGCAAGGTTCCGGATGGCCGCCACAATGCATTGGTCCGGCCGGTTCGTGCTTCCGGACAAGGAATCGGCGGGTGGGTGGGATGATGCGAAAGTTGCTGCGTGGGCGGTCTGCCCGAGTGCTGGTGGCGCTGCTCGGCGCCGTGGCCGTGAGTGCGGTCGGGACGCCTGCGCAGGCGAATCCGATCGAGCAGTTTGTCACGCCCTCGCGTGAGTACAGCGGCATTCTGCCCACGCCGCTGGGCGATCCGTTCTACACGCCGCCGCCGGAGTTCGAGAGCCGGCCTCCCGGAACGGTCCTCGCATCCCGTCCGGGCGGCACCGGCCTGACGCTGTTCCCGTTGACCTCGACCGAACTGCTGCTCCGATCCACCGACGCCAAGGGGCGCCCGGTCCCGGTGGTCGCGACGCTGCTGGTGCCGAAGACGCCGTGGACCGGGCCGGGGCCGCGCCCACTGTTGTCGTTCAACGCCGCCATCGATTCGCTCGGGCATCGGTGCGCGCCGTCCTACGAGCTCAGGAGCGAGCTGTCGGCCAAGCTGTGGGCCGCCCAGATTCCCTTGTCCAAGGGCTACGCCGTGCTCGTGCCGGACCATCAGGGCCCGCGGCAGGCGTACGGGGCGGGTGTGATGGCCGGGCACGCGGTGCTCGACGCGATCAGGGCCGTGGTGGCAACCCCGGACTTCGGCATGCGGCCGGACACGCCGACGGTGGTCACCGGATACTCCGGTGGCGCCATCGCGAGCGGGTGGGCTGCCCAGTTGGCGCCGCAGTACGCGCCGGAGCTGAATCTCGTCGGTGCCGCGTTCGGCGGTGTCCCCGCCGACTTCGGCATGCTGCTGGACACCATGAACGGCCGCAACCTCGCGTCCGGGGTCTTCCTGGCCGCGACGCTCGGGCTGGCGCGGGAGTACCCGGAGATGCTCGGGTTGATGAACGACAACGGCTGGCGGCTGGCCCAGATCGGCAAGGACTTCTGTATGTCCGCGCAGGAGTTCGCCGGGGTGGTCGCGCCGATTCCGGTGCAGGTGCTCACCGACGCGGCCGCACCCACCGACCTGCCGGTGATCAAGGAGATCCTGGCCGCCAATCGGTTGGGCGCTGCCGCGCCGACGGTGCCGGTGTTCCTCTATCACGCCACGCACGATCCGTGGGTGCCCCTGGCCGGCGCGGAGAATCTCTACGCGGACTGGTGTCGCGCAGGTACACCGGTTGATTTCCAGGTCTACCTCGGCGAACACTTCGTGGTCGGGCTCAGCGGTATCCCTGGCGCTACCACGTGGATCGACGATCGCTTCGCAGGTCGGCCGGTAGCCTCCGGCTGCACCCGATCCGGCTGAGCAGGGCGAACCAGGTTAGCCCAGCCTGGACGAACGACTCGCGGCAACCAGGCGGCAGTCGAATTCGACGGTGCTTCACACTGGAGGCGTGACCGTCGAACTACTGGTTCTCCTGATCGTCATCGGCACGGCGCTCGTCTTCGACTTCACCAATGGATTTCACGACACTGCCAATGCCATGGCGACCTCGATCGCCACTGGAGCGCTCCGGCCGCGCGTCGCCGTCGCGCTCTCGGCGGTGCTGAACCTGATCGGCGCGTTCCTGTCCGTCGCCGTCGCCGCGACCGTGGCCAAGGGGATCGTCCGGCTCGACGCGGTGTCGGGTCACGACCTGCTCGTCATCGTGTTCGCCGGTCTGGTCGGCGGGATTCTGTGGAACCTGCTCACCTGGTTGTTCGGGTTGCCGTCGAGTTCTTCGCACGCGCTGTTCGGCGGTCTGATCGGCGCGACGCTGGCCGCGCTCGGCTGGAGCGGCGTGATCTGGGCGTCCGGTTCGGACGGCGTCGTCACCAAGATCATTCTTCCCGCGGTGCTCGCCCCGATCGTCGCCGCGCTGGTCTCGGCGATCGGCACCTGGCTGGTCTACCGGATCACCAGGGGCTCCGCCGAGGACAAGGTCACCGAGGGCTTCCGCTGGGGCCAGATCGGCTCCGCCTCGCTGGTCTCGCTGGCGCACGGCACCAACGACGCGCAGAAGACGATGGGCGTGATCTTCCTCGCGCTCGTGGCGCACGGGACGCTCACCAAGAACGACGAGATGCCGCTGTGGGTGATGGCCGCATGTGCCGTGGCGATCGCGGCCGGCACCTATCTCGGCGGCTGGCGGATCATCCGGACGCTCGGCAAGGGTCTGGTCGAGATCGACTCACCGCAGGGCTTGGCGGCCGAATCCGCCTCGGCGGCGATCATCCTCACCTCGGCGCACTTCGGGTTGCCGCTGTCCACCACGCAGACCGCGACCGGTTCGATCCTCGGCACCGGCCTCGGCAAGGGCGCGGAGGTGCGGTGGGGCGTGATGGGACGAATGGTGGTCGCCTGGTTGCTCACCCTGCCGCTGGCCGGGGTGGCCGGGGCGATCTGCTGGGCCATCGCGCACGTCATCGGCGGGCTGGCCGGCGTGCTCGTGGTCTTCGGCATGCTGATCGTGCTGTCGGCGCTGATGTATCTGCGGTCGCGGCGCGACCCGGTGCACACCGGGAACGTCAACGAGTGGCCGGGCGACAGTACGGATCCCCAGGCGGTTGCGGAGGAGCCCGCTGACGGCGGCCCGGCGGCGTCCTCGAACTCGACCCATTCGGCCCAGGTGTAGGAGGACCAGGCGTGCACACTCTCGTCACGAATCTGAGCTCGCTGGGGAAGGTGACCGCGGCCGGGCTGCTGCTCGGCGCGGGCCTGCCGATGATCTTCGCGATCGGAGTGCGGTTCTGGTCCCTGTCGGCCACCGTCGCCGCGGACGGAAGCACAGTGCGGCGTAACTATCCGGCGCTCGCGGTGGCGCTGGTGTGTCTCGCGCTGGTCGTCGCGGCGATCATCACTGGAATCCTGTACACGGCCAGGGCATTTCTGGCGGCCAGATTCGGCATCCATCTGTTCGGGCAGGCATGAAGGGTGGCAGTGTGACCGATCAAGCGAAACCGGCGCCGATCCGGCCCAAGCTGCTCGGCAAGATCGTGCGCTGGCTGCGTGCGGGTTACCCGCAGGGCGTTCCGCAGTCGGACTACGTCGCACTGTTGGCGGTGCTGCACCGCCACCTCACCGACTACGAGGTGGCCGCGATCGCCGAGGAGCTGGCGGCCTCGAATCCGGAAACCGGTATCACCCGCGCGGAGATCCAGCAGGCCATCGCCCTGCACGCCAAGGAGCAACCGGACGACGACGATATCGCCCGCGTCGCCTCCCGCTTGGCGGCGGGTGGCTGGCCCTTGGCCGACCCGCCCGCCGATTCCGACTGACCGAGAAACGATCGCCGATGCCTCCCTTCCTGAACGCGATCATCGACTGGCTGCGGGCCGGATATCCGGAGGGTGTCCCGGAATCCGACTACATCCCGCTGCTCGCTCTGCTGCGCCGCCGCCTGTCCGACGAGGAGGTGGCCCGGATCGCCGCCGAGCTGGCCGATTCCGGCGACACGACCGATATCCAGGTCACCATCACCAAGATCACCAACGACATGCCGTCCGAAGCCGACGTCGCTCGGGTGCGCGCCCGCGTCGAGGCGCGCGCCTGGCCGGACCCGGAGAGCGGTTCTGGAGGTTCATGACGCCGAGCGTGGGCCGCTGAGGTAGGGCAGGCGGCGCACTCCTGCCGCCACCTCATAGGCGAGGTCTTCGTAACCGAGCGCGAGTTCGGCGAGGCGCTCCCAGGCGTCGTGCACCGCCCATTCCGGTGCGGCGGGCAGGATTTCGTGGGCGGACGCGGAGAACTGGGCGAGCCGGTCGATCACCATGCCCACGGTTTCGGTATGCATGAGGGCGCCGCCGTGCGGAAGCGGCATTTCGGTGGCGACGAATCGGTCGATGGCGAGGACGAGCCGGGCCCGATGCTGATCGATGTCGTTCGACCCGCCCGGGTGGGCAAGCAGCCGACGCTGGTGCAATCCGGCGAGTAGGTGCGTGGACGCCAGGATCGGATGGTCGTGGCGCGGCGCCGCGCGGCAGGCATGCAGGACAAGTTCTTTGGTCGGCAGCGGTCGCACCGCGATTACCCCCTGGATCGATTGGTAGTGCCGGGCAGTACGCGAATCGCGCGAGTCATCGACGATGCCGCCTGCCCGGGCGCGGCACTCGGTACCCATGACGGGCGTCCCATGGCTTCTCGATGACTACCAGGCCGAGCGCTTCCATCGCCGTCAGCCCGATCCGGTTCGCCAACTCCTCTATCAGCGAAACCGCTTCCGCCGCTTGGATAGCCGCCGTCGCCTGTTCCGTCGTCACCATCCGACCGCGCAGATAGGACACGACCCACGCATCCTCACTGACCCGCCGCGCCTGGTGCGGCGTCCGATCACTCACCATCCAAGCCCGGTCGATGACGTGCACAGACATTCAGAACCCCCTCCATCCCCGCCGAGCGGGTCCGGAGCCCCCGCCTGTGATGCGCGACACTCGAATTGTAAAGTATACGAGTCAGATTACGGAACTGTTTGGTCGCCATTGTCGGCTGTATTGTGCGTGCATGGCGCTGTCACCTGCGGTTGCGCGTTGGGAGCTAGCGCTCCGGCTTCGGCAGCGGCGGCTGGAGCTGGGCATCGGAGCTGCCTCGATCACCAGAGCGCTCGACGTGTCGGCCGCGTACTGGTCGCACATCGAGAACGAACGCAACTTGCTCCCAAAGGACAAGCTCGAGCAACTGCTGGACATCCTCGAGATCGATCGCAGCGAACAGCGCGAACTGCTGGCGCTTCGTGAGGCCGCGAAGAGGCGCGGATGGTGGAGCCGATACTCCGCGTTGTTCGGTGACGAGATCCTTCGCTACTACGGAATGGAGTGGGGAGCCGAGTCGATCCGGACTTACGAAAGCATCATGATGCCCGGCCTTCTGCAAGGTGAGGAGTTCATTCGGGCCCAGATGCTTTCGGCAGGAGCGACGGTACGGGCGATAGAAGTCGATCAGCGAGTCGAGGCGAGACTTCATCGGCAGCAAAGACTGACGGGCGAGAGCCCGGTTTCGCTACGGGCGGTTATCGGCGAGGCGGCGCTCCGCCAACAGGTAGGCGGTCCAGATGTGCTGCGGCGTCAACTGGTTCACCTTGCCGATCTGCTCGAGTCGTACTCGGGGAACGTCGAGCTGCAGGTTATCCCGTTCACGGCCGCGGACAGCGTTCCGGCGAGCTCCACCTACCATCTGCTCGACTTCGCCAGTCCTCGTTTGCCGACACTGGCCTGGCACGAGTCAGCGGTATTCGGCCAGATCATCATCGATGACGAGAGCCGAAAGGAAACCAAGGTGCGTGACTTGGGTTTCGTGTTCGAGCGAGCCCGTTCGTTGGCGCTGCCTCGGGCCGAGTCCTTGGCGCTGATCCGGGCGACCGCGGCCGGACTAAACTCGGCTGGGTGAGCAGTACCGGTTGGTTCAAATCTTCGTATTCCAACGACAGCCAGACCTGCGTCGAGGTGTGCTTCGACGACAACCGAGTACTGGTCCGTGACAGCAAGTTTCGGGGGACGCCCGACGCGCGGCCCGTTCTGTCCCTCACACCCAGCCAGTGGTCTGCCTTCACAGCGGCGATTCGAGCAGCCGAACTTGCTTAGTTGAGCGAGAACCGCAACCGTCGTCGCTCTACTCCCAGCTGACTCTCAGCTTGGCTACAAGCAACACTCAGCTCGCCCAGGAAGAGTAGCCCCGTCGGTACGAAGTAACCCACCGACAGCTCTACCGGTGGACAACTGCCCTGCTCCACCACCCGACCGGCCGGCGGCGCCAACTTCCCTCGTCCGCGCCGCCGGCCGCCACCGGCGGTCAACGAGTGGCACATGGCTGCGGCGAATCGCGAGAAGGGTCCTCGGTGGTGTGCCACTCGTCAGAAATCCGCGCCGTGGCGGCGTAAGGCGTGGCGGGTTCGGGTTGTGATGATGTGGGGGCGGTTGGTGAGGAGGGCGGCGCTTACCCGGACCACTGACCAGCCGAGGGATTCGAGGGCGGCGGCGCGATCGATGTCCCAGGCGCGCTGGTGGCGGTCGGTCCAATGCTGGGCTCCGTCGTATTCGACGGCGACTTGCCATTTGCGCCAGCCCATATCGAGGCGTGCGAGAACCATGCCGTCCGGGCCTGTGACGCGAATCTGTGTTTCGGGCGGCGGGAACCCGGCCTGACAGAGTAGAAGCCGGGTGCGCGTTTCTTGGAGCGACTCGGCGCCACCATCGACATGGGGCAGTACTTTGCGCAGGTTGGTGGCGCCGCGCGCCCGAGGATGGTGGTTGGCTACCTGCTGAATTTCGTGCGTGTCGAGCCGGGCCGCGTTGCAGAGGGCGTCGACGACTTCGACCGCCTCGTCAAAATCCAGGCGCCGGGCCAGGTCGAATGCGGTGCGGGCGGGTGTGGTGCACCGGAATCCGCCGATCGTGCACACTTCGTCGCTCGGGATGGCGTCGCGGTAGACCAGCACGTGCCGCGGTGGACGGGCGCGAGTGGGCAGTGCGATTTCGGCGGGCTTGTCGTCCAGCCACAGCGTGCCGCATCGCCGCGGCGGAGAACCCGACCAAGATGCCGCTGCCCTTGGCCCAATGCCCGACTGCCTCCGCACGGCCCCGGGCATCCAACCGAAGCCCTTTCCGGACATAGACATCCGGATACACCCGCTCGTAATCCTTGCGCAACTCCCAAGCGCTCACCCGCCCTGAGCGAACCGCCCAACTACCCGGAAAAGCCCCCTCGATCTCCCCCATATCCCGGATTCTGCCCGCCACCCCCGACATAGCTTCGTGAGTGGCACATGGTTGCGGCAAAACGCGAGTAGACCCCTCTGTGGTGTGCCACTCGTGAGCCCGTCAGCCGCACGCGTCGATTCGCATGACCACACTCACGAACTCGGATCACCAACCGGAGAGGGAAATGTCCAAGAGACGAAATCGGCTGCGGTATAAGAGGAAAGCATTGCAGCGGCAGATGAAGGTCGGATCCACGATCAGGTACCCGCCAGACTCCACGATCGACGCGATCCTCGCCACCATGATGGCCGAACGCAGCGCCGACACCACCGACTCGAATGCCGACTCCATCCACTTCTGGGGGTTCGCCGGCACCGACCGCCCCACTACCCAAGAAACCGCGCGCACCGCGATCGTCCTCGATCCGGACGCTGAACGCTCCGCCATCCTCGACGCCGCCGAATGGCTCATCCGCAGATTCCCTGGCCGCCTGTGGGGATTCGGGCTCGCCTACCGGACGATCGGCGAAATGTTCACCGGACCCGGCGGCGTGCCCCACGATGCGGTCCGGGCAGCGATGGCGGGCAAGCTGCATGAACGCGCTGGGGCCGATGAGATGTGCGCGGCCACGATTTTCGACGCCCGCGCACGAACGTACACCGCGCTCACCTACGTCCACCTGCCCGAACTCGGCCCGACCCCAACTTGGGTCAACGACACCCGGGACAACACCGACGCCTGGATCGAGTTGTTCGATCGACGCGTCGTCGCCGCACACGCCTGGGCGGCGGCGATAACACTCGACCCCGGCCACAACCACGCCGCCATAGCCCGGCTACGAACGCCATAATCCCCGACCAGGCCGACACGGCATATTGCCGCGAGTCCGGTCATGCGCGGTCTCGTCTGCGTCCGGTGCAGTGGCCGACGCGTGACCTGCGATTCACCCGTCGATGCGCGCACGCTCACCGATGCACCTCGGCAGATGCGAGTGCATCGCGACCGCGACTGCCCCCGGAAACGGGCAGCTTCGCGGCGCTGGTCAGGCTGGTGGATCAGAGGTTGGCCGGGCGGACGACCATCACCGAGGACGCGCGGTTGCCGGACTCCCGCAGCAGGGCGATGGCTCGGCCTGCGGGGTCGATGGCGGCGTAGACGCCGGGGATTCCGACCGGGGCGAGCCAGCGTCCGTTGCGCAGGTCGTCGGACTGCTTCTCGTCGATGTCCCGGTGCGGGAAAGCGGTTCTGACCGCAGCGTCGATATCGAGGCTCAGCGCTGGCGTGCCCGATTCCGCGGCGGCGGCCAATTCGTCCAAGGTGCGGGCGTGGTCGAGGGTGAACGGACCGACCCGGGTGCGGCGCAACGCGGTCAGGTGGCCGCCGACGCCGAGGGCGGCGCCCAGGTCGCGGGCCAGCGCCCGCACGTAGGTGCCCGATGAGCACTCGACCACCACGTCCAGGTCGACGAAATCGCCGGCGTCGCGGCGGGCCAGCACGTCGAAGCGCGACACCGTGACCGGGCGGGCGGCCAGCTGCACGTCCTCACCCGCACGATGGCGCGCGTAGGCGCGTTCACCGCCCACCTTGATCGCGCTCACCGTCGCGGGGACTTGGTCGATGTCACCGGTCAGTTCGGCGGTGCGCGCCGCGATGTCGGCGTCGGTGAGGTGGGCGGCCGGGGTGGTGGCGAGCACCTCGCCCTCCGCGTCGTCGGTGGTGGTGGCCTGTCCGAGGCGGATGGTCGCGGTGTACGCCTTGGTCGTCAGGGTGAGCAGCCCCAGCAGCTTGGTCGCGCGTTCCACACCGAGCACCAGCACGCCGGTGGCCATCGGATCCAGCGTGCCCGCGTGCCCGATCTTCTTGGTCCGCAGCAGCTTCCGGCATTTCGCGACGACGTCGTGGCTGGTCCAGCCACCGTCCTTGTCGATGATGAGCAGCCCGCCGAGAGCGTCCATCAGACGTGCGCGATCGCGGTCAGGATGTAGCCGTCGACGATCAGCCAACGGCCATCGAACGAGCGCAGCGGCACGCCGCCGTCGGTGGTCTGACCCGGCACCAGCAGTTCGGTGTGGAAGCTGCCGTACCCGGAATCGGCTGTGCTGCTTTCGATCTCGAAGGTGATGTGCGCGTCCTCGAAGCCCAGCCAGCGCACCGTCAGCGGGAACCATGCCTTGTAGGTGGCTTCTTTGGCGCAGAACAGCAGGCGGTCCAGGTGCAGCTCGGAGTCGGTGGTCTTCAGCCACTCCCGCTCCTGCGGCAGGCTGACCGAGTCCAGCACCCCGTCGGGCAGCGTCGCATGCGGCTCGGCATCGATGCCGATGGAACGGAACCGCAGCTTGTGGCCCAGCGCGGCGGCCTGGTAGCCGTCACAGTGGGTCAGGCTGCCGACGATCCCGCGCGGCCACACCGGAGCGCCTCGCTCCCCCTTGCCGATCGCGACCGGCGGCTCGCCGAGCTGCGCGAGCGCCAGGCGGGCGCAGTGCCGTGCGCCGATGAAATCCCGGCGCCGCTTCTCCACCGACCTGGCGATGAGATGCTCCTCCGCCGGATGCGGCTTCAGATCCTCCGGGTACGCCACCAACTCGGCCGAGGCCACACCGGCGGGCAGAATGTTCTCGATCATCACCGCCGAGCCTAGCCGAGCGCCCTCGGCGGCCTGCGCCACGACTACGCCAGTCCGCGCCGCTGCTGCGCCTTGCTGCGCATTTCCGCGGCGGCGGCTTCCATTTCCGGGGTGACCTGGAAGTGGCCGCCCCACTTGTTCAGGGTGCCCGGCGGATATTGCGGGGTGGGCAGGATCTGGCGCAGCAGTCGATCGGGCAGACCACGGCGTTGCCATTCGCGGGGGTAGCCGAGCGAGACCTCCTCGAACCGGACGCCGTCGTAGTGCGAGGTGCGCGGGATGTGCAGGTGGCCGTAGACCGAGCAGACCACGTTGTAGCGGGTGTGCCAGTCCGCGGTCAGTTCGGTGCCGCACCACAGCGCGAACTCCGGATAGAACAGCACATCGGTCGGCTGCCGCACCAGCGGAAAGTGGTTGATCAGGACGACCGGCGTGCCCGGCGCGAGCGCGTCGAGTTTGCGTTTGGTCACCTGCACGCGGGCATGGCACCACGCGTCCCTGGTCAGGTACGGCTCCGGCGAGAGCAGGAACTCGTCGGTCGCCACCACGTTGCGCTCCCTGGCGATGGCGAGCCCCTCCGCCTTCGTGGTGGCGCCCTCCGGCAGGAACGAGTAGTCGTACAGCAGGAACATCGGTGCCAAGGTCACCGGTCCGCCGTATTCCTCGGCGCCCGCGCCCTCCCACACCGGGTACGGGTCCTCCGGCGTCAGCACGTCCAGGTCGCGGCACATGGCGACCAAGTAGTCGTAGCGCGCCACCCCGGACATCTGCACCGGATCCTTGGCCGTGGTCCACAGCTCGTGGTTGCCCGGCACCCAGATCACCTTGGCGAACCGGCCGCGCAGCAGCTCCAGCGCCCACCGGATGTCCTCGGTCTTCTCCCCCACGTCGCCGGCCACGATGAGCCAGTCCTCCGGCGAGTCCGCCGTGATCTGCTCGACGACCGGCCGATTCCCCTGGTGCCCGACGTGAATGTCGCTCACCGCCATCAACTTGGGTATCACCACACCTACCTTGGCACATCCGTTCCGATTCGCACGCACCGGCCGAGCCGGGTGTCGCCGACGCTCCCGTTACGCCGGCACCTCGGCGCCGACGCGGGCCCACCGGCCCGACAGCGCCCGCCACGTGACGGCGATCAGCCGCAACACCATGAACGCGGCCAGGCCGGACCAGATTCCGGCCACGCCCCAATCGAACGCCAGCGACAGCCAGATGGCGGGCAGGAACCCGGCCAGCGCCGCGGTGAGCGTGGTGGTGCGCAGGTAGGCGGCGTCACCCGCGCCGAGCAGAACGCCGTCGAGGGCGAAGACGATGCCCGCCACCGGAATCAGGACGACGAAGAACCACCACACCACGTGGGTGCGATCGAGGACCTGCGGGTCGCCGGTGAACAGCGTCGGGATGACCGCCGCGCCCGCCGCGAAAAAGGCGGCGAGAGCCAGGCTGAAAATCTCCGACCACCAGGTGACGCGCCGGGCGATGCCGCGAGCGCCCGCGGCGTCACCCGCGCCGAGCGCGGCGCCGGTGAGCGTCTGCGCCGCGATGGCCAGCGCATCCAGGGCGAGGGCCAGGAAGTTCCACAGTTGCAGGACCAACTGGTGGGCGGCCACCGAGGCAGCGCCGAACCGGGCCGCGACCGCGGCGGCCGAGACGAAACAGGCTTGGAAGGCGAAACTGCGAACGATCAGGTCACGACCGAGGACGAGTTGCGCGCGCATGACCGCCCACTGCGGCGCCAGCGACACCCGTTCGCCGACCAGCGCGTTCAGGAACAGCGCCGCCATCACCACCTGCCCAGCGACATTCGCCACCGCGGAACCGGGCAGCTCCATACGCGGCGCGCCGAACAGCCCGTACACCAGCACCGGGCACAAGAGGGCCGAAACGGCGAGTCCGGCAACCACATAGGCCAGCGGCCTGCGCGTCTCTTGGACGCCGCGCAACCAGCCGTTGCCCGCCATGGAGATCAGGATCAGCGGCACGCCGAACAGCGCGATCCGCAGCCAACCCAGCGCCGCCCCCGCGATATCGCCGCCACCCGCGATCGCGCTCGTCAGCGGCACGGCGCACGACTCGGCCACCAGCAGGATCGCGGCGCCGACCACGATCGCGATCCACGTCGCCTGCACCCCTTCGGCGACCGCACCCCGATGGTCGCCCGCGCCGTGGCGACGTGCCGAGCGCGCGGTGGTCCCGTAGGACAGGAAAGTGAGCTGTGAACTCGTCTGCGCCAGAATCAATCCGCCGACCGCGAGACCGGCCAGCGCGAGCGCGCCGAGCCGACCGACGACGGCGAGATCGAACAGCAGATAGAGCGGCTCGGCGACCAGCACGCCGAGCGTCGGCAAGGCCAGTCCGAGAATGCGTTTCGGCCCGGCCGCCGCGGCCCGGTCGACCTCGAGTAGCCGCGCCTCGGCATCCTGTGGTGCTGGATCGGCAATCTCCGCCTCGCTGGAATTCTTCGCGTTCACCAACTCCTCCCCTCCCCGGCCACGGCCACCACCACGACCGCCGTCGGTCCAGTTGATGCCTCACCACGGCATGGCACGCCGATAGATTCCGCCATCTGCGAGCCCGCCGACACCGGACCCCGCGCGGACGACGGCGGCACACGCACACCAATCGATCCGGTCACGACCCGGACCGACATCCGGCGAGTTCCCGCAGACGTCCGCACACGCGCGAAGCGCGCCCTCCTTGGTCCCGAGACCAACCGCGTATCGGCCAACCCGCACACCCCCGTGGCGACGGCCGGGCGAACGGGAAACAGCGGTGGCAATGCGCCAGGCCTGCAACCGGACACGACATCGACTCGGGCGGAGCTGATTTCGTGGCGACCTGCTTCGTGCCGACCGATACCGAAAATCACCGTCACCCGAGCGCGGCCAACAACGCGGCGACCAGGTCGTCGGGCGAGCCGTACGCCGTGTACCCCGCGGCGAAGCGGTGACCGCCGCCGCCCAGCGCCGTCGCCACCTCCGCGACGTCCACCCCATCGCCCACCGAGACCCTGCTGTCGCGCGAGCGCAACGACACCGTCCACCGATCGGGCACGCCGTGGGATTGCTTGAACACCGCGGCGATTCCCGCTTCCGCGGTCGTGCGCACGATATCGATGACGCTCTCAACCTCCTCCGACCGCAACCCGTCGACATCGTCGCGGTGCACGAACGCGTACACCAGCCCGATGCCACCGCGTACGTCCGGCACGAGCCGCGCGGTTCCCAGCACACGCGACAGCATCGACAGCCACCCGAACGGATGCGTGTCCAGCAAGGTGCGGGCGATCTCCGCGCCATCGATCCCCGTCGACAGCAGGCGCTCGGCCAGTTCGTGGGTACCCGGCCGCACCCACCGGAACGAGCCGGTATCGGTGACCAGACCGGCGTAGAGGCAATGCGCCACGTCGGGCTCGATCGGCACGCCCCAGGCGTCGAGCAGCCGCGCGATCACGCTCGTCGTGGACTCGGCGCCGGAATCGACCACGTTGATCACACCGAAGCGCGTATTCGACCGATGGTGATCGATCACCATTGTCGTTGCGGCACCGGACAATCGGTCGGCGAGCACGCCGAGCCGCGCCGCGCTACCGCAGTCGACCGTGACGAGCAGGTCCACCTCGGCGCGCACCTCCGCGGGCGCCACCAGATGCCGAACACCCGGCAGCGACCGCATCGAGAAAGGCAACTCGGCCGGCTCGGCGAACGACACCTGCACCGGAGTCCCGCGCTGATGCAGGACCAGCGCCAGCGCGAGACCGCTTCCGATGGTGTCCGCATCGGGCTGCACATGGCAGATGATGGTCACCGAGCGCGCCGCCTCCAGCGCCGCCACGGCCGCGTCCAGGTCGGCGGTTTCCCGCATTGTCGTCATCGACTACCGCATGTCACTCGTCGGTGTCGCGTTCGACCTTGTAGGGGTCGGTGTCGCCCGCGTGCCTGGCGTTGGCGGCCACCTTGGCGACCGCGTCGTCCGCGGCCCGCGCCTTGGCGAGCAGCTCCTCCATCTGCCGCGCCGCGTCGGGCACGGTGTCCAGCACGAACGCCAGCGACGGAGTGAACTTCACCCCGGTTCCCGCGCCCACTTTGGAGCGCAACACACCCTTGGCCTTCTCCAGACCGGCGGCCGCACCCTCGTAATCCGGTTCGGTGTCGAGGGTTTCACCCATCACGGTGTAGTACACCGTCGCCTCGCGGAGATCGCCGGTCACCTTGGCGTCGGTGACGGTCACGAAACGCAGCCGCGGATCCTTCACCTCGTATTCGATCGTGGTGGCCACGATCGAGGCGATCCGCTTGGCGAGTCGGCGTGCCCTGGCTTGATCCACCATGGCCATTTCCTCCTCACTACTTCTGTTCTCCCACCACGGTCAGTCCTCGGGTCCGAAGATCCGGCGGCGCACCGCCAGCAACTGTAACTCCGGACGGGCCGCGACGTGCCGTTCACATCTGTCCAGCACCTCGGTCAGGTGGTCCATTCCCGCGCTGACCATGGCGACGCCCAGCATCGAGCGCCGGTAGAGATCATGGTCCCCGCCTTCGGCGGCACTCACCCCGAAGCGCTGCAATTCGGCCAGGATCGGCCGGATCACCGAACGCTTCTGCTTCAGTGAATGCACATCGCCGAGTAGCAGGTCGAATTCCAGTGCACCCAGGTACACCGACACCCCTCTAATGGTTGTGACGACCGGCCCGGACGCCGCGGCATACAGCGCGGCGTCCGGGCTCGTCTCGGTCTATCAGTCGCGCGGCTTCTCGCGCAGTTCGTAGGCCTCGATGATGTCGCCTTCCTTGATGTCGGAGTAGGTGACCGTCATACCGCATTCGAAGCCCTCGCGGACCTCGACGGCATCGTCCTTCTCCCGTTTCAGCGAGGAAATCGTCATCGTCTCGGCGATCACCATGTTGTCGCGGAGCAGGCGCGCCTTGGCGTTGCGCTTGACCGAACCCGAGGTGACCATGCAACCGGCGATGTTGCCGACCTTCGACGAGCGGAAGATCGCCCTGATCTCGGCGCGACCCAGCTCGACCTCTTCGTAGATCGGCTTGAGCATGCCCTTGAGGGCCTTCTCGATCTCGTCGATGGCCTGGTAGATCACCGAGTAGTACCGGATGTCGACGCCCTCGCGGTTGGCCAGCTCGGTCGCCTTGCCCTCGGCGCGGACGTTGAACCCGATGATGATCGCGTTCGACGCCGACGCCAGGTTGACATTGGTCTCGGTGACGCCACCGACACCGCGGTCGATGACCCGCAGTCGCACCTCGTCGTCCACCTGGATTCCGAGCAGCGCCTCTTCGAGGGCCTCGACGGTACCGGAGTTGTCGCCCTTGAGGATCAGGTTCAGCTCGCTGGTTTCCTTCAGCGCGGCATCCAGATCTTCCAGGCTGATCCGCTTGCGGCTGCGTGCGGCCAGCGCGTTGCGCTTGCGCGCGTTGCGCCGGTCGGCGATCTGCCGTGCGATCCGGTCCTCGTCGACCACCAGCAGGTTGTCGCCGGCGCCCGGCACCGACGTGAAGCCGATGACCTGGACCGGCCGCGACGGCAGCGCCGCGTCGACATCCTCGCCGTGCTCGTCCACCATGCGCCGCACGCGACCGTAAGCGTCGCCGGCGACGATCGAGTCGCCGACGCGCAGCGTGCCGCGCTGCACCAGCACCGTGGCGACCGGGCCGCGGCCGCGGTCGAGGTGCGCCTCGATGGCCACACCCTGGGCGTCCATGTCCGGGTTCGCCCGCAGGTCGAGGGCGGCGTCCGCGGTGAGCAGGACCGCCTCGAGCAGTGCTTCGATGTTCGTGCCCTGCTTGGCGGAGATGTCGACGAACATCGTGTCGCCGCCGTACTCCTCGGCCACCAGGTTGTACTCGGTCAGCTGCTGCCGGATCTTCTCCGGGTTCGCGCCTTCCTTGTCGATCTTGTTGACCGCCACCACGATCGGCACGTCGGCCGCCTGCGCGTGGTTGATCGCCTCCACCGTCTGCGGCATGACGCCGTCGTCGGCGGCGACCACCAGGATCGCGATGTCGGTGGCCTTCGCACCGCGGGCACGCATGGCGGTGAACGCCTCGTGACCCGGGGTGTCGATGAAGGTGATCAGCCGGCCCTCTTCGCCCAGGTGGGTGAGCACCTGGTAGGCGCCGATGTGCTGGGTAATGCCGCCGGCCTCGCCCTCGCGGACGTTGGCCTTGCGGATGGTGTCCAGCAGTCGGGTCTTACCGTGATCGACGTGACCCATGACGGTCACCACCGGCGGACGCTGCTCGAGGTCTTCCTCGCCGCCCTCGTCCTCGCCGTAGGTGAGATCGAACGACTCCAGCAGCTCGCGGTCCTCGTCCTCGGGGCTGACCACGTGCACGACGTAGTTCATCTCGCTGCCGAGCAGCTCGAGGGTCTCGTCGTTCACCGACTGGGTCGCGGTGACCATCTCGCCCAGGTTGAACAGGGCCTGCACCAGCGCGGCCGGGTTCGCGTCGATCTTCTCCGCGAAGTCCGACAGCGACGCGCCGCGGGCGAGCCGGATGATCTCGCCGTTGCCGCGTGGCAGCCGCACGCCGCCGACGGCGGGCGCCTGCATCGAGTCGTACTCTTGCCGCTTCTGCCGCTTCGACTTACGGCCACGACGGGGCGCGCCACCGGGACGGCCGAACGCGCCGGCCGCACCACCGCGGCCGCCGGGACCACCGGGACGACCGCCGCCGCCACCACCGCCGGGACGACCGCGGAACCCACCGGCCGCACCGCCACCGGCACCGGGCGCACCCGTGCCCGCACCGGGAGCTCCGCCGCCGCCACCGCGGTAACCGCCGCCACCGCCACCGCCACCGGGACGACCGGCACCGGCGCCTCCGCCGGGACGACCGGGACGACCCGCGCCGGGACCACCGGCTCCACCCGGACGCGCCGCACGCGAGGGCATCGCACCCGGGTTCGGGCGTGGTGGCATCGAGCCGGGGCTCGGCCGCGGACCACCGGGACGCGGACCACCCTGGCCGGGTGCCGGGCGTCCACCCTGGGCGGGACCGGGACGCGGACCACCCGAGGCAGGACCGGGACGCGGGCCATCCTGGGCGGGACCGGGACGCGGGCCACCCGGACGGGGAGCCGGTCGCGGCGCGGGGCGCTCGGGAGCCGACGAATAGGGGTTGTTACCGACGCGCGGGGTCTTCGGCCCCGGACGCGGACCGGACGAGCCGCCACCTTGACGCGGGGCACCCGGCGTGGGTGCGCCGGGACGCTGCTGCTGACCGGGACGCGGACCACCGGGCGTCGGGCGCGGACCGGCCGGGGCCGGTGCGGAACTCGCGGTCGCGCCGGAGGCCGCGGCGGCAGCCGGAGTGATGGATTCCCGTGCCGCGGGCTTGGGCGCTGGGGACGGTGCCGGACGCGCGGCGGGGCCCGGCTTCACCGCCGGGGACTCGCCGGTGCGCGCGGCGGGACGGGCGCTCTCCTGGGCGGCGGGGGCCGCCGGAGCGGGCGCCGGTGCCGGACGCGGACCGGGACGCGGGCCTCCGCCCGCGGGCTTCGCGGCCGGACGGGCCGACGACGGACCGGGGCGTGCACCCGACTTGGCGCCGTTCGACGGGGCGGACTTCGCCGCGAACGACTCACGCAGCCTGCGTGCGACGGGAGCTTCCACCGTCGACGACGCGGACTTCACAAACTCGCCTTGCTCCTTGAGCGTTGCGAGTAGTTCCTTGCTCGTGACACCGAGTTCTTTGGCCAACTCGTGCACGCGGGCCTTGCCTGCCACTGCTCTCCTCACTGAGAGGCCGAGCAGCGCCACCGTCTTGCTGACGGGGGCCCGCACGACCTCGGGTTATCTCCGATGGACGTTCATCGTTGGTACTTCACGGTGTGCTCATGAGTGCTCGTGCCTGTTCTCGAGGTAATGCTCCAGGGCTGAGATATCCAGATGTCCGGACACTCGTAGTGCTCTGCCGATGGCTCGGCGCCGCTCTGCCGTGCTCAGACAAGCCGAAAAGGGGTGCAGCCAGGCACCCCGTCCGGGAAGTCTGCGCCGCGGATCGGGAACGATCTCGATGGCGTGGGAGCCGTCACCGGTCTCACGGTCCCGAGCCACGATCCGCAACAGATCGACGGCCAGTTCGCGCTTCCGGCACCCGATACACGTCCGCACGGGAGCCGACCGGCGCTGGGGCGCCGCGTGCTGCTCGGTGGTGCGATCGGGCATAAGTGCCGAAGGTTCGGACTGAACCTTGGACCACTCTACCGCTGTCGTGCTCGGAACGCCGAACCCCTCCCCCGCTGAAGTTACGAACCTGTCATCCCGAGCACTCCGCTGGCGGGTTCCGGTCAACTCCGGTGCGCCTCCGTCCGGACGGATCCGCCCATGTCAGGCGCGGCATCGCTGCGGATATCGATGCGCCAACCGGTCAGCCGCGCGGCCAGGCGGGCGTTCTGTCCCTCCTTGCCGATGGCCAGCGAAAGCTGGAAATCGGGCACCACGACGCGGGCCGCGCGGGCCTCGGGGTCGACGATCGTGACCGAAACCACTTTCGACGGCGAGAGCGCGTTGCCGACGAACGTCGCCGGGTCGTCGGCGTAGTCGATGATGTCGATCTTCTCGCCGGCCAGCTCGCTCATCACATTGCGCACCCGTTGGCCCATCGGGCCGATGCAGGCGCCCTTCGCGTTGACGCCGGGCACGGTGCTGCGCACGGCGATCTTGGAGCGGTGCCCCGCCTCCCGCGCCACGGCGACGATCTCCACCGAGCCGTCGGCGATCTCGGGCACCTCCAGCGCGAACAGTCGCCGCACCAGGTTCGGGTGGGTGCGCGACAACGTGATCTGCGGGCCACGCGGACCGCGCGAGACGCCGACGACGTAGCACTTGATCCGGTCGCCGTGCTCGTAGGTCTCGCCGGGCACCTGCTCGGCGGGCGGGATCAGTCCCTCCGCGCCGTGCAACTCGCTGCCGATGCGCACGACGACCGTGCCGCGGGCGTTGGCGCGTACGTCGCGCTGCACCACGCCGCCGACGATGTCGCCCTCGTGGGTGGAGAACTCGCCGAAGGACTTCTCGTTCTCCGCGTCCCGCAGCCGCTGCAGCACGACCTGCCTGGCCGTGGTCGCCGCGATCCGGCCGAATCCCTCGGGGGTGTCGTCCCATTCGGAGATCACGTTGCCGTCGGCGTCCAGTTCGCGCGCCATCACCCGGACCACGCCGGTCTTCTGGTTGATGTCGATGCGCGCGGTGGGCTGATGCCCCTCGGTGTGGCGGTACGCGGTCAGCAGCGCCGACTCGATCGCGGAGATCACGGTCTCGATCGAGATCCCCTTGTCTGCGACGATCGCGCGCAGGGCTTCGATTTCGATGTTCATTCCACGATCCCTTCGGTCGGCGAATCAGACGCTGTTACGGATTGGTGTTGTGCATTCGGTGTTCCTCGAGCGGGACTGCTCTGCGCCGCGTCGGCGACCGCCACCGCGTCTTCCTCGCCAGGAACGGGTCGCCCCGGAACGACTCCGCCGGCGAGTTCCAGCTCGCGCGCGCCAGGCGGCGAGAACTCGACTTGGACGACGGCGCTGGCGATGTCGGCGAGCGGGACCGTCACCCGGTGCGGGTCACGTTTGCCGCCGAGCACCAGCGCTACCGAATCGCCGGTGAGCGCGCCGACTCTGGCTTCGAAGGTCGCCGCCCCTTCCGGCGGCTGCACGCCGTCACGCAGTGCGACGCGCACCTTCCGCCCCCGGGCCCGGTGCCAGTGCCGGTCGGCGGTCAGCGGGCGATCGATGCCCGGCGTCGTCACTTCCAGCAGGTAGGGCGTCTCGCCGAAATCTCCCGCGTCGTCCAGCACGGCGGACAGCTCCGAGCTGAGCGTGGCGATCGCATCCAGATCGGACGCGTCGCTGTCCACGATCACCTGCACCCGAGCCTGCGCGTCCGCGCGCTTGCCCGCCGTCGAGATCTCGACGCCCTCGAGGTCGAATCCTCGGCGTTCGACGAGACCAGCTACGAGCTGGCTCACCCTTTCCTCGGTCGGCATCGGCATGTGGGCGGCTCCTGGTTCAGTTGTGACGCGGCGGGAAATTTCTCTACCGAAGGTCTAGCGTAACGCGCCACGAGAGTGTAAAGGACCAGTGGTCGAGGAGTTCGCGCGCCACGGCCCCGACGCCTCGTCCGGTGGCGTGCCACGAATCTGGCACGATGGTGCCGTGCCCATCCGCCTTCCCGCCCCGCCGCGTGCCGGGTGCACTTCCGGCATTCCCACCGACCGGCACGAGCCCCGCCTCGCCGCCCTGGATCGTCGCAGCGCACTACGCCTCGCGGGCGGAGGAACGGTCGGCATCCTCGCCCTCGGCGCCCTGGCGGGCTGCGCCGAAAAGGAAGTGGTCCACGAACCGGATCCCCTTGCCGCACAGGAAATTCTGGCTCGTGCCGATGCCGCCGCGGCCTCCGCGGCCATCGCCATGGCACCGGAACGGCACGCGGCGCTGGGCGTGATCGCGGCCGAGCGCACCGCGCACGCCGATGCTCTGCGCACCGAGATCGCCCGCGTGATCGGTGTCTACGCCGACGGAACCACACCGGTGCACCGCACCCGCGCCAATGGATCAGGGCCGTCCGCCGTGGCCTCCGGCAGCGCCGTTCCGCCTACCGCCCCGCCGAGTATCGATGCGCTGCGCGCCCAGCTGACCTCGTCCCAGAAATCGGCCGCCGACCTGGCCCGCGCGCTGTCCGGATACCGGGCCGGGCTGCTCGCCTCGATCAGCGCCGCCTGCGCGGCTCAGGCGGGGGTGCTGCTGGCATGACCGAAGCCGAACGCCAGGCGCTGTTGGACGCGCTGAACGCCGAATACGGCGCGGTATACGCCTACGGCGTCATCGCCGCGCACGCCTCGACCGAGCGCACCAGACTGATCGCCGAGCACACCGCCGCCCACCGCGCCCGGCGCGACACCACCGCCGACGCGCTCGCCGCCGACGGTACGACGGTGCCGCCGCCCGGCGCCGCCTACACCGTGCCGTTCCCGGTCACCGACCCGATCTCAGCGGCCCGGCTGGCCGCGACGGTCGAGTCCGACACCGCGATCGCCTGGCGAGCGGTGGTGGAGCGCAGTGCGTCCGCGACCGTCCGCCGCACGGGTGTCGACGCGCTCACCGACGCGGCTGTCCGGCTGGCAACCTGGCAGTCGATCCTCGGTGCCAACCCGCCGACCGTCGCGTTCCCCGGCAAAGCCTGACCCCGTGGACGCCGGCGGGTGCACCGGGTCGGCAGCGCCGCACGTTGTTCGGAGCACCAGCCGGGCCGCGATCGTGGGCGCGGCCCGGGAGGACCACCTGCCTGCGCGCCGCCGATGCCAGATAGGCCAAGCGGGTGCGCCTGCTCGTCGAGCGACCAAGGAGACCACCATGCGGATCGTCGGGCGTGCGCTCGAACCGCGAAGGCCACCTGCGGTCCGGGACCGGGCCAGGTCCGGCCCGTCGCCGCACACCGCGCGATCGGACCGGCCCTGAATCGGCCCGTCACGGATCCCGGACCGCCATCCGGCCGAAACGGCTTGCCTACGGCCGCATTTCGTAGGCGCCGTCGTAGGACGCCACCTCGGCCCACACGCGGTCGAAACGCGGACGGTCGGCGACCGGCGGCCGCAGCGCGGCCGCGGCCCAGCCCTGCTGGTCCGGGGTGGCCGACGACTTGCCGTACAGCGCGGTGGCGTAGGCGTTGAAATCGCGGATCTGGAAGTCGAAGATCTGGTCGATCAGATCACGGTCCAGTCCGGTGATCGCGGCCTGCTCCAGGATCAGCTGGCCGTAGACCACCAGCGAGAACAGGTGGCCGATGGTCAGCATGAAGTCCAGGTCCTTCTGCTGCTCGGCGTCCGGCGCCGCCGTGGTCAACAGCGTGCGCAGCGCCTGCGCCTGCTCATAGAACCGGCCGACGTTGGGGATGTCGGCGTGCTTGTCGTAGATCGGCGTCCAGTCCGCGAACCGCACCTTGCCCGCGCCCCGCGCCGGGCCCTGCCGCCAGAAGAACGCGTCGTCGGCCGCGTCCTGCCTGGTCCCGATCTCCGGGTAGTCCTGCGGGTTGAACAGGTAGTTGGGCATGAACTTCAGGATCTGCCCGACATTCACATGCACCGTGCCCTCCAACCGGGGCAGGGTGTTGATCAGCCGCTGCACCTCGGCGAAGTAGGTGTTCTTCTCGAACCCCTTGGCGGCCAGCACGTCCAGCAGCAGCGTCATGACGGTCTCGCCCTCGGAGGTCACCTTGGACTTCGTCATCGGGTTGAACAGCAGATAGCGGCGGTCCTCCAGGCTCGCGCTGCGGAAGTAGTCGACGGCGCGGTCGCTGAACAGCTTCATCGCGAGGATGCGCGCGTAGGCGTCGACGAAGTTCGTGCGCACGTGCGGGAAATCGGTGACCGGGTTGCCGTAGAGGATGCGGTTGTTGGCATGCGTGATCGCCTCGTAGAAGGAGTGCTCGACCATGCCGATGCCGCCGTGGCAGAGGTTGAACTTGCCCACGTTGACGGTGTTCAGCGCCGCGGAGAACGCCTCGGGGCCGGTGTGCAGGATGTCCTCGGCGCGCACCGGGTAGTTCTCCAGGCGGAAGGTGCTGACGTACATCTGCTGGTGCACGACATTGCCGAGCAGGCGATAGTTTTCGTGGCGGGAGTCGGCGGCGAACCAGACGTAGGCGTCGGCGCCCTCCAGATCGGCGCGACGGGAGAACACCGACACCATGCTCGCCACGTTGCCGTTGCCGATGTAGTACTTCTCGCCGTTGGCGCGGAAGAGGATTCCGGCTTCGGCGTCGGCGCTGCCGGGCTCGGTGGGAGTGAGCACCAAGTCGGTGTTGTAGATGTCGGCCCCGTGGGTCTGTTCGGACAGACCGAACGCCATCACCTCGCCCGCGGACAAGTCGGCGGCCGCACGCTTCTTGGCGTCCTCGTTGTCGCTCTGCCAGATCGGGCCGAGGCCGAGGATGGTGACCTGCTCGGCGTACCAGTACGCCAGACCGTAGAAGCCGAAGATCTCCGACAGCGCCGCGTTGCGGGCCGCGTCCCACCGGCGGTTCGGGTCACCGTCGGCGTAGGCCGCGGGGGTCAGGAAGGTGGCGAACAGCTTCTCCTTCTTCACGAAGTCGAGGAAGTCGGCGGTCCACACCGCGTTCGCGTCGTCGGCGAGCAGACGCTGCTTGCCCCGGACCTCGAACCACTCGATGGTGGCGCGCAACAGTCGCCGCGTCTCGGCGTCGAACTGCTGCGGGTCATAGGTGGCGGGGTTGAACAACCGCGCGTCTGTGTTCGTCATGGCGGTTAACTTACCAGCGGGTAATCGCAGCGTGGACCAGGTACGGGGGTTTATGACCGGCAAATTCAGGCTACGGTCGCGTAAGTAGCCGCTGCCCGGTTGATGGCATGGCGCAGCCACGTTCGGGCATCCTCCGCGAGCCGTGTCCGCCCACGATACGGGCACAGCGAACAGCCCCGTGAGTGCGTGCGCCAAGGGGCCATCGGAAACGTGATTTCGCTAGCACATGGGTAACTCACCGGGAACGCCCAAAACCCGAGCGACACCCAGCGCAGGACCTGAACGCAGATCCCGCGCCACCCAACTGGTACGGCCTAAAGTCCCGGAGAGGCGGGGTTGACTTTGGCGACCACCGCGTCCACCGCCGCGGTGGCGGGGAGTTCTTCGGTCTCGCCGGTGAAGCGATCGCGCAGTTCGACCTTGCCCTCCGCCCAGCCGCGGCCGATCACCAGGACCAGCGGCATGCCGAGCAGTTCGGCGTCCTTGAACTTCACGCCGGGCGAGGCGGTGCGGTCGTCGAAGAGCACGTCCAAGCCTTGGGCGTGCAGTCCGGCCACCACCTCTTCGGCGCCGGCGCGAGCCGCGTCGTCCTTGTTCGCGATGACGACGTGCACGTCGTACGGCGCGACCGCGGCGGGCCAGCGCAGCCCCTTCTCGTCGTGCTGCTGTTCGGCGATCACCGCGACCATGCGCGAGACACCGATGCCGTAGGAGCCCATGGTCAGCCGGACCGGCTTGCCGTTCTCGCCGAGCACGTCCACCTCGAACGCGTCGGTGTACTTGTTGCCGAGCTGGAAGATATGGCCGATCTCGATGCCGCGCGCCGACACCAACGTTCCGCGCCCGTCCGGCGAGGGATCGCCGTCCCGGACCTCGGCCGCCTCGATGGTGCCGTCGGGTGTGAAATCCCGTCCGGCGACCAGGCCGACGACGTGCTTGCCCGGTTCGTCGGCACCGGTGATCCAGCTCGTCCCGGTTCCGACACGGGGATCGACCAGGTAGCGAACACCATTGGCCTGCAAGGCCTTCGGGCCGATGTAGCCCTTCACCAGGAATGGGTTCTCGGCGAAATCGGCGTCGGTGAGCAGCTCCACCTCGGCCGGTTCGACCGAGGCGCCGAGGCGCTTGTCGTCCACCTCGCGGTCACCGGGGACGCCGATGCCGATGATCTCGGTCTTCCCGTCCGGGTGCCGCAGCTTGACCATGACGTTCTTCAGCGTGTCGGCCGCGGTGACCGGGCGGCCGTAGCGCTCGGCGAGGCCCGCGCTGTTGGCCCAGTCGACCAGCGTCGCGATGGTGGGGGTGTCGGGGGTGTCGTGCACGACGGCGGCGGGCCGGCCCTCGATCGGCAGCGGCTCGGGAGCGGGCGTGACCACCGCCTCGACGTTGGCCGCGTAGCCGGATTCCGGGCAGCGCACGTAGGTGTCCTCACCGACCGGGCTGTCGGCCAGGAACTCCTCCGACGCGCTGCCGCCCATCGCGCCCGAGGTGGCCGCCACGATGACGTACTTGACCCGCAGCCGGTCGAAGATGCGCTGGTAGGCCTGCCGGTGCGCGTCGTAGCTGGCTTTGAGGCCGTCCTCGTCCAGGTCGAAGGAGTAGGAGTCCTTCATGACGAACTCGCGCCCGCGCAGGATGCCCGCACGAGGGCGCTCCTCGTCGCGGTACTTGGTCTGGATCTGGTACAGCGTGACCGGAAGGTCCTTGTAGGAGCTGTACTCGCCCTTCACGGTGAGCGCGAAGAGCTCCTCGTGGGTCGGGCCGAGCAGGTAGTCCGCGCCCTTGCGGTCGCGCAGCCGGAACAGGCCGTCGCCGTATTCGGTCCACCGGTTGGTGGTCTCGTACGGGTCGCGCGGCAGCAGCGCGGGGAGCGAGATCTCCTGGGCGCCGATCGCGTCCATCTCCTCGCGCACCACGTCCTCGACCTTGCGCAGCACGCGCAAGCCGAGCGGCAGCCACGAGTAGACGCCCGGGGCGACGCGGCGCACGTAGCCGGCACGGACCAGGAGTTTGTGGCTGGGCACCTCCGCGTCGGCGGGATCGTCGCGCAGGGTTCGCAGGAATAGGCGGGAGAGGCGGGTGATCACGGAAGCACAGGGTAGTCGCCGGCCGTACGCCATTTACAGCGCATTACCGTATTCGTTCGTGCTGGTGCTGCTGCCTCCTTCCGAAACCAAGTCCGACGGCGGCGCCGGAGCGCCTCTCGCGCTGGACGAGCTGGCTATGCCGCAGCTCACGGCGGTGCGCGCGCGGCTGGTCGAGGAAGTGGTCCGGCTGGCGGCCGACCCGGACCGCTCCCGTGTGGCGCTCGGGCTCGGCAAGGGGGCCGACAGCGAGATCGCCAGGAACGCGGCGCTGCGCACTTCGCCGACCCGGCCCGCGCTGGAGCGCTACACCGGGGTCCTCTATGACGCGCTCGACGCGCGCTCCTTCACGAAAATCCAACGGTCCAAGGCGTATGCCCGGCTCGGCATCGGCTCGGCCCTGTTCGGCGCGATCCGCGCGGGTGACCCGATTCCCGCCTACCGGCTCTCCGGCGGCTCCAAACTGCCCGGTCTGCCCACCCTTTCGGCCCTGTGGCGCGACGAGCTGGCCGCGGCGCTGCACGCCGAGGCCGCGGGCGAGCTCGTCGTCGATCTCCGCTCGGGCACTTATCAGCAGCTGGGCCGGGTTCCCGGCGCGGTCACCGCGAACGTGCTCACCGAGCATCCGGACGGCTCGCGCACGGTGGTGAGTCACTTCAACAAGCACCACAAGGGCCTGCTCGCTCGCGCCCTCGTGCTCACCCGGGCCGAACCGGCCGACGTCCGCGGGGTGGCGCGGGTAGCGGCCAAAGCCGGACTACGGACCGAAATCGCCTCGCCCACTGAGCTTTTGATCATCACCTGAGTGCGGATCGCTATCCGGTCGCAGCGGTGAGCGCGGACAGCTCGGCGGCGAGATTGGCCCGTGCCGCCGACTCGTATCGATGGCGAGCGGTCGGCGTGCGGAACAGATAGGGCTGCTCGGCGAGTTTGCGCAGTACCGCCGCCCGGCCCGCGCGGAACAGGTCGTCCGGGACGTGCCGGTACTCCGCACGCACCGCCCGGGTGTACGCGGCGTAGCCCGGGGCGTCGGCGGCGAGGATCGCCAAATCCGCGTCGCAGAGCACGTTGCCGTTGCGGTCGCCGGCCGCGGGGTCGTGGGACGCGGTGAGGCGGACCAGCCTGCCGACCTCGCCGATCATGTCCGGCTCCGCTCCCAGCGCGGCCAGCGTCGTCTCGGCCAGTTCGGCGCTGCGCTCCTCGTTGTCGGCGCGATCGACCGCGTAGACCGCGTCGTGGAAGAAGGCGGCATAGCGGACGGCGGCGAGGTCGTCCGCGTCGTCGGCCAAGTCCTCGATGACGGCCAGCATGGCGGCCAAGTGCTCGACGGTGTGATAGCGCCGATGCGGCTCGCCGTACCGCCGCACCAGATCCGCGCCGACCGCACCGGCCTGCTCCCCCGCCAGCGCGATCCACTGCGCCAGCACGCTTTCCTCCACCGTCATGCGCACAGTCTCACCGAACCGTCAGCGCTCGACAATGAGCATGGTCACCGCTCGGCCGTGCCGTCGTCAGGTCGCCGCACTTTCGCGAAAGCGGCAGCAGCACCTGTCACAGGTTCCCGGTACCCGCCGTCAGGTCGCGGATCAACAGGGCGGTGTGCAACGAGGTGCGGGATTCGCCGTCGTCGAGGTCGACGTCGAGGATGCGTGCGATGCGGGCGAGCCGGTCGTAGAGGGTCGGGCGGCTGATCTCTAGCCTGCGGGCGAGTTCGGTCTTGTTGCCCGCCAGGTCGAGGAACTGCCGCAGGGTGCTGGTCAGATCGGTGTCGTGGCGGATGTCGTAGCGCAGCAGCGCGCTCAGCTCGGTCTCGGCGAACCGCTGCACGCCCGGCTCACCGCGGATCAGCGACAGCAGACCACGCAGGCGCACGTCGCCACTGCGATAGAACGGCCGCGCCGCCGAACTTCCCAGCGAAAGAGCGACTTCCGCGACATGCGCGGCATGCGGGAGCCCGTGCGCGGTGTCCGACAGCGAATCCGACACCGCGCCCGCGCCGATCACCGCCCGCCGCACCCCGTCGACCCGGCGGACCTCACCGAGGATCGTGGCGCAGGCGGCGGCGAGCGCCTCGTCCGGGTCAGCGGCGCGCGGCAGCGCGAGGATCAGCGCAACCCGGTCCCCCTGCTCGGCCGCGACCAGCGCGGTCGTCTTCGACAGGCCGAGCCCGTGCGTCACCGCGTCCACGATGCCAACGGCGCGGCGCTGTCCCGCCACCGGATCGGTTTCGGTCGCGGCGGCGACGTCGACGGCGAGTGGGACGTAGGCGGCCCTGCGAGCCAAGCCGAGCGCGGCGGCGCGAGCGAGTGCGTCGCGTTCGTCCAGCCTGCCGTTGACCAGGTCGTCGATCAGTCCGGTCTGGGCCTGCCGGTGCAGACCGAAGCGGTCTTTCTCGATCATGCGGTGCAAGGTCAGCGTCTGGGCGGCGCGCTCGAGCACCATGCGCGCCCGCTCGCCCGGCACGCCGTCGGCGCGCAGGAGCAACCGGCCCCACCGCTGCGTGTGCGGGCCCACCGCCACCGCGTTCCAGGTGTCCGGCAGCAGGCGCGAGGTGGTCTCCCAGTTCTCCAGCAGCGCCGAGGTGGACGCGTGCCGCGCGGACAGCGCCAGCACCCGGTGCGCCAGGTCTTCCAGCACCACCGGCGCGTCCAGCATGGCCGCCGCGGTCTGCACGATCTCGGCCAGCGCGGCGCGGCGCACACTGAGCTCGGTGAACGTCTCGTGCACGGTGCGCGCGAACTCCAGCTCCGCGAATTGGTCGGCGACGATCACCCGGTGCACGGCTTCGGTGATCTCCACGAACCGGGTGACCCGGTGCAGCGCGATCAACGGAAGCTCCAGCGCGTCGGCCGTCGCCGCGACGGCGGGTGACAGCGCGCGCACGTAGCCGCCGAGTTCGACCACCAGCCCGGAAACCCCGGCGGCAGCCAGGGTGGTCAAGTACTCCGCCGTCGCCGCGTCACCGTGACTCATGGCCTGTCCGGTGGTCAGGATCAGCTCGCCGCCGACCAGCAGTTGCGCCGTGTCGGCCACCTCGCTGACATGCACCCAGCGCACCGGCCGCGCCAGCGATCCGCCGCCGACGACCTCGGGTTCGCCCGCGCGCACCACCGGCATCGCCAATACCTCGGCCACGGAAGGAAGCACCGACGAATCGTAATACCGAGCGCGAAGTTTCATACAGATCGTCGGCACATCAGGATGGGTACATGCCGGAGAGTGAGAGTCAGGCCGCGTTCCGGCCCCGGTCGCCTCGGGCATCGCAGACTCGCGGTGCCGATGCGCACCGACGGAAATGCGGAACATGCACACATCGGGCACTGGCTCGACCATAGGTAATGTCAAGTGACGCAGGAGAACTCGCCGATGACCCTTCCGAACGGACTGTCCCTCGACGAGGCCAGTGCCGCGGCCGCCCGAGCTTCCGAACTCGACCGCAGACATGTCTTCCACTGCTGGTCCGCGCAGGCGCACCGGGATCCGCTGACGATCACCGCCGCCTCGGGTTGCTACGTGTGGGACGGGGACGGCAACCGGCTGCTCGACTTCTCTTCGCAGATGGTGAACACCAATATCGGGCACCAGCATCCGAAGGTCGTCGCGGCGGTGCAGGAGCAGGCCGCGAAGCTGTGCACCATAGCGCCGCAGCACGTCAACGCCGCTCGCTCGGAGGCCGCACGCTTGATTGCCGAGCGCACCCCCGGTGACCTCGACCGGATCTTCTTCACCAACGGCGGCGCCGATGCCGTCGAGCACGCCGTGCGGATGGCGCGGCTGCACACCGGCCGCTACAAGGTGCTCGCGCGCTACCGCTCCTACCACGGCGGCACCGAGACCGCGATCAATCTGACCGGCGATCCGCGGCGCTGGCCGAACGACCGCGGCAACAGCGGCGTGGTGCACTTCTTCGGACCGTTCCTGTATCGCACCGAATTCCACGCGACCAGCGAGGCCGAGGAGACCGAGCGCGCGCTCGCCCATCTCCGGCAGACCATCGCGTTCGAGGGTCCGGAGACGATCGCGGCGATCGTGCTCGAACCCGTCCCCGGCACCGCGGGCATCATGGTTCCGCCGCCCGGCTACCTGGCCGGGGTGCGGGCCCTGTGCGACGAGTACGGGATCGTGTTCATCGCCGACGAGGTGATGTGTGGCTTCGGGCGCACCGGAAAGTGGTTCGCGATCGAGCATTTCGATGTCGTGCCGGATCTGCTCACCTTCGCCAAGGGGGTGAACTCCGGATATGTGCCGCTGGGCGGAGTGGCGATCGGTCCGGCCATCGCCGCGACCTTCGACGATCGGCCCTATCCCGGCGGGCTCACCTACTCCGGGCATCCGCTGGCCACGGCCGCGGCGGTGGCCACCATCACCGCGATGCGCGACGAGCGGATGGTGGAGAACGCCGCCGACATCGGCGCCCGCGTGCTCGGCCCCGGCCTGCGCGAACTCGCGCGGCGGCATCCCAGCATCGGTGACGTGCGCGGGACAGGCGTGTTCTGGGCGCTCGAGCTGGTCCGGGACCGGGTCAGCCGGGAGCCGCTGGCCCCGTACGGCGGGACGAGTCCGGCGATGGGCGAGGTGGTCGCGGCGTGCCGTGCGGCCGGGCTGCTGCTGTTCGTGAATTTCCATCGGCTGCACGTCGTCCCGCCGTGTGTGATCACCGAGGCCGAGGCGAAGGAGGGTCTGGCGATCCTCGACCAGGCGTTGGAAGCAGCGGACCGGCACACCGTCTGAACTGTGGGAATGCCCTGCCGCGCCGGGTTGTTCGCTCAAAGTGTGACCAGTACCGCTGTACTTTCCGATGACCTGAAGAAGTACCTGGACGAGGAGCGGGTGTTCGCCACCGCCGCCACGGTCGGGGCGAACGGGCAACCGCACCTCACCGTGATCTGGCTGAAGCGCGACGGCGATGATCTGCTCTTCTCCACCACCGCCGATCGCCAGCAGGGCAAGAACCTCGCGCGCGACCCGAAGATCACGGTGCTGATCAACCCGCCGGACAACCCGTACGTCTACGCGGAGATTCGGGGTACCGCGACGATCACCCCGGATCTGGAGAAGACGCTGCCCGACGAGCTCTCGCTGAAGTACACCGGCCAGAAGTACGCGGATTTCAACCCGGCGTCGGTGAACGACGGCCCGCGCATCATCGTGCGGGTGACCCCGCGCCGCGTGGCGGGCCGATTCTGATCGGCCCGCTGAGACCGCGCCCCTAGCCCGGCTGACGCTAGCCGCGAGGATGATTCCTCCGGCCCGGCGCCCGGCGCTGAATCGTCCGCGCCCCCGGTCCTGACGTCGCCGCGGTGGTGCACGACGAGTCGAGCGTCGGGCATATGCGGGGCACCCGCCGTCTGTGCGCGCTGAGTGCGTTGCGGGCGGCCGGGCCTGCCGGGCCTGCCGGGCCTGCCGGGCCTGCCGGGCCTGCCGGGCCTGCCGGGCCTGCCGGGCCTGCCGGGCCTGCCGGGCCTGCCGGGCCTGCCGGGCCTGCCGGGCCTGCCGGGCCTGCCGGGACATGCTCGCGGCGCTTGCCGAGACAGGCTTCTGCTGACCGGCGGACAGTGGATCCTGCGGTTACCGCCTACGCAGCCGCATCGGCTGCGACCACCCCTTTTCCGGGCGAGGCGAGACCGAGCATTCCCCGTTCGCGGCCCGGCTCGCGTCCGAGCGGCCGCCGCGTCCGCGACGCAGTCGCCAGTGGCGCTCGCTCAGTCGCGAGCCATAAGGGGGCCGCGAACACCCAGCGCCGCAGGCGCTGGCAAACAAACTCAGGCCTGCTGGGCCTCTTCCTGGGCGTGCTGCGCCATCGCCAGCTGCTGCGGTGTGAACCGCAACGTCAGCGCGACCAGTCCGGCCGCGAAGGCGATGAGCGCGCAGACGAACAGCACCAACGTGTAGCCGTTGCCCAGCGCTGCGATCTCATCGGGCGTCATCCCGGCGACCTTGCCGGTGCTGCCGCCGAGCGAGAGCGTGCGCGAGGCGGCGATCGGGGTGAGCAGGCCGATGAAGACCGGCGTCGCCAGGTTCATGAACATCTGGCCGACCGCGGCCAGCGGACCGATGTTCGCCGGTGGCACGCCGACGAGCACGCACAGCGGCGAGAGCACCATCGCGATGCCGACGCCGAAACCGATCACCGTCAGCAGCGGCAGCAACGTCGCGAAGTAGAGCACCTCGCCGTCGAGGGTGGAACCGAACAGCAGCCCGACGCCCAGCACCACGGCCGCACCCGCGAGCAGCCAGCGGGGCGCGATGTACAGCGCCGCCTTGGACGCCACCGCGCCGCCGATGCCGATGCCGACGGTGAACGGAATGGCCGCCACACCCGCCTTGAGCGGACCGTAACCGATCACGTTCTGCATGAACTGGGCGACGAAGAAGGTCATCGCGCCCAGCACGCCGCCCGCGAGGAAGATCAGCAGGAAGGTGGCGACGCGGTCCCGGCTGTCGAACAGCGACCACGGCAGCAGCGGATCGTCCACGCGCCGCTCCAGCGCCACGAAAACGATGAGCAGCACGACGCCCGCGATCAGCGAACCGATGATGGCCGGGTGCCCCCATCCGAGCTCCGGTCCCTCGGTGGCGCCGAACACGATGGAGGCGCAGGCGATGGTGCCCAGCACCGCGCCGGGCACGTCCAGCGACGAGCGGTGGTGTTCGGTGTCGGCGAGTTTGTAGGCCGCGCCGAGGATGATCAGCACGCCGATCGGGACGTTGATCAGGAAGATCCACCGCCACGACAGCTGGGTCAGCGCGCCGCCGACCACCAGGCCGCCCACCGAGCCGATACCGACCATCGAGCCGACGATCGCGATCGCCTGATTGCGCGCCTTGCCCGGCGCGAACGTGGTGGCCACCAGGGCGAAGGCGGTCGGAGCCGCGACCGCCGCGCCCGCGCCTTGGAGGGCGCGCGCCGCGATCAGCATGCCTTGGTTCTGCGCGAGCCCGCACAGCAGCGAGGCGAAGGTGAACACCGCCACGCCGACGACCAGCATGCGTTTGCGGCCGAAGGCATCGCCGAGCCTGCCACCGAGCAGCATCAGGCCCGCGAAGGTGAGCCCGTAGGAGGTCACCGTCCACGCGCTGCCCGCGCTGGTCAGCCCCATCTCCTCTTGCAGCCGCGGCAGCGCGAAGATCACGACCGTGCCGTCCAGCACGACCATGAGCTGCAACCCGCTCAGGACTAGGATCGCGAGCCCGAAGGCCCGCTGCGTCACTGGATACTGCATCGTCGCAGCGGGATTCCGAAGCACAGTGAGCCACTGTAATTGATAGCCCAACCGCCTCCCCGCCCCACCGACCCGGCACGCTGGCCATGCATGGCCAGCGGCCCCATAAATCGACGCCGCAGCCCTTGCCGCGGCGAGGTATCGGCCCGCACCCCGGCCGTCGGCGGCACGGCCATCACTGCGCAGGTTCCGCGATGCCGG
Source organism: Nocardia sp. Marseille-Q1738 (assembly GCF_965283145.1). Lineage (NCBI taxonomy): Bacteria > Bacillati > Actinomycetota > Actinomycetes > Mycobacteriales > Nocardiaceae > Nocardia > Nocardia sp. Marseille-Q1738. The sequence continues at coordinate 862,001 of NZ_CBDIMS010000002.1, read as the reverse complement.
TTCGATCCATGCGGCTGCGGGTGCGCTAACCGGTCGCGGAGTCGGCGTGCGATGGGGTGGAGGCGGCGGAGAATCCGGCGGTGGGGCCGATCACAACGATGGCGGGTGGCCGGATGCCTTCCTCGCGGACCCGGGTGGCGACTGTGCCGAGATCGGCGCGCAACACGCGCTGGGTGCGCAGCGTGCCCTCTTGGATGACCGTGGCGGGTGTGTCGGCGGGCCGCCCGCCGTCGAGCAGCGCCGTGGCGAACTGTTCGATCCGCTCCACCGCCATCATCAGCACCAAGGTGCCGCGCAGGCGGGCCAGCGCGGGCCAGTCGACCAGCGAGTCCGGATGGTCCGGCGCGACATGCCCGCTCACCACCACGAACTCGTGGGTGACACCGCGGTGCGTCACCGGAATCCCCGCGGCGGCGGGCACCGCGATGGGGCTGGTGACACCGGGCACCACCGTGACCGGGACCCCGGCCGCGACGCAGGCTTCCAGCTCCTCGTAACCACGCCCGAACACGTATGGGTCGCCACCCTTCAGCCGCACCACGAACTTGCCCGCCTTCGCGCCTTCGATGAGCGCGCTGTTGATCGCATCCTGCGCCATCGCCCGCCCGTAGGGGATCTTCGCTGCGTCGACAACCTCGACCTCGGGTCCGAGTTCGGCGAGCAGTTCCGGCGGAGCCAGCCGGTCGGCGACTACCAGATCCGCCCTGGCCAGCAGCCGCCGCCCGCGCACGGTGATCAGATCGGGATCGCCCGGTCCGCCGCCGACCAGGGCCACACCGGGCGTGATCGGCGTCGAGTCGTCGCTCACCACACCCGATTGCAGGGCCTCGAGCAGCGCGGTGCGCACCGCCGCCGAGCGCCGGTGCTGTCCGCTGGCCAGCACGCCGAGGGTCAGTCCGTCATAACGCGCGGTAGCCGGGGTGACCGCCGTGCCGAGCCGCGCCGTGTCGGCCCGCACGCAGAAGATCCGCCGCCGCGTCGCCTCGGCGACCACCGCCGCGTTGGTCTCCGGCTCGTCGGTGCACGCGATCGCGTACCAGGCGCCGTCGAGGTCGCCGTCGGCGTACGCGCGCAGCGCGATGGTGATCTGACCCGACGTCGCCATCCCCTCGACCGCGGGCGTGACCGCGCGACTCACCACGTGCACGTCCGCACCGGAGGCGATCAGCAGGCCCAGCCTGCGCTGCGCCACCGTACCCCCGCCGACCACGACGACGCGCCGCCCGCGCAGATCGAGCCCGACCAGGTAGTTCGGGTCGCCGGTGGGCTGGTCTTGCGTTGCGTCTGACGTGTTCGGCACAAGTTTCGAGCCTACGGCCTGACCGCCTGCCACTGGCAATCGACCGGCCACCCCCGCGGCGTCGGTTCGCATCGCCGCGACCACGACCGAGCGCCAGGTCGCCGTCTACCGGCGATAGGGTGCCTCCTGAACCCAGTGGAAGCCCCGCGCGATCAGGGGGAAGCTGTCCTGCTCGACCAGCTCCATACGCAGCCGGACCGGTCGTCCGCCGAGTTGGCCTTCGAGGATCAGGGTGGCCGAGTCGGGCTGCTGATAGGTGAACGTGCCGAGCTTCCACCGGCCCGCGGCATCCTGGGTGAGGGTGATCGTGCGTGCGCCGGCGTCCACCGTCCCGGGCAAGGTGACCAACGAGTCGTCCATGCGCTGAACGGTCACCGCGACGGGGTTGTCGAACACCACGCGGCGCAGGCGTTCCGAGACGACGGCACTCGCCGGGCGCGGCTGGCCGGACCGGCTGACCAGCGCGGGCAGCTCCTGGCCCGCGACCGTGTGTTCGGTGACCTCCCAGATGCCGTACAGCGGCGACTTCGGGCGCGCGTTGCCGTAGCGCTGCCAGGCGTCCAGCGCCTCGGCGACGGGGGTGACCACCAACCACACCGCGAGCACCGCTTGCAGAATCGCCGCGACCCGTCGCCCCCGCCCCGAGCCGAGCAGCGGCTGCCGGTTCGCCGCACCCACCGCTCGGCCGACGAGAACCCTTGCCAGACGGTTCGCCTCGGGCAGCAACAGCACCAGCGCGAACAGCAGCAGATGCAGCGCGTACAGCTTGACCGGCACGTCGTAGGCGAGGTTGAGCACCAGCACCTGGAGACAGACCACCAGCGCCAGCAGCGCGCCCGCTGTCGCGGTGACCGGCAGGAACAGCAGTAGTGCGGCGGTGACCTCGGCGAACCCGAGTGCGATCTCGTAGGGTTGCGAGACCGCGGTCTGCGCCCACAGCACCCCCATCGGACTCATGTCCCCGAACCGCTCGATCAGCAGGTGCAGATCGAACGCCATCTGCGACGGCAGCACCTTGACCATGCCGTACAACAGCAGCGACGTCGCGAGCGAGAAACGAAGGACCAACAGCAACCACCCGAGCAGCCGCGTGTAGTCCACGCGCCGCCGATCGGCCACCGACCAGACGGCCGCGACCAGCGCGGCGACGACCAGCCAGGTGAACGTCGCCAGCCAGTTCGCCGTGGTGTCGCCGCTGCCGGTCTCGGCCCAGCTGATCGGCTCGTCGATCCCGAAGACCTGCCTGCCCATCCAATCGGTGACCGGGCGCAGTCCCCACACCCGCGCTGACGCGATCACCCACTCGTGCGGTACCGAGAGCGAGCTGAAGAACGCCTGGAACAACCACTGTCCGGCCATGCCGATGCCCAGGTAGACGAATCCGAACCGGAACAGCACCCGCGTCAGCAGTCCCCACCGCTGCGCCGGCTCCACGGCCTCGTCCTCGTCCCGCTCGGCCTCGACCGATACCGTCGCCACCACGCCCGGCCCTCTCCGCTGATCCTGTGCGGCAGCAACGCTAAGGCGAGTCGGCATCGGCCGGTATCCGCGAAAACAGGTGCCCCAGGGATCGCAGGCACGGAAATCAGGGGCACGGATGTTCCAGCCGGGACTCGAATCAGGCTTTCTCCGAGGCAATTCCGGCGCTCTGAGCCGGCGCGGGCAAGCTGGAGCCCGAGCCGGTCGCCGACACCGTGCGCGCCGCGATCGCGCGGGCGCCACGGCGCGACGTACTGCTGGTGCCCGCCCCCACCACCCACGAAGCGATTGCACTCCGGGAGACGCCGCGGCATGCCGAAGTACCGGGCAACTGCGGCGCACGCCCCGGCCGATCCGCTGTGACCTGCGACGACACACCGCGGCGAACGGGGCGGCGAGTCGCTTACGGACATCAGGTGGCATACGGTCGGTTTGTCATTCACTCCGCCCGGCTCCACCGACGGACTCGATGTCGTGGCCGGGACCGACCGGCTTGGAAGGTGGACGCATGACACGGGTGACACCGGCACAGGAGCTACTCGAGGTGGCCTACGAGGAAGCACTCCACGGGCTCGCCGAGGGCGGGATCCCGATCGGCGCTGCCCTCTTCGACGCGGACGGCACGCTGCTCGGACGCGGCCGCAACCGCCGGGTGCAGTCCGGGGATCCGAGCGTCCACGCCGAGACCGACGCTTTCCGGGCGGCCGGACGGCGGCGCGACTACCGCAGCACGATCATGGTCACCACTCTTTCGCCGTGCTGGTATTGCAGCGGCCTGATCCGCCAGTTCGGTATCGGCTCGGTGATCGTCGGGGAATCGCAGACCTTCTCCGGCGGGCACGAGTGGCTCGCCGACCACGGTGTCACGGTGACGGTCCTGCAGGACCGGCGCTGCGCCGAGCTGATGACCCGGTTCATCGCCGAGCATCCCGCACTGTGGTACGAGGACATCGGGATCGCCGACGAACTCGACGCGTGAATCCCCCATCCGCACGGCTCAGCGGAAATACGGATATTCCTGAACCCAGTGGAAGCCGCGGCTGCGCAACGGGAAATCGTCCAGGTTCACCGAGGTCAGCGCGATCGACACCGGCTGTCCGGCGATCGTGCCGGTCAGTGTCAAACGCTCGGGTGCGGGCCGGTCGAAGCCGAAGCTGCCGATCATCGCCGGTCGCTCGGTCATCATGCTCGGCGGCGCCAGCAGGGTGAGGCTACCGGCGTCGGAATCGACCATCGCGAGCACCGGAACCAGCCGACCGTCCATCCGCTGCACCGCGGCGCCATCCCGATCGAAAACAACCCGCTGCCAACGCAATTCGTCGGTGGTCAGCGGCGGAAGCGGCTTGCCGTCCACGCTGAACTCGGTGACCGCCCAAATGCCGTACAGCGGAGGTTCCGGCCGTCCCGCGCCCTGTTCGGTCCATCGATCCCAGCCGGTGTAGGCGTTGGAGAACAGCAACCACAGCCCGAGCGCGATCTGCGCCGCGGCCGCGATTCGGTTGGCTCGCGGCGTCCGGAACAGCGGGGGCGTCGTCGACGAGCCGGTGGGCCGGTCCAGCACCAGTACGTTCACCAGGCGCCGGGCCTCCGGCGCGAGCAGCACCAGGCACAGCAGCACGAGGTGGAACGACAGAATCTTCGCCGGCACGTCGTAGGTCATGTCCAACACGAACACCTGGGTCGTGCACACCAGGCTCAGCATGGCGCCCACCAGCGCGGTACGCGGCACCAACAGCAGCACTCCGCCGAGCAGTTCCGCGCAGCCCAGCAGGATTTCGTACGGTTGCGACACCCCGATCTGGTTCCAGAGCACCGCCATGGGGCTGAAGTCTCCGTACGGCTGGATCAGCCGGGTCAGCGGCGTGGGCGGCATCTGCGTCGGGATGACCTTGGCCATCCCATACGAGACCATCTGCCCGGCCAGGCACAATCGCACGAACAGCAGGAACCACGGCTGCACCGCCCGGTAGTCCGGCCGTTTCCGATCCAGCACGCTCCAGACCACGGTTGCGAGCACCGCGGCAACCCCGACGAGGAACACCAGCACCCAGAAGTAGGCCTGATCTCCGCTGATGGACGCCGTGTTCGCCGCGACGGAGGCGCCGAACACCTGCGTGCCGGTCCACTCGACGAGCGGGCTGAGCGCACGGGCGACCCCGGAGTTCACCCGGTCGGGCAGCCATTGCCGGGCCAGACCTAGGAACTCCGGCACGATCGACGGATACACCAGGCAGAACAGGCCGAAATACAGAAAACCGAAACGGAACGCCACGCGGGTTGCGCCGCTCCAGGGCCGGGTACCGGGATCCGTGGCGCTCGCGGCGCCGTCTGCCCGATCGAGGATCGCTTCCGCAGTCACGGCGGTCCTTTCCAGTCCGAGTTGCAGACCGAAGGTATCGAAAAGTCCGGTACCCGTTCGGGAATTGGTCGGATCCGACGAATCGTCGCGGGATCGCGGTCAGCGAAAGTACGGGTAGTCCTGCACCCAGTGGAATCCGCGGCTGCGCAGCGGGAAGGAGTTCAGGTCCACCCGATCCAGCGACAGCGTCACCGGCGTCCCGTTCAGCTCGCCGGTCAGCAGCAGTGTGTCCGTGGTGGGCTGGGTGAAGGTGAAACTCGCCAGACGGGTGGGCGACGCGCCCAGGGATCGTGGCGGCTGCGACAGCACGAGCGTGTGGGCGGCATCGTCGACCTGCGCCACGACCGGCATGAACGAGTCGTCCATCTTCTGCACGCTCGCGTTCGGCCGATCGAAAATCACTCGGCGCCAGCGGTTCTCGTCGGTGACCAGCGGTGGCACCGGATGCCCTGCGCTGTCCCGCTCCCCGACCGTCCAGATGCCGTACAGCGGGGGCTTCGGCGCCCCGTTCGTTGCGCGCCACATTTCCCAGCTGATCTGCGCGGTGCCGATCAGGATCCACAGCCCCAGAGCCACTTGGAGCGCCGCCGCGATCCGGTTCGCGCGCCGGGATCCGAACAGGGCGGGCTGCGTGGCCGGCTCGGACGGGCGTTGCAGCACGAGCACATTCGCCAATCGCCCGGCCTGCGGCGCCAGGACCACCAGGCACAGCAGCAGCAAGTGGAACGACAGGATCTTCACCGGCACGTCGTAGGTCATGTTCAGCACGAAGACCTGCGCCATGCTCACCAGGCTGAGCAACGCGCCGATCGTCGCGGTGCGCGGCACGAACAACAGCACTCCGCCGAGCACTTCGGCGGTGCCGAGCAGGATCTCGTACGCGGGCGCTGCGCCGACCTGGTTCCACAGCACGGAGGCCGGGCTCATGGTCCCGTACGGCTGCAACAGCGTCGTGAGCGCCGGTGTGGGCATCTGTGTCGGGATGGCCTTGGCCATGCCGTAGAAGAGCATCTGGCCGCCCAGACACAGCCGGATGAACAGCACGAACCACGCTCCGAGGGTGGTGTACTCGCGACGGCGTCGATCAAGGATCGACCAGACGACCGTGATCACCGCGGCCGCGACGAGTTCACAGCAGATCAGCACCCAGATGGCGGCTTGGTCGCCGCTGCCGGAATCCTCGTGCAAAACGGCGTCGACTCGCAAGACGTGTTCGCCGACCCAGCCGGTCAGCGGGCTCGTCGCGCGCATCTGCCACAAAATCGCGCTCTCCGGCAGCCATTTCCCCACGATCCCTGTGAACGCGAAGAGGATCTGGGCGAACAGCACACAGAACAGGAGCAGATACGCGAAGACGAACCGGAACCCGATCCGGGTCGGCAGGCGCCAGGGCCGTCGCTCGACGCCGAGCCGCTCCTCGTCACGGCGGGGATCCAGGACATTCGTTTCGATCGTGCGCACACCGACCCCTCGCTCGCCGACAGATTCCGCGAGCCGAAGGTATCCGAGCGGATGGTCCGATGACCTCAGGGAAATCCCGGAATTCCGCCTACATCTTCCGGCCTACGTGCTGACCCCACCGGCCGATCGCCAACGGTCCGGTCAGCGGGACTCGTGTCCGGTTTCCACCCATGACCCAACTAGAACGCGTTACAGTCGCGTATCCCGGGCCGGTGCACCCGGGCGGCACGTGTCAGGAGGACAAGATGACCGACGATCCGGACCCGGCACAGCGACAGCAGCTGACCGTCAGCGAACGCGACCTGGACACGCTCGCCGAGAATCTGGCCCACTGGCTGCATGGGAAGGCCGGCGCCGACCACCTGCCACGGGTCTCCGGATTGTCGCGTCCGCAGTCCGGCGGCATGTCCAGCACGTCGATTCTGTTCGACGCCGAATGGAGCGCCGGAGGGCGCTCGGAGCGGGGATCGTTCGTCGCGCGGATGGCGCCGGAGGCCGGATCGTTCCCGGTCTTCCAGACCTACGACCTGGCCACGCAGTACCACGTGATGGCGGGCGTGGCCGCGGCCACCGACGTGCCGGTGCCCGAGCTGTGCTGGCTGGAGAACGACGAGAAGCCGCTCAGAACACCGTTCTTCGTGATGCGCCGCGTCGACGGCCGGGTGCCCGCGGACAACCCGCCGTACGTCTTCGTCGGCTGGCTGTTCGACGCCAGCCCCGCCGAGCGGCTCCGGCTCACCCACAACACGGTCGAGGTGATCGCGAAGATCCACGACATCCCCGATCCCGCGACCCGGTTCCCGATGCTGACCGGACCGGGCCAGTCCCTGCGCAGGCACGTCGCGGCGCAGCAGGCGTGGTACCGGTGGGCGCTCGCGGACGACGGCTTCGCGATCCCGCTGATCGATCGGAGTTTCGCGTGGCTCGACGAACACTGGCCCGCCGACCCCGGCCCGGACGTGCTCAGCTGGGGCGACGCCCGTCCGGGCAACATCATCTACCGCGGGTTCGATCCGGTGGCGGTGCTGGACTGGGAGATGGCCGCGCTCGGGCCGCGCGAACTCGACCTGGGCTGGGTGATCTTCATCCACCGGTTCTTCCAGGATCTGGCCACCCGTTTCGGCCAACCCGGTCTGCCCGACTTCCTCCGCCGCGACGACGTGGTGGCGAAATACCGAGCGCTGACCGGGCATACGGTGCGCGACCTCGATTTCTATCTCGTCTACGCCGCATTGCGGCACGCCATTGTGATGGCCAGGGTGAAGCGCCGGATGATCCACTTCGGCGAGGACACCGACACGCCGGATCGCGATGACTACGTCATGCACCGGGCGGGCTTGGAAGCGCTGCTCGACGGAACCTACGAATGGGACTGACATGCCTGTGCCTTTGGACGAATACCCGATCCATCAGACACCGCTCTCGCTGGCCCGGGTGGCCAGCAGCGATCGGAACTTCTACGACCGCAGCTACTTCAACGCCCACGACCGCGACGGCGGCACCCTGCTGATCACCGGGTTCGGCGTGTACCCCAACCTCGGGGTGACCGACGCCTACGCCGCCGTCCGCCGCGGCGACACGCTGCGGGCGGTGCGCTTCTCCGACGCGCTCGGCGACCGCGGCCTCGACCAGCGCGTCGGCGGCTACCGCGTCGAGGTGCTGGAGCCGTTGCGCCGCATCCGGGTGGTCTGCGACCACGACGACCTGGGCTTCGACCTCACCTGGACCGGCGCCTTCCCCGCCGTGCAGGAACAACCGCACCTGATTCTGGCCGGGAACAGGCCGATCATCGACGCGTCCCGGTTCGCGCAGGTCGGCTCGTGGGCAGGGACGCTGCACGTGGACGGCGACGACATCGCGATCGACCCGGCGGTGTGGACCGGAACCAGGGACCGCTCGTGGGGTATCCGCCCGGTCGGCGAGACCGAGCCGCCCGGACGCGCGGCCGCCGAGCCCTCGGGTGGGTTCTGGTGGCTGTACGTGCCACTGCGGTTCGAGGATTTCGCCGTGGTGGTGATCGTGCAGGAAGAGCCGGACGGCAGGCGCACACTCAACGACGCGACCCGGGTCTGGCCGGACGGGCGCACCGAGCAACTCGGCTGGCCGCGCATCGCGATCGAGTACCGTTCCGGCACCAGGCTTCCCGTGGCGGCCCGGTTGGAGCTGACCACGCCGGACGGCAAGCCGCTGGAGATCGAGATCGCGCCGGGCACCGGCGTCCCGCTGCACGTCGGCTGCGGCTACGGCGGCGACCCCGACTGGCAGCACGGTCAGTGGAAGGGCCGCGACTGGACCTCCTCCAGCCGCTACGACCTGACCGACCCGGCCATCGTCGCCCGCACCCCCTACGGTGTCATCGACCACGTCGCCCACGCCCGCTGCGGCGACGCCGAGGGCTGGGGCCTGTTCGAGCACGCCAGCATCGGCCGCCACGACCCCACCGGCTTCGCCGACTGGGGATCCGTGGCACCGTAGCCGCCGCACCGGTCACTCACCGGGCCGAACTCGCGACAGCCCATCGCGTGGCTGCTGGCCGCCCCGCTGCTGGCGACGGGCGGCGCCGATGACGACGCGCAGACCCGCGCGGTCGGCGTCCGATTCGCCGGGGTAGCTCGTAATGGGCGCGGGCGACGCCGCGGACGATCAGCATGCCTTCGGCTGGTGCGGGCGTGCCGGAAGCGCCGCGCTGTAGAGCAATTCCACGAGTTCGGCCGGATGTCGTCGGGGGTGGCTGTCACCGGCCCGCTCGTTGCAACGCGCACTGGCCGAAGCGTGCGTCTCACCATGGACGGCTCGGCTCGTCGACAGGGCCGCGGTGCCGGACGAAGCGACGCTCAGCGCGCGGCGGCCGCCGCGATCACGACCCCGTTGATCGTCGTCTTCGAGATCAGCAGCGGACCGCGTCCGGCCAGTAGGGCGGAGGCTTCCGCGACGCTCGCGGTACCGAGCGCGCTCGCGGTGCGTGCGGACGGATTCGGCACGCGGACTCCGGCGAGTTCGGCCGCGGTGTAGGAACGAACGGGCACGCCCAAGGCCGCGGCAGCGGCTTGCAAGCCGGGTTCGGTGGCGCGCCGATCGATGGTCGCCAAGCAGGCGATGACGTCGTCGCCCAGCACTTCTCGCAATGCCGCGCGAATTCTGGCCTCGGCGGTGCCCGGACGCATACCGACGCCGACGGCCAGGTCAGGTCGTGACACGAGCTCTGGCGTAGGCCGCTGCCGCCGCGACGAAACGGCGTACCGCGTCCGGGTTTCCGGCTGGATGGGTGTGCAGGTAGGACGCGTGCACACTGCCGACGAGCGCGCCGTCGCGTACCCGTTCGCCCTGGCTGCCGTGCCAGCCCCACGCGGGCGTGGCCGAAGGGGGCGACACCAGGCGGGTTCGATGGAACTCGTGCCCGCGCACCCGTTCACCTGCCCGCCACAGCGGCGAGTCGCCGAGCGCCACGGCATCTCGGTAGCCGAGCGTCAGGCGCGGCCCGAACTCGGCGTCGGCGTCGATCACCCCCGCCATCGGATGGCCGTCGAGCGAGCGCGTCAGGTACAGCAGCCCGGCGCATTCCGCGTGTACCGGCATCCCGCGCCGCGCGGCCTCGGCCACCGCCCGCAACAGCGGGACGTTCGATGCCAGCTCCGCCGCATGTTCCTCCGGGAACCCGCCGGGCAACACCAAACCCGCCGTAGCGGCGGGCAATTCGTCATGCAGCGGATCGAATACGGCCACCCGCGCCCCCGCCGCAGTCAGCAATTCCCGATGCTCGGCATACCCGAACGTGAATGCCGCCCCACCCGCGACGGCGATCAGCGGTCCCTCCGGGTCTGCGATGGCACCTGCATCGAGAGCGCTCCCGGCAGCTGCCCGCGAGTCACCGCCGCGATCCAGCGGCCGCTCGGCACGCCCCTGCGCAGCACCACCACGACCGAGGGCTGCCTCGGCATGCGCCCGCGAGCCACCACCAAGAAGCGCGTCGTCGGAGGCCCCCGAGTCACCGCCACGTTCGAGCGGCCGCTCGGCATGCGCTTGCGCAGCAGTACCACGACCGAGGGCTGCCTGGGCATGCGCCCGCGAGCCACCACCAAGAAGCGCGTCGTCGGAGGCCCCCGAGTCACCGCCACGTTCGAGCGGCCGCTCGGCATGCGCTTGCGCAGCACCACCACGACCGAGGGCTGCCTGGGCATGCGCCCGCGAGTCGCGACCACCGAAGGTTGCCTCAGCGGATGCCAGCGGATCGACATCGCTATCGCGCAGGGCGGCGGCGGGATCCCAGGTCGGTCCGGTGACCGACGAGCGCGCCAGCGCCGCGATCGCGTGCAGGTCGACATGGGCGGCCACGAGATCCGTCATCGCCGCCACCGCCGCCGTCGCGGCGGCGCCGTGTTCCACGGCGGGAATCAGGCCGAGATGCCGGGATGGAACCTCCAATTCGGCCATCCGCGGCAGCGATCCGAGCACCGGCAGGCCGACCCGGTCGCAGGCCGCGCGCAATACCTGGTCGTGCCGTTCGCTACCGACCCGGTTCAGGATCACCCCGCCGAGCCGGACACCGCTGTCGAAGGTGGCGAACCCGTGCAGCAGGGCCGCCAGGCTCTGGCTGTGCCCGCGAGCGTCGACCACCAGCACCACCGGCGCGCCGAGCAGGCTCGCGACCTGCGCCGTCGACCCCTCCGCCACCGGGCCCGAATGCCGCTCGTCGATCCGCCCGTCGAACAGCCCCATCACACCCTCGACAACCGCCAGGTCGCACCCCCGCGCACCATGCCGATACAACGGCACAACACGTTCCGCCCCGACCAGCACCGGGTCCAGATTTCTCCCTGGCCGCCCCGCCGCCAACCCGTGATACCCAGGATCGATGTAATCAGGCCCGACCTTGAACGGCGCAACCCGATGACCAACCCGCCGCAACGCCCCCACCAACCCGGTAGCGACCGTCGTCTTCCCACTCCCCGACGCCGGAGCCGCCACCACCACAGCCCTCATCCCGCACCCCGCATGTCGAGTGGCACACCATCGTGCGGGCATCTCGCGATACACCGCAGCGATGTGCCACTCGCGATCCGGAACAGAGTCACCATTCGATGCCTCGTTGGCCTTTGCGGCCCGCGTCCATGGGGTGTTTGAGCTTGGTCATCTCGGTGACGAGGTCGGCGGCTTCGATCAGGGCGGCCGGAGCGTCACGGCCGGTGATGACGACATGTTGGTTGCCGGGACGGTTGATCAGGGTGTCGACCACTTCGGTCGGGTCCACCCAACCCCACTTCAGCGGATAGGTGAATTCGTCGAGGACATAGAAGCGGTGCTGCTCGGCCTTCAGGCGCCGGGCGATTTCCTGCCAGCCGGCCAGCGCGGCAGCGGCGTGGTCCTCCTCGGTGCCCTGTTTGCGCGTCCAGGACCAGCCTTCGCCCATCTTGTGCCACTCGACCGGCGCGCCCGCGCCGGTCTGCTCGTGCAGCGTGCCGAGGGCGCGGAAAGCCGCCTCTTCGCCCACCTTCCATTTGGCGCTCTTCACGAATTGGAACACCGCGACGTCGAAGCCCTGGTTCCAGGCCCGCAGCGCCATCCCGAACGCGGCCGTCGACTTACCCTTGCCCGGCCCGGTATGCACCGCGAGCACCGGCTGATTGCGCCGCTGCCGCGTGGTCAGCCCGTCCTCTGGAACGGTCTCCGGAACACCCTTGGGCATCGAAATCTCCTTGCTGTTCTCGGCTCACTCCGAAACGGTTCCGGGCCTTCGCGCCGCGCCGACGTCCGCCAGCGCGGCCGGATCATGCACGGAAGTCCCACACATCCGGCCCGCCCACAGTCGGCCGACCGGAGAAATCGCCAAACGCGTTCGCACACCAAGCATTCCGCGTCGACCGGCTCGTCTCGCGCCACCACCGACCAGCCGATCCGACCGCGTCGTCAACCCCGCGGCGGCCGAATGCCCTGCGTGCGAGGGCATAGTTCCGCTGCTCAAGCGGCCCGCACCGAGGCACCGCGCACGCTGCCCGAGCCCGCGCGGACGATATCGGCCACCGAATCTCCGGTCAGCTCGGCCAGTCTCAGATATCCGCCGCGCAGATCGCGCGCGAGGTCCGCGGCGAGACCGAGGCGGATCATGCCGCGCTCGCAGTCGACGACGATGGACGTGACCGCGTCCTTCGCCAGCAAAGACGCGGCGGCGCGGGCGCGTGGAACGGGATCGGCGCCGCCGGTCGCGCGGCCGTCGGTCAGCAGCACCAGCATCGGCCTGCGGCGCGGGTCGCGCACGCGCTCGCGCCGCACCACCTCGCGCGCCTTCAGCAGGCCCGCCGCGAGCGGAGTCTTCCCGCCGGTGCGCATCCCGGACAACCGCCGCACCGCGATGTCGACCGACGAGGTCGGCGGCAACACGAGTTCGGCGTCCGCGCCGCGCACGGTGACGACGGCGACCTTGTCGCGGCGCTGGTAGGCGTCCCGCAGCAGCGTGACCACCGCGCCGGTGACGGCCGACAGCCGGTCCCGTGCGGCCATGGAGCCGGACGCGTCGACCACGAAGACGATCAGATTGCCTTCTCGCCCCTCGCGATACGCGCCGCGTAGGTCGTCGGCGGCCAACCGCAACGGGCCCCCGTTACGTCCGCGGGACCGTTGATGCGGTGCGGCGGCGAACACCGTGCCGAGCAGATGCAGCCCCGAGGAGGGCTCGATGCTGGAACGTACGACGCGCCCGTGCCGTGACTCGGCGCGCGACCGTCTACCCGGCGCACCCTCACCGACGCCCGGCACCTCCCAGCGCGGCGGCCGCGCGGGCGCGGAAACCGGTGCGCCACTGCGTCCTTCGCCCGATCCGCCGCCCGGCCCGTCCGGCGGCGAAGGATCCTCCGGCCCGCCGTCGGGTTCGTCGCCGGAAACACCGTCCGGTTCCGCACCCTGTGGCGCTGATTCTTCGGTCTGCGTAGGCGACTGCTCCTCGCGCCGCGCCTCGGCCGCGGCGTCGCGCATGGCGTCGTCGAGCTGCTGTTCGCTGATGCCCGGCTCGTCGAACGGATCACGCCTGCGCCGGTGCGGCAGCGCCAGTTCGGCGGCGACGCGCACGTCGTCCTCGGTCACCGTGTCGCCGCCGCGCCAGGCGGCATGCGCGGTCGCGGTCCGGGCGACGACCAGATCGGCGCGCATCCCGTCGACATCGAACGCGGCGCACAGCGCGGCGATCCGGCGCAACTCCACATCGTCGAGCACCACCAGGCCGACCCGGTCCCTGGCGGCGAGGATCCGCTCGGCCACCGCGCGATCATCCTCGGCGTACCGCGCCGCGAATCCCGCCGGATCGGCCTCGTAGTCCAGCCTCCGGCGCACCACCGCCATCCGCACGTCCACATCTCGGGAAGCGGCCACGTCCACGGTCAGCCCGAACCGGTCCAGCAGCTGCGGGCGCAGCTCGCCTTCTTCCGGGTTCATCGTGCCGACCAGCACGAAACGCGCCGGATGCGAATGCGAGACGCCGTCGCGTTCGATGTGCACCCGGCCCATCGCCGCCGCGTCGAGCAGCACGTCCACCAGATGGTCGTGCAGCAGGTTGACCTCGTCGACGTAGAGCACACCGTGGTGCGCGGCGGCCAGCAGGCCGGGACGGAACGCCTGCTCCCCGTCGCGCAGAACACGCTCCAGGTCGAGGGAACCGACCACGCGGTCCTCGGTCGCGCCCACCGGCAGCTCCACCAGCCGGGCGGGTCGCGCCCCCGTCTCGTCCACGACCGGCGGCAACAACTGGGCCAGCGCACGCACCACGGTCGACTTGGCGGTGCCCTTCTCGCCGCGAACCAGCACGCCGCCGATGCCGGGATGCACCGCGCACAGGATCAGCGCCAGTTGCAGCCGTTCTTGTCCGACTACGGCCGAGAAGGGAAACCCGGCCTCACCGTCCGAACCCGGACGCGTTCGGGCGTGCTGATCGGACACAGGCGCGGTTTCGGCATGGGACACGGACACGCCCCAACTCTAGGCACGCCGCGCCAGTTGCCGATCGTCGCCCTCCATCCGCACCGAACCCGCACCCCTCGCCCGAATACCGTGGAGACGAGTCTTCCGAACAACGTTCGCGGCCAGGATCAGTTCCCTCCGCCGCGCCGAGCGAGGCCGTAAACGCCCGCACCCGCCCCGGAACGCCCGGAGCGGGTGCGAATGGCGGTACGGGGGCTACCTACTCCCCACCCCTGCGCATCGGCACGTGCGCGATGCCGTCCTCGTCGAACTCCTCGCCGTCGACCTTGAAACCGTGCTTGGTGTACAGGTCGACCAGGTAGCTCTGCGCGGACAACCGCACCGTCGCCGAACCGACCTCGGCCAGCGCCGCCTGCAGCAGCCGGGTGGTGTAGCCGTGCCCGCGCGCGGGCGCCGCGGTGCAGAGCCTGCCGATGCGGAAGCTCTTCACCCCGTCCTGGTGCTCCTCGCACAGGCGCAGCGTCGCGATCACCTCGCCCTCGTCATCGAGCCAGAAATGCCTGGTCTCGGGCAGCAGGTCATGCCCGTCCAGTTCCGGGTAGGCGCATTTCTGTTCGACGACGAAGACTTCGACGCGCAGTTTCAACAGCTGGTAGAGCGTCGCGGTATCCAGATCCTGCGCCCATGACCGTTTGAGAGCAACCGTTGACATCATCGCGCCTTGCTATCACAACCTAGGCGTTCGCCGCGACCCCCGCGTGCCTCGGCGTGTTGTCGCCACCGCCGACGAGGTTGAGCGCCTTGGAGGTCCAATCCCACACTTCGTGGAACAGCGCCGGGTTGTCCGAAAGCTTCACGCCCAGCGACGGCACCATTTCCTTCAGCTTCGGCGTCCACTCGGCGTACTCCCGCGGGAAGCAGCGCTGCAAGACGTCGAGCATGGCGGTGACGCAGGTCGATGCGCCCGGCGAAGCGCCGAGCAGACCGGCGATGGTGCCGTCCTGCGCGGCGATCACGGCGGTGCCGAACTCGAGCACGCCGCCGACGCCCTTGCGCCGGATCACCTGCACGCGCTGGCCCGCGGTGATCAGCTCCCAGTCCCTGGCCTCGGCGCGCGGGATGAACTCCGACAGCGTGATCACCTTGCCCGCCTCGGACTTCAGCAGCTCGCTGACCAGGTACTTGGTCAGGCCCAGCTCGGTGACGCCGACGCCGAGCAGGGAGAAGATGTTGTTCGGCCGCACCGACTTGAACAGGTCGGTGTTCTTGCCGTCCTTGAGGAACTTCGGCGTCCAGCCCGCGTAGGGCCCGAACAGCAGGCCCGGCCGGCCCTTGATCACGCGAGTGTCCAAGTGCGGCACCGACATCGGCGGCGCGCCTACCGCGGCCTTGCCGTAGACCTTGGCCTCGTGCTGGCGGATCAGCGCCGGGTTGACGCAGCGGAAGAACTGGCCACTGACCGGGAATCCGCCGAATCCCTTGGCCTCCTTGATGTTCGCCTTCTGCAGCAGCGGCAGCGCGCCGCCGCCCGCGCCGACGAACACAAATTTGCTGATCAGAGTGCGGGTTTCGCGGGTGCGGACGTTGCGGACCGTGACCAGCCAGGATCCGTCGGACCGCTTGGACAGGTCACGCACCTCGTGGCCGAAGGCCAAGTCGGCGCCGGTGGCGCCGAGGTAGGCGAGCAACTCCTGGGTGAGCGAGCCGAAGTCGATGTCGGTGCCGCCGTCGGTCCAGTTCAGCGCGATCGGCTCGGAGAAGTCCCGGCCGCGGGTCATCAGCGGCAGACGCCGGGCGAACTCGTCGGGGCGGTCGATGTATTCCATGCCCTCGAACAGCGGGTGCGGCGCCAGCGCCTCGTACCGCTTGCGCAGGTACTGCACGTTGTCGGCGCCGTGCACGAAGCTGACGTGCGGGATCGGGTTGATGAAGGCAGACGGATCGCCGAGGATGCCGTTCTCCACGCCGTAGGACCAGAACTGGCGCGAGACCTGGAAGCGCTCGTTGATGTCGACGGCCTTGGTGATGTCCACCGAACCGTCGGGGTTCTGCGGGCTGTAGTTCAGCTCACACAGGGCGGAGTGTCCGGTGCCCGCGTTGTTCCACGGGTCGCTGCTCTCCGCGGCGGCGGCGTCGAGCCGCTCGAACAGGGAGATCGACCAGTCCGGCTGCAGCTGCCGCAGCAGCGCGCCGAGAGTGGCACTCATGATGCCGGCACCGATGAGTACTACATCGGTCTTTTCAGTCAGGGCAGCGTTCGGCACGGGTAGATCGACTTCCTTGTCCTTCTGCGCGGGCCCACCGGGCGGGTGGACCTGCCTGGGCACGGTGTGTGGTTGTCACTCGGGTCCGGCTCCGCCGTTCCCGAACAGCATGGCGGGAGTCAGGTTACCCGCCGTTCACCTAGGCCCAATTGTGCACCTCACCACCCCCGCGCCACGCGACCAGCCTGCCGAATGTGCGGAATGCGACAGAGATCGTCGTCACTTCGGCGGCAGGGAGACCGCGACGGTCTGTCGGCTCGTGCCGCTGTCCAATACATTGGTCGCGTGACGAACGAACAGTCGCTCGCCGGGCCGGGCGGCACCTCTCCGGATGGCGTCCGCGACACCGCTGCCGACGGTGGCTGGCGCCCCGACGTCCTAGGTCCGCACTACCAGCAGCGCACGCTGCCGCTTGGCCCCGATCCCGACGGCGAAGGCGACGTGGTCGCCACGCTGGTGCGCTATGTGCCTTCCGGCGCCGTCGAGCAGACCGCGGGCGCGGTGCTCTACGTCCACGGATTCACCGACTACTTCTTTCAGGAGCACCTCGCCGAGCACTTCGCCGCGCGCGGGTTCCAGTTCTACGCGCTCGATCTGCGTAAGTGCGGCCGCTCGCTGCGGGAAGGGCACACGCCGCACTATGTGACGGATCTCGCTTTCTACGACCGGGAACTGGACGAGTCGCTGCGGATCGTGCAGGCCGAGACCGGTGCGCCGGTGGTCGTCAACGCGCATTCCACCGGCGGCCTGGTCGCGTCGCTGTGGCTGGACCGGCTCAACCGCGCCCGGGGAACGGCCGCCGCCGGGATCACCGGTCTGGTGCTCAACAGCCCGTGGTTCGACCTGCAAGGGCCTGCGTACTACCGGACCATCGGAACGCGGGTCATCAAGGCCGTGGGGCGGTTCCGGAAGATGGTCGAACTCCCCGGGGGCAAGATCAGCACCTACGGCGACAGCCTGCACCGGTCGGTGTCCGGCGAGTGGGACTACAACCTGGACTGGAAGCCATTGGAGGGCTTCCCGGTTCGGCTCGGATGGTTGCGCGCGATCCGCAACGGACACGCGCGGCTGCACGAGGGCCTCGATATCGGCGTGCCGTCGCTGATCCTGCGCTCCAGGATGACCAAGTTCGCCCGGCGGTACGGTCCCGCGGTGGACGTGGCCGACGCGGTGCTCGACGTCAAGCAGATCCAGCGCTGGTCGGGCTGCCTGGGCGACCGCACCAACATGGTGCCGATCGACGGCGCCAAGCACGACGTGTTCCTGTCCGGCCCCGAGGCGCTGGCTCAGGCGTTCGCCGAGCTGGACAGCTGGCTGGATTGGCTGGCGGGCTACCAGGCCGCGGTCCGGGAGCAGTCACCAGAGGCTGGTGCGTAGCACGATCTCGGTGGCCAGCTCGTGGTCGGCTTCGGTGGCCACGTTGGTGACGTCCACCTCGATCACCCGGAACTCGCCGTAGACCAACCGCCCGGACGCGTCGGCCACCGAGCGCGGCAGGTTCTTGGTGACCAGCAGCGTGGTCGGCACCTCCACCGGACCGGTGGTCGCGTCCAGCACCGCGCCCTCGGCGCCTGGAGCGGCCGGATGGCCCCGGTCGGCGACGACCAGGCTCTGGAACCGGCCGAAGCCGCGAGCGCACGCCTGCCAGGCCAGCACGGCGCCCGCACCGCGTCCGGCGACGTTCACCCACGGCAGCCCGAGCTCGTCCAGGATCGCGGTCACACCGGCCGCGTTCAGGCCATCGATCGACTCCACTGCGAAGGTGCGCAGGTCCGACGTGTGCAAGCGGGCGCATACCTGGTCGTAGACGTCCGCCGGATCACCCGCGTCGGGCAGCAGCAGCACGCTGTGCCGGGACTGCGGCCCATCGATCCGCACGGTCCACGCCCGGTCACCGACCGTGATCTGCCGTGATTCCATGCCGGATCACGCTACACGGATGGCCGGGGCGCAGGGGCGAGTGTGCGGGCGGCAGTCAGGCGAGCAGGCGCATTCCGGCCTGCTCACCTGCGTTGTGGTCGAAGGTGACGGTCAGCTCACACCCCGCCTCCTGGCCGAGCTGCTGGATCAGCGCGTCGGCGAAGTCCGCGCCGTCGGCGGCCCGGCGCAGCGCCTGCCGCACCGTGTCGGCGCGCTCCACCACGATCTCGCTGGAATCGAGCAGGCCCAGCAGCACGTCGGTGACGGCTTCGGGGTCCTGTTTGTAGCCGCGGCGCAGCACCCAGTGGATCTCGGCGAGCACGATCATCGTGACGTAGCCGGGCCTGCTCTCACTGAGCCCGTCGATCACCTGGTTGGCCCGGGCGGACTGCTCCGGGTCGTCCTGGGTGAGGTAGCGGATGAGCACGTTCGCGTCCAGACCGATCATCACCGCTTGCCCTCCACGACGTTGCCCGCGATCGCCTCGTTCATCTCGGCGAGGCCGATGGGTGAGCCGGACCAGCCGACGATGCCCTTCAGCGCCTTGATCGTGCGCGTCTCGGGCACCAGCTCGTAGGTGCCGGTCGGGGTGGGCACGAAGGCGACCCGCACACCGGCACGCAGCCCCATCGCGACGCGCACGTCGATCGGGATGGTGATCTGCCCCTTGCTGGTCACGGTCGCCGACACCACGCTTCCCCCTCGGCTGTTGGGCTTCTTGTCCGTCGCCATATCCCTCACCCGACCGTGATCCTTCGCTGCGATCGGCCCGCCTTACCTGGGGCCGGATTCCTTACTGCAAGGTAAGGCGCCGGGTCGGCGGCGTCAACCGATACGGTCACCAGCGAGAACAGCGTCGGTGGACAAGATCGGCAGATCAGCGGGTGCGCCATCGGTGAGGAGGCGCTCGATCGCCGCGACGTCGAGATGGTCTTCGACCAACCCGGCCACGAGATCGAGCTGCGCGGCCCGCACGGCGGCCACCGAAACATCCTCGGCCACAACGAAACCCGAACGCCGCGCGGCCGCCGCGACCGTGCGCAGCCAATTGCGCCGCAATTCGTCCGACTCCAGCAGCCCGTGCAGATGGGTGCCCCACACCGCCCCGCGCACGCTGCCCTCCGGCTCGCCGTCGACCGTGAGCCACGGCGGGTCGCCGCGGCGCGTCACGCGGCCGTGGTGGATCTCGTAGCCCCGCACGGGGATTCCGCCGACATGTCCAACGCTTCGGCGCAAGACCTTCGGCTCGGCGAATTCGATGCTGAGATCGAGCAACCCGAGCCCGTCCACCTCGCCGTCGCCGGACTCCACCCGGTCGAGGATGCGGGTACCGAGCATCTGGTACCCGCCGCAGATCCCCAGGATCGGACCGCCCGCGGCGGCGCGTGCGCGCAGCGCCTCGGCGATACCGGTGCGCCGCAACCACCCCAGATCCGACACCGTCGCCTTGCTGCCCGGCACGATCACCAGATCCGCGCCCGCGAGCCGGGACGGCTCGCTCACCCAGCGCACCGCGACGCCCGGTTCGCAGGCCAGCGCCTCGATGTCGGTGGAGTTGGAGATGCGCGGCAGCCGGATCGCGGCGACGGTCAGCCATTCGGCGCCCATCGGCGGTCGCGGACGGCCCACCGGCGCGTCGGCGAGCGTGCCGAGCGAGTCCTCGGCGTCGATCCAGAGGTCCTCGGCGTACGGGAGCACCCCGAGGGTGGGGCGGCCGGTGAGCTCGGTGAGGCGCTCGAGACCGGGCCGCAGCAGCTCCCGCGCGCCGCGGAACTTGTTGACGACGAAGCCCGAGATCAATTGCTGGTCTTCGGGCTCGAGGATCGCGAGGGTGCCGAACAGGTGGGCCAGCACGCCGCCGCGATCGATGTCGCCGACGAGCAGCACCGGCAGCCGCGCGGCGCGCGCGAGGCCCATGTTCGCCAGATCCGTCGCGCGCAGGTTGATCTCGGCGGGCGATCCGGCGCCCTCGCAGATCACCACGTCGAATTCGGCGCGCAGCGCGGCGAGTTCGGCGGCAACGACGGCACGCAGTTCCCGTCGGTGCCGGAAGTAGTCCTCGGCTCCGACCGTGCCGACAGCCCTACCCCGCACCACGAGCTGCGAACGCCGATCACTGCCGGGCTTGAGCAGGACCGGATTGAATCGGACGCTCGGTTCCAGCCCGCATGCCTGCGCCTGCAACGCCTGCGCCCGGCCGATCTCCCCGCCGTCGAGCGTGACGACGGAATTGTTGGACATGTTCTGCGCCTTGAACGGCGCGACACGCACACCACGCCGGGCCAGCATCCGGCAGATCCCGGCCACCACGACGCTCTTACCCGCGTCGGAGGTCGTGCCCGCGACCAGCAGCGCGCCCTTCATCGCACCCCACCGGGCCCGATCGCCCAAGCCGCCGAATGCCGTAGCAGGACCACCCCGACCAGGCCGCGGGTCACGGCAGGGTCAGGATCTCGGCCCCCGACTCGGTCACGACCAGGGTGTGCTCGAACTGCGCGGTCCACTTACGGTCCTTGGTGACGACGGTCCAGCCGTCGTCCCAGATCTCGTAATCGATCCCGCCCAGGTTGATCATCGGCTCGATGGTGAACGTCATGCCCGGTTCGATGACGGTCTCCACCGCGGGCTGGTCGTAGTGCAGGACGACCAAGCCGCTGTGGAAAGTGGGGCCGACGCCGTGGCCGGTGAAGTCGCGCACCACGCCGTAGCCGAAGCGGTTGGCGTAGGACTCGATGACCCGCCCGATCACGTTGAGCGCGCGGCCCGGCCGGACCGCCTTGATGGCCCGCATGGTGGCCTCCTCGGTCCGCTCGACGAGCAGGCGCACCTCCTCGTCGACCGCACCGGCCAGGAAGGTCTTGTTGGTGTCGCCGTGCACGCCGTGGATATAGGCCGTGACGTCGATATTGACGATGTCGCCGTCCTCGATCACGGTGGAGTCCGGGATACCGTGGCAGATCACCTCGTTCAGCGAGGTGCAGCAGGATTTCGGAAATCCCTTGTAGCCCAGGGTCGACGGATACGCGCCGTGGTCGCACAGGTACTCGTGCGCGATGCGGTCCAGTTCATCGGTGGTGACGCCCGGCGCGACCGCCTTGCCCGCCTCCTCCAGGGCCTGCGCGGCGATCTTGCCGGCGATCCGCATCTGCTCGATCGTCTCCGCGGTCTGCACCCAGGGCTCACGCCCCTCGTTGGCGGTCTTCTTCCACGCGTACTCCGGGCGCTCGATGGCGTGCGGGACTTCACGGGTGGGCGACAGCGTGCCGGGGATGAGCGGCTTGCGGGTGCGGACAGACATAGCGAACAGCGTAATCGGAGGGTCGGACCGATGCCGAAGGCCAGCTGGAATAGTTTCGGACCACGGTCCGTTTACAGGTGTTGGTTGACATCGAAACTATCCGGAAAGAGGCTCGAACCGTGGAACTGGGACTCACGACGTTCGCCGAGCTCTATCCCGTCGGCGACCGGCCCGCACCGACGGCGGCCGAGCGGCTGCGCGAAGTGGTCGAGGAGGCCGTCGCCACCGAGCGGGCGGGACTCGACGTGTACGGCGTCGGTGAACACCACCGCAAGGACTTCGCCGCCTCCTCGCCCGCGGTCGTGCTCGCGGCGATCGCGGCCCGCACCGAGCGGATCCGACTCACCAGCGCGGTCAGCGTGTTGAGCTCGGACGATCCGGTCCGGGTGTACCAGGACTTCGCGACGCTGGACGGCCTGTCCGCGGGCCGCGCGGAGCTGATGGCCGGGCGCGGCTCGTTCACCGAGTCGTTCCCGCTGTTCGGTTACGACCTGGCCGACTACGACGAACTGTTCGACGAGAAGCTGGCGCTGCTGCTGCGCATTCGCCAGGACGAGCCGGTCACCTGGAGCGGCAAGTTCCGTCCGCCGCTGCGCGACACCGTCGTCTACCCGCGCACCGACCATCGGCCACTGCCGGTCTGGATCGCGGTGGGCGGCAGCCCCGAATCGGTGATCCGCGCCGGACTGCTCGGCCTTCCGCTGGCCATCGCGATCATCGGCGGACAGCCCGCCCGATTCAAGCCGCTGGTGGACCTCTACCATCGTGCTCTGGAAGAGGGAGGCCACCCGAAACAGGCGGTCGCGGTGCACGCGCACGGGTATGTCGCGGACACCGACGAGCAAGCCGTCGCCGACTTCTACGAGCCGTACGCACTGGCGATGAGCACCATCGGGCGCGAACGCGGGTGGGGACCCATGACACGCGCCCAGTTCGACGCCTTGCGCGCACCGGGAGGCTCGCTGTTCGTCGGTACGCCCGACTACGTCGCCGACAAGGTCGCCGCGGTCGGTGAAACGCTCGGACTCGACCGCTTCATGCTGCACACCAGCGTCGGCACACTGCCGCACGAAAAGGTCTTGCACACCATCGAACTGCTCGGCGCGAAGGTCGCCCCGCGCCTTGCCGCCATCGCGGAGTGATTGCCGCGCACCGGGAGTGGCGGGCGTGCCGCGCCAGTCGACTACGCGGCACGCCGGGCGCGGCGCCCCGTTGCGCCCGCCGTCACTGTGCCGGTGAGCTGATCACTGCTCGGGCAGACGGCGGCGGCCACCGGCCACGTCGGTTACCAGATCAGTGTATCCGTCGACGAGTTCGGCCAGGTGATACCAATGTTTATGGGTATTGTCGCTGCGCGCGCCTTCGGTATCGATGACCTGATTCGCGTCCACCCAGCTACGCGCCATCCGGTCCACCACCGCGCCGAGGCTTTCGGTGTGCAACGAGGCCCCGTTGCGGTGCTGCGGCATCTCCTGCGCCACCCAGTCATTGATATCGTCGACGAGTTCGCTGCGCCGACAGTCGATTTCGGCAATGAGGGCGACGTCCTTCAGCTGGGCGCGGCGCTGATGTAGCTCGGCGAGCGCGTGCGCGGACCGTAGCAGTTCCCGATCTTGGAAACGGCGTCCCTGGAAAGCGCACAATAATTGCGGCGCGGTCGGTAATGCGCCGACCGTCGGCGCGCTCACCGCCCTACTCCGAGTTCACCCGACACCAACGCTCTTTGTACCAACATGATTGGCTCTCGATTCGGTTATCCCGGTCATCGGATCGGTTGTCACAACAAGGATAGCTGGATCATGCACGTACAGATGCACGAACGCAAGATTGCGTCCGCCCTTCTGCGGTCAAGGGCTCCTGATAGCGCGGAATGCCCAGAGCCCATCGAGCACAATCGATTTCGGCGCCCGCCGGGCCTGCGACACTCAGAGCTGGGTCAGCGCGGCCAGCAACGTCAGTATGGGCAGCGTGCCCTGTATTACGGCGCCCCTGGCGAACCGGCGATCGTGGGCCACCAGGACGATCGCGGCGGCCAGCATCGACCCGCATCCCGTCAGCACCAGCGCCCAGCCCGCCTCCGGGACCGGCCGCAGGAGCGCCACGCCCACCAGCGTCGTCACCGCGAGAAACAGGTTGTAGAAGCCTTGGTTGAACGCCCACGGCCGCGCCGCGGGCATATCACTGTCGGACACCTGGAAGATCCCCTTGTACACCTTGGGATCTTTGAACCGCACGGATTCCATGACGAAGATGCCGATGTGGAGCAGGGCGGCCGCGACCGCCAGCGCCTGGACAACCCAGAGCATGTGACCTCCTGACGAAGTGAACCGGCCGGAGGACGTCGGCGGCGATCGCGGATCATGGGCGAGCCGACGCGGACGGCCTTGGCGACTCCGGTATGCCGACGCGCATCCTATGGCCCGGCCCGCGCCGCCCTCCGCAACGCACCCTCGACACGCCGCGGCTCACGTCATCTCGAGAGCCCGAACACACGACGCGCGTTGCCGTCGAGATACAGCTCGCGGGTTTCCTCGTCGAGGCCCAGCCCGTCGAGCCCGTCGAGCGCGTGCTGCGGGAAGATCATCGGGTAGTTCGTACCGAACAACACCTTGCGGCGGCCGCTACCGGACTTCAGGTACGAGACCAGCTCCGCCGGAAGACGTTTCGTCGTATAGGCCGAGGTGTCGATGACGACGTTCTCGTGCTTGCGCGCGACGGCGATCATTTCCTCCGTCCACGGATATCCGATATGTCCGCACACGATGGTCAGTTCCGGGAAGTCGAGCGCGACCTGATCGATGTACGGGATGGGGCGGCCGGTCTCCGACGGCCGCAGCGGACCGGTGTGCCCCACCTGCGTACAGAACGGGAGGCCCAGGTCGACACAGGCCGCGAACAGCGGATAGAAGCGCCGATCGGTCGGCGGAAGCTCCCACAACCACGGCAGCACCCGCAAGCCCTTGAATCCTTGCTCGGCGCGGCGGCGCAGTTCCCGCACCGCGTCCATCGGCCTGCGCAGATCCACCGACGCGAGGGGGAACAGGCGCTGCGGCGCCTCCGCGGCCCATGCCGCGACCTCGTCGTTGGAGATCAGAACGCCGTCCGGCGCGTGCCAGGCCGAGATCAGCGCCTGGTCGACGCCCGCGGCGTCCATCGCGTCCAAGGTGACCGTCAGCGGGATGTCACCGGTCGGGATGGTGGCGCCGGTCCAGCGCCGGAGCGAGGCGAACATGTCGTGGGCAAGGAACCGCTGGGTGGGGTGTTGCGCCCAGACGTCGATGGTCATGTGCGTGATCCTGTTCGTCGCATCGGGATGGATCGCCTCCCGGCCACAGCGGTCGCAATAACCGAACCGGGAGGTTCGCCAGGCATAAACTGGGTATCTATCGCAGGACCGTAGACACCGAGGCAGAGCAGGGCAATGGCTGGTTCGGACCCGTTCGCCACACAGCGCGATCGGCCTCCAGGTATCGAGCAGGAACTGGAGGGCGCGGGTCTCGACGACCCCCACGTGATCGGCAAGGGCGGCTTCGGCGTGGTCTACCGCTGCCGGCAGCGCGCGCTGAATCGCAGCGTCGCGGTCAAGGTCCTCACCGGGCGGCCGGATCTGGAGCCGGAGAATGTCGAGCGGTTCCTGCGCGAGCAGCAGGCGATGGGCGCGCTGTCCGGGCACCCGAACATCGTGCCGATCCTGCACGTGGGCACCACCGCCAGCGGACGCCCCTATCTGGTGATGCCGTATCACTCGCAGGGTTCCTTGGCCAACCGCATCCGCCGCGAGAATTTCCTGCCGTGGCAAGAGGCGATCGGGATCATCATCAAGTTGGCCGGGGCCCTGGAGACCGCGCATCGCGCGGGGATCCTGCATCGCGACATCAAACCGGACAACGTGCTGCTCACCGACTACGGCGAGCCGCAGCTCACCGACTTCGGGATAGCCCGTGTCGAAGGGGGTTTCGAGACCGCGGCCGGGGTGGTGACCGGTTCTCCGGCGTTCACCGCGCCGGAGGTCCTGCGCTCGGGGGTCCCGTCGGTGGCCTCCGACGTCTATGGGCTCGGCGCGACGCTGTTCGCCATGATCACCGGTCACGCGGCGTACGAACGTCGCTCCGGCGAGCAGATCGTCGCCCAGTTCCTGCGGATCGCCGCGGATCCGCTCCCGGATCTGCGCCCCGACGGCATCCCCGACGACGTGTGCGCCGCCATCGAGGCCAGCATGTCGCACGATCCGGCGAACCGTCCGCGCTCCGCCGCCGCGTTCGGCGAATCGCTGCGCGATATCCAGCGCGCGAACGGCCTGCCGATCCAGAACATGACGCTGCCTACTGTCGATCAGGCGATCTCGATACAGGAAGACCTCAGCACCCGGCCCATGGCGGCCACGGCACGACACCCCTCGGCCCACCCCAAGACGCCGCCCACACCGGAGACGAGGTTCCGCCCGGCGATGTCCTCCCGGCCACTGGTCCGCCGCGACCGGCTGATGGACGCGTTGCAAACCGAGCCGCGACCGCGGCTTGCCGTCATCCATGCCCCCGCCGGGTTCGGCAAGAGCACGCTGGCGGCCCAATGGGCCAAGCGTCTGGCCGAAACCGATGGTGTGACGGTGGCGTGGTTGAACGCCGACCGGGACGACAACAACGTCGTGTGGTTGCTCACCCACCTGATCGAGGCGTTCAACCGGGCCAGCCCGGAACTGGTGCCCCAGTTGGCGCGGATACTCGAAGAGGGCGGCGACAGCGCGGCCCGCTATGTGCTCACCACGCTGATCGACACCATCCACGAACGCGGCGATCGGTTCGCGCTCGTCATCGACGACTGGGATCGGGTCACCGACCCGGCCGCCGTCGACGCGTTGCATTTCCTGATCGAGCAGGGCTCACACCATCTGCAGATCATTCTGACCAGCCGATCGGTCGAGAGTTTACCGCTCGGCACCATGCGCGTTCGCCATGAGATGGTCGAAATCGATGCCGCCGCATTGCGTTTCGACGCGGAGGAAGCGCGCGCGTTGCTCGCCGAGCAGAGCGGTGTCGCGCTGGCCGACAAGGAGAGCGCCGAGCTGCGCGACTGCACCGAAGGCTGGGCGGCCGCATTGCAGCTGGCTTCGCTGTCGCTGCGCGAGCACCCGGACCCAGGGACACTGATCGCTCACCTGTCCGGGCGTCATCACACCATCGGCGAATACCTGGCCGAGAACGTGCTCGACACCGTCGAGCCGGATCTGCTCGATGTTCTGCTCAAAACCTCGCTGCCCGAACGCATCTGCGGCAGCCTGGTCACCGCGCTGACCGGTCGGCCGCATGGGCAGGCCGTGCTGGAGAACCTCGAACGCCGCAATCTGTTCCTGCGCCGGATCGACGAAGCCGGTGAATGGTTCCGTTACCACCACCTGTTCGCGGAGTTCATCCGGCAGCGGCTCGAACGCGACCATCCCGAGCAGGTGCCCGAACTGCATCGTGCGGCCGCCGCCTGGTTCGCCGAGCACCAAATGCTCAGCGAAGCCATCGAGCACGCGCTGGCCTGCGGCGACGAGAAGAAGGCCGTCGACTTCGTCGAGGGGAAGACCCGCGCCCTGGTACAGGACGGACAGCTCGCGACGTTCCTGGGCCTGGTCGCCAAACTTCCCACGGCGGAAGCCTGCGCACGCCCGCAACTGCAGATCGGTGTGGCGTGGACGAATGCCCTGCTGCGTCGGACCACCGACCTGCACGCCGCGTTGCGACTGGTCCGGGCGTCACTGGAGAAGTCTCCGGAGCCCGACCCCGATGTCGCGGTCGAGGCCGACCTCATCGAGGGCGTGGAGCACGTGTTCGCCGACCGCCCGGAAGGCGTGGACGCCGTGGTCGCCGCGTGCCTGGACCGGGCCGACACGCTGGGGCCGTGGGCGCTCGGCGCCGCCGCGAACCTCGCCGCGTTCTCCGCGAGCTGCCGGTTCGACTACGACCGAGCGCGCGAATGGCACGACTGGGCGGCCCCGTACTACCGGGAAACCCGCAACACGTTCAGCCTGATGTACAGCAACAGCCTGGTCGGCATCGCGGCGCGGGAGCAGCTCGATATCGCCGCGGCGGAACGCAGTTTCCGGACCGCTCTGCACATCGCCACCACCTCGTCGGGCCCGCAGTCCTACGCCGCGCGGTTGGCCGGCGCTCTGCTGGGCGAACTGCTCTACGAACGCGACCAGCTCGCCGCCGCGGAACGGCTGCTGGACGAGGCGGGGCGGCTCGGCACCGAGGGCGGGCCGGTCGAATTCATGATGGCCGCCTACGCCACCGGCGCCCGCATCAAGGCTCTGCGCGGTGACCTCGCGGCCGCCGCGCGCCGCCTGGACGAAGGCGCCGAGGCCGCGCGCGCCCTGAAGCTGCCGCGGCTGGCCACCCGGATCGCCAACGAGCAGGTCCGGCTCGGACTCACCGCGAGTTACGTCACCGAACCGCCGTCCGGCGTAGACGGGATCGCGACGATCACCGCGGAAATGCGCGAGGAGTCCGCGATCCGGATGCTGCTGCGGTCGGGTGCCGCGAAACGGGCGGCCGCCGCGGTCGCACGCGCCCAGCAGTTACGCGATGCCATCGACACCGCGCGACGCCCACGGGCCGCGGCGCAGGCACAGCTGCTGCTCGCCTCGTGCCTCGCGGCGGCGGGGAAGACCGACGCCGCGAAGGGTGCCCTGGTGCCGGTGGTGGCCAAGCACGCCGACGTGGGCCTCATCCGGCCGCTGCTCGACGAAGGCACCTGGATCACGTCACTGCTGCACACCCTGAATTACGACCTGCGCGAAGGACTCTGGAAAGACGAATGGCCGATCGTCCCGCCAGCCTTCCTGCACCGGTTGCTGGAACGCTGAAAGACCTTGCCGGAGGATAACTTTCCGCACGGTTCACAGCACAGGCTGCGGTCCGCGAGAGGTATCCGTGTCGAGGATGTGCAGCACCCACCGGCCCTTGCCGTCGGCTTTGGCGCGGTAGAGGCCGGTGTCGGCGGCATCGAGCAGCGATTCGGCGTCCGCGCCCGCGACCGCGGTGACGACCGCGCCGATGCTGATGGACATGCGTAGCCGCCGGTCGCCCGCGGTGATCGGATCGACCAACGCCTCGAGCAGGCTGTTCGCCACGGCGGCCACCCGGTGGTCGCTGGCGGGCGGCGGGATCAGCGCGACGAACTCGTCACCGCCGATGCGTGCGATCAGGCAACCCGAGCCACGCACGCTGTCCTGCAAACGCGCGGCGATCGCGGTAAGGATCTGATCGCCCGTTCCGTGGCCGTAGCGATCGTTGACGTGCTTGAAGCGATCGATGTCGACGAAACACAACCCCGCGCGGTCGCCATTGCTGGCGCCCGCGATCATCTCGTCGATCCGTTCGACGAGATGCCGCCGGTTGGGCAGCCCGGTGAGCGGGTCGTGGCGGGCCTGCCGATGCAGCTCTTCGCGCATCCGGTGCTGCTCGGTCACGTCTTCGCCGACCGCGAGCAGATAGTCGCTCTGCCCGTCCACGCCCTTGACGAACGTGATGGCGAACGCCGCCCACCCGTAACTGTCGTCGGCGCGACGAATCCGCTGCTCCAGTTTCACGGTGCCGTGCCCGGCCGGGACCAGCTGCTCATAGACCAGCGTGCGGATGCCGTCGCGGTCACTGGGGTGCGCGAAGTCGTAGACCGACACCCCGCGCAGGGCTTCGACCGGGACTCCGATCATGTCGGCCAGGCCGCGGTTGGCGTCCAGCAGCGTCCCGTCGGTGTCGCCGATGGCGATGGCGATCGCGGCGTTGTCGAAGACGACGCGGAACCGCTCGTCGGCCGCTCGAGTCGCGTCACCCAGCGCGTCCGGGTGCCCCTGCTCGTGCGGGCGCAGGTGCGCTTCGTACCCCTGCCCCACCGCGGCGAGCAGCGCCGCGAGCCGTCGGCCGCTGCTCGGGTGCGCGGCGCGTTCGGCCAATTCGAACAACACCTCGGCGGACACACTGGGTACGGCGGGCGCGATCACCCCGGCGGCGGCCAGCTCGGCGCCCACGCGGGCACCCACACCGGCGTCGAAAGGTTCGGCTTCGAGGCCGGAAACCAGCTCCTCGACCAGGCCGAGTAGCAGGACCTCGGGGGCGGGCACGGACACGGACTCACCGGTGACGGCCCGCAATGCCTGCCACCACGAGTTCGCCAGCCTGGCGAATTCGATCTGTTCCACCGCAACCCCCTCACCATTCAGGCCGGAGATAGCCCCCGACGCATCGTATCCACATATGTTCGATACCGTCGAGTACTCCCGCTGGGAGCGCATTCCCACTGCTGGTGATGATGCGCGGTACTAACCCGTGCCGTTCTCAGTGAATATCGAGGCGCCTTTATAGCGCAACGTCGTGATCTGCCAGGCCCAGGTCGCCTGGACACAGGCGATCAGATCGGCGATGTGGGTCGAGACGGTGGCCGCCAGAGCGGCATCATCCGCTCCCACGAGATCGCATCGTTCGGCAGTGGCCGCACCAACCTGCCGGAATTCCGTGAGCCGCGCCCGAACGATCTCGGTGGCGCCGTGCACGGCGTCCGCCAAAGACCACCCGGGATGGTTCAGCAGGACCACCGGGATCAGGTTGAAGTCCGCGAGATCGACGATGCACTCCTTTTCGAAAGAGAACACGTCGTTCATCAACGCCCCGACCTCGACGGTCAGCACCCTCAACCGGCGCAGGTCCCCGTCGAGCCCCGCGCGCCGGATCCGGTCCCAGGGCAGGTAGTCGTCGCGACCGAATTCGCACAGGGCGATGGCCGGATACATGCCCGATACCCGGGCCCGCAGGTCGATGTACTCCGCGACGCTGAGCAGTTCGCCGCGGGTGCGGGCATTCTGGTCCTGGATCGCGGGCCGCAGATGATCGATGGTGGCGTCGACGAACCGATCGAGCCAGGCCGGATCGGCGAGGGCGGACAGCATGGTGAGGAAGGCCGACGTCGCGGCCTCCAGCGGGGTCGGATCGCCCGGCGCCGAGCATGTGCGCAACAGCGAGCACAACCGATCGACCGCGGCGCGCGCCCGTCGCTGCTCGTCGTGGTCCAGGTGCCCGAACTTCTCCCGGCCCACAGTGTCGTTGAGCCAGAACAGGATTGCGTTATAGAGGCCGATGATCGTCATTCGCTCGACGCTGATGGCGCCGGGGTGCAGATACGGCGTCATGCTGTTGTAGTGCTTGCCGCCGGGATCGAGCCAGATCGCATGGGCCCGGCAGAATCGTTCGACCGCCGCACAGGCCTGCGCCCCGAACCGGTTCGGCCGGAAGTCGCGGCAGTAGTCGAGTATGTCCCAGTCGGGCGTGCTGAACATCGCGCGCAACGACCACTGCCGCCCCGCCCGCAGCAACTCCTCGTGCTGCACGCGCATATTCACGATGTCCCGCTCGAGCGCCGATGTGTACTCACCGACCACGACGACTCCGTCTCCACAATGGTTACTTCGCCTAAATTCTCTCGGCTTACCACCCGTGGGACTGGTCGAATGACCAAAAGTCACTCACTCCGCCGCCATGACGTCGCCGTGCATGGTCAGCAGCAGATGGTCGAAGCGGGCTCGTTGCGAGGCCGGACCGCCACCGATGGCGGGAATCTCGGTGACCAGCCGCTGCGCCAGCGTGCGCAGCTTGACGTTGGTCTCCTGGGAACGCCATTGCAGCACCCGGAACGCCTGTTCTGCGTTGATGCCGTAGACCACCATGAGCACCCCTTTGGCCTGTTCGATCACCGCCCGTGATTCGACGAGCTCGGGCAGGGTGCCGTCGAGGACCTCCTGCCGGTTCTCCTCGAGGGTCTCGGACACGTCGATGAAATAGCCGCTCGTGCCGATCACCAGGCCCCGGTCGTCGAGCATTCGGTCGGCGACGACGAGCACGTGATGGATCCGCCCGGAGGTATCGATGACGCGATGGCGGCCGCAGAACGGCTCCGCGGAACGCATGGCGGCGTCGATGAACCGGGCGACCAGCGCGCGGTCGTCGGGATGCTTGTGCGCCAGCAGCAGTTCGGTGCTCGGCTGCGTGCTCCCGGCGGCGTAGCCGTAGAGAGCCGCGAGGCCATCCGACCATTCCCATCGCTGATCGTCGAACCAGAAACGGAAGCTACCCACGCTCTGCGGCGTGCCAGCGACGACGCTCTCGACCGCGGAGGCGCTTGTCAGCGCGAGGTC
Source organism: Nocardia sp. Marseille-Q1738 (assembly GCF_965283145.1). Lineage (NCBI taxonomy): Bacteria > Bacillati > Actinomycetota > Actinomycetes > Mycobacteriales > Nocardiaceae > Nocardia > Nocardia sp. Marseille-Q1738. The sequence continues at coordinate 829,844 of NZ_CBDIMS010000002.1, read as the reverse complement.
ATCCATCCTCGTCACGCGGGTCATTATCCAACCGTCCCGGTCCCGTATCAGCGCGGAACACAATCCGAAATCGAACTGTAGCAAACTTTCAGCATCCACCAGGTGTGCGAGCATTTCCGCAGAAAACTAGGGCATTCGACATACTGCGATCGATCCGGCAATCCATCCGCAACAGACAGGTCGCACGGCATCCGATACGGCTGTCCGCAACACCGGCCAGCAGATGCCGTGCAACCGGCGCAGCGCCGTGACGCACTGCCGGACCGGCCGCCACGCCCACTGCCGCCGCGCTACCCCCGGTCGCGAATGCGGTCTTCGATGTCGGCCGTGGAGGACTGGGCACCCACGGGAGAACCCGCGACCGACGCGGATCACCGTCACACGCCACTCCCGTCACGACAGCGCGCCATTCGCCGGCTACGTACCGCCCGCTCCCGCTCCCGCTCCCCGAACCGGGCAACGGCCGATACCCAGCTCCCGAGCCCGCAGATGGCAGCATTCCCCATCATGGGAAGAGCGGCGCCGGCCATCCCGCGAGTATTGGTACCGCGGTGCGGCCTACCCTCGGGCCTGGTTTGCCCCCGGGCTTCCCCGCAATCGTCCGCGTCCCGAAAAACACTGACCATAATGCGGATCACTGGAGGTAGTCTCTGTTGCTGTGTCCCGCTTTCATTGCAGATCCGCTGCATGAGAGCCGTATTCACGTGAGGACGCCGTAACGCGTTCCAGCAAGTGCGCAAGACCGAAAGGGTTGTTCTGATGGCAGGCAAGCGCACCGTACTGACCGTCCGGTTGCGACGTCTGGCGGCAATGCTGCACGAGATGCGCGAAAACGCCCAGCTCAGCAAGGAAGAGGTCAGCGCGAAGACCGGGATCAACGTCACCACGCTGTACCGGATCGAGACCGCGCAGGCCCGCCCGCAGCGCCGCACCCTCATGGCGATGCTCGACCTCTACCAGATCGGCGACGATTCTCGCGAAGACGCCCTGGAATTGCTATCGGACGCGTTGAAGCCCGGCATGTCGCGCGCCTACGAGGGCAGCGTGTCGGAGGTGTACGCCGCCTACATCAACTTCGAGTCCGAGGCGCTGTCTGCCCGCCACTACCAAACCTCGATCATCCCAGGGCTTTTGCAGACCTACGAGTACGCGACGGCGGTGATCGACACCTCGATGCCGAAGCTGGAGGCGTCGGTGATGGAGAGCAGGGCGAAGGCCAGGATGGATCGCGCCGCCAACCTCTCCAAGGAGGAGCCGCTCGAGCTGTGGGTGGTGATGGACGAGGCCGCGATCCGGCGCACGGTCGGCGGCCCCTCGGTGATGCGCGGCCAGCTCGAGCGGCTGCTGCTGGAGACCAAGCGAAAGAACGTGATCCTGCAGATCCTGCCGTTCGACGCGGGCGCGCATCCGGGCATGGCCGGCCCGTTCACGCTGCTGGATTTCCCCGATCCCGCCGACCCCGAACTGGTCTATGTCGAGGGCATCGCGGGTGACGAACTCATCGAGGGCCACAACGAGATCCGGCGTTTCGGCGTCATCTTCGACCAGCTGCGCGCCATGGCGTTGAGCCCGCGCGACTCCGCGGCCATGATCGTGGAGGCCGCACGCCGGATGGACTGAGCGACCCGCTGGCCGACCCGACATCCCGCCGTGTTCGTCCCTGGGTGAACGGCCCCGGTTAGCGACTATTTCCCCGGCGAATGGGTACTCTCGGCCTTACTGCCGAGGGGAGGACGCATGTCCGACGTCACCGTGAATCCGCCAGCCCACTCCGAGCCCGAACTGAAACGGGTGATGGGGCCGGGGTTGCTGCTGCTGTTCGTCGTCGGTGACATTCTGGGCACCGGTATCTACGCGCTCACCGGCAAGGTGGCCAACGAAGTGGGCGGCGCCGTGTGGGTGCCGTTCCTCGTCGCGTTCCTGGTCGCGCTCATCACCGGTTTCAGCTATCTCGAGCTGGTCACCAAGTACCCGCACGCCGCGGGGGCCGCGCTGTACACGCACAAGGCTTTCGGCATCCATTTCCTCACCTTCATGGTCGCCTTCGCGGTGATGAGCTCCGGGATCACCTCCGCCTCCACCGCCTCGCGAGCCTTCGCGGCCAACTTCGCCGAAGCCTTCGACCTGGATATCGGCAACGGCATCGCGGTGACGGTGATCGCGCTGGCGTTCATGGCGGTGGTGGCGGCGGTGAACCTGCGCGGGGTGAGCGAGGGCGTGAAGCTCAACGTGGTGCTCACGTGCGTGGAGCTGACCGGCCTGCTGATCGTCATCGCCATCGGCTGCTGGGCGCTCGGCTTCGGCGACGGCGATTTCTCCCGCATCGTGGAATTCGACACCAGTGAGCGCACCGCGGTTGGCGGCGTCATCGTGGCCACCACGCTCGCGTTCTACGCCATGGTCGGGTTCGAGGACTCGGTGAACATGGCCGAGGAGTGCAAGGAGCCGAGCCGGATCTTCCCGAAGGTTCTGCTCGCCGGGCTGCTCATCACGGGTCTCATCTACGTGCTGGTCTCCATCAGCGCGATCGCGCTCGTCCCCGCCACCGAGCTCGGCCAAGGCGATACGCCACTGCTGAAGGTGGTCGAGGTCGGTGCGCCCGGCTTCCCGACGCACGTCTTCGCCTACATCACCATGTTCGCGGTCGCCAACTCGGCGCTGATCAACATGCTGATGGCCAGCCGCCTGATCTACGGCATGGCCAGGCAGAATGTGCTGCCGCGGCCGTTCGGCCACGTGGGCGAGCGGCGCCGAACACCGTACAACGCCATCGTTTTCACCACGCTGCTGGCGCTCGGACTCATCCTGTTCGTCGGTGAGGTGCCCGAGCTCGGCGGCACTACCGCACTGCTGCTGCTGGCGGTGTTCACCGTGGTGAACGTGGCCGTGCTGGTGCTGCGGCGAGACCAGGTGGCCCACAAGCACTTCCACACGCCGACGCCGCTGCCGATCCTGGGGGCGCTGAGCTGTGGCTTCCTCGTCACACCTTTCACCGACCGCAATCCGGCGCAGTACGCCATCGCGGGCGTGCTGCTGGCCATCGGCGTCGCACTGTGGGGCCTGAACTACCTGGCCATCCGCGCCATGCGGGCACAACCCCTGGACACCGAGCCGCCCGCGAAGTGACCGATCGCGCGCTCCGGCAGCCGATTACCTGCCGCCGGTATGTCCGGTTCTGCGGATGACTAGTGGCTGCGATGTAGGTAAGGTTGGCGCCGATGACCAGCATGGAAGCGCGCTTAGGTGACGCGACTCGAAGCGTGCCGCTGCCCAACCCGTGGAACCTGACCGTCTATTTGGCCGCGGTGGCCGCGCACCGCGGCCGCTCGATCAGCCTGCACCCCGTTCCGAAGGCGATGCTGGCCGACACGGGCTGTGGCGGCGGCGGCCTATGGGTAGCGCGCAAGCACGACGACATCGTCGTGTACGACGCCGCGGCGACCGGCCGCAACGCCGATCACGTCATCCTGCACGAAATCGGTCACATGCTACTCGGGCATCACAAGGACGCGGAGCGCGTCGATTCGCTGCCGCCCTCGCTGGCCGTCATCCTGCCCTCGATCTCGCCGCACTCCATCGAACATGTGCTCGGCCGTGCCGAATTCGGAGCCGACCGCGAGCGGGAAGCGGAAGTGTTCGCCGACATGACCATGGTCTACGCGACGTTGCCGCGACGGCGCTCTCGGTCGTTCCGGCTGTTCGGTCGGGGCAAGTAGCTACCACCGGTCGTAGTGCGCCTCGGGTAGTCGCCTGGCCCCGGTGCGCAGGTCATCGATGAGATCCTGGTAGCCGTCGGCCAATTCGTCGACGCGGATCCAGGCGTCGTAGAAGACAGCGTCGGGCGCGTGGGCGAGGGCGATGAACGCCTGCGCGGCGAGCATGGCCAGCCGGTCCACCATTCTGCCCACGGTCTCGGTGTGTTCGGGCGCGGCGGGACGCGGTATCGGCGCCGCCAACGTGACCCAGCGGTCGATCCCGCGCACCAACTGCGCTCGTCGCCGGTCGAGTTTGTCGCACCGGCTGTGCGGAGTGCGTTCGCGAGTCTGGTGCAGCTGAGCCAATTCTCCAGCCGCCTCCAGCATCGGGTGGTCTATGTGCGGCAGGCCGCGAAATGCCGCCAGCAGCAGTTCTTTTCCGGGAATCGCCCGATCGTCGGACGTCTGATTCACCCTCAGCACCCCCATTCCGACCAGGGCGGACGCGTTGCGATCGCGTTCTCGATGCCTTGTCACGCCGGTGTTCCGGCACTGCCCGAACATCCACATGTGCCTAGCGTGACCCAGACCTGCCTCCTCCGCGTCCATTTCACGCGGTTCCGCCCACACGACACGCCCATCGACCGGACTTCCGGCACCCGATCGCAAGCCGCAAGCCGTGGCAAACATCCAGTGACCTCGTCTTTCTCGAAGACAGATCCGATTTTTCGGCGCCTATTCGCAGCCGAGTCGACACGCCAGCCAATCTCCGGCGAGTCGGGCAAATGCCGCTTGATGGGCGCGCAGGTGCGGCGAACGCGGCGGCCCCGGCTTGCGGCAGGCGGCCGCCCAATAACCGGCGAGCGCGCAGACGAAGGCGTCGACCGCCTCCCGATCGGCGTCGCGAGTCACCGGATGCGTGGCGATAATCGGCTCCGGATCCACACCGGCGGCCGCGATCGACGGAGCGAGAGCCACCAGGTCGATCCAAGCGGCGCCCCGGCAGGCCCACGCCCAGTCGACCGCCAGCACCACCCCGTCCGCCCGCCGCAGCATGTTGTCAGGGCGAAGATCGGTGTGGAGCAACGTATCTCCTCCCGCATGCGCCGACCACGTCGCTTCCAGCTCGGCCAACGCCGCCAGGTGCCGGACGGACCAACCGTCCAGATCCGGTGGCGGCCCCTCCGCCGCGAACGCCCGCCAGCCGACCAGCACCGGCCCATAGGCCTCGGCGATGGTCGGCACATCCGGCACTGGACTCGGCGTCAACTCCGTGGCCAACCGCGTCACCAGATCGAGGGTGTCCCGCAACTCCCGCGGATCACTCAACCGCGGAGACACCCCCGCCACATCGTCGAACCCGGCGACGAACCAGCCCTCGATGTCCTCGGCGAACCGGCACCGCGGCGCGGGCGCCGTCGCGGGCAGCCGCCCGGCGACCCGGGCCTCCGCCCGATACGCGGGCGCCAGCCCATCCTGCGCCTCGATCGCTTTCACGAACACGGCGGCGCCACCCGCCGTCCTCACTCGCGATGCCACACCATGACTGAACCCACCCCGCTGATCCACGGCCGCACACACCGCGTCCCCGACCACTCGCTCGATGCCCGCCCGTACGGCGTCCGGCAACTCCGTCCAACCGATCCGGCAGGCAGTGTCCTCGTAGTCCAGCATCCCACCATGGTCCGGGGGCACCTCCTCGGACGCTACCGAATTAGCCCTGGAATCGTTCCTCTCAAAGCGTGGCGGGTTTTCCTATTCGGCCCTGTCACGTGACAGCCAGAGCCGCCTCCGCACGCATAGCGGCTGTGGAAGATGAACGGGCACTTCAGCGGCAGTTCCACATCTTGTCTCAACAAAGCGCGGCGCGCGTGCGGGTCACCTACAATAGAGAGCGCGATCCGCAATCCGGCCGGTACGACCCAGAGTCACCCCTCAACCGCGGTCACGATACGAAGATCGTCAGCGGAAGGCATTCCCGAGGGGCCGCAAATGCTGGACGAGGTAGTCCAGGAGGCACCGAGCCTGTGAGACGTCACAAATCAGAACATGCCCTGGGCAGGGGACGAACTGGTTCATGTGGTCTGTCGATCCCCTCATCACTTCGCATCTGAGCTGAGAACCGCAGCCCGGGGACTACACGGCGCGGTAATGCGATTGCGGCCGCCCGGCACCTCGGGGAAGAGATCTGACGACTCGGGTACCCGAGCCCGTGGCCACACAACTGCTGCTGCTGTCGAACGTTCCGATACCGGCTGAACTCAACCCCGAAACTCCCGTAGTCAGGAGGCTCAGCATGGCTGTTACGCAGTGGAGGAACGTCGTTACCGGACCACTCGGAAAACGGATGGCGAAGTTCCTGGAGTCCTACCCGAACGCTGACGAGATCTACATCACCAGCGCGATAGACGGCGACCATGGCGCCGTTTCACACCACTACGGCTTGACCTACGACGGCTCGCCGACTGCCGCCCTGGATATCGGTGCCGGAGGATACCCGGCGGGTTCGGTCAAGATGCGTAACTTCGCCAAGTGGCTCTACGACAATTACGCGGACTTCACCGTGGAGCTCATTCACTCGACGCCGTTCAACGACGATGACGGGTTCTACGTCAAGAACCAAAGAAGGGATCCGGGCGGAGGCGTGTACGGCGGCCCGGGGGCGATCGGACACTTCGATCATATCCACTGGGCGACGTCAGCGGCCTTGATGACCGCCATGGAGCAGCGGGTGGGCCAAACCGCCCCCGATCGAGTCCATCCCACCACGACCCAACCAGCGCCGCTGGGGACCGGCGTGGCCAACACGACTCCGGTCTGGGGATGGGATGCCTCGGACTACGATTGGGACCGCGGCCCCATGAATCTTGTCGCGGCCAAACGAGATGGCATCTCGTTTTTCGTCCACAAATCGACCGAAGGCAAGACCTGGCGCGCGGCGCACTTCCAGGAAGCACTGGAAAGGGCACGCGGCGCGGAAATCCCGGTGCTCGGCGCGTATCACTTCTTGTGGCCCAACAACATCGAGCAGCAGGTCGACTTCTGGATGGACTACGTCGATGAGAGAACACCATGGTGGAAAGATGTGCCATGGATCTGGCAGATCGACGCCGAAAAATCCGCACCGATGCCTCGCCCGCCGAACCCGGAGGAGATACGCCAGGTCGTCGAGTTGCTGAAGGAGCGCATGACCCAGCAGAACGCCACCGGCTACGTGATCGCCTATGCGCCGAAGTGGCTCTACGACAATGAACTCACCGGAAATTACGACATCTGGAACAGCAACTACACCGGATCGGGCGCACCTCGTCCCTTCAAGGACCAGTACCAAGGGGTGACCGACTTCCAGGCCGGCTGGAAACCGATGTCAGGCCGGAAGCCAACGATCCTGCAGTTCGCGTCGGACGCCGTGGTCGGCACTCAGCACACCTGCTGTGTCGATAAATTCGACGGCGATCTCCATCAACTCATCCGGAAGTGTGGACGCGAACCCGAGCAGGTCCGAAGCCTCATCGACCCTGCGGAGATCCGCCGGATGCGGCCGGTCGAGGAGTACGCCCTCGCAAGTGCCGCCGGGCAGCGGGGCCTCGTCAACGGCACGATGTCTGCTCGCGCTGAGGGACGGCAGCGGGTCGAGACGGAATCATCGGGGCACTTCCCCGAGCCGCTCACCGCTGCGGAACAACGTGAACTGCTCGACCTGACACGTCAGCTGGCCGGGCAGAGCAGTACGACCAGCGGGCAGAAATAGGCAGCATTCCATGGCGTAAGAGTGTGATCCCTGGGTTCGGCAAGCACCGAACCCAGGGATGCACGGTTTTCTGGTGCGACGCAGGCGGGGACGGGCTGGGCGGAACCGTCAGGATGCCATCGTGTCCTAGGACTGTGGCGGCTTGACGACGCCGACGAGCGCTCCTGCGTTCATGGCATAACTCTGGGTCTGCAGGCGATCACTGGAATTGCCTTCGATGGTGTTGATTCGGCCGGTTCTGGGGTCCACGGATTCCACGATTCCCACATGGTCCGGGGTTCCATCGCCCTCCCAGTCGAAGATGATCATGTCCCCTTTTTGGGCATTCGATATATTCGCCGCCAAACCCAAGTGTTTGGCGTCGCTCCAGATGGCGGGAACGTAATTCTTGTTGCTCCAGTCGACGTTGTAACCGGCCTGATCCCACACCCAGGTGGAGAAGGCCGCGCACCATGCGTCGTTGATGTTGTAGGGGGCCTTGTAGAGTTTGCCGTCCGGGCCGCGGAACATCGGGACATTGTTGCCGCCGCTTTCGGAAACACCGAGTCTCAGCTGCTCCTGCGCCTTCGCGACGATATCGTCCCGAGTTCCGTTACCGGGGGCCCAAGTCGCGCTGCTCGCGGTCGGCGCCCACGGACTCAGGCGCCCGACATCCGGCGCGTTACCGTACGGGTTGCGAGGCAGGTCCGGCATCAACTCGTAGATATTCTTGGCGTCCCTTTGCATGCCGCTGTCCGCGTCCTCGATCCTGTCGTGCACACGGTCCACGGCCTCCAGGATCAGGCGCAGCAACCGGACTTCCTCGGCGGCGGTCAGGTGCACGCTGCCATCGGGCAACTGGATCGTTGGATGTGCCCCGCTCAGCTCGGCTTTGAGCCCGTCCACGATCCCCAGCACGTCCTGGAACGCCTTGTTCGACGTGTCGAAGCTCGCGATAGCGCTTGCATTGACAGTGTCGTTATACGTTCGCAGTTGCTCAGCCCTCTCCTCGATCTCGCCGCGCCTGCTGCCGTAGTTGTCGGTCATTACCGACGATGGCGAGTCGAGCTGCTGAGCACCGTCCTTGGTGAGCTCGTGCCCTTCCTTGCTGAGCAGCTTGTTCCCTGCCAGCCAAGCGATCATGTCCGGCTGTCCGCCGTCGAAGCCGGACGCGAACAGCACAATCGAACGCTGCATGTATTCTTCCGCCGCCTCGACGACAGCTGTGAGACCGCCGCTGGCGTAGGCGGGAGGGTCGAGATTGATCTCTATGTCTTGGAAGGTTGTCGTCATGCACGCCCTCCACCCGGTGCGGCCCACACAGCCGGTCTCCGTGCGCCGACAAACAGCATCCGTAACCTCACTCGCCCAGGACCGCCGGACGCCGTGGCGGCATACCCTCTATGCACTGAGTATCGGATATTCCCAGCGGTAGTAACTCGCAGCGTTCGGCCCGTCGTTCGAGCGGCTCACGGCACATAGACCCGGCCCTTCGGCGCAGCCTGCCCAGCCGTTTCAGGAGATGGGTTCTCGCTCGTCGAGATAGTCCCGACCGCCGATGTAGGTGGTGTTTCCCGAATCGGCCGTACCGGTCGTGGCCAGGGCGACGGCGGTGGCGAACTCGGTGACCGTGGGAAGTGTGCCCTGGTCGCGACGCGCGGCGACTGCGTCGGGATTTCGGCGTTCCAGAAGCTGGACGATGATCGTGCCGTCGATCATGTCGCCGGAGACGACGTGCAAGGTGACGCCGCGGGCGCTGAGTTCGGGGATCATGGCGCGTAGTGCGTCCTCGCCCGCGCGTTTGCTCGCGGCGATCGGCTCGTAATCCGCGGGGACCGGCTTGCGGCCGTGGAAGTGTGCCTGATGGCTGGTCACGAAGACGATCCGAGAGCCGGACGGCATGTGCGGCACGGCGAGTCGTACCAGCCGTTCCTGCGCGTCGCGGTTGAGCGTCATCGCGTAGCCGGGCCCCGCGTGCAGTTCGAGACCGCCGGAGGCGTTGAGCACCAGCACGTCGAGGCGACCGAACTCCTCGGCGATTCCCGCGATCAGCGCGCCGGCGGAGTCCGCGTCGGCGATGTCGGCGCCCGCCGTCGACGCACTGCCGCCCGCCTGCCGGATCGAGTCGGCCAGACGCTCGGCCCGCCGGGCCTTCTCCCGGTAGTTGATCACCACATGGTCGCCGCGCGCCGCGAGCACTTGTGCGGTCTCCGCGCCGATACCACGGGATGAGCCCGTGATCAGGACGATTCGCCGTCCGGTCGTGTCGTCCACCGTCACCCTTTCGATCGCGCCAGGAGAAGCCCGGCCCATGCTTCTATTTCAGAACCACTATGCTGGAACCCGACCGCCTCGGCTTCCTCGAACTGCGCCGCCGCATGGGCAACTGCTCGTCGAGCATGCTCTCGGTGCGACTGCAACACCTGCAAGCCGCGGGCCTGATCGCGAAGAACCCCGACAAGTCATACGAATTGACCACCGCGGGCATCGAACTCGGCGCGGCACTGCGCCCGATCTGGGACTGGTCCCGCCGCTGGCGCGTAACCCCGACCGACCCGCAGGCGAACTGAACAACCCGCACCGGCCGGGCGAGAAGTTCACGTTTGACCTTCGAGTTGGTTGAGGCTCCATGATGGCCGGGTGGCGAGTTCGGAATCGGCAGGGTTGATCACGATCGGCGTGCTGGCACGGGCAAGCGGGCTCACCGCGAGCGCGCTGCGGTTCTACGACGACTGCGGGCTGCTCGTCCCCGCTCGGGTCGACCCGCGGACCGGATACCGCTATTACACCGAGACGCACCGCGAGCGGGCGACCCTCATCCGGCAGCTGCGCGCGATCGACCTGCCGCTGGAGACGATCGCGGAGATTCTCTCCGGCGACACCGGGCTGGCGCGGGACCTGCTCGACCGTCACGTGGACGAGCTCGCGCGGCGGGCCGGCGAGGCCGCCCGCGTCGCCACGATGGTCATGCGGTCACTCGGGCCGCACGTGGCGGTCTCCGCGGCCGTCCTGGCCCAGGCCCTCGAGCAGGTCCACGCCGCCGCGGCACGCACCCGCGAGATCCCGGTGCTGGCAGGAGTTCTGCTGGAAGCGAGCGGAAACGCGCTGACTCTCACGGCAACCGATCGCTACCGCCTATCCACCCGCACCGTGGTGGCGAACAGGCAGCACGGCGGCGACTGGTCCCGAGTGCTCGACCTTGACGGCCTCGGCTCGATCACCGCCTGGTTGCGCACCGTGGACGAGGTCGTCGCGACTCCGACCGAAGACGGTTTGGTCATGGCTGGGGACGGCACCGAGCATCGGTCCGCCGTCATCGATGAGCCCTTCCCAGATCACCGCGTCGTGCTGTCCGGGCTCGGACCGGCCCGCACCAGGGTGATCGCCGCCCGCGGCTGCTTGCTGTCTCTGCTCGAAACGGCCACTGCAACAGTGCGATTCGTCATCGACTCAACCGGCGTCCGAGTGTCGGCCGGCTACGAAGCGCACCGTCTTCCCGCTACCGTCACGGGTTCCGCCATCACCCTGTCGTTCGACCCCGCGACCCTGCTGCCCGCCGTGCATACCGCGCTCGGACCCGACCTCATGCTCGATATCACCGGTACGGATCAGCCGGTGGTCCTGCGATCCGCCACCGACGGCGACCTCACCACGCTGACAATGCCCACACGATCCGCCGACAACCACGACTACGCGGGACGACGCCCATAGGACCAGTGCCCAAGCCGCCTACGAGCGCATGGCTGCCCACCTCCACCCAGCCCGGACGCCGCCGATCGATACCCACCATCCGATCGGACGATGTACCGCCACCAGCGATTTCAGCACCTACTCATGCCCAGCAAGACGCAGCGCCCCGCGGTCCGCTCGGTCGCGAAGCCGCCGAAGCGCGATCGTCCGCCCCACAGATCGTTGACGACCGCACCGACTCGACCCACTCCATCCGCCCACCCTCAGGAGACCGATGACCACCCCAGACCAGACCATGGCCACCATCACCGACGCGGTCGCGCTCGGTCGCGACGGCCGTCCGGATGACGCGCGCGACGCTCTGCTCGCCCTGTGGTCCTCGCTCGGGCCGCAGGGCGATCCGCTGCATCGCTGTGCTCTCGCCCACTACCTGGCCGACCTGTACGACGATGCCGCCGAGGCGCTCACCTGGGATATCCGGGCACTGGACGCCGCCGATAGCCTCTCGGACGATCGCACCCAGACCTATGACGCATCACTGCGGGTGGCGGGCTTCTACCCGTCACTGCATCTGAACCTCGCCGACGACTACCGCAGGCTCGGCTCGTTCGCGGCCGCGCAGCGCGAGATCGACGCCGCCCGCGCCCATGTGCATACCCTCGCCGACGACGGCTACGGCGCCACCATTCGCACTGCCGTGGAGGAGGTCGAAGCAGCTATTCGGGAGCGGCGCACCGAACGCCGGGCGTCGGCACCGACGGGGGGCGATAACGCAGCAGCGGCCCGCGCCGAATGACGCGGGCCGCTGCGACGGGGATCTACTTCAAGCGGAGCTTGCCGAACAGGCCGTCCTTCTCATCGTCGGGTCCCGCGGTGAAGTACAGCGAGTCGGCGTCGCCGAGGCTCTCGCCGTTACCGAACATCAGCGCCCACAGACCTTCGATCGCCACCGGCTTGCCGTCGGCGTCGCGCAGGTAATCGGCGAACTTGCCGGTGGCGTCGTCGTAGGCGAGCACATGTCCGGCGCCGCCGAAGTTGCCGACCAGCAACTTGCCGCTGAGCGGGCCGAAACCCTCCGGCGCGACGGTCACCGCCCACGGCGCGTTCAGGCGCTTGCCGTCATCGAGGATGCGCACCAGCTTGCCGTCGGCGTCGAACTCGGCGAGCTTGCCCTTGTCCGGCTTGCCGCCCGCGGCCTGCTCCTGATCCTTGTCCAGCGAATCCTCTTCGCCGGCATCGAATTCGGCCGCGTCGTCTTCGTTCGGCTGTGTGGTGGCGTAGGCGACGAAAACGCGGTTGCCGATCGTCGAAACGTTGAACGGCGCGGGGTCACCCGGCTTGACCTTCTTCCCCTTCTCCGGCGCGGCCGGGTCGATCGCGTCACCGGTGGCGAACGGGTTGGCGAAGCCGGTGGTGGGAATCAACTGCCAATTCTTGTCGAACGTCCGGACCTGCGGGTCGGCGCCGAAATCGGCGGCGAGCAGCTTGTCCCCCGAAGGCGTCAGCGCGATCCCGAAGAACTGCATGCCCTGCGGCTGGCCGTCGAAGAGCAGGTTGGCCGGGCCGTCGTGACGCACGATCCGGCCCTCGGAACCCTGCTCGGTCCACGCCGAGATCTTGCCCGAGTCGGTGGCGAAGATGAACCGCGCCGAGCCGTTCAGCGGACCGCCTTCCGCCTCGACCGGCTGGTCGTGCACGACGAACAGATCGGAGGTGATCGGCGCCGGGTTGAACACGACGCCGGTGGTCTTGCCCACGCTGTTGTCCGAGGTGTCGGCGTCGGCGCCGGGGATGGTGACGATCTTCAGCCCGTCCTGGAAGAGTTTCCGCACTTGCTCGTCCGACGACTTGGTGACGTCACCGACGAACTGGAACGACTTGCCGCCCGCGCCGACCCAGAAGTGCCCGCCCGCACCCTTGGGCCGGTCGGCGAGACCCCACGCGTTCACCAGCTCGGGGAAGGTGAACTGCGCCTTGTACTCGGCGTCGTTGGCGGCGAGATTGGTCTGGACGTACTTGTTGCCGTCGAGAGCCGGCACCTCCTCGGACTTCGAGTCCGAGCAGGCTGCCGCGACGACCAGCGCAGCGCCCAGCGCCGACGCGCGCAGCAGACCGCTTCTGCCCCACGCCCGGGGCGCACCACCGCGCCGCGACTCATTCCAACGTCCGTTCAACTTTTCTGTTTCCTTTCCGGCAACACGCCACCTGGCGCTAAGGTGAACCTAACCTTAGCGTGGGTCAATTTCGGGAGTAGCGGAACGGCGCGCGAAGCACGGGTCTAGGCTGTCCGCCGTGGTCGAACCCCAGCCCTCCATTGCTCCGCATCCTGATATCGCCCCGCTCGCTCCACTGCTCGGCATTTGGCGCGGCAATGGCCAGGGTGAATACCCGACCATCCAGCCCTTCGGCTACGTCGAGGAAATCCGGTTCGGCCACCTCGGCCGCCCCTTCCTCACCTACCGGCAGAAGACCCGCGCCACCGACGACGGCAGGCCGCTGCACGCCGAAACCGGCTATCTGCGCTGCCCGCGTCCCGACCGCGTCGAGCTGATCCTCGCCCATCCCACCGGGATCACCGAAATCTGCGAGGGCTCACTCACCATCGACGACGGCACCCTGCGCCTCGAACTGGACTCCACCGGCATCGGCCGCAGCAGCACCGCGAAACTGGTGACCGCCCTCGGCCGCTCCATCCACCTCTCCGGCGACACCATCGACTACACCCTGCGCATGGCGGCGGTCGGCGAGCCGTTGCAGCACCACCTCGCCGCCACCTTGCGGCGGGACTGAGCGCCAAGGGCTGGCGTCGAATCGTTCCCTCGACATGCCGACGCCGCAGTACGGAGTAACCGGCCGCTACACGGGTAGTCCTGGTCAAGGGTGCACGCCAGCGCGGACAATGCACGCTGACTGCCCGCTCGGCCGTGAACGAGGGGCCACGTGGCGCAGTCTCGACCGGCCGGAGCCCGGCAAGCGGCGATCTATGACCCGAGGAACCCGAACTGCCGTAGGCCGGGAAGCCGCAGGCCCTCTTCCGAGAAGTAATGGAAGGAAACCTGCGGCCTCGATCAGAAAGCATTGGGCAAGCGGCGGCGGCCGATGGTGAGTTCGGTGGCGAGGTCCTCGTAGGCGAGGGCTAATTCGGCTAGGCGCTCCCAGGCGAACCAGAGGTCCCATTCCGCGTCGGCGGCGAGGGCCGCGTATGCGGTGGCGCTGAGGTGCGCCAAGCGGTCGATCACCGCGCCGAGGGATTCGGTGTGGAGGTAGGCGCCGCCGCGGGCGGAGGGCAAGCGCCTCTCGGCCCAGCGGTCGATGTCCCGGACCAGGCGGGCGCGGGATTCATCGATATCGGACACGGCACCCTGGTTCGCGTCGAGTCGGCGGGCGTGCAGGTCGGCCAGGGCGCGGGCGCGCAGCAGCACCGGGTGATCCGGTGGTGGCTCGCCTTCCCGGCAGGCTTGCAGCAGTTGACTTCTCGTCGGCAAGACATCGTTCACGGCCGCGCCTCGCTGGGGCTGAGCTCCGCTGGGCGTGACCGCGCACTGTGTTCCCGGTTCGCTCGTTGAGGCGTGCTCACGGTCGCGCCTCCCCGGGACGCTCCGCCGTGCTCGATTGCGCGCTGTCTTCTTGGAGCACTCGCTGACGCTCGTTGACAATGCTCCGGCCCGCGCAGGTCAGTACGCAGTCCACGATCACCGCTGCGGATGGGCGGAAAGTGTCCCGGGGTGCAACCACCCAGCGACGAAAGCCGCCATTTGCGTCGGCGGGCGACGGTAGCGCTATTTCGCTGCCGAATGGCACGACCGACACGTCGAGCCGGAATAGGGCCGCGAACAGTCGCGTGTCCTCGGGAAGGTCAGGACGGCACAGGAAAGTCCAACGGCGCGAACGGATATGCGCGACGACCGGGCCCAGCGGGTGTCCTCGGAAAAGCATGTCGTCTCGCACCCACTGCCCCAGC
The DNA here is from genome assembly GCF_965283145.1 of Nocardia sp. Marseille-Q1738. Lineage (NCBI taxonomy): Bacteria > Bacillati > Actinomycetota > Actinomycetes > Mycobacteriales > Nocardiaceae > Nocardia > Nocardia sp. Marseille-Q1738. The sequence continues at coordinate 814,768 of NZ_CBDIMS010000002.1, read as the reverse complement.
CGGTCGGGCATCGTGATTCCGCCGACCACACCCGCCTTCACGACGATCCGGCCGATCTCCGGGTGTATCCCGGCGGGCAGGCCGCAGGTACGGCGGTAAAACGCGCAGCGGGACGCGGGTGTATCCGCGAATGCCGCATGGTTCATTCGCCAGCCTCGATTCAATTGGTCCGATAAGAGCAAATGCCCGATCGCTGGACCTGGAACCGTTGTCGCGGTTAAGGTTTCAGCACTTCTTCGATTCGGACCGGGCGCGTTCAGTAGAGCACCGGATATTGCTGGGCGGGAACGTAATCAGTTGTGGAATCGGGCGGAAACCGCCCAGGTTCCAAGGATCCCCGCCAAAAGGTTCCAGTTAGCAACCTGGCCAGTAGTTTGGCTACGAAAGGAATTCGTCGTGACTCCAACAGGTTCCAGCCTTCCCCGCCGCATGCTCGGCCGTCAGTTGCGGGCGCTGCGGATCAGCGCGGGCATCAGCGCCGAGTTCGCCCGCGATGCGATCGGTGTGAGCAAGCAGACCCTCTGGCGGATGGAGACCGGACAATTGGTCCGGCTGCATCCGCTGCTCATCGAGCGGCTGTGCAAGCTGTACGGCGCATCCGACGAACAGACCGCCGTCTTGCTCGCCCTGACCGAGGAGACCAAGCACACGGAGTGGTGGTACCACTACGACGATGCCATCCCAAAGGGATTCAGCCACTATGTCGGATTGGAGGCAGCGGCCCGCCGTGTCTTCTCCTACCAAACGACTCTTCTGCCCGGACTGCTGCAAACCAACGAATACCGGCGGGCACTGATATGGGTCGACTACCCCATGATGCCCGGTCCGGAGGTCGAACGACGCATCGAGGTGTTCACCCGGCGAAAGGCCCGCTTGGACAGCGACTCAGAGCCGCTGAGTCTCAACGCGATCATCGATGAGTCCGCGTTGCGTAGACCGATCGGCGGACCATCGGTCATGGGAGATCAGGTCGCGCACCTGGCCAGAGTCAGCGAACACCCGAACATCTCGGTGTTGGTGGTTCCGCTCGAGTCGGAGGCATATCCGGGCCTGCGGGTCGGCCCGTTCGTGATGCTCGAGTTCCCCAAGCACCCGACCGCACATCTCACCGAGCCGCCGATCATCTACATGCAGGGCTTCACCGGCGACCTGTATCTTGAGAAACCCGAAGAGGTAAGGGGATACCGGCAAGCGTGGGCCGATATTCAGCGATCGGCGCTTGATGAGGCGCACAGCCGATCCCTCCTCCGCAAGATCGCAAAGGAGTACGCCGAGTGAACGCCGATCTATCCGCTGCCTCGTGGTTCAAGAGCAGCTACAGCAGCTCGGACAAGGAATGCGTCGAGGTCGCGTTTCTTGGCGACGGCTCCGTAGGTGTGCGCGACTCGAAGAATCCCACTGGCCCGGATCTCGTGTTCCCACCGAGCGAGTGGGACTCGTTCACTGCCAGCATATCTAGCGGCGAGTTCCGCTTGCCATAGCTCCTGGCCAACTGCTCGGTCGCGGCCCTGGAGCCTCCGCCGCCGGAGGCTCCGCGGCTGCTGACTCGAGTTTGCCGCTCGAGGACCATACATCTGCACGTCCGATCGGTTGCACCTGAGGAACCCCACCGGTAGCGTCGACATTCGCTGAGGGGGGCGGAGAAGCCGGTCCGGCCCCCCAGGGGAAGGGAGAACACCGGTGTGCAAGGGGAACCGATGACATCAGGACGGAGTTCGCGGCGACTGACTATCTTCGCCGTCGGTGCCGCACTCATGCTGGCAGGCTGCGACTCCTCGACCAACGGCGATGCCACGCCGACCGGGAGTCCCGAACCGAACCACAGCATCGCCCCCGATGCACCCACCGCATATGACACTTGCAAGGACATACCGCAGAGCGTCCTGGACTCCGAGAAACTCCGACGCCGCGATGAGGCCAATTCAAGTGCCAACGGTGGCATCAAATGGCGCGGGTGTCGATATGGACGCACTGATGGCTACTTCGCCACTATCACCACGTCGAACCTGACCGTCGAGATGACACGAGACAGGCACTTCCCCGAAGCGACCGAGTTCACCATCGCTGGGCGCGAGGCGATCTCGACTCGTCAGTTCGACGGCCCCAACATCAAGGACGCGTGCACGGTGAACGTCGCCATGAAGGGCGGCAGTCTCGACATCAACCTCCTCAATCCGGCCTCGAACCGAGATACTGGATCGATTGATTCATGCCAACTGGCACGGATGCTTGCCGAGAAGATCGTGCCAACGATGCCGACCAACGCATAGCACGATCCATCAAATCGTCGGGAGGGATGAAACATGAGCGACGACAACACGCCTCGGCCGATGGCGAACATGATCAGTGCGGCGCGCGAGGGGCAGTTGGCGGTTGAGATGAAGGCGGAAGACTTCATCTATCTTGACCGCGACTGCAACTTCTTCAAGGAAGCCATCCGCAATATTCAGACGACTGTGGCAGATGTCGCGAGAGCGGACCACTGGGGGCTCGGCGAGAAAGTAGAGGGCATGGTGTCGGCCGGTACCTTGGTAGACCGTTTTCGAACGAAAGCGAACGGCGCCGCGGATGGCAACAGCGTCTACCAAATCCTGGACCATCACTACCGTATTGTCGAGGACATTCAGGAGACCTACAAGATCGTCAGGGATCGAATGATGCAGGTGGACAGCGACTTTGCTGCTGAGTTCAACAAGCTGAACACGACGCTCCCGGAGCGCCCACCCGTCCAACGCCCGTTCGGACCGGTTCTGCTCCCGGACGGAACAGGCAAATGAGCGGCTACGAGAACACCCGCATTCCCAACGGCGGCGAGCATCCTGACAGCTGGGAACACCCCCGGATCAACGATTCGTTCAAGCCGCTCAATCCCACCACCGCGTACACGCAAGCGGACAAGTACTGGCAGGCCCGCAACCAGTGGGAGCAGGGCGTGGAAACGTTCGCCCGCTCCATCCAAACCTCGATCGCCCAAGCATGGTCCGGCCCGGCCGCGGAGCAGTCGAAGAACGCGATCGCCAAGTACACCAGCGACGCGCAGAACCTCACCAACTCCCTAGAGGAGCTGTACTGCCGCGTGCGCGACGCCGCGACCGCGATCGAGAACACCAAGAAGGCGCTCCCTGACACCGTCCACTACCCCTGGACCGAGCGAGTTTTCCACCCGAGCCGCTGGAGTCTTTCGGGCGAGCAATCCGAGGCCGAGCAGGCCGCACGGGCCGCGATGAAGCAGTTCTACGTGCAGCCGTTCAGCGAAATGGACGGCAAGATTCCGGTGCTGCCCACGCCGGTCGGCCCTACCGCGTCGGTGGACATTCCAGCTCCCCCGCCGGGTGGATACCAGAACAGCAACAACGGCGGTCCGAACTCGACCAGCCCGGGCAGTAATCCCGGCACCACCGACTCCGGCGTCCCCGGTGACAAGGACGGCGACGGCAAGCCCGATGAACCGGGCGCCCAGGAGCAGAATCCTGCCGACCAGTCGTCACAGGAGCAGCAGTCTTCCAACACGACACCGGCCAACACGTCGACCACACCCGCCGGCGTGGATCCCACGGCGACGAACCCGACAACGGACCCCACCAGAACCGTGCCGACCGGTACCGGAACCCCGCACGGCCCAGGGACACCCGGCATACCGGGAACCCCTGGCACGCCGAACCAGCCGCAACCTGGACGCAGCATCCCGGGCGCGCCGGGAACGCCGAGCACAGCGGCGAAACCGGCGGCCGCCGCGACAGCCGCAAGCGCGCGCGGTATGGGCGGTGTTCCCGGCATGATGGCACCCGGTGCACGCGGTGGCGGCAAGGACGAGGAGTCCACGCACACCACTCCGGACTACCTCATCAACCAGGAGAACACTGACGAACTGCTCGGTGAGCTCCCGAAGACGCTGCCCGGCGGCGTAATCGGCGGCGAGCCACAGTGAGCGGGCCACCACCGGAATTCACGCGACGAGGCCATGACCCCACGCGGGCAGTTCGATTGGTCGCGGAGGTTTTCCAGCCGACCGGGATCCCCGCAGACGCGACCTCCTGACCGTCCAGCGCAAACCCATTCCGCCCCGGCATACGACCACGTTCCATACCGCGGCGGGCATGTACCAAACTCGTCCGGCCCCGGCATCTGCCCCGCCTCGCACATCGGCCGCGGGCACGTGCCGCCCTCTCTACTCGGCACCGCCTGCCTCGCCAACCAGTGGCGGGCGTGTCCGCGCACGACAGCGGCCGCCGCGATGCGGCCAGATAGGACTTCACATGGCTGAATGGACCTGGGAACCGGACGACTTCGCCGCTCTCTGGTACGGCGACGCCCACGACCGTTTCCCGAGCCCGCTGCGCTACACCAGCCGCTTCACCTTCCGCGACGACTTCGACGCCCACCGCACCGCCGTCCGCACCCGCTACTCCGCCGACGAGCTCGATGAAATCAACGCCGCCATGCACACCCTGAGCACGTCCGAACTCCGCATCGAAATTCTCGGCGGCACGTGCAAGCACAAGAACAGCACCGGCCGCGACGACCTGCGCGAATACCGGATCCTCGGCGCCCGCACCAACTACCACGCCGTCGTCCTCAGCCAGGCCGGCAACCAACACGAACAGAGCCCCATTCGCGTGCGCATGTTCCCCGCCGACCAACTCCCCACCCGCCTGGTGAACGCGATCCCCGCCTGCAAGCCCGGCACCGAACGCCCCGCCACCTTCCACCCCGACGATCTGACCCCGCGCCGCGACACCTACCTCCAGGACAACGCCCGCAACACCCCGCGCGAGCAATACCTGCGCCTCCTCGGCCGCCCAGCCGACGGCGGCGGCATCGCCGTCCTCCTCCCCGCTCCCCTACACACCCACGCCAAACCCGCCAAAGTCCTCCAATGGCACGACATCTCCAACGACGGCCGCTACACCGAACACCGCACCCACCACATCACCGTCCGCCCCACCACGCCCACCGACCTGACCACCCACTTCACAACCTGGATCGACCAAGCCCTCCACCACCTCGAATCCACCCGCCCCGAAACCTGGTAACCAGCCCACCGGAACCGAACCCGCTCCTGAGTGAGCGTCAGCCGCCGGCGGAACAGTTGCGGACGGCCTGATCATGGTTGCGCCGGCCGTCGTAATGTACATAGGCTCTGACGCACGCCCAGCGGCGTTATCAGACGGGGGTTCAGGCCAATGCCATCGCAGACCAACACGTACACACACTGTCGCGGTAATCGGCAATCGATTGCTCGAGCCGACGCCGGTCCGGCCTGGGTATCCCGGAGGCGGCGTGGATAACTTTGCGGGTGACCTGTCCAGTCTTGCGGGGTTCAAGTTGGATCTGCAGGACCTCGGAACAAATTTTTCGTCGAACGCCTCGCGCTTGCTGTCGGGCGTGTCCCTGCCCACGGGATCGACGGGGCTTATGGCCAGTCTCGCATCACCGCTTGACCAGTTTCAGAGGGCGGTATCGGCGGCACAGCAAGCTGATCTGACTGCCATCGGCACCCTTGGTGCGAACCTGGCCACGGCGGGGACCAGGTACCAAGCGACCGACGATACCTCCGCGAAGGCGATTTCAGCGGTATCGACGAGCATCTTCGGAAACATGGGCGCGACCGGTTCAGCAGGTGGCACTCGAGATGTCAGCCGATTCGGCGCTCTACAACTGCCCAGCCTGCCGGAGGTTCCGGAGAACCAGTACACGGTCCGGCAGGTGGTCGCCGTAGGTATCAACCTGATTTCTACATACGACGATCGGCTGAGCGAAGCGATCGGCATCAGGCCCGCAGCGGACTACCTTTCTCCGCTGGTAGCGGACTGGGAGGTCTTGCAGGCTATCGGCAACCGGATCGGCCTGCTCGGCATCAACGACTACGTCACCTCGGAGAACCTCAGCAGCGGCACCAGATGGTTGCAAGGCAGATGGTCTGGGGATGCATCGCAGGCATTCGGGGCAAGCGCAAATACCCTCTGGCAATCGGTCGCCGGACGAAGCATCGATCTGGAGGCCGTGTCGAAAATCGTTGAGAACGCAGGCGCGTGTCTCGAGCGCTTGGTTTACAATCAGGCGATCGGGCTGACTGCCGGAATCCTGCAGCCGATGACCTATCTTGACGCTACTTTCCCACTGGGTGTGTGGGCGCCGTATATCAATAAACCGATCAGGGAAACAATCAGGTTCGAAATCGCATCGCAGGTCGAGGCTTTGAGAAATTTGGCAGAGTCCCGACAAAGTGAGATTGTGGCAGTTATCGAAAAGGCTTCCCGGGCTCTGGACTATTCTCCTGGGCGAACGATGCCAATATTCAACGCGAGCGATTTTGAAATTCCAGACAAGGTTGTAGTCGATGCGGGCGTAATTAGGTTCGGATTCGGCGACACCATATGGTGGGAGGACAGCATTGGCTCCTCTGTTTGACCCAACTACTTCCGATTGGTCACACGATCTTCCATCTGATCGCAGTCTAACAAGAAATGTTGATGTCAGGCACATGAGTGTAATGAGCGGAGGGCTCTGATGGCACCCGATATCCCGCCGATGCCACCGTTTCCGCCCACGGACCCTGGGCAGGGTCCGTTTGGTTCGCAACCGCTGTACAGCCGTTATGACGACTATAAGTTCCTGGATGTAGCACTTGGTGCGGCGGCAGCCGCAGATGCCGCGGGCCTGCCCAATGCAGGCCGCCATTTGAACCACTATCTTCAGAGAAGCGGTAAAGACCTGATCCTCGACGTGGATACGATCATGAATGATGAGCCCGGACTGAAACAGCACATCGACAGCATCGTTACCAAAGTCGTTCGGAGCATAGCTGGTGGCAACGCACCGTTCCAGTCGGGGTGGGAAGATTACACTTTTACTAGTCGGGACTGGTATCTGGCGATAGGTTCAGTGGAAGCTTGCGCCTGCGGGGTGGCCGTGGTTCACCAGCCGGACGCCGAAGGCCAGCAGCCTCGTATCACGCTTGATTATCAGGCGCACCTGTTCGACCGCTATAATTGGGATGGCAAAAAGAATACAACAATCGCTGGTGCAACATGGACCGATCGCGAGCTGGGTGCCCTACATACAGCTGGATTGGCGAGGGAATTTAATATGTACGGTTCGTCGACGGTAAGGCACTACGAGGGACTTCTTCCTGCCAGTGGTGTACTCGACTTGCCGGCTGGGCCGGGAAAGACGCCGCCGCGGTGATACCTGACCCCCTAGCCCGAGAGGTCATTTGATGAGAGTGCCATGGTGGGTCCTGCGTGCCCTGATAATCAGCGTGATTGCAGTGGTATCGCTCGCTGGAACTGGTTGCAGCAGCACTATCGATCGCGCTACAGCGCCGGAGGTCGAGACTTCAACCAGCCCCGAGTTGGTGAAAGAAGCGACCGAATTCGGTGGCTGGGTGCTTCCTGGAAGCGGGAAGATTCTCCTGGTCAAGAAGCAGATTATCCGCAACAGAAAGTACCAGATCGCTGTAGAGATGTCCCCCGCGGATCTCGGCTGGATGTTGGAGCAGTCTCGATTCGCAGCCACTTTCGAGAAGGTGTACCCACCATTCATCGAGGAGACTATTGCCGGGCCCGATCTCGCGTCTTCGCCGAATGTTCAATCAGCTGGGGACACGTTCCTTTCGGCACCAGGCAAGGGAACGATCCGCGAGGTCGTAGTCGATGAACGCACGACGGAAACTCGAATAGTCCACATTGAGTTCCGCAGAGTTTGAGGCCGAGAGTTGAAAATGACGCGACCGTCACCGACGGCACAAATAAATGGTCGGCAAATACGGATAGTCGGACGCAGTAACCGGCATTCACTGAGATAGGAGCGACGATTGAGTAGGGTCGTAGGACGCTTGGTCAGCACGACTACAGGGCTGATAGCCGTCGCGCTCATACCCGGATGCGGAATAGTAATCAAAAGCCCTGCACCAAAAGACTCTAGCCATACCCTTCACGATCAATGCAATAGAACACTCAGCTTTTTTGCCAATGACCTCGGATATCCGATGTGGATATCGAATATGGGTCCGACAAACCCGAAGCGCCAATAGCTCCGCCTGATCCAGGGCTCGGGCGTGGGCAGCATCCCGGGGTGAGTGCCCAGCGCGGTGACGTCGCGCTCTGATGTCAACGAATCGAGCTTCGTTACAACATGATCCAACACCACGCATCAGATCTACCAGCACCCGGTCAGTCGAGCGCCGTTGCAGCCCTTCGCCAGAGGTCCTGAAGGCGCCTTCCGGATAGCTGACGTCATGCCTGCTGATGTGGGGTTCGGCGGCGGAGCATCGCGTAGTAGATGCACCATGCCTCGACCTGGCGGTTGAAGACGGTTACCAGTTCCCAACCGAAATGCTCGTCCAAGTATTCGACGCACGCTGTCAGAGCCGACACGGTGCCCTGATAGTCGGCCTGAAGCAGAGGCGCCGGGCTCCAGCCAATCGCCCCCTGCTGCTGCGAGTAGACGACGAGGTACTTGCGTTGGTAGGTGCGCATGTCGACAGTGCCATCCAAGATGACCCGGACATCGAAAACCGGGCCCGGACCGGCCGGGAGCAGTTGAGGCTGACCGTTCACCCTCCGACTACTACCCGTGCAGGAGCCTTGGAAACAACTCTCACGTCTTCTCCCTGAGATCGCTTTGTCGAAACTGGGTCGAGTGCTTGGATTCCGCATACCGCCACGCAGGCTCAGGTACCGGGCGGGAGAGTTGATGCCAGAGTGTTCACCACCCGTTTCAGCTCGGAACACAATTCAGGTCGCCTATCGTGCTCGTTCACCGCTGCTTCGAACATGACAAGTCCCGGGACCACGCCGGAGTTCGTATTCCGTGCCACGTCGAATGCTATGTCGCAAAAGTAATCCGATTGCGCCCAGTACAGCATCACCGCGGGGCGCCCTCCGATTGTCAGCGGCGTTGGCCGCACATACTTGTCCCGGTCCCATACCTCGTCTTCGAACGAGACACTGCTGGAAACCAGGACCTCATACCACGCGCCGCGCCACGTACATGACGCACGGCCGCTCGTCGGACTTTCTCCTCCGGACCGCTTCGAGAGCACCTCGAGACCGGCTGCGCTGATGTCGCGATCCGAGATGCCGCACGGATCCCATACGGGAATCGGGGAAGCTGTAGTCCTTGGTGCGGGCGTAGTGGTCGTATCGGCGGATGAGGGCCGGGTAAGCATCGTTGTCGGCAGTGCCGACTCGGCATGCCGGGCAACAGCTTTGGCGATTGATTCCGCACCGACCTGCAGATCTCTGCGCAGCTCCTCCGAGTAGCCGACAGGAAAGGGCTCACGAGTTCCGGACCAATCCTTGCCGGATGTCTCGACATCCACGTCGAGGTTGCCGATTCTGAACCGAACGCCAACCCGCGCCGGGCCGCCTTTGGGTTCCTCGACCCAGGTTATCGCGTCGTCGCCGATACCGGGAAGCCGCGACGGCCGCGAGCTGTCGCTGGCTCTGGTCGCCTGCGCTGACAGGCCGGTGGTGCTCGCCTCGGCGCGAACGGGCAGCGTGGTGATGTCGTAGGAGATCGCGACGCTTCGCGACATCGGCACCCTACCCGACTTGATGGGCTCACGAGGGACCGGATCGCCATACTTCACGGCGCAGGACAAACTCTGTCCATACTGGCCGCCGATACGGCTCTGCTCGAATCCATCAGCCGGGCTGTACAACTCGCCCGCAAACGCTTTGAGGGCGTGTTCTGCCGGTGCCACCGCGTCAGCACAGGTGGCCGGCAACGACGAGAAGCCCGGTCGATAGTCCGGCATATCGATATCGGGGGAACAGCCAACCAGCCACACCACCAAGCACAGAAGAAGGTGCAGCACAGACGACCGGCGGCCGATACGAACACCCATGAGCGACTTCCCTCCCCAAGAACAAGACGCCATGCACGACGCGATGTCGAATGGGAGGCTACTCGACGGCCAGAGCTGCGACAAAGGGGCCGGTGCTACTCCTGGCGGATCGGTGATGCTCCTGCACGAGCACCTCGGAAGAAGGTCAGCGGAGCCGTGGATCCGTCAGCAGCACCACGCGGTCGGCTGCGGGATCGAACCCGAGCACTGGGTTACCGTAGTCACCCTCCGCGGTCATGGACACCGGCTTGCCCAAGCGACGGCCGATAGCGCACAGGAAGCTGCAGAGGGTATCCACCCCCGCCTGATCCTGCAGCTGGCGAAGGTCGATGTCGAAATCGATATCCGCTGCAGACACCGGCCGGAAGATCACCAGCACATCCGGGACAGGCCAGACCCGCAGATCGGCCATCTCCGCTTCGGCAGGGCGCGACAGAACCTTCGCGGCAGACGGCAGCGGTCTCGCGTCGCCGCCCTCCGAGTACTCCCACGCCCAACCACTCGACCGGACCAGGTCGAACACCGCCTGCCAGTCCTCTACCGAGGTGCCTGACACCGATACATCCGGCAGAGCACCCATCAGGTCAGGGTCGAAGAAGGTCTTGACGTCACTCCACAGCAGATCCGGCATCTTGCCATGCTGCCCGGCCGGTCCATCGGAACGCAGCCCGATTTCGTTGGCGACCCCCGCCACGCGACGTCATACCCGCGGGCGCCATTGCAGTCCTTCGCATGAGGCCCTGGAGGCTCCTTCGGGATAGCTGACGTTCCGGCCTGCTGATGCGGGTCTCGACGGCGAAGCATGGCCCGCGCGGCGTGTCGCGAGCGAAAGTGCCGCAGAGGGCTTCCCGCTGTTTAGCGCAGGGATTGTCGGCTCGGCGGTGGATTTCGGCGGTGCTCACGAAAAGACCTCTGCCGCAACGTTGCTACAGAACCCCGCTCGTAGCGGATGCCGCCAATACCGGTCAACACCTGGCAACAATCTGGAAAACGGACAAAAACGGATGCTGGGATGCGTTGCCTAAGTGCAGGTCCCGGGGGGTTAATGGAGGTATGTAACCGGGCCACTACCAGAGTCGGGCACCCCCCGGTGTAGAGGAATCAGCAAACTAGGAGGCAGCGCATGCCTACTTTCCTCTCCCCCTCCTCGGGGCAGCAGTCGCGGGGTCCCCGTGTCACGGTAACCGGCCGCAGCGTAGCCGACCACTGCTCCCCGGTGCGCACGGACGAACGGCACTACGAACCCCCCTCTTCCACATACGGGTTCGACTAGGTCCGCTGTTCGTCGACGATCCGACGTCACCGACACACCGTGCTGAGCGACCCCAGCCGGAAGCGGCGGGGCGAGGTGCAGGACTTCCAACCGGACGCGCTGTACCAACGCGAAGACAGGAAGCCCTGCTGTATACGCGGTGATCCGCAAACCGCTGAAACCCAGCGGGCTCGAGAGTGGCAGTCTCGGCTGCCCTGCTCCGACGAATCCACTGGGATACGGGCCATCCAGAATTCCGGCAAAACGGGCTCGTGTATTGGGACACCGCCAGCCTTCGAATACCGACGAGCTTCCGCACAACCCACACAAAAGAGAAAGGGAAACCAATGAACGCAATACTCACCGCCCTCCGCAGCGAGCCCGTTCGCGCCCTGCTGTACCCGCTGCTGGTAGCGCTGATCGGGTACGGGGTCACCAGGGGTGTCGTCTCGGCTGACACGTCCGGATTCATCCTCGCCGTTGTCGCCGCGGCGCTGGGACTTCCGGCCGTCGAGTCGGCGCGCCACCGGGTGAGCCCAGCGCCGCCGCGCAGTGGTGAACCCGCATGAGAACCCCGAAGACGACCACACGCCACGATCCCTTCGAAGTGGTCCTGTGCGCTGTCTTCGGGGTCTCCGCCCTATTGCAGGCCTTTCACGGTCCGCCACCGGGTTCCGCTACCTCGAACATGCCACCGGGATTCCGGGTGCTGTGGCTGGTCCTCATGCTGGTCGGCTGCGTCGCGACGCTGGTCGGCGTGTTCGCTCGGCGTGTGTGGGGGTACCTGGTCGAGCAGATCGGATTGGGGGCGCTCGGTTGGTCGCTGATGGCATTCGGCGGTCAGCTACTGGTGATGCAGTTCCAGCATCGAACTATCAGTCCCGCCACGATTCTCGGCGGACCGCTGCCCATCGCACTGGGTCTCGCGTTCCTGTGGAAACGCCGGCAGGTATTGCAGGACGTGCAGACCCTGCACGCGGTGAAGATGAAGGAGGAGCCATGACTTTGGTCCAGCAGTCGCCGGTGTTCGCGGCGCTCGTGCTGATCGCCAGCTCCTCGGTGCTGTCGGCAATCGTGACGGCATGGTTCAAGCGCGGCGATGTCGACGCCACCATGACCAAGACGAAGGCCGACGCCGCGAAGGTGCTGAGCGACCTTGCCATTTCGCAGACGCAACTGATGTCCGAGCAGATGGGCGAGTTTCGTATGGCGCTACGGGTGCACCGGGAATGGGATCGGAAGATGGTGACCCGGGCACGGAAGGCAGGCATCGAATTCGAGGACCCGCCCGAACTGTTCCTCTGACCGATGACAGTACACCTGGGTGAGTCCCTGCCGGGACGGTTTCGGCGAAGTTGCCGAACGCTCGTGGCAGCCCGAGGTTTCCGCAACCGAACCCGGCGGTCTCATGCCGGACGGAGGCCGGCGCCTGGCGAAAATGCCGCTGCCGCAATGCCAGATGGGCTGGTCACGGGCGACACGCGGCCAATCCGAAAACGGACCAAAACGGATTCAAGACTCGTTGCCCAGTTGCTGGTTCAGGAGTGTTAATGGAAAGTAGCCGGGCCATTGAGCGAGTCGGGCACCCCCCGGTGCAGAAGATCCATCACCACGGCAACGAGGAGGCAGCGCGATGCCTACCATCACTTCCATCTCCCCCACATCAGGGCCCGCCAATACGACTGTGACGATCACCGGTACGGGGTTCGTCCCGATTGTCACGAGCGTGAAGTTCGGTAATGTGGCAACCTCTTTCACGGTGGACTCGCCCACGCAGATCACCGCGATCGCTCCGGCCAATTTGTCCGGGACGGTGTTGGTCACCGTGACCACCTCCACGACTGGCACCAGCAACGGGGTTCCGTTCACCTATGTCGCTGTTCCCTCGTTGAGCAGCGTCAGCCCCAGCCAAGGCTCCACCGCGGGCGGGACCACGGTCACGTTGACCGGATCGGGTCTGACCGGTGTCACCTCGGTGAATTTCGGTGCCACACCGGCGGCTTCGTTCACGGTCAACTCCGACAGCCAGATCACCGCGGTATCGCCTCCCGGCAGCGGGATCGTGTCGATCACCGTCACCGGCCCGGGCGGCACCAGCAACCCGGTCACCTTCGTCTACGTGGTGGTCCCGACCATCACCTCGATCTCCCCGACCGCGGGCCCGGCGGCGGGCGGCAACAATGTCGTCATCACCGGCAGCGGGTTCACCGGTCCATTGACGGTACGGTTCGGTAACACCGCCACCATTTTCACCGTCAACTCCCCCACCCAGATCACCGCCATCGCACCCTCCGGGTCCGGGACGGTCCAGGTCACGGTCACCGGTTCGGGTGGAACCAGCAACGGCGTCTCCTACACCTACGCCGGAGTCCCGAGCCTGACCAGCCTCTCCCCCAACACCGCCCCGACCACCGGCGGCACCACGGTCGTGCTCACCGGAACCGGTTTGTCCACCGCCACCGCGGTCAACTTCGGTGCCACACCAGCGACCTCGTTCACCGTCAACTCCGACACCCAGATCACCGCCGTCGTCCCCGCCGGGACCGGCACCGTGCAGGTCACCGTCACCACCGCCGGAGGAACCACCAACGCTCTGCCCCTGACCTACGTCGCGACACCGACCCTGACCACAGCGGTGCCGAACCTCGGCCCGGTGACCGGAGGCACCACCGTCGTGCTCACCGGCACGAACCTGACCGGAACCACCGCGGTCAATTTCGGTGCCACACCAGCGACCTCGTTCACCGTCAACTCCGCCACCCAGATCACCGCCCTCGCTCCCGCGGGCGCGGCCGGGACAGTCCAGATCACCGCCACCACGCCCGGCGGAACCAGCAACGGCGTCGGCTTCACCTACGTCGCCGTACCTGCCCTGACCACCCTGGTACCGAACGTCGGTCCGGTCACCGGCGGCACCACAGTCGTGCTCACCGGCACGGGATTGACCGGAACGACAGCAGTGAACTTCGGTGCCACACCGGCAGCGTCGTTCGTCGTCAACTCCGCCACCCAGATCACCGCCATCGCTCCCGCCGGAACGGGAACCGTGCAAGTCACCGCCACCACAGCAGGCGGAACCAGCAACGGTCTCGCCTACACCTACGTCGCGGTGCCCGCCCTCAGCACGGTGGTGCCGAATGTCGGTCCGGTGACCGGCGGCACCACGGTAGTCCTCACCGGCACGGGACTGACCGGAGCGACTGCGGTGAACTTCGGTGCCACACCGGCAACCTCGTTCGTCGTCAACTCCGCCACCCAGATCACCGCCATCGCCCCCGCCGGAACCGGAACGGTGCAGGTCACCGCCACCACAGCAGGCGGAACCACCAACGGCGTCGCCTTCACCTATGTCGCGGTGCCCGCCCTCACCACGCTGGTACCGAGTGCCGGTGTGGAAGCTGGTGGAACGACGGTCGTCCTCACCGGCACCGGTCTGACCGGAACAACCGCCGTAAACTTCGGTGCCACACCGGCAGCGTCGTTCGTCGTCAACTCCGACACCCAGATCACCGCCGTCTCCCCGGCCGGGACCGGGACGGTGCAAGTCACCGCCACCACTGCGGGCGGAACGAGTAGCGGTCTCACCTTCACCTACATTCCGGTACCCGCCGTCACCACGGTCGTGCCGAATGTGGGCCCGGCAACCGGTGGAACGACGGTGATCATCACCGGAACTGGTCTGACCGGAACGACAGCGGTCAATTTCGGTGCCACACCGGCGACCTCGTTCACCGTCGACTCCGCCACCCAGATCACCGCCCTCGCCCCCGCAGGCACCGGAACCGTGCAACTCACGGTCACCACCCCGGGCGGGACCAGCAGCGGCGTCGCCTACACCTACATCCCGGTACCCGCCCTCACCGCGCTGGTACCGAACGTGGGCCCAGCCGCAGGCGGCACCACGGTCGTCCTCACAGGCACGGGTCTGACCGGAACAACCGCGGTGAACTTCGGTGCCACACCAGCAGCGTCGTTCACCGTCGACTCCGCCACCCAGATCACCGCCGTCGCACCAGCGGGGACCGGGACGGTTGTGGTCAGCGCCACCACCGCAGGTGGAACCAGTAACGGCCTGGCCTACACCTACGTTCCGATACCCACCCTCATCTCGGATGTTCCGAATGTGGGTCCGGTCACCGGAGGTACGATCGTCGCCCTCACTGGAACAGGGCTGTCCACGACCTCCGCGGTGAACTTCGGTGCCACACCGGCCACCTCGTTCATCGTCAACTCCGACATCCTGATAACCGCCGTCGCACCGGCCGGGACCGGAACCGTGCAAGTCACCGCCACGACCGCGGGTGGAACCAGCAACGGCGTCGCCTACACCTACGTCCCGCTGCCCACCCTCACCACAGCGGCACCGACCCTGGGCTCGGTATCCGGCGGCACAACGGTGGTCCTCACCGGAACGGGACTGACCGGAGCCACCGCGGTGAACTTCGGTGCCACACCGGCGACCTCGTTCACCGTCGACTCGGCCACTCAGATCACGGCCGTCGCACCGGCGGGGACCGGAACCGTGGCGATCACCGCCACCACCCCGGGTGGAACCACCAACGGCGTCATCTACACCTTCGTCGACGTGCCCACCCTCGCCGCGGCGGTACCGAACGTGGGCCCGGAGTCGGGTGGCACGACAGTGGTGCTCACCGGCACGGCATTGACCGGCGTCACCGCGGTCAACTTCGGTGCCACACCGGCAACCTCGTTCACCGTCAACTCCGCCACCCAAGTCACGGCAGTGGCACCAGCGGGGACCGGAACCGTTCAGGCTACGGTGACCACCGCGGGTGGAACCAGCAACGGCGTCGCCTACACCTACATCGCGGCGCCCGCCCTGACCACCGCGGTACCCAACACCGGCCCCGCGGCAGGCGGCACGACAGTCGTCATCGCCGGCACGGGCCTGACCGGAGCCACAGCGGTCAACTTCGGTGCCACACCGGCAACCTCGTTCACCGTCGACTCCGCCACCCAGATCACCGCAGTGGCACCAGCGGGGACCGGAACCGTGCAAATCACCACCACAACAGCGGGTGGGACCAGCAACGGCGTCGCGTTCACCTACAACGCGGCTCCCGCGCTCACCACGTTGGCACCCAACACAGGCCCGCAAGCAGGCGGAACGACAGTCGTCATCACCGGCACGGACCTGACGGGAGCCACAGCGGTCAACTTCGGCGCCACACCGGCAACGTCGTTCACCATCGACTCCGCCACCCAGATCACGGCCGTCTCGCCCGCAGGGACGGGAACCGTGCAACTCACCGTCACGACCTCAGGAGGAACGAGTAATGGACTCAGCTTCATCTATGTTTAACGGCTGATCCGGCTGGGCCGTCGGCAGGCTTTTGCCGACGGCCCAGTTTCGTTGCGGTTGAGCGAATACAACAGAGCCTTCGTCACCGTGGACGGGGGCTGCAGGGGTAAGGGGGTTTTCGTTGGCGACCGTACTCAAGATGCTGCTGGCGGAGCGGCATCTCAAAAGTCATCCGGATTTCCTGGCCGCGTACGACCGGTGCGCGGCGCAGCTCGACCCGCCCATTCCGCCGGGTCATGGGCCGGCGAAGGCGCAGTACTACCAGTGGTTGTCGGGTCGTATGGTCGGGCTTCCGCGCGACTATCACTGCCGGGTGCTGGAGAGAATGTTCCCGGGCTGGACGGTTGAAGGATTGTTTCAGATGGCCAACTCCACACCGGCCAACCCCCGATTGCAGGGGGCTGGTCCTTCCGGCACCGACATCCAGCTCGAGGCGTTTCTCGGGGCGGAGATGACCACCAGGGGAACCACTCTGGTGTACCCGAGACACGAGCTGACCAGGCCGTCCGTGGACACGCTGCAAGCGGCCGGGATTTCCTGGCCCTTCGGGAAGGAGACCGGTGTCGACCTCCCGTCCATGGTGACGGAGAACGATGTCCGCGGACTGCTGTATGTGTTCTCCTTGCTCCAGCGCCACACCGGCATCCGAGCCGACGTGCGCAGCGACCGCGACATGGTCGCCCGCTCCGACCGGCCGTACATCAGTTTCGGGCTGAGCGGCAACGGCTGTACTCGTCTGTATGTGGAGACTGTCGATCGTCCGCTGTTCACCATCCGTAACAGCGCCGCCGATGACGGCTCTCGTTCGGTGCACCTGCGGTTGAGCGACGGAAGCGAATACGACTCGAACGATGACCGCAACATCGGCGTCATCGCGCGGGTCCGGCCGAGCCCGGAGGTGCATCCGGACCGATATTGGATCTATTGCGGGGGTCTGGGTCCGCACGGCACCGCCGGAGCGGGTTGGTATCTCGCCACCTCATGGAATCCGCTCCAGCAGCGTGCTGGTGATCGGGAGTTCGTCGCGGTCATCGGCGTCGACGAGTACTCCGACCGGACGACCAGCTTGGAGCATCTGCTGATCGCATAGGCACGACGAAGGACACACCCGTGAAGTATCGGTCGACGATGGTTGCCGTGGCGCGGTTCCCGCTGGACCGCCCACGGCACCATGAGCTTCTGTTCTGGGTTGTTCCGGTGTGGGAACGCAAGCGCTTCAGTACCCGGCGGGCAACGCGGCGAACATATCTCGTGTCACGGCGACGGCATTGTCGGAACTACCACCTTTGACCAGCAGCGTGGCGAACGCCATGTCACCGCGGAACCCGACGAACCAGGAGTGCGACCCGCCGTCGACTTCGGCCTCGCCCGTCTTGCCGTACACCTCGCCCTGATCGGCGACCCGCTCGGCGGTGCCGCCGGTGACCACTTTGCGCATCATCAGGCGCAGCCCTTCGATCACGTCAGGGGCCAGCGCGGGGCGGTCGCCGTCGACCCGGGTTGGCCGCCCCGCGATCAGGTAGGGCACGGGCGCCGAGCCGTGCGCGATGGTCGCCGCCATGAGCGCCATACCGAACGGGCTGACCACCACCTTCCCCTGGCCGAGGCCGTCTTCGGTGCGCTGGACCAGATCGTCGGCGGACGGCACCGAACCGGATGTCGTCGGCAACCCGACCACCGAATAGCCAGGCCCGATCCCCAGTTTCGCGGCGGCGTCGTGCAGTGCGGGACCGGGCAGCTCACTGGCGAGTTTGGCGAACGACGTATTGCAGGACCGCTCGTATGCGGTCGCCATCGGCACGTTGCCGACCGTGAACAGGTTGTAGTTGGGGATGGTCCGCTCGCCGATGATGATCCGGCTCGGGCAGGGCAGCATCGTGTCGGGGGTCGCGACGCCGTTCGACATCGCCGCGGCCGCGGTGACCGTCTTGAACACCGAACCGGGCGGGTACTGCCCGATCGTCGCGATCGGACCGTCCCGGTCGGCGGCCTCGTTCTGCGCCACCGCCAGGATCGCGCCGGTGGACGGGCGCAGCACCACCATCATGGTCTGCTCGGTCCGCGCGTCCACGGCCTGCTGCGCGGCGTTCTGCACATTGCGGTCGACGCTGAGCGAGAACGACGGCGCTGGTTGTGATGGCACTTCGATGAGCAGGTCGGTGTCGGCGCCGTTGGCGTTCATGGTGACCACGCTCCAGCCCGCCTTGCCGTCCACCTCCGCGATCACCGTCTTGCGCACCTGGGCGAGCAGATCCGGCGCGAAATCGCGGTCGGTGGCGACCAGGTCCCACTGCTGGGTCAGCGTGACACCAGGCAGTCCGATGAGATCCGTGGTCACTTGGCCGGATTCGTTCTCGTTGAGCAGCGCTACGGTGTAGGCGCCGGTAGCGGCCTTCGCCGCGCCGAGGATCGAATGCGGAGTCAGCGATTTGTCGAAGCGGTTCAGCGCCGCGGCCAGGGTCGTGGCCACCGCCGCGGCATCGGGTGCTTGCGCCGCGGCGAAAGCGACCCGGGACACCTTGCCGGGCACCAGCACGTCGCTGCCGGACTGCTCGTTGACCCGCGCCCGCGGCGGCGGATTCGACCGCAACGCCATGGTCTGGGTGTCGCCGAGCCGGGGATGGATGTTGGCGGAGGTCCAGCGGACCATCCAGCGCCCGTTGCTGCGGCCCATCTGCAACTGGCCCGAGTAGTTCCACGTCCGGTTCTTGGGCAACCGCCACTCGTAGGTGTAGTCGACGGTCGCCGTGTCGCCGGTGACCCGTGCCGCGCCGGTGCGTGCGGTGAGCTGTTCGGCCTGCAGCTGGTGCCATGCCGAACGCAATGCGCCGCTTGCCTTCTCGGGCAGATTGGTCAGTTCGGCGGCCGCGTCCACCCGATGTTCGGCGAATGCCTTGACGAACGCGTCCGCGGCGGGCACCGGACCCTGCGCCTGGCTCGCGCAAGCGGCTGCGGCCACCGCGGTCACCGCGACGGCGAGCGAGAGGAGCATCCGAGTCGGCATCGGCACCGATGGTAGTGGCCACCGGCAGGCAAATGCCTGCGGCACTCCGGAATTCGCCACGGGTGCGTGCCGTCAGTCGACGAGGACGGTGGCGAAGGTCGCGATCTGCCGGAACCCGACCCGGCTGTAGGCGCGGCGAGCGATCCGGTTGTAGTCGTTCACATACAGGCTGGCGGTGCGGCCGGAGGCGACCACCGCGCTCGCGATCGCCGCGGTGCCCGCGGTACCGCGGCCCTTTCCCCGATGGTCGGGATGTACCCAGACCCCTTGGATCTGGCCGGTGCGCCGGGACAGCGAGCCCACCTCGGCCTTGAAGACGACTTCCCCGTCTTCGAAACGGGCCCAGGCACGACCGGATTCGATGAGGCTCTGGATGCGGCGGCGGTAGCCGCGCCCGCCGTCGCCCGCGCGGGGATCGACACCGACCTCCTCGATGAACATCGCGATCGCGGCCGAGAGGTAGCAATCGAGCTCGCCCGGACGCACCCTGCGGACCGCGGGGTCGGGAGTGGCCAGCGGCGGCTGGTAAAGCGCGAGCAGCGGCTGTTCGCCGCGCAGTTCTCGTTCCGGGCCCCAGTGCACGGCCAGCATCTCCCACAGCGGCAACGCCAGCTCCCTGCGGCCTACCACCGAGGAACAGATCCGCGGCCAACGGACCGCTCGGTCGGCGAACGCGCGCAGTGCGTCTCGGTCACCCAGCAGCGGCACCA
The DNA here is from genome assembly GCF_965283145.1 of Nocardia sp. Marseille-Q1738. Lineage (NCBI taxonomy): Bacteria > Bacillati > Actinomycetota > Actinomycetes > Mycobacteriales > Nocardiaceae > Nocardia > Nocardia sp. Marseille-Q1738. The sequence goes on along the minus strand of NZ_CBDIMS010000002.1, from coordinate 794,626 downwards.
GGTTCGCCCCGGAGAAGCACAGCGACTCCGCCGGACCACCCCTGCTCCACAGCTCGCCCTGGCCACAGGTGTCCAGACCGAATTCCTGTAGTCGGGCGGCGACCATGCACGAGGCCACCGGATCGGTATCCAGCACCCGCAGCACCTGCGCCAAATCCCGATTCGCGAGCTGCCGCGCAGGGGCGTATTTGGCCCGTCGCGCCGGCTCCAGCAGACTCCGCACGGTGACAGCCTGCCACGAACCGGCGCCATACGGTATGGCTATGCCGAAAGCGCAGGTCGGCGGGTTTCGCTCAGCCGACCGTGACGACCGGTTCGCCGTCGCCCGCGGCCTCGCCCATCTCCTCGGCGATGCGCATGGCCTCTTCGATGAGCGTTTCGACGATCTGCGCCTCCGGGACGGTCTTGATGACTTCACCCTTGACGAAGATCTGGCCCTTGCCGTTGCCGGAGGCCACACCCAGATCGGCTTCGCGTGCCTCGCCGGGCCCGTTCACGACGCAGCCCATGACGGCCACCCGCAGCGGTACCTCCATGCCCTCCAGACCGGCGGTCACCTCGTTGGCCAGGGTGTACACATCGACCTGCGCGCGCCCGCAGGACGGGCACGACACGATCTCCAGCTTGCGCGGCCGCAGGTTCAGCGATTGCAGGATCTGCCCGCCGACCTTGACTTCCTCGGCGGGTGGGGCCGACAGCGACACCCGGATCGTGTCGCCGATGCCCTCCGACAGGAGCGCGCCGAACGCGACCGCGGACTTGATGGTGCCCTGGAACGCCGGACCCGCCTCGGTGACACCCAGGTGCAGCGGGTAGTCGCACTGCGCGGCCAGCTGGCGGTAGGCCTCCACCATGATCACCGGATCGTTGTGCTTGACCGAGATCTTGATGTCGCCGAACCCGTACTCCTCGAACAGGCTCGCCTCCCACAACGCCGACTCGACCAGCGCCTCCGGCGTGGCCTTGCCGTACTTCTCCATCATCCGCTTGTCCAGCGAACCGGCGTTCACGCCGATGCGGATCGGGATACCGGCGGCGCCCGCGGCCTTCGCGACCTCCTTGACCCGGCCGTCGAACTCCTTGATGTTGCCCGGGTTGACGCGCACCGCGGCGCACCCGGCGTCGATCGCGGCGAAGATGTAGCGCGGCTGGAAATGGATGTCGGCGATCACCGGAATCTGGGATTTCCGCGCGATCGTGGCCAGCGCGTCCGCGTCCTCCTGACGCGGGCAGGCCACCCGCACGATGTCGCAGCCCGACGCGGTCAGCTCCGCGATCTGCTGCAAGGTGGCGTTCACATCGTGCGTCTTGGTCGTGGTCATGGACTGCACCGAGATCGGGTGATCACTGCCAACCCCGACATTGCCCACCATCAGCTGGCGGGTCTTGCGCCGGGGAGCGAGCACGGCCGCGGGAGCGGTCGGCATCCCCAATCCGATTGTGCTGGTCACCTTCGGCTGCCTACTTTCGTCGTGTCCGGCCCATTCGGTGCCGAGTCTAGCCTTGGCGCACCACGGCCACCCTGTGACAGCAGCGACAACGCTTCCCCGGCCGACCGCGAGAATACGTCGCCAACCGCACTCCCCGGCCGCCGCCCCCGGTCAGAACAGTGCTACGGCAAAGGTTCTGTCAAGCGGTGTCACATATCACCGAAATGGGGGTAGGCCCGATCGATGCCGCGCCTAGACCAAATGCCGGAGATATCGGTCCGGTTCAGCAAGAAAATCCCTGGTCAGCCGAACCGGCAGTGCGTCGTCGTAAGCAACCGACTCGATCGAGCCGTCATCGGCAATCTGATAAATCGTTGCTCCGGGCAACGCCAGCAAGATGGGCGAATGGGTCGCCACGACGATCTGGCACCGTTGAGCGACCAGTTCCGACAGTCGAGCGAGCACCGCCATGCAACCCCGGGGCGACAACGCGGCCTCGGGTTCGTCCAGCAGATACAGCCCATCCGGGTAGAAACGATGCCGCATCACGTCCACGAACGACTCGCCATGAGAGCGTTCGTGCGGCGAGACCCCGCCGAAGACCGCCAACTGCTGCGGACCGAGAATTTCCGTTGCGGTAGCCAAGTTGTAGAAAGACTCGGCGCGCAGAAAGAACCGGCTGCGTGGTTTCCTCAGGTCCCACTTCACAACAAGATGCTCGCCCAGCGAAGACTCACTCGAGCGAGTGGCGAAGTGGTAATTCTGGCTGCCGCCCTCGGCATTCATCCCGGCGGCGACCGCAATCGCCTCGACAAGGGTCGACTTCCCGCTACCGTTCTCACCTACCAGGAAGTTCACGCCGGGCGCCAACTCCAGTCCACCGGATCGATCGAGGTGCGTCACCACAGGCAGGCAGAACGGGTATTCGTCAGAACGAATGTCCGGCTCCAGACGTACCTCACGGATATATCGGCAAGCTCCGAATTCTCTGTGCACGGCTCATGGTCTCCGTTGCTCGCCGGTTTTCCGTCAGGCCCGCGTCCGGGTCCACCCGGGGTGACCGTCCGAGCCGATCATGGAAACAGCCTGATCGGATTGACGATGTCCGCGGCCAGGGTGAGCAGCATGTACGCGCCGCCGATCACGACGAACACGTAGGTCACCGGCAGCAGCTTCAAGTAGTTCACCGGCGCACCGGGGGCCAAGCCCTTCCAGCCGCGAACGGTGTTGCGGATCTTCTCGTAGATCACCACCGCGATGTGGCCGCCGTCCAGCGGCAGCAGCGGCAGCAGGTTGAAGACGCCGAGGAAGAAGTTCAGGCTGGCCAGCACCAGGATGAACATGTTCCAGTAGCCGCGTTCGGCGGTCTCGCCGCCGATTTTGCTGGCGCCGTACACGCTGACCGGGGTCTCCGGATCACGCTCGCCGCCGGTGACGGCGACCCACAGCGAGGACACCTTGGCGGGCATCTGGGCCAGCGAGTCCACTGTGCGCACGAACATGTCCCCGGTGAACGCGCCCGCGGCGGGAATCGCGGCCAGCACGTTGTACTGCACGGGTTCGTAGCGATCCGGTGCCACGCCGACGGCGCCGACCTCGCGTCCCGCGCCACCATCCTCGGGGTAGCGCATCACCCGCTCCGGGGTGACGGGAATGGTGACGGTCCGGCCGTCACGCTCGATGAGGTAGGTGAACGGGCCCGTCTGCTTCTGGGTTTCGGCCTGGAACTGCTTCCAGGTGTCCACTTTGACGCCGTTCACCTCCTTGACGATGTCACCACGCTGCAATCCGGCTCGCTGGGCGGGGCCGGTGCCGGTGCACGGCACGGTCGAACCATCCGGATTCTGCTGCGGCACGCAGCTCATCGAGCCCAGCGCCGTGGCGGGCGGCTCGGTCAGGTTCGGCAGCCCCCAGCCGACGGCGAGCACCACGATCAGGATGAAGCCGAGCACGAAGTTCATCGCGATGCCGCCGGACATGACCAGCAGCCGCTTCCAGGTGGCTTGGCGGTACATGGCGCGGTCGAGCTCCTCCGGGCGCAGCTCGTCCAGCGCCGTCATGCCCGCGATGTCACAGAAGCCGCCGAGCGGGAGCGCCTTCAGGCCGTATTCGGTTTCGCCGCGGCGGAACGAGAAGATGCGCGGCCCGAAGCCGATGAAATACCGCCGCACCTTCATTCCGGTCGCCTGGGCGGTCCACATGTGCCCACATTCGTGCAGCGCGATCGACAGCGTGATGCCGAGGGCGAACAGCACGAATCCCAACGCGAACACCATTTGCTCTACAGCCCTCCTGCGTTTGCGCAGCTCGAAATATCCCGCACGCACGCGTCCGCTCCTGGCCGCGAGCACTCTGACCACCCTAACCGGACACCGGCCGACCTGGTGTCTTCAGTGTGCCAGGACGTGGTCGCTCCGCGCGTCCGATCCGGCCGCCAGGTCAGCCGCGGACCCGTGCGGCGGCGAATTCCCTGGCCCAGGAGTCGGCGGCGAGGACCTCGTCGAGCGAGTCCGGCTCGGTGCGCCACTGATCGGCCGCCTCGACCGCGGCGGCCACCGTCCGCACGATCTGCGGGAAGCGGATGGCGCCATCCAGGAAAGCCTGCACCGCCACCTCGTTCGCGGCGTTGTAGACCGCGGTGACGCTGCCGCCCGCCTGCCCGGCCGCGCGGGCCAGCTCGACGGCCGGGAAGACCTCGTTGTCGACCGGCTCGAACGTCCAAGTGGACGCCGTACCGAAATCGCAGGCCGCGGCTGCGCCGGGCACCCGGTCCGGCCAGCCGAGGGCCAGCGCGATGGGCAGCTTCATGTCCGGCGGGCTGGCCTGGGCGAGCGTGGAGCCGTCGGTGAAGGTGACCATCGAGTGCACGATCGACTGCGGGTGCACGGTGACGTCGATGCGGTCGTAGGGAATCCCGAACAGCAGGTGTGTCTCGATCAGCTCGAGTCCCTTGTTCACCAGCGAGGCCGAGTTCAGCGTGTTCATCAGGCCCATCGACCAGGTGGGATGCGCCTTGGCCGCGGCGGGATCGACCGATTCGAGCATGTCCGCGGTCCAGCCCCGGAACGGGCCGCCGGACGCGGTCAGCACCAGCCGATCGACCTCTTCGGCGCGCCCGCCGCGCAGGCACTGTGCCAGCGCGGAATGCTCGGAGTCGACCGGGACGATCTGGCCGGGGGCGGCGGCGCGTGTCACCAGGGAACCGCCCGCTACCAGGGATTCCTTGTTCGCCAGGGCCAGGCGGGTGCCCGATTGGAGGGTGGCGAGGGTTGGTTCCAGTCCGAGCGAGCCGACCAGGGCGTTGAGCACGACGTCCGCCTCGGTGCGACGCACCAGCTCGGTCACCGACCCTGGACCGCCCAGGGGCAGGTCCAGCTGCCGCGCCGCGGACGGATCGGCGACGGCGACGTTGCGCGTGCCGGTGGCGGCCATCTGGGCGGCGAGCAGCTCGGTGTTGCCGCCGCGCGCGGCGAGTCCGACCACCTCGAAGCGGTCGGGATTGGCGGCGATCACCTCGAGCGCTTGGGTCCCGATGGATCCGGTGCTGCCCAGCAGCAGGACTCTGACGATGTCGGACACGACCTCATTCTGTCCTACCGCCGAAAACGCGTTCGACGGGCGCGGGCCGACTTACAACGACGCACCGTCGTATGTCACGATATGCGGCAGTAGCTCATCGAGTGCGTACCGGAAACCCGGTACAGGAAACAGCTAAGGAGCGATCGTGGCCGCCACGGAACTCGAACACGCCGACACCGAGCGCGGCATCGTCACTCGCGTGGATCCCGCCGAAGTTCCCTCCGCCGCCTGGGGTTGGAGCGGCGAGTCGCGGCGCACCTTCCGGATCGCGGGCTGGATCGTCGCGCTGATCCTGCTGGCCATGCTGATCGGCAACCACAGCGGCCAGGTCGAGAACATCTTCCTGGTCGGTTTCGCCGTCTCGATCGTGGGCATCCTGATTCGCGACTCGTGGTTGCAGCGCAAGCCGCGCTAATTCCGCGGTACGAAAAGTCTTCTCGCACAATTTCATTCGTCCGATAGCGACGGCCGTGTCCGGTACCGTGTGCGTCCGGGGTCCGCGTCCCGACCGGGTCGCCGACCCCGGTTTCCGTTCCCACGATGCTTAGGACGCAATGATCAAGACTTGTTCGGCCGCCCTGCTCTCGGCGAGCGCCATCGGCTCCCTGCTCCTGCTGCCCGCGGCGCCCGCCCACGCCCAGTCACCGGCATGCGGCGCGGCCATCGACGCGATCAACGCCGCCATCGACGAGTCGGGTGGCAATCTGGACCCCACCGTGCAGCAGTCCCTCGCCGCCAAGCTCTCCGCCATCGCCGCCGAAGGCGCCGAGAAGGACGCCATCGCCGCGTACGCCCGCGCCCTCACCGACGAGAACGTCACCAGCATGGATGCCGCGACCGACGAACTCAACCGGGTCTGCAAAGGCTGATCGACAGGCGGCGCGGACCGTCTTGTTCGCGCCGCCGATCAGGACGGGTTTCGTCCCGCACGAATCCGACGCACTCAGGACTTCGCCGAGAGCCCCCTGCGCCCCGGAGCGCACACTCGATCTGATCGTCTTCCGGCCCGGGCACGGCGGGCGAACGTGCCAGCAGCACGAGGGCATCACCACCGCGCAGCGGCAACAGGCAGCTCGAGCAGCGGCAACGTGCGACGGACAGGGGCGCGGTTGCCGAACTCGTCCGCCAGGGTCGGCACCCGGTCGGCTGCGCAAGCAACCGGCGCCGGCCCGCGGCGACTCGGCCAGCGGCGGGGCCCGCGAGCGGCGGCACGGTTCGGTCGCCGATCCCGCGTCGAATTCCGAGCGACTACCGGCGAGCCGGATCCCGACTACCGCCCGCGTCGCCGGGCGGGCTTCTTCGCCGGGTTCGGACGGCCGCCCCTGCGTTCGGCCGGAGACTTCTTCTGCGGCTCCGGGTTCTTCGCGCGGGCAGGTGCGCGCGAGCTGCGCTCGGACCGGCCGCGGACCACACCGATGAACTCCTCGACCAGGTCGGTGGTGCCGTCCGTGGGCCAGGCGAGGGCGATCTCCGTCTCGGGAACATCGACCAGCGTGCGGTAGACGAGGTCGCGGCGGTGGTGCAGGCGGGCGAGCGAATGCGGCACGATGGCCGCCCCACCCGCCGCGGCGACGAGTTCCAGCGCACCCGCGACCGTGTCGACGTCCGAGGTGTCCTGGAGATGTTCGTCGGCTAGATCCGCCATGCGCACCTCGTCGAACACCGAGATCGGATGTTCCTTCTGCACCACGGCGACCGGGACCTCCCGGTAGAGCGGGACGGCGCTCATACCCTCCCGGTCGATCGGCAGCCGGACAAAGCACATGTCGACCTGGCCCCCGCGCAGCGCCACCTCTTGGTCGGCCTGCGCCAGCGCGATGACCTCGAGCGGGGTCTCAGGGAACCGCTCGCCCCAAATCCTCGTCCACTTCGAGACGGTGACGCCGGGTACGAAGCCCACCCGAAGTACCGCACCCGCCTGAGGCTGCTCGTCAGCCGCGGACTCGGCACGCTCGATGATCGCCCGCGCCTGCTCGAGGAACTCCCGCCCGTCATCGCTCAGCTGGGTCGGCTGCGCGCCGGGCACGAAAAGCTTTGTCCCGAGCTCGTTTTCCAGATCGATGACGGTCCGGCTCAACTTCTGTCGCGAGATGCGCAGCGCCTTCGCGGCCCGCGCGAAGTGCAACTCCTCCGCGACCGCGACGAACCAGCGCAAACGCACGACATCGATCGACTCCAACCGGCTCACTCCTGGAAGCGTATGCCACCGTCCGATCGGGTCCGCCCGCGCCGCCGGATCGGCTACCTCGGGAAACCCAGCCCAGACGCGCGGGCCGTGGACGGAACTCGCTCGGCGGCGCCCGTTAAGCTGCATTGGTGAGTCCGGAAAAGAAATCGCAGACGATGAAGCCGTTGACGGCGGCGAACAAGCTCGGCATCTACCTTCCGGCTGCGCCCGAGGAGTTCCGCAGCGCGCCGATCTCCTTCGCCCAGCTCGAAGCGCTGCGCAACGATCCACCCGGATGGCTCACCGAACTGCGCCGCACCGGCCCGTTCCCTCGCGACGTACTGGCCCGCAAACTCGGCGTCTCCAACGCCGGTCTGGTCCGCGCCCAGGTCTCCGAGACCCTCACCGCCGAGGAAATCGGCGCCTTGCTCGCCGACCCGCCGGAATGGCTGCTTCGCGAACGTGCGAACTACGCCGCGGTCCGCGCGGAGAACGCACGCATCGAAGCGAAAGAAGCCGAGCGCCGCGCCGCCACCAACCGCCCGGCCAAGAACCGCGGCTAGCAGGCAGGCTCCGGCCGTGCGATGGGCGACACTCTAGCCGCCTCGACTACCGGCGCTGACCAGCGTGCAGTGTCCGTCGTCGCAGGACCGGCGCAGGCGGCCACGTGAGATCGTCTGGACGAGTCCGATAGCCCAGCAGGTCGGGCAGCCGCGTAGCGCGACCATTCCGACCGGCACCAGCAGCAAGCTCACGAACCCGGCCAGCGGATACAGTGCGAAAGCCGCTATCACCGCGCCGAATCCGGCCAGCCCGCGCAGTAGGTGGCGCGGCACGGACGCACTGGCGAAGCCGCGCTCGCCGGTCACGCCGCTTCCTCGCCCGGCTCGGATACGTCCCGCAGGCTGCGCTGGACCGCGGCCCTGGCCCGGTGCAGCCGCGACTTCATCGCCGCGGTACTCAGGCCGAGCAAATCGGCGACCATTCGTCCGCTGTAGCCCTGAACGTCGCGCATGATCAGCACCCGCCGCTGGTCGTCGGGCAGCGCCGCGATGGCGGCGGCCACCCGCTCGGTCTCCCAGGCGCGGATGGCTTGCTCCTCGGCGGATGACACGGCGCAGTCCAGCGGGGACTCGATCTGCCGAGTGCGCAGCCGCAACTGCCGCAGACATTCGTTGCGGACGATGCGGAACATCCACGACACCAGCGCGCCCGAGGCGCGTAAGGTGCCGATCTTGCGATACAGGACGATCAACGCCTCCTGCGCGGCGTCCTCGGCGTCCTCCGGGGTGGCACACAGCGAGTAGGCGAATCGGCGCACATGCGGATGCGAGCCGGACACCAGCGCGGCGATCGATCCGACGTCACCGTCGCGCGCCGAAGCGACCAAGTCCGCGTCCGGCCAGATCGTCTCAACCACGGGTCCGCCCCTTCCTGCGCAACACGGCGATACTGCAGGCACACACCAGTACAACACCCACGGCAACGGCGGCAATGATCACGACAACCTCCTGTCCCGTGCCAGCCGACGTGCTGACACGAACATGAGAGGCTCGGAATCGCGAAAGGATTCACTTCTCCCCCAGCCGATCGCATGACTGACGAAGCGGCCGCCTGGTTTCAGCGTTCTGGAAGGCGTGCTCTAATCTGGTTCTAGAGGATGATCTCTAAATCTGGGAGGTGGTCCTTCGATGGCCAGCGGACCAACACCGGCGTCCGGACGGACTCGCATGGGTAGACCAGCCGTGCATGACACGGACGGCTTGCTCGACGCGGCCGCCGAACTGGCCGCCGCATCCGGGCCGGGCAGTGTCACGATGACGGCGGTGGCGCGTCTCGCCGGTGCGCCGAGCGGCTCGGTCTACCATCGCTTCCCGAATCGCCCGGCCTTGCTGGCGGCGCTCTGGCTTCGCGCGCTCGATCGCTTCCACGAGGGATTCCTCCTCGCCATCGACGCCACCGACGCACATGCGGCCGCCGTGGCGGGCGCCCGGCACATCGTCGCGTGGTGCCGCGAGAATCCGCTCGATGCCGCCATCCTGCTGTACAGCTCCGCCGACTTCGAGGAACCCCAATGGCCGCAGGAGCAGCAACAGCGCTTGCAGCGCGCGAATCGCCGCGTCATGCGCGGCGTGCGCGATCTCACGCGGCGCCTCGGCCTCGACCACAGCCGAGGCCGCGAGCTCGTCACGATGGTGATGGTGGACCTGCCGTACTCGGTCGTACGCCGGCATATGCGGTCCGGTGCGCCCATTCCGCGGTACGCCGAGGACTTGGCCGCGGAAGCCGCCGGAATCGTGCTGCGCACTCACACCATCTGAACAGCCCCGTCCGCCCGCATCGTGCGCACGGCCCTCGAACACGAAAGAGCGCCTCACCCTCGATCCGGCACACCCGCTCTCCGGCGGAACCGTCCGCTGCGCAGCACCGTTCGGCATCTGAATCGCTCGGTCACGCCGGTCGATCGGCCTACTCCGGCAGCAGCCCGTGTTCCATCGCGAAGACCGCGGCCCCGGCGCGGGTGCGGCGACCGGTCTTGTCGTATATGTGCGCGAGATGGTGACCCACGGTGCGCTCGGACAGCACCAATTGCGCGGCGATTTGCCGGTTCGACAGTCCGCGCGCGGCCAGCCGTAGCACGTCGAGCTCGCGTTCGGTGAGGCCGCAGGGCAGGTCGGTGCGCGGCTTGCGCAATCCGGCCGCCTCCACCACCGCGGCGCATGCCTCCCGGTCGAGGGTTCCCGCCGAGGCGGCGTCCAAGAGTTCGCGGGCGGCTTCGTCGAGGGAGAAAGCGGGACGGTGCGGCCGCGGCTCGGTGAGCGCCGCGAAAACGTCGGCCGCGGCAAGGATCCGGGCCGACCTGGAGAGGTCACGCCCCCTTACACCCCGGTGATAGCCGCTGCCGTCGAGACGCTCGTGATGACCTGCGGCGAGATCCGCCAGATCGGCAAGTCCGGGGCAGCGTCTCAGTACCCGCTCGGTCCAGTACGTATGCAGCCGAACACGTTCCCAGTCGCCGGGCCCCAGCGGGCCGGGTCGATCCCATATCGCGCTGGACACCCCGGCGCGGCCGATATCGTGCACCAGTGCCGCGGCGCGCAACGCGTCCCGATCGCTGGGGTCCATCCCGCACAGTTCGGCCGCCCCGCCCGCGAGATCGGCGACATGCCCCGAATGCCCGAGCAGCCAGCGCCCTTTCAGGTCCACGACGATCGCGAGAGCCAGACACAGCTGGAGTCGTTCACCGGGCCGGATGCGCAGCGGCATACCGGGTTCCCCGTCGACCACGGCAGTGAGCATGTCCGGTACATCGAGGCAGTCCCACACGGCGTCCGCGTCGGCGGCGAACAGAGCCACCAGTTCGGGGTCGAGATGCCCGCCGGCGCGTCGGCGCAGCTCCGCCGCCGCGCCGTGGCGGCCCCGCTCGGCCGCGGCGAGCACCGCCTGCTCGGCGACGTGCACGATCCGCCCGGTCAGCGAAATCGCCTCACCCGCGAGCTGTTGCGGTGCACCGAGGCCATCCCAACGCTCCTTCACCTCGGTGAGCGCCACCACCGCCGCCTCGGGCAGCCCGAGACGGGGACCGAGGGCACGGCTGACTTCGCACACCGACCGGACTGCTGAAGCCGCTTGCTTCGGTGCTGTCGTGACGTACCGGTCGCGCAGCACTGTCCGGCTGTCGGGCGCCCACGAGCCGAACTGCGCCAGCTGCGCCGCGAAGATCGGCGTATCACCCGGATCCAGCACGTGGTAGGCCCGCTGGAAGGCGATGTCGTCGGCGAACGACGCCGCGTTTTCCGAGGCGCGGCTGGTGCAGCCCACCGCACCGAGCAGCGCAGCGTGAAAGACCGTCCGCCGGTCCGCCTCGTCCAGACCGATCTGTTCCGCGAGGGCGGTGGCTATCAGGCAGGTCGCCAAGCCCTTCTCGAACGGCGCCCCGGTCGCGAGGTCGGTCGTGAGCGACAGCGCGGCGAGAACCTCGGTGACCCGGATGGAGGCGGGCGGGATCGACACCCTCCCACGGTAGTTCGCCGCACGGCAGCGCGTCCCAATTCATCGAATGGATGCGCGCTCGGTCCTCCCAGGGATAGGTCGATCGACCGATGTGGCCGGACCGGTCGAGCGCCGACCATTGGCTGCATCGTCAATTGCACCAATCGAAGGAAATCCCATGTCCCGATCATCACCTCGGCGTGGCGTTCGACGCCGCGCCGCCGGCGCACTGATAGCTGCCGGTGTCACTGTGCTCAGCGGCACGGTGGGCGGCCTCGCGCTGCCGGCCGCCGGCGCTTCCAGCCACCGCGAGGCCCCATTGATCGCCGCCGATCCGGCGGTGGACAACACCGACGTCTACGCGTTCGTCAGCCCGGACAAGCCCGACACAGTGACGATCGTCGCCAACTGGTTCGGCCTGCAGGAGCCCGACGGCGGCCCGAACTTCTACCCGTGGGCCACCGAGGCCAACTACGACATCAACATCGACAACGACGGCAACGCGAAGCCGGACATCAGCTACCGCGTCACCTTCACGACCGACGATCGGCGCGGCGCGGGCACTTTCCTCTACAACAACGGCCCGGTCACCGGCCTGAACGACGAGAACCTGCTGTTCCGTCAGAACTACACCGTGTCGGTCAGCCACGGAGCGAACGATTGGCGCCCGATCGCGCACGGCCAGGCGGCTCCGTCGTACACCGGTCCGGCCTCGATGCCCGACTACGGCGAGTTGCGCAAGCAGGCAACCGAGAATCTGCCGGGCGGCGGCACCGTGTACGCCGGCGCCGCGGAGGACCCGTTCTTCCTCGACCTGCGGGTGTTCGACCTGCTCTACGGCGGTGACCTGTCCGAGGTCGGCACCGACACGCTCGCCGGGAAGAACGTCAACACCATTGTGCTGCAGGTGCCGATGCGCGAGCTCGCGCTGAAGAACGACCCGGCGCGCAATCCGGTGATCGGGGTGTGGAGTGACACCGAGCGCCGCACGCTGCAGCTCAGCCCCGGCGCCGCCACGCCGGTCGGTGCGTCGGTGCAGGTGTCGCGGCTCGGCAACCCGCTCGTGAACGAGGTGGTCGTCCCGGTCGGGCTGAAAGACGCGTTCAACGGACTCGAGCCGGTCGGCGACGCCGGGATTCCCCAGGTGGTCGAGCGGGTCACCGAACCCGAGCTACCGCGGCTGATCGAGTCGATCTACAAGGTGCCCGCACCCGCCACTCCGCGCAACGATCTGGTGGAGATCTTCCTCACCGGGATCGCGAAGAAGGCGCCGACCCTGGATGGCAGCGCGCCGCCCATCCAGGCCGACCTGAACTCGCAGATCCTCAACGCCGATGCCAATTCCGCGGCGTTCCGGCCGTCGGAGATGCTGCGGCTGAACATGTCGGTGCCGCTGACGGCTCAACCCAACCGGCTCGGCGTACTCGCCGGTGACCTGCAAGGATTCCCCAACGGCCGGCGATTGACCGACGACGTGGTCGATATCGCGCTGCAGGCCGTGGAAGGTGCGGCGCAGACCGGCAAGCTGGTCGACGCGCTTGCCACCGGAGACAAGGTCGACACCAACGACGCGTCGTTCTCCAGCAGCTTCCCCTATGTCGCGCTGCCGGCGAAGGGCACGACCGCGCCTGGGCAGTCGACGGGCGCAACCCGACCCGCCGCGGCGACGCAGGGCGACGACGGTATGCCATGGATGCCGCTCGCCGCTGGCGGTGCCAGTGCCGCGGCACTGATCGCAGGCGGCGGCTGGCTGCTGAGGCGACGCCGGGCGAGCCGGGCGACGGCACTCGACTCACCGAGCGCCTGATACGCGATCCGGGTGGCGGGATCGGACCAGATGCGATCCCGCCAGACGGGCACTCACCACCCTTCGTTCACTACGCACCACTCGAGGTCTCGACATGTCCGAAATACTTTCCCGTGTACGCCGCCAGCCCGTACTCGCGCTCCTCCTGATCGGGCTGATCGCCGTCATTGTGGGGGCGACCGCGGTATTGCCAGAGAAGTCATCGCCCACCGATCCGGTCCCCGCCGATCCGTTGGCCGCGCAGCTCGTGCAGATGCGGGAGCAACTGGATCGCTTGCCGGGCAATGCGACCGGCTGGGCCGCGCTGGGCGCCGCCTACGTCGAATTCGCCCGCATCACCGGAGATCCGGAGAACTACGGCCAGGCGCAGCGGGCGCTGGATCGATCGCTGGAGCTGAAGCCCGAGGAGAATGCCGAAGCGCTGATCGGGCTCGGCGCGCTGGCCAATGCCAGGCACGACTTCACCGCCGCTCGCGGTTACGCCGAACAAGCCCTCGCGCTGCGGCCGAACAGTGCCGACGTCTACGGCATCCTGATCGACGCACTGACCCAGCTCGGCGCGGCCGACGCCGCCACCGCGGCTGTGCAACGGATGCTCGACCTGCGTCCCGGTGTCCCGTCGTTCACCCGCGCCGCCTACGACCTCGAACTGCACGGCCGCACCGACGACGCCCGGGCGGCGCTGCAGATGGCTCTCGCCGCCGCCACCACCGCCGACCAGATCGCCTTCTGTCGCTACCACCTCGGCGAACTCGCGTTCAACACCGGCAACCTCGACGAGGCCGAAAACCACTACCGGGCAGGTCTTCTGGCGAACCCGGACAATGCCGCACTGTTGCAGGGCACCGCCGAAGTGCTCGCCGCTCGCGGCGATGTCGAACAGGCGATCACGCACTACACGGCGTTGACCACCCAGGCGCCGCTGCCGGAGTACCTGATCGAGTTCGGCGAGCTGCTCGACTCAGCGGGTCGACCCGATGCGGCGGCCGCCAAGTATCACGAGGTCGCCGACCAGTTCCGGCGGCTCGAGGAGCAGGGAGCCACCGAGTACCTGGACGCCGCCCTGCTCGCCGCGGACCACGGCGATCCCATGGAGGCGGCGCGGCTGGCGCGGCTGGAATTCGACCGCCGCCAGAGCATCCTCACCGCCGACGCGCTCGCCTGGGCACTGCACAAGGCCGGCCGCAACGATGAAGCGATCGTCTACGCCGACCGCGCAGCCGCCCTGGGCTGGCGCAGCGCGGCCCTCGCCTACCATCGCGGCATGATCCTCGCGGCGCTCGGCCGCACCGACGCGGCCGCCGCCGCGCTGACCGATGCGCTGCGGACCAACCCCTACTTCTCACCCCTGCACTCGCCCCGCGCCCAACGAGCCCTCGACTCACTCATCTCTCGATGACGCGGCGGAGCTCACCGCCGGTGCCGCCTCAGCCTTCGGCGGCGAGCTGCCCGCAGGCGGCGGCGATCTCCTGGCCGCGGGTGTCGCGAACGGTGCACGGGACGCCCTTGGCCTCCACGCGGCGGACGAATTCGCGCTCAACGGGTTTGGGGCTGGCGTCCCACTTGCTGCCCGGGGTGGGGTTGAGCGGGATGAGGTTGACGTGCACCCGGGAGCCGAGGGCCTTGTGCAGCTTTTCGCCGAGCATGTCGGCCCGCCATGGGTGATCGTTGATGTCACGGATCAGGGCGTATTCGACCGAGATGCGACGTCCGGTCTTGTCGGCGTAATACCTTGCGGCATCGAGGACTTCGGATACCGGCCAGCGATTGTTGACCGGGACCAGTGTGTCACGCAGCTCGTCGTCTGGGGTGTGCAGGGAGACAGCGAGGGTCACCGACAGGCCCTCGTCGGCGAGTTTGCGGATGGCGGGGGCCAAGCCGACTGTGGAGACGACCACATTGCGCTGGGAGATGCCCAAACCGTCCGGAGCCGGCGAGGTGATCCGGCGGACGGCGGCGACTACGCGTTTGTAGTTGGCCAGCGGCTCGCCCATGCCCATGAACACGATGTTCGACAGACGGCCTGGGCCGCCCGCCACCTCACCGTCCCGCAGCGCGGCGGCCGCGGCGCGCACCTGGTCGACGATCTCGGCGGTGGACAGGTTGCGGTTCAGGCCGCCCTGGCCGGTGGCGCAGAACGGGCAGGCCATACCGCAGCCCGCCTGGCTGGAGATGCAGAGGGTGTTGCGGTCCGGGTAGCGCATGAGCACGCTTTCCAGCAGGGTGCCATCGCCCGCGCGCCACAAGCTCTTGCGGGTGGTGCCCTCATCGCAGACCACATGCCGTACCTCGGTGAGCAGCGGCGGAAACAGCGCCTCGGCGATCTTCGCGCGCACCGGCGCGGGCAGATCGGTCATCAGCGCCGGATCCGCCTGCAACCGCGCGTAGTACTGCCGGGCGATCTGATCGGCGCGGAACTTCGGCAGTCCCAGCTCCTCGACGGCCGCGCGCCTGCCCTCGGCGTCGAGGTCGGCGAGATGGCGCGGCGGCATGCCGCGGCGCGGTGCATCGAAAACGAGGGGCAGGGAGACCGTCATAGTTGCTCCATTGTCCCATCCACGCGAACCTTCCCCACGTCGGCCCGACATGCCCGGTTCGTTGCCGGGAAATCCCGGCGGCGGTGATAGCGGTCCGCAATGATCGAGTTATGTCCAACCACCCTGACCACATGCCGGAGCCGGATCCGGACTTGGCGCACCCGCGCACCACGCAGCCGGGCCGCGCATCCGAGCCCCCGGCCACGACCGAGAAGCCGCTGTCCTCGCGTACCGGCTACGCCTGGACGGGGCTGGTCGTCGGCGTCCTCATCCTGGTCGTCTTGCTGATCTTCATCGTGCAAAACCTCGATGAGGTGCACGTGCATCTGTTCTTCTGGGAGTTCTCGCTTCCGCTCGGCGTCACGGTGCTGCTGTCGATGATCGGCGGCGCGCTGGTCATGGCGTCGGTCGGTGGCGTGCGCATTCTGCAGTTGCGCCGCCGAGCCAAGCAACACTGAACGCTCAGATCAAGGTGGACAGCACCAGCCAGGAAACGAACGCCGAAGGCAGCATGGAGTCCAGGCGGTCCATGATGCCGCCGTGGCCGGGCAGCAGGGTACCCATGTCCTTGATGCCGAGCTCCCGCTTGATCTGCGATTCGATGAGATCGCCGCAGGTGGCCACCAGCACCAAACCGACGCCGAGGACGACGCCGATCATCGAGTTGGCCTCCAGCAGCAGCGTCACCGTCAGCAGACCGCCGATCACGCTGAACACCAGCGAGCCGCAGAACCCTTCCCACGACTTCTTCGGGCTGATCGAGGGCACCATCGGGTGCTTGCCGAACAGGACGCCCGCCACATAGCCGCCGACATCGGAGCAGACCACCAGGATCATGAAGGTCAGCACCCGCAGGTTGCCGTCCGGCTCGAGCAGCAGCAGGGTCGCGAACGAAGCGAGCAGCGGGATCCACGCCAGCGTGAAGACCGTGATGGCGGTGTCCCGCAAGAAGTTTCGCGGCGCGCTGCGCAGACCGTGGTCGAACAACCGCCACACCATGCAGACCAGCGTGGTGGCGGCGAACGCCCCCGTGACACCGCTCGCGCCGTATGGCCAGCCGAGCCAGAACACCGCCTGGCCGCCGAGGATCAGCGGAACCCGAGGAACGAGCACGTCCGCTTCCCGCAGCCGCTTGGCGACCTCCCAGGTGGCCACGCCCACTCCGGCCGCCGCGACACCGATGAATACCTTCGGCACGAACAGCAGGATCGCGATCAGTGACAGGCCGAGGCCGAGGCCGACGCTCAGCGCGGCCGGCAGGTTACGGCCCGCCCGCGAACCGCTCGATGCCGGATCGGGATGGGCGGTCACCGCATCGCCCTCGGACGTGGCTAGGGGTTCGGGGGTGCCGGCATCGTTTGCGTGCACTTGCCTCGCATCGGCTCTACCGTTCACCGGCGGCTCCTCGGCCGCACCGGTCGCGGCGGCGTTCTCGGCCACGATTGTCCCGTCGCTCACTCGTCGTTCCGTTCATCCCCCGCCCGGGCGGGCGCTCCGCTGTGTCGCACCGGCGGCGTTCCGGCGCCCTTCGTGGTTACGCAAGCTACCGCCTCCGGGCCTGCCGCTCATGCCGCTGGTTCCCCTGGCGGCATTCCCCGTGCCTTCGGTTTCGCATGCCAACCGGACTACGCGCCGGTGCTCATGCCTGCGCCTCGCTGAGCTCCGGCACGAGCCAGTACCCGGCTGTGTCCATTGTTCGCTCGCTCATGCCGCCGGTCTGCGTCAGACCTCGAGCAGCTCGGCTTCCTTGTGCTTCACCAGTTCATCGACCTGCCCGACATACTTGGCGGTGGTCTTGTCGAGTTCCTTCTCGGCGCGGCCGACCTCGTCCTCGCCCGCCTCGCCATCTTTCTGGATGCGCGCCAGCTCGTCCATGGCCTTGCGGCGGACATTGCGGATGGCGACCTTGGCGTCCTCCCCCTTGCCCTTGGCCTGTTTGGCCAATTCGCGGCGGCGCTCCTCGGTCAGCTGCGGCACCGAGATCCGGATGATGTCACCGTTGTTGGTCGGATTGACACCGAGGTCCGAGTTGCGGATCGCGGTCTCGATCGGACCGAGCTGGTTCGCCTCGTAGGGCTTGATCACGACCATGCGCGGCTCCGGCACCGTGATGCTGGACATCTGGGTGATCGGGGTCGGCGCACCGTAGTAGTCGACGACGACCCGGGAGAACATGCCCGGATTCGCCCGACCGGTACGAATGGTTCCGAGATCGTCCTTCGCCACCGAGACGGCCTTTTCCATCTTCTCCTCGGCGTCGAAGAGCGCTTCTTCAATCACGACCGTTTCCTCCACAGCGTCGTCATGTCATGATCCGCGGTCCGCGGGGTATCAGGACCGAACCAATGTGCCGATCTTCTCACCGGCGACCGCGCGGGCGATATTGCCCTTGGTCAACAAATTGAACACCAGAATCGGCATCTGGTTGT
Organism: Nocardia sp. Marseille-Q1738; assembly: GCF_965283145.1. NCBI lineage: Bacteria > Bacillati > Actinomycetota > Actinomycetes > Mycobacteriales > Nocardiaceae > Nocardia > Nocardia sp. Marseille-Q1738. Next base: position 776,684 of record NZ_CBDIMS010000002.1, on the reverse strand, counting down.
CCATGCACAGGCTGAAGGCGGTCGCGTCGGCGACCTTGAGGTCGCGCTCGATGACCTCCTTGTGGGTGATCTCGGAATACATGGTCGCGGTCTCGTCGACCCGCGGGTCCGCGGTGAACACGCCGTCTACCGCCTTGGCCATCAGGACCACGTCCGCGCCGATCTCCAAGGCACGCTGCGCGGCGGTGGTGTCGGTGGAGAAGTACGGCATGCCCATGCCCGCACCGAAGATGACCACGCGCCCCTTCTCCAGGTGCCGCTTGGCGCGCAACGGGAGATAGGGCTCGGCGACCTGCCCCATGGTGATCGCGGTCTGCACCCGGGTGTCCACGCCCTGCTGCTGCAGAAAGTCTTGCAGCGCAAGGCTGTTCATCACCGTGCCGAGCATACCCATGTAGTCGGAGCGGGCGCGCTCCATGCCGCGCTCCTCGAGCTCGGCGCCGCGGAAGAAGTTCCCGCCGCCGATCACCACGGCGACCTGGACGCCCGTCGCGACCACCTCGGCGATCTGCTCGGCGACCGTCTGCACCACATCCGGGTCCAGCCCGACCTTGCCTCCGCCGAACATCTCACCGCCCAGTTTGAGCAGCACCCGGCGATATCCTGGGCGATCGGTCCCCGGGTCCGTCATGGGTCTCCAGTCTCCTTCGGCGGTGGATTGTCGTTGTTCCGGCGATCGGTGCGCGCGGCAGGCGCCTGTGACGTAGAACAAGGCGGAGCGGCACCTATCCTGCCTTATTCGGTTGGAGCGGCAGCAGAAGGCCCCCCGTCAACCGGTGTGTTCGCTCGGTCGACGGGGGGCCTGCACGCTGTGGGTGCGGCGATCAGTTCGCGCCGACCTCGAAGCGGGCGAAGCGGGTGACGGTGACACCGGCCTCGTCCAGCAGCGCCTTGACGGTCTTCTTGGAATCGGTGACCGACGGCTGCTCCAGCAGCACGACGTCCTTGAAGAAGCCGTTCACGCGGCCCTCGGTGATCTTCGGCAGCGCGGCTTCGGGCTTGCCCTCCTCGCGAGCGGTCTGCTCGGCGATGCGGCGCTCGTTCTCCACGATCTCGGCCGGAACCTCGTCGCGGGTCACGTACTTGGCCTTGAGCGCGGCGACCTGCATGGCGGCGGCGCGAGCGGCCTCGGCCGCGGCGTCGCCCTCACCGGTGTACTCGACCAGCACGCCGACGGCGGGCGGCAGGTCCGAGGCACGCTTGTGCAGGTAGGTGGCGACCGGGCCGTCCAGCGAGATCACCCGGCGCAGCTCCAGCTTCTCGCCGATCTTCGCGGCGAGGGCCTGCACGGCCTCGTCGACGGTCTTGCCGCCCAGGTCCAGGGCCTTGAGCGTCTCCAGGTCGGCGGGCTTTGCGGCCGCCGCCGCGGCGACGACCTGCTCGGCCAGCTGCTGGAACTCCGCGTTCTTCGCGACGAAGTCGGTCTCGGAGTTGATCTCGACCATGACGCCTTCCTTGGCGGCGACGAGGCCTTCGGCGGTGGTCCGCTCGGCACGCTTGCCGACGTCCTTGGCGCCCTTGATGCGCAGCAGCTCGACGGCCTTGTCGAAGTCACCGTCGGTCTCGGCCAGCGCGTTCTTGCAGTCCATCATGCCGGAGCCGGTCAGCTCCCGGAGCCGCTTCACATCGGCAGCGGTGTAGTTCGCCATTCTCGGCGAGCCTCCTTTGAGAAGTGTGAGTTTCTGACAGCGGCGATCACGATGGCACTCGCTCGTGATCGCCGCCGAAACAGCTGGTTACGAGTCTCAGGCCTCGGCCGAGGTCTCGGCAGCCTCAGCGCCGGGTGCGGCCTGCGCGAGCAGCTCCTGCTCCCACTCGGCCAGCGGCTCGCCAGCGCCCGCCTCGGGCTTCTCGTCGCCCGCGGACAGACCGGCACGCGCCTGCACGCCCTCGGCCACCGCGGAGGCGACGACCTTGGTGAGCAGGGCGGCGGAGCGGATCGCGTCGTCGTTGCCCGGGATCGGGTAATCGACCAGGTCGGGGTCGCAGTTCGTGTCCAGGATCGCGATGACCGGGATGTTGAGCTTGCGCGCCTCGCCGACGGCGATGTGCTCCTTGTTGGTGTCGACGACCCAGATGGCCGAGGGCACCTTCTGCATGTCGCGGATACCGCCGAGGGTGCGCTCCAGCTTGTTCATCTCACGCGTCAGCATGAGGATTTCCTTCTTGGTGCGACCCTCGAAGCCACCGGTCTGCTCCATGGCCTCGAGCTCCTTGAGGCGCTGCAGACGCTTGTGCACGGTGGAGAAGTTGGTGAGCATGCCGCCCAGCCAGCGCTGGTTGACGTAGGGCATCCCGACGCGAGTCGCCTCGGCCGCGATCGACTCCTGGGCCTGCTTCTTGGTACCGACGAAGAGGACGGTGCCACCGTGGGCGACGGTCTCCTTGACGAACTCGTAGGCCTTGTCGATGTAGGTCAGCGTCTGCTGCAGGTCGATGATGTAGATGCCGTTGCGGTCGGTGAAGATGAACCGCTTCATCTTCGGGTTCCAGCGCCGTGTCTGGTGCCCGAAGTGCGCGCCGCTGTCGAGCAGCTGCTTCATGGTTACGACAGCCATAGCTCTCGTATCTCTCTTTCATTTGCCGGTTGACGCAGCGAATCGGCGATCCGCTGCCCTGGCGCCGCCGAATCGTCGGACCCGACCGCGAGGGTGGGACCAGCCGGCGATTCCCTGTTCCGAACGCGCTGCCGCGAACCCAAAAGCTGTTGAGCTCGATCGAACAGCGCCGTTACGAACAAGCACGGGTGGCGCGCGAAGTCGGTCCGTGCACGCACAGACCGCTCGATCAGTTTACGGCCTGGGGGCGGCCAGACCTAAATCGGTCCGATCCAAAGCCTTCGACCAGGTGGAACACTTAATTTTCACAGGCGAGGAGGTTATCCACATTCCGCGATTCGCCCCCTCGGAAGCGTCTGCGCCGCAGGAGAGTGGAGGCATGAAACCGCTCTCCACAACGACGACGTTGCTGATCCCGCTGTTGTTCGTCCTCGGCCTCGTCACCGCGCCACCGGTCGCGGCGCATCCATACATCGCGGAATATGCGCCCGGGGCGTGCGCGGGTTCCGTCTGCCTCCCATCCGTACCCGGACTGCTGCGCCGCGCGCCGTTCCGGTTCCGGCAATCCGACACGGACACGGACACCGAGGGCGAGCGTCCTGCCGCCAGGGCTGCGTCATCAGGGGTCTCCTCGTGTGAGCAGGCCGGATCCGCATGTACCGCCCGGATGGCTCCTCTGGCCGTCTCGACCGGGTTCCGATGACTCCGTCGAACGGCACGCGGGTACGTCGGCATCTCGCGTCGGTGGTGGGACTCGGCGTCGTCGCGGTGGTCTCGATGGAGCCGATGGCCACCGCGGCACCCGAGGGCCGGTTCGGCTGGCCGCTGCAACCGCGGCCCGCGGTGGTGCGGCGCTTCGACAAGCCCGCGCACGACTGGCTGCCGGGGCACCGCGGGGTCGACCTGGCCGGATCCGAGGGGCAGGCCGTGCTCGCCGCGGGGGAAGGGATAGTCGTGTTCGCGGGAACGGTGGCCGACAAGCCCGTCGTGTCGATTGATCATCCTGGCGGCCTTCGCACGACCTACGAGCCGGTCCGCGCCGAGGTCCCGGTGGGCAGGCGAGTCGGGCGCGGCACCAGAATCGGCGCGCTGGAGTCCGGTCACCCGGGCTGCGCGACGCCGTGCCTGCACTGGGGCGCGCGTGCTGAGGGCGGTGGGCGTCACGGGCGCGAATATCTGGACCCGCTCGGCCTGCTCCGTCTGACTCCTCTGCGACTCAAACCCGTGGCGAGGCCGTCCGCGTCGTCATTCCGGGACAGCCGACGACGTTCCGGCCGAGCTCGTCCATGCGTTCGTCCGGCGAAGCACCGGCGCGTAGCGAGAGGTTCGCGGGGCGCCCGGCCGGTCACTTTCGTCGATACGGGGCTTCCGTAGGTGCCGTCAGCGCTCGACAGCGGCCGAACCCCGGGGAGCGGCGAATCGCCGGGGCGAAGTTCGAAGTGGCGGGGCCGCACCGTGGGAGGTGAAGATCGACGCATGGAGGATGGGCGCGGCGGGCCACCGTTCACGTATCGCGAAGTGGGTGCGACCAGGGGTGTGCTGCCCGAGGGGTATCACCGGTTTCGGCTGCGACGTCCGATCGGCCGGGGGCGCGCGTTGTTCGAGCACGCGGGCGCCGAGATCCTGGCGTATCGGATGCAGAAGGGCACCGGGATCTTCCGATACGCCGACACCCCGACGGCCGAGCCGGGCAGCGCCATCACCGTGCGGCTGGGTGCCGGTCCGGTGGGGATCACCGCGCCGTGCCGCGTGGTGTACGTGCTCGATGAACCCGACCGGCGAGGTTTCGCCTATGGGACGTTGCCGGGGCACCCGGAGGCGGGCGAGGAACTGTTCGCGGTCGAATACGATTCGGACGACGAAACCGTGTACGGGCTGGTCATCGCGTTCTCCCGCCCCGCAACCTGGTACACGCGACTCGGTGGACCGGTCGTGCGCATCATCCAGCGATTCGTCGCGGGCAGATACATCGCGGCGTTGCCGACATCCGTTTGAGCGCGGTCCGCAACCGGCTCGAATCCGCCGGGCGATTCGCCGTGTCGCGTGGACTCGTACCGCACCGAGCCGACCCCGTCGCGGGTGCGACGGCCAACCACAACTGTCGATCACCAGCCTGATCCTGGTCGGTGAGCAGGACGGCGATCCCGCACGGCCGCCCAGCAGATCGCCGCCGACCTCGACCTCCCTATCCGGGTGCCCGTTCCGCCAGAGTCACGGCGTGGAGCACGCGGGGTGGCCGCCGACCGTGGACGGTTGTTCGGCACATGCTCGGCCATTGGCACGACCGCCGGGGCCGCCGCGCCACGGGGTTCTGCGCCGCGTCGAAATCAAGATCACCCGGCGGCTCGATCCTGAGCCGGCCGATCGGAAACGTGGCGGTGCAACGAGTTACAGCAGGTCGGTCAGTGCCTTCGCCTCGGCGTGCAGTGTCGCGGCGCGGTCGGTCTGGCCGAGTGACTCGTATTGTTCAGCGACCGTGAGTCGTTCGGTGACCTCCGCCCGCACGATCCGTTCGACGTCCTGTTCGGTCAGTTCCCGCCGCGCGACTTCGGCGACACCGAGCCCGGTCGCGCTGCGTTCCAGCGCACCCGCCCGATGCTCGGCGACGTCAACGGCCTCGGCGTTGTCGACGGCGCCCAGCGCCGAGCGCAGCGCCGAAACAGCCGCCCGGTCACGAGATTTCATGGCGGCGGACAATCCCGCACGCAGACGCTCGCGCAACGGAGGACGGTCGATCGACTCGGTGGACATGAGCACCACGGTAGGGAAACGCTCGCCAGGGATCGACCGATTTTCCGCGCATACTCCCGGCCGATCGATCACGCGGGTTTTGCAGGCCGACCCCAATAGTGGGCAGCGACATGACGCACGCGCCGACAATTACGGCGTGACGATGGCGAAATCGGGGTCCGGCGCGTCGAAGATGTTGACCAGTTCGGCCAGTTTGGTGACATCTCCGTCGATGACGATGTCGCCGGCGGCCGCGGCGACGCCGAAGTCCTCGCCGGCCAACAGCACTCGGATCAGCGTGGCCTTGGTCAGGGTGAACATGGCGTCGGGTTCGGGGAGAGTCATGCCGGGGGCGACATCGAAGTGGGTGAGGCGCCCGTTGCGCAGTTCGAGCCGATGGGTCCGGTCCTCGTCGGTGAGGATCCAATCCGTCACCAGCCGATGGTCCCACGCCTTCGGCCCATCGACGCGCAACGCCAAGGCGTCGAAGATCTGGTCGACGGTCAGCGCGGCGGCCACGGTCGGCGATTCGGCCTTGGTCGGCGTGCCGAACGAGCCGTAGCGCAGCTCGTAGGCTCCGCTGAGATAGAAGTTGCGCCAGGTCGCGTTCTCCGCGCCATAACCGAGTTGCTCGAAGGTGCTGGCCTGCAATTCCTTCGCGGCGTCGTTGTCCGGCTCGGCGAAGATGACGTAGTTGAGCACCTGCGCCACCCACCGGTAGTCCCCGGCGTCGTACGAGGCCTGCGCCTTGCGCAGCACTTCGTCCGCGCCGCCCATGAATTCGACGTGCCGCCGCGCGGATTCGACCGGCGGGTGCTCCCAGAGATGGGCGGGGTTGCCGTCGAACCAGCCCATGTAACGCTGGTAGATGGCCTTGACGTTGTGACTGACCGAGCCGTAGTACCCGCGCGCGTGCCACGCCTGCTCGACGGCCGGTGGCAGCGTCAGCATTTCGGCGATCTCCGCGCCGACGTACCCCTGGTTCAGCAGCCGCACGGTCTGGTCGTGCAGGTACCCGTATAGATCACGTTGCAGCGCGAGATACTCCACCAGCCGGGACGTGCCCCAGGTGGGCCAGTGATGCGACGCGAAGACCACGTCGGACTCGCGGGCGAAGAGATTGATCGCCTCGGTCAGGTACTTCGCCCAGACGTGCGCGTCGCGCACCAGCGCGCCGCGCAGCGTGAGCACGTTGTGCATGGTGTGGGTCGCGTTCTCCGCCATGCACAGCGCGCGACGGTCGGGGAAGTAGAAGTTCATCTCCGCGGGCGCTTCGGTGCCGGGCGTGAGCTGGAAGACCATCCGTATCCCGTCGACCGTCTCCTCCTGTCCGGTCGAGGTGATGTCGACCGTCGGGGTGATCAGCGTGACGGTGCCGACCGAGGTCGTCTGGCCGAGTCCGGCCCCCACCGCGCCGAGCGGGCCGCGCGGCAGCACAGCGCCGTACATGTACCCCGCACGGCGCGCCATCGCCGTGCCCGCGTAAATGTTCTCGGCCACCGCATGTTCCAGGAATCCCGCGGGGGCCAGCACCGGACAGCGGCCGGCCGCGACCTCGTCGGCGGTCGTGACACCCCACGCGCCGCCGAAATGGTCGGCGTGCGAATGGGTGTAGATCAGGCCGGTCACCGGACGGTCGCCGCGGTGCGCGCGGTAGAGCGCGAGACCCGCCGCCGCCGTCTCCGCGGAGATCAGTGGATCGATCACCAGGACACCGGTTTTCCCTTCGACCAGTGTCATATTGGAGATGTCCAGCCCGCGGATCTGGTAGATGCCCTCCGTGACCTCGAACAGGCCCTGTTTCAGGACCAGCCCGGACTGTCGCCAGAGGCTGGGATGGACCGACGCCGGGCAGGGTTCCCGCAGGAAGGCGTAGGAGTCGTTGTCCCACACCACGGTTCCGTCTTCGGAGGTGACCACGCCGGGATCGAGCGCGGCGATGAATCCGCGTTCCGCGTCGGCGGGATCGGCGGTGTCGTCCGATGGCAGCGCGGCGGCGGCACGCTGGTGCTCCGCGATGATGAAGCCGCTCGGCTCACTCGCTGTGCTCATTGTCGTCCTCCTCACGTGTCGACCAACCATGCTGTCCCCTGCCATTCACGGCCGTGGATCGAGAAAACCGGCTGCGGCGGCCACGACCGCGACGACGGCGATCGCCACCGCCGACGCGGCGACAATGCGATGACCGTGTGTGTACCGGCCTTGACGCAGACTGCGATTGCGCAGGTAGCAGGCCACTGCCAGCGCCACCATCGCGAATGCGGCAGCGATGGGCGCGATCGCGGCCGGACGCCATCCACTGTCTAGGGCGTCGTGCAGGAACAGCGTGCCGACCACCATCGACGCCACCGCGGTGCGCCGCCAGGCCAGTGCGGTACGTTCGGCGGCCAGATGCGGCGCGTTCATCGCAGCAGCACCGCCAGGCCCGCCAGCACGGACACGATCGCGATGCCAGCCGACAGGATCGGCACCAGCACCGTGTCCGGCAACGGGCTGCCCTGCCGCATGGCCACGCCGACACGCCGCCAGTGCGCGTACGCGCCGACCGCGACCACCGCCGCCAAAACCAGGCAGCTCAACGCGATCGCGCGCCGGAGCCCGGCCATCCGGAACGACTGCACCAGCGTGTGCACCGCGACACCACCGGCGAGCAGACCCAGCGAGGTCCGCATCCAGGCCAGGAAGGTGCGTTCGTTCGCGAGCGTGAAGCGGTAGTCGAGTTCCTCTTCGCCCTCTTCCGATTCGGCATCGGGGTTCGGCAGCGTCACGCCGCCTCGGCTCGGCTCGCAGGAAACCCAGCATCGGCGCATGCGCGGTTTGTGGGACTTGACCGCTCTCGGGCCACCGACGCTTGCGGCACTGCCTCGTCCGGCCGGCCCGGTTCACAGCCGTGATCGACAGCACTGCGCTGGTCGGCGGCGATCACGGGCATCACTCCATCGCTCGTAGCGTTGGCAAACGATCCGCTACGTCAGCGTAACCGGAGGCCCCGAGGCCGTCCACGCTCCCAGCCCGCCCGTGACCCGCTGGTTATGTGCGGGCTATGTCAGATCGGGACCGCATCCTCGAACGTCATGGCCAGGCGTGAGACAGCCGATGAGATCAGCGCGCGCCGCGGCAGACCGATCGACCGCAATTCTTCCGCAATCTTGTGGTCGCCCAAGGTCAGCTCCGCCCCACCGAGACGTGCACGCATACCGGAGGGCCGCATCTGCCACCGCGTGCAGCGAGTGATCCCGTCGATGTGCGAGTAGGCGTCGAAGGAGGACGCGGTCGCGCGGCCGCCCGGTGTCATGAGCCCGGGGCGAATCGTGAGATCCGCGATCAACTGTCCGTTCTGGTGCAGCGCACCGCTGCGCGTCCGGCCCTCGTGATCGACGACGAACTCGGCGAGTTCCTTGGGGAATCCCCAGATACCCCGGCCCGCGGCCAGCGTGAAATCGCCGTCGACGGGCAGCCGATGGATCAACACTCCGGCCCGTCCGGTCGCCAGGTCTTTCAGGTCACCGAATCCCGATGCCGCACTCGCCATGTGGTGGCGAACCATGAACGAGACGCCGAACTCGTTGTAGGGGCCGAGATCGCCGTCCACGTAGTCGACGAACACCAGCGTGCACATCGCGCGTCCGCCCGGCAGCCGCAGGACGCGCAGGCCGGAGTAGTCGATGAGCCGTTGCGCCGCCGCGGCGGGCACCAGATAGGTCGCCATGAACGCGTGCGCGAGCCGGATGCGCACCGGCATCCGTACTTCGCGGCCGAGAACCGTGTGCGTGCTCACGTCAACGCCTTTCCGCGCGTCGGCGTAGCCGTGCGCCGCGTGGTCATGCGGAGGGGTTCCGCCCGATCATGTCTATAGAACACGTATCAGATAATGGGCCACGATACTGCTCAAATGCCGACGTTTCTTTAGTAGAACTTGTTTCAAGTTTGCGTCGGGACGCGTAGCCCCGAGCGGCTACCCGGATCCCGGCGAATTGCGCAGGCGGGCCTCCAAACCGTCGAGCACGCAGAGCAGGCCGAAATCGAAGGCCATCGCCCGCGCGACCTCCTGATCCCTCGGCGCGGTAGCCCGGTAATCCGCGAGCATGTCGGGATAGTCGGCGGCAAGCTGCTCCATGACGCCCAGCATGCCGTCGGTGTCCATCTCGGCCCCGCCCGAGGCCTTCTGCCATGCGATCTCCGGAATCACTTGGCCCAGCACGAAACCCATCACCGTTCCCCCGGCCAGATAGATGTCCACACCTCGGAAACCCGCCTGGACGAACGCGCGCCGCAGGCGATCGCTCAGCTGTAACGAGTTCGGACCGATGCTGGGCAGCTGCCCGACCAGCGACGCCATCCACGGGTGGGCCCGGATCGTCGCGCGCAAACTGTAGGCGAAGGCGGTCAGCAGCTCACGCCAGGACGCCTGCTCGGGATCCGGGGTCTGCACCATGCCCCAGAACTGGTCGAGCACCAGCTCGAGCAACTCCTCCTTGTTCGCGACATACCAGTAGAGGCTGGTCGCGCCCGCGCCGAGCTTCGCGCCGAGCTTGCGCATGCTCAGCGACTCCAGCCCCTCGGCGTCGAGGATCTCGACAGCCGCGGTGATGATCTGCTCGCGGCGCAACCCCGACGTCTTGGGCTGGCGCGGTTCCCGGGTCCATACCGAGCTGAACTGCTTGGTCACCCCTAGATCCTATATTCCCTCGCACACTGTTCGAGTTTCTCGTACGCTGTGCGAGTGGAATCGAACGTTGTACGAGACCCGCGCCGCTGGTGGGTCCTCGGAGTTTTGTGTCTGTCGTTGCTGGTGCTGATGCTCGACAGCACCGTGCTCAATCTCGCGATCCCGTCCCTGATCCGGGAGCTGAACGCCACACCATCGGACGTGCAGTGGATCCTGGACGCCTATGTGCTGGTTTTCGCCGGGCTCCTGCTCACCGCCGGAAGCCTGTCCGACCGGTTCGGCAGGCGGCGCGCACTGATCACCGGGCTGGCCCTGTTCGGCGTGGCGTCACTGGCCGCCGTGCTGGCCACCGAGCCGTGGCAGGTCGTCGCCGCCCGCGCGGCGATGGGCGTCGGCGGCTCGCTGCTGATGCCGTCGACCCTGTCGATCCTGATGACCACCTTCGCCGAGGACGAACGCCGCACGGCGATGGCGGCGTGGTCGACGGTCTCGATGGTCGGCATCGTCGCCGGACCGACACTGGGTGGCTTTCTGCTCGAGCACTATTGGTGGGGTTCGGTGTTCCTGCTGAACATCCCGGTGGCGGTACTCGCGATCGTGGCGGCCGTGGTACTGATGCCGGAGACCACCGGCGAGCAGCGACCCGTCGACCTCGTCGGCGTGCTGTTGTCCATCGTGGCGCTCAGCGCGACCGTCTACGTGATCATCGAGCGGGAATGGAACATCGGCATGATCGCGCTGGCCGCGGTGACGGCCCTCGCGTTCGTCGCGTGGGAGAGCCGGTCGGCGCATCCGATGCTGCCGTTGGCGGTTTTCCGCAGCCGGGATTTCACCGGCACCTGCTTCACCCTGCTGCTGATGGTCTTCGGCATGGGCGCGGTCATGCTGATGCTCACCCAATACCTGCAGTTCGTGCTCGGCTACGGACCGATGAAGGCCGGTCTGGCGCTGCTGCCCTACGCCGTGGCCGCGGCCGTCTGCAACGGCCTCGGCGCGACCCTCGGAAAGACCCTGAGCAACAAGACGCTCATCGTCTCCGGTCTGCTCGTCATGGGCGCGGCGTTCGGCATCCTGGCCGTGGCGAGCGGGTACTTGGGGATCCTGGCCAGCATGCTGGTGATGGGCATCGGCGGCGGTTTGGCGGGACCGGCCGCGTACGCGGCCATCATGAGCGCCATCCCACTCGAACACGCCGGTGTCGGCTCCGCGATGAACGACACGCTGCAGCAGGTCGGTATGGCGATCAGCATCGCGATCCTGGGGAGCGTGCTGGCGGGAGTGTTCACCTCGAACATGCCCGCGGACGCCCCCGACGCGGCGCGCGAGTCCATCGGCGCGGCGTTCCTGCTCGGCTACATCGAGCCCGCCAAGGACGCCTTCACCGCCGCCATGTCCACCGGCGCCTGGATCAGCGCTGGATTCAGCATCGCTGCCGCTCTGCTCGGCGCGGCATTGCTGCGCGCGCGACGGGCGGAAGCGACCGAGCAGCCCGAGCCTGCCGCGGTGACGAACGGATAATCGGTGTCGACGGGGCCGCGGTGGTGGTTGAGCATCCATCGCGGCGCCGCCGACCGAACGCCGATCGGCACCGGATAGCAACAATCTCGGCATTCTGCTTCACCCGGGATGAATTATTCCGACCCGGGGGCTGATGGTCTCCTGCGCGCCCTCCGAGCAGAGTTGGTGGTGTGTTCGCATTCTGCCGGCCTTCAGTACACGAGGGCTTGTGAATCAATCAGTCGCAGGAGACATCATGATCACGACTAAAATGCGCGCAACGGCGGCGGCGGTAGCGGTCGCACCGGTCATCGCCCTCGGTTCCGGATTTGCTTCCGCGGCCCCGGACGTATCCCCGGTTCCCGTAGATAATTCGGCCGTTCCGACTCAGGTCGAGCCCGCCACCTTGGGCCTGATCTGGCCTCTGGGCATTTTCTGTGCCCCGTTGCTGCTTCTTCCGCCGGTCGTCAACGCGTTCGCAGTGTTCGTGTGCGCCATTTGACCGCACTCGACACAAGCGCGTTGAGGACGAGAGCGCCCCGGGCATCGTAACCCCGAGGCGCCTCGTCTCTGCCAATCCCCGACCGGGCTCCACGTCGGGGGACGGATGACGATAATTGTCCGGCCCACCGACGCGCCCGGTAGGGGAACGCGTGTATATCTATTCGGCAAACGCGCGGACATATATCCGTGAAGCATGGACAAGTGCGGTTCAATCATCGAATGGCCATGTTGAGGAAACTCGTGGGCGCTGCCGCGGCACTCGCATCGGTCGCGACGCTGTTCGGGGCGCAATCAGGTGCTGCGCACGCCCAGGCCGGGCCTGTGCTGGGCGGCGGCTCCGGCATTGTCGTCGGCGGTCAGAATATCTGCACCCTTACCACGATCGGGCACGACTCCGGCGGTCGGCTGGTCGGGTTCACCGCTGCTCACTGTGGTGAACCGGGAGCGACGGTCGCGGCCGAAGCCAACCGTGGCGGCGGCGTGGTCGGCACCTTCGCCTACACCGACAGCGCTCAGGACTACGCGGTGATCGTGTTCGACCAGGGCAAGGTCACGCCCGTGAACACCGTGGGCGGCACGACGATCACCGGCGTGGGCGGACCCCCGCGATTCCCGGACATCGTCTGCAAAGAAGGTCGGACCACCGGCCGGACCTGCGGGTTGACCTACGGCGACGCGTTCACGTACGGCAATGCGACCTGGACCCAGGCATGTGTCGCGGAGGGCGATTCCGGCGGGCCGGTCGTAGTCGGGACAACACTGGTCGGCATGGTCAACGGCTACTTGGGCGTGCCGTGCCTCGGTCCGGAGATCGGCGTGAACATCACAGACATCCTGAACGACGCGAACGCGCGCGGCGACGCTGGAGCGGGCTTCCGGCCGATCTAGCCGGGCACCGTGCCGGCCACGCGTTCGCCGAGATCGTCCAGCCGTAGTAGTCACCGCTCGTGCTCGACTATCACGCCGCTTTCGATCGCGCGTTCGACCAAGAACGAGCGCTTCTGATTCGGCGGCAAGGCCGGGACGCGGAATTTGTCGAACAGCGCCCGCATGTGCGTCTTGACCGTTGAGACGGTCAGGCACAAATCGTGCGCGATCTGACTGTTCGACGCGGGGTACGAATACGCGTTCCGAGCGTCGTACGGGCGGCAGAGCGCCTCCAGAACCAGATATTGGGCATCGGTCAGCGAATTCCGGTTCGGCAGCGCGGAAAGGGCGATCGTCATTTCCTCTTCGGACGAGGTGCCGTCGCGGAAAACGAGCAGTGATCGGCCCACCCGAATCCGGTCGCCGGAGCTGAGTTTCCGGCGCCCGCCCACACGTTCGCCGTTGACGAAAGTTCCGTTCTTCGACAGCCCGTCATCGATGATGACCCAACAGTCGCAGACTCGTTCGATGATGGCGTGCAGACGAGAAACGGTCGCGTCGGCTGTCACGGTGATATCGGCCGCGCTCGACCGCCCGATTGTGACGGTGGGCGTGTCACCATTCAAGGGAATCTCACGCCATGTTCCCCGCCCCGTCGGCTGGGATAGCGCCGACTCCGCGCCCGACGGCGGTCTCGCGGGCTGGCCTACCAGTGAGTACAGTCCGCGATACAAGGCCTGTGGTCCGCTTGACGTAGACATCGCCTGTTTCCCACTCGGAGTACGTCATGGATTGCGGCGCCGATTCGCACCTTCCAGGGTGCGCCCTCGCGGCGCCGACCACACAGGAATTCAACTACTTCGCCGCGATCTTGTGCCAGGACCAGGGAAACGAATACTGGACCCCCGGATGCAGGCCCACAAAACAGACCGATAGTCGGAAATTGCCCTAGTCGAACGAGTAGTCGATGCCGACCGCAGACCAACATAGTCGGATGAGCGTGATCACCCGGCCCCGAACCGCCGCCGATATGCACGACTGCGCCGCGGCCCGCACCGATCACCCAACCCGGATGCAGGGCGTGGTGATGCCGGACGTGGTCGCGTCGGCGTTCTCGAACGGCAGTCTTGCGCAGCGTCGATTCCACGCGCATCAGCACGACCCGGCGCTTTCGAACACGGCGGGCAATGTGGATCCGCGGTGGAATCTCCCGGCCCCTACACTGCGGCGGCGGATTCTCAGGCGCGCGGGTGGGCCTGGTCGTGTGCCTTCCTCAGGCGGTCGATGGAGACATGGGTGTACAGCTGTGTGGTGGCCATGCTGGCGTGGCCGAGGAGTTCCTGGACCACACGCAGGTCGGCGCCGCCCTCCAGGAGGTGGGTCGCGGCGGTGTGCCGCAGGCCGTGCGGGCCCATATCGGGGGCGCCGGGGATAGCCGAGACCACCTCGTGCACAACGGTTCTGGCCTGGCGCTGATCGAGACGCTTGCCGCGGCGGCCGAGCAGCAGCGCGCGACCGGACTCGGCGGTGGCGAATGCGGGGCGTCCATAGCCCAGCCAGTTGCCGACGGCCTCGTCGGCGGGCGCGCCGAACGGGGCCGATCGCTCCTTGTTGCCCTTGCCGAGTACGCGGACCACGCGCCGTTCGCGATCGACATCCTCGATATCCAGCCCGCACAGCTCGCTCACCCGGATGCCGGTGGCGTAGAGCAATTCCACGATCGCCCGATCCCGCAACGCCATCGGATCGCGCTGGGCCGCACCGGATCGCGCCGCGTCCATGGCGCCGATCGCCTGCTGTGGTCCGAGCACGGCCGGGAGCACGCGATGCGCCTTCGGTGAACCCAACCGCAGCCCCGGGTCGACGGGCAGCCGCCCGGTCCTGGTGAGCCATGCGGTGAAGGTACGCGCCGAAGACGCACGCCGCGCCAGCGTCGTTCGGGCGGCGCCCGCGGCCGCCTGCCGCGCCAACCACGACCGCAACAGCAGCAGGTCCAGCTCGCGGATCGCCGAATCGGCCGACCGCAGATACAGATGGTCCAGCAGCGAGCGCGCATCCCCCAGATACGCCCGCACCGTGTGCTCCGAGCGATTCCGCCCGAGCCGCAGGTGTCTGCCGTACTCCACCAACAGCGCTTCCAGATCCTCGGGCAGTTGCTCCATTCCCCCACCGTCGCGACCGCGCCCCGGGTTGGCAAGTCACCGCGCCGAACGCGCTCCGGACTACCCTCGAGTGCGGCGGGCCGTTCGGTGCCAACCACGTTCGTCAGCCGCCACCAGACCCGCCAATTCGAGGGCCGGGAGGGTTGCGCGGACCACGGGAAGCGGCAGGCCGCACTGCTGGGCCAGCTCGAGTGGCAACCGGGAACCGATTCTCGGCAGCGCGGCGAAGACCAATGCCTCGTCCCCGGTGAGACGGTCCTCCGGATTGTCAGCCGGTCCCGTGGATCCCGGGAGGGACAGCCGGAGCGGACCCGCCTCGTCGACGACTTCTTCGGCACGGGTGACCAGGAGGGCCTCGCCGTCGCGGATCATCCGGTGACAACCCACCGAAGCCGCCGAAGTCACCGGGCCGGGTACGGCCAAGGCCGGGCGGCCGAGGCGGCGGGCCCACTTGACGGTGTTGCGGGCGCCGCTGCGCAGCCCCGCCTCCACCACGAGTACGCCGTCGGCGAGCGCGGCGATCAGGCGATTGCGGGCGAGGAATTGGTGCTTGTGCGCGGTAACTCCGGGCGGATATTCGCTGACCACCAGACCGGATGCGGCGATATCGGCCAGCAGGCGCTCATGCTGGACGGGGTACGGCCGATCGATGCCGCAGGCAAGCACGGCGATTGTCGAGCCATCCACCGCCAGGGCCGCTCGGTGCGCCATGCTGTCGATCCCGAACGCCGCACCGGACACGATGGTCCATCCTTGCGCGGCGAGATCGCCGGCTATCTCGCTGGTCACCCGGTTGCCGTACCCGGTGCTGCACCGCGCGCCGACCACCGCCACGGCGCGTTCGCTGGACTCGAGCAGGGATCGTGGGCCGCGTGCCCACAGAACGAGCGGCACGGCCCCGTCGCGGTCGCGGCCCGGTTCGAGCTGTGCGAGACCGAGCATGCGCCAGGCGGGCCATTCCGGGTCGTCCGGCGTCACCACTCGTCCGCCGATCCGGTCGATGAGCTCGAGATCACGCGCCGCGATGTCGATGTCGCGCCGCTGCGCCGTCGGTCCGCGCAACGGCTCGGGCAGCGCGCACTCCCGCACGGCACGCGCCGCCTCCACCACCCCGATCGCGTCGATCAGCGCCGACAGCGGTGCACACGGGCCCTGCACCACTCGCGACAGATACACCCAGGCCAAACGCCGCGCATCGAGATCTCCGGATGCCGGGCCGGAGAGGTTCGCGGGCACGCCATTCGCCGCGGCGACACCGTCCTCCCGCGGCGGTGCCGCGCTCATTGCGCGCCCCGCTGGCGGAAATTCAGCGCGGCCAGCACGTCCTGCGCGGACGGCACTTCTCCGCCCCGCAGGTCGCAGATGGTCCACGCGACCCGGATCGCGCGGTCCGCGCCGCGCGCGGACATGCGACCGAGACGTAAAGCCCCCTCGACGGGAGCGAGGGATTCCCGAGGCAGGCGGAACCTCTGGCGCAGGACGTGACCGGGGACTTCCGCATTGGTCAGCCACCCGTATTCGCGCCAGCGCTCGGCCGCCGCGCGCCGGGCGACGGCGACCCGACCGCGAACCACCTCGCTGCTCTCGGCGGCATCGGTACTGAACGCGGCGCCCGACTGGCCGTGCATCCGCACCCAGATGTCGATGCGGTCCATCAGCGGCCCGGACAACTTCCCGAGATAGCGGCGGCGAGCCAGCGGCGCGCAGATGCAGTCGACGTCGCGTGCCGGAGCGCACGGACAGGGGTTCGCCGCCAGCACCAGCTGGAATCGTGCCGGATACCGTGCCACACCGTCGCGCCGGGCGATGCGTACCTCCCCTTCCTCCAGCGGCGTTCGCATCGCCTCCAGCACCTTCGTGCCCAGTTCGGCGCACTCGTCGAGAAACAGCACGCCGCGGTGCGCCCGGCTGACCGCGCCGGGCCGGGCGGTCCCCGAGCCTCCACCGATCATCGCGGTCACCGACGTCGAATGGTGCGGGGCGACGAACGGTGGCACGGTGACCAGCGGATGCTCGCCGGCGAGCGTGCCCGCCATCGAATGGATCGCGGTCACCTCCAGCGCCTCGGTCTCCGTGAGCGGCGGCAACAGCCCCGGAAGACGTTGCGCCAGCATCGTTTTGCCGATCCCCGGTGGGCCGGTGAGCAGCAAGTGGTGCCCGCCCGCCGCGGCCACCTCCAGCGCCCAGCGCGCTTCGTCCTGCCCCACCACCTCGCTGAGATCGCCACCCTGACGCACCGCATCGGGTAGGTGGCCATCCGGTTCGGCGAGCGTGCCCTCCCCGCGCAGCCAGGCCACCACCCCGCGCAGGCTGCCGGCTCCGTAGACCTGGATGCCCTCCACCAGCCCGGCCTCGGCCATGGTCACCGCGGGCACCACGACGGTCGACCAACCCGCGTTGCGGGCCGCGAGCACGGCTGGCAGCACACCGCGTACCCGCCGCACCCGCCCGTCCAGCGCGAGTTCGCCGAGCAGCACCGTCTTCGCGAGCCGCTCGGAGGGGACCGCGTCGGAGGCGTCCAGCACCGCGACGGCCAGCGCGAGGTCGTAGACGCTGCCGAGCTTGGGCAACGTCGCGGGAGACAGCGCGAGGACCACCCGGCCGTCCGGCCATTTCTCCCCTGAGTTGGCCACCGCGGAGCGCACCCGGTCGCGGGATTCCTGCAACGCGGTGTCGGGCAGACCGACCAGGTGCACCGAGGGCAAGCCCTGGCCGATATCGGCCTCGATCTCGACGAGCAGACCGTCCACGCCCGTGACCGCGACGGAATGCGCCCGGCCGAGCGCCATTCAGAACAGCGCCTCGAGATGATCGATCACCGGTGGACGTCCACGCGCCACCAGCACCGACACGACGTCGAATCGAATGCGCCGCCACGGACCGTCCTGCTCGGCCAGCCACAGCAGGGCCAAGCGCCGGATACGCTGCTGCTTGATGAAGGTGACCGACTCCGCCGGGGTGCCGTAGCCGAGGCCCGAACGGGTCTTGACCTCGACGAACGCGGTCACGTCTCCGTCTCGGGCGATCAGATCCAGCTCGCCGTACCTGCACCGCCAATTCCTGGCGACGATCTCCATCCCGGCGGCGCGCAGAAACGCCGCCGCCAATTCCTCCCCGTGCGCGCCGAGCGCCTGTTTGTCAGTCACCCGGCCAGAGTGCGCCGGGCCCGAATCAGGTCAGCGTCGCCGACCTGGGCATTCAGAAAATCTGTTGATAACCGCGGCGCTGTGGAGAACCACCCGGCCGCTCACTCGGGCAGCCGCAGGTCCGGCTTCTCCAGCTCCTCGATGTTGACGTCCTTGAAGGTGATGACCCGGACATGCTTGACGAAGCGGGCGGGGCGATACATGTCCCACACCCACGCGTCGCTCATCCGCACTTCGAAGTACACCTCGCCATCGGCGTTCTGCGGCCGCAGCTCCACGGAGTTGGCCAGGTAGAAGCGGCGCTCGGTCTCCACCACGTACGAAAACTGACCGACGATGTCCTTGTACTCGCGATACAGCGAGAGTTCCATCTCGGTTTCGTACTTCTCGAGGTCCTCGGCACTCATCGGGTGGGACGTCCTCCTTCTCGCCGCATCGCGTCGTGTGATGACATCATCGCGCATGCGCGGCGTCGGTAGCCACTCGGCCAGCCGTACGCACGTTCTGATACTGCTCGGACAGTGTCTCGTCCAGTTCGCCCGCCAGCACCGCGTCCGCTTCTTCGGCGTCGATCGCGACCGGCCGCAAGCCGGCGGCCTCGCGCACATTGCGCCATGAGCGGCGATGCTCGCTGCTCGGTCCCAGGCGGTGCAACGCGGCCGTGTGCTCGGGGGTGTTGTACCCCTTGTGCGCCGCGAACCCGTAGCCGGGGAACCGCTCGTCCAGTTCCACCATCATGCGGTCCCGGGTGACCTTCGCCAGGATGCTGGCTGCCGCGATGCAGGCCGCCGACCCGTCGCCGCCGATCACCGGCAGTGAAGGCACCGGGATGCCGGGCACCCGGAACCCGTCGGTGAGCACATAGCCGGGCTCCCGTCCGAGCCCGGCGACGGCGCGGCGCATTCCTTCGATATTCGCCACATGGATGCCGATCGAGTCGATCTCCCAGGCCGGGATGACGACGACCTTGTAGGCCAGCGCCAAGCGGGTGATCACCGGATACAGCTCCTCGCGGGTGGCCTCGGTGAGCTTCTTGGAATCGTCGAGACCGGCCAGCTTGTCATAGGCCTTCGGGGCGAGCAGGCACGCGGCCACCACGAGCGGCCCTGCGCAAGGACCGCGACCTGCCTCGTCCACCCCGGCTACCGGCCCCAGGCCACTGCGGATCAACGCCGCCTCGAGCGTGCGCAATCCCCCGGCCCTGCGCATGACCACGCGCGGCGGCCAACCGTTACCCACTGGCACTCGACCCTGCCCCACGATCCAATTATCCTGCGCGCCGGACGATCAGTTCGTCTGGGGATTCTCCGAGCGCACCGGTCCGATCCGGCCGGGCGGCCAGATCTTGAACACCGCCTTGCCCCGGATGTTGTCCACCGGGATGGTGCCCTGCAGTTCGTCGTTGATGTGCGCGCGGGAGTCGGCGGACTGGTTGCGGTTGTCGCCCATCACCCACAGATGTCCCTCGGGCACCTTCACGGGCTTGAACTCGCGACCGCCACCGGCGCCGTACGGCTGGCCGGGCACGTACGGAGCGAGATAGCGGGCGTACGGCTCGTCCAACGGCTTGCCGTCCACGATCACCCGACCCTGCGGGTCGCAGCACTGTACGGTCTGGCCGCCGACCGCGATCACCCGTTTCACCAGATCGTTCTCGTCCGGCGGCACCAGGCCGAAGAAGGAGAAGAAGTTCTGCACGCCACGAATGGCCGGGTTGTCCGAGCGGATCGACTTGTAGTGGGTGTTCCACGAGGGCGGGCCGACGAACACGACCACGTCACCCGGCTGCGGATCGCCCCAGTAGTAGCTGAGCTTCTGCACGTAGATGCGGTCACCGGTGCATCCGGCGCACCCGTGCAGCGTGGTCTCCATCGACTCCGACGGAATCACGTACGGCCTGCCGACGAAGGTGACCATCAGTGCGGCGATCACCGCGGCGATCACGATGAGAATCGGCAATTCCTGCCAGAACGGCCGCTGCTTCTTCTTCTGCCCGCGCCTGGCGCGACCTGCCCGCGTACCTTCGTCGCCCGATTCGGACACCGACACCGACCCACTTTCGTCTGCCACGCCGAACAGATTAGCCCGGCATCGAGGTGGACGTTCGATGCCGGGCTGAGGAAAATCCGTTGTGCCGAAAAGCTAACTCAGCGCTTTTCCTTGATCTTGGCGGCCTTACCGCGCAGCTCACGCAGGTAGTAGAGCTTGGCGCGGCGGACGTCACCGCGGGTCACGACATCGATGTGGTCGATGTTCGGGCTGTGCACCGGGAAGGTGCGCTCCACGCCGACACCGAACGACACCTTGCGGACCGTGAAGGTCTCGCGGATGCCACCACCCTGGCGGCGGATCACGACGCCCTTGAAGACCTGGATGCGCTCCTTCGAGCCTTCGATGACCTTCACATGCACGTTCAGCGTGTCGCCCGGCCGGAACTCGGGGACGTCGCTGCGCAGCGACTTTTCGTCGACGAAGTCAAGGGTGTTCATTTCCATCCTTCTGGTTTCGCGCGAACAGAGGACCCTGGCGGCACTTCGCGTGCTCGGCCGGTTCATGCTCCGAATTGGGGGGTGCGCCGGGTCGACAACCGCCCAGGGCAACCTGAGCATTGTGCCAGACCGGCGCGGCACGGAAGAAATCGGCCCGAGCGCCGCGCGTTGGGTTATTCCTTCACGCTACGCCGAGGGTGGCCTGCCTAGGCGGCGCGGCGGCGCAACAGTGTGAGCGGGCCGCCGGCTGGTCGCAGCGCCCAGGACGTGAGGCTCAGGCCCGCGAAGACGAGCGGGGAGACCCAGGTCTTCGGCTCGTCACCGACGGCCATGTGCGAGACGGCCGCACCGCCGTAGACGAAGGTCATCCCCGCGTAGGCCCACTCCTCCGCGCGAGGATTGCCGGGAACGACGATCGCGGCGACGGCGGCGGCCTTCGCAACGCCGAGCATCGTCGCGAAGTACTCCGGGTACCCGAGTCGATCGAAAACCTCACGGACATAAGGGATCCGGGCGAGATCCCAGTACGAACCGACCACCGATTCGGTGAGCAGGATCCCGGTGGCGCCGAGATACGCGAGGCGTGCGGCGCGGCTGTCCATGTTCATCGTCGTCTCCGTTCCTGGGCGCGGTGCGCGCCTCCTGTCTCCCTGACGTATGGCGGCGCGAGAAGGTAACGCGATCAGCTCCCGCAGTCACACCTGCACCGCGTATCTCGTCATCTCTGCGGACGACGCGGAGGAGGACATGTGGACGAGCACGACTATCTGGCCGAGCGGTTCGAAGCACAGCGCGGACACCTGACGGCGGTGGCCTACCGGATGCTCGGCTCGCTGACGGAGGCGGAGGACGCGGTGCAGGAGTCATGGCTGCGACTGGCTCGTACCGAGCCCGCTGCGATCGAAAATTTCGGCGGCTGGCTGACCACGACGGTCGGCCGGGTGTGTCTGGACACGCTGCGCGGGCGGAAGTCGCGCCGAGAGGAGTCGTTCGAGGCACGCCTGCCCGACCCCGTCGTACTGCTCGACGACGGCTGCGGCCCCGAACAGCAAGCGGTACTCGCGGATTCCGTCGGCATGGCGCTGCTGGTCGTGCTGGACTCGCTGAACCCGGCCGAGCGGGTCGCGTTCGTCCTGCACGACATGTTCGCCCTGCCGTTCGATCAGATCGCGCCGATCCTGGACCGATCACCGGCGGCGACGAAAATGCTCGCCAGTCGTGCCCGCCGCCGCGTGCGGGGCCACACGCTGCCCGGTGCCCCGGATCTGCCGCGGCAGCGCCGGGTGGTCGACGCGTTTCTGTCCGCGGCACGCGGCGGGAATTTCGACGCGCTCCTCGCCATCCTCGACCCCGAGGTCGTGCTCCGCGCCGACGCGGGTGAACTGCGCGTGCTCACCGGCGCGACGGCGGTGGCGGGCATGCTGGACACCTTCCACCGGTTCGCCACCACCTACGACGCGACGCCCGCACTGGTCAATGGCCATGCGGGCCTGCTGAATACGTTCGAGGGCGCCCCGAGGTCGATCATCGCGTTCACCGTCGCCGACGACCGGATCATCGCCCTCGATCTCCTCTCCGATCCCGACCGTCTCGCACGGCTGCCGCTGCCCGCCGTACCTAGCCGAGCCCGCCACGGCGGCCCAGGCCGTCAGTGATTCGACTCGCCGGAGATGGCGTCCTGTGCGGGCGGTGGACCCGGCGAGTTCAGCGCGCTGTGGTCGGCATGCCAGAGCGAGTGGTGGCGGTGCGGCGCCGGCGGCGCGGGAACCACCGTGCGGGTGAGTTCCGCCTCCGCCGCCGCGCGGGCGTGGTCGACGTCCGGTTTCCCGGCGACGAGGTCTTGGACGAAGATCTTGGCACGGATCACCGGACGGCGATATCGCCGTTCGCGGACGATGGCCCGGTACATCAGCCGTCTGCGATCGGCGTAACGCCAGCGCGCCCACGGCGCGCCCGGACGGCTGAGCCGCAACGCGCCGACGACCAGCAGCGGCAGGAAGAACATGCCGAACAGCCCGGTCCAGATCTTGCCTTTGGCGATGACGATCGCGGCCAGCGCCAGGTTCACCACCGCGAACACGACGACGAAGACGCGCACCTCGATGCTCGGATCGCGCCGGAAATCGTTGATGTCCAGCAACCACAGCGGATGGAAGCCGAGCAGCAGCAACCCGGTCACCGCCAGCGCGACGAACACCGCGTCGACCGACGTGCGGCCCTGTTCCTCCCAGTACACGTCGCGCAGGTAGAAGATCAGCGCGAACTCGTCGAGGACCAGCGCGGCGCCGACGCCGAAGGCCGCCGCGAGCATGCCGGCCGTCGCCATGTCCGCGCTCTGGTACATCGTGACCATGCCGATGCCGGACACGAGCACCAGGATCACCCCGAACACCATGTGATGGACGTGGGTGTCTCCGGCACGCAAGTTACCGGGCCACCAGCGCACCCGTGCCCGGATCAGCCGGACGCTGAGCCGGATGAACAGGAAGCCGACGATGAATCCGAGGAGGAAGCACAGCAACGGCAGCCGCCCTTGGGCGATCACGTCGTCGTGCAGCCACCGTCGCATGCCCGCCTACTCCCTCCCGTGCTGCACCGGGTTACTGGCCGAAACCCGCCCTGCGCAACGCGTCCGCCATCGCACCGCTCGGCGGGGGCGCAGTGCGGCGCTGGTTTCCTCCGCGCCCCTGTCCCTGGTTGCGGCCTTGGCTCTGCTGCCTGTTCTGGCCATTCTGCCGCTGCCGCTGCTCGCCGCCGGATCGGCCACCCTGGCCACGCTGTTTGTCGCCGCCTTTCCCTGGCACGCCGGGCTCGTCGTCGAGGCGCAGGGAAAGACCGATGCGCTGACGCGCCACGTCCACCTCGAGCACCTTCACTTTGACCACGTCGCCGGACTTGACCACCTCGCGCGGGTCCTTCACGAAGTTGTGCGACATGGCCGAGACGTGCACCAGACCGTCCTGATGCACGCCGACGTCGACGAACGCGCCGAACGCGGCCACGTTCGTCACCACACCCTCGAGCACCATGCCCGGCTTCAGGTCGGCGACCTTTTCCACGCCCGCGGCGAACTCCGCGGTCTTGAACTCCGGACGCGGGTCGCGGCCCGGCTTCTCCAGCTCCGCGATGATGTCGGTGACGGTCGGGACACCGAACCGCTCGTCGGTGAAATCATCGGCGCGCAGCGCACGCAGCGCCGAGGTGTTGCCGATGATCTCCGCGACACCACGGCCGGTCGATTCGAGGATGCGCCGCACCACCGGGTACGCCTCGGGGTGCACCGCGGAGGTGTCGAGTGGATCGTCACCGCCGCGGATGCGCAGGAAGCCCGCGCACTGCTCGAACGCCTTCGGGCCCAGGCGCGGCACGTCGAGCAGGGCGGTCCTGCTGCGGAACGGGCCGTTCTGGTCCCGATGCGCGACAATGCTTTCCGCCACCGATCCGGCGATACCGGACACCCGCGACAGCAGCGGCACCGAGGCCGTGTTCACGTCGACGCCGACCGCGTTCACCGCGTCCTCGACGACCGCGCCCAGCGAGCGGGCCAGCAGCGATTCGGACACGTCGTGCTGGTACTGGCCGACTCCGATGGACTTCGGGTCGATCTTCACCAGTTCGGCCAGCGGGTCCTGCAGCCGCCGCGCGATCGACACCGCGCCGCGCAGCGAGACGTCCAGATCGGGCAGCTCCTGGGAGGCGTAGGCCGAGGCGGAGTACACCGAGGCGCCCGCTTCGGATACCACGATCTTGGTCGGCTTGTTCTCCGGGATGCGCGAGATCAGTTCGGCGGCAAGAGCGTCGGTCTCCCGTGACGCGGTGCCGTTGCCGATCGCGATGAGCTCGACGCCGAACCGGGCGACCAGCGCACCCAGCACCGCCAGCGACTTCTCGGTCTGGCCCTGCGGCTTGTGCGGGTAGATCACCTCGGTGGCGACCACCTTGCCGGTGGCGTCGACCACCGCGACCTTCACGCCGGTGCGGTAGCCGGGGTCGAGGCCCATGGTCGTGCGGGTGCCGGCGGGGGCGGCGAGCAGCAGGTCGCGCAGGTTCGCGGCGAACACGTCGACCGCGTCCTTCTCCGCGGCCTGGCGCAGCCGCATCCTGGTGTCGATGCCGAGGCTGACCTGCAGTTTGGTGCGCCACGCCCAGCGCACGGTGTCCAGCAGCCAGGAGTCGGCGGGACGGCCCCGGTCCGCGATGCCGAAGCGGGCGGCGATGCGGCCCTCGTAGACGGTGCGCTGACCCGGCTCCGGCTCCTCGGTGTCCGGCTCCAGGTGCAGGGTGAGCACCTCTTCCTTCTCGCCGCGCAGCAGCGCCAGGATGCGATGGGAAGGCAACTTGTCGAACGGCTCGCTGAAGTCGAAGTAGTCGGCGAACTTCGCGCCCGGCTCCTCCTTGCCCGCACGCACGGACGATTTGACCTGCCCGCGGTTCCACATCAGCTCGCGCAGTTCGCCGACCAGGTCGGCGTCCTCGGCGAAGCGCTCGACCAGGATGGCGCGCGCCCCGTCGAGCTGCTCGGCGCTGTACTGCGCCGGATCGGTGTCCGGGTCGTTGATCAGCGCGTCGGCCACCGGCTCGTGCCCCGCCTCGCGCGCGATCTGCGCCTTGGTGCGCCGCTTCGGCTTGTAGGGCAGGTAGATGTCCTCGAGCCGGGCTTTGGTCTCGGCGAGCAGGATCTGCTGGTGCAGCGCGTCGTCGAGTTTGCCCTGGCCGCGGATCGATTCGATGATCGAGGCCCTGCGCTCGTCGAGTTCGCGCAGGTAGTGCAGGCGCTCGTCGAGCTGGCGCAGCTGGGCGTCGTCCAGACCGCCGGTGACCTCCTTGCGGTAACGCGCGATGAACGGCACCGTCGAGCCCGCGTCGAGCAGCTCGACGGCGGCGCGCACCTGGGTCTCGCGCACCGCGAGCTCCTCGGCGATCCGACGGGTCACGCTGGCTCTGCTCACGTTGTCGGAACGCGGCGGCACGGGAGGAACCATCGTGTTGGACTCTGCACTGGCAGTCTCAGGCGCTGTCGTCACGCCCGAGACACTAGCTGTTCCGCCTCTCCGAGTCTTCAGGCTGTCCCGCCACGCTCCCCCGCCCCTCCGGGTCTTCAGGCCGTACCAGTCAGGTGACGAGTGATTTGCGTTCAGGTCCTGCGTTGGGCGTCGCTGGGGTTCTGGGGGTACCCGATGAGTTACCCATGTTCTCTCGAAATCACTGGTTGCGTGTCGAATCCGACGTGCGCTCCGCTGCTGATACGAGGATCGTCCTGGCGATTTCGCGCATCTCGGCCTTGCGGATCTTGCCGGTGACCGTCATCGGGAACTCTTCGACCACATGCACATAGCGCGGGATTTTGAAGTGCGCCAGCTTGCCGGTGCAGAACTCGCGCAGTGCCGCCGCGTCCAACGGCGTTGCGCCCTCGCGCATCCGGACCCACGCCATCAGCTCCTCGCCGTACTTCGGGTCCGGCACGCCGATCACCTGGGCATCGAGGATGTCGGGGTGGGTGTAGAGGAATTCTTCGATCTCGCGCGGATAGATGTTCTCGCCGCCGCGGATGACCATGTCCTTGATCCGGCCCGTGATGGTCAGGTATCCGTCGTGGTCCATCACGCCGATGTCGCCGGTGTGCATCCAACGGGCGGCGTCGATCGCTTCGGCGGTCCGGTCGGGGTCGTCCCAGTAGCCGAGCATCACCGAGTAGCCGCGGGTGCACAGCTCGCCGGGTTCGCCGCGCGGCACCGTGAGACCCGTTGCCGGATCGACGATCTTGACCTCCAGGTGCGGGCCGACCCGGCCGACCGTCGCGGTGCGCCGGTCGATGCTGTCGTCGCGGCGAGTCTGGGTCGAGACCGGCGAGGTCTCCGTCATGCCGTAACAGATGCACACCTCGCGCATGCCCATCCGGTCGATCACCCGCTTCATCACCTCCACCGGGCAGGGGGAACCCGCCATGATGCCGGTGCGCAAGGTGGACAGATCCGGGGTGGCCGAATCCAGTTCGGCGAGCATATCGATGAACATCGTCGGCACGCCGTACAACGAGGTGCAGCGCTCGGCCTCGACCGCGGCCAATGTCGCCCCGGGATCGAACGAGGGCGCCGGGATCACTATGGCCGCGCCGTGACTCGTGCTCGCCAGGTTGCCCATCACCATGCCGAAACAGTGATAGAACGGCACCGGGACACAGATCCGGTCCTGTTCGGTGTACCCGCACAGCTCGCCGACGAAATAGCCGTTGTTCAGGATGTTGTGGTGGCTGAGCGTGGCGCCCTTCGGGAAGCCCGTAGTGCCGGAGGTGTACTGGATGTTGATCGGGTCGTCGGTCGACAGCAGCGCGGCCAGCGCGGTGAGCCGGTCGGCGTCGATCACGGTGCGGGTCAGCGCGTCCCACTCGGGTGTGCCCAGCACGAGCACCTGCTCCAGAACCGCACAGTTCGGGCGCACCTGCTCGATCATCGCGACGTAGTCGGAGGATTTGAACCGCTCGGCGGCGACGAGCATCCGCACGCCCGCCTGACGGAGCACGTACTCCAGCTCGCTGGTGCGGTAGGCCGGGTTGATGTTGACCAGGATCGCGCCGATCCGCGCCGTGGCGAACTGCACGAGAAACCATTCCGCGCAGTTCGGTGCCCAGATGCCGACCCGGTCACCCTTACCGATGCCGCGGTCGGCAAGGCCGCAGGCCAGGGCGTCGACCGCCGCACCGAGTTCGCGGTAGGTCCAGCGGCGCCCGGACGGACGGTCCACCAGCGCTTCCCGCTCCGGGAACGCCGCGACGGTGCGAGCGAGGTTACCGCCGATGGTGTCGCCGAGCAGCGGGACATCGGAAACGCCGGAAGCGTAGCTGGGCAGCGACAGCTCGTGCGACGACATCACCGAATTCCTCCCTGCCGCAGCACGAACCGCTGCACCTTGCCACTGGGCGTCTTCGGCAGGCTCGGTACGAAGTGCACTCTGCGTGGGTAGGCGTGCGCGGCGAATTTCCGCTTCACCAGGCTCTGCAGTTCGGACTTCAACTCGGGGGTACCCTCGGCGCCGTCGCGCAGCACGACGAACGCCTCCAGCACCTCACCGCGCAGGTCGTCCGGCATGCCGACCACGGCAGCCTCGGCAACCTGCTCGTGCAGCACCAGGACGCTCTCGACTTCGAACGGGCCGATGCGATAGCCCGCCATGATGATCACGTCGTCGTCGCGGGCGGAGAAGCGGAAGAAACCGTTCGTGTCCTGGGAGCCCGCATCACCGGTCAGGTACCAGCGGCCGTCGGCGGTGTAGCGCTGCGCGGTGCGTTCCGGCGCGTCGAGGTAGCCGAGGAACCACAGCAGCGGACTGTGCGCGGTGTCGATGGCGACCCGGCCCAATGCGCCTGCGGGAGCGATGGTGTCGGCGTCTTCGGCGAGGACCGCGCAGGACCAGCCCGGCAACGTGCGACCCATCGAGCCCGCGGGAGTCTCGGTGTCGAGGTCTTCGTGCCAGGCATTGCAGATGACCATGCCGTGTTCGGTCTGGCCGTAGTGGTCGCGCACCGCGACGCCCAGGTACTCCGTCGACCAGGCGACGACCTCGGGCTTCAGCGGCTCACCCGCCGAGGAGGCGCGGCGCAACCGGGAGTGCACCGGCGGCGCGTCGCTTTCGGCGCGCAGTGCGCGATACACCGTGGGTGCCGCGGCGAAATTCGTGACGCCGAAGGTCTCCAGCACCTGCCAGGTCAGCGGAGCGGAGAAGCCCGCATGCAGCAGGATGCTGCGAATGCCGGTGGCCAGTGGGCCGAGGATGGCGTAGTAGAGGCCGTAGGCCCAGCCCGGGTCGGCGGCGTTCCAGAACACGTCGTCGGGCCGGACGTCCAGCGCGAACTCCTGGTAGGCGTGGAAAGAGGCGAGCGCGCGCAGCGGAATCGGGACGCCTTTGGGCGTGCCGGTGGTGCCGCTGGTGAACAGCTGGACGAGCAGGCCGTCGCCGCCGACCGCGACCGGGCGAGCTTGCGGGTGAGTCGCCGAATGGGTGTCGCACAGATCGGCCATTCGCAGCGCCCCAGCAGGGATTTCGGTGCCCGACACGATCAGTCGCCAGGGCGCGTCCGCGGGCAGATCCGGACCGGGCGCCAGCTTCGGCGCCTGATCGGAGTCGGCGACGACGACGGAAACCTTGGCGGCGTCCAGCCGCAACGCGATGGCGGGCGGCGCGAACGCGGTGAACAGCGGGACGTGTACCGCGCCGCGGCGCCAGATGCCGAGCAGCGCGACCACCAGATCCGCCGACTTCGCCATCAACGTGGCGACCCGGTCACCGGGCTCGACGCCGAGCCCGGCGAGCGCGGCGGCGAATCGTGCCGAGCGTTCGCGCAGCTCGCCATAGGTGAGGTCGGTCGAGGACAGGTCCGCCTCGACGATCGTGAAGGCGACCCGGTCGGCCGGGTGCCGATCACACAGCAGGTCCGCCGCCGATGCGTCAGCGCGGTCGTAACAGTCCAGCAGTTCACGCACCCGCTGATTCGGATCGGTGCCCATCTTCGGTTCTCCTCTATGTGTGATCCAGCACTACCCGGGTGTGCAATAGGATGTGGGTCACATCCCGCTGGCCACTACCCCCGAAAAGGGGTGTCCCTTGACCCACACCGCGCTGCTGCGTCCACGCGACGCCGACGCATTACGCGCCGAGATCCGCTGGGTGGCAAGCACCGCGGGCGTGCCGGTGGCCTTCGGCGGCGAAGTGCACGGCGACGCCCTGCTGCTGTCGGAGTTCGTGGGCACGCTCACCAACGGACTGCGCGGGCTGGCTGTCGTGCGCACCTCGGGGCTCGGCGGCCGGGTGATGGATTCGGGGCGGCCCGCCGCGGTAACGGACTACCGCACCGCGTCCTCGATCACCCACGACTACGACGGGCCGGTCTCCGGCGAAGGCATCCGGTCCGTGCTCGCCGTCCCGGTGGTCGTGGACCAGCGCTCCCGCGCGGTGCTCTACGCCGCCACCCGGGGCGCGGCTCCGCTGGGTGATCGAACCGCGGATCTCGTCGTGCAAGCCGGTCGCCGCCTGGCTACCGAGATCGCCATTCGCGACGAGGTCGACCGCCGACTGCGGATGCTGGAGTTGGCCACGCCGTCGGTCGGTACGGCACCGGCCGTCACCGAGGAACTCCGCGATATCCACGCCGAACTCCGCGGCATGGCGCGCTCCGCCGAGGACGACCGGTTGCGCGGGCGCCTGCACGCGGTGTGCGAGCGGCTCACCCGCGTCCTGGTCGGCGAACCGCGCCCCGACAGTCCGCGACTGTCCCGCCGTGAACTCGACGTGTTGTCCCAGATCGCCCTGGGTTGCACGAATCAGGAAGCGGCACAACGCCTCTCGCTCGGCCCGGAAACCGTGAAGAGCTATCTGCGCAACGCGATGGTCAAACTCGACGCCCATTCCCGGCACGAGGCGGTGGTGGCGGCGCGGCGCCACGGGCTGTTGCCCTGAGGATCGGGCAGTCGGGCCACGCAGGCTCGTGCAATCGATCGTGCGGAGCTTTCAGCAACACCTGCACGGGTAGCCGGTGCCTACGACTGGGGTCCGGACTCCCTGTCCTGGTCGGCGAGCAGGTCCGGGCGGCGTTCGCGGGTGCGGGCGAGGGATTGCTCGCGGCGCCAGGCGGCCACCTTCGCGTGGTCACCGGAGAGCAGGATCGGCGGAACCTCGAGTCCGCGCCAGGAGACGGGACGGGTGTAGCTGGGGCCTTCGAGCAGACCGTCGGAGAACGAATCCTCTTGGTGGGACTGCTGATTGCCGAGCACGCCGGGCAGCAGCCGGACCACGGCCTCGGTCATCACCAGCACCGCCGCCTCGCCGCCGATCAGCACGTAGTCGCCGATGCTGACCTCCTCCACGCGCACCCGGCGGGCGGCGTCGTCGAAGACGCGCTGGTCGATGCCCTCGTAGCGACCGCAGGCGAAGACCAGGTGCTGCTCGGCGGCCCAGCGGTGCGCGGTGGCCTGGGTGAACGGCACGCCGGCCGGCGTGGGGACGACGAGCAGCGCGTCGTCGGGGCAGACCTCGTCGAGCGCGTCACCCCAGACGGTCGGCTTCATGACCATGCCGGGCCCGCCGCCGTAGGGTGCGTCGTCGACCGACTTGTGCACGTCGTGCGTCCAACGGCGCAGATCGTGCACCGACAGGGCGATCAGCCCCTTGTCGATCGCCTTGCCGAGCAGCGCCGTGCGCAGCGGCTCCAGATACTCGGGGAAGATCGTGACGACGTCGATTTTCATGCCTGTCTCCTGTCGCCGCAGCCACGAGCCGGGCGGGCGCCGCGCGATCGGATCTTCCAGCGCCTCATTCCGGGTCGAGCAGGCCCTCGGGCGGATCGATGACGATCACACCGTCGGCGAGCGACACGGTGGGCACGATCGCGGTGACGAACGGGATGAGGATCTCCCGGCCGTCGTCGGCGGCATGCACCGCGAGCAGCTCGCCCGCCGCGGAATGCAGCACCTCGCGGACGGACCCCACCACGGTCTCGTCGGTGAGCCGGACCTCCAGCCCCTCCAGCTCGTAGTCGTAGAACTCGTCCGGATCCTCCGACGGCGGCAGATCCGCGCTGTCGACCATGAGCAGCATGCCGCGCAGCGCGTCCGCCGCGGAGCGGTCGGCGACGCCCGCGAGAAACACCAAGAGCCGGCCCGAGTGCTCCCGGGCCGACTCCACGGTGTAGTCGCGGACCTCGTCGGTGCGCGGCAGTCGACCGCGCAACGTGGCGCCGGGCGTGAAACGCGCCTCGGGCTCGTCGGTACGCACCTCGACGACAAGTTCGCCGCGCACTCCGTGCGCCTTGGCGACCCGTCCGACGACGAGTTCCATCTACTGGTCGGTGTCGACCACGTCGACCCGGATGCCCCGGCCGCCGATACCGGCGACCAGGGTGCGCAGCGCGGTCGCGGTGCGTCCGCCGCGACCGATCACTTTACCCAGGTCATCGGGGTGAACGTGCACCTCGACCGTGCGTCCGCGGCGGCCGGTGATCAGCTCGACGCGAACGTCGTCGGGGTTGGCGACGATGCCGCGCACCAGGTGCTCGACGGCATCGGCGACTACGGCACTCACTGCTCCATCACCTCGATACGCGACTCCCCCGCCGTCGGGGCCGGTCTATCGACGGCTCGAGACGGGTACAGAGTGGACGGGTAATGCCGACTCATTACTCGGCGGCCTCGGCGGCGTCAGCGCCCTGTTCGGCGTCCTTCTTGGCCTTCTTCTTCGGGGTGACCGCCTCGGCGACCGGCTCGTTGTCGGCGGCGGCCAGCGCGGCGTTGAACAGGTCCAGCTTCGACGGCTTCGCCGGCTTGACCTTCAGGGTGCCCTCGGCGCCGTCGATGCCCTTGAACTTCTGCCAGTCACCGGTGATCTTCAGCAGCTGGAGGACCGGCTCGGTCGGCTGCGCGCCGACACCCAGCCAGTACTGCACGCGCTCGGAGTCGATCTGGATGAGCGAGGGCTCTTCCTTCGGGTGGTACTTGCCGATGGACTCGATGGCCCGGCCGTCCCGGCGGGTGCGGGCGTCCGCGACGACGACGCGGTACTGCGGGTTGCGGATCTTGCCCATGCGGGTGAGCTTGATGCGAACAGCCACTGCTGATCTGCCTTTCGTTGGTTGGTCACGACGCAATTCGGCGACCCGCATGGTCTGCGAGCCCGGTTTTGCGCTTTCGAGTGTGTGACCGCCGCGCGGTACGTAACCGGAGACGGGCTGACACTTGTCCCGAAGGACGGTGGTCCATTGTGCCAGACGGCACGGTCGCGCCAGAAATCGCGTTCCGGTGTTCACACCTCGCGGCCCACACGCCATAACCAGGCATGGGAATCTTCCGTCGCAAGCGCAGGCGCAGGGACAGCAGCAGCCGCGAGATCACGGCCGAACTCGGCGAGCCGGCGCTGACCGAGTACGTGGTGCCCGGGGTGTTCCGTGTGCTGCGCGCCCTGGTTTCAGGTCTCTTCAGCGCCTTCAACTGACTATCGACGGCGATACCTCAGCAGCACCACGCCGGAGCGGAACGGCCGGGTCTCGACCAGCCGCAGTACCGGGAGCCGGGGTGCGCCCGCGAACAGCCGCTCACCCGTGCCCAGCACCACCGGGGTAGACGAACAGGCGGTACTCGTCTACCAAGTCGGCGGCGATCGTTGCACCACTCTCAGTGCAGACGTGAGCCACCGCTGGAACTCATCGCTCGGGACCGGATGTGCACCGATTCGGCACCGTGATGTGCGAATACACAACGGCACGAAAGTGATTCGCCGAGGCGTCGCTGACGAGGCTATCCGGGGGCCGTGGCGGTCAGGGCGCGGGTGGGCACCCAGGGCCCGCCCCACCACATCCGCCACCCGAGGGTGCGGTGGGTGAGCCCGGTCGCGCCGCTCCCGGCCAGGGTGGCGCGGTATTGCCGGGTGTCGCCGATATCGACGATGACCAGCTTGCCGCCTGGGCGCAGGACACGGCAGGCCTCGCGGACGGCGTCGGCGCGGCCCTGCGCGGTTCTGATGGTGTGAATCGCCAGGCTGGACACGACGACGTCGAACGCGCCGTCCGGGAACGGCATCCGGGTCATGTCGCCCGTGCGCAGTTCGATGCGATCGGCGACGTTCTCGGCGAGCGCGTTCTGCTCGGCGGTGGCCGGAGTGTTGCCGCAGTGATCGGCGGAGCACCACAGGTCCAGGCCGACGGCGCGCCCCGCGGGTAGCCGCCGCGCGGCCGCGAGCAGCACCGCGCCGCGCCCGCAGCCCATGTCCAGAAGTTGTTCGTCGCCGCGGAGTTCGAGGTCGTCGAGCAGACCGGCCCAGACCCGGAACTTACCCCGGAGGGTCGCGTGCAGGAACAGCCCGAACTGCGCGGCGAGCACGATGCCGATCAGCAGGAGCAGCAGGCTCGGACGCGGCTGCTGGAACAGCGCCACCACCAGTGCGGCGGCGAGATAGCCGACCGCGAGAACTCCCAGCAACAGCAGCACCGACGGCGCGTCGACACCGTACGACGCTCGCCACGGAGGGGCTATCATCGGCCGATTGTATCCGGCGGCAACGGCATTCACGTCGGGTTCGCGCTTGTCAGGCCACCAGCGGCGCCAGGGTGCGTCCGACGAGTTCGACCGCGCCCGGCTCGTGTCCCTGGAAGACCATGTTGACGATCAGACCATCGACGCCGTGGTCGAGAACGCGGGTCTGCAGCTGCTCGGCAACCTCGTCCGGCGTTCCGACGAACTGGCGGTCGGCCGGAGTCTGCTTTCGCTCGGACTCCGACAGCGTCGTCAGGTCGATACCCATGCGGCTCAAGTAATCCCGCTGTTGCTTGCGGACCAGGTCGCCGTCTTCGTCCACCATCAGGAAGCACAGGTAGCTGGTCTCCAACGTCGCGGGGTCGCGGCCGACCTCGGCGCAGCGTCCGCGCAGAACCTCGAGCTTGTGCGGCAGCTCGGACGCGTTGCAGATGAGGTTGAGGTGGTCGGCGAAACGGGCGGCCAGGCGGAAGGTCTTCTTCTCGCCGCTGCCGCCGAGCAGGATCGGCACGTCGTCGCGCACGCGCGGCTCGTTCATCGCGTTCTCGACCTGGTACCACTTGCCGTCGAAGGTGGGCCGCTGGCCGGCCAGCATCGGCTGGATGATCTGCAGCGCCTCCTCGAGCCGTTCGAAGCGGGTCGTGAAAGTGCCGAAGTCGTAGCCGAAGGATCGGTGCTCGAGCTCGAACCAGCCCGCGCCGATGCCGAGCACCGCGCGGCCGCCGCTGACCACGTCGAGCGTGGTGACGGTCTTGGCGAGCAGGGCGGGATTGCGGTAGGTGTTGCCGGTGACCAGGGCCGACAACTGGATTCGCTCCGTCGCCGTGGCGAGGCCGCCGAGGGCGGTGTATGCCTCGAGCATCGGCTCGTCGGGCGTGCCGATGCCGGGCAGCTGATAGAAGTGGTCCATCACGAAGACCGTGTCGAAACCGGCGGCTTCGGCCTCCCTGGCCTGCGCGATGACCGTGGGGAACAGTTCGCGCACCGACTTGCCGTAGCTGAAGTTGGGCATTTGATAACCGAGGCGAATGGTCACGGAATTCGACATTACGCCTGTTTCGGAAACGAACGGGTGAGCCGCGAGTGACGAATTACCGATGACCGGTGACCGGACCGCGCCCGCCGTATACGCGCCCGCGCAGTACGACGGCGTACGGCGCGGTGAGCGCTTCCGGATGGGTGCGCGGGTCCTGCTGGTAGACAACGAAATCCGCGGACGCGCCGGGCTCGATGCCCGGCCGGCCGAGCCAGCCGCGGGCATCCCAGGAGGCCGCGCCGAGCGCGTCGTGCCGGGACAGGCCCGCGGCGCCGAGCGCGGCGATCTCGTCGGCGATGCGCCCGTGGCGGATGGAACCGCCGGCGTCGGTGCCCGCGAAGATCGGCACGCCCGCCTCGCGCGCGGCGGCCACCGTGCCGCGCACCCTGCGGTGCAGGTCGCGCATGTGCGCGGCGTAGACGGGGAATTTGCCCGCGCTGTCGGCGATCTCGGGGAAGGTGTCGATATTGACCAAGGTGGGGACCAAGGCGGTGCCGTGCTCGACCATCATCTCGATGGTGTCGTCGGTGAGGCCGGTGCCGTGTTCCAGGCAGTCGATGCCCGCGTCGATCAAGCCGGGCAGCGCGTCCTCGCCGAAGACGTGGGCGGTGACGCGGGCGCCATTGGCGTGTGCGGCGTCGATGGCCTCCTTCAGGATCTGGTCGCTCCACAGCGGGCGCAGGTCACCCACGGAACGGTCGATCCAATCGCCGACGATCTTCACCCAGCCGTCGCCGAAGCGAGCCTGTTCGGCGACGATCTCCGGCAGGTCGCGTTCGTCGTCGAGTTCGATGCCGAGCTCGCGGATGTAGCGCTTCGGCCGGGCGATATGGCGGCCGGCGCGGATAATGCGCGGCAGTTCGTCGTGGTCGTCGATGAACCGGGTGTCGATCGGCGAACCCGCGTCGCGCAGCAGCAGCGCGCCGGCCTCCCGTTCGATCTCGGCCTGCGCGACGGCGCCCGCCCGGTCCTCATGGCCTCCGCCGTACCGGATACCGACATGGCAGTGCGCGTCGACGAGTCCGGGCACGATCCACCCGCTGCCGCATAGCGTTTCGGCCCCGGGAACGGGCTCGAAGGACACCAGCCCGTCCCGCACCCAGAGATCGCGCACCTCGTCGTCGGGGAGAACCACTCCTCGCAGATGCACAGCAACCTCCTGGACGTCGTCGGCTGTCTCCAACCTACTGTCCTCGTCCCCGGACGGTCACCGGTGCCGGGAATCGGACCACGACAGGACGCGCCTGCTGATCAGTCGTCTACGAGTCCGGCGTCGAACGTCCGTGGGTGGCCGTAATCGCAGACCGACGGCTACTTCTTGGGGAACTTGAGTTTGGAGATGTCGAAGCCGTCCAGACCGGGAGGCAGCTGGTCGAGCCCGGCGGGCATGTTGGACAGGTCGGGCATCCCCGCGGGCATCCCGGGCATCCCGGGCATCCCGGGCATGCCGCCCATCCCCGGGAATCCGCCACGCACCTTCGGCGGGGTCGGGCCGCGGCCGCCCTTCTTGCCTTTCTTGCCCTTCTTCGCGCCGCCGCGGCGAGAGCCGGGCAGCCCCATCTGGCGGCCCATCATCGCCATCATCTTCTTGGCCTCGAAGAAGCGGTCGACGAGCTGGTTGACCTCGGAGACCTGGACGCCGGAGCCGTTGGCGATGCGCAGGCGGCGAGACGCGTTGATGATCTTCGGGTTGTCCCGTTCGGCCGGGGTCATGCCGCGGATGATCGCCTGCACACGGTCGAGTTGCTTGTCGTCGACCTGGGCGAGTACGTCTTTCATCTGCCCCGCGCCGGGCAGCATGCCGAGCAGGTTGCCGATCGGGCCCATCTTGCGGATGGCCAGCATCTGGTCGAGGAAGTCCTCGAGGGTGAGCTCGCCGCTGCCGATCTTGCGGGCGGCCTCCTCGGCCTGCTTGGCGTCGTAGACCTGCTCGGCCTGCTCGATCAGGGTGAGCACGTCACCCATGCCGAGGATGCGGCTGGCCATGCGGTCGGGATGGAAGACGTCGAAGTCCTCCAGCTTCTCACCGGTGGAGGCGAACAGGATGGGAACGCCGGTGACCTCGCGAACGCTGAGCGCCGCGCCACCGCGGGCGTCGCCGTCGAGCTTGGTGAGCACCACGCCGGTGAAGCCGACGCCGTCGCGGAACGCCTCGGCCGTGGTGACCGCGTCCTGACCGATCATCGCGTCGAGCACGAACAGGGTCTCGTCCGGTTGCACGGCGTCGCGGATGCCCGCGGCCTGCCGCATCAGCTCTTCGTCGATACCGAGGCGGCCCGCGGTGTCGACGATGACGACGTCGTACTGCTTCTGCCGCGCTTCCTCGACACCGCCGCTCGCCACGTTCACCGGGTCGGCGGCCGAGATGCCCAGCGGGTTCTCGCCACCACCGACGGAGGTGCCGGGGTGCGGCGCGTAGACCGGCACGCCGGCGCGCTCGCCGACCACTTGCAGCTGGGTGACCGCGCCGGGACGCTGCAGGTCACAGGCCACCAGGAGCGGCTGATGCCCTTGTCCCTTCAACAGCTTCGCCAGCTTGCCCGCGAGCGTGGTCTTACCGGAACCCTGCAGACCGGCGAGCATGACCACCGTCGGCGGATTCTTGGCCAGGTGCAGCCGTCTGGTCTCGCCACCGAGGATGCCGACGAGCTCCTCGTTGACGATCTTCACGACCTGCTGGGCCGGGTTCAGCGCAGCGGAGACCTCCGCGCCCTTGGCGCGCTCCTTGATCCGGCCGATGAAACCGCGCACCACGGGCAGCGCGACGTCGGCCTCGAGCAGGGCGAGGCGGATCTCGCGGCAGGTGGCGTCGATGTCGGCCGGTGACAGACGCCCCTTACCACGCAGATCCTTGAGGGCACCGGTAAGCCGGTCGGACAGGGATTCGAACACCGATCGCGCTCCTGATCTCGGGGGACGTCACATTCTCTCCCAGGGTAATGGGATCGCCCGCGGGATGGCGCAGGCGGTGCGTCCTTCGGGGCGCGGCGGGCCCGCTAGTCGAGCACGCGACGGCGCGGTTTGGGCGTGGTGCGGTAGTCGTGGTTCTCCTCGGTGACCATGAACACCGCCTCGTTGGCGGTCAGCCCGAGCTCGAGGGCCAGGTCGTCGAGGAGGGCCCACTCCGCCGTGCTCGGGATGGGCGAGGTGGCGACCGTGGACGCGATCGTCATCGCGGTCACCGCCTGCCGCCCGGTCAAGGTGCGACCGGGGAGCCAGGAGACCACCCAGCGGTCGCCGCCGACGCAGCGCGCCATATGCGTGGTCTCGTCACTAGTCATTGTCGACGCCGAAACGACTTCAATTGCCACCGACCTGCTCCCCTCGTGCTCGCGATAGCCAGACGCTCTAGATCGTATGGGTCAGCCGCCGGACCGGAGGTCACATCCAGCAAATATCTGGCAACAGATTGATCACCGGACAAATTAGCACGTCAAATGGAATTTATGAGGTTGTCGCGTCGCTTTCCGGAGGCTTTGGCGCAATTCTGGGAACCACCGCGAGAATCGCTTTCGCGATCGCTTCGCGGCGCGCGGGACCGTCCTCGGCGCCCAAATCGAGGCAGAAACTGTCGACCACCGCCGACCCCATCGTGACCACTTTGGCCCAGCGGACGTTCGCCCCGCAGCTCGCCAGTTCGGCGGCCAGGCGGCTGAGCAACCCGATCCGGTCCTCGGCGCGCAACTCCAGGATCACTTGCCCCGGCACCGAGGTGTCCAACCAGATCACCCGGGGTGGCGCCTGTGCGTAGCGGGGCCGGCCGATGCCGCTCGCCTCACGCTCGCGTTTGACCAGCGCCGCGGACACATCCAGGTCCCCCGCCGTGGCGCGGATCAGTTCCTGGCGCAGCAACCCCGGGTCCGGCGGGTCGCCGAACTTGGGCGAGACGACGAAAGTGTCCACGGCGAAATCGCCTTCGACGCCCAGTGCGGCCGACAGGACGCGCAGCGAGTGCAACGCGAGCACGCCCGCGGCATCGGAGAGCAGCCCCGGAGTGTCGGGCGCGATGACGGTGACCGTATAGGTGTACTTGCTGTCCCCCGGCTTCAGGTCGACGTGCACCCCACCCGCGTGCGCCTTCTCGACCAGTTCCGGCGCGATGGGCTCCGGCGTCGGAAGCTGATCGCCCGCCATCACCAACCGGCAGCGCCGGACCAGCTCGCCGATCAGCGACGCCTTCCAGTCACCCCATACGCCGGGACCGGTGGCCAGCGAATCCGCCTCGGCCAGCGTGTGCAGCAGTTCCAGCAGCTGGGGATCGCCATCGAGCGCGTCGACCACGAACCGCACCGTCTCGGGGTCGGTCAGATCGCGCCGGGTCGCGGTGTCCGGCAGCAGCAGATGGTGGCGGACGACCGCGCTGAGCGTGCGCACGTCCGAGGGCCACAGGCCCAGCCGCCGGCCGATGTGGGTGGCCAGCTCCGCGCCGACGACGCTGTGATCGCCCGCGCGGCCCTTGCCGATGTCGTGCAGCAGCGCGCCGAGGGCCAGCAGGTCCGGCCGGGCCACCCGGGTGCTGATCGCGCCGGCGTAGGCGACCGTCTCGACGAGGTGACGGTCGACGGTCCAGGTGTGCAGGGCATCGCGCGGGGGCAGGTCGCGCACGGCGCCCCACTCCGGAAGCAGCCTGCCCCACAGGCCGGTCCGGTCCAGCGCCTCGATCGCGTCGATGGCGCCGCGGCCCGCGCCGAGCAGGACCAGCAGGTCGTTGAGGGCGTCTTTGGGCCACGGCTCGCGCAGCTCGGGCGCGTCCTCGGATAGCCGGTTCAAGGTGGTGGCCGACATCGGAAGCCCGGTCTGCGCCGAGGCCGCCGCCACCCGCAGGATCAGTCCGGGGTCGCGCTGCGGGCGCGCGTCGCGGGCGAGCACGACCTCACCGGCATGCTCGACCACACCCTCGTCGAGTGGCCTGCGCACCGGCATACGGCGCAGCCGCGCCAGCCCGCGACGGGGCAGCGCGTTGGCCGCGGTGCGCAACCCGACGTCCACGGAATAGCTCACAGTGCGTGCCGAATCGCTCAGCGTACGAGCCAGATCGAAGCGGTCGCCGATGCGCAGGGCGGCGCCGATCTCGTCGGCGTCCTGCGCCCGCAGCTGGTCGCGGGAGCGGCCGGCGACTCGGTGCAGTTCGGTCCGCACGTCCAGCAGGCGGCGATGTGCCTGCTTCAATCCGCCACCGGGCACGTCCGGCCCGAGCCCGGGCATGGCGTCGGTCAGCTGGGCGATGGCCAGGGCGTCCAGCAGCTGGATGTCGCGCAGGCCGCCGCGCCCGTTCTTCAGATCGGGCTCGGCGCGGTGCGCGATCTCGCCGTTGCGCTCCCACCTGGCCTTGGCCTGGGCGATGAGGTCGTCGAAGCGGGTGCGGATGCCGGTGCGCCACTCCCGGCGCACGCCGCCGATCAGCAGGTTGCTCAAGTCCTGGTCGCCGACGATGTGCCTGGCTTCGAGCATGCCCAGCGCGGCGATGAGATCGTCGGCGGCCACCCGCAGCGCCTGCGGCACCGTGCGCACGCTGTGGTCGAGTTTGATGTGCGCGTCCCACAGCGGGTACCAGAGCTGGTCGGCGACCTCGGCGACCCGGGCGGGATCGACGTCGTCGTGCAGCAGCACCAGATCCAGGTCCGAGTACGGCAGCATCTCGCCGCGGCCGAGACCGCCGACCGCCACCACGGCCAGACCGCTGTCGGCGGTGATGCCCAGTTCGGCGCCCTTGCTGGTGAGCCAGAGTTCGTAGAGGTCGACCAGCGCCTGCCGCAGCGATTCCGCGTCGAGCCGAGGGTTGCGGGGCAGGCCGCCGTCGAGCAGTTGGGTTCGTGCGCGGACCAGGTCGGCCGCGCCATTGGATATCTTGCCGTTGACTTCTCCGGTCACCTTCGGGTCACCGTCGTGCTGGTACTGACTACCCACAACCCACCGCCCATTTTCACGCGT
The DNA here is from genome assembly GCF_965283145.1 of Nocardia sp. Marseille-Q1738. Lineage (NCBI taxonomy): Bacteria > Bacillati > Actinomycetota > Actinomycetes > Mycobacteriales > Nocardiaceae > Nocardia > Nocardia sp. Marseille-Q1738. Next base: position 736,082 of record NZ_CBDIMS010000002.1, on the reverse strand, counting down.
GCGGCCCCGCCCCGACCGGGAGCTCCGGTGGGAGCGGGGCCGCCGCTCTACTCGATATTCGTTACAGCGCGTCGGTGCCGCGTTCGCCGGTGCGCACCCGAATGATCGACTCCACCGGGGTGACCCAGACCTTGCCGTCGCCGATCTTGCCGGTCCGGGACGCCTCCACGATCACCTCGACGACCTTGTCGACGGACGCGTCGTCCACCACGACCTCGACGCGGACCTTCGGCACGAAATCGACCGAGTACTCGGCGCCGCGGTACACCTCGGTGTGCCCCTTCTGGCGGCCGTACCCTTGTACCTCGCTGACGGTCATGCCCAACACGCCCGCCTGCTCGAGCCCGGTCTTGACGTCCTCGAGCGTAAACGGTTTGACGATTGCGGTGATCAGTTTCATGTTCGTCATGCCTCCTTGGCCGAACGTGCCGTGCTACCCAGAGCGGCGAAGTCGTAGGCGGTTTCCGCGTGCTCGGACTCGTCCAAGCCCACCGACTCCTCTTCCTCGCTCACGCGCAGCCCAATGGTGAACTTCACGATATAGGCAATGATCAGCGTCGCGATGAAGGAGAAGGCAAGTACCACACCGGCACCCACCGCTTGACGCCACAGCTGGTCGACGCCGCCGCCGTAGAGCAGACCGGTCTTGGCCGCACCCGCCTCGGGCGCCGCGACGAAACCGACCATCAGGGTGCCGACGATGCCGCCGACCAGGTGCACGCCGACCACGTCGAGCGAGTCGTCGAAGCCGAACTTGAACTTCAGGCCGACCGCGAGGGCGCACAGCGCGCCCGCGACCACGCCGATGGCGAGCGCGCCGAGCACGTTCACCGAGGAACACGACGGGGTGATGGCCACCAGACCGGCCACGATGCCCGAGGCGGCGCCCAGCGAGGTGGGCTTGCCGTCGCGGACCTTCTCCACCAGCAGCCAGGCCAGCATCGCGGCGCAGGTCGCGATGGTGGTGATGATGAACGTCGAACCGGCGAGGCCACCGGAGGTCACCGCGGAACCGGCGTTGAAGCCGAACCAGCCGAACCACAGCAGACCGGCGCCGAGCATGACGAACGGCAGGTTGTGCGGGCGGAACGGCGTCGTCGGCCAGCCCTTGCGCTTGCCGAGCACCAGCACCAGCGCCAGACCGGCCGCACCGGCGTTGATGTGCACTGCCGTGCCGCCGGCGAAGTCGACCGCGAGCAGGTCGTTGGCGATCCAGCCGCCCTCGTGCACGACGTTGCCGTCGGCGTCCTTCACGTCGAAGTCGAACACCCAGTGCGCGACCGGGAAGTAGACCACCGTGGCCCAGATGCCCGTGAACAGCAGCCACGCGCTGAACTTCAGGCGATCGGCGACCGCGCCCGAGATGAGGGCGACCGTGATGATGGCGAACATCAGCTGGAACGCCACGAAGACCGTCGCCGGAATCGTGCCGGCGAGCGGAATGTTCACCGCCTCCGTCGTGACGGCGCCTGCAGCGTCCTTGACCTCGGCGACGGCGTTACCTCCGATCAAGCCCTTCAGGCCGAAGAACTGCGTCGGGTCGCCGATCACACCGAACTTGTTGTCGCCGAACGCCGTCGAGTATCCGTACAGCGACCACAGCACGCCGACCAGACCCATCGCGCTGATGCTCATCATGATCATGTTGAGCACGTTCTTCGATCGGACCATGCCGCCGTAGAAGAATGCCAGGCCCGGGGTCATCAGCAACACCAGCGCCGAGCTCGCCAGCATCCATGCGGTATCACCGGTGTCCGGCGCACCGGTAAGCGGAAATGCCACCTTAATGTCCTCCTCATCTCGGGCCCAGCCGATTCCGGCAAATGGACCTGCACAGAAGGGTCCTCACTCGGTGTTTCATCCGTTGAGCTGTCGTGTTTCACCTATGTGAACGGATGGCGCAGCTGTGTTGCTACCACGTTTCGCGATGTACACCGGATGTTTGCCGGCGCCGTGAGCGGCGTGTCCATGAATTCGGACATTCGTTACCGCCGAGCCGGAGTCGGCAAACATTCGGGGTGTGACCGGCCTCGCATCGATGCGGCAGACGTATGGCCCGCCCAGCCCGCGGCGCGCCGCATACGCGGAAGGCCGCGGACTCAACCGTTTTCGCCGGGATCGGCAGATCAGCCCAACAGCGCGTCCACGAACGCGGCGGGCTCGAACGGCGCCAGGTCGTCGGCGCCCTCACCGAGACCGACCAGCTTCACCGGCACGCCCAACTCGTGCTGGACCTGGAAAACGATGCCGCCCTTGGCGGTCCCGTCCAGCTTGGTGAGCACCACGCCGGTGATGTCGACCACCTCGGCGAACACCCGCGCCTGGGTCAGTCCGTTCTGGCCGACGGTGGCGTCCAGCACCAGCAGGACCTCGTCGACGGCGGCCTTCTTCTCCACGACGCGCTTGACCTTGCCCAGCTCGTCCATCAGGCCGGTCTTGGTGTGCAGCCGGCCCGCGGTGTCGATGAGCACGGCGTCGACACCGCGCTCGACACCCGCGGCCACCGCGTCGAACGCGACGGCGGCCGGGTCGGCGCCTTCCCGGCCGCGGACGGTGTCGGCGCCGACCCGCTCGCCCCAGGTCTGCAGCTGGTCGGCGGCCGCGGCGCGGAAGGTGTCGGCCGCGCCGAGCAGCACCCGGCGGCCGTCGGCGACCAGCACGCGGGCGAGCTTGCCGGTGGTGGTGGTCTTTCCGGTGCCGTTCACGCCGACCACCAGCAGGATGGACGGGTGATCCGGGTGCGGCAGCGCGCGCACCGCGCGGTCCAGCTCCGGGCGCAGCTGCTCGATCAGCACGTCACGCAGAACGGCACGGGCCTGGTCGGTGGTGCGCACGCTGCGCGCCGCCATCTCGGCGCGCAGCCGGGAGACGACCGCGGCCGTGCTTGCGGTGCCGAGGTCGGCCAGGACGAGGGTGTCCTCGACCTCCTCCCACGACTCGTCGTCCAGGTCGCCGCCGCCGAGCAGGCCGAGCAGGCTCTTGCCGACCGCGTTCTGCGAGCGGGACAGGCGTCCGCGCAGGCGGATCAGACGGCCCTCGGTGGGCTCGATCTCCTCCAGCGCCGCGGCGGTCTCCACGCCCGCGGGGGTGTCCGGGGCGACGACTTCGGCCGCGGGGGCGGCGGTATCGGGCACAGCCTCCGGGGCGCCGGGTTCGATGACGGGCGCGGTGGTGTCGGTCACGTCCGCCGGAGTCTCCACCTGGCCGGTCGGCGCGGGCGCCTCGGTCGACGGAGCTTCGGCCTCGGATTCGGCGGGCGCCGCGGCGCCGGACGCGGGGGGCGCTTCGGCGACGTCCGCTTCCGGAAGTGGCACGTTGGTGATGCCGCGCTTGGGCGCGTCGCGCGGGATCGCGGCGTCGTCGCCGATGTGCGGCTGTCCTTCGGTGTCGGTGCGCTCGAGCGGTGGCGGCGCGGTAGCGGTGCCGCCCCGGCTGAAGTTGAATCCGCCGGACGCGGTGTAACCACCGGACCGGTCGGTCACCTCCTTGTCCTGCGCGGGCGGGGTCAGCGACACGCGGCCGCGCTTGTACCGGACGAAACCGGCGACAAGCACCACCAGCAGCAGTGCGGCGACCGCGGCGATCAGGATCCAGACTTCGGGACTCACGCGAACCATCCTTGCAGACCGGTCGTCACGGGCTGGGCCCCGAGCCACACCGAGCGGTCGCGTCGCGCCCCCGCGAGCACGGCAGACGCTCGGCGAACACCGCGCGTCCCGAGCCACGGGCGGGCTTCGGCGGGCACCGACACAACCCCTGAGATTTCTTGTCCTGCGGAACTTCTCGCGAAGTGACAATAGGATCGGCGACGTGACCGATCGAAACGTGCTTGGGGGGCCGCTGGAAGAGTGCGGCACCGATCCTCTCACCGGCTTCTACCGGGACGGCTGCTGCAGTACCGGGCCGGAGGATCTGGGCAGCCACACCGTATGCACCGTCGTCACGGCGGAGTTCCTGGAGCATCAAGCCTCCATCGGCAACGATCTGAGCACGCCGCGTCCGGAGAACAACTTTCCCGGCCTGCAGCCGGGCGACCGCTGGTGCGTCGTGGCGGTGCGGTGGTTGCACGCGCACGAGGACGGTGTCGCCGCGCCCGTCGTCCTGGCCGCCACGCACGAGAACGCCCTCGAAGTGATCTCGATGGACATCCTGCGCAAGTACGCCGTCGACGTGCCGGACGACGTCAGCGACCTGCTCTGACCTGCAGTGCGCGCCGGATCGGCCGCACCGAACCATCGAGCGGCACACTTCACGCCGGTGCTGAAGACCCGACCGCACCGGAATGCCGCGTCAAGGCACCCCCATATCCCGTCGCCGCCCGCGTCGGCCGATGTCCAGCCCAACGCCGAAGCCGCTGACCTCGAGCGAGGCGGGCTCGCGGTCGGCATACGTTCTTTTTCCGGTGGTCTGTGACGGCCGCCTCATCCATCCGTCTCACCGGGAGACCCGCCGACCCGATCGGGTCCATGGCACAGCAGAGACCCAAATGGCACAAATACGCCATTCGGGTGCTAGCGCGCCGCCGCGGCGCGTCGCCGGTGCGCCTTCTGGCGGCACGCCGCCGAGCAGTACGTGGCCCGGCGACCGGTCCGGGCCCGGGGCACCGCCGCGTGGCACACCGGGCAATGCTCGCCACCACTTTCGTTACGGTCCACTGATTCGCTACGGTTTCCTCCGTCCGCGTCCTGTTTCGTTATGCTCGGTCCGCCCGGCCGCGGCCGCAGCGCGTCCAGCACGATCGCGGCGATGCGGTCGAGGCTGCCGCTCGCCTTCTTGAGCTGTTGAATCGCAACGCATCCGGTGAAAATCGCCAGCACGTCCTCGAGCTCGACGTCGGCGCGTACCGCGCCTTCTCGCTGGGCCGCGACCAGCAGGGCCTCCAGCGCGCGGTGAAAACGTTCGCCCGCGCTGCGCACCAGCACACGCGGCCAGCCGTCATCGGATCGGACCATGTCGCACAGTGCCTGATTGCCCGGCGTCGTCGCGATCACCGCACCGCAGAAGTCGAAGAAGGCGGCCCCGGCGTCCGGTGCGCCGAGGTGATCGGCGGCGAGTTCAGCCAACCGATCGATGCGCTGCTGCATAACCGCTTCCAGCAGATCGCCTTTCGTCGGGAAGTGCCGGTAGACGGTGCCCGCGCCGACGCCTGCGCGCCGGGCGACCTCGGCGAGCGACACCGAAACCCCTTGTTCGGCGAAGGCGCGCTGCGCGGCAGCCAGCACCAGAGCGCGATTGCGCCGGGCATCGGCGCGCGCCGCCGTGCCGGGGGCCAACGATGCGGTCATTTCGTTACGGCCTTCCTCGTTCGACGGGTTGAATCGGGTCGAGCCACCCGTATCGTTCGAATCCGGGTTATCCGACCCGATTCTAACGAGCAGAGAAGGCGAAGCATGTCCCCTCAGCACAATCTGATCCTGGTCACCGGAGCCACCGGCAAGCAGGGCGGCGTAACCGCCCGTCGGCTGCTGGCGGACGGCCGGGCGGTGCGCGCGCTGGTCCGCGACGCGCAGTCGCCCGCCGCACAGGAATTGGCCGCGGCGGGCGCGGAACTCGTGATCGGCGACTTCGACTCCCCCGACACCGTGTCCGCGGCGCTGGACGGTGTCACCGGACTGTTCGCGGTCCCACCTGCCGCTTACCGTCCGCACGGCTGGGACGTGGAACTGGAAGCCGTGCGCGGCGAGGCGCTGGTGGACGCGGCACGCCGCGCTGGTGTCGAACAGATCGTGTTCACCGGCATCGCGTCGATGGGCGACAACACCTCATGGGGCGCGACGGGCAAGAAGCGCATCGAAGACGCGATCATCGCCAGTGGTGTCCGGTACACGCTGCTGCGTCCGGTGCGCTTCATGGAGAACTACCTGCTGCGCACCTCGCCGGTCGACGGCATCATCGGCGGCGTGCACCGGCATCTCTTTCCCGCCGCCGGGCCGATGAAGATCATCGCCCTAGCCGACATCGGCGACATCGCCGCTCTCGCGTTCGCCGACCCGGACAGCTTCCACGGCCGCGTCCTCGAACTCGCGGGCGACGCGCTCGCCCCGCCCGCGGCGGCCGAGGCGATCAGCCAAGCCACCGGGCACCACGTCCGCTATCAGGAGGTCACCGAGGCCGAGGCGGATGCGCTCGGCGTGGAGATCGGCAACACCTGGCGGCTGATGCGCCACACCGGCGGCTGGCACGCCGACGTCGACGAGATCCGCGAAATCCATCCCGGCCTGCGAACATTCGACACCTGGCTGGCGGAAACCGGCGCGGCCCAAATCAAAGCGCTACTGGACAGCGAAAAGGTGAGCCCGGCGAGGTAATCCGCGAAACCTCACCCGCTACCCAGCCCGGCGCTCCAGCGGCTCGCCGACCGGCTACAACCGCCTTTCGTGAGATCGGGGGTAGTCGAATGGTGGCCGGCTCGCGCCCTGAAGCCGCCATTTCACTCCCCTCGATGCTCGACTTCTCCAACGCAACCACAGCCGGTTGACTGGGCTGGGACTGCGGGTGCGTGATCGACGGCGGGAGGTAAGCCGGGTACGGCACCCAGCGTGCCCAGCACTGCTCCAGTACACGCATGGAGGGTGGACTCGACTATGGGGCATAGCCAGAGATATCTCTGCCGGAGGCTTCGAGTAATGCCTTGCCTACCACGGTATTCCTCTGGCGGTGCTGGGCGCGTCGGGTGCCGTACCCGGCTTACCTCCCGCAGTCGATCGGAACCCGTCGGCTTCCAGCGTGGTCAACCGGCTGTGGTTGCGTTCGGACCCAGCTGCGGGGCTTTCGTGGGATCGGCGGTAGTCATATGGTGGCTGGCTCCTCCCTTTGGAGCCACCATTGAACTCCCCTCGATACTCGTTATCCAACGCAACCGTGGCCGGTTGAGTGAGCTGGGACTGTGGGTGCGTACGAGACTGCGGGAGGTCAGCCAGGTGCGGCACCCAACGTGCCCGGCACTGCTCCAGTAAGGGCGTCGCGCAAGCACATCCACGAGCACAAGGAGTGGGTCGCGACAGCGAAGGTCGACGATCGGATCTCCGCTGACGCGCCGCTGGTCGATCTGGACTCCGGCACCGTCACGCTCACCGCCCGCCGCGGCTGACCGCGGGTCGGCTCAGCTCGCCGCGCCCACCGGAGCCAGGTTCTCCCCGCGCAGCCGCTGCGAGATCACCTGGGTGATGCCGTCGCCGCGCATGCTGACGCCGTAGAGAGCGTCGGCGATCTCCATTGTCGGCTTCTGGTGGGTGATGACGATCAGCTGGCTCTTCTCCCGCAACTGTTCGAACAGGCCGATCAGGCGGCGCAAGTTGGTGTCGTCCAGTGCGGCCTCGACCTCGTCCATCACGTAGAACGGCGAGGGCCTGGCCCGGAAGATGGCCACCAGCAGCGCGACCGCGGTCAGCGACTTCTCGCCACCGGACAGCAGCGACAGCCGCTTGACCTTCTTCCCCGGCGGGCGGGCCTCCACCTCGATGCCGGTGGTGAGCATGTCCGAGGGGTCGGTGAGCAGCAGCCTGCCCTCGCCGCCGGGGAACAGCTTCGCGAACACCTCGACGAATTCGCGCTCGACGTCGGCGTAGGCCTCGGTGAACACCTGCAGGATGCGGGCGTCGACCTCGGCGACCACGTCCAGGAGGTCCTTGCGCGCGCTCTTGACGTCCTCGAGCTGCGTGGCGAGGAAGTTGTAGCGTTCCTCCAGCGCGGCGAACTCCTCCAGCGCAAGGGGGTTCACCTTGCCGAGGGTGGCGAGGTCCTTCTCGGCACGCTTGGCGCGGCGCTCCTGGGTCTGCCGGTCGAAGGGCATCGGAGCGGGCGGGCTGACCTGTTCGCCGCGTTCGGTGGCCTGCTCGTACTCCTGCAATTCCAGCGCCGAGGGCGGCATCGGCACGTCGGGGCCGTACTCGGCGATCAAATCGTCGAGCGCGATGCCGAACTGCTCGGCGATGGTCGCCTCCAGCTGCTCGATGCGCAGCGCGGCCTGGGCCTTGGCCACCTCGTCGCGGTGCACTGCGTCGGTGAGCTGAGCCAGTTGCGTTCCGAGCGCGCGGACCCGCTCCTTGACGTGCTCGACCTGGGCGGCGCATTCGGAGCGCCTGCGCACCAGCTCGTCGCGGCGGGCGCCCGCCGCGGCGACCACCTTTTCCAGTTCGGCGGCGATCTTCGCACCGGACTCGGCGACCGCCGCGGCCACCTCGGCCGCCTTCTTGCGCGCGGCCTGGGCGCGTTCGGCGCGGGCGCGGGTCTCCCGTTCCGCGCGTGCCGCTCGGCGCAGTGCATCCGCTTTACCGCGGACCGATTCCGCGCGTTCTTCGGCGGTGCGCACGGCGAGCCTGGCTTCGACTTCCATGGCCCGCACCTCCGCCAGCGCTGCCGCCGCCTCCTCCCGCGCGCGACCCGCGGATTCGGTGCCCGCGGCACCCGCGCCGTCGGAGTCGACCTCGGACTGTTCGAGTTCCGCGTGCCGCAGTCGATCTTCCAGTTCGGCGAGCGAGGCGAGCGCGTCCTCCCGGCTCGTCTCCGCGTCGGTGCGCTGAGCCAGCAGGCGCTCGCTGTCGGCGTGCGCGGTGCGGGCGGTCTGGCCGAGCCTGCCGAGCTGCTCGTAGATCGCCACCAGCGCCTGGTCGGATTCGTGCAGGGCGAGCAGCGCCTGATCGACGGCGTCCTTGCGGTCGGCCTGCTCGTCCAGTGCGCCGGACAGCGCGGCCTCGAGTTCCTCGGCGCGCCGCTGCGCCGCGGCCAAGTCGGCGGTGGCCGCATCGATGTCGGCTTGGATCTCCAGCTGGCTCGGCGCGCGATCGGAACCGCCTAGCAGCCAGCCGTTTCCGGCGAGATCACCGTCCCGGGTGACCACGCGGACCTCGGGCCGGGCCGCGACCACCGCCCTGGCGGTGGGCAGATCGTCGACCACGGCGATGTCGGCGGTCAACGCGGCCATCGCGGCGCGCACGCTGTCGGGGCAATCCACCACATCGATCAGCCATCGGGCGTTGCCGGGCAGTGCGCCGAGTGGCGGCCGATCGGCCTCCGCGGTGCCGAATACGACGGCGGCGCGTCCGGCGTCGGCGTCCTTGAGCGCGCTGATCGCCGCGTGCGCGGACTCGTCGGTGTCGGCGGCGATGGCGTCGGCGAGCGGACCCAGCGCGGCCGCGACCGCCGCCTCGTAGCCACCGTGCACGCGCAACAGCGCCGAGAGCGGGCCGAGCAACCCTTGTTCCCGGTGCTCCACCAGCCAGGCCACACCGTCACGCCGGGCCAGGTTCATGCCGAGCGCTTCGATGCGCGCACTCAGCGACGCCACCCGCTTACTCGCGTCACGGTCCTGTTCGCGCAGTTCGGTGACGCGCTGATCGGCCAGTTCCAGCGCCTGCACCGCATGCTCGTGCTGAGCGTCCAAGCCCACCTCGCCCGCGTCCAGTTCGGCGAGCTCGGCCTGCACCGTGTCGAATTCGGCCTGCGCGGCCGCACCGCGATGCCGGGCCTCGGCGATGGCGGCGGAGAGCCTGGCGATCTCCGCGTCCACCGACTGAGCCCTGGCGCGCAGGGTGTCGACCTTGCCGGACAGCCGGGCAAGTCCTTCACGCCGGTCGGCGATCGCCCGCACGGCGGCCAGATGCGCCTGCTCGGCGGCCTTGGCCGCGTGCTCGCGTTCGGCCAGCTGGTCCCTGGCCGCCTCCAGCGTCTCGGCGGCGATCTCGACCGCCTCGCGCAGCTCGGCCTCCTCGGCCTCCACCCGCTCGGCCTCGGCTTCCAGCTGCTCGGGGTCGCGACCGGTGCCGACCGGGACCGCGGTGTCCAGGTGACGCGCGCGGTCGCCCGCGATCCGGATGGTCGCGTTGACCCGCTCGGCCAGCGCGGAGAGCTGGAACCAGATCTGTGCGGCCGCCTCGGCGCTCGGGGTCAGCCGGGACAGCTGGAATTCCTGCTCCGCCAGTGCCGCGCTGGCGGCGTCCAGCTCCGATTGCACGGTGATCTGCTGCTCGCGGGCGTATGCCTCTTTGCTCTGCTGGCTCTCCAGTTCCCGGCGGCGGGTGACCAGGTCGTCCGCGGCCAGGCGAAGCCGGGCGTCGCGCAGATCGGCCTGCACGGTCTGCGCCCTGCGGGCCACCTCGGCCTGCCTGCCCAGCGGTTTGAGCTGGCGGCGCAGCTCGGTGGTGAGGTCGGTCAGGCGCGCCAGGTTGGCCTGCATGGCCTCGAGCTTGCGGACCGCCTTTTCCTTGCGCTTGCGGTGCTTGAGCACACCGGCGGCCTCTTCGATGAACGCGCGGCGGTCCTCCGGGCGCGATTCCAGGATCGCCGACAGCTGGCCCTGGCCGACGATGACATGCATTTCGCGGCCGATGCCGGAGTCGCTGAGCAGTTCCTGCACGTCCATCAGGCGGCAGGAGTTGCCGTTGATCTCGTATTCGCCCGCGCCGTCGCGGAACATCCGCCGGGTGATGGACACCTCGGCGTAGTCGATCGGCAGCGCGCCGTCGGAGTTGTCGATCGTCAACGTGACCTCGGCACGGCCGAGCGGGGCGCGTCCCGCGGTGCCCGCGAAGATCACGTCCTGCATCTTGCCGCCCCGCAGCGCCTTCGCGCCCTGCTCGCCCATGACCCAGGTGAGCGCGTCGACGACGTTCGATTTGCCCGATCCGTTCGGACCGACCACACACGTGATGCCCGGCTCCAACCGCAGCGTCGTCGCGGACGCGAAGGACTTGAAGCCCTTCAACGTCAGGCTCTTCAAGTGCAAATTCGACGACCTTTCCGTATTCCACCCGCCCCGCGACCTGCCCGTGCTCGGCAGCGCTTCGGCGACCAGTCATCGTATTCCGTCGCGTGCCGGAGCTTCCCTGGGCCCGCGTGCGGCCGAGCAGCGGTTCGGCACTCCCAGTAGGTTATCGACTCGCCCGTGGATTCCGCGCATTGCGATGTGCCCCAGGTTTGCCGGTACTGCCTGTATCGCTGTCTACCGCGCTCGATCGTCCCGCGCAACGCGAGCATGACATATCACCGGGCCGTCCCGCCGCGGCGCGGAAAGGACCCGACGCGGTGGGGCGACCTGCCGCACATCCGACCGGCCGCACCGCACCGACGCCGAGCAGTCTCGAACTGGCACTGACGCCGCGCCGCCCCGCCACATACGATCCCTCTGATTCGCCAGCGGCACGTTCTGGAGCGCACCACCATGTCTGCCCCCTCAGCAGGGTCTCCCACGGCGTTCCGCCTTGCCCGCATCACGGCGCTCGTGCTGGGCAGCCTGGTGTTTCTCCATGCTTGCGGGCGCAGCGAGAGCGCGGTGCTCAGCGACGTGTGGGGGGAAGTCGTCGTCGCGGCCGCGTTCGCCGCGGCGGCGCTGGGCGCGGCATGGTTCGAAATCAAGCTGAGGGCGCAGGAGCGGGAGAGCGACGACGCGCGTCCCGGCGCCGAGAACGGGTGGGATGACGACGCGGAGCAGGCCGCGGCTCCCATTCGTGGGAATTTTTCCGGGCGAGGCCGCCGATCCGGAGACGAGGAGTACCCGGAATACGAGCCGGGTGAGCGCACCGGTCGCACGGCGCGTCCGGTGCCCATGGCGCCGCTCGGAGCGGACGATCAGTCGGAACCCGCCGAATACTCCGCGCGTTCCGACCTCGTCGCCGGGATAGCGCGGACATTGCGGATCGGCCGCCCTGGCGCTGAGGACGAGCGGCCGCTGCTGTCCACCTGGAACGCCGTGACGAAGTGGGCGCGGCGCGGCGATCCCGGCGCGGACGCCGACCTCGACGATCTCGACGACCACGACGAAATCGAGCAGATCACGCGCACCGAAACGGGTGAACTCCTCGTCGAGTCGAGCAGGCGGACGGTCCGCGTCAAGATCGCCCGCTCCGGTGACCTCGTGGTGCACGGCCGCGCGATCGTCGGTCCGCATCCGCGGTCGGAATGGAGGTGGACATTCCAACCCGACGCGTTCCCCGGCATCCGCGCCGCGCTCGGCGACCGGTCCGGTGATCTGCTGGACCTGCTCGAGGAAACCATTCCGTGGCTGGACGCCGGTGCCCGCGACGACCCGGGCGCATGGCTGCGAGCCCACGACATTCCCGCGACCTATCGCGAGAAGGGCGTCAGCGCCTCCCAGGTCACCCGGGAACTTCCCGTACTCCGGCCCGGTCCTCCGCCGCGGCCGGACAAGCCGCATCGGCAATCGTCGGAAGACGCACCCCGCACCAGACACCCGCACACGACATCCGCGGAAACGGCAGACGTCCGCGATGCCCATTTCCCCGCCCGCCGGGAAAGACCTTCGGCCGCCGCCCGAGCCGCCGAGCCCCTACCGTCCCGCCGGGAAAGCCGCTCGCCACGCGAGAGCGCCGCCGATCCGCGGTCCTCGTCCCGCCGCGCCGACGTCGATCGGCCATCCGCCGCCCGACCCACGGAGCAACGGAAGCCGCGGTCCGGCGACGACGGACCGTCCCGCTCGGCGCGCCGCCACCGTGACAACCCCGATCCGGACCGGCACAGTGGCCCGTTTCCGCGAACCGCCGCGGAAGACCCCCGCCTACCCGTGCGTCCCACCCCCGGGCGTCCCGAGCTGCCACGACGCCGACGTCAGGAACCCTCCGGCGAACCGCCCGCCGACCAGCGGTACGCCGGGCACCACACCCCGCGGCCGAGTCCGGATCCACAATCCGATTACGAGGCCGACGCGCACCCATCGTCGCGAGAATCCGGCCGCCAGCGAAACCCTTACGCTGCTCCAGACTTCGATGCGCGGCCGGGGCGACGCGCGCAGCCTGAGCGCCCACGTCGCGACCAGGCCGCCGAACCACACCACGACCAGCCTCCACCGCGCCGCCGCAACGGCGAACAGCGGTCACGGCGCGATCACCCCTCCCCGTCGCACGAGTCGCCCTCGCGGCGCGGGTGGTAAGCACCCGAAATCGGCGCCGCCACCAGGTGATCCGATGGCAGCGCCGACACACTCAGCCCGGCGCCCACGTCACGGCCGATTCGAACCAGCCTGACCAAGCCGCCGACCGACACCACGACCAAACTCTGCCCGAGCACCTCGCTGCGTCGAGCAATGCTCGCGGCGGGATCAGCCGGATCGACCGCGCGGCGCCCTGGTAGCACAGAAAACGGCGCCGCCACCGGATGATCCGATTGACGGCGCCGATCCGGCCGCTGGCCGAAAACGAGGGCTACCTGCCCGAGCCGTTCACCATCGCGGACTACCGCAAGCGCATGTCGTGGTTCGACATCAGTGGTGGCGCCGTGGTCAGCGGGTCGTTCCAGGGCACGGATCAGAGCTACCTGAAGGCCGCCCTCGCCGAACTCGGCGAGGGCTGGGTCGGCGTCACCCGCCTCGACCTGGACGCCACCGACGGGGAGATCATCGAGCTGGACCGCATCGGCGTGCGCGCGCTGCGGTTCAGCGCGCGCGACGGCCGCAACGACCGCTCTCGAAGCCGGTCAGCACGCGGAACGCGAGTACGGCGCCCCACGGGCCGATCACCCAGATCGGCCAGAAGTACGTGACGGCGCCGACGCCGAGCGAGATCGCGGCCCAGATCGCCAGCACGAGCACGCTGACGCCGAGCCACGTGCCGCCCTCGATGCGCTGCCAGATCGGGATGCGCGGCCGCGGGGTGGCCGGTTCGGCGGCGTCCTTGCCGAGTTCGGGCAGATCGGACAGCACCAGTCGCAGGTCGTCGCGGGTGGTGGTGGCGTACACCTGGGCGACGCGCTGGTCGTACTCGGCCGCATCGATCCGCCCGTCCGCCATATGCCTGCCGAGCAGGCGAACCACGGTGTCGCGTTCGGCATTCGAGGCGCGGGTAGCGGTGGAGATGTCCATGCCTGGTCCTATCGACGATTCCATGCTCCATAGTGGAATGTTGGCTCTAGCATAACCCTCCAAAGTGGAATGTCAACTCTTCGTGCTTCTCCGCCCGAATAGCGGGACTCGCACGGCCCGGCGATAGCGTTCGGGGCATCGGGTACAGGAGTATGGACAGGTGTTCAGCTCGCGGGCCCGCCGAGCGGCCGGACCGCGTCATCGGTGAATTCCTTCAGGAGGCACAGATGTCGGAAACCGTGCGTGGAGTCGTGGCCCGGAGCAAAGGCGCGCCGGTCGAGCTCGTCGACGTGGTGATTCCCGATCCGGGACCGCACGATGTGGTGGTGCGGGTGCAGGCCTGCGGGGTGTGCCACACCGACTCGCACTACCGCGAAGGCGGGATCACCGACGACTTCCCATTCCTGCTCGGCCACGAGGCGGCTGGCGTGGTGGAAACCGTTGGCGCCGCGGTCACCCACGTAACCCAGGGTGACTATGTGATCCTCAATTGGCGTGCCGTCTGCGGCGAGTGCCGGGCATGCAAACGCGGCCGTCCCTGGCACTGCTTCGCCAGCCATAACGCGAGCAAGAAGATGACGCTCACCGACGGCACCGAACTGACCCCCGCCCTCGGTATCGGCGCGTTCGTGGACAAGACCCTGGTACACGAAGGCCAGTGCACCGAGATCGACCCGGAAGCCGACCCGGCGGTGGCGGGGCTGCTCGGCTGCGGCGTGATGGCGGGACTGGGTGCGGCGATGCACACCGGCAACGTCTCGCCCGGTGACTCCGTCGCGGTGATCGGCTGCGGCGGCGTCGGGGACGCGGCGATCGCCGGTGCGCGCCTGGCCGGAGCCAAGACCATCATCGCGATCGACCGGGACGCCCGGAAGCTGTCCTGGGCCGATGAATTCGGCGCCACCCACGCGGTCGACGCGACCACCGAGGACGTGGTGGAGAAGATCCAGGAGTACACCGGCGGCTGGGGCGCCGACGTCGTCATCGACGCGGTCGGCCGGCCGGAGACCTGGAAGCAGGCGTTCTACGGCCGCGACCTGGCGGGCACGGTCGTCCTCGTCGGCGTGCCGACCCCGGACATGGTGATCGAGATGCCGCTGCTGGACCTGTTCTCCCGCGGCGGCGCGCTGAAATCCTCCTGGTACGGCGACTGTTTGCCGGAACGCGACTTCCCGGCCCTGATCGACCTGTACCGTCAGGGCCGCCTGCCGCTGGACCGCTTCGTCACCGAACGGATCGGACTCGACGAGGTGGAGCAGGCATTCGGCAAAATGCGCACCGGCGACGTGCTGCGCTCGGTGGTGGTCTGGTGAGCGCCCGCATCACGGATGGATCCGCCCTGGGCCGGACGCGTCGGCGCGCCCGGCGGCAGGGAGGCGATCAGCCGCGGTACGGATAGCGGTGGTCCAACTCCAGGTTCAGCTGAAGAACATTCACCCGCGGCTCGCCGAGGAACCGCAGCGTCCGCCCGCTGATGTGCTCGTCCACCAGAGCGCGCACCTGTTCCTCGGAAACGCCGCGCGCCTTCGCGACACGAGCCACCTGGATGGCCGCATACTCCGGGGAGATGTGCGGATCCAGCCCGCTGCCGCTCGCGGTGACGGCGTCGGCGGGCACCGCCGGGTCGGCGGGGGCATCGCCATGGATCGGCACGATGCGGCCGACCGAGTAGTCCCGGCCGGGTTCGGCGCATTCGACCCGCACGCCGCGGTAAGTGTGCAGGAACGGCTGCGCCGGGCATGCCTCGTTCACGCTGACGACCTGCACGGGACGTGACACGTCTCCGTCGGCGTCACGTGGGCCGATCACCGAAAGCACCGCGCCCACACCGTCTTTCGTGCAGAACGGACGGCTGCCGTCGACGCCCTCACGGTCGCCGACCTCCTTGCTCCGGGTGCACACCTGGGTCAGCAGACTCTTGCGCGAGGCGGTGTCGACGATGTCCTCCGGGCCGAGGTTGCTCGCCGCGGTGGACAGCGGGTCGTACCCGTCGCCGGCGGCGGACGGACGGCTCTGGAAGTACTGCATCAGAGCGGCGCCGTCGGCGTCGGTGAACGACTGCCCGATCAGGCTCGAACCCACGGTCGTCGCGTTGGCGTCGAGCAGCGAACCGTCCGCCTTCTCACGCAGGCCCGGCAGCTGCGCGACCGCGAAAACGGCCAGCGGATAGACGATTCCGGTGATCGCCGTGAGCACGAGCAGCGCGCGCAGTGCGGCGACATGTTGCCGGAGCAAGGTCGAGAAGCGCATGTCAGGACATCCCAGGGAGGAATTGGACGACGAGGTCGATGAGTTTGATGCCGAGGAACGGCGCGATGATGCCGCCGAGCCCGTACAGAGTCAGATTGCGGGTCAACAGCTTCGAGGCGTTCGACGGCCGGTAGCGCACGCCGCGCAGCGCCAGCGGGATCAGCGCGACGATGACGACGGCGTTGAAGATCACCGCGGACAGGATGGCCGACTGCGGGCTGGCCAGGCGCATGACGTTGAGCAGGTCGAGGCCGGGAAACAGCGTCACGAACAGCGCGGGAATGATCGCGAAGTACTTGGCGATGTCGTTGGCGATGGAGAACGTGGTGAGCGCGCCGCGGGTGATGAGCAACTGCTTGCCGATCTCCACGATCTCGATCAACTTGGTCGGATCGGAGTCCAGATCGACCATGTTGCCCGCTTCCTTGGCCGCCGAGGTGCCGGTGTTCATCGCTACGCCCACGTCGGCCTGGGCCAGGGCGGGCGCGTCGTTGGTGCCGTCGCCGGTCATCGCGACGAGGCGTCCACCGTCCTGCTCTTTCTTGATCAGCGCCAGCTTGTCTTCCGGCGTGGCTTCGGCCAGGAAGTCATCGACGCCTGCTTCGTCTGCGATCGCCTTGGCCGTCAACGGATTGTCCCCGGTGATCATCACCGTGCGGATGCCCATCCGGCGCATCTCGTCGAACCGCTCCCGCATGCCCTGCTTCACCACGTCCTTCAGGTGGATCACGCCGAGCACTCGGGCCGTGCCGTCGGCGACCCGGCCGACGACCAGCGGCGTGCCGCCCGCGGCGGAGATGCCGTCGACGGTCGCGCCGAGTTCGTCGGGCACCGCACCGCCCTCGGCGCGCACCCATTCGGTGACCGCGCTCGCGGCGCCCTTGCGCAGCTGGCGGCCGTCCAGGTCGACGCCGGACATCCGGGTCTGCGCGGTGAACTCGACCCAGTGCGCGTGGGTCAGCTCGCCCGGCGTCCGCTCACGCAAACCGTACGCCTCCTTGGCGTACA
This sequence comes from Nocardia sp. Marseille-Q1738, assembly GCF_965283145.1. NCBI lineage: Bacteria > Bacillati > Actinomycetota > Actinomycetes > Mycobacteriales > Nocardiaceae > Nocardia > Nocardia sp. Marseille-Q1738. The sequence continues at coordinate 719,014 of NZ_CBDIMS010000002.1, read as the reverse complement.
CGACGATGGATCGGCCCTCCGGCGTCTCGTCGGCCAAGCTGGAAAGCTGTGCGGCATCGGCCAATTCGTCCTCGCTCACGCCGGGCATCGGGACGAAGTCCGCGGCCTGGCGGTTGCCGAGGGTGATGGTGCCGGTCTTGTCCAGCAGCAGCGTGTTCACATCGCCAGCGGCCTCGACGGCACGGCCGGACATGGCGAGCACGTTGCGTTGCACGAGGCGGTCCATGCCCGCGATGCCGATGGCCGACAGCAGCGCGCCGATGGTTGTGGGGATCAGGCACACCAGCAGTGAGACCAGCACGATGCCGGTGACGCCGTGCACATCCAACGCCGAACTGTCCGGCACGCCAGGGTTGTTCGCCTTGCTGAAGATAGCCAGCGGCTGCAGTGTCGCGACGGCGAAGACGAAGATGATGGTCAGCGCCGCCAGCAGGATGTTCAGCGCGATCTCGTTCGGTGTCTTCTGCCTGCTCGCGCCCTCGACCAAGGCGATCATCTTGTCGATGAAGCTGCGGCCCGGCTCCTGGGTGATCCGCACGACGATCCGGTCCGACAGCACGGTGGTGCCGCCGGTGACCGCGGAACGGTCGCCGCCGGATTCCCGGATCACGGGAGCGGACTCGCCGGTGATGGCCGACTCGTCCACCGAGGCGATGCCCTCCACCACATCGCCGTCGCCCGGGATCACTTCACCCGCTTCGACCACCACGTGATCGCCGGGTCGCAATTCCGGTGCGGCGACCCGCTCTTCGACAACCCGGGCGCCCGGCGACCAGTCCACCAGCCGCCGCGCGACGGTATCGGCCTTGGCCTTGCGCAGCGTGTCGGCCTGCGCCTTGCCCCGGCCCTCGGCGACGGCCTCGGCCAGGTTCGCGAAGATCACCGTGAGCCACAGCCACACGACGATCGCCCAGGCGAAGAAGCTCGGATCCGCCAGCGCCAGGATGGTCGCCCACACCGCGCCCAGCTCGACGATCAGCATCACGGGGTTGCGCCACAGGGTGCGCGGATCGAGCTTGCGCACCGCGTCCGGCAACGAGGTCAGCAGCATCTTGGGGTCGAGGACTCCGCCTTGGGTGCCCTTGCCCCGACGCGGCCGCTGGGATTCGGAGTCCGCGGAGACGTTCTTCTCGATGACGGGACTGGACATGTCAGTGGATTCCTTCGGCGAGCGGCCCGAGCGCGAGCGCGGGCAGGAAGGTGAGCGCGACCAGGATCACCGTCACACCGACGACCATGCCGACGAACTGCGGCCGGTGCGTCGGCAAGGTGCCGATCGACTCGGGAGTGCTGCCCTGTCGCGCCAGCGAACCGGCCAGCGCAAGCACGACGATGATCGGCAGGAAGCGGCCGAACACCATGGCGAGGCCGAGCGCGGTGTTGTACCACTCGGTGTTGCCGGTCAGGCCCGCGAACGCCGAGCCATTGTTGTTGGCCGCCGAGGTGAACGCGTACAGCACCTCCGACAGGCCGTGCGGCCCGGAGTTCAGCATGCTCGCCCGTTGCCCGGGCAGCGCCATCGCCGCGGCCGTGCCCACCAGGACGATCAGCGGGCTGATCAGGAAATACGAGGCGGCGAGCTTGATTTCGCGCGGCGTGATCTTCTTGCCGAGGTACTCGGGTGTGCGCCCGACCATCAGGCCCGCCACGAACACGGTGATCACCGCCAGGATCAGCATGCCGTACAGGCCCGACCCCACACCGCCCGGCGCGACCTCGCCCAGCTGCATGTCGAACATGGTCATCAGGCCACCGAGGCTGGTGTAGGAGTCGTGGAACGAGTCGACGGCGCCGGTCGAGGTCAGCGTGGTGGAGGCGGCGAAGGTGGCCGAATTCGGCACGCCGAATCGCTGTTCCACGCCCTCCATCGAGGCGCCGATCGCGGTCGGCACGGTCCCGTGGTGCTGGAGCTGGAACAGATTGGTCAGTGTCACGCTGATCAGTGCGATCGTCCCCATCACCGCGACGATCGCGTAGCCCTGCTTGCGACTGCCCACCATCCGACCGAAGGTGCGCGGCAGCGAGAAGCTGATCACGAGCAGCAGGAAGATCTCCAGCCAGTTGGTCCAGCTGGTCGGGTTCTCGAACGGGTGCGCGGAGTTGGCGTTGTAGAAGCCGCCGCCGTTGGTGCCCAGTTCCTTGATCACCTCTTGGCTGGCGACCGGTCCGCCGGTAATGGTCTGCTCGGCACCCGTGAGGCTCTGCGCCACCTGGTCGTGCAGGTGGAAGTTCTGGATCACGCCGCCCGCGACCAGCACGATCGCGAACACGAACGCGATCGGCAGCAAGATGCGCAACGTGCCGCGCACCAGGTCGACCCAGAAGTTGCCGAGGTCGCCGGTGTGCCTGCGGGCGAATCCGCGCACCAGCGCCACCGCCACCGCCATGCCGACCGCCGCGGAGACGAAGTTCTGCACCGCGAGCCCGGCCATCTGCACCAGGTGCCCTTGGGTCGATTCACCGGAGTAGTTCTGCCAGTTGGTGTTCGTCACGAAGCTGACGGCGGTGTTCCAGGCCAGCGCGGGCGTCATCTCGGTGGCCGGATCGTTCAGGTGCAGCGGGAGTTCGCCCTGCACCAGCTGGAAGAAGAACAGAAACAGGATGCCGATCGCCGAGAAGGCCAGCACGCTGCGGGCGTACACCGGCCAGGTTTGCTCGACCTCGGGCTGTGCGCCGATCGCGCGATACACCAAGCGCTCGACGCGAGAATGCTTGCGGCCGTTGTAGACCCGGTACATATAGTCGCCCAGCGGTACGTGTACCAGCGCGAGCGCCAGAATCAGGGATGCCACGAAGGCGATCCCCGCGGTTGTCGTGCTCACTCAGAACCTCTCGGGGAACAGCAACGCGGCGACCAGGTAGACCGCGATGCCGACAGCGAGAACCAGACCGACCAGGTTCGCGGTCACAGCTTCTCCACCCCGCGCTGGACCAGCCCCAACAGCGCGAACACCACGATGGTGAGCGCCGTGAACACGACGACCGACATGACTCGTCAACCTCCATCCGCGCGCCGATGCTTCGGCACATCAGAGCGAGTGAAGCGCCCGGACGACGGTCCCGACCGCTTCCTGACGACTTCTTGACGCCCCTGCGCCCGGCATTTGCGGTTCATTGACACGCCGGACAGGGCCGCAAGTATCGCGTCAAAGTACGCGGCCGAACTGTCAACACACCGTAAAGATCGAGGTCGGCGCCTGCGACGAAGGTAGAAGTGGAGAACCGGCCAGGCGGAGGACGCCAGCACGACCGGTGTCATCCGCCGGGAGGGAAGAGAGGATCGTCATGTCGGCAGTCGCGGTTGTCGTCGGATTCGTCTGCTGTGCGCTCGTCATCCGCGTGCTCGGGGCACGCGAGCAGTCGACGTGCCGACAGTCCGTCGTGATCGAGATGGAGAGTGCGCGGCGGTGACGCGCGCAGGACGCCGGGACCAGGCACAGCGGACCGGATCGGCCGGGGGCCGCTGGGCCGGAGAGGCGCGGCGCGCGATGATGAAAGCGTGAAGCGCGGCCAGTTGCGGATCTACCTCGGCGCCGCGCCGGGAGTCGGCAAGACCTACGCCATGCTGGGCGAGGCGCACCGACGGCTGGAGCGCGGCCGCGACGTGGTGGCCGCGGTGGTCGAAACGCACGGCAGGGAGAAGACCGCGCGGCTGCTCGAGGGCATCGAGCGCATTCCGCCGAAGATGATCGAGTATCGCGGCGCCACCTTCCCTGAGCTCGATGTCGATGCGGTGCTGCGGCGGGCCCCCGCGGTGGTGCTGGTCGACGAGCTGGCACATACCAATGCGCCCGGAAGCAGGCACGAGAAGCGCTGGCAGGACGTGGCCGACCTGCTCGACGCGGGTATCGACGTGATCTCCACGGTCAACGTGCAACACCTGGAGAGCCTCAACGACGTCGTGGAACAGATCACCGGCATCCAGCAGCGCGAGACCCTGCCGGACGCGGTGGTGCGCGGCGCGGACCAGGTGGAGCTGGTCGACATCACCCCGGAAGCGCTGCGGCGCAGGCTTTCCCACGGCAACGTGTACGCCGCCGAGAAGATCGACGCGGCGTTGCGCAATTACTTCCGGGCGGGAAACCTCACCGCGCTGCGCGAACTGGCGTTGCTGTGGCTGGCCGACCAGGTCGACGCGGCGCTGGCGAAGTACCGGGCCGACCACAAGATCACCGAGCTGTGGGAGGCGCGCGAGCGCGTCGTGGTCGCGGTGACCGGCGGGCCGGAGTCGGAGACGATCGTGCGCAGGGCGAGCCGCATCGCCACCAAATCCAGCGCCGACCTGGTGGTCGTGCACGTGGTGCGCGGCGACGGCCTGGCCGGGGTTTCCACCGAGCGCCTGGCGCGGCTGCGTGAACTCGCGGCCAGCCTGGACGCTTCGCTGCACACCGTCACCGGCGATGACGTGCCCACCGCGCTGCTCGAATTCGCCCGCGAGGCGAATGCCACCCAGCTGGTGCTCGGCACGTCGCGGCGCTCGCGCTGGGCGCGGATGTTCGATGAGGGCATCGGTTCCACGGTGGTGCAGCTGTCCGGCAAGATCGACGTCCACATGGTGACGCACGAGGAGGCCCATCGCGGATTCCGGCGCTCGGCGCCGCACCTGCGCCGCCCGGTGACCGCGTGGCTTGCCGCGGTTCTCGTGCCCGCCCTGGTGTGCGCGGTCAGCGCCGCGTACCTGGACGACGTGCTGGATCTCGGCGGGATCAGCGCGGTGTTCGTGGTCGGCGTCGTCGCGGTGGCGCTGCTGGGCGGCGTCGTGCCCGCGTCGTTGTCGGCGCTGCTGTCCGGCCTGCTGTTGAACTGGTTCTTCGCGCCGCCGCGCTACAGCCTGACCATCGCCGAGCCGAACAGCTTCATCACCGTCGTCGTGCTGCTCATCGTCGCCGTCGCGGTGGCGGCCCTGGTCGACCTGGCCACGAAGCGAACCAGACAGGCGCGCAAGGCATCTCGGCAGGCCGAGCTGCTGACCATGTTCTCCGGTGCCATCCTGCACGGCGCGGACCTGCCCAAACTGCTGGAGCAGATCCGGGAGACCTTCACCCAGCGCGCGGTCAGCCTGGTGGCGGACGATCGAGTCCTGGCCGAGGTCGGCGTCGATCCGCCGCGGCAGCTGTCCGACGCGAGCACCGTCGTCGAGGCGGGCGACGCCCATCACTGGTTGCTGCTGGCGGGACGTCCGCTGCCGACCGCCGACCGTACGGTGCTCAACGCGGTGGCGAACCAGGCCGTCGCGCTGGTACGGCAGGCGCGCCTCGCCGAAGAGGCCAGCGCCGCCGCGGCGCTGCTGGAGGCCGACCGCCTGCGGCGGGCGCTGCTCTCGGCGGTCAGCCATGATCTGCGGACCCCGCTGGCCGGAGCCAAGGCGGCGGTGTCCAGCCTGCGCAGCGACGACATCGAATTCTCCCCGGAGGACACCGCCGAACTGCTGGAGACGATCGAGGAATCGGTGGATCAGCTCACCGCGCTGGTCGGCAATCTGCTCGACTCGTCGCGCCTGGCCGTCGGCGTGGTCACGCCGCAGCTGCGGCGGGTGTACCTGGACGAGGCGGTGCATCGCGCGCTGGTGAGCGTCGGGATGGGCGCCCGCGGGCTGCGGCGCGCGGCGATGGACCGGGTCGAGGTCGAAGTCGGCGACGTCTCGGTGCGAGCCGACAGCGGCCTGCTGGAACGAGTACTGGCCAACCTGATCGACAACGCGCTGCGGCATGCGCCGCGCGACAGCGCGGTCCGGGTCAGTGCCGAACGCACCGGCGACCGCGTCTCGATCGCCGTCGTCGACACCGGCCCCGGCGTGCCGCACGGCACCGAGGAGCAGTTGTTCGAGCCGTTCCAGCGCCTCGGGGACCGGGACAACACCACCGGCGTCGGCCTCGGCCTCTCGGTGGTGCGTGGGTTCGTGGAGGCGATGGACGGCACGGTGCACGCCGAGCCGACACCGGGCGGAGGATTGACCATGCTGGTCGAGCTGCCCGCCGACAAGGCGGACTCCACCGGTGTGACCGGCGAGGTCGCGCAAGAGACGATGAGCGCAGGAGGTGAAAAGTGACGACACAGGAGGCGGCGGTCGTGACGAAAACGCCCGAGGCGGTGGCGACGAAGGTGCTCGTGGTCGATGACGAACCGCAGATCGTGCGCGCCTTGCGGATCAATCTGTCGGTCCGCGGCTACGAGGTGATCACCGCGGCCACCGGCGCCGCGGGCCTGCGCGCGGCCGCCGACCGGCATCCGGACGTGGTGATCCTCGACCTCGGCCTACCCGACATGGACGGCATCGAGGTGCTCGCCGGGCTGCGCGGCTGGACCTCGGCGCCGGTGATCGTGCTGTCCGCGCGCACCGACTCCGCCGACAAGGTCGAGGCGCTGGACGCCGGCGCCGACGACTACGTCACCAAGCCGTTCGGCATGGACGAGCTGCTGGCGCGGCTGCGCGCCGCGGTCCGCCGCGGCGCCGCCGACGGCGACTCCTCGGCACCGGTCGTGACGACCGCGTCGTTCACCGTCGACCTGGCCGCCAAAAAGGTGACCAAGCACGGCGAGACCGTGCATCTGACCCCGACCGAGTGGGGCATGCTGGAGATGCTGGTGCGCAACCGCGGCAAGCTGGTCGGGCGGCGCGAACTGCTGCGCGAGGTGTGGGGCCCGTCCTATGCCACCGAGACGCACTATCTGCGGGTGTACCTGGCCCAATTGCGGCGCAAGCTGGAAGACGATCCGTCCCACCCGAAGCACCTGCTCACCGAGGCCGGTATGGGCTACCGCTTCCAGGAGTAGTAATCCCGGCCACCGCTCGGCTGCCTCCGGAATGGTATGGCGTGACGCGGCGTTGCCAGGCGCGAGCCGATCGCGACGAGAATGGCAGGATCGAACCCATGGCTGAACAGACCGCTACCCCCGCCACCGCCACCGCGGCGCCGATCGCGCCGGGACCGACCACACTGTGGGTCGAGCGCACCGGAACCAGGGCCTACACCGGCCGCAGCTCCCGCGGCGCCGAGGTCCTGATCGGCTCGCAGGGCGTTCCCGGTGTGTTCACCCCCGGTGAGCTGCTGAAGATCGCCCTGGCCGCCTGCTCTGGACTGAGCGCGGACTTCGCGCTGTCGCGCAAACTCGGCGACAGCTTCGACGCGACCATCCGGGTCTCCGGCGACGCCGACCGGGAGAACGAGGTCTACCCGCAACTGGACGAGGTGTTCGAGCTCGACCTCAGCGAACTCGACGACGAGGCGCGGGAACGGTTGCTGGTCACCGTGCAGCGCGCGATCGACAAGGTGTGCACGGTGGGCCGGACGCTGAAGGCGGGATCGAAGGTGACGCTGTCGTTCGACATCGAGGCCTGATGGACGGCGCCGTCCGGTTGAGCGCGTGGGTGCACGGCCTGGTCCAAGGCGTGGGTTTCCGCTGGTGGACCCGCTCGCGCGCGCTGGAGCTCGGGCTGGTCGGGCACGCGACCAACGCCCGCGACGGCCGGGTGCACGTGGTCGCGGAGGGCCCGCGCACCGCCTGCGAGCGGTTGCTCGACCTCTTGCGTTCGGGGGATACACCTGGTCGGGTGCGGTTGGTTGTGGAAAGCTGGGAGCCCGCGCGGGGTGATTTGACGGGTTTCGAGGAGCGGTAGTGGTGATTCGGGCAACGACGGGGGCGCAGCGGTGAGTACGCGGAATCCGGGTGACGGCGAACGTCGAGACGACGCCGAACCCGAGCGACCGGCCGAGGACCGGCCGACGCCTGCGACCACGCCCGAATCGGCCGACCAGCAAGAGCGGCCGACACCCACGTCCGGCGGCACGGACTGGTCGACGCCCGTGTCCGCACCGAGCGGACCCGCGCAACCGCCGGAGATCGACTGGTCGACGCCGAGTTCGGTGCCACAGGGCACGGGGACCGGCCAAGAGCCCGCAGAAGGCACCGGTTCCGATCAGCAGCCAGCCGAACCCCAACAACGCCGAGGCACTGTGCAGCGTCAGGAACCAGGCGTCACGCAGCCGCGGCCGCCCACGGTGGCCGAGGCACGAGCTAGAGACAAGGCACGTAAGCGCGCCGAAGAAGCGCAGCGCGCCGCCGCGGCGGCCGAGGAGGCCAAGAAGCGCAAGCGCAAGCGGGTCATGATCGGCGGTGTCGCCATAGTCGGCGTCGCCGGTCTGGTCGGCGGCGGATACCTCGCCTACCGTGCGCTGGCCGCGCCGGACCGAGTCACCGCGCACTGCGTGAAGACCGAGAACGGCCAGGAGCTCGTGGTCGACGACTCCTACTGCGGCGAGGGCCGTCCCGGCTTCAGCAGCGGGCCGGGCCTGATCATCCTCGGCGGCGGACCGCAGTACCGCTACTACTACGGCGGTCCCGGCACGGTCGGCAAGCCACCTACCGGCGGCACCACGGTCAAGCCGAAGGGCGCCGAGATCAAGACCAAGAGCGGCACCACGATCCAGCGCGGCGGACTGGGCAGCAAGAGCACCGGCGGGGGATCGTAGATGCGCCGCGTGCGGGACACGCCCCGGCCCGGCTGGCAGGGGATCATCGAAAGCCAGGGCTTGGTCTACGGTTCCCCGGGGCGGGATGCGAGCGGGCAACCGCGGCCGTACTGGGACGAATCGGTCCATTACGAGTTCGAGATGCCGGAGATCCTCGCCTTGGAGGCCGATGTCGAACTGCTGCACTCGATGTGCCTGAACGCGGTGGAGCACATCGTGCTCACCGAGCGGTTCGCCGATTTCGGCCTGCCCGAGTGGAGCTGGGGTCCGATCGCCGAATCCTGGAAACGCTCCGACCAGCACGTCTACGGGCGCTTCGACCTGCGCTACGACGCGCGCCGCCCGGCGAAACTGCTGGAGTACAACGCCGATACCCCCACCTCGCTGCTGGAGGCTGCGATCGTGCAGTGGCACTGGCTCACCGACCGATACCCCGGCGGCGACCAGTGGAACTCGCTGCACGAGAAGCTGGTCGAGCGTTGGAGCGGGCTGCGTGACGTGCTGCCCACCCCGCAGCTGCATTTCACCTGGTCCGGCGCGGACGCCACGGGTGAGGACAACGTCACGACGGCGTACATGCAGGAGACCGCGGCCGAGGCCGGGTTCGACACCATCGCGCTGCCGATCGAGGAGGTCGGGTTCGATTCGGAGTTGGAGCGTTTCGTCGACTTGGCCGAGGCGCCGATCGAGGCGGTCTTCAAGCTCTACCCCTGGGAATGGGTGCTCGACGACGAGTTCGGCAAGCGTGTCGTGGACAGCCTGCCGCAGACCATGTGGATCGAACCGCTGTGGAAAACGCTGCTGAGCAACAAGGCGATCCTCGCGGTGCTGTGGGAGATGTACCCGGGCCACCCGAATCTGTTGCCCGCCTATCTCGACCAGCCCCATGAGCTCACCGAGTACATCCGCAAGCCGAAGCTCGGACGCGAGGGCGCGAACATGACCATCGTCGGCGCCGGCTTGGAGACCGCCACCGGTGGCGTCTACGGCGAAGAAGGCTACGTGTACCAATTGCTCGACCCGCTACCGGAGTTCGACGACATGCGCCCGGTGCTCGGCGCGTGGATCGTCGGCGATACCGCGGCAGGCCTCGGCATCCGCGAGACCGCGGGGCTGATCACCGACGACGGCTCCGCCTTCGTCCCGCACCGCATCACCGACTGAGCATCGTCACCGACGAACACCAATCCGTCTCGACCGCAGGCCAACCCATTTCGGAAGGATCAAGATGACCGCAGTCGCCCTGGAATCGGGGTACTGGAGCTCGCTGGGCGAGGGTGTGGGAGCGATCATCCTCTACGCCCTCGTCGGTTTGCTGCTCATGCTCGTCGGCTTCTACGCCGTCGACCTGACCACGCCGGGCAAGCTGCGCAGGCTGGTGGTGGCAGGCAAGCCGAACGCCATCATCGTCACCGCCGCGGGCATGATCAGCATGGCGTTCATCGTGGTGCTCGCCATCTTCGCGGTGGGCGGAGGCGGCAAACTCTCCGAGGGCCTGATCGCGGCGCTGGTGTTCGGCCTGGTGGGCATCGTCGCGCAGGTCATCTCGGTGCGGGTCATCGAGCGGGCGCTCGGGATCGACATCGGCGCCGCGTTGCACGCCGAGACCTACACCTCCGAGGTACTCGTCGTGGCGGCAGCGCATTTCGCGCTCGGGCTGGTCGTCGCCTTCGCGATTCTGTAACGGGTCGCCGTACGCAGAGATCATCGCTGGGCGCGCTCGCCCAGTCGCTTCGCGGGTGAAAGCCGGTGGTTCAGTTGTCGTCCAGATGATCGAGGCAATACGCCGCCGCCGCGAGGTACTGGCGGCACTCCGGGCCGTGCCCGGCGTGCACGCCGCGAATGAACAGCGCGCGGTCGAGGTCGAGATCGGTCGTGGGCTCCGCGGTGCAGTCCCGGTGCTGCGTGCGCCACAGATCCTGCATATCCAGCGATGTCTGCATCGTCCACCTCCCATGCCTGCGTGTCAGTGCGAGAAGGCTTGCCAACATCCTTACGCCGGAGGCATACCCCGTGGCTCCTCTCGGCAACCCGGCCTGGTCATCCGGTCACCAATTCCCAGTCGTCGGGCAGGCGCGCCGCGGTGATCTGGGTGCCCGCCACCTCCAAGTCGACGGTGATCGAGCCGAGCCGCAACGCGCGCAGCGAAATCCTGCCCCACCTCTCCGGAAGGTGCGGGCGCACGGTGAGCGTCCGGGCCGGAACGTCCGGGTCGAGTCCGAGAAACGCGCGCACCAGCAGCAGCGGCGCGGCGCTCGCCCACGCCTGCGGCGAACAGGACGTCGGATACGGCACCGGGTTGGCGAACCGCGACCGGGGAAAACCGCAGAACAACTCCGGCAGCCGCCCGTCGAACACCGCTGCCGCGTCCAGCAATCCGCTGGCCAGCTGCGTCGCGAGTTCGACCGCGCCGGGCACGTGCTGGTAGCGCAGGAGGCCCGCCACCGCGATCGCCGTGTCGTGCGGCCAGACCGAACCGCAGTGGTAGCTCATCGGGTTGTAAGCGCCCATGCTCGACGCCAAGGTGCGCAATCCGAACCCGGAGTCCATCTCCGGACCCCCTATATGTCGCACCAGTTCGGCCGCGTGCTCGTCACTGGCGATACCCGACCAGAGGCAGTGCGCCGCATTGCTGGTCAGCGCGTCGACCTGCCGCTTGCCGCCGTCCAGCGCCACGGCGTACCAGCCGCGGTCGGGCAGCCAGAACTGCTCGGCGAACTTGCCGCGCAACTCCGCGGCGCGCTCGCGCAGTTGGGTGGCCAGCCGCGGGTCGTCGAATGCGTCGGCCAAATCGGCCCTGGCCAGCAGCGCCGCGTGCACATATCCCTGCACCTCGCACAGCGCGATGGGCGCCTCGGCGATATGGCCGGTGGCGTCGTTGATTCCGTCGAAGCTGTCCTTCCACCCCTGATTGATCAGGCCACGGTCGGTCGCACGGCGGTACTCGACGAAACCGTCACCGTCGCGGTCGCCGTAGTCGGTGATCCAGCGCAGCGCGGCGTCGGCGGCGGGCAGCAGTTGCCGGATCGCCTCGGGATCCCCGCCCCAGCGATAGCACTCGGCGAGCAGCATGACGAACAGCGGTGTGGCGTCGGCGCTTCCGTAGTAGATGTTGCCGCCGAGCACCTGACCCCCCGCCGGGCCGCGGCGCATCTCGTGCATGATGCGTCCGGGCTCCTCCTCGGTGAGCGGGTTCACCTCCTGCCCTTGCAGTTCCGCCAGCTGCTGCAACGTGCCCAGCGCGAGGTCGACTTCCAAGGGCAGCGCCATCCACGCGGTGAGCAGGCTGTCGCGGCCGAACAGGGTCATGAACCAGGGCGCGCCCGCGGCGACGAACGGGCGGGCGTCGCCGGATTCGTCGTGAATCTGCAACGCGCCCAAGTCGCTTTCGGTGCGGCGCAGCACTCGGGTGAGCACCGGATCGGACGCGCTGATATCGGTGGCGGTATCCCGCCACGCCTCGATCTTGCGGCCCGGCGCGCTGATGCCATAGTGCTCGCCGGGAGCGACCGCTTGGAAGCGCTGATTGCCCACCGTGGGCTGGGCGATGATCTCGGTCTGCCAGACCTCGCCGACCGGCACGATCACTCGCCACAGCAGCGTGCCCGGCATCACCTGGGGCTCCACCGTCGCCGAGATCGAGATCCCGCGGGTGCGGTCGGCATGGTCGTGCAGCACCAGTTCGCCGTCGGCGACCGTCACGTCGGCCCTGGCGTGTCCCGCCCGGCCCTCCTTCACCGCGAACAGGTCGACGAAATCGGCGTCCACGTGCAACTCCAGCAGCACCGCCGTGGGCTCGCGGCCCATGTTCTCCAGGGTGAGCAATTCGTGCATGCCGTCGGCGACGATCCGTTCGCGCACCACCAGCAGCGTGCTGTCGGCCAGGCCCGCCTGCGGCGGCCTGCGCAACACGAACCTGGCGGCGAACGCCTCCGGACTCAGCACCGAAAGTGACTCGGCGGGTTTGCCGTTCACCAGCAATTCCCAGCGGGACAGCACGCGCGCGTCACGGAAGAACAACCCGTGCGGCTTGCCCGGCTCCACATCGCCGAGCCGGTTCGACAGGCAGAACGTGCCGCCCTCCACCAGGGTCACCGAACCGCACCCCCCGAATCCGGCCGGTTCACCGGAATTCAGGGGGGCGGGAGTCAATGGTGGGGTACCTGTCACGCCAGTCCGCTCGCGGCGATTCTGGCCGGCGCGGAAGCGGGCACGCCCGCATCGATCGGCACCGCGCCGAACCGATTCTTGGACCGCAGCACCCGGCGATACACCTGCTCGTAGCCGAAGCCGAGGGTGTCGGAGCCGAATTTCGCCTTCACGTGGGCCCGGCAGGCGAACGGGTCCATCGTCCGGACCTCCTCGATGGCCGCGGGCAACTCGGCGGGGTCGTCACAGATGCGGCCGGTCACGCCGTCGACGATCACCTCGGACACCGCCCCGCCGCGCAGCGCGACCACCGGCGTGCCACAGACCATGGATTCGATCATCACCATGCCGAACGGTTCCTCCCAGCGAATCGGGAACAACAGGCAACGCGCATTGGCAAGTAGCTTACGCTTGGCCGTGGCGTCGGCGAGGCCGAATACGTGGTCGTTGTCGGTCAGCAGCGGCCGCACCTTCTCCTCGAAGTACGTCTGCTCGGGTCGTTCGCTGCATTTGCCCGCGAGCACCAGCGGGATGCCGGCGGCGTGCGCGGCTTCCACCGCCAAGTGGGGGGCCTTGCACTCGCTGAACCGGCCGAGGAACAGCGCGTAGTCGTCCTTCTCGACGCGGAACGGCCAGTCGTCGACGTTCAGCGCATTGTGCACGCGCCCAGACCAGTTCAGGCCCGCGGCGAGTTCGCGCTGTCGGTCGCTGATCGCGACCAGCGCCACCTCGTCGCCCAAATCCTGGTAGTACCGGTAGATGTCGTCCTCGACCGGTCCGTGCACGGTCAGCACCGTGGGCAGGCCTAGGCGCTGGAAGAAGGAGGCGTTGAGCGGGCCGGCGAAAGTGTGGTCGTGCACCAGGTCCACACCCGATGTGGCCGCGACCTTCTCGATCGCGCGTCGCACCCGGATCGCGTGTACGACCTCGGGAAACGGCTCTCCGAGGCGCTCGGGCACGGCGCGATCCCACACCGGCACGAACTTGGCCTTGGTGCCCGGCTCCCCCGCCCCGAACAGGGTCACATCGTGCCCGCGGGCCACCAATGCGTCGACCAGATCGGCGACTACGGCCTCGACACCGCCGTATGCCTTGGGCGGCACGTCGAAATACGGTGGTACGACCATCGCGATGCGGAACGGACCGCTGGAATGGTCTGTCGACAAGTAGTCGGACGACGCCATCGGCAGATCGGACAACGCCCTCTGCCCCGAAATCGGCACGGAAATCGCGCTCATGACCCTCCTTCCAGGGACAACCAGTAGCACTCGCATTCACCCAGCACTCGGAGTACCGGGCGCCGAACTGAACTAAGTGGCCGCCGCGGCGGGGGTGAAGACCTAGCTGCACCGCCGTCCATGGGGCTTGGTTGGCCTGGTCACGCGGTCGGCATGAACAGGGGGGCCGTCTGGGAGGTACCTCAGACGAGCCGTTTCAAACCAATCAATGTGACTAAAGTCAACGAAATAGCAATTAATCAGCTATCAGTGGGTAGTCCGGTGGCCCCGGTTCGTCAACCCGCAATGACAACCTTCGGGTCTCCGTCGGCCTCCGCGTCCCCGCCTGCCGCGATGAACGCCAGCAGATCCTCGGCTTCGGCGCGAACCGCCGCCTCGTCCGGCACCGAGAGCGGATGCCACGGCACGATGCGCAGCGTGGCACCGTCGAGCGACCAGCGGCCGTGCACGAAACCGTCGACGAGATACATCGGCACGCCCGCGGACGCCTCCTTGGCGGTGCGCTTGCGGTCTTCCTCGCTGATGATGCGGCGGCGGTCCTTGTGGCCGAGCAGCGCGTTGTCGAAGGCGGGCAGGAAACGCACGGGCACGGGCGCATCCGGCTCGGCCAAAGGCGCGTCGGGTAGGTCGAACAGCACGCGGTGCTGGTCGTCGGTGAACACCCGCAGCCGCGTGCGCATCTCGTCGACGACCTCGGCCAACCGCGTGATGCCCGCCCACGCCTGCATATCGGCCACCGTGGCGGGGCCGAACGCGGCCAGGTAGCGCAGCACCAGCGTCTCGGGCTGCGGCGCGGCGGCCATGGGTGCGCCGATCCATTCCTCGGCCAGCCCCACCGTGACGTACCGGTTGCGCCACCGTCCCCACACACCGGTCTCCGGGCCGTGCGCCAGCGGGACCAGCAACTCCACCGTCTCGGCCAACCGGCGGGTGTGCCGGTCCGGGAAGCGCTCCGCGAGCAGCTTGCCCAGCTCGCCGCGGCGCAGCAACCGGCCGGCCAGCATTTCGCGTCCGGCCGCCGCGAGTTCCGCCAGGTCGACGCCGTCGATCTCATCGCGGAAATACGGTGCCTTCAGCGCGGCGTCGACCACCGGCTGCACCGTTGGCCGCAACCAGCGGAAGTCCGCGGCGTCGGCCAGATGCACGGTACGGCGGATCATGGTGGAGCGCACCAGCTGACGCTCGCGCAGCAGCGCGGCCAGGTCGTCGTGCCGGAACGCCGCCAGCCGAGACCACAGTCCCACGTAGGGCCAGTTCGGTTCCTGGCCCTGCACGGCGACCAGATGCCGGACGAGTTCGAACGGGGTCAGCGCCACCCGCTCCACCAGTTTCTGGCGGACCAGAAGCGTCCGATTCAGTTCGCGCAGCGAGAGTTCCGTCATGCGTCCATCGTCGCCGAGACCACCGACAGATCGGCGGCGGCGCGATGTTCGATGCTGCGGCGCGCGCGATTCACCGGTCCGGCAGACAGCGACCCGGGTCGGGCAGGTCGGCGCACGGCGCGTTGCCGTGCGCTCGCAGCACCTCTTTGCCGGTCTGATCGGTTAGGAAGTGCAGGAAACTCGCGGCGAGCGAGTCGCCGGGCAGTTCCCCATTGCTGTAGGCGTACTCGACGCCCCAGAACGGGTAGGTGCGCCGCACGGCGGCGTCGCGGCCCGCGCCGACGCCGTCGATCGCGACGGTGGGCAAGCCCGCGTCGATCGCTTCGGAGAACTCCACATACCCTAGTGAGCCCGGGATATCGGCGACCGCCTTGCGCATGTCCGCGGTCACCTGCACGTCGCAGTGCGCGAGCGCGCTGATGACCGTGCCTTTGAGCGCCGTGCAGCTCACGTGCGGGCGATCCGGCTGCGTGCCGTCGAGCAACCTGCGCTCGAAGGTGGTTCGCGAACCCGAACCGGGAATGCGGTTGACCAGCACCACCGGCAGGTCCGGACCGCCCACCTCGCGCCAGTTGCCGATCTTGCCCCGGTAGAGATCCTGGATCTGGGCGACGGTCAGATCACGGATGCCGACGCCGGGATGCACGATCAGGGTGAACAAGGACAGCGCGAGCGGCCGGTGCACCAGCGCCGGATACCCGCCGCCCTTCGCGCCGTCGCTGATCGCGAGCAGGCCGGGGTTGCCCGCGCCCTCCTCGGCGAGCTGGTCGAGACCGCGTTCGGTTCCCTCGAATCGGAACGCGAATTCCGCTCCGGTGCAGCGCTTCCGATATTGCTCGGCGGCATCCTGGATCACCGGCCCGAACGCCGACGACCCGATCACGGTCAGCTTGCCCGAAGCGCAGCCGAGCGGGGCCGGATCCGGCTCCATCGCGGTCATCACGAGTTGGACGATGATCACCGAGACCAGGAATACCGTGAGCGCGACCATCATCCGGGAAACGCCGGTACGGCTTCGGGTTTCGATGATCCCGCCGCCCCTGATGCCACCGCGCAGCACCGGGTCCGGATACGGCCCCACGCCGTCGGAGCGCTGCAGGATGGCCAGGATCTTGTAGTGATCGATCTTGCGCAGCGGCACTTTCGGCAGATCGATCACGCCGATGTGCCCGTCGGTGTCCTCGCGCACACCGATGCCGGAGTTGCGGCCGAGGTGGTCGGCGAGCGCCGAAGGATCGCTCAGCTCGTTCACCGCCATGCCGATCACCCGGCGCCGCGGAAAATGCAAGTGCAGACCGATCTGCGGGCTCGGCGCCGTGTAGTCCTCGATGTCGAGCCGCATGATGCCCGCGTTCTCGATGCGCACCAGGACGACCGAGATGTCCTTCAGGTCCGGGCTCGCGCCGTCGGCCGAGGGACGCAGTTGCGTGAGCACGCCGGGGAAGATCGACTCGATCTCCCCGGTGACCGGCGTATCCATCTGCACCCGGTAGCCGAGCCGTTTGCTGCCCGCGAAGACGAATTCGCGCAGGAACGCCAAGACCGCTATGGCGAGCGCAATCACCGCCACAACGGTGCCGATGAGCTCCAGAACGGTGTCGAGCTCCAAGTCGCCCACCAGTTGATCCCACTCCCCGAGAAGACGGTGTGCACTCATTCTCGGGGGCAATCACCCTCCGGCACACCGTGATTCGAATTGTTCGCCAATCGTTAACCCGCCGGTCATGCTTCCGTGCGGGTCCAGGCCAGCAGGTCCGCCAGCGGCCAGGTGTTGATCACGCGTTCCGCCGCAACACCATTCGCGACCGCGCGCTCGCATCCGTACCCCTGCCAGTCGAGCTGTCCAGGTGCGTGCGCGTCGGTGTCGATGGCGAAGTGACAGCCCATCTCCACCGCCAGGCGCAGCAATCGCGATGGCGGATCGAGTCGTTCGGGCCTGCTGTTGATCTCGACGGCGGTGCCGTAGGTGCGGCATGCCTCGAAAACCACCTCGGCGTCGAAGGTCGACTCCGGTCTCGTGCCACGGCCGCCCGTGACCAGGCGACCGGTGCAGTGCCCGAGCACGTCGACGTTGGGATCGGCGACCGCGTACGCCATGCGCTTGGTCATCGTCGCGCTGTCGTCGCGCAGATGCGAATGCACGCTGGCCACGACGATGTCCAGCCGGGCGAGCAGGTCCGCCCGCTGATCGAGGGTGCCGTCGTCGAGAATGTCCACCTCGATGCCGGTGAGAATCCGGAACGGCGCCATCCGGTCGTTGAGTTCGGCGACCACGTCCAATTGCTTGCGCAGCCGATCGGCGGACAGCCCGTTGGCCACGGTCAATCGCGGTGAATGGTCGGTCAGGGCGCAATATTCGTGGCCGAGCGCCGCCGCGACGCGCATCATCTCCTCGATCGGGCTGCCGCCGTCGGACCAGTTCGAGTGCGTGTGCAGATCGCCGCGCAGCCGCTCGCGCAACGGCTTGCCCGGCGCCCCGATCGGCTGCGCCGCAGCACGCAGCTCGACCAGGTACCGCGGCACCGTACCGGCGTACGCCTGTTCGATGACGGCCGCGGTCTTGGGTCCGATGCCCGCGATTTCCTGCCAGCTGCCCGCGGCCCGATGCGCCTCCCGCTGCTCGGCGGTCAGCCCGGCGACGGCGTCGGCGGCGCGCCGGTAGGCCTTGACCCGGTGGGTTTCAGCTCGGGCGCGTTCCAGCCAGAAGCCGATCTCCCGCAACGCCGCCTCCGGACCGGGCACGGTGGCACGGTCCGGCGTCCCGCTCGGATCCTGGGCGGGCACCGGACTACGGGATCCGGCTGTACTTGATGAAGGCCACGCCGTCCTCGAACACCGTGCTGGTGATCACCCGGAACTTGGCCGGTTCCGGCAGCCGTGACCCCGCGCCGAACAGCGGCCGTCCGCTGCCGAGCACGATCGGGTACAGCTTGAGGAAGATCTGGTCGATCTCCGGGAGCAGCACCTGCGCCAGCTCACCGCCGCCGCACAACCAGATGCCGAGCCCGCTTTCCCGCTTGAGTGCCCTGACCTTCTCGATCGGGTCCGCCGAGATCAGTTCCACGGCTGGATCAGGGCTCTCCGGCAGGGTGGTCGACACCACGAACTGCCGCAGATGCGCGTAGGGGCTGGAGGTGCCGGTGCGCACGCCGAAGTCGTGCGT
Source organism: Nocardia sp. Marseille-Q1738 (assembly GCF_965283145.1). Lineage (NCBI taxonomy): Bacteria > Bacillati > Actinomycetota > Actinomycetes > Mycobacteriales > Nocardiaceae > Nocardia > Nocardia sp. Marseille-Q1738. The sequence goes on along the minus strand of NZ_CBDIMS010000002.1, from coordinate 700,611 downwards.
CTTGCGCCCCATCAGCACGGTGTCGAAATAGCGATTGCGTTGCTCGATGCCGATCGCTTCGCGCACCTTGGTCGGCAGTGTCTCCGGGTACTGCGCGTTGATCGCGGGGCCGTGATCGCCGCCGACCGGGAAGAAGTCGACCGAGCCCTCCTCGGTGGCGATGAATCCATCGATGGTCGAGGCGACGTAATAGGTGAGCTTGCGCATGCTTCCTTCCTCACGGCGGGTGACATTCCGAACCGCCCTGAGAAAACGGTAGCTCGCTCGCGCTAGCGGTGGCGCGGCTTCGGCTGGCAGCGCGGGCAGGAGTACGACGAGCGGTTCATGAACCGCTCCCGGATGATCGGCGCGCCACAGCGGAGGCACGGCTCGTGCTCCCGGCCGTAGACGGCGAGGGAACGCTCGAAATAGCCGGACTGACCGTTGATGTTCACATACAGCGCGTCGAAAGACGTGCCGCCCGCCACGAGCGCTTCGCCCATCACCGCACGCACCTCGGCGAGCAGGCCGCGCACGACGGGCCTGGACAATCCCGCGGCGATCCGCCCGCCGTGCAGCCGGGCCCGCCACAGCGCCTCGTCGGCGTAGATGTTGCCGATGCCGGAGACGACGCCCTGGTCGAGCAGAACGCGTTTGATCTCGCTGCGCTTGCCCCGGATCACGGCGACCACGGATTCGACGTCGAAACGCGGGTCCAACGGGTCGCGGGCGATGTGCGCGACCGGCTCCGGCACCAGGGTGCCGTCCACCTCGACCAGCGGCGCGAGCGCCCAACCGCCGAACGTGCGCTGGTCGACGAAACGCAATTGAGTACCGTCGCTGAAAGTGGCCCGAATGTGCGCGTGCTTCTCCAGCGGCGCGTCGGCGCGCTGGATCAGCATCTGACCGCTCATCCCCAGATGCACCACCAAGGCGGCTTCCGGGTCGTCGAAGGTCAGCCAGAGGAACTTGCCACGTCGCTCGGCCGACTCGACCTTCAGGCCGGTCAGCCGCGCGGCGAGATCGGCGGCGCCTTCGAGGTGCCTGCGCACCGAACGGGGATGGGTGATCGCCACCGATTCGACGACCCGGCCGACCACATGCTCGGCGAGGCCACGTCGAACCACCTCGACCTCGGGCAGCTCGGGCACGTCAGGTTTCGGCGGTCAGCGCCTCGTAGGCGGCCCCCGCGGCCTTCTGTTCGGCTTCCTTCTTGGACCGTCCCACGCCCTGCCCGTAGGCCCGTCCGCCGACCACCGTGGTGGCGGTGAACTCCTTGTCGTGGTCCGGCCCCGTCGAGGTGATCTCGTAGCTGGGCACGCCGAGACCACGCTCGGCGGTGAGCTCCTGCAGGCTGGTCTTCCAGTCCAAGCCGGCGCCCATGCGCGGACCCCGCTCGAGCAACTCGGCGAACAATCGCAGCACCACCGAGCGCGCCACATCGATGCCGTGCTGCAGATGCACGGCGCCGAGCAGCGACTCCATGCCGTCGGCGAGGATGCTCTCCTTGTCCCGGCCGCCGGTGAGCTCTTCGCCCTTGCCGAGCAGCAGGTGCGCACCGAGGCCGCCTTCGCCGAGGCCACGGGCGACCTCGGCGAGCGCGCGCATGTTCACCACGCTCGCGCGCAGCTTGGCCAGCTCACCCTCGGTCTTCGAGGGATGTTCGTGATACAGCCGCTCGGTGATGCTCAGCCCGAGCACGGAGTCGCCGAGGAACTCGAGACGTTCGTTCGTCGGCAGACCACCGTTCTCGTACGCGTACGACCGGTGGGTCAGCGCGAGGCGCAGCAGATCCGGGTGCAGATCGACGCCGAGCGCGGCGAGCAGGCTCGCGTGTTCACCGGACGAGTCGGGTTCGTCGGTCACGTCGCTACGGAAGGTCGGACGATCAGACCGCGGCGGTGACCTGGCGGCCCTTGTAGGTGCCGCAGGACGGGCAGGCGATGTGCGGCAGGGTCTTCTCACCGCAGGCGCGGTTCGGGCAGGTGATCAGGGTCGGCGCGGTGGCCTTCCACTGGCTGCGCCGCGACCTGGTGTTGGAACGGGACATCCGGCGCTTGGGAACGGCCACGACTACTTCTCCTCTGTCTTAATTGCTTTGCCGGTTCGGCTGATCGGTCTTGCTCAGTGGTCTCAGTCGGCCGCACCCTCGCCGGGGCTGCCGGTGCCGGGCGATCCGGAGGCGAATTTCGCCAGTCCGGCCCAGCGGGGGTCAAGTATCTCATGGGTGTGCTCGGATCCCGCAATCGCCATCCGCACCCCGCATTCCGGGCACAGTCCGGCGCAATCCGGTGTGCACAGCGGCTGTAGCGGGAGCTCCAAGCCGACCGCATCGATGACCACGGGCTTCAGGTCGATGGTGTCGTCGACCATGCGGTAGACCTCGTCGTCATCGGTGGTCTGCTCGGTGGTGCTGTCCGGATAGGCGAACAGCTCGGTGAGTCGCAGGCCGACCTCGCCGGTGAACGGCTCCAAGCAGCGCGAGCACTCCCCCTCGATCGGCGCGGTCACCGTTCCGGTGACCAGCACACCCTCGGACACCGCCTGCAACTGCAGGTCGAGCTCCACCTGCGCGCCAACGGGGACGGCGATCAGCTCCAGGCCGATCCGCTCCTCGGTGGTCACGGTGCGACGCAGCTCGCGCATCGTCCCCGGCCTGCGGCCGAGACTGCGGGCGTCCAGCACGAAAGCCGCGTCCGGCATCCGGCGCTTGGCCGAATGGGAACGCGACGCGGAACCGGAACCGGCGGACATCACGAACTCACTCACGATCGGGGGGATATGGGCAACCACTCAACAATACGCGACGGCGTGGTTCTCGCCCAAACGCCGCTGATCATCCCCGGTGCCCGCTACCTGCGGAATTCGGTGGCGTAGTCGGGGGCGCCCGCGCCGGTGCGCAGCTGGTGGCGCCCGCGGCCGACGGTGCGCAACGTGCTGGTGAGCGTCTCTTCGAACTCGGCCAGCCGGGAGTCGACATAGTGGTCGCACTCCTCGCGCAGCCGATCGGCTTCCGCGTGCGCGGCGTCGATCACTCTGGCCGATTCGGCATGCGCGGCGCGCACCACCTCCGTCTGCGTGACCAAGCGCTCCTGCTCGGCGAGACCGTCCGCGACGGAACGCTCATAAGCGGCCTTCCCCGCCTCGATCATCCGCTCCGACTCGGTGCGCGCCCGCCCGGTCAGCGCCTCGTATTCGGCATTGCCATCGGCCACCACGCGCTCGGCCTCCTCCTGCGCGGAGGTGACCAGCCGGTCGGCGTGCGCGCTTGCCTCGGCGACCATGCGGTCGGCGTGCGCCTTGGCGTCGGCGAGGATGCGGTCGGCCTCCTCGCGGGCCGAGCCGATGGTGCGCTCGGCCAGTTCGTCGGCGCCCTGCACCGTGGTCTCGGCCGCGGACCTGGCGTCGGAAACGATCTTGTCCCGGTGATCGAGCACGTCCTGGGCATCGTCGAGTTCGCCGGGCAGCGCGTCACGCACGTCGTCGAGCAGTTCGAGCACGTCGCCGCGCGGAACGATGCAGCTGCGGGTCGGCGGGATGCCGCGCGCCTCCTCGACAATGGCGACCAGCTCGTCGAGCGCTTCGAATACGCGATACATGCTCACTACCCTCCTGCGGACTCACGGCGAAACCCAGTGTGCCCCTCGTCACGGCTCGTGCCGAATCACTTTCCGGTGTGTCGCGGCAGTGTCTTGCACGCCACAGAAATCAAGTGGAGCCCCGCCCTCCGCTTCGTGTAACATTCGTCTGGAAGATCGAACTCGGATCTTCAGCACGGACCGCGCGCCTGCCGGGATCGCGGACGAAGAGCCGGAGGGATGGAGGACACCTGCCCGTCGAGTGTCGACAGGCTCCGATCGCCGGATACGCGCCACGAACGGAACCTGCCAAGAGTCGACGGGGAAGGAAGCGATGACCCATCGCTGTCGACCCTGCCGAGGGCTCGTGTTCGATCGGAATGACGATGACTGTTCTGGAACTACCGCGACCGGCGGGAGTGAGCGCCACCAGCTTGTTCACCCCGTGGGTGAGCCCGTACCCGGTGTTGCCGAAGGCCGAGGCCGCGGCGAGGTTCGGACAGCTGATCCAGTACCTGCGCGGCGACCGCGCCTTCGCCCAGCTGATCCGCTTCGCGCTCGTCGGCGGGTCCAGCAACGTCGCCTACGTGCTGTTGTTCTTCGCCATGCACGGTGTCGGGCCGCTGATCGCGAACGTCGCCGGCTCGGTCGTCAGCACCATGATCGCCAACGAACTGCACCGCCAGCTGACCTTCCACGCCGCGGGCCGGGTCGGCTGGTTCACCGCGCAGTGGGAAGGCGGCGGGCTGGCGCTGGTCGGTCTCGGCATCACGACCGCGGCCCTGGCCGCCCTCGGCGTGTGGGCGCCCGGCCTCGGGGACACCGCACAGGCCGCCGCCATCCTCGCCATCACCGCCGCGGTCGGCGGGCTGCGCTTCCTGGCACTACGCGGCTTGGTGTTCTGAGCCAGTCCGCCTCTCCGCGTCTTCAGGCCGTACAAGTCAGGTGCTCAGGGCTTACGTTCAGGTCCTGCGTTAGGTGCCGCTCAGCTTTTGGACGTACCCGGCGAGTTACCCATGTACTTCTGAAATCAGTCGTTGCGTCGCGAGCCCGATCTGGCTACCCGGTTCAGTTCTTGCGTTCGGCCAGGCGGTCGAGGAGGCGTTTGTGGACCGACGGGGGGAGCATGTCGGCGACGTCGCCGCCGTATGCGGCGACTTCCTTGACAAGGGAGCTGGACAGGTAGCTGAAGGACGGGTTGGTGGCGATGAAAAAGGTGTCCACGCCGGAGAGCTTCTTGTTCATCTGCGCCATTTGCAGCTCGTAGCCGAAGTCGCCCGCGTCGCGCAGGCCCTTCACGATGGCGGTGATGCCCTGCTCGCGGGCGAAGTCCACGAGCAGGCCGTGCCATGACTCCACCCGGACGTTGCTCAGGTGTGCGGTCGACTCGCGCAGCATCTCGATGCGCTCCTCGACGGTGAACATGCCCTGCTTCTTCGGGTTGATCATGACGGTGATGACCACCTCGTCGAACTGGGCCGCCGCCCGGGTGAAGACATCGAGGTGTCCGTAGGTCACGGGGTCGAACGACCCGGGGCACAGTGCTCCTGCCATGAGCCGACGCTAGCAGGACCGCGGCCCTCCGGCACCAATGGCCACGCCCGCGTCTATTCGTCCGGCTCGAACTCCGCCAGATCGATGCGCGTTTCACCGTACCGGCGCGACTTCGCGGGCAGGAAGCCTGCGGGCCAAGCTGTTTCGGGCGAGCGCGCCGAACGCTCCAGCACGACCACGGCTCCGGGACGCAGCCAACCGTGCTCGGCCAGCGCGCGCAGGTCGGCCAGCACGGCGGCGTTGTCGACCGCGTAGGGCGGATCGGAGAACACCACGTCGAAGCCGCCCGCACCGCCCAGCCGCAGCACGCTCGCCACCGTCGCGACCCGGAGCTCGGCGCCGGGCAGCCCGAGCTCGGCGATATTGCCGCGCACCACGGCGGCGGCCTTGCGGTCGGACTCGACGAGCAGTGCGTGCTCGGCGCCGCGCGAGAGCGCCTCCAATCCGAGCGCGCCGGAACCCGCGTACAGGTCGAGCACGCGGGCGCCCGCGAAGTCCAGTCGCGCGTCCAAGGCGCTGAACAGCGCCTCCCGTACCCGATCGGAGGTCGGGCGGGTGCCCGAGGGCGGCACCCGCAGGCGCCGCCCACCCGCCGTCCCCGCGACGATCCGGGTCATTGGGCGGAGGATTCCCGCACGGTCAGCTCGATGAGCAGATCGCCGCCTTCCACCTGCTGCACCGGGCCGATCGCGACACGGCCGACGATGCCCGCGCGGGGCGCGGTGATCGCGGCTTCCATCTTCATGGCTTCGATGGTGCCGATGGTTTCGCCCGCGGCGACCGAATCCCCTTCGGACACAGCGAGCGTCACCACGCCGGCGAACGGAGCCGCGACGTGCCCAGGGTTGGCCTTGTCGGCCTTCTCCGCTGCCGGGATGTCGCTGGCGATCGAGCGGTCACGCACGGAGATCGGCCGCAATTGCCCGTTCAGGATGCACATCACGGTGCGCATGCCGCGCTCGTCCGGCTCCGAGATCGCCTCCAGGCCGATGAGCAGGGTGACGCCTTTCTCCAGCTGCACCCGGTGTTCCTCGCCGCGGCGCAGACCGTAGAGGAACTGGTTGGCCGACAGCCCGGAGGTGTCGCCGTACTTCTCCCGGTGAGCGAGGAATTCCGCGGTCGGGCCGGGGAACAGGAGGCGGTTCAGCGTGGCGCGCCGCTCTTCGGAGCTACCGGACAACCCCTTCTCGTCCGCGGGGGCCAACGGTGTTTCCGGCTTGGCCGCACCGCGACCGGCCAGTGCCTTGCTGCGGAAGGGCTCGGGCCATCCCCCCGCAGGGGTGCCGAGTTCGCCGCGCAGGAACCCGATCACGGAATCGGGGATGTCGTAGCGCCCCGGATCGGCGGCGAAATCCTCGATGTCGACGCCGGTACCGACCAGCGCGAGCGCCAGGTCGCCGACGACCTTCGACGACGGCGTCACCTTCACCAGACGGCCGAGCAGCCGGTCTGCGGCGGCGTATTTCGCCTCGACCTCCTCGAACCGGTCACCGAGGCCGAGCGCGATGGCCTGCTGCCGCAGATTCGACAGCTGACCGCCGGGGATCTCGTGGGTGTAGACCCGGCCGGTGGGTGCGGGCAGCCCGGACTCGAACGGCGCGTACACCTTCCGCAGCGCCTCCCAATACGGCTCCAGATCACACACGTTCTGCAGATCGAGGCCGGTGTCGTACTCGCTGTGCGCCGCGGCCGCGACGATCGCCGACAGCGCGGGCTGACTGGTGGTTCCGGCCATCGCCGCGCTGGCGCCGTCGACGGCGTCGGCACCGGCCTGCCACGCGGCGAGGTAGGTGGCCAGCTGACCGCCGGGCGTGTCGTGGGTGTGCACGTGCACCGGCAGATCGAAGTTGCTGCGCAGCGCGGTGACCAGCTTGGTAGCGGCCGGGGCGCGCAGCAGACCGGCCATGTCCTTGATGGCCAGCACGTGCGCGCCCGCGTCGACGATCTGCTCGGCCAGCTTCAGGTAGTAGTCGAGGGTGTAGAGCGATTCGTCCGGATTCGCCAGGTCACCGGTGTAGCTCATCGCGACTTCCGCTACCGCCGTCCCGGTTTCGCGCACCGCGTCGATGGCCGGACGCATCTGGTCGACATTGTTGAGGGCGTCGAAGATACGGAAGATGTCGATACCGGTCGCGGTCGCCTCGGAGACGAACGCGCGGGTCACCTGCTCCGGATACGGCGTGTAACCCACGGTGTTGCGCCCGCGCAGCAGCATCTGCAAACAGATGTTCGGTACCGCCTCGCGCAGTGCGGCCAGCCGCTCCCACGGGTCTTCGTACAGGAACCGCAAGGCGACGTCGTAGGTCGCACCGCCCCACGCCTCGATCGACAGCAGCTCCGGCGTCAGGCGCGCGACGTGCCCGGCCACGCCGAGCAGGCCGTTGGTGCGCACCCGGGTGGCCAGCAGCGACTGGTGCGCGTCGCGGAAGGTGGTGTCGGTGACGCCGACCGCCTTCTGCTCGCGCAGCGCCCGCGCGAACCCCTCCGGACCCAACGCCAGCAGCCGCTGCCGGGAGCCGTCCGGCGGCGGCACGCTCAGGTCGATCGCGGGCAGCTTGTCGTGCGGGTACACCGTGGTCGGCCGCTCACCGTGCGGCTTGTTCACGGTGACGTCGGCCAGGTACTCGAGGATCTTGGTGCCGCGGTCGGCGGATCGGCGCAGGGTGAGCAGCTGCGGGCGCTCGTCGATGAACGAGGTGGTGACCCGGCCGGCCTTGAAGTCGGAGTCGTCCAGCACCGCGAGCAGGAACGGGATATTGGTGGCCACACCGCGGATACGGAACTCCGCCAGCGCCCGCCGCGCCCGCGCCACCGCCGTCGAAAAGTCGCGACCGCGGCAGGTGAGCTTGACCAGCATCGAGTCGAAGTAGGCGCCGATCTCCGCACCCAGATTCGCGCCGCCGTCCAGCCGGATGCCCGCGCCGCCCGGGGTGCGGTAGGCGGTGATGCGGCCGGTGTCCGGACGGAATCCGTTGGCCGGGTCCTCGGTGGTGATCCGGCACTGCAGCGCCGCACCCCGGATCGTCACCGCATCCTGGCTCAACCCGAGGTCGGCGAGGGTCTCTCCCGCGGCGATACGCAGCTGCGACTGCACCAGGTCCACATCGGTGATCTCCTCGGTCACCGTGTGCTCGACCTGGATGCGCGGGTTCATCTCGATGAAGACATGGTTGCCGCGCTCGTCGAGCAGGAACTCCACCGTGCCCGCGCACGAGTAGCCGATCTGGCGTGCGAAGGCCACCGCGTCGGCGCAGATCCGTTCCCGCAGTGCCGGATCCAGGTTCGGCGCCGGCGCGAGCTCGATGACCTTCTGGTGGCGGCGCTGCACCGAACAGTCCCGCTCGAACAGGTGCATCACGTTGCCGTGCTGATCGGCCAGGATCTGCACCTCGATGTGCCGCGGGTTCACCACCGCCTGTTCGAGGAATACGGTCGGATCGCCGAACGCCGACTCCGCCTCCCGCGAGGCCGCCTCGATCGACTCACGCAACTGCTCGGGGGCGGCGACGCGCCGCATACCGCGTCCGCCGCCACCGGCGACCGCCTTGACGAAGATCGGGTACTCCAGCTCCCGCGACGCGGCGATCAGCTCGTCCACGTCCGCCGACGGCGCGCTGGAGCGCAGCACCGGAAGCCCGGCCGCCTTGGCCGCCTCGATGGCGCGGGCCTTGTTCCCCGCCAGCTCGAGCACCTCGGCCGAGGGCCCGATGAAAGTAATGCCCTCCCGGGCACAGGCCGCCGCCAGGTCCGGGTTCTCGGAGAGAAAGCCGTAGCCAGGGTAGATGGCGTCCGCCCCGGCCGACTTGGCCGCCTCGATGATCGCATCGATGGACAGGTACGCCCGGACCGGATGGCCCGGCTCCCCGATCTGATACGACTCCGCCGCCTTCAGCCGATGAACCGAATTGCGGTCCTCATAGGGGAACACGGCGACCGTCCCGATGCCGAGTTCGTAGGCCGCGCGGAAGGCGCGGATGGCGATCTCGCCACGGTTGGCAACCAAGACTTTCGAGAACATTGACCTAAGGTACCCGGCGTCGTGAACCGCGCGAACATGGAATCCCCGTTCGCAAGGCTCTTCACAAAGGGCCCTAGCACCGTTGCGAAGTTGCGTTCACGAGCCCGATACATGGGCTTCGCGGGAGCAACCGTGCCCGCGCCACCTGCTACCGGATCAGCCTCTGGCCGACGCACCGGTCGCTGCAACGGGATCGACGACGGGCCACCTCACGACTCCCATCGCAACGAGTGATTTCGCGAGCACATGGGTAACTCACCGGGAACCCCCAGAACCCGAGCGGCACCCAACGCAGGACCTGAACGCAACTCCCCCGCCACCCGACTAGTACGGCCTGGAGTCCCGGAGAGGCGGCACAGCCTATGCTGAGGGGGCAGCTGGTTCACCGGTGCGCGGCGAGATGGAGCCCCGACGTCGCGCGACGGAGTCGAGCCCGCCCGTGCGGCGACGTCACGGCGGGCGAGAGGGAACCCGGTGGGAATCCGGGACTGTCCCGCAGCGGTATGCAGGAACGACCGCCGTCATCAGGCACTGAGTTCACCGGGCCGTAAGGTGCCGCGACTCGGGAAGCGACGGCCAGTAGGTCGGCCATCGGGAATACCGGCATGAGCCGGGCCATCCCCTCGGCCGGTGCCCGCGAGTCCGAAGACCTGCCAGCCGTGCCGGGTACACCCGTATCCGGCGGCCACCGCCTCGTGGATTGGGCGTGCGGATCACCAGCTGACGTGTCGGGCTCCTCGGCCGGGGAATATCTCCGGCATGTCATAAGGTTCTCCGCCTGCCCGTATGGCGATGGCTTTCGTCCTCAGCAATGGAGAAACATCGTGACTGTTTCACAGCAAAAGCCGTTCACCGCAACGGTTCTCGGGCTACCACGGGTGGGGCCGCGGCGCGAGCTCAAACGGGCGACGGAGGCCTATTGGGCAGGCAGAATAGACGCCGAGAAGTTGCACGCCGTGGCACGTGAGCTACGGCGTGCTCAGCTCACCGAACTGCTCGCCGCGGGCCTGGACTCGATCCCCGTCGGGACCTTTTCCTATTACGACCAGATGCTCGACACCGCCGTGTTGCTCGGCGCGCTGCCGCCTCGGGTCGCCGGGATCGCCGATCCGCTGGATCGGTACTTCGCCGCGGCACGCGGCACCGACACGGTCGAACCGTTGGAGATGACCAAATGGTTCGACACCAACTATCACTACTTGGTGCCGGAAATCGGCCCGGACACCGCGTTCTCGCTGCATCCGGAGAAGCTGCTGGAAGAACTGCGGGAGGCGCTCGACCTGGGCGTGCCCGCGCGGCCGGTGGTGATCGGCCCGATCACCTTCCTGAAGCTGACGAAGGCGACCGGCGGCTCGGCGCTGGCCCGGCTGCTCGAGCTGCTTCCGCTCTATCGGGAGCTGCTGCGCAGGCTTTCCGCCGCGGGAGCCGAGTGGGTGCAGATCGACGAACCGGTGCTGGTCACCGACCTCACGGCGGAGGAAATCGACCTGGTGCAGGTCACCTACGCCGAACTGGCCGAGCCGACCGAGCGTCCGGCGATCCTCGTCGCGACCTACTTCGGCCATCCTGGTGCCGCGCTCGCGCCGCTGGCCGGCACCGGGATCGAGGCCGTCGCCGTCGACTTCGCCTCCGGTACCGATGTTTCCGCGGTGGCGGCGGTGCCCGCCCTCGCGGGCAAGCTGGTCGTCGCCGGAGTGGTGGACGGACGCAACGTGTGGCGCACCGATCTGGACCGCGCCATGGCCACCCTCGCCACTGTGCTGGGATCCGCTGGACACGTCGCGGTTTCGAGCTCGTGCTCGTTGCTGCACGTGCCGTACACCCTGGCCGCGGAGACGCGGTTGGATGAGCGACTGCGGTCGTGGCTGGCTTTCGGGGCGGAGAAGGTGGCGGAGGTGCGCTTGCTCGCCACCGGCCTGCGCGAAGGACCGGAGGCGATCGGCGCCGACTTGGCCGCGGTGCGGGCGGCACTGGCGTCGCGGCGGTCGGATCCGCGGCTGAACGATCCGCAGGTGCGGGCCAGGTTGGCCGCGCTCGGGCCGGACGCCGTCCGCCGTGCTCCCGCCGAGCAGCGCCGCGAGCTGCAACGGGACCGCTTGCGGCTGCCCGCGCTGCCGACCACGACGATCGGTTCCTTTCCGCAGACCTCCGCGATCCGGCTGGCGCGGGCCGCGCTGCGCAAGGGCGAGATCGATCAGGCGGAGTACGCGCACCGGATGCGCGCCGAGATCGCGGACGTCGTCGCGCTCCAGGAGGAGCTCGGGTTGGACGTGCTGGTGCACGGCGAGCCGGAGCGCAATGACATGGTGCAGTACTTCGCCGAGCAGCTCGACGGTTTCGCGGCCACCGAGCAGGGCTGGGTGCAGTCGTACGGGACCCGCTGCGTGCGGCCGCCGATCCTGTTCGGGGACGTGGCGCGCCGGGAGCCGATGACCGTCGAGTGGATCGGCTATGCGCAGTCGCTCACCGACAAGCCGGTCAAAGGCATGCTGACCGGCCCGGTGACCATTCTCGCGTGGTCGTTCGTCCGCGACGATCAGCCGCTGGAGGAGTCCGCCCGCCAGGTGGCGCTGGCGATCCGGGACGAGACCGTGGACCTGCAGTCGGCGGGCATCCGGATCATCCAGGTCGACGAACCGGCTCTGCGCGAACTGCTTCCGTTGCGCGTGGCCGACCAGCCCGCGTACCTGGAGTGGTCTGTGCGGTCGTTCCGGCTCGCCACCTCCGGTGTCTCGGATGCGACGCAGATCCACACCCACCTGTGCTATTCGGAGTTCGGCGAGGTGATCGACGCGATCGCCGGGCTGGATGCCGACGTGACGTCGATCGAGGCCGCGCGTTCGCATATGGAGGTGCTCGACGACCTCAACGCGGCGGGATTCGATCTGGGCGTCGGCCCCGGTGTGTACGACATCCACTCGCCGCGGGTGCCCAGCGTGGACGAGATCACCACGTCGCTGCGCGCCGCGCTGAAAGCCGTTCCGGCCGAACGGCTCTGGGTCAATCCGGACTGCGGGTTGAAGACCAGGGGACCGGCCGAAGTGGAAGCCTCGCTGCGGAATATGGTCTCCGCCGCGGCGGCTGTGCGGTGAACGCGTTCGCCTGAGCGATGATCGGCGCCCCCTTCCCCCGGCGAAGGGGGCGCCGACTCACGTCACGCCCGCCCGACCGCATTGCCTGCCGCCCCCTGGTCATCTCTCTCCCCCATCCCACGGATCGCGTCCCGCGCCCGTGGATCGAAAATTCCGGTCAGCGCGACCGATCACCTACGCGCTCAATCGCATTCCGGCTCCTGCCGTGGACGCCGCCGCGACGGATACCGCTCACACAGCTCCTCCTGCCTCAGCACCGGCAGCACGCGGACCCGCGTCCGTATCCCCTTCCGCCACGCCGTGTGACACCCGGAACAACGCTCCATCGGCAGACCCCTCCTCGCACGTCATCTCCGACTCGGTTTTTCCCCTCTTGCCATACTTCGACGCGCGTTCACCCGATTCGGTTCCCGGCAGTCGCGACTAATTTCCCCGAATCCGAGGACGACCTCGTCGCCCGGGCCGCCCTACAGTCCGAAGGCCCGGTTGATGACCGCCATGTCGAAGTAATCGCGCCATGTGGTGATGGCGCCGTCGGTGATCTCGAAGAAGCCCATGACCGGGAGGGGGGTCGCGCGCCCCGCGGAGAGCAGGGTGTCGGTGCGTTCGTTCATGACCACGTTGCCGGACGCGATCTGGTGGTGGATGTCGAAGTCGATGGCGTCGAAGGTGGTCAGGAAGCCCGCGATGAAGTCGCGGATGGCGGCGCGGCCGACGACGGGTTCCATCGGAATGTTGTGGTAGACGGCGTCTTCGGCGAAGTACGCGCTGATCCGGTCGGGATCGGGGTCGGACCAGCTTCGGCACATCGCACGGACGAGCTCGTCGGGAGTCGGCATTCGCGTGGCTCACTTTCCTGCTAGCCGGTGGGCGGGGTTCGCCCCTCGATTCAACCAAGCAATTGCTCGGTACGGAAGGAAATCGATGGCCCGCCGCCCGCCGGGGCAGGTGGCTCCGGTCAGCGTCCGAGGGCCAGCTCCCGCTGCGGCACGCCGGTGTATTCCGACAGCGGGCGGATCAACGCGTTCGATGCCGCTTGCTCGATGATGTGGGCGGTCCACCCGGTGATCCGGCTCATCACGAAGATCGGCGTGAACATCGCGATGTCGAAGCCCATCAAGTGATAGGCGGGGCCCGCGGGAAAATCGAGATTCGGCTCGAGCCCGGTCGCCTCCGCCATCGCGCGTTCCAGCTCGACGTACATGCGCAACCAGCGCTCGCCTCCGGTCACCGCCGCTACTCGTTCCAGCTCCGCCCGCATGGCCGGTACCCGGGAATCGCCGTTCTTGTAGACCCGGTGACCGAAGCCCATCACCTTCTCCTTGCCGGCGAGTTTGGCGCGCAGCCATGACCCGGCCAGCTCCGGTTCGCCGATCTCCAGCATGGCGTGCATGACGGCCTCGTTGGCGCCGCCGTGCAGCGGGCCTTTCAGCGCCCCGATGGCGGCCGTGACCGCGCTGTAGATGTCCGACCGGGTGGAGGTGACCACCCGCGCGGCGAAGGTGGAGGCGTTGAAACCGTGCTCCGCATAGAGGATCAGCGAGGTCTCGAACGCCCGCACGATCCGCGGGTCGGGCACCGCGCCGAAGCACATGTTGAAGAAGTTCGCCGCGAAGCTCAGATGCGAGTGCGGCGGGACGGGGTCCAGTCCGCGCCGTCGCCGCATGTCCGCGGCGATCACGGTCGGCAATATCGCGGTCAGGCGCAACGCTTTCGTCAGCAAGGCCCCCTGTGTGGGCGTACCGCCGAGGTCATCTTCCGCGTCCTCGGCCCCCAGGTAGCTCACCACCGTGCGCACCACGTCCATCGGATGACAGGACTCCGGCATCTTCTCGACCAGCGACAGGATCGACCGGTCGACGCGCCGCTGCGCGCGCTCGCGCTGACACAGCAACTCCAGCTGCGCGACATCGGGCAACTCGCCGTACCAGAGCAGGTACGCGACCTCCTCGAAACCGCAGTGCCGCGCCAGGTCCGGTACGGCGTAGCCGCGATAGGTCAGGGAGTTGGTCTCCGGCATCACCTTCGAGATGGCGGTGGTGTCGACCACCACTCCGGCCAAGCCCTTCTTGATCTCGGTCATGTCGGTGACCCGCTCCCGGTGAAGGTGAATATTCCGGCGTCGAATTCGGTGTACTCCCGGTAGCGCAGCAGCTCGTAGAGCCGGGACCGGTGCTGCATGGTCCCCAGCAGGGCGGATTGCGTTCCGGTGCGGGCGATCTCGCGCAGCCCGTGCTCCACGGCATACATCGCCAGCCGCAGCGTGGTCACCGGATAGATGACCGCGTTGTAGCCGATCTCCTCGAGAGTGGATGCGGAAAGCAGCTCGGACTTGCCGAACTCGGTCATGTTGGCCAGCAGCGGAACTCCCACGGCGGAACGAAATTTCGTGAACTCCGCGGCGTTCGCCAGCGCTTCGGTGAAGATCAGATCCGCGCCCGCGTCGGCGTAGGCATCGGCCCGGTCGATCGCGGCGGCCAATCCTTCGGTGGCGCGCGCGTCGGTGCGGGCACAGATGACGAAGTTCGGGTCGCGCCGGGCCGACACGGCGGCCCGCAGGCGCCGCACCATGTCCTCGACCGGGACCACGGCCTTGCCGTCGAGGTGCCCGCAGCGCTTGGGGTTCACTTGATCCTCGATATGGCAGCCCGCCAGGCCCGCGTCCTCCAGAAGGGTCACCGTGCGCGCGGCGTTCATCGGCTCCCCGAAACCGGTGTCGGCGTCGACGAGCACCGGGAGATCGGTGACCCTGGCGACCTGCCGACCACGGGCGGCAACCTCGCTTGCCGTGGTCAGACCGATGTCGGGCAACGCCAGCTCGGCCGACATCACGGCGCCGGAAAGGTAGACGCCCTCGAACCCGATCTCCTGGATCAGGCGCGCCACCAGCGGATCGAACGCGCCCGGTAGTCGCTGGATGCGACCCGACTCCAGACCCGCCCGGAACGCCACACGCTTCTGCGCCGCGCTCGTCACGGCGGCCAGCAGGCCGGTCACCGCGCCCACCGTCCTACCCTCGGACCATGACCGACGAACCCCTGCGCTACCGACTCATCACCGGCGTGGACGACGCACGATTCTGCGCGCGGATCAGCGCCCTGCTGGCGCAGGGGTATCGGCTGCACGGCTCGCCCGCGATCACCTTCGACGGCAAGAACGTGATCGCCGCGCAGGCGGTGATCCTGGACGACAACTAGCGCAGCCATCAGAAGATGCCCTCCGGAGTGCGCGGCGCCCGATCGAGCACCGCGCCGGACACGGTGAAGTTCAGCTGGTCGAGTTCTCCGGCGGCCAGTTCGGGCGTCCGCTGGGCCGCGTCGAGGAAGCGGTCCTGCTCGGCCGCATCGAGCACCCCTTCGGCGAGGGTGCGGAATTTCTCGATGTACTCCGCCCGGCCGAAGGGGCGTGCGCCGAGCGGATGCGCGTCGGCGACAGCCAGTTCGTCGACGATCGTCTCGCCGCTGGTCAGCGTCACCACCGCTCGCGCGCCGAACGCCTTCTCGCCGGGGTCGGTCGCGTGGTAGCGCCTGGTCCATTCCGGGTCCTCGGTGGTGCTGATCTTGCGCCACAGCGCGACGGTGTCCGGCCGCCGCGCCCGCTCCGGCGCGTACGACCGCTCGTGATGCCAGCTTCCGTCTTGCAGCGCCACCGCGAAGATATAAGGCACCGAATGATCGAGTGTTTCGCGACTGGCGTGCGGATCGAACTTCTGCGGATCGCCGGATCCGGTGCCGATCACCACGTGCGTGTGGTGGCTGGTATGCAGCACGATCGAGGCGATCCGATCCAGATCGCCGATTCGCGAGCGCATCCGGCGCGCCAAGTCGATCGGCGCTTGGCTTTGGTATTCGGCCGAATGCTCCTTGGTGTAGCTGTCCAGGATCGCGCGCTTGGCCTCACCTGGACCGGGCAGCGGCACACGGTATTCGGCGTCCGGGCCGCCGAGCAGGCGGGCGAGCACCCCGTCGGCGCCCTCCCAGATCGGCGCGGGCGCGGTTTCACCACGCAACGCCCGATCCACCGCTTCGACCGCCATCTTGCCCGCGAAGGCGGGAGCGTAGGCCTTCCAGCTGGAGATCTCCCCCTTGCGGGACTGCCGCGTCGCGGTAGTGGTGTGCAACGCCTGGCCGAGGGCCTGATAGATGGTTTCGGTGTCGAGCCGCAGCAGCGTCCCGATGCCCGCCGCGGCGGACGGGCCGAGGTGAGCGACATGATCGATCTTGTGCTCGTGCAGGCAGATGCCGCGCGCCAGGTCGATCTGGATCTCGTAGCCGGTGGCCAGCCCGCGGATCAGATCGGCGCCGCTGCGGCCGAGATGCTGGGCGACGGCGAGGATCGGCGGAATGTTGTCGCCCGGATGCGAGTATTCCGCGGCGAGAAACGTGTCGTGGAAGTCCAGTTCACGCACCGCGACACCGTTGGCCCAGGCGGCCCACTCCGGCGAAACCCGCTGCCGCGCGGGCAGTCCGAACACCGTCGCCCCCGAACGGCCCGCGCGCGGCCGGTAGGGCTGCGCGGTGGCCTGGGCACGCGCGGCGGTCACCGGGCGGCGGGTCAGCGCGGCGGCGGCCACGGCGGCGTTGTCGATGATCCGGTTCACGATCATCGCGCCTACCTCGGCGGTCACCTCGACCGGATCCGCGGCGACCTCGGCGATCTTGGTGGCGAGATGTTCCGAGCGCGGGAACTCCTCGGCGGCGGCGCGTGCGCGTACGATGTGTCTCTTCATGCATCCTCCCGGAGCGTGTACGAATCCACTCTTCGCACGCTACGCAGGCCGGACATATTGCTGAATACCTCGCAAAAGCATATTTTCGCGGGAAACAAACCCCGATTTTGCGATGATTGCGAATAGGCGCCGTTACCATCGTGCACGTGCGCAAGATGTATGCGGGCGCCCGGCTTCGGCGGTTGCGCGAAGAGCGGAGGATGACCCAGGCGGCCCTGGCGAAATCGCTGGACCTGTCGCCCAGCTACCTCAATCAGCTCGAGCGCGACCAGCGGCCCCTCACCATTCCCGTACTGCTGAAACTCAATTCCACCTTCGACCTCGACGTTCAGTTCTTCGCCGCCGATTCGGACGCGCGCCTCGTGTCCGATCTGCACGAAGTGCTGGTGGACGCCGCGGGCGGGCACACCGCCCCGATTACCGAGGTGGAGGAGCTGGCGACCCGCCAGCCGGAGATCGCCAGGATCGTCGTGGCGATGCACCGCCGACTACGCGCGGCCACCGATCAGCTCGACCTGCTCTCGGCACGGGTGTCCGCGCCCGCCGGCGCGCCCGGGGTACCGATGCCCTACGAGGACGTGCGCGACTTCTTCTACGACCACCACAACCACATCCCGCAGCTCGACATCGCCGCCGAGCAGCTGTTCGAGAACTCGGGCCTGTCCATCGGATCGCTCGATCGCCAGCTCGCGCGGATCGCCGAGGAACGGGCCGGGGTGACGGTCCTGGTGCGCGGCGACGGCGCGGACCCCACCATCCCCAAGCGGCACTACGACTCGGAGAGCCGCACGCTGACGCTGGCCCGGCGATTGCGTCCCGGCCAGCGCGCTTTCCAGATCGCCACCACCATCGCCTTCCTGCTGTACGGCGCCGAACTGGACGCGGTGCTGGCCGAAACCCCGTCGCTGACCGGCGAATCCCGCACCCTGGCCCGGATCGGGCTGGCCAATTATTTCGCGGGCGCGCTGGTGCTGCCGTATGGGCGGTTCCTGCGGTCGGCGGAGGAACTGCACTACGACATCGACCTGCTCAGCTTGCGTTTCGAGGTCGGCTTCGAAACCATCTGCCATCGGCTCAGCACCCTGCAGCGGCAGGGACAGCGCGGCGTCCCGTTCTTCTTCGTCCGCACCGACCGTGCGGGCAATATCTCCAAACGCCAGTCCGCCACCGCGTTCCACTTCTCCCGGGTCGGCGGCAGCTGCCCGCTGTGGGTGGTGCACGAGGCGTTCGCCCATCCCGGCCGCATTCTCACCCAGATCGCCGAGATGCCCGACGGACGGCGCTATCTGTGGATCGCCCGCACGGCCGCGATCGCCCCGCACGGGTTCGGCACGGCGGCGAAGAGCTTCTCCATCGGGCTCGGCTGCGACATCGAATACGCCGAGCGCCTGGTGTATTCGGCGGGCTTGCAGCTGGACGACCCGGCCACCGCGGTGCCGATCGGCGCGGGCTGCAAAGTCTGTGAGCGTCCCGCCTGCCCGCAGCGCGCGTTCCCGCACATCGGCAGCCCGCTGGCGATCACCGAGCACACCAGTACCGATCTGCCCTACCCGCGCGTCGGCCGCTGACCGGCTTCGATCCTGGTGAGTTTGTCCGGATTGGACACGGCGTAGATTCCGCGGATCCGGTCGGTTGCCGGATCGATGTCGAGGACGAGGACCGCGAACGGCGCGCCCGCGGAGAAGATCAGCGCGGCCGGGTCGCCGTTCACGAACCGATATCCGACACCGAAATCGGGCACGTCGGCCAGTAGGTTCTGGCCGGTGAGCAGGCGAGCGACCTTGTCCCGGCCGTGGATCGGGCGCAGCGCGGCCCGCCGCTTGCCGCCGCCGTCGGACCAGAAGGCGACGTCCGGCGCGAGCAGTTCCAGCAGACCGGCCAGGTCGCCGTCCGCCTGGGCGGCGACGAGCTTCTCGGTCACCTGTCGCTGCGTGTGCGGGTCGGCTCGGTAGCGTGGCCGCCGCGCGTGGACGTGCTCCCTGGCCCGGTGGGCGAGTTGACGGATGGAGGCGGGGGTGCGGCCGAGGATCTCCGCGATGTCGGTGTGCGGATAGCCGAATACCTCATGCAGTACGAAGACCGCACGCTCGAGTGGGGTGAGCGTCTCCAGCACCACGAGCACCGCCATGGACACCGATTCGGCACGCAACGCGCCCTCCGCCGCGTCCTCGGTGAGCTGTTGCGTGTCGCTGACCAGCGGCTCGGGCAGCCACGGGCCGACATAGGTCTCGCGCCGCCGAGTGATCGCCGCGCGCCGCGCGAGCGCCTGGTTCACCGCGATACGCACCAGATATGCCCGCGGATGCCGGACTTCCTCGCTGCCCTCACTTACCCGGACAGCCCAGGAAAGCCACGTCTCCTGTAGCACGTCCTCGGTGTCGGCGACGCTGGCGAGCATGGCGTAGACCACCGAGAACAGCAGTTCTCGGTGGTCGGCGAACACCCGCGTGGCGGCTTCGTCGGCGGTCTCGGTCATCGGACTCCCGTTTCTGTGCGGACGACCGCGCTTGCATCGGTCTCACGCATAGGAGCGAGACAGCGCCGCGATATGTGACGTCCGGCTCCGAATTGTGATCCGTCTCTCGACACCGCGCCGCGATGTCACATCCAGCCGACGCGAAGCCTCTCGGTTCGCAACGGACGACAACGTCCGCATCGAGAGAGGACATCGGAGTGCTCGCACCCACCGAAACACCATCGTTCTTGGCGACCCGTCGCGGCAAACTCACGCTGGCGCTGCTGTGCACGGTCGCCTTCCTCGACTTCGCCGACGGCTCCATCGTGAATGTCGCGCTGCCGACCATCCAACGCGAACTCGGCATGTCGTTGCCTACGCTGCAGTGGGTCACCAGCGGATATCTGCTCACCTACGGCGGGTTGCTGCTGCTCGGCGGCAGGTTGGCCGATCTGCTCGGACGCCGCCGGATCCTGATCGCCGGGACCGTCGTCATCGGCGTCTCCTCCGCGCTCGGCGGGCTCGCCGACAGCAGCGGGCTGCTGATCGGAGCTCGCTTCGCACAAGGTATCGGCGCCGCGCTGATGCTGCCCGCCGCCCTGTCGATCCTCACCACCAGTTTCCGGGAGGGCTCGGATCGGCACACCGCGGTCGGAATCTGGGGTGGTGCCGCGGGTTTGGCATCGGCAGCCGGCGTGTTCCTCGGCGGGGTGATCACCGAGGGGCCGGGCTGGCGCTGGGTCTTCTACGTCAACACGCCGGTCTCCGTGCTGGTGCTGGTGGCCATCCCGCTGCTGATTCCGAACGATCAGCGCAATGACATCCGGCGCGGCTTCGACGTGCTGGGTACGGTCTTGGCGACCGCGGGCCTGATGACGCTGGTGTTCGGCTTGGTGAAGGCCCCGGATTACGGATGGGGCGACACGCGCACGATCGGCCTGCTCGGTGTGGCCGCGGTTCTGCTCGTCGCGTTCGTCGTCAACGAGCGCGCCACCGCCGACCCGCTGGTCCCGCTGTCGATCTTCGGCATCCGCGGACTGGCCGCGGCGAACCTGTCGCACCTGGTGATCGCCGCGGGCATGCTGTCGATGTTCTTCTTCGTCACGCTGTACATGCAGACGGTGCTCGGCTACGGCGAGTTCGAGGCGGGCGTCGCCTACCTCCCGGTGAGTTTGACCATCGGTGTGGCCGCGGGCCTGGCGACGAAGTTCTTCACCCGGACCGGGACGCGGATCTTCACCGTGGTCGGGTCGCTGCTGTGCGGGATCGGTGTCCTGCTGCTGTCGCGCATGTCGACCGACGGGTCCTACGTCACCGATCTGCTGCCGGGAATGCTGGTGATGTCGCTGGGCGCCGGTGGTGTCTTCGTCGCGAACACCACCGCGGCGAACGCGGGCGTGCCACCCGAGCAAGCCGGTCTGGCCGCCGCGCTGCTCAATACCGGGCAGCAACTGGGCGGGGCGCTCGGCCTCGCGGTGCTCACCGCCGTCGCGACCTCGCACACCAATGCTCAGCTCGCGGCGGGTCACGCGCCGATCGAGGCGATGAATGCCGGGTTCGGGCGGGCGCTGTTCGTCGGCGGAGTGATCGGCGTGGTCGCCGCGATCCTCGGGTTGTGGACCGTCAACGCGCGCGGAGATGCCGAATCCACGGCATCGGCCGCAGAGCCCGCGGCGGTCTGAGGTCGATAGGGGCCGGGAATCGAACGACTCCCGGCCCCAGTACCGACGTCGTCCACTACGCAGAGGCCGCACGATCCGCTGGCGACCCTACCTTCGTTCCTGAACGGGTTGCATAGACGCCGCTATCTACCGGGGACGCGGGGCTACTCGCGGGGCGAGCATGTGCAGCCAAATGAAATGTCGCCGAGGCGGGACGCGCTGATCTTTCCGCACCGGCGGCAGCGGGTGTGGTGTGGGTCGTCGGGCAGCGATGGATCCGTCAGTGGTCCGAGGTAGTCGAACCCGTGCTCCTCCGCGACTGCTTTGGCCTTCTCATGCGGGACCGGTTCGACGTTAGCCCACGCTCCTTGCATCGCGCTCGCGTCGGTCGCCCAACTCCGCCAATAACATGCTCGGCAGGTCGCCTCACCGTAGGCGTTCTTGTCGAGGGTGTAGTTGAAGCGGTAGTGCGCTTGGACGGCGCAGGTGAGGCATTCCGTCAATTGCCAACTGTCGGGATGTGAAAACGGCTCCAGGGGCTTGATCCCACCAGCACGCTGCAATTCGGTGACGTGCTCGGCGCACCAAGTCGGCTTCGATCGGGTCCTGAATGCGGCGGTGTTTGCGCATCCGTCGGCGGCGCATATCTGGTCCGTCGGAACGGGTTCGCGTCGCAGTGGTCTCGGCGGCTTGGGCGGCTTGGGCTTTGGACGCTCCGCCAGCGGCACTGAGCGAAGACGACTCGGGGTAGGTGCCACCGCAGGCGCTTCCGATTCATGATCATGGAAACGCGCCAGGATATCCGCTACGCCTAGTGGTTTCCCGTCCAGGCATCGAAGGAAGTCGTCCTCGGTCATCACTTCGATCCGTTGGCCTTTGTCTTGTAGCTGAAATGCCTTGCGTGCCTTGCCGGTGACGTTCGAGCCGGGTCTGAGAATGGCAGGGTTGATGTCGCCGACAACGAGTACGTTGGTTCGCCTCGTCACGTCGTTGTCTGCGACCGCGCCGATACGTGCGCACTCCTCCCACGCTATCTGGCGGGTCATCGACATCAGGGTGCCGGTGAACACGACGACATTTCCGTAGAGGTAGCCGTCGGGGTCAGCGTCCGGGTTCAGCTCAGGTCGGACGAGCCGCGAGGCGCCGCCTCCCGAGGTCGCAACGCTGCCCTTATAGAGACCGCTCACCATGCGACCGATGCACACACCCGCCATATCGGCCAGTTCGCCGAGGTCATCGACGCCGTTGTCGGTGGCGAGTCCACGAACAACATCCACGACCGCCCGGGCGTCGGCCAGAGGGTCGTGGTGGTCCTTGATCGTGCCGCCTAACGTCTCAAGGACGAAGGGCAAGCGGTACGACGGAAGTGATAGTGTCCGGCGTGCGAGGACCATCGTGCAGAGGAATCGAATCTCCGGCCATTCGATGTTGTCCACCGCGCAGGCGTAGCGGATCACACCGATGTCGAACGCGGCGTTGTGGGCGACCACTACGTCATCGCCGATGAAGTCGACGATATTGGGAAGGACATGCTTCCATCGGGGTTCGTTCGCAACCTTCTCCTCGGTAATGCCATGAACCCACGTGTTAAAGGGGGCGAAAATGATCGACCCCCTCGGGCGGTCGTATCAGCCAGCGGCGTTCTGCCACCGGGCATCCGTCGCGAACACGGACGAGGCCGACCGCGCATGGGGAGCCGCGATACGAGTTTGCGGTTTCGAAGTCGATGGCCGTGTAGTTGAGCATCAGGCCACCGATTCCGGTTCCACGCGCTTCGCGAACTCAGGTGGGAACTCCGCAAGCACGGGGCTCGCCAGTTCCTCGGGCATGATCCACGGGTTCACACCGGTCCGGGGGTCAACCGTTCGGCGGACGCGTTGCTGGTCGGTGGCCAGCCACGCCGTCCATACGTTCGCTACGTAGTTCGCGGCCGACAGTGCGCGGTACACGGGCTCGTCTCGTTCGTCAACAGTGAGTTTGGGTGCGACCGGGAAGTCCGGCATGACGAGATTCCGATTGCGAGTCCGTGCCGCGTAGTCGGCGACGGCGTCGGAGATCAGCCGCTGGTGAGCGGTTGTCTCGTCGATAAGGCGGTCGAAGGCGTCGAGACCAAGCGCGTGGACGAAAGCCAACGGTGGCGTCGTGCCGTGAGTGAGGACGACCGACCGATCGATGGTCAGCGCCCTGACCTTCGCATCGTGCCGTTCGTCATCATGCGAGATGACGACCGCGTTCGTATGGCTGACCAGAACACCCTCGCCGTGGCATGTATGCCACACGGCAGTTGCGTCTGCGGCCAGTTGCCTATCAACGATTGCGAATCCAAGCATGCCCCCTCCATCTCCTCGCGGTGACGCGTCGTTACTCTATGACGAGAGTCCGACAGCTACAGCGAATCGCACGAAACATGCTCGGCGCGTGCCATTCTCGGAGATGCCGGTGCGTCACTGCAGGATAAAGCGTCAGCCGTGCCCGCGCGGGGAACGACCCGGGGATGTCGATCACCAACCTCACATGCGGGGGAAACCTGCTCTGTCACAAGGTATTCGAGTGATTCGAAAACTCCAGGTAACGGATCAGTGCGGCTGCGTCTGGTGGAATCGCCAGGCATCGCGGACGATTTCCGTGATGTCGGGCTTCTCGGGTATCCAGCCCAGCTCGCGGTACGCCTTTTCGGATGACGCGTAGAGAGTCGCCGGGTCACCTGGCCGCCGCGGCGCGGTTTCGACCTCGAACGATACGCCGGTGACCTCGCTAACCGCCTCGAGCACCTGGCGGTTGGAGAATCCAATTCCATTGCCGAGATTGAAGATTCGGTGCTCACCGGGCCGGATGGCACCCAGTGCCAGTAGATGCGCGCGGGCAAGATCGGTGATGTGGATGTAGTCACGCACACACGTCCCATCGGGTGTTGGGTAGTCGTCGCCGAACAGCGAGAATTTGTCCACCCTGCCGAGAGCTGCGTCCAGCGCGAGCGGGATCAGATGGGTCTCTGGATCGTGGCGCTCGCCGATCATCGTTCCGTCGCCGCAGTCGTGCGCACCTGCGACGTTGAAGTACCGCAACGAGATGGCACCGAACGTGTCGCTCGCACGGGTGTAGCTGGTGATCGCCCGGTCAACGCTGAGTTTGGTGTCGCCGTAGGTGTTGACCGGGCTGGTCGGCGAGGTCTCGACGAGCGGCAGTTCGGTCGGCTCGCCGTAGACGGCTGCAGTGGAGGAGAAGACGAGCTTGTCGACCTCGGTGGCGCGCATGGCGTCGAGCAACGCGAGGCTTGCGCGGGTGTTGTTGTCCCAATGCCAGTCCGGGTGATGCATCGACTCGCCCGCCGCGATCAGCCCAGCGAAGTGGAGGACGGCGTCGAAACCGGCCCCGGGAGTGAGGACCTCCGCGATGTCCTGGACGCGCAATTCGACGAACTTCGCGCCGTCGGGTATCTGCTCGTCGGAGTTGCGGGACAGGTCGTCGACCACGACGACCTCGTGCCCGATGTCGAGCAGCATCATCGTGACAGTGGCGCCGACGAAGCCCGCGCCCCCGGTGACCAGTAGTTTCATCTGACCTGCACTTTCATGGCGAGTAGGTGATCGTGGATTTCCTGCTTGCAGTCGCCGAAATAGCTCTCCGGCGTCGTCCGCGGCCGACTGCCGGTCCAGCCTGTGATCCGCTCCCAGGCGCGACGCTTCACGGTAGCCAATGCCTTCGGATCGGGGTCAGCGATCCAGGTCTCCGCCATCGCGCGAGCTAACGCATATACCGCCTGATGATGGCGGGCGACGATCTGTCCGCTGCTGGTCGTCGCATACCGGCTGTAGTTGACCGCGTCGGCACGCGGTCGGCCGAACTCGCCGTCGAACCGTTGAAACGCATCGTGCAGATAGCTCCAGTAACGGCCAGGGTTCATCGGCGGTTGGGTGGGGTTGATCCGCCAGCGGAGTTCGGCGCGCATCTGCTCCGCCAGGTGAGGAGCCATCTGGCTGAAGTCATGGTGTGCGTATGCGCCATCGAGCATCCCGGCCGCCCGCAACACCTTCGTGCACAACCGGCTCACCGCCAGGTGGAAGCGTGCCGAGTCATGCCCCGCCAGCCACTGTTCGTGCAAGCCGAGCCAGAAATATGCCTGCGTGTAGTACAGCAGGATCTCGTAGGCATCTCGGGCCTCCAGCTCGACCGGGTCATGATCAGGTAGCCCATGCTCGGTAACGGCCAGGCCGATGTTCTTGAAGTCGTGCCCGAGAGAGGTCTGAATGGCACGGTAGTCACTGAGTGAGAGCTTCATCAGATCGACAGTGGGGAAAGACTTCTCGGCTAGCTTCACCAGCTCGAACACCGGAGTCGAGGGTTCGTCCCCGTAATGCACGTAAAGGAAATCGACGTCGCTGATAAGCAGGCGACCGGCATCATGTCGTATGAAGGTAGGTTCGCCGCGGGCGAGGCTGCCGCCGACGATCAGCCAGTCGTCGGGCGGAACGGATTGCCCGAGGCTGAGCAGGTCGGCGGCGATGCTCATTGCCGCGGGTTCGAGCTCTGCCGCGTCAGCTAGGCGGCCGGTGATGCGATGGGCCATGGCCCTGGTGTCCACGTCACGCCTCCCGCTCACCGGTTGCGACGCGCATGGCCGCCTTCGATTCCTGCTCGCTTTTCACAATCTCGGGCACGGGCAACAGCACCGGCCCGGACTGTACCGCCGCTGTCGGTTGTTCCTCGTGCTCTTTCTTCGCGTGGATGTGCGGGCACAGCGACGCACAGATGGTGCAGGGCGCTCCCTTCTTCAGACCGTTCGCGATGAAGACGTTGCCTGCGAGACCAGGGTAAAGAGCGTGGCCTGCTTGGGTTTCCCAGTCGTTCGCGCGCCGGGCGACGCTGATCGCACGTTGCCGGGCAATCTCGGCAGGCCAGCCGCGGACGAGATCGAGCGCGGTGATCGCGACCCGCACGTTGCGGATTGCTTCCGCGGTGTCAGCCGCGGTGGGCATCGCGTAGTGCTCGACCTGTGTGATCGAGGCGAACATGTCGCCGCCATGCTGACCGCCGTTGGCGACGCCGATCGTGTTGACGATGCTGTCGAGCGTCACCGCGTTGTCGACGACCATCGGCCCGGCCAACCACAGCGGTGCACCGCCGAGCGCGTCCTTGTAGGCCGGGATCAGTTCGGGGATGAGGTGTAGCGGAATGTGCCCGCCTGCTTCGCACAGGACTTGGACACCACCGGCAAGGGCCTCCCGGCGCAGCTTGGCCAGGAGTTCGATCTCGCGCCACTTCAGTTCGTCGCCCGCGTCGGCAGTGGCGCCGGGACGGAAGATATCGCCGAGATCGAGGACGACTTCGCGACGGCGGCAGATCTCGACGATGCCATCGAAGTACTCGATCAGCGGATTGTCGCAGTGGTGCATCCGCATATATCGCGCGATCAAGCCACCGCCACGCGAAGTGGTGGGCATGATCCGATCGGACTTCTCACTCAACTGCGCCAGCGCTGGAGTGATGCCCGCGTGGATGAGCACGAAGTCGACGCCCGGTGCCAGTCCAAGTTCGAATCGGTCCAGGAATTCGCTGCGGCCCAGCTGCTTTCGCGGGTCCGCGAACAGGTCGTAGGTCAAGCACGCACCCAGGGGCACGCCCACGACTTCTTTCAGATCGGCACGCAGCGCCACCCCTTCGGGATTTGTGGTCAGATCCATCACCGAATCAGGACCCGCAGCGAGGATGACCGACATGCTGTCGACGATGGCCTTCCGGTCGGTGTCGCGCGGCCCCAATCCGATAAGGCCCGCTACCTTGCGGCGGGTTCCGGTGCCGACGAGCAGCGGCCGGTAGTCCGTCATGTGTCGGCTTGCTTCGGAGCGAAGAAACACAAGTGTTCCGTCCGCGACTCGGCGCGCGGCGTCAGCGGGGTCGATCCCTTCCTTGCCGCAGGTCGACACGAATTGGGGATCTGTTGCGAAGTCGAGCATTTCGAAACTTCTTCCTTCAATCGGGGTTACTTCGGTGTGGTGCGTTGGGGGCGCCATGGAACCGGTGGCTGACCGTCGACAACTTCGGCGACCAGATCGGTCCAACGAACGGCGAGGCTGCTGGCCTCGCTCCATGCGTCGTGAACGCATTCCGCGGACCCGTGCTCGGCGGCGATCAAGACGAACTCGGCGCCCACATAGGCACAGGCCAGTTCGTCGACGGCTTTCCCCACGCGCTCGGCGGCCGTCGAGCGCGGACATACGTTGGCGGCGACCCAGCCGTTGATCATCACAACCAGCTCGCCTCTACGGCGGTCGATTCGTTCAGCGGCATCGGGATTGACGTGCCGAACCCGCTGCAAGTGTGCGAGGTTCTGCGCCCAGCGGAGGATCAAGTCGTCGCCGGGGTTGTGACCCGTCTCCCCGCGAAAAGCCTGAAGGAGGCGATGCCAGTCCGGGAGTGTCCGCCGGGCCGCAGTCCCCTCCATGAGGAGCGACCGGTATTTATCTCGCTCGGCTGCCATGGTGGTGGTCACCCCAGAACGCTGGAGAGCCGATTGAGCGCGGCGAGATATTGCCTACACTGCCCGCCGTGTCCGGCGTGCTTGCACAGTATGAAGTTGGCCCGGTCACGGCTCAGTTCCATGACCGGATCGGCCCGGCAGTCGCCGTGCTCGTGTTCCCACAGATCGGTAACGCTTGATGGCAAATACATGTCGGTGGCCTCCCTGGTAGCGGTGAAGGCAATCCAGCGCGGCCCGAATCTCCGCGGGGAATCAGGTCGGATCCGACGGACGGTGCGCTCTCAGAGCGCTGGATTGCCGAACTCAGCGTCGCCCGCAGCGGGGTGAAGCAACCACGAAGTAAATCCGCAACTTGGCGAAACATCGGTTAGCAAGGTCGATAGATCCGCCTCGGACTTCGTTGAACCCGTGTAGTTTTCGATGCACAGGGCGCGCCATGAGCAGGGGTTGGAGCTGGGCGGATGATCAATGTCCATCACTGGACCGGGATCGAGTGTCGATTGCTGCGCGAAGCCATGCGCATGTCGACGCTGGAGTTCGCAAGGACGCTGGGGTGCTCATCACGGAGCATTGAGCTGTGGGAGAACCAGGGCTCAGCTGCGCGGCTGCGCGCGTCCAGTCAGCGCCAGTTCGAGCGTGTTCTCAGCGAAGCATCCGCTGGTGTCGTTGCGAAGTTCGAGCAGGCGCTCAGTCACCGACCCAAGCAAGTCGACGGGTCCGATCCGAGTTCGCTCAGAACGGTTACCCTGGCGAGTGACACTCTCGATCAGCTCGCGCCGACCATGCTGGGTGTCGAAGATGCCGACCAGGTCTGGGTGCCGGCCCGGACCGCCGCTGGAGAGGTCGTCCTCGTGTCACTCCCACGTCGCACTGTAGTCACTGGTATCGGAGCCGGAGCGCTGGTCGCCGCTGTCGGCGTGAAGTCTTCGCAGTCGCGAGTCGATGAGCACTTGATCACGAGCATCGAAGCTGTATTGGAAGCCGCGAAGCGGCAGGATGATGCACTCGGAGCAGCGGCGGCGCTGGGAACGGTCCTTGCACAGGCCCGTCTCGTTGATTCGCTGATCGGCGACTGCCCGCCCCGGTTACGGTCGCGACTGATCAGCGTATACGCTGATCTGTGTCGATTCGCTGGATGGCTCCATTTCGATCTCGGGGATTTCGGTGCGGCCGGTCGCCTGTATGAAAAGGCAAGGATCGCTGCCCATGAAGCCGAGAATGTAAATCTTGGGGTATTTGTGCTTTCGCACATGAGTCATCTGGCTATCTGGCAGGGCCGAAACCGGATTGCCGTGGACTACGCCGCTGCTGCGATGCATTGGGCAGAGCAAAGCGAAGATCGCCTACTCCGCGCAGATACCGCCGAGATGGCGGCGCGTGCGTACGCGGGCATCGGCGCCGAGCGCGCCTGCTCAGCTGCCTTGCAGATCAACGCCGCCATGACCGAAGTTCCCGATGACGCGCGCGCGAAATCGCTTGCCTACTTCTACAGCCCAACACTCAGCGCGGCCGTGCACAGCCATTGCTACCTCCAACTCGGAAACGCCCGCAAGGCCGAGGAATCCGCGAGAGAGTCGATGGCGCTGACCGATGGTTCATTCATTCGAGACCGCGCATTCTCCATGATTGACCTGAGTCGGGCTCAGGTCGCATTGGGCAATATTGACGAGGCTGTCGATAACCTTGGACAAGCCGCAGCACTGGCATCGGCGACTCGCTCTGCGAGGCTCGCCACCAGTCTTCGACAAACGCGGTTGGGCTTGAACAATTGGGCTGATACAACTGAAGTAAAAGAACTGGATAGCCTTCTCGCCAACTACAAATTAGACAGTGCGACCGAATAAATCTCAAGGAATTCGATTTGTGCTGTCGGAGGCAAATGTTTCCGGCCGAGGAACCGCCACCCGAGGTTCAAATAAAAGCGTTGCGCCCCACTGGCATTCGGCAGCACAGCCACGGCGGCTCGCGGCTTGCCGCAGCCGTCGACGAGTTGGGCAAGCATCCGGCGACCGAGTCCATGTCGCCGCCAAGGCTCGTCCACCGCTATCCCGCTGACCGTGAAGGTGTCCTGCTCGGAAGCGCTCATCGGATGAACGTCCTTCCACCACTGGCCGTCAGCGGGAAACCCGTACGCGGCACCCACCACACAATTCGCTCTGCGAGCCACGATCAACTTGAATCCGGGCTCCTCGGCACGCGAGGCCAGTACCGCGCGATGCCGCTCTGACTGGACCTGACCCCAACCGTAAGGCGGCGCGGCAAACACCCGATCGAACAGTGCACACACGTCATCGAACGATGTGAGTCGACTGCTCGCTGTCCAATCGATATCCACATCATCGAGCATGCTTCCCACGATAGAGCCGACCGAGGCAACCCGTCCCTAGCTGCTGGCTCGGGTCACGGCGGCGCACCACGCGGTTTCGGTCGGCGAGTGATCCCAGGCTGCAGCGAGGTCCTGCCCCGCCGGTGGGTGGTGGAACGAACATTCGGGTGGCTGACCAAACACCGCCGCCTGATCCGCGACTATGAGACCACCACGAAGCGATGGTCTACATCGCCGCCATCCACACACTCACCCGCCGTCTGGCCCGCCACAGCGGGCCAGAACATCTGAGTTCTCAGATGGGCTCTAATGATTCCCTAACGATTACTCAAGAAGTGCTGAAGATCCGCTTTCTACTGTCGTTTGCACCGATCAAATCGAACGGCACCTCCGGCGAAGGAGAAAAAGCATGACGGCTCGCCTCAGAGGCGCAAGCCGCGTCGGCACCGTGCTCATCGGAACAACGCTCGCCGTGGTGGGATGTTTGGTGGTGGCGGGTGCCGCCGCAGCCCAGCCGCCGCAGCCGCCCGGCGGCCCGAACGGTCCGGTCATTGTCTGCATCAATCCGGATCCGGCCGCGCGGGCCCCGGTGCCGCCGGGCGTTGCGCTCGGAGAGTGCCCGCCCGATCCGGCGAGCACGGTCGTCATCGCCCCGGCCGAGCCCAGCGCACCGAACGTCCGGGTCCAGCTCGTCCCAGACGGTCCCGACAGACCGCAGCTGCGTATCGAAGGCCGTAAGCCGCAACCGTCCCGCCCGGCGCCCGGCGCATATCATGCCGCGGCAGCGCGGTCTGACAGCGGCGGTCGATCCAGGTCCATCACTATCGTGATCACATGACCGGACAGCGGATCTTGGTCGTGGACGACGAGGTTCGAGTGCTCGCGTCCCTGCGACGCGGGCTCGAACTCTCGGACTTCGACGTCGTTACCGCGGGTAGCGGCGCGGAGGCCCTGAGCCTGGTCCGCACAGCGGCACCCGACGCCATGGTGCTCGACGTGAACATGCCGGACCTGGACGGGGCAGGGGTCGTCACCGCGCTGCGGGCGATGGGCAGCGACATTCCGATCTGCGTGCTCAGCGCCCGTACCGCCGTGACCGATCGCATCGCCTGCCTCGAGCGCGGTGCCGACGACTACCTCACCAAACCCTTCGATCTCGGCGAACTCGTCGCCCGGCTGCGCGCACTGCTGCGCCGCCGTCCACTCGTGCGGCAGCCGACCGATCTGCGCCGCGTCGGGGACGTGTGCATCGACCGGGCCGGATATCGGGTGCTCGCGAGCGGGATGCCGATCGAACTCACCAAGCGTGAGTTCGAGGTGCTGGCCCTGCTGGCGGATCACGTCGGCATCGTGCTGAGCCGTGAGCAGATCCTGTCCG
The DNA here is from genome assembly GCF_965283145.1 of Nocardia sp. Marseille-Q1738. NCBI lineage: Bacteria > Bacillati > Actinomycetota > Actinomycetes > Mycobacteriales > Nocardiaceae > Nocardia > Nocardia sp. Marseille-Q1738. The sequence goes on along the minus strand of NZ_CBDIMS010000002.1, from coordinate 669,363 downwards.
CGGTGTGGGGTTACGACTTCACCACCGACACCAATGTGGTCGATGTGTTCGTCTCCTATCTGCGTCGCAAGCTGGAGGCGTACGGCACGCCGCGTGTGATCCATACGGTGCGAGGCGTCGGATTCGTGTTGAGGGCGGAATCGTGAGCAGGATGTCTCCACGCAGAGCGGATCTCACGGACGGCGGAGCCGGCCACCGGGAGGACGCAATAGTGGGCGAGCAAGAAGCGAGCACAGCCGGTCACGCGTCAAGCGGAACCGCCGCAAGGCGCGATGCGGCGATCAGCGAAGCGCCCCGGTCGCTGTCGCTGCGGGTCCGGTTCGCTCTGGTATCGGGTGGCGTCGCCGCGCTGGTTGCGGTCACCCTCGGCATCACATACTTCGCATTGCTGGCCACGACCGGCCACCGGCAGCTGAACCAGACCATCTCGACGATGAATGTTCAGCTCGCCCAACGAGGGGAGGCCGGGCTCCTGCCACCGCTACCGAACGCACCCATGCTTCTGCCGCCTCCACCGAACGGACCCATGCTTCTGCCGCCTCCACCGAACGCACCCATGCTGCTGCCGCCTCCACCGAACGCACCCATGCTTCTGCCGCCTCCACCGAACGGACCCATGCTTCTGCCACCAACACAAATGTGGGTCGCACCAAACGAGGCGGTCGCGTCGGTCGCTGGGGCGCCAGGACTGCTGGTGCGGCTGAGCCCGGATCGCGACGCGGTGGTCGCGGCCATTCACCGCAGTCAGCTGATCGGTTTGGCAATCGGGGTCGGCGGGGTTGTCGCCGCCGTCGTCCTCGGCTGGTTCCTCGCCGGATATGCGGCGCGGCCACTGCGCCGTCTCGCCACCGCCACGCACGGCATCGACACTCTGGAGCGGCTGCCACCGCTGTCCGGACGCGGCGCCCGCGAGGCAGAGGAGCTGTCCGACGCCATCACCCGGATGCTGGCCAGGCTGGAGGCGGCACACGCTGAGTCGAAGCGGGCTCTTGCCGGCGCGCGGGATTTCGCTGCGGTGTGCGCACACGAACTACGCACACCGCTCACCGCCATGCGTACCGATTTGCAGGTGCTGGCCACCAAGGAGCTGCCCGCGGAGCAGCGGCGCGCGGTGCTGTCCGATGTCCTGCTCGCCGAACAGCAGATCGAGAACACGCTCGCCGATCTGGAGCGGCTGGCCGTCGGTGAACTCACCGAATCGGACGCGTTCGAACCGTTCGAGCTGTGTGAAACCCTCGATCGCGCGGTACAGGACGCCCGGCGGCGGCATCCCGGCGTGCGGGTCGAACTCACCGAATGTGTGCCGACCACCATCATGGGATTGGCGGGCGGGCTCATGCTCATCGTGACGAACGCCGTCGCCAATGCGGTGCAGCACGGGCAGGCCCGGACTGTCACCGTCGCGGCCCACCACGACGACGGCGCGGTCGACATCGTCATCGACGACGACGGACGCGGTATGCAGGGCGAGCTCGGGGCCGGGGCTTTCGACCGGTTCGTGAAGGGCCCCGGCTCGAGCGGTTCCGGGCTGGGTCTGGCACTGGTGCGTCAGCAGGCCGAAATCCATGCCGGCACAGCCGAACTCGAGCGTAGCCCGCGCGGCGGCGTCCGCCTTCGGGTACGGATCGCCACCACGCGATGAGTGCGCGGCGACTGCCTGTCGGATGTCGGGATGTGGAGTAGGTACCGATGCACAACACAGACCGCCTGCGGAAGAAGCCCCGGCAAAGCCGCGCGAAGGATACGCGTCGGAAGTTGTTGGAAGCGGCAGCTCAGCTTTTCGCCGAGCGGGGTGTGATGGACACGTCGACCAATCGGATCGCCGCGCATGCGGGAGTGAGTATCGGCACCTTGTACCGATACTTCGCGAACCGGGACGAGATTGTCGACGTGCTGCGACGCCAGCTGATCGACGAGCTCGAAGAGGACTTCACCGTAGCTGCCTTGGTTGGCGCATCGCTGCGACCGGCCGATTCGATCGCGGCCGGCATGCGCGCCGTAACCAGCAGGCTGGCCGTACATGCCGATTTGGTGCGAGCATTGGTAGCCGAATCGACCTTGCAAGGAAGCAGTTTGCCCGAGTTCGAGCGACGGCTGCGCCGGATCGTCAAGACATATCTGGCGAATGCGCTGGGGCAACTGCCGGGACAAGATCTAGAGACCATGGCCTTCGTGATTTCCAACGCCGGACTGGCGACCTGCTACCGGATCACCGCCGGCGACGCGATCGAGATGGACTACGAGAAGGTCATCACCGAAACCGCCGCAATGATCGGCACCTGGCTCGTCCAGACAGCACGATCCCTCGAAAAAGCTGACAGATGGTGAGTAATTCTGGTGCTCCGAGGCCCGGACCTTTTCGGCTTCGGGACCGGTTGCCGAGTTTCAACGGCGCGGACCGGGATGCGAAGCTGGTCGGCAGAGCACATGAAAAAGATGAGCGACCCTTTCGCAACAGTCCGTGGTACACGCTATCCAACACTGCCATGTCGGACGTTTTCGCAGGGCTTGCGACTATTTCCCAGTTTCGGTAATAGCCAGTAGAAGATGAGCTCGCGATTCCTCTATTCTGTATCAACTTCACCTGGCGAAAATCTGCACAGCGAAGGAGCCCAGCCATGTCGACAACGTCCTGTGTCGGCGAGGAAAACGCTATGGGAATGCCGATAGTTGGTGCGGGCCTACTGTCGGACTGTTGGGCGAGATGAGCGCCGTACCTGAAGAACGCCGAGCACCATAGCGGGAGATACCGCCGATATGACCGAACCACTGGACATCGATCTTGATCTGCTGCGGCAGTTGGCGATCCACCATGCGCAGGAGGCAGACAACATCCGCGCCAGGGTAGCGCCGCCCACAGAATGGCTCGACAGCTACCTCGCGCGCTACGGCAACATCGCACTCCCGGTGTATCACGCCCTGCTCCGCTACGTCGATGCCCGGCAGGAGAACGGCAACGCGCTCGCTGATACCCATCAACGCACCGCCGATCAATTGCGCACCGTGGCATGGCAGATGGAGTTGGCCGACCAGGAACACGGGCACAGTATTCAGCAAGCGGGTCGCGACCCAGGGCACTCGAATTCACCGCATCCCGCGTACAACACCGACACACCCGCAGTCTCCTCGAGCTATCCGATCTCCACCACATCTACGAACGTACTTGCCTCGGATCTCCGGTCGCCCGATATCTATGACGAATCCGCGACGGGGAAAACTGACAACACCGGCACGAATGACGGCACTGCAATGGCGAGGCCTGGCGTGGGTTTCGGCGGTCGGGACGACGGGCGAGAAACCACGCCGCCGCGCGCAACGGACAGCTCGGACGAAAAGGATCTCGATCTCGCCCGAAGGCAACTGAGCACAATTATCAACACCGCGCCGGATATGCGCGGCCTGGATTGGGCGGTATCGGTGATGCGTGCGGGCGATCTGGTGCAAACATTCGTGACATCGAATCACGGCCGCGGTTGGCTACCAGCGGGCGTACAACTCCCGAGCACGATCGCCACACCGTGGGCCCCGAAAATCGCCAACACCCTGGACGGGGCGGAGATCGCCTGGGAGGGCGCCTCCGACCCGGCGCGGATTCTGGTCGAATTCGGATCGGTGTGGGGGCCAAGGCACCAATCGCGGATGACGGCCCTCGTCACCACCGGCCCGTTGGACGAGAGCCTGCGCAGCGCCGTTCCCGACGCCGCTGTCGAAGGCGACATAACCCCTGGGCTGTATCCGGTCGACACCACCGCGGGCCTCGTCGACCGCCTCAGCATCTACAGTTCAGGCGGTCTGGACTCGGAAATCGACACGGTGCCGGACACCATGATCCGGGCCGGCATCGCCGGACTCGCCTCCGACGCCCACGCTCGAGTCGGGCGACGAAACCGGGATGGCGGCGAACTGCGCCAACTCCGCGAACGCCTCCTGACCCAACTCGCCCGCGGGCAGGCGATCCCGTCGGCGTGGTGGGCCGAGCTTCGCCACACCGACGCAACCAGAACTGAGCAACACCTCAGCACAGCCGCGTTCAGTGGCGCCGAACCGTCACCCGGCCAGGCCCCGGAAGTCGCACGGACACTCGCGCTCGAGCTTCATGCCGACGAACTTCTCCTGCTACTCGCCAACGAGCCGTCCCGCCAGCTGCTCCGTGATGCCGCCTACAGCTACGCGCAGATCGTTAACCACCCGCTGCTCGCCGCCGGCTCATCCGACGCCACGCCCGCGAGCCCGACCACGATTACGGCACCGACCACGGTCGCGCCACCGCCTCCAGTCAACCTGTCGAGCCCCGCGACTCAGGGCCACCGCGACATCCCCTTCGGAAGGGTGAGCCGATGAGCCCACCACCGGCACGGTATTTCCATAGAAGGTCTCGTCTCCGTACCGCCATTACTCTGGAGACAACGCGAACCGGCTTCGCGTCGATACGAATTCAGGAATAATCATGGCTCATCAAGGTCGGTTTCTCGTGCACTTGCCGCGCCCGGACGGCTCGGCGGATTTCCTGCACATCATCAAAAAATCCGAGGCGACGCTGCAAACAGCGGTCGACAGCATGGGTCCGGGTGATCCCGGAACCAAGGCCAGCGTCCACTTGATCGGTCCGGGGCACGACGCCGGCGATCCAGCAGGGACGGACGACCCGTTCGATCAGGCAGTACCGGGAGGCGAGAATATCGGCCGAGGTGCCATCGCCAACGGATACAAAGGACGCCACCACGCGGTTAAAATCTGGCGACGAGACCTCGATAGCGGCGATCGGATCGCCGGGTCCGCCGTTGACGACGCCGCCATGATCGGGCCACGCGCGTTGAACACCCTCCGGCACACGATCACAACCCTCGAGGATCAGCTGTCCGTTCCGGGCAAGTTGACCAAAGCTCAAGAAACGATCATGCGCGGTCACATCGACTCGGCGCTGGAGACCACTCATCACGTGGTGCTTCGGGCACGCCAGGAGTCCGAGGACAACGCCTTTCGAATCGACCAGAACATGCCAAAGAAAGTCAAGATTCGCAAAGTGCAGGATGGTCGCATCTTTGAGACAACTGACGACAGCCTGCCCAACGGCAGCGCGATGTATGACATGGAACAAGCCATTGGCAATGCCTCACACCCCGGGCCGATGCCAGACGGTGCCAAGTTCGTCCGAATGCGCGACGGCCATGGCTCGAACGGTGAGAGATTCGTCCACATGCGCGACGACCACGGCTCGAACGGTCAGAGATTCGTCCACATGCGCGACGACCACGGCTCGAACGGTCAGAGATTCGTCCACATGCGCGACGACCACGGCCCCAACGGCGAAAGATTCGTCCACATGCGCGACGACCACGGCCCCAACGGCGAAAGATTCGTCCACACCCTCTCGCCCGGGGTGGGCATGCCGATGCAGGGCCCGGTGAGCGGCGGCCAGTACTCGGGTGGCGGAGATGGCAGCAGCGCGATGTCCGCCTTGATGCCGCTGATACAGGCCGTGTCATCGCTCATGCAAAAACCCCAGCAAGGCGACTAGACGCATGGTCAGGATTTGGCCAGATACTCCAATCGCTCGGAATCCACGGCGGCATGCATCATGCTCGCCAAACCGGGGTGCCTGGTCAGGCCGGGGTCGGAGGCGACGACGGAGCGGGCGAATTCCTGGGCGGCGGTGATGACCTCCAGATCATCCAGCAGCGACAGCAGGCGCAGGGAGCGGGCCGTGCCGGACTGGGCGGCGCCGAGCACGTCGCCTTCGCGGCGGGTGCGCAGGTCGAGCACCGCGAGTTCGAAGCCGTCGGTGGTGGCGGCCACGGCGTCCAGCCGCGCCATCGCCGATCCGCCCGGCGCGGCGTCGGTGATCAGCAGGCACAGCCCCGGGTGCGTGCCGCGCCCGATCCGGCCGCGCAGCTGGTGCAGCTGGCTGACGCCGAAGCGGTCCGCGTCGACGATCACCATCACCGTCGCGTTCGGCACGTCGACACCGACCTCGACCACCGTGGTGCACACCAGCACGTCCACTGATCCGTCGTTGAACGCGCGCATCACCTGGTCTTTTTCGTCGGCGGGCAACCTGCCGTGCAGCAGGCCGACCCGCACGCCCGACAGCGGCCCGCCGCTCAGCATCTCGAACACGTCGAGCACCGCCTGCGTGGTCGGGCCCTCCTTCTCGCCGTCGCCGGACTTCGCGCGCCCGTTGCGGGACTTGCCCGTCCCCTCTTCGTCGTCGCCGATGCGCGAGCACACCACGTAAGCCTGGCGCCCGGCGGTGACCTCCTCCACGATCCGCTCCCACGCGCGATCCACCCAGTTCGGATGCTGCCTGCGCGGCACCACCTTGGAGACGATCGGCGAGCGGCCTTTCGGCAATTCGGTGAGCGTGGAGGTCTCCAGGTCGCCGAGCGTGGTCATCGCGATGGTGCGCGGGATCGGCGTCGCGGTCATCACCAGCAGATGCGGGCTCGCACCCGCTTTCGCCTTGGCGCGCAAGGCATCCCGCTGCTCGACGCCGAAACGATGCTGCTCGTCGACCACCACCATGCCGAGATCGAAGAACTCGACGTTGTCCTGGATCAGCGCGTGCGTGCCGATCACGATGCCCGCCTGGCCGGTCACCGCCTCCAGCAGCGCGGCCTTCTTGGCGGAGGCCGACATCGACCCGGTCACCAGCACCACGCGGGTCGCGTGTTCGGCCGCGCCGAGCTCGCCCGCGGCGCCCAGCTCGCCGAGCATGCCGCGTAACGACCGATAGTGTTGCGCGGCAAGCACTTCCGTGGGCGCGAGCAGCGCGCACTGCAATCCGGCGTCGACCACTTGGAGCATGGCGTGCAGGGCGACGATCGTCTTACCGGAGCCGACCTCCCCCTGCAGCAGCCGGTGCATCGGCTGCTCCCGGGACAGATCGGCGGAGATCTCGCCGACCACCTGCTTCTGCCCCGCGGTGAGCTCGAAGGGCAGCCGGTGATCGAACGCCGCGGCGATGCCGTCCGCGCGTGGCGGGCAGGCTCGCGCGCGACGGCCGGACACTTCGTGCCGCCGCTCGGCCAGCACCAGTTGCAAGGCCAGCGCCTCGTCGAAACGCAGCCGATCCCTGGCCCGATCGATGTCGGACTTGCGGTCGGGCAGATGGATCAGGCGCAGCGCGTCGGACAGGTTCAGCAGTGCGCGTTCAGCACGCATGGCTTCCGGCAGCGGGTCCTCGATGGGATCGAGCTGGTCGAGTACCTGGCGCACGCACGCGAGCACGTCCCAGCTCTGCACCTTCGCGGTCGCCGGATAGACCGGGATGAACTCCCGCTCCATGAACGAGCTGTCCACTCCCCCAGCGCCTTTCGCGCTCTCGGCGAGGCCGCGTAGATCCCCGCCGCCGCGCACCTTGGTCAGCGACCCGACCGAGTCGTCGCCGTCGGCCTCGGGCAGGATCAGGTAGCCGGGGTGGCTGAGGTTCCACTGACCGGGGCGCCAGTAGTTCACGGTGCCCGACATCATCGCCCGCAGTCCCTCGCGCACAACGTATTTCACCTTGTCACCATGGAAGAAGGTGACGTCGACGCCGCGGCCGGAGCCGGTGTCGAGGACCACCTTCAGCAGCGAACCGCGGCGATTGCGCATCGGCCGCAGCTCGGCCTTGGTGATCCGCCCGATGACCGTGATATGAGTACCGTCCTCGGGCGCCTCCTCGGTGAGCGGCTGGCCCTGGGTCGCATAGCGCAGCGGATAGTGCCGCAACAGGTCCTCGACGGTGTGCATGTCGAACGCGTCCGCCAGCGAGGCGGCCGCCTTCGCGCCCAGGATGTGGTCGAGCCGATCGCTCAGTGTCGCCATGCCCTACTCCACTCCGATCTGCACCAAATCGCCGTGCTGCCCACCGGAATACACGATCACCTCGACACCGGGGAAACCCTGCGCGATATGCGCGGCGAGTTCGGCGCCGAGTTCCTCCGGCGCCTCCGCGCCCATCAGCAGGGTGACCAGCTCACCACCGAAGGCGAGCAGCCGATCGAGCAGTGTCCGTCCGGCGGTGCGCACGTCGCGGTCGATCACGACGACCTCGTGGCCGACCAGCCCCAGCCCATCGCCCGATGCACAGGTGCCGACCAGGGTGAGCGCGCGCTCGGTGGCGGCACGCAGCGATCCCCACCGCGTCGTGGCGGCGGCCTCGGACATGGCGAAGGCATCGTCGACCGCGATCCGGCCGCGGTCGTGCACGGCCAGCGCGGCCAGACCCTGCACCATGGACGCGCTCGGCAGCAGCAGCACGTCACGATGCGCGTCACGGGCCGCGACGCCGACGGCGACCAGCTCGTGCGCGGGTAGCGCGCCGTTGGGCAGCACCAGCACCTCGCGGTTGGGCATCCGCCGGATCGCGGCCAGCAGCGTCGTCGCGGTGACCGCGGGGTCGGCCGCCAGCACCACCGCGCCCGCGTCCTCGAACAGGCTCGCGGCGCCGTCTCCGGCGACCACGGCCAGAATCCCGCGGTCTGCCGGGGGCCGCGATATCCACGCAGCGCCGAGAACGCCCGCCACCTGCGAGCCCGCAGCGGTAGATCCCACGACTGCGCCACCTGATGGTGCAGGTTCCACCCGTGCGGCGGACTCACGGCCGCTGCCTTCGGCCGCATCGGTCTCGTCAACGATGGCGAAGCTGCCGGTTCCCGCGCCTCCGCCGCGGCGGTCGGCCCACGGTACGACGGTTTCGTCGTGCCCCTCGTGGTGCGCCCCGAAAGCGACGTTCTCGATGCGGATCCGGCTGAGCGTGCCCGCCGCGATCCCCGCCTCCACCGCCGCGCCCGCGTCGGCACAGTGCACGTGGGCCGACCAGGACCGGTCGCCGTCGCCCACGACCACGACCGAGTCGCCGAGTTCGGCGAGGCGGGCCCGCAGCGCCGCCACTTTCGCCTCGTCGGCGTCGGCCAGCAGGTACATCACCTCGTATCGCGGCTCGGCGTCGACGGGAGCCGATCGCATCGCGGCCTCACGGGCCCGCGGATACTCCGGCCGCGTGGGCGCTTCGCCGCGGGTCACCGAGACCAGACTGTCCAACAGCACGACCAGTCCTCGGGCGCCCGCGTCGACGACACCGGCCGCGCGCAGCACACCGAGCTGAAAAGGCGTGTCGCCGAGCGCTTTGGCCGCGCCATCGGCCGCCGCGAGCGCAACGTCGCCCAGCGCCTGATCCGGGCAGGTCGCGGCGGCCGCGGACGCGCAGTCCAGGACGGTGAGGATGGTTCCCTCGATGGGCACGCTGAGCGCCTCGCGTACCAGCGCCGACGCCCTGGCGAGCGCGTCGCGCAGGCGGTCCGCTGTCAGCGGCCCGCCGCGCACCGCCTCGGCGACGCCGCGCAGCACCTGGGACAGGATGATTCCGGAATTGCCGCGTGCGCCGACCGTCGCACCGTGCGCCATCGCGGCGGCGACGGTATGGGCCGCGCTATCGGCGCTGTTCGCCGACGGGCTCGCCGCGGCCGCCTCCGCTGCCGCGACCGCGGCGCGCATGGTGGCAAGCAGATTGGTTCCGGTGTCGGCGTCCGGGACGGGGAAGACATTGAGCGCGTTGATCTCCTCGCGCCGCAGTTCCAGGCCGGTGAGGCAGGTGCGACCCCAGCACAGCAATGCCATGCCGTCCATCACATCCCGCGCTCCGGGCACGTCGACTCTCCCTTCCGCCACCTGCGCACCACCACCGACCGTCAGGTTAGCGGGCGGTGCCGACAGGGACCTGGCAACACCGTCCCACTACAATCGGGTGTGCCCAGCATCCGTTCCGGCACTCGTCCCCTGGGACCGGTTTGGTGGATCGGTGGCCGCACAGCTACCCTTGCAGGGTTGCCTCGCGCGGCCGTCGCCGGTCTGCGCTGGTCGGCTTCCGCCGACAGGGCACACTTGACATTGCACCGGGACAACGCCGCATCGCGAAGGCGGCGGTCCCCACATGACATGAAGGAGTTCGCGACTATGGCTGCCGTCTGCGACGTCTGCGCCAAGGGCCCCGGCTTCGGGAAGTCGGTCTCGCACTCGCACCGGCGCACCAACCGTCGTTGGAACCCGAACATCCAGACCGTTCGCGCACAGGTCGCGCCGGGCAACACCCGCCGCATGAACGTGTGCACCTCCTGCCTGAAGGCGGGCAAGGTCGTCCGCGGCTGATTCCGGCCTCCGGCCGACCAGCACCACCGGCACACGCCCCGGCACCCGTCTCGGGTGGTCCGGGGCGTCGTCATGACTGCGGCGGTTCGGCGAGCATGGCCGGTATGACCGACCATCCGTGGCGGATTCTGCCGCTGGCCGCCGAGCACACACGCAGCCTCGCCGAATGCCATATCGCCTGCTGGCGCGAGGCCTATCGCGACCTGGTACCCGCGCACGTGCTCGACGCGTTCGACGTCGACCGCCGGGCCGCGCAGTGGGAGCGCGACCGTGTGCGGCATCCCGGCCGCACGTATGTCGCGATCGTCGCCGACGCGGTGATCGGATTCGCCAGCGCAGGCCCGTCTCGCGACGCGCACGCCGTGGCCCCGTGGGAATTGCACGCCCTCTATGTCCGCACCCCCTGGCACGGCAGCGGCGTAGCCGACGACCTGATCCGCGCCGCGCTCGATCCGGCCGCCGCGTGCTCACTGTGGGTGTTCGAGCAGAATCCCCGCGCGCAGGCCTTCTACCGCAGGCACGGATTCATGCTCGACGGCACCCGCAAGGTCGAATCGTTCACCTCCGCGATCGAGGTGCGCATGGTCCGCCCATCGAGGACGCACGGCGACTTCGCACCGGCCGAGGCCCCGGATGGCACCGATTAGGGTGCAGACATGACCTCCACTGAGCAAGCCGAGTACGTGACGACCGTGGACGGCGTTCTCCGGATCACCATCGCCACCGCCGCGAACGGCACGTCGATGGACTTCGCCGGCATCAACGCGGGCACCGCCGCACTGGGCTCGCTCGGGGCCGACGTGGGCGCGGTGCTGCTGCGAGGCACCGGCGCGAACTTCTGCGCGGGCGGCGATGTGCGCGGCTTCGCCGCGGCGCCGGACCGCTCGGCGCACATCCACGGTCTCGCCACCGACCTGCACGAATTCGTCCGCGCGCTGGACGCAACGCCCGTCCCGGTGGTGGCCGCGGTGCAGGGCTGGGCCGCGGGCGCGGGAATGAGCCTGGTCTGCCTGGCCGACATCGCGCTCGGCGGTCCGGGCACCAAGCTGCGCCCGGCCTATCCGGGCATCGGACTGAGTCCCGACGGCGGCATGTCCTGGACACTGCCGCGCCTGGTCGGTGCGGGACGGGCCAGGGAGATCCTGTTGACCGACGCCGTGCTGGACGCCGACGACGCGGTGCGCCTGGGCATCTTGAGCAGGCTGGTCCCGGATACGGACATCGCCGACGAGGCACAGCGCCTCGCGCGCACTCTCGCCACCGGACCGCGTTCCACCCACGCGAGCATCAAATCTCTGCTGCGGGAATCGAATTCGGCGACGCTGAGCGATCAGCTGGACCGCGAACGGGACGGCATCGCCGCGGCGGCGAACTCGCCCGCCGGTCGCGAGGGCGTGGACGCGTTCGTCGCGAAGCGCAAGCCCGACTACACCGGGCTCGCCTGAGCCCGCGTCATTCCCGGATCGAGAGCACGAATTTCGCCACCGCATCGGTGAACGAGTCGTTGTCGTCACCGGCCGCGGTGTGCGCGGCGCCACCGATCTCCACGAGCTGGGCATGCGGCACCAACCGCTGGAACGCCTCGGCTCCCTCGGGACTCACCACGTCCGAACGCATACCGCGCACCAACAGCACCGGAATGCTCAGGATGCGCGCCGCGTCCTCCATCTGCTCGATCATCGCGGACGGGTCCTCGAGCCGGCCGCCGAGCATGTCCGGATCCCAATGCCAGTACCAGCGGCCGTCGCGTTCGCGCAGGTTGCGCAGCAGACCGTCGGTGTTCTTCGGGCGCGGGCGGTGCGGCAGGTACGCGGCGACCGCGTCGGCCGCCTGCTCGAGGCTGTCGAAGCCGTCGCGATGCTTGCCCATGAAGTCGATCACCCGTGCGACGCCTTCCGGCTCCGGCCTGGTCACGATGTCGACCAGCACCAGGGCGATGATCGCCTCCCCGCCGGGCCGCGCGGTGGCGAGCAGTCCGGTGATGCCGCCCATGCTGGCACCCACCACCACCGCGGGCGCGCCGAGTTGTTCCAGCACGAGCAGCAAATCCTGGACCATGGTGTGGCGCCGGTAGTCGCCGTCGGGCGCCCACTGGCTGTCGCCGTGGCCGCGCGCGTCCAGGGTGATGACGCGCATCCCGGACGCGCCCAACCGCGCGCCGGTCTGCTTCCACGAGTGACGGTTCTGGCCGCCGCCGTGCAGGAAGACGACGAGCGGGCCGTCGACCGGGCCGAACTGGTCGGCGGCCAGCTCGATTCCGCCCGAACCGCGCAGCCGGAGCCGAGACGGTTCGAGAAGATCGTTCGCATTACTCACGATCTGTAGGATCGCACAACACCGGCCTTCGGCGGGGCGAACCTGACGAATCGGTCGCTCAGCAGGCGAGGTTCCCCGCGAAGACCAGGCATGCGATCTTGGCGTGCACCGACGAGGAGATCGTGGAGGAGCCGCTGGAGGTGTACTCCTCGGCGACCGGAGCCGTGGTGGTCTCCGTGGCGGGCTCGAGCCGCAGTGGGGCGGCACCCGCGACGGCGGCGCCGCTGGTGAGCGCGGCGCAGACGGCCAGGGTCGCGGTGGTGCCGCGCAGCGCGCCGCGGACGGTGGTGTTGTGCATGGAAGAGCTCCTCACTCGTTTTCTCTCGGTCGATCACACACTGGCGCCCGATTCAGGGCAGGCGCCAGTCAACCGGTTCGGCCCCTAGTTCGTCGAGTAGTTCGTTCACTCGCGAGAAGGGGCGCGAACCGAAGAACCCGCGCGACGCGGACAACGGCGACGGATGCGCGGACTCGATATAGGGGATCTCGGACTCGATCAGCAGCGGCTTCAACGTCGCCGCGTCCTTGCCCCAGAGGATCGCCACCAGCGGCTCGTCCCTGGCGACCAAGGCCCGGATGGCCTGGTCGGTGACCGCCTCCCAGCCCTTGCCCCGATGCGAGGCCGGCTTGCCGGGCGACACGGTGAGCACTCGGTTCAGCATCAGCACCCCCTGGTCCGACCACGGACTCAGATCGCCGCAGGACGGCGTGGGGTGGCCGAGGTCCTTGCTGTACTCGGCGAAGATGTTGGCCAGGCTGCGCGGAATCGGCGAAACGTCCGGCGCCACGGAGAAACTCAGGCCCATCGGGTGGCCGGGTGTCGGATAGGGATCTTGGCCGACGACGAGCACATGCACGTCGTCGAACGGACGCTGGAAGGCGCGCAGGACGTTCTCACCGGCCGGTAGGTAGCCACGGCCCGCCGCGTTCTCGGCACGCAGGAACTCGCCCATGGCGGCAATCCGATCCGCCACCGGCTCGAGTGCCTTCGCCCATCCCGGATCCATGATTTCCGACAGTGGTTTCGTGCCCATGACCGCACAACTTAGCGTGGTTCGTCTCCGGTTGCCCAGGCCGCCCCACGGAACGATTCCCACCCACCGGCGCCGGTCTGCGCCACGCCGTCGACGGTGAGCCTGTGACCGGCCACAACCTGCCCGATCGCGACCCATCCCGCGGGTAGTGGACGGGCCGGCGCCCAGGTGCCCGCGAAGGCGTGGTCCTCGCCTCCGGCCAGGATCCATTGCGCCGCATTGGCGTCCAGCACGGCGGCGACGCGTTCCAGCGCCGGATCACGCAACGCCGCCGAATCCAGATCGATTCCGACGCCGGAGGCCGCGGCGACATGGCCCAGATCCGCGAGTAGCCCGTCGGACACGTCGGTCAGCGCGTGCGGCCCTGCCTCCGGCGAACCGGTCGTGACCGGCCGGCCCGGCTCACGCCGAAGCGCGTCCAGCACGGCGTTGTAGGGCGGCTGCGGAACTCGATGTGCGGCAAGCGCTTCCGCGACCTCGGCACCGGTCACACCGGCGGTGAACGCGTCGAGTCCGGCGGCCGACCAGCCGAGGCGGCCCGCGACCGCGACGATATCTCCCACGCGTGCACCGGATCTCGTGATCGGCGCGCCGCCACACAGGTCGCCGAAGGCGGTGACCGAGATGACCAGCTCGCGGCTGCGGACCAGGTCGCCGCCCGCGATGGACGCGCCCGCCCTCGCGGCCTCGGCCCACATCCCGTCCGCGAGGCCGTCGACCAGCTCGAGCGGGGTGTCGGCGGGGCAGCCGAGCGCGACGACGAACGCGGTCGGCGCCGCGCCCATGGCGACCACGTCGGCGGCGTTCTGCGCGATCGCCTTGCGGCCGATGTCCTCGGGGCCGGACCAGTCCAGCCGGAAATGCCGATCCTGCACCAGCATGTCGGTGGTGACCACGAACCGGCCGTCCGGAGCCGCGACCAGCGCCGCATCGTCGCCGGGGCCGAGCAGCACGCCCGGCGTCTGCACCCGCCCCGCGTTGATGCGATCGATCAGCGCGAACTCCCCCAGTTCACGCACTGTCCTCGGGCCCGTGCTCGCGCTGATGACCGATCCTTTCCGGCGCGCCGCTTGCTGGAACGAGGCCGACGGTACCCTTTCGCCAGGCACTCGAGTACCACCGGGCCGGTCCACCGGGTGGCCGCGCACCCGCGGTCCGGCCGACGCCCGATGCGCGCGAATAGGAAGGATCGGTGAGCATGGCGGCGGATTCGTCGAACCGCGATTCGACGGAACACGAGGACGAACACGCGGATGCCGCGAAATCCGCGTCCGATGCCCCGGACGCCGTGGGGGAAGACGGTCCGGCGACCGACGCCGGTCGCACCCAACCGGACGCGCCGACCGCCACCGAGCCGGCGAAATCGGACGCCGACGATGCGGATGGCGAAGCAAAGGAGCCGGACCGCCCGGCCGCCGCATCACCTCAGTACTCCCCGGCCCTCATCGCCACCGCCGTGGCGCTGCCGGTCGTCCTGGTCGTCGCGGTGCTGGTGGCCGCGGTGCTGGCGCGCCGCGCACCCGTCGAACGGGAACCGCTGGTCCTCGGCCCCGTTCCCGCCCCGGCCGCGGACGGTCCCGCCTGCGCCGCTCTGCTGCCCGCCCTGCCCGCGGACCTCGGCGAGTTCAGCAAGTCGACCCTCGTGGAGCCCGCTCCGCCCGCCACCCGAGCATGGCAGCGCACGGACGGCGGCGACCCCATCGTGCTGCGCTGCGGCTTGGACCGCCCGCTCGAGTTCAACCGCGCCTCGCCTTTGCAGATCGTGAACGGCGTGCAGTGGTTCGAGGCCCGGGACCAGGTAGCGAAGGCGAGCACCTGGTTCGCCGTCGACCGGAGCACCTACATCGCCCTGACCGTCCCCGACGGTTCGGGACCGACCCCGCTGCAAGAGGTCTCCGACACCATCACCGCCACCCTCCCCGCACAACCGATCGACCCGGGACCGCTGCCCAACTGACGCGCTCTGGCAAGGCTCGAGTGCAGCCGCTCGGCGAGGGCCGTCATCCGCGCCAACCCGCGCCGCCAGCAGCGGGCGTCGCACTCGGTGCCGCGGGAATCCGGTCAGCCTGGCCAGTGTCCGGAGGGCCACTCGCGGGCAGTCATCGCGGATTCGGCCGCGCCGCGACCCATCTCCCGTGCTCGACGCTCCGGGGCCGGTGGCCGAGTCCGACGCGGGCGGATCGGCGCATTTGTCCCGCGACGGCCGGCCGTTCCCGCGCGCCGACGATCGACGTATGGGCCTGCCGCGCGTTCGATGCCGCAGCAGTCCAGGTCGCATGCACCCGACGCGTTTTCCTGGCCCGCGCGACTTTCGCGGAGCCCGGGGACGCACCACTCAGCGCAGGCCGGTGCCGCGGGCGAGGGCCGTTTCGATGAGCGTGGACACCAGCGTGGCGAAGTCGACTCCGGTGGCCTCCCACATGCGCGGGTACATGGAGATCGCGGTGAAGCCGGGCATGGTGTTGATCTCGTTGATCACCGGCCCTTGCTCGGTGACGAAGAAATCGACCCGCGCCAGCCCCTGGCAGTCGAGAGCCTGGAAGGCACGCACCGCCAGTTCCCTGATCCGGTCGGAGACCTCGTCGTCCAGCTTGGCCGGGACGTCGAATTCGCAGACGTCGTCAAGGTATTTGGTGTCGAAGTCGTAGAACTCGGGCGCGGCGGCGGTGCTGTCGTCCTCCGGCATCCGGATCTCCGCGACCACGCTCGCCGAGACCCGCCCGTCCGGGAATTCCAGGACACCGCACTCTACTTCGCGTCCGACGATGCCCGCTTCCACGATCACCTTCGGATCGTGTGCGCGCGCCGCGGCGATCGCCGCGTCCAGCTCGTTCCAGTCGGTCACTTTGGTGATGCCAATCGATGACCCGCCGCGCGCGGGCTTCACGAACACGGGCAGTCCCAAGCGCTGCCGGTCCTCCTCGGCGACCGTCGCGGCGCCGGGCCGCAGCACCACTTGGGTGCCGATCGGCAGTCCCTCGGCCGCGAGCAGCTTCTTGGTGAACTCTTTGTCCATGCCCGCCGCGCTGGCCAGCACCCCTGGCCCTACATAGGGGATTCCGCCGAGCTCGAGCATCCCCTGCAGGGTCCCGTCCTCGCCGAACGGCCCGTGCAGGATCGGGAACACCACATCGACCGAACCGAGGGCGGCGGCCGGATCGTCGAGCGCGATCAGCGCCCCCGGGCGGCTCGGGTCGGCGGCCAGGGTCAGCACCGTGCCGGTGGCGTCCACCGACGGCAGGGCGCGGTCGTGAATGCCGAGTGCGGCCACGTCCGAACCACCGAGCACCCAGCGGCCCGCCGTGGTGATGCCGATGGGCACGACCTCGTACTTCTCCGGATCCAGATGGCGCAGCACGCTGCCGGCCGATACGCAGGACACGGCGTGCTCGTTACTGCGTCCGCCGAACACCACCGCAACCCTGATCCGGTTCCTCATGCCCGGAACCGTACCCGTTTCGGCGAGCGTACCCACCGTTGACCGTCCGGCTGCGGCGATATCCGCCCCGGGCCGGGCGGATCCGGATCACTCCGGTTTGATCCGCCGTCCGAGCAGCTTGTCGACGGCTTCGCGGACCGAGAGCCCCTCATGGCAGACCTGGTGCACCGAGGTGGTCAGCGGCATCTCGACCCCGTGCCGCTCGGCCAGCGCGCGAATCGATGTGCAGGACTTCACACCCTCGGCGACCTGGCCATGAGTGGCGGACTGGGCGGCATCCATCGACCCGCCCGCGCCGAGCACGTGACCGAAGGAGCGGTTGCGCGACAGCGGCGAGGTGCAGGTGGCGACCAGGTCGCCGACGCCGGCCAAGCCGGCCAGCGTGGCGGGTTCCGCGCCGAGGGCCACCCCGAGCCGGATGATCTCGGCCAGACCGCGGGTGATCAGGCTGGCGATCGAGTTGTCGCCGAGACCCATTCCCGAGGCGATGCCGCAGGCGAGCGCGATGACGTTCTTGCAGGCACCGCCGATCTCGCAGCCGATCACATCGGTATTGGTGTACGGCCGGAAATATCCGGTCGCGCTGGCGTGCTGCACCGCGACCGCGCGGTCGGTGTCCGAGCAGGCGATCACGGTCGCGGCGGGCTGACCCACCGCGATCTCGCGCGCCAGGTTCGGCCCGGACAACACCGCGATCCGGTTCTGGTCCGCGCCGGTGACCTCCCCGATCACCTGGCTCATGCGCAGCAGCGACCCGGTCTCGATGCCCTTGGCCAGGCTCAGCAGCGTGGCGTCCGGAGCGATCAAACCCTTCCACTCCGCGAGGTTGACCCGCAGGGATTGGGATGGCACCGCCAGCACCACGATCTCCGCCCCGTCCAGCGCCACCGCGGGGTCGTGGGTGGCCGCGATCGGCGGCAGCGGAATATCGGACAGGTAATCGGGATTGCGATGTTCGGAGGCCAGCGTCGCGGCGACCTCGGGCCGCCGGGCCCAGATCGTGACCTCGGTTCCCGCGTCCGCCAATACCTTCGCGAACGCGGTGCCCCACGATCCCGCGCCCAGCACCGCTGCCCTCGTCATCAGCCCAATATGCCATGGAAGGATTGCACGCATGCGCCCGCACTCCGTGCATGCCGTGATCGCGGTCAAGAGCCTCGATCGGGCCAAGAGCCGACTGGCCGACCGGCTGCGCCCGGAGCACCGGGCGCGGCTGGTGCTGGCCATGCTCGCCGACACCGTGACCGCCACCGGAGCGGTCACCGCTGTGGTATCCGTGACCGTGGTCACCCCCGACCCAGCGGTCGCCGATCTGGCTCGTACGCTCGGCGCCGACGTCCATCCGGAGCCGCGCGAGCGGAACGCCGACGGACTGAACACCGCCTTGGCCGCCACCGCCGCCGCCTTGCGCGCCGCGCACGGCCCCATCGACCTGCTCGCCTTGCAGGCCGATCTGCCCGCGCTGCGCCCGGAAGAGCTCTCGGACATGCTCGCCACCGCCCCGCCCGGAGTGCGGTCGATCGTGGTCGACCACGCGGGCAGCGGAACCGCCGCGCTCGTGGTCCGCGACCCGGTCGCCGCGCTCGACCCGCGCTTCGGACCGGGGTCGGCCCGCAGTCATATCGCCGCGGGTGCGGTCGATCTCGCCGGGGACTGGCCGGGACTGCGCCTGGACGTGGACACCGCCGAGGATCTGGACCGCGCCGTAGCGCTCGGGGCCGGCGATGCGACCCGCGCTGTCCTGCATGACATCGGTTGGCCGGGCGTCGTTCACGAGCACGTTCCCCACGTGTGCTAGGCGGTCGCCGCGGTGGCGTGAGACATACGTCAATCCGTCCTGGGGGCTGCACACCCCCTCTTCGGTAAGGGATGATCGTTGACGTGAGCGATACGGAAACCGTCAAGCAACAGCCGTTGCTTCCCACCCCACCCCCGGCGGCGACACCCCTGTCCGCCGACTCGGCGGCGCCCCGGTTGCCACGTGATCGCTACCTGAATCGTGAATTGAGCTGGCTCGACTTCAACGCCCGGGTGCTCGCCCTCGCCGAGGATGCCTCGCTTCCGTTGCTGGAACGCGCGAAGTTCCTCGCGATCTTCGCCTCCAACCTGGATGAGTTCTACATGGTGCGGGTGGCGGGCCTGAAACGGCGCGCCGAGACCGGTCTGCTCGTGCGCTCGGCCGACGGCCGCTCCCCCGGCGAGCAACTGGAGCTGATCGCCGCGCGCACCCAGGAGATCGCGGTGCGGCATGCCCGCGTCTTCCTCGACAGCGTGCTGCCCGCGCTGACCGCCGAGGGCATCGCCATCATCGACTGGTCCGACCTGGACGACGACGAACGCCAGCGCCTCTCGGGCTACTTCCAGGATCAGGTCTTCCCGGTCCTCACGCCGCTCGCGGTGGACCCGGCGCACCCCTTCCCCTACATCAGCGGGCTGAGTCTCAATCTCGCCGTGACGGTGAAGGACTCCACCACCGGCGGCGAGCATTTCGCGCGCGTCAAGGTGCCCGACAACGTCGACCGGTTCGTCCGCGTGCGCCGCACCGAATCGGGCTCGCCAATCGCGGCTTTCCTGCCGATGGAGGCGCTCATCGCCGCACATCTGGACCTGTTGTTCCCCGGCATGGAGGTGGTCGAGCACCACTCGTTCCGGATCACCCGCAACGCCGATTTCGAGGTCGACGAGGACCGCGACGAGGACCTGCTCCAAGCGCTGGAACGCGAACTGGCCCGGCGCCGGTTCGGTTCGCCGGTGCGGCTGGAGGTCTCCGACGACATGACCGAGCACATGCTCGATCTGCTCCTGCGTGAGCTGGATGTCGACCCCGCCGACGTCGTCCAGGTGCCCGGCCTGCTCGATCTGTCCTGCCTCTGGCAGGTGTACGGCGTGGACCGGCCGAATCTGAAGGACACCCCGTACGTCCCCGCGACGCCCCCCGCGTTCGGCGAGCGCGAGACGCCGCGCAACGTGTTCGCGGCGCTGCGCGAGGGCGACGTGCTGGTGCACCACCCGTACGACTCGTTCTCCACCAGCGTGCAGCGGTTCATCGAACAGGCCGCCGCCGACCCGCAGGTGCTCGCGATCAAGCAGACGCTCTACCGCACCTCCGGCGACTCCCCGATCGTCAACACGCTGATCGACGCCGCCGAGGCGGGCAAGCAGGTCGTCGCCCTGGTGGAGATCAAGGCGCGCTTCGACGAGCAGGCCAACATCAAATGGGCGCGCGCGCTGGAGCAGGCGGGCGTGCACGTCGTGTACGGCCTGATCGGCCTCAAGACGCACTGCAAGACCTGCCTGGTGGTGCGCCGGGAGGGCGCGACGATCCGCCGCTACTGCCACATCGGGACCGGCAACTACAACCCGAAGACCGCCCGCCTCTACGAGGACGTCGGATTGCTCACCGCCGCACCGGAAATCGGCGCCGACCTGACCGATCTGTTCAATTCGCTGACCGGTTACTCGCGAAAAGAGAACTACCGCAACCTGCTTGTCGCCCCGCACGGCGTCCGCTCGGGCATCATCGAGCGCATCCAGCGCGAAACCGAGCTGGCGTCCGAAGGATACGACGCCCGAATCCGGCTGAAGGCCAATGCGATCGTCGACGAGGAGATTATCGACGCGCTGTACCGAGCCTCGCAGGCGGGCGTGCCGGTGCGGATCGTGGTGCGCGGTATCTCCGCGCTCCGGCCCGGCGTGCCGGACATGAGCGAGAACATCGAGGTGCGCTCGATCCTGGGCCGGTTCCTGGAGCACTCGCGCGTCCTGCACTTCCAGGCGCAGGACGAGTACTGGATCGGCAGCGCCGACATGATGCACCGCAATCTCGACCGCAGGGTCGAGGTGATGGCGCAGGTGAAGGATCCGCGGCTGACCGAGCAGCTCGGCGACGTGTTCGACTCGGCGCTGTCACCGACGACGCGCTGCTGGGTGCTGCAGCCCGATGGCACCTGGCGTGCCTCGCCGTCCACCGGCAGCGTCTCGGGGGTATCCGGAAACGGCGACAAGATCAGAGACCATCAGGAGTTCTTGATGCGGCTGCGGAGACCCGAACAGCAGTGAGCGGGGAAACCGGATTCGAACAGGAGGGGGGCCCGTTCTGGGATCCCCGCGTCACCGCCAATATCCACGCCGCGGGAGCGGTGCTGTGGCGGGTAACCGCACAGGGAACGGTGGAGATCGCGGTCGTCCACCGCCCCAAGTACGGGGACTGGTCCCTGCCGAAAGGCAAGCTGGACCCCGGCGAGACCCCGGTGCTGGCCGCCGTCCGTGAGGTCCGCGAGGAAACCGGGCTGGAGGGCAAGCTCGGCCGCTACCTCGGCCACGTGACCTACCCGATTCCCGGCCATCGCAAGCTGAAACGGGTCGACTACTGGGCCGCCGAACTGGTCGGCGGGGAGTTCGCGGCCAATTCCGAGGTGGACGTGCTCAGCTGGTACCCGCTCGACCGCGTGATGGACCAGCTGTCGTATCCGATGGACCGCCAAGTGGTGCGCGCCTTCACCCGCCTGCCCGCGCGCACCAGCACCCTGCTGCTGGTGCGGCACGCGAAAGCGGGCCGCAGGGATCGCTTCACCGGACCCGACGAGCAGCGCCCGCTCGATCGCGACGGCAAGGAACAGGCACAGGCGCTGGTGCCGAATCTCCTGGCGTTCAAGGCATCCGAGATCTACTCGGCCGATCCGCTGCGGTGCGTGCAGACGATGGCGCCGCTGGCCGAGCGGCTCGACGCCGAAATCGCCGTCGAGCCACTGCTTTCCGAGCAAGGCTACACCGCCGACCCGGACAAGGCCCGAGAGCGTTTTCGAAACATCGTGTCCGACAAGGCCGTTCGCGTCGTATGCAGTCAGGGAAAGGTGATCCCGGACCTGCTGGGGTGGCTGGCCGAACGAGACGGCGTCGCGCTGCAGTCGGCGCGCAACCGCAAGGGCAGTGTGTGGGTGCTGTCATTCGTCGGGCAACGCTTGGTGGCCGCCGACCATCTGGATCGATCGCTGTCGGCCTACGCTGTGAAGGACCGACAACATTAGACGGCCCGCCGGGTGGCGAGCACCGCCTACCGCCGGCAGCTACTGGTTACGAACATCCGAAAACGGCCCCGGGTGTTTCCCGGGGCCGTCTCGACGTTGAGGCGAATGGGCCCAGTCTTCGGGGCCGCGCATTCGGCGCCGATCCGGCGGTGGCTCGAGATCAGCGGGCGCGACGAGCCGGGGCCTTCTTGGCCGCGGTCTTCTTCGCAGGTGCCTTCTTGGCGACGGTCTTCTTGGCGGCGGTGGTCTTCTTGGCCGCCGAGGCCTTGGTGGCCGTCTTCTTTGCCGGGGCCTTCTTCGCGACCGCGGTCTTCTTCGCGGGCGCCTTCTTGGCCGCGGTCTTGCGGGCGGTGGTCTTCGCCGGTGCCTTGGCCGCGGCTTTGCGCGCCGTGGTCTTGGCAGGCGCCTTGGTGGGGGTCGCCTTCTTCGCGGCGGTCTTCTTCGCCGCCGTCTTCTTCGCCGCCGCCTTCTTCGCGGCCACCGGCGCACCCACACCGCGTTTGACGGCAGGGCCGGTCGCGGCCAGCTTCTGCTTACCCGCGATCACCGCCTTGAATTGAGCGCCAGGACGAAACGCGGGCACCGATGTGGGCTTCACCTTCACGGTTTCGCCGGTGCGCGGGTTCCTGGCGACTCGAGCCGCACGCTTGCGCTGTTCGAACACACCGAATCCGGTGATTGTGACGCTCTGACCCTTGTGCACCGCGCGCACGATGGTGTCGACCACATGCTCGACTGCCGCGGTGGCCGTGCGCCTGTCCGTACCCAACTTTTCGGTCAGAACGTCGATCAGTTCCGCCTTGTTCATTGAATCCTCCGCAGACTAATGGCCCGTCGTCGGACCGACTAGGTACCACGGTAAACCCACTTTGGGCAAGAGTCTATGTGCCACGCCAAAATTCATGTGGTTTAGCACACGTCCAGCTACCGCAACTCAGGCTGCCCAGCTAACCGCCAGGGGTGATTACGTCTGCGAAATATGTGCCGGGAGGGTGGCGGGTTTCCATGTTGGCCTTGCCTTTTCGAACCGGTCGATGGCGTCTTCCTGCCGCAGCGTCAGCCCGATGTCGTCCAATCCCTCCAGCAGACGCCACCTGGTGTAGTCATCAATATCGAACGGCAACACGACGGTTCCAGCCGCCACAGTGCGCGCCCGGAGGTCCACAACCAATTCCAAGCCGGGCTGTTCCTCGAGCAACTTCCAGAGCATTTCGACATCGTTCTGTGACATCTGAGCGGCCACCAGCCCGCCCTTACCCGCATTGCCGCGGAAGATGTCGGCGAACCGGGACGAGATGACCACCCGAAAGCCGTAGTCCGACAGCGCCCAAACTGCGTGCTCACGCGAGGATCCGGTACCGAAATCCGGACCCGCGACCAGCACACTACCCCTGTTGTATGGCTCGATGTTGAGAATGAAGTCGGGATCGGTGCGCCATGCGGCGAACAACCCGTCCTCGAATCCCGTACGAGTCACCCGCTTCAGGTAGACGGCGGGGATGATCTGATCGGTATCGACATTGGAGCGGCGCAGCGGCACCCCGATGCCCTTGTGCACGGTGAAGGCTTCCATAACGAATCTCCTGGGTTTGATTGAGGGAATCGGGGCCGGTCAGTCCAGATCCGCAGGCGAGGACAGGGTTCCACGGACCGCCGTCGCGGCCGCTACGAGGGGAGAAACCAGGTGCGTACGGCCGCCTTTGCCCTGCCTTCCTTCGAAGTTGCGGTTCGAGGTGGAGGCACAACGCTGGCCGGGCGCGAGCTGGTCCGGATTCATTCCCAGGCACATTGAGCAGCCCGCCTGCCGCCATTCGGCGCCCGCCGCGGTGAAAATCTCACCGAGTCCTTCTTTTTCCGCCTGTGCGCGAACCCGCATCGACCCCGGTACAACCAACATTCGCACGCCGTCGGCGACATGACGTCCCTTCAAAATCCCGGCCACCGCACGCAAATCCTCAATGCGTCCGTTGGTGCACGAACCGACGAATACGGTGTCGATCGGCACTTCCCGAAGTGGAGTACCCGGCTCCAAGTCCATGTAACGCAGCGCTTTCTCCGCGGACTCGCGGGCCACCTCGTCGGCGATCGCGGCCGGGTCGGGCACCGCCTCGCCCAGGGGGGCGCCCTGGCCCGGATTGGTGCCCCAGGTGACGAACGGGGTCAGCGCGGAGGCGTCGATGTGCACCTCGGCGTCGAAAACCGCGTCCGCGTCGGTCTTCAGCGCCTCCCAGGCGGCCACCGCTGCGTCCCAGTCGGCGCCCTGCGGGGCGTGTGGGCGCCCTTTGAGGAATTCGTAGGTCGTCTCGTCCGGGGCGATCATGCCGGCCCGAGCGCCCGCCTCGATGGACATGTTGCAGATCGTCATTCGGGCCTCCATGGACATGGCCCGGATGGCCTCGCCCCGGTACTCCAGGACATAACCCTGCCCGCCGCCCGTGCCGATCTTCGCGATGACGGCCAGGATCAGGTCCTTGCTCGTCACGCCGGGGGGCAAGGCGCCGTCGACGGTGATCGCCATCGTCTTGAACGGGCGCAGCGAGAGGGTCTGGGTGGCAAGCACATGCTCGACCTCGGAGGTGCCGATACCCATCGCCAGCGCGCCGAACGCGCCGTGCGTCGAGGTGTGGCTGTCGCCGCAGACCACCGTCATTCCCGGCTGGGTCAGGCCGAGCTGCGGGCCGACCACGTGCACGATGCCCTGGTCCAGGTCGCCCATGGGATGCAGCCGCACACCGAATTCCGCGCAGTTGTGCCGCAGCGTCTCCACCTGGGTGCGCGAAATGGGGTCGGCGATCGGCTTGTCGATATCGATCGTCGGCACGTTGTGGTCCTCGGTCGCGATCGTGAGATCCGGCCGTCGCACCGGCCTACCCGCGGCGCGCAGCCCGTCGAAGGCCTGCGGACTGGTCACCTCGTGGACGAGGTGCAGGTCGATGTAGATCAGGTCCGGCTCGCGCGAGGCACCCTCACCCTCCCCGCGAGCGACGACATGCTGGTCCCATACCTTCTCGGCCAGCGTGCGCGGTTCGGCCATAGTCGATCACCTTTCGGACGAAGCAGCCGTTCCGCGATCTGGACTTCGATGCGGCGACGGTTGCACAAGTTGGGATAGCTACGCCTGGTCGGAACGCTGATGACCGGAATCCGCGTTGGTGGATTTCTCAGCATCCGAGACGCTAGTATCGTTCTATGAGACAGCATAGCGGCATCGGCGTCCTCGACAAAGCAGTGGCGGTCCTGTACGCCGTAGCCGAGCATCCCTCCGGTCTCAACGAGCTGTGCGCGCGCACCGGCCTGCCCCGCGCCACCGCGCATCGTCTCGCCGTCGGATTGGAGGTGCATCGCCTGCTCGCCCGCGACAGCAACGGGACGTGGCGCCCCGGACCCGCCCTGGCCGAGCTCGCGACCAGCGCCAATGACCCGCTCCTGGAGGCCGCGTCGGCCATTCTGCCCCGCCTGCGCGAGATCACCGGCGAAAGCGTCCAGCTCTACTGCCGCGACGGCAACGCGCGCGTGTGCGTCGCGGCGCTGGAACCCCCCGTCGGCCTTCGCGACACCGTTCCGGTCGGATCTCGGCTTCCGCTCACCGCGGGCTCGGCGGCCAAAGTCTTGCTGGCGTGGGCCGACCCGGAACTCCAGCGCACCATCCTGGCCGACGCGGTATTCGGCGAGCGCGCACTGGCCGAGGTGCGCAAGCGCGGCTGGGCCCAGAGCGCCGCCGAGCGGGCGGCCGGTGTGGCAAGCGTTTCCGCGCCGGTGCGCGACGCGGGGGGCACCGTGGTCGCGGCGGTGTCGGTGTCGGGCCCGATCGATCGGATGGGCCGCAGGCCGGGCGCGCGCTGGGCGGCGGATCTGGTCGCGGCCGCCGAGGCGTTGCACAAGCGCCTGTAACGCGTTTCAGTTCGAACTCTCTAGAGTTGGCCCATGGGAGTCAACCAACGGGCACAGATCGTGATGTCCGACACCGAGATCACCGAGTTCCTGCAGAGCAGCCGGATCGCCACGCTGGCGACCATCGGCCCGACGGGCACGCCGCACCTGACCGCGATGTGGTACGCGCTCATCGACGGCGAGATCTGGTTCGAGACCAAGGCCAAGTCGCAGAAGGCGGTGAACCTGCGCCGCGATCCGCGGGTCTCCTGCCTGGTCGAGGCCGGTGACACCTACGACCAGCTGCGGGGGGTCTCGATCGAAGGCCGGGCCGAGATCGTCGAGGACGCCGAGAAACTCTTCGCCGTCGGCGTGAGCGTCTGGGAGCGCTACACCGGCCCCTACAGCGAGGACGTGCGCCCGATGGTGGAGTCCATGCTGCACAAACGGGTCGCCGTCCGCGTCGTGCCCGAGCGCACGCGCAGTTGGGATCACCGCAAGCTCGGCCTCCCACCCATGCCGCTCGGCGGGACCACCGCGCACGCGCTGGACTGAACAAAGCACGCTCGGGCAGCACGCCGCGCCCGGAATCCAACTGACACAACCACCTCGCATGGGATAGGCGTACCTCCGCATTCGCTCCGGCCGTGCGCGTTCTGCGTACCTCCATGCCTTCGCTCCGGCCGTGCGCGTTCTGCGTACCTCCATGCCTTCGCTCCGGCCGTGCGCGTTATGCGTACCTCCATGCCTTCGCTCCGGCCGTGCGCGTCGTGCGTACCACCGCGCCTTCACTCCGGCCGTGCGCGTCGTGCGTACCTCCATGCCTTCGCTCCGGCCGTGCGCGTCGTGCGTACCTCCATGCCTTCGCTCCGGCCGTGCGCGTCGTGCGTACCACCGCGCCTTCGCTCCGGCCGTGCGCGGACTTAGGACGGACTACGTCCGACAGCGTCCATTAGTGTCGAGGTGTTCGACATGAATCGGCCGTGCATCGCCGCCCGCGAGGCGCGCTGCACGGCCGCGACGACGAGGAGCAGGCGATGGCGGATTCGGATAAGTCCAATGGCTCCGACGAGGTGAAGCGCAAATTCCGGGAGGCACTGGAGCGCAAGAACCAGCAGCACGCCCGCGCGGCCGACCACCTCGACGGACGGTCCAAGGCGTCCGCGGCACACACCGCGGCCGCCCACAAGCGGGAATTCCGGCGCAAGAGCGGATAGTCCGCAACCACGACGAAGGCCCTCCAGCAAGATCGCTGGCGGGCCTTTCGTTTCGCCCCCGCCGGCCGAAACGATCCGGAGCAAGCTCCCGCAACCGCCCCGGGCGAAGCCCTCCAACAGGGGAACTGGAGACGAACCCCTACAACAGGCGGAACCGGAGACGAACCCCTACAACAGGCGGAACCGGAGACGAACCCCTACAACAGGGGAACCGAGGCGAGCCCTCCAACAGGGGGGCCAGGGGGCAAAGCCCCCAGCCGGGGCCCCGGGGCGAAGCCCCCCGGGTGGGGGTCCGGGCGAGCCTCAGGTGGGTGTGGGGGTTGCACCCCCACAAGACATAGCGAAACGAGAAAG
The DNA here is from genome assembly GCF_965283145.1 of Nocardia sp. Marseille-Q1738. Classification (NCBI taxonomy): domain Bacteria; kingdom Bacillati; phylum Actinomycetota; class Actinomycetes; order Mycobacteriales; family Nocardiaceae; genus Nocardia; species Nocardia sp. Marseille-Q1738. The sequence continues at coordinate 641,978 of NZ_CBDIMS010000002.1, read as the reverse complement.
GCCCACACCCTTGTGGGCATGGGCCTTCGACTCGTGTAGCCCCGACGGGATTCGAACCCGCGCTACCGCCTTGAGAGGGCGGCGTCCTAGGCCGCTAGACGACGGGGCCAGGACTGCTTCTCACTGCCGTGAGGAGCGCCGTGGTGATCTTTCGATCAGGAGGCTCGGCCAGTTTAACCGGCCGAAGCTCGGCGACCAAATCGCCGGTTGCTGTCATGATTTCGGCCGCGTACCGAAGTCGAACAACACTCTCCGCTGGGGTACCAGGACTCGAACCTAGAATGGCTGAACCAGAATCAGCTGTGTTGCCAATTACACCATACCCCAATGACCAGGTCGTTCCGCCTCGCGTCTGGATGACTCGAGACCGTGTTCCGGGCCGAGAAGAAGAGTACCAAACGGCTACCGGTCTACTACAAATCGCCTGGTCAAAGCCATATTTTCGGCGTTACGACCCCGCTTCGCCCGGTGCTGTCCAGCTCAGCGCCGAGCGCAGCCGGTCCAGGGTGACGTCCCGGCCGAGCAGTTCCAGCGACTCGTACAGCGGCGGGCTGATATGCGATCCGGTCACCGCGACCCGTACCGGCGCGAAGGCCTTGCGCGGTTTCAGCCCCAGATCTTCGATGAGCGCCTTTTTCAGCGACTCTTCGATCGCCGGGGTCGTCCACTCCGGCAACGGTGTTACCGCGGCAATAGCGGCTTGCAATACCTCGGTGGCGTCGGGCCCGAGATTCTTGGCGCCCGCGGCGGGGTCGATCGCGAACTCATCCGCGGGTGCGAACAAGAAACGCAACAGTTCCCAGGCGTCCGCCAACACGACGATCCTGGTCTGCACGAGCGCGGCTGCCGCGGCGAACACCTTCTCATCGATTTCCGCACCGATATGACCGTGCTCGGTGAGATACTCCCGAAGCCGGTGTGTGAAATCGCCCGGCTCCAGCAACCGGATGTGTTCGGCGTTGAGCGCGTCCGCCTTCTTCTGGTCGAAACGGGCCGGATTCGAATTTACTTTCGAAATATCGAAGGCTTCCACCATCTCCGTCATCGTGAACACGTCGCGGTCTTCGGAGAGGCCCCAGCCGAGTAGCGCGAGATAATTCAGCAAACCCTCGGGAATGAATCCGCGGTCGCGGTGGGCGAATAGATTCGACTCAGGATCACGCTTGGACAACTTCTTGTTGCCCTGCCCCATGACGAAGGGCAGATGACCGAACTCCGGCGTGAAATCGGTAACTCCGATCCGGCGCAGTGCGGCATACAGCGCGAGCTGCCGCGGGGTGGAGGAGAGCAGGTCCTCACCGCGCAGCACGTGGGTGATCCGCATCAGCGCGTCGTCGACCGGGTTGACCAGGGTGTACAGCGGGTCGCCGGTACCGCGGGTGAGCGCGAAATCCGGCACGGAGCCCGCCTTGAACGTGGTCTCGCCGCGCACCAGATCGTGCCAGGAAAGGTCCTCGTCGGGCATTCGCAGCCGGATCACGGCGGGTCGCCCCTCGGCTCGGTACGACTCGATTTGCTCGGGCGTCAGGTCGCGGTCGTAGTTGTCGTAACCGAGCTTCGGGTCGCGTCCAGCAGCCCGGTGGCGAGCCTCGACTTCCTCTGGCGTGGAGAATGATTCATATGCTTCCCCGGCCTCCAGCAAACGCCGGACCACGTCCAGATGCAGATCTTTTCGCTGCGACTGGCGATACGGTTCATAGGGCCCGCCGACCTCCGGGCCCTCGTCCCAAGTGAGGCCGAGCCAGCGCAGCGCGTCGATAATCGCCCGGTAGGACTCCTCGGAATCGCGTGCGACATCGGTGTCTTCGATACGAAAGACGAATGTGCCACCGTGATGGCGGGCGTAGGCCCAGTTGAACAGCGCCGTCCGGATCAGGCCGACGTGCGGTGTTCCGGTCGGCGACGGGCAGAATCGGACCCGTACTTCAGTCATGGCTCTCTTTCGATCAGCGTTTGGCGGCAACGGGATTGGTGAGCGTTCCGATCGCATCGACGGTCACCGACACCTGCTGCCCGTCCTGCATCGGGCCGACGCCCTCGGGGGTGCCGGTGAGGATCACGTCACCGGGCAGCAGCGTCATCACGGTGGTGACCCACTCGATGAGCTTCGGAATGTCGTGCAGCAGAAGCGAAGTGCGGCTGCGTTGGCGCACTTCGCCGTCGAGCTCGGTGACGATCTCCAGATCCGAAGGGTCGACAGTGGTTTCGATCCACGGACCCAGCGGGCAGAACGTGTCGTAGCCCTTCGCCCTGGTCCACTGGCCGTCGTGGCGCTGCTGGTCCCGGGCGGTCACGTCGTTGGCGACGGTATAGCCGAGGACGACGTCCAGCGCGCGGGCGGCGGGCACGTCCTTGCACGGGCGGCCGATGACGATGGCCAGCTCTCCCTCGTAGTCGACCTGAGAAGCGCTGGGCGGCAGGATGATCGGGGCGTTCGGCCCGACGATCGCGGTGTTCGGCTTGAGGAAGATGACCGGGTCTTCCGGTGCGGGACCGCCCATTTCGGCGGCATGGGCGGCGTAGTTCTTGCCGACGCAGACCACCTTGCTGGCCAGGATCGGGGCGAGCAAGCGCACGTCGGCCAGCGGCCAGCTCCGGCCGGTGAACGTCGGTGTGCCGAACGGGTGTTCCGCGATCTCCTTGGCGATCGCCGACCCCGCCACGCGCAGGCCCGCATTCCCACCAACACTGTCGCTTACGTCGCCTTCGATGCTCACGAAGGCGACCCCATCGGGACTGGCAACTCGACCTAGACGCATGCCCGGCAGTCTATCGACCCACCGCCACCTGCCCGAACGCGCCCGACCGAGTGGTACGGAATTTTCCGAGCCGCTCCGGCGACCGCACTGTGAGCAGTCCGACAGCCGCAGCCGTCGATGCGCGCGGCGGCGCGGGTGTACGGTGAGCACCGAGGTTCACAAAGTGGGAATTTAATCCCAAATATTGAGATTTTGAGGTGAGGCCGATGGCGACCGAGACCCAGATCGACGAGGTTCGGCGCTGGTCCATGCTGGGTCTCGGCGTCTTCGCCCAAGCCTCCAGCGCGGTGTTCATCCACGGTGTGCCGTTCCTGCTCCCCGCGCTGACCGACCGCGGCATGCCGCTGGCCACGGCAGGCCTGCTGGTGGCCATGCCGACCGTCGGACTGGTGTGCACGCTCATCGCGTGGGGTTACGTGGTCGATCGGGTCGGCGAGCGCAAGGTGCTGGTCGGCGGCCCGCTGCTGATGCTGGCGGCGGGATGCGCAGCGGCGGCGACCACCGACCACATCGCCTTGGGCGCGCTGCTGTTCCTCGGCGGTATCGGGGCGGCCAGTACGAACGGCGCCAGCGGGCGGGTGATCGTCGGCTGGTTCCCACCGCATCGGCGCGGACTGGCGATGGGGATCCGGCAGACCGCGCAGCCACTCGGGGTCGGCGTCGGCGCGTTGGCGATTCCCGCGATGGCCGCTGCCTACGGTGTGCCCGCGGCCATTCTGGTTCCCGCGCTCATGGCGGGCCTGGCGGCCCTCGGCTGCCTGACGGGCATCGTCGATCCGCCGCGCCCCGCGCGTTCCGCCGCCGATCCGGCCTTGCGCGCCAACCCTTATCGCGATGACGCCACCCTTTGGCGCATCCACTTGGTGTCGGTGCTGCTCGTCGTGCCCCAGGGCACCGTGTGGACGTTCGCGCTGCTGTGGCTGCACCGCGACGTCGGCTGGTCGCTGGCCGCCGCGGGCGCGCTGGTGACATTCACGCAGATTCTCGGCGCGCTCGGCCGCATCGGCGCGGGCGCGTGGTCGGATCGGGTCGGCAGCCGGATGGGCCCACTGCGCACGGTCGCGATCGCCGCGGTGCTCTCGATGGCGGCCTTGGCCATGACCGCGTGGACCCACTGGTGGTGGGCCGCCATCCCGCTGCTGATCGCCGCGTCCGTGATCACCGTCTCCGACAACGGACTGGCCTTCACGGCGGTGGCCGAAATCGCGGGCCCCTACTGGAGCGGTCGCGGCCTCGGCATCCAGAACACCGGACAGAACCTGGCCATGGCCGCCATCCCTCCCGTATCCGGCGCACTCATCACCGCGAGCGGCTTCCCCGCCGCCTTCCTCCTCGCCGCCGCAGCAGCGGTAGCCGCCGTCCCACTGGTACCCGCTGACCCCGAATAAGCCTGTCCCGCAACCTCTCCCGCCGACGAACAGATACCACGAGTGAGCAGGGGATCGACGTCCCCCGAGGTCGAGGTTCCACTTGCCCGCGCCCGCGTCGCCGAACGTCGGTGCCGCTGGGCCATCCGCGGCGCCCAGGGGATGGGCAGCGCGGGGCCCTACGCCAACCTCGCGCCATAGCGGCATGTGGACACCGCGATGCCGACCGGAGAGAGGCGCGGACACGAAGTCCGTGACGGCGGCCAGCGGAGCCGCCGAGGACGGTGGCGCCCACCTCGAGAGACGTATGCCGCCGGAACACCGGCGAGCGACGGTCGCCTGATACCGACCCGAGACGACAAGCAAAGGGCCCGGACAAGTGAAGGTCCCGCTCCCGGATCGGAGGCGGGACCTTCGGGTGCGTCGATGTCAGACGGCGGCGGCGATGCGGTCGCCGACCTCCACCGTCGACGCGCCGCCGGAGCGAGAAGCGAGATCCTTGGCCACCGCGGACTCGATGCGGGTGGCGGCCTCGGTGTCACCGAGATGGTTCAGCAGCAGGGAGACCGAGAGGATCGCGGCGGTCGGGTCGGCCTTGGACTGGCCGGCGATGTCGGGGGCGCTGCCGTGCACCGGCTCGAACATGCTCGGGTTCGTCCCCGAGGCGTCGATATTGCCGCTGGCGGCCAGGCCGATGCCGCCACTCACGGCGGCGGCCAGGTCGGTGATGATGTCGCCGAAGAGATTGTCGGTGACGATCACGTCGAACCGGCCGGGATCGTTGACCAGGTGGATGGTCGCCGCGTCGATGTGCTGGTAAGCCGTTGTGACATCGGGGAACTCGGCCGCGACCTCGTCCACGGTGCGCTGCCAGAGCGAGCCGGCGAAGGTGAGCACGTTGGTCTTGTGCACCAGCGTCAGGTGCTTGCGCCGGGCCTGCGCCTTGGCGAAGGCGTACCGCACCACGCGCTCGATGCCGAACCGGGTGTTGGTGCTCACCTCGGTCGCCACCTCGTGCGGGGTGTCGACGCGGATCGCGCCGCCGGTCCCGGTGTAAGGCCCCTCGGTGCCTTCGCGGACCACTACGAAGTCGATGTCGGGGTTGCCCGCCAGCGGGCTGGTCACGCCGGGGAACAGTTTGGACGGCCGCAGGTTCACGTGGTGATCCAGCGCGAACCGGGTGCGCAGCAGCAGCCCGCGTTCGAGCACGCCGCTGGGCACCGACGGATCACCGATCGCGCCGAGCAGGATCGCGTCGTGCTGCTTCAGCTCGGGCAGCACCGAGTCCGGCAGGATCTCGCCGGTCGCGTGGTAGCGCCGCGCGCCGAGGTCGTATTCGGTCTTCTCGACACCGGGCACGACCACGTCGAGCACCTTGAGCGCCTCGGCGATGACCTCGGGCCCGATCCCGTCACCCGGGATGACAGCAAGCTTCATGACAAATGCTCCGTTCGATGTTTGCCGGTCGCGGCCGCCACGAGATGCGGCACGTGGTTCGACCGTCGGGTGAACACGACATTCCGGCCGGGTGACCGCAGCACCGTCACGGTACTCGGCGCGGCCGGACGATCGAGAATTGGGCGGCGGACACGAAGGGCGCACCGCACATACATGAGAGCGGACCGGCTGGGCGGACCCGGAGGGAGCTACAGAGGCCGATCCGGGACCGGCAAACAGGCACCGCTCACGTCCCGACCGACAGGCACCGCTCACGTCCCGACCGACAGGCACCGCTCACGTCCCGACCGACAGGCACCGCTCACGTCCCGACCGACAGGCACCGGTCACGTCCCGACCAATAGGCACGGGGCCACGGGCCGACCGACAAGCGACGCCGCGCACGAATTCGTCGCGCGCGGCGTCAGCTTCTCCGCTCTCGGGGGGTGACCCCCGATCCGATCAGAACAGATCGACCAGGACGATCTTGCCCGCGCCGACCGACTCGGCGATCGCGGCCTGCACATCGCCGGGCACCTCGCGGGCGACCCGCAGCACCACGGTCGCGCCTTCCTTGTCCACGTCCTGGGTCAGCTGCGCGGCCAGGATGTCGATCCCGGCCTCGCCGAGCTTGGTGCCGATCTTGCCCAGCGCGCCCGGCCTGTCCTCGTAGTTCAGGATGGCCAGGTTGAGGCCCTCGGCGCGCATGTCGTAGTTGCGGCCGTTGATGTTGACGATCTTCTCCACCAGCTGCGGCTCGGTCAGCGTGCCCGCCACGTTCAGGGTGGAGCCGTCGCCGAAGACGGCGCGCAGGTCGACCACGCTGCGGTGGCTCGGGCTCTCCGACGCCGTGGCGACCTGGGTGCTGATCCCGCGGTCCTTGGCCAGGGCCGGCGCGTTGACGAAGGTGACCTGGTCCTCGACGTGCGCGGAGAAGATGCCGCGCAGCGCGGACAGCTCCAGCACGCCGACCTCCTGGGAGGCCAGCTCGCCGCGCACCTGGACCTCGACGCTGACCGGCAGCTCGTTGGACAGCGCGCCGAGCAGGGCACCCTGCTTGCGCACGATGTCCAGCCACGGCGCGACCTCTTCGCTGACGGTGCCGCCGGTGACGTTCACCGCGCCGGGCACGAACTCCCCGGCCAGAGCCAGCAGCACCGACTTGGCGACGTCGGTGCCCGCGCGGTCCTGGGCCTCGGAGGTGGAGGCGCCCAGGTGCGGGGTCACGACGACCTGCGGCAGATCGAACAGCGGGCTGTCGGTGCACGGCTCGGTCTCGAAGACGTCCAAGCCGGCGGCGCGCACGTGACCGGACTTGATCGCCTCGGCCAGCGCGGCCTCGTCGACCAGGCCGCCGCGGGCGGCGTTGACGATGATCACGCCCGGCTTGGTCTTGGCGATGGCCTCCTTGCCGATGATGCCCTTGGTCTCGGGGGTCTTCGGCAGGTGGATGGAGATCAGGTCGGCGCGCTCGAGCAGTTCGTCGAGGGGCAGCAGCTCGATGCCGAGCTGCGCGGCGCGCGCCGGTGAGACGTACGGGTCGTAGGCGACGACCTTGGTCTCGAAGGCGGCCAGGCGCGCGGCGAAGAGCTGACCGATGCGGCCGAGACCGACCACGCCGACGGTCTTGCCGAAGATCTCCACACCGTTGAACTTGCTGCGCTTCCAGGTGTGCTCGCGCAGGGTGGCGTCGGCGGCGGGGATCTGGCGCGCGGCGGACAGCAGCAGGGTGACCGCGTGCTCGGCGGCGGTGTGGATGTTCGAGGTGGGTGCGTTCACGACCATGACGCCGCGCTCGGTGGCGGCGGGCACGTCGACATTGTCCAGGCCGACGCCGGCGCGGGCGACGATCTTCAGGTTCTTCCCGGCTTCCAGGACCTCGGCGTCGACCGTGGTCGCCGAGCGTACGAGCAGCGCGTCGGCTTCGGGCACCGCGGCCAGCAGGGCCGGCCGGTCGGGACCGTCGACCCACCGAACCTCGACACCGTCACCGAGCGCGTCGACGGTCGACTGGGCGAGCTTGTCGGCGATCAGAACTACAGGACGGCCTGCTTGGCTCACGTGGGTTACTCCTGGGGAATGGGGTCGGCAATTTCCGCCGACCAGCTTAGTGCGCGCGGTTTCGGCCGCTCCTACCACCTGGTAGGCGGCTGTCCTCAGTCACCACGCTGGCAAAAATATGCAGACCGGTCTACAGTCTTGGCATGGGCGTGAAAGGCACCGAGACCCGCGGCAAACTGGTCGACGCGACGCGGGCGCTGGTCGAGCGGCACGGCTACTACGGCGCGGGCCTCAACCAGATCCTCGCGACCAGTGGCGCGCCGCGTGGCTCGTTGTACTTCCACTTCCCCGGCGGCAAGGACGAATTGGTCGCGGTGGCGATCGCCCAGGCGGGCAAGGACATCGCGGCGCTGATCGACACCATCGAGCCCGGCGATACCGCCGCGGCGGCGACCAGGCTGCTGCAAGCGTTCGGCGATCGCCTGGAAGCCTCCGACTGGCAGCAGGGCTGCCCGGTCGCCACGGTCGCCCTGGACGTGGCGGCCGCGAACGACCCGATCCAAGCCGAGTGCGCCGCCGCCTACACGGCATGGGAGGAGGCGTTGCGCATCCGCCTGCGGGCCGACGGCCGTGACGACGCCGACGACTTGGCCGCCGGGGTGCTCGCGATGGTCGAAGGCGCGCTCCTACTGGCTCGTGCGCAACGCAGCCGCGAACCCCTGGAACGGGTGGAGCGCACCCTGCGCAACCTGCTCTGAACCCAATAGCCCCACACCCATCTTTTCGCAGGTCCACAGAATATGTAGACCGGTCTAGCAAGGAGCATCTCATGTCCGACAGCATCGTGTTCGGCGCCGCGGGATTCCTCGGCCGCAACGCGGTCGCCCGCTTGCTCGCGCAGGGACATTCCGTCGCCGCCGCATTGCGGCCGGGGAGCGAGGAGCGGCTCACCGGCTGGCTGCGCAGACGCGGAGTGGAGGCGAGCAGGCTGGAGATCGTCGCGTGCGATGTCACCGCGCCGGATCTCGGCCTGCCCGCCGGATTCGACTCCTCCGGCATCCGCGACGTGTACAACTGCGCGGCCCGCTTCGCCTTCGGACTCGCGCCCGAGGACGCGTACGCGGTCAATGTCACCGGGGCGCTGCGCGTGCTCGACTGGGCGGCAGCCCTGCCGGACCTCCGGCGCGTCGTGCACATCACGGGATACCGGATCACCGTCGAGGAATCCGAGGAACAGCATTACGAGAACGGCGCGTACGGCGCGTCCAAGTTCGAGTCGGATCCGCTGCTGCGTCGGCGCGCGGCCGAACTCGGCGTCGCGCTGACCATCGCGAACCCGAGCAGTGTGATCGGCCCCGGCCAGTACATCGGGTTATCGAGCATGGTCGAGGATCTGTGGAATGGAAAGCTCCCGGCGATTCCCGGCGGCGCGGAGACCTTCGTGCCGATCGTCGACCTGGACTACTTCACCGATTTCCTGATCAGCCTGCCCGCCCTCCCCGATACCGCGGGCCGGTCCTACACCGTCCTCGACGGAGCGACTCCGGTGTTGCCGAAGCTGATTCGGCTGGTGGCAGACCACCTGGGGGTCCGTGCACCACGGTTCTCGATTCCGGCCGGCGTGATCTCCAAGCTTCCCCGCGCGTTGACCGGCGCCGATCCGGAGACGATGACCTTCATCGCCGACGACCGCTACGACACTTCCGCGGCGGAGGAGGTCGCGCGACGCGCCGGGCTCACCATGCCGCCGACCGAAGCGACCATTCTCGCGTGGGCCGATCATCTCGTGGCCAGCCGTTTCGGCGCGGTGATGGACGATCCGACCGCCGGATTCGACCACGGCGTCTGGGTGAGCGGTGAACGTGAACGTCCGGCTTACGTCTTGACGCACGGCCTTCCGCTGGACGGCGAGTCCTGGAACACGGTGCGCGCCGAATTGGACGGGCCGAGTCTCGCCATCGACCTTCCCGGGCTCGGGCGTTCGGCGCCCGGCGACATCGATGCGGCGCTGCCGCGGTTGCTCGCCTCGGTCCATACCCGGCCGGTGCTGGTCGGCCATTCGCTCGGCTGCGGGCCGGTGCTGCGTTACGCGGCCGAGCATCCGGAACGGATCTCCGGTGTGGTCCTGGTGGCGCCCGCGTTCTTGCAACCACGGGCCGGGATGCTGCTGCGCTCGCCGCTGATGACACCGGCACTGCGCCGAATCTCGGCCGCCGCCTTGGCGAAACGGCTCGGCGTGCCCGAAAGCCCGGCGATCACGAGCGCCGCGGCGAATCTACGCAGACCCGGTGTCGCCGCACGAACCATTGGCGCGCTGCGCCGCGCGAGCGCCTCCGCGCGGCGCGAGGAGTTGCGCGCATTGCTCGACCGGGTCGATGTGCCGGTGCGAATCGTCAACGGTTCCGCGGATCCGATCACCATCCCGACATCGAGGGAGTCGATCTCGATCGAGGGCACCGGGCACTACCCGCAGCTGACCCATCCGGAGCAGCTTGCGGCCGAACTCGTCCGGATGTCCACCGTCGGCGCTCGCAACTGATCTCACTCGAGCGTCACCCGGGTCCGAACTCGCGCGAACGTCGGCAGCCACAGCGCGCCCTCTGCGACCTCCGTGCCGTTGGTGGGTGGCGGACCTCGGACAGCGGCGGGCCCCCGCGCCAGCTCGGTGCGGGGGCCCGCTCGATCACGCCATCCGCCGGCGCGAGAACCGGTCGATCTCCTCGACCGTCACGTCGGTCAGCGGCCGCCGAAGGAGCCCGTCCACAGAGTGTCGACGAGACCGTGCAGCGCGGCGCCGAGGGTGTTGAAAAGACCGTTCACAGCAGCGCTACCGGTGTCGATGATAACGGGGATCATGGAAATACCTTTCCTCGGAATATTACCCAGTCGAACTGGCTGACATGGAGCACATCGAGGGCCGGACCGCGACGGTTACGGAATTCGAATAATTAGTGATGCAGGGCACGTCGTCATACCGATCGTGATTCATGCCACTCTCGATCATGGCAATACGCTGCACTTTTAGTCGTTTGACCAGGTCATGGCAGTGCTCTGGCGCGAATCGTTTTCTAAACTAAGGACTCTATGAGAATATTCTGAGAATTCGCCCACCGCCGATTACCCGGAAATCCCGGGCAGCCGTCCCGCCCGAGGCGGACCATTCAACAATAGAGCTTCCGAATAACTGCCGATTCCCTCGTTGTTCAGACCCTGTAAATATCGGAGCCATGGCGGCGGCGATATCCGAGGCCGGAACCGGATTCGCGCTATTAGTGGCCCGGTCCAGCCGACAGTGATCCGCGCCACATCGTCGGAACGCCCCCGTGGCGACGGCGACACGGGACATTCCGCACCGGCGGTCACGCACGGTCAGCTCGCCCCGAACTTCTCGGCCATGTAGTCGGCACTGAACTGCTCGGCGTACTCCCGGCTCGGCGGAACCTCGGTGATCACGTCGATCAGCACGCCGCCGGGGTCGGCGACGATGAAGTGGCGCCGACCGAATTCCTCGGTGCGGATGCCCATGCATGAGCCGACTACTCTTCGCGGCGAAAGAGTATGGCGCCGTGGGTCTTTGAGAGATAGTCGCGGCAACGGGGGTGACCAAAGGCGCGCTCTACCACAACTTCGACAGCAAAGCCGCGCTGTTCCGAGCGGTGCTCGACCAGGTACGGCAAGAGGTCGGCGAGCGGGTCGCCACGGCTGCGGAGGCCCAGTCCGACGCTTGGTCCCGGCTGGTCGCGGGCTGCGAGGCATTTCTGGCCACCTGCACCGCTCCGGAGATTCAGCGGATAATGCTCGTGGACGGCCCCGCGGTACTCGGCTGGCACGAATGGCCAGCCATGGACGAGGCCAATTCCGCCCGCCACCTCGGCGAGGCGCTACATACGCTGGTGGAGGAAGGTGTGCTCGCGCGGCGACCGATCGAACCGCTGACCCACCTGCTGTCCGGCGCGATGAACGAGGCCGCGCTCTGGCTCGCCTCGACCGACGATCCGGGGACGCTCGCCGAGACCACTACCGCACTGCACCGCCTGCTCGACGCGCTGCGCGCCCAGCCCGCCTGAGGCGATCGGCGCAGTGAAAAGCTCCTGAACAAGGGAAAGGCCCCACACCGTTCGGTGCGGAGCCTTTCGGAAGCTAAGTCGCGATCAGAGAACGCGGACGTCCTGGGCCTGGGGACCCTTCTGTCCCTGGCCGATCTCGAACTCCACGCGCTGCCCCTCATCGAGGGACCGGAAACCTGAGCCGCTCACAGCCGAGTAATGCACGAAGACGTCGGGGCCCCCGCCGTCTTGCGCGATGAAGCCGAAGCCCTTCTCGCTGTTGAACCACTTCACAATGCCTTGAGCCATTTCATACTTTCTGTAGACGAGCCAGGTGTGTTCATCGATATGCCCCGGTCTCGTAGATCAACGATGCCATGATCCGACGAATTACTCACGTTCGGTCCACTAACTGTGAGCTAACGCTCACGACTTTACTCTCCTTGGCGCTCGGCTGGCGTCGTGCGCGAGTGCTCGCTCACGGCGGGCCGCGTCTGTCACCTCCCACGCTCGATCGGTACCCGATCCGGACGACCGCTCTCCGGAACAGCACTCGGGTACCCGCACTACTCGCCGGATGGGCCCGCCGCCGTCTTCGACGAGCACATCCCGATCGCATGGGCCACCGCGTCCGGCACCATGGACGTTTCCTTTGTCCACGCGGCTCGGCACCGGTCTTCTGTTACCAGTTTCGTTGTGTCCCAACGGTTTACAGCCTACAGCACAGCAGACTCCGACAGTTCAGCGTACGCCGGCCGACCGTCGGGCGCACCGTTCGTTAAGTTCTGTTCACGCCACGCAGATAGCGCAGCTGGCGCGGTTTGGTCTCGTCGTAGTCGACCCGGCCCGGCAGGTGCTCGGGCACGCCGACCTCCCACCAGGCGCCCGCCTCGGTCCACGCCGACGGCTGTGTCCGCACCACGACCACGGCCGGACGGGATTCGGCAGCGGCGGCGGCGCGCGCCCGCGCGTAGGCGTCGCGGAATTCGTCCAGGTCGACAGCCGTGAAGACGGAACAGCCCAGGGCCGCGGCATGACCGGCGAAGTCGACGCGGGGCGGATGCTCCTGGGTGGTACGGCAATTCGCGTAGAAGTTGTTGAACGGGGCGCCCCCTTGGCCTTCTTGCAGGCGGGCGATCACGCCGTAGCCGTCGTTGTCGCAGACCACCGCGACGAACGGGTGCCCGGCGAAGGCGGCCGAGAACAATTCCGAGTTCAGCATCAGATAGGAGCCGTCCCCGAGCAGCGTCGTGACCACGCCATCGGTATGGGCCATGGCCGCGCCCCACGCGCCCGCGAGCTCGTAGCCCATGCAGGAAAAGCCGTACTCCACGTCCATGGTGGGTGCGCCGCCCGTCGCGCGCCAGCCGCCCACGAGTTCGCCGGGCAGGCCGCCGGAGGCCGTCATCACGTAGTCGCTCGGCCCGCTCAGGTCGTTCACCGCGCCGACGACCTGGGCATAGCTCGGCATGCCCGGGGTCGGCGCGCGCAGTTTGTCGATGTGCGCGTCCCAGGTGCTGCGCAACGCCGCGGCGCGCGCCGTCCACTCCGGATCGAGGCGCCACTCCCCCGGCTGGTCGGCCAGTTCGCGCACGGTGGCGTCGGCGTCACCGACCACCGCGAGGGCGCCGTGCTTGACGGCGTCGAACCGCGCCACGTTGATCGTCACCAGGCGAACGTCCGGGGCGAAGACGGTCCAGGACGCGGTGGTGAAGTCCTGCAATCGGGTCCCGACCGCGAGGACCACGTCGGCCTCGGCGGCCATCGCGTTCGCCGACGCCGAGCCGGTGATACCCAACGGTCCCGCGTACAGCGGATGGTCGTGCGGCACCAGCGTGCGGCCCGCGGTGGTCTCCACGATCGGAATGCCATGACGCTCGGCGAAATCCAGCACGGTGTGCCCGGCGCCCGAATAGCGGACACCGCCGCCCAGCACCAGCAGTGGGCGGCGCGCGGCGTGCAGCGTGGCGGCGGCGTCGGCGAGGGCGCGCTGGTCGGGGCGAGGCCGCGCCAAGCGGTGCACGACCGGCGCGAAGAGCGCGTCGGGGAAGTCGTAGCTTTCGGCTTGGACGTCCTGCGGGAGCGCGAGAACGACCGGACCGGCGTCGGCCGGGTCGGTGAGCACCCGAACGGCTTGGGGCAGGGTGGAGATCAGCTGTTCCGGGCGGGTGATGCGGTCGAAATACCGGCTCACCGCGCGGAACGCGTCGTTCACCGTGACGGTGGCGTCGCCGAAGTGCTCGACCTGCTGCAGGACAGGATCGGGCGCCCGGCCGGTGAACGTGTCTCCCGGAAGTAGCAGCAACGGAAGGCGATTCGCGTGTGCGACGCCTGCCGCAGTCACCATGTTCAGCGCGCCGGGACCGATCGACGAGGTCGCGACGCCGACCTGACGCCGATGCGTGGCCTTGGCATAGCCGACGGCCGCGAGCGCCATCCCCTCTTCGGTGTGTCCGCGCCAGACCGGGAGTTCGTCGCGCCGTTCGTGCAGCGCGGTACCGAGGCCGAGCACGTTGCCGTGCCCGAAGATGCCGAAAACGGCGGGAAAAAGCGGCACCTCGCGGCCGTCGAGTGTTTCGGAGCGCTGGGCGACCAGCCAGGCCACCAGCGCCTGCGCCGCGGTCAGTTTCATCCGAACCCTCCTTCGTTAGTGGTGACCGGGCGGTCGATCGGTTCGGCGTCCCATCGCGCGCACAGCACAGAGGCCCGCTCGGCAGGGTGTGTCGCCCGGACGTGCGGCGGCTCGCGCCGGCGTTCGTCGGTCACATGCCCAGCGGTCAACCGCACAGCAATTCCTCGATTTCCGCGGCGGTAGGCATCGCGTCGGCGCAGGCGAGACGTGCGGCCACCAGCGCCCCCGCCGCGTTGGCGTAGGTGGCGATGCGGCGCGGGTCCCAGTCCGAGAGCAGACCGTGGATCAATGCACCGCCGAATCCGTCGCCCGCGCCGAGCCCGCACACGACCTCCACCCGGCAGGGCTGCACGGTCCAGCGCTCGGAGTCGGTGGCGACCAGCACTCCGTCGGCGCCCTGCTTGATCACCGCGAGCCGCACACCCCGTGCGAGCAGCCGGTCGGCCGCCGCGTCCGGGTCCGCGGTGCCCACCGCCACTTGGACCTCGGCGCGGTTGCCGACCACCACGTTCACGTGGTCGAGCATCCAGCCGATCTCGGCCCGTGCGGTGTCGGCGTCGGGCCAGAACATCGGCCGGTAGTCCAGGTCGAGCACGGTGTGCCCGCGTCGCGCGCGCCGCAGCAGGATCTCGCGCTGCGTGCCCCGGCCCGGCTCGGCGCTCACGCCGGTGCCCGTGACCCACAGCAGTGGCACGGAATCCACCGCGTCCCAGGGCACTTCCTCCGGGGTGATGGTGAGATCCGGCGCGATCGGCGCTCGGTAGAACAGCAGCGGCGGATCGGCGGGCGGGGTGAGCTCGCAGAACACGACGGGGGTCAGCAGGTCCGGCGCGGTCGTCACGTAGCGGGAGGAGACGCCGAAACCCTCCAGCGCGGTCCGCACGAAATCGCCGAAGCCGTCGGGTCCAACCTTGGTGAGCACCGCCGAGCGGTGGCCGAGCCGGGCGGCGGCCACCGCGACGTTCGTCGCGGTCCCGCCCAAGAACTTCGCGAAGCTGCGCACCTGCGCCAGGGCGACACCGCTCTGTTCCGGATAGAGGTCCACCCCGACCCGGCCGATGGTCAGCGCCTCCAGCTCGGTCACGAGTCCATCACCCGCTGCAGTTCGTGCTGCAAAGCGTCCAGTTCCGCCCCACCTGCCATCTGGCGGGTCAGTTCCGGCAGGTCGATCTCCGATTTCTCGTACGAACCGAGCATCGCGCCCCGCTTGAGCAACAGGAACCGGTCGCCGACCGGATAGGCGTGGTGCGGGTTGTGCGTGATGAGCACGACGCCGAGACCGCGTTCGCGCGCCTGCACGACGTACTTCAGCACCACACCGGCCTGTTTCACACCCAGGGCGGCGGTCGGCTCGTCCAGGATCAGCACCTTCGCCCCGTAATGCACGGCGCGCGCGATGGCGATGCATTGCCGCTGGCCGCCGGACAGCGTGCCTACCGGCTGCTCCAGGTCGCGGATGTCGATTCCCATGTCGGCCAAGGCTGTTCGTGCGATCT
The DNA here is from genome assembly GCF_965283145.1 of Nocardia sp. Marseille-Q1738. Lineage (NCBI taxonomy): Bacteria > Bacillati > Actinomycetota > Actinomycetes > Mycobacteriales > Nocardiaceae > Nocardia > Nocardia sp. Marseille-Q1738. Next base: position 626,240 of record NZ_CBDIMS010000002.1, on the reverse strand, counting down.
GCTGGCCCTTCTTGCGATCCAGCAGCCGGATGGGTCCGTATCCGACGGTGGGTTCGGAGCCGAGCACGAAGTTGCGCCATACGCTCATCAACGGCACCACCGCGAGATCCTGATACACCGTGGCGATGCCGCGATCCAATGCCTCCCGGGGCGAGGAGAACCGGACCGTTTCACCTTCGACGCGCAGCTCCCCGCGGTCGTGCTGGTGCACCCCGGCCAGGATCTTGATCAGCGTCGACTTGCCCGCGCCGTTGTCGCCGAGCACGCAGGTCACTTCCCCCGCGTTCACCACGGTGGACACCTCGCGCAGCGCGACCACGCCGCCGTAGCTCTTGCCGAGGTCAACGGCCTCGATGAGGGGAGTCATCGGCGTACCCTTTCGGCTCGTTTCTGGAATCTGTTGTTGACCAGCACCGCCGCCAGCAACAGCACGCCGAGGAACAGCATGAACCAGTCGCTGTCCCAGCGAGCGAACACGATGCCTTGGCGCGCCATGCCGAAGATCAGCGCGCCGATCGCGGCGCCGACCGCGGAACCGAATCCGCCGGTCAGCAGGCACCCGCCCACCACGGCGGCGATGATGTAGTGCAGTTCGAGCCCGACACCCTGGTTGGCCTGCACGCTCGCGAACCGGAGGATGTTGCACGAGCCGACCACCCAGCCCGCGAACGCGGTGCCCATGAACAGCAGGATCTTGGTGCGGTCCGCGGGCACGCCGACCGCGCGGGCGCTCGGTAGCGCGCCACCCACCGCGAAGATCCAGTTGCCGAAGCTGGTGCGCACCAGGATGATCGCGGCGATAGCGGTCAGCACGATCCACCAGACCACCGACGCCTGGATGTGCGCATCGCCGATGTCGAGCGTCGAGGCGAACACCCAGCCCGCCGACTGGTAACCGTCGGCGCTCCGCACACCCGAAACCTGGACCGTGCCGGTGACCAGCCGCGTCACGCCGAGATTCAGGCCCTGTAGGGCAAGGAACGTGCCCAGCGTGACGATGAAGCTGGGCAGGCCGGTACGCATGACCACCCAGCCGTTGAACGCCCCGACCGCCAGCGCCAATACCAGCGAGGCCAGCAGCGCGAACCACACGTTCCACCCGGCGTGCACCGCGAGCAACGCGGTGACCAGCGCGGTGGAGGCGGTCATCACGCCCGCCGACAAGTCGAACTCGCCGCCGATCATCAGCAGGGCCACGGCAACCGCCATGATGCCGAGCGTGGACGCGTCGTCCAGCCAGGTCGCCACGCCGAGCGGGCTCAGGAATCGGTCGGTGATGATCGAGAAGAACACGAATACCAGCAGCGCGCCCAGCGCCGCGCCGATCTCCGGCCGTACGGCCAAGCGCTGGAGTGGCGAGAGGCCCGCCGATCGCTCCTGTGTCGTGTCGGATGTCTTTGTCGCAACGGTCATTTCATCCACTCCCGACCTCAGCGCGTGCCCTGCGCGACGAGCGCGGCGACGGCTTCTACGTTGCTCTTGTCGACGAAGCCGGGGCCGGTCTGCACCGGCGTGCCGCCGCCCACGGTGTTCAGATTCGCCCGGTACAGCCGCAGCAGCACGATCGGCAGGTAGCCCTGCTCGTACTGCTGCTGATCGACGGCGAACAGCAGCCTGCCCGCCCGGAGTGCCTCCACCACATCGGAATTCAGATCGAAGGTGGCGACGGTGGCTGCCGAGCCCGCTTCCCGCACCGCGTCGACGGCTCGCGCGGCGACTTGGGAGTTCAGTGTGAGGACCGCGTCGATGGACCGGTCGGCCTCCAGCGCGCCTTTGATCCTCGACTGCGCGTCGGTCGGGTTGTTGATGTCGACTTGAAGGGTGGTCGCGTTGCCGAAAGCCTTCGTCGCGCCTTCGCAACGCTGGTTCGCGCCGATATTGCCCGCCTCGTGGATGACGCACAGCATCTTGGTGCGCTTGGCGTCGGCCAGTCGCCGGCCCGCTGCCTGACCCGCCAGCGCTTCGCTCTGGCCCACGTGGACGAACGCGCCGAACTTCGCGCTCTCGGCCTCACCGGAATTGATCGTCACCACCGGAATGCCCGCGGCCACAGCCTTTTCCACGGATGGTCGCAGCGCCTCGGGATTGGCCATCGAGACGACGAGGCCGTCGACACCCTGCGCCACCGCGTTGTCGATCAGCTTCGCCTGCTGACCGGGATCGCCCGAGGCGTTGTACTCCACGCGGATGCCCAGATCCTTGCCCGCGGCCTCCGCTCCGTTCTTGACGACGTTCCAGAACGCGTCACCGGGGCTGCCGTGGGTTACGACAGCGACCGAATTCACCGTCCCAACGGCGATCGGGGTTTGTGAAGGAGCGGGCGCGTCGGCGCCAGGGCCGGTGCACGCGGCCAAGAGGGCGGCCGCGGCGACCCACGGCAGCATGCGACTGAAGCGCCACGTGGTCGCGTCGCGCTGTGGTCTCAGAGACATCGTTGTCATCGCTTCCCACTAGATTCCTGCCGCGGCGAGCGCGATGTCCGCCAGGTAGCGCAAGCTGCGTCCGGCGTCACGGCTGGACTGCCGCGCCGAGTCGGTCGGGCGCAGCGCGGCGTCCTGCTCCAGCACGTACCACCCCCGATAGCCCGCGGCCTGCATGCATCGCATGAGCGCTGCGACGTCGACATCGCCCTCGCCCAGCGGGACATACAAGCCGCGACGCACCGCCTCGCTGTACTCCAGGTCCCCGGCGCGCACCTGGTCGGCCAGTGCGCCGCGGACGTCCTTGAGGTGAACGTGCCCGATTCGCTCGGCATGCCGTTGAGCGAGGCGCACGGGGTCGGTGCCGCCGATGAGCAGGTGCCCGGTATCCAGGCAGATGTCGAGATCGGAGTCGGCGAGGAACCGTTCGACCTCCGGCTGGCTCTCCACGTGGGTGCCGACGTGCGGGTGCAGAACAGTGCGCAGGCCGTGCGCGGCGGCGACATCGCGGATCGCGGCGGCCGTGTCGACCAGGGTTCGCCATTCTGTGTCGTCAAGTTGCGGGCGCGCGTCGTATCCACCGAGTCCGGTCGCGGCGGCGAGTACGAGGACTTCCGCGCCGGTTGCGGCCAGCAGCGATGCGGTGTCGTCGGCCCGCGCGATGACGTCCTGCGGATCGCGGTGCAGCACGTCCGCGAGGAACCCGCCGACCGCTGTCAGGCCGAAGGTGTCGAGCAACCGTCGCAGTTCAGCGGGGTCGCGCGGTAGGTAGCCGGGTGGGCCCAGTTCGGTGGCGGACAGGCCGAGTGCGGCCATTTCCGACAGAACGGTGCGCGCGTCGAGCACGTGGCCCCAGCCGGGGACCTCGCAGACTCCCCAGGAGATCGGCGCGGCCGCGATGCGCGGCGGGTAGAGGGATTCGGTCATCGGCACTTCTCCGACCTTCGATGTCGAGGTGACTCCGCTCTATTGGAGCGCTCCAACTATGTAACGTAGGTCATAGTGTGTCAAGAGCTTTCGCTTCGTCGGTCAAAGCGCCACTACCAGCTGATACTCCAGATCTAGCCTGAAAGGCAATGCAATCGAGCGTCCGGAAAGTCCAGTTAGAGCGCTCTATTGTTTCGGATGCTGGGATCTTGTATCGTCCGGTCCGGCGGGTCCAGCATCCGGACCGACCCGATAGATCAGACGAACTCGGAACGGAGGCGATATGGCGCGACCCACCATGGAGGATGTCGCCGCGCGCGCAGGCGTTTCTCGTGCCCTCGTCTCGCTCGTCATGCGCAACTCGCCCAAGGTCAGCGAGCACCGCCGCCGTGCCGTCCTGGACGCGGCGAAGGACCTCGGCTACCAACCGCACATCATGGCGCGCTCGCTGGCCAGCCGGACGTCCAACATCGTCGGCGTCATGGTCTCCGACCTGCGCAACGCCTTCTTCGCCGACGTGGTCGAAGGCATGGACGCCGCCGCCCAGGAATCCGGCCTCGAGCTGATCCTCAATACCGGCCGCCGCAGTGCCGCGCGCGAGCGGACCGCATTGGAAAGCCTGCTGTCCTTCCGGCCCGGGGGCATCATCCTGCTGTCGCCCATCCTGCCCGCCGCCGCTATCCGCGAAGCGGCGCAGCAGGCTCCGCTGGTGCTGGTCTCCCGCACCTCCACCGTCCCCGACATCGACACGGTCAACGACGACGGCGAGATCGGCGCCGGTCTCGCCGTCGATCACCTGGTCTCCCTCGGCCATCGGCGCCTCGTGCATCTCGATGGCGGCGGCGCTTTCACATCGGCGCCACGCCGCAAGGGCTACCGGGCGGCCATGCAACGTCACGGCTTGGAGCCGATGGTCGTGCCGAGCGAACACACCGACTCCGCGGGCATGGCCGCGGTGCGCAAACTGCTGAACCTGTTCTCCCGCGACAACTTTCCCACCGCGCTGATCTGCGGCAACGACTTCAACGCCGTGGGCGCGATGTCCGCGCTGGAGGAAGCGGGATTGAGCGTGCCGGAAGACGTTTCGGTCGTCGGCTACGACAACACCTCGCTCGCCGCGCTGCGCCACGTCGCCCTGACCACCATCGACCAGCCCCGTATCCAGATGGGCCGCCTCGCCGTCGAGGCGCTCACCGAACGACTCCGCGACGGCCGCACCGCCCCGGTCCGCCGTCGCCTGCAACCATCCCTCGTCGTCCGCGCCACCACCGCCGCGCCCGGTCACTGAGCCACCGCCGAGCCCGAACTCGGCGTCCGCGCGATTCCACCGCTAAGGAGAGCCGATGTCATCCCACCGAGCCGTCACCCTGGGCCTGGCCGGAACCGGCCGCATCGGGACCTCGCACGCCGAAACCCTGACCAAACTCCCGAACGTCGCCACCGTGCTCGTCGCCGACGCCGACGCGGACCGAGCCCGCGCGACCGCCACCCACCTCGGCGTCGAATTCGCCCCCGACCTCGAAACCCTCTTCGCCGCCGACCTCGACGGACTGATCATCGCCACGGCCACCGACTCCCATCCCGAACTCATCATCCGCGCCGTCGACGCGGGCATCCCCGTCTTCTGCGAAAAGCCGGTAGCCGCCGACATCGAAGGCACCCTCGCCGTCATCGACCACATCCAGAACTCGCCCGTCCCCGTCCAAATCGGCTTCCAACGTCGCTTCGACACGGGCTACCGCGCCGCGCGTGCAGCCATCCGATCCGGCGAACTCGGCTGGCTACACACGTTGCGCGCCACCACCCTCGACCCCGCTCCCCCACCTGCCGAATACATTCCGCGGTCCGGCGGAATCTTCCGCGACTGCGGCGTGCACGATTTCGACATCATCCGCTGGGTGACGGGACGCGAGATCGTCGAGGTCTATGCCCTCGGGGCCAACCGGGGCGCGGCGTTCTTCGCCGAAGCCGACGACGTCGACACGGCCGCCGTGCTGCTACGCATGGACGACGGAGCGCTGGCGACCGTGTCGCTGACCCGCTACAACGGCGCAGGATACGACGTCCGCCTGGAAGCGTTGGGCTCCAAGGGAAACGTCATCGTCGGATTGGACGACCGCGCACCGCTCACATCGGTCGAATCCGATTACGCACCCTCTTCCCAGCCTGCCTACGCAAGCTTCATGGAACGGTTTCGTCCCGCGTACACCGAGGAACTGTCCGCCTTCGTCGCGGTCGTCAACGGCGAACTCGACAATCCCTGCAGTGGTCTGGACGCGCTCGAAGCTTTCTACGTCGCTGAGGCATGCGAGCTGTCCCGGCGGGAAGGTCGCGCTGTCGAGATAGCCGAGGTACGGCGCTGATCTGCATGATGACGCCCTCGCCCTAGAGCGTGTCAGGATGGCGCGATGAGCACTGCGGCACATCCGGTCAGCGAAGAAACGGTGGAGCTGTTCATGGATTATGGACAGTTCTGTATTGATGGAGGTCTGGGAGACCCGGAGAAAGAACTCGATCTCCTCGACCGCGCGCTGGCGGCACATCCCTACGCATCGGACGGCTCGGCCATGGTGGTGCTCAGCCCGCACCAGAACAACTTCCGCATGCCGGTGACGGTGCAAGTGTGGGGTGCCCGGCCACCCGGCGATCGGGACCAGTGGCAACAGGTATGCGAGGAGCGACTGCGAGTCGGCCCGGAGGGAATACTTCAGCTGTCGTCACCCACAGACGGTGCGGCGGACTGTCCGGTTCCGGAGGGTGACTATCTGATCGAGGTCAGTGGCCGCGGATTCGTCAACTACGGCTGGCCCGGATCCACCGAACCCGGCGACGTGTGGCGAATCCGGCTCTGGCCGGACGACGGCAGTGAACCGTTACCAGCCGTGCAGTGGAGTATGCCCGGATACGGCGTGCCGGAGAATGTTCCGATTCCCGACCGCCCTGCCTCGGCAGAATCCGAAGAGCCCGAATGGGTCATGGTCCTCGATGAGAGCGGCGATTACAGCCGGCTGCACATCTCCGAGTTGCCGGAGCGAGCCGCGGCGGCCGAGCGACAGCGGTGGGGCGGAGAGCCGATCGAAGAATTGCGGGATTACTCCGGCGCTGAAGAGCTGTCCCGCTCCGACCGCGCGCTCGCCGAGGCGATCGTCGCGATGGGCGAGCAGGATCTACGGCGCTTGGCGCACTGGTCCGCCGTCCAGGCCTGCGAAAAGGCCGAAATCGCCCAACGACCATGGGTACGAACAGCTTTGATCGCCCTGCGAGAGGACAGACCGCTGCCGCCGCCGTTCGACGACATGGAGGCGGCGTTCGACCGTTTGCACGAGGAGGATTTCGGGCCGGTGGACGCAGACGGGAACGATGCGGTCGGATCCCTCGTCTGCGTCGTTTCGCCCGAGTCGCCACCGAATCCCTTCGACCTGGGTCCGATCCACCGGCCGTCCTTCGCCCTGCCGACGCTCGTCGACGCGACCAAGCCCGATGCCAGGGACGCGGCGATCACGACCCTGTACGAGACGGCCATCGTCTTCGGCCCGGATGTCGATGTTCTCCTCGCCGCGATCCGATCCGAATTCGGGCTCCCACCTCAATGATCAGTTCGGCCCGCGAAGGTCGTGACGGATGCGCTGCACGCGTCGGTGCGGCACGTCCGGTCCGCGCTCGAGGCCCAGCAGTCGGGCCATCTCGTCCATAACAGCCGGGTGGGATATCCGGCACTGGGAGGCTGGCGCTGTGGGTGTCGGAGCCGCTGCAATTCGCCTGACCGCGGCTATGCGTATACGTATACTGCAAGTGTGTTGGATCCCCTCAGCCTTGCAGTAGGCGCCGGCCTGGTCGGGGTCGGCTGGGTATGTGGCCGGTTCGGGCATCGGCGGCGAGCCGGGTCGAGGGACAAACTTCCCGCGCGCTGCGGTTGCGGCCACGACCTGGCGCTGCACGACCGCGCCACAGGTACTTGCCACGCCGAGATCTCCCGTAAGGGCACTCACGGCCTGCGGGAGTGGGTCGGCTGCCACTGCCGCCGCTACACCGGCCCGACTCCGCTGGAGGACGTGTTCACGTCGCCGATACTCCCGCCGGAATCCTGAACGGTTCATCTTCTCCGGAGCGATGTCGGCCGCGTCGGGACCCCGAAGCAGGCAAGCCGCGCCTGCGGTACAACGAGATCCCGGCTGACAAGATGCGGGGTTCGATGCGTCAGGGAGTGATGGATTTCGGGGCAGGATGCTTTGCGGCGATTCGTAACCCGATCGGGCACCGACCGAACGAGGAGATCGAGCGGACCGAACAGACCGCGCTGGAGCGACTGTGTGCGTTGAGCCTGTTCGCCCGTTGGATAGACCAGGCCGAGATCCACAAGGCCGAGTAAGGCACCAGTGCACCGACCGCCGGTTCTTCCTGCTTATCGGCGGTTAGAAATCGGCGCTTTCTCCGGTCGAAACGCCGTCAGCGTTCCCTGACTGCACCTGGACCGCCCCGGTCTGCGCGCTGTGCGACACCGACCACCGCGCCCACGTGCCGGGAAGAAACGCCGGGTTCGACGGCTGGCTCGAGCTGCGCCGGCGGGCCGAGATCCTGACCGACCCCGCCACCGGCCACCGGTTCCTACACCCTCGGGTGGCCTGTAGCCGCGGGCGCCCCGGCCGAGCCGGACGGCCGCTGGAATGGCCGCATGGTCTACCCTTCGGCCGCCGGCCACACGGCATCCGACCCCAATCTGGTCGAACTGCTGGCTCTGTCCGCGAACTGTGACGTCAGTTGTTCGCGAATCCTGGTGGTGTGTCGCCACCTACACCACTTCGAAGATGTTCACGAATGACGCGCAGGGGTCAGTCCGACTCAGCCGAGCATCCACCGCCTGCCTCGAACGCTCGGTAATAGCCGATGTGCGGACGCATTCGCGGTGGTGGGCGCGCGGCACGATCACCGTCGTCCTCCGCTCAGTCCCCATTCGTCGAGACCGGCGTAGACGCGGGCGACACGGAGCCTTGGCGCGTCGTAGCATTCGGCCTCTCCCGTATAGATCGCGATCAGCGAATCCGGGCCTCGCCACCAGGTGTCGGCCAGGCCGCGAATCTCGATCACGGGTTCGAGGGTGCTCAATGCCAGCCCGTCGATCGCATCACCGCGAATCGTGCTGATCTGCTGGGCCCAGTAGGACGCATGGTGAGCCAGCGCAACCGATTCGATCCATCCTTCGATGCTTGCGTGCAGTGGCACCCACCGATCGCCGTCGATGCCGAATTCTCCTGCGGGACCGATCATGAACGCGTAGGCCATCGACGCTCGCTCTACCCCCGCCTCGAACCACCCGACCCGCTCGAGTGCCCCACTCGGCATCTCGGCACACAGCATCTTCGGCCCGCCCTCATAGGCTGGAGACGGCGGCAGGACCAGCCCGCCCCACCGCCGCTGAAACTCGACGACACGGTCGACCTGCGTTGCGGGAATGCCGATTTCGAGCCACCGATCCCGATACTCCTCCAACCGGGGGCATTCGCCGCGAACACCGTGCGTCGAAATGAATAACTCGGTCCGGCGCGTGAGCCGCTCGGACGAATCGACGACGGGCTGCAGATCCACGCGGCCGACAGTACGCCGACTCGACAGTTCGCAGGAACACGCGCTCATGCCGGTGGGCGCGCGTCGACCCGCTGCGGTAGGTGGGACGACGCGCCGCTGTCATCATTCGTGAACATCGCCTCACCGCCGAACGCCAGTGCTGTCGATGTTCGCGAACAACCGCTCATGCTCGTTACTCCGACGCTACGGGCGTGCTTCGAGGCGGCGCTCACTGCGCACTGGATCGCGATGTCCACCGACGCGGCTAAGGCGATGTTCAACAAGGAAGTCAAGCAACGTCGTGCGCTGCAGAGGACCTTGGCTGATGCGCGCTCGAACACCATGCAGGAGATGGTTGATCGAGTCGCTCATACTGATCTTCCGATGCTGGTGACCTCGTCGGAAGATCAGGCCAGGTTCTTCGAGCGGATGCCGGCCCCAGCTGCGTCAGCCCCGGCGCCGCTGACGCGGACATCTACCGCCGATGGCGGTATGCTCGGCGGTATGGCTGGACGGAAGACGTCGGTGTCGTTCGACGACGAGACCCTGGCAATCCTCGCCCGCCGCGCCGAAGAGGAAGGCATGGACCGCTCCGCTTACCTCGCGCAGCTGGTTCACCGTGACGATCTGCGGCGGCGCATCGCCGCCGACAGCGCCACGCTGAATGCCGCCGGGTACACCCCGGACCGGGCGACCACGCTGACCGCGGGCCTCATCGCCCAGCGCCGCGCGGCCAGCTGATATGGCTGCTCCCCGATTCGGCGAGGTCTGGCACGCCCCGTCGGGCTCGGTGCTGCCCGGCGGAATGCTGTGCCTGATCGTCAGCTCCGACGACTACAACCGGATCCGGCGCCAGTACATCATCGTCGAAGTGGTGTCCGACCCGCTGTCGGGCGACGCCATCATCTGCGAACTCGGCCCGGTCGGCGTCGCCCTCACCGGCGCACCATTCACCGTCGGCCCGCAGTGGTTCGCCGGAACCGATGAACCGGTCGCGGTCGTCGACGAGGAGATCGCGCGCCGCGCTGCGGACCAGATCCGCGCCATCCTCGGTCCCTGAACGGCGGGAAGAAGTAGCCCAGCACAGAGGGTGTTCAGGTGTTGGTCAGATGTCCTCGATCCGGATGGTGGCGACGGTGAAGTACCGCACCGCGCCGGAGTTGGTGGTTCTGCGGCGCCAGTCGCCGGTGCGGGTGTACCCGGCGGCGGTGAGCGCGGCATCCAGCGCAGTGAGGCTGACCGGTGCGCCCGGTTCGGCGGGAACGGACTCCCATCGGCAGCTGACGTGGCGGCCGTGGATGCTGCCGTCGTCGTTGTAGAACAGCTCGCAGCTGTAGAGGTCGGCGACCGCACCGGCGGGGTCGTCGAGTCGGGCGATGACGTGCAGATCGACGGTTTCGGTGTCGGTCACCGCTCCACCCCCGAATTGCGCACCGGCCGCCGTCCTGCAGAACGGGCTGGGGCAGGCGAGGCGGTCTGTGCCGCCCGGTCGGGACGGTTCGCGCAGCGTCCCGACCGTGGGCTACGGCCAGCGGCGGCGGCCTGGCGCTGAGCACCTATCTGGCAACAGCAGGTCGGTGGACTCCTACCGCGGTGAGCTGTCTCCACGCGCACCGCAGCGCATGACAGAAATAGCTCCCCGGCGGGACTGTCTCGTTGCATGGGGCATGTATGGGAAACATCAAAAACGAAGGTCAGCTGATCGTTTCAGGCACGGTCCGTGGTCACATCCAGAGCACTCCCGAAGCAGACACAGTTGTCGAAGATGGAGCGATCGGTGGCCGGGGATAGTAAGCATCCCGGTCCACACGTTTCTTGGACACCACGAACTTGTTGAGGCCCTGTGTGACTCGCAGCGGTAGATGGCGGTGTTCTCGCGCTGATAGTTGGCGCTGCGAGCAGGGACCTGCCGCCGCCGAACACCTGGGATGCGGCGCGTCTACGGGCGCGGGAGGACTTCGGGTTGGGTCAGGGTTGTGATCGCCTCGACGATGCCGGTGTTGTTGCGGCCGAAGGACGCGTCGAAGAAGGTGCGTAGATAGTTTGGTTGCAGGTCGATCGAGCGCTGGGGGTCGATCTTGCCGACTGCTTTCGTTGTTGTTTCTGTCGAGAGCAGTCCGGCGGCGGTCAGTTGAGGCAGGATCGTCTGCTGATCGCAGAAGGACATGTGCTCGGTGCCCGACACCTGCAGGGGCAGCTTTACGCCGGTATTGCTGGACCAGTAGGGCTCCCAGCCAGGGTTGCCGTACCAGGGCGAGGCGCCACCGGCCAGCATGAGCAGCGGTTTGTCGGTTCCCTCGGTGGCGACCGATCCCAGGATCGGCCCGTCCAGATTGATCCCGGCACCGATCCTGGGATCGTCGTGCAGGGCTTGCACCGTGGTCGAGCCGCCGAGTGAATGCCCGAACATTCCCACCTTCGTCAGGTCCAAGCTCGTAGCCAATCCTGCGGGCAGGGCTCTGGTGGCCTGAGATCCCTGCCCGGAGGCGGCGGCGGAGAGTTCGTCGAGCACGAAGCGGGTGTCGGCCACCCGTGTCGGGAGCAGGACATCGCGCAGGACTTCCTGCGGGGAATCCAGCGGGACAACTGTGTGTTCGATCCGTCCGTCGGGGAAGTGGACCGAGAACGCCTCGTGTGTGTGGTTGATCGCGGCCACGACATAGCCGTGACTGGCGAGATCCTCGGCTTGGGCGGTGCTCCAGCCGGTTGCGTCGCCCATACCGGGGGAGTTCAACAACACCGGGAACTTGCCGGTTTCTTCGCGTGCCGGTCGATGCGGGTAGCTGTGACTCGGGCCGAGCGACCAGCGTTCGCGCGGGACGCCGAGTTCGGCGAGGTAGTCGGCTTGCTCCTCCCACCCGCCCGGCGGCATCCACGCCGCCGCGGAAGCACGCGAATCCTGCGCTGGATACCAGATTTGCACCAGCAATTCCCGGTGGCCTCCGCCCCACGGGTCGTTTCGATCGGCGTCGGTGAGATGAAGTTCGGTCACGCCGACAGTGTTCTTGCCGGTAGGGGAAGGCAGAGAGACGACCACGGCATCGGCTGACACCGAATCAGGCGCGGCTCCGGCCGCTGCCACAGTGGTCATGGTCGCCATCCATGCCACCATGACCATGCCCCCGAATCGTCGTAAACCTCTGCGCGCCATAACAACCCCCGAGTTCGGTCCGCCAACGAACCGCCACCCTACAAGACCTCTGTCACCGCGCCCGAGCTGCTAACTCTGACACCTACCCTGTCACCGAACGCCCCGCCAGTCACAGCAGCGTGTGCCGCGACAGGAATCGCGGGGCGGCGTGCGCAGCCTCGGTGAACTGTCAGCATTGTCCGGAAACGATCGTTCACGAGACACCCTCGACCACAGCAGGTTTCCGCAGGCCGGATCTGTAAAGGTTGCCGTGTACGCGCCAATGTCAACTTGTCGGGGTTCGCCATGCGGCTATACAGGATGGCTGCCACCGAGGCCGCACCGCTCGCTGCGGCGTCAGGATGCTCTGTGCCGTCTGGTACGTTCGCGGCGCAGGGACGGCCGGCCCGCCCAGGCCATCGCCCGGCCGCCTTGCCCAGCAGATCGCGCGCGTCCGTGCCATACGGGACGTTCAAACACGTGCGACTCCAGACCACAGACCCCACATTCGGTCTCACCGGCGCCACCTGACGGTGCGAGAACACCGCCATCTACCGCTGCGAGTCACAGCCCTGCGACTTCCGGCCCGGACGGCCGAGTGTCCAAGAACCGTTTCTCGACACCGGCCGCGACGATGGCATCTGATCGCCGGTAACACTCGGCCTCGCATGCCGGTGGCGCACCGAGGCGAGATCCGATTACGGTGAACGGACCGCATGTCCAGATCACCCGGGTAGCCCGGGCAGACGAGGGGGGAACATGAGTCCCGATCCAACGACGTCACCGACGCCGCCTGCACCAACCACTCCACCCGCAGCACCACCGGCCGGAAATGTGGCGTTGGGTGTCACACCGGATCAGCTGAAGAACATTTCGGCGACGTGGCGGCGGGAGGGCGAGGAGATCGGCAAGATGTCCTGGTCCGCCATGGCGGAAGCGACCGGTGCGGGCAGCGACGTCCTCGCCCTGGTCCGCGGCATGGCGGATCCGGCGCAGCAGGCGATGACCTCGATCGCGACCCGGTTCACCACGTTGGCCGACCTGCTGGACAAGTACTCGGCGAACATTCAGGACAAGGACGCCGAGATCGCCACCGAGATCGGAAAGCTGAGTCCCCGCTGATGCGCCCGCTGATCAGCCAGCTCGAAGGCTGGAACATCGACGGACTCAACCGCGCCGCCGAGGCAGCCCGGAACAATGCCGAAGCCCTCTACAGCTCGGTCAACGACTGCTCTCGAGCGGCATCGGCCGCCGGCGACTGGAAGGGACAGACCCGCGACGCGGCGATGCGACGCATCGATGAGGAGGTCGATCACGGCTACGAGGTCCGCAGTCTTCTGCTGCGGCTTGCCGATGACGCCGACGACGCGTACAAGGGTATGCGGCATTCCAGGGACTACGTTCTCGGTCAGCGCAATGCGGCTGTCGAGCAAGGATTCGTTGTTGCCGATGACGGTCAGGTGACGCATCCGGATCCCGCAAAGGCTGGTGATGCCGGAGTTTTCCAGCTCAATATCTCCAGTGGGTTGGATGAGCTCGAACGTCTCGACAACACCTTCGGTGCGAGCCTGCGGGACATCCAGGCCGACCTCGCGGCGATCCGCAGCGGTCAGCAGGACATCACGCTCCCGGATGGTTCGCGCCAGGACCCGGATGCCGTGGCCACCCAGCTGGCATCGATGGCGCCGGATCAGCGGGCCACGTTCGTGGCCGGATTGAGCCCCGAGGCACAGCGGCAATTGGTGATCGCGGCACCGGAGAAACTGGGGAACATGAACGGTGTGCCGTTTTCGATGCGGATCGATGCCAACGAGATCAACATCCGCAACGCCCTCACCATCGAGAAGCAGAAGCCAGATCCCGACAAAGCCCGCGTGGCACAGTTGGAGAAGATGCTCGCCCTGATCCCCAACCCGGACACCACTCAGCCCGGCCAGAAAATCGAGTCGCGAGGGCCAAATGCGACACCGGGTAACCACTTGATCGACCGCAAGTTCGTCATGTTCGACCCCGAGGGCAACGGCCGCATGATCGAGATGATCGGCGAGATGAAACCGGAAGCACCCGGCGTGGGGGTGTACGTCCCGGGCACGAGCACGAACCTGAACGGGTCCGGATCGAACCATACGGCGGCGTGGAATCTAGCCGATCAGACTGGTGGCCCGATCTTCCTCTATATGGAAGGCGACTTCCCGCAGAGCCTGACTAGTCTGAGTGACGGCGCACCGAGCCCGAAGTTCGCGCAGGACATGGCCCCGAAGCTGGTCGAGTTCGGCCGCGAAATCGATCGCGAAGTGGCGCAGCACGCGCCAGGAAAACCGGTGTCCTACGTCGGGCACTCCTACGGTGGATCCATCGTCGCTTCCGCCGAGCAGTTGGGTCTGCGTGCCGACCGGATTCTGCATGCCTCCTCAGCCGGAACCGGCGTGTTCGAAGGCAGCTGGAACAATCCGAACCCAAACGTCCAGCGCTACTCAATGACCGCTCCCGGCGACATGATCGGCATTGTCCAGTCCTACCCGCAAGCTGGCCTCACCCTCCCCGGCGGCATCCCGATCCCCGGAAACCCCCACGCCGGACACCCACTCGGCGGCGACCCAGACGAGGTCCCCGGAGTCACCCGCCTCGACACCGGCTACTACCACACGAAGCAACCGCAAGCCGGACTCGAAGCAGGCGAGGTGGTCTTCGGCCCGGATGGTCACGGAAAGTACTGGGATGACCCGACTTCGGACGCATTCCGGAACATCGTGGGCGTAATCAAGGGCACGGAGGTCACCGGCTATGTCGAACGGGGCATCGAAACCCCGTACGTCGACATCGGGCTCGGTGACAACGGCAACGGCGGCAAGGAAGGTTTCGACGCAACCAAGGCCGCGACCATGGGCCAGATGTTCGGCGTCGACAACCCTTACGACAACCCACGCGTGACCGACAACCCCCAGCTCGGCCCGAAGATCGACGTCCCATGAAAACCACACTCCGCACGGTCGCACTGCTCTCGCTACTGCTTATCGCCGGATGTGGCCTCGTCGACGAGGGACCGACGAACGACGACATCAAGAACTCCACCGGACTCACCATGGACGAGGCCACTCGAATCGTGTTTGACAACCTGAATTCGGTCTGGCTGTACTCCGTTGATCCCGATCCCGGCTCCGTCCAGAAACTCGGCTGTCGCACCAATCCGGACTCCTTGATGAGCGAAGGCCCGCCATGGGGAGTGGCGACGATGGTGGTTGCGCAGGATCCTCCGCCGGAGCTGGTCACCCAGGTCCTTGCCAAGCTGGACACATTGACCAAGCGTGGGTTCACCGTCGACACACCCGGCGTCACAACGGATCACCCGGCAGACCGCGTCTACACCGACAACCGAGGATTTGTCGTCCAGTCCGAAATGGATATCGACTCACGTGTCGGAGGCCCCCCGAAATTCTCCGTGAGATCAAGCTCTCCGTGCGCCGCAGAGTGAGGGTGCGGTTCGGTTCTACGGGCCATGAGGAAGTCGATCGCTGTCGTGGCTGCCGCTGGGACGCTGCTGGCCGCGTCCTGTCAGGCGGTGGTCGGTGAGGGCCGACTAACCAGGAGGTCAAGGCCTCGACCGGACTTATCGTCGGGAAGGCTTTCAGACCGGGCGTACTCGCACCCCAGAGGATTCACGGTCCAGCGCTCAGGGACGCAGGCACAGTGCCGAACAAGGTGCACTTCGTCATGATTTCGTCGTCACATTGCGCCGCAGAGTAAGTATGTTGCAATTAGAAATGCCCTGGGCCTGCGCTACGATCACCGCTTTTGCTTCGAGCGCCTCGCGCAACATGCCAACAACCGGGCCGTTTTCCAAACCTCGCTGGGCTGTGCCACGGATAAACGACCGACTATTGCGCGGAATGACGCTCTTGAGCGAAGTGGTTAGAATATCCTGACCAGGTGGTCGCCTCACCATATCGCAATTCGGCCGGTCCGTTGTCATAGCGTACGACACCGAGAATTCGATGGCCGCTATTTATGGCGACGCGCACGCTTTCATTTACTTCAGCCGTTGCCATATAGAAGTATCATCCGATATCTACTTCCGTCCCTTTCGCGGATATTTTACCACTTTTCTACCGCCCCCGAATCGCGATCCGGCTGTTACTCGTATCCTTTGCTCAACGTTGACCAGCCCCAGAGCCGCGGCCGTGAGCGCTTCCGGGCTAATCCATTTCTCAAGATCTTCATCCTTTACTCGAATTGCATTTCCATCTTCATCTATCGCTAATTCTTGCCCTTTAAGCTTGTACGCATGCATCAGCTTTGAGACCAGCTCATCTTCATATACCTGCTTCACTAGGGCGATCACTTCGTCTTGATCCGCCTTAGGGAACTCTTCACCCCAGAACTTGAATTCGTTCCGAAAGAGCGGGAAGGCTAAGTTTATGCTGATAGTCCCGAAGGACGCACCACCCTCTGAAAGCTTCTCATCGAACCTCGCTGCATGGACAACGTCATCCTCACGAAATACTTCCCACTTCACATCTGGAAGCCCATCACTCTTCCGACGTGCTGCACCGGCAAATTCGCCAGTCTCGTCCGGGTTCAAGATTATCTTGTCACCGGTACCACCGGAATCCTTTGAGTTATTACGAGGCTGCATCACGACAGAGTTTCCAGCGCGTGAATTTCCAGCCCCGAGACGAGGCGTTCCGGTTGTCGACGATGCAGTGTTGCCCGATTCTTGACCAAGATCATCCTTGACAAGAAGCGGCGGACGAAAGCGAGTTGCCAGACGTTCCATTGTTCGCTTGAGACGCTCCCGCCGATCCTGATCGTTGCTGTCAGTTCCACCGGAACGACTTTCCTCTATTGCTCTCTTAATCGGACCAGGCAGCTGCTGGTAAAAGTTATCCTGCCAATCCTCCCATGGAAGGCTGGTGCTCCCCTTGCCGATCAGCATGCCCCGAGACGCCTGCGGCATAACTCCCCATCGTGTCGGCTCAGATTCTTTGTAAGGGGGTGGGACGATGAAGATCCACAGACGCATTCGAATTGCGTCAGGTATCCCGAACTGGCGATATTGCTGTGGGCGATCCTTTCGATCGTACGCCTCATTTTCATACTGAACCACTATGAGCGGTTTGGTGGGCCCCTTCTCTTGGGTCAATGCATTCTCATCCCCGTCCGTCAGATACCACTCGATCTTCGTCCCATGTTTCACCATCACAGTACCGTGCTGATGCTTGGGTGAGATTACCGCCTTAATGCCATTGACACGCCGCGGGTGGATCGCATACCTCAGCCCGTCGGGCGCAACAATAACTTTATCCTTACTCTCGCGCCGTTCAGTCTCTGCAGGCTTCGGCTCAAGTGTTGCGACACGAACAGATACATGGCTGGGAATCTCGACAAACCGGGTGTTCAAGTAGTTGACGATCCCACGCTTTACCTGATCCTCGCCACGTTTGTAGTCGCCGCTCACCGTGTCTCGCGATGGACCATCGCCAAGGAATACAAAGACCGTTCCATGACCCGCATCTTTGATCTCATCGAAATGAAACTTCCGCAGGTCGATTCCGAGAGCTGGGTTGAAGGAAGGAGGGATGCAGTCGTTAATATCGTCCGGTGGTCCTCCGGGTCGGAGCCCGGTTCATAGATATAAAAATCCTTCAATTTCCATCTGTCGTGACGTTCATCGAAGTGAATCCAAATCATCCGACCTTCAGGCGTCTCGTCGGTCCACGACAATACGATTATCCCATATGGATTCCACTCATAGCAGGACGCCTTGAACCCTTGCCCGAAATTCTCGGTCAGTGAAATTGTCCTACCACCGCCACCGAACGATGACAGGAATAGTTGAAGGTTCTCCTCGTTCATGCCTACGCCATTATCGGCGACGTAGCGTCGGGCCACCCCATGCGTCGTGAACGACTCCTCATCAACACCGAAATATATCCAGGTTGCTTCAGCTTGAATCGAATTAACGAGCGCCTCCCGCGCCCATTGATAGGGGCCACCAGCATTATATGCCTGGCGAATCAAATGATGCACGTTCTCATCGGGAACGGTCACAATCTTGCCCATGAATAATTTCGCTTCCCCTTGTTCTCGAGAGGTCGGCACTGGTGCCCCGCGCTGCTCTAACTTGTAGCGGCGATCTTACTCGTGCTATATGCGCGGGCGACGAGATTGCTGAATATGAGCCAAATGACCTGTACCAATTAAGGAGACCAGTCAGTATCGGACTCCTGTTGTCCCTGGTGAGAGCCGGTAGGAGAGGGATGGCTGGTCGCAAGCGTTCCGGGGAGAAGATCGTGCGGAAGCTTCGCCCTACAGGCGAACTCGCCGCATCGGGGCGTCCGGGCCCTGCTGCCCATAGCCACGAGTCCGAGCTTGCAGCAGGGGCATGCCCGAGGGACGTGTGCGCCACGGCATCGTTGAGCTACTCGATGAGCTGTTCTGTTCCTCGGCCCAGCAGACCGACGTTGCGTGAGTCAGCGGTATTCTGCGTGTCCGTCATTTGGCTGGATCGGCCAGATTGTCGCGTTGACACCAGTCTGGTGTTCGACAAAGGGCGCGAACGCACTCCGGCCCAAGAGGGTTCATAGTTCGAGGAACTTAGGGACGTACCTCGCTCATCAGCCCAACGGCCGAGCCATTTCATCCATCACCGGAGAGTCGATGAAGGGCTGGTCTTGACCGATCACACGCCAGCCCCACGACTCATACGCCGCTCGGGCAGGATTGCCGACCCGGACCAGCAGATAGGCCAGTGGTTCAGGACGCTCCGACAGTAGGGCGTCGTGGATGATTCGCGCGAACCCCTGGCCCTGGCGATCAGGGTGTACGGCGAACTCACGGAAGATGTAAACGGGTGCACCCGTCGACACCGGCTGCAACTCGGGATAGACCCGAAGAGCTTTATGCCACACCGCTTCCGGTCGGCCATATGGGGTCCCGAACGCATAACCGATCATTCGGCCGTCGATCCATCCCGCCACCAACTCGAAACCCGCAATCGGGGCATACATCCCTTCTAAGCGTTCCCAGAACTTCGCGGGGCTGTACCAGGGATTGCCTTGCTGCTCGCGGTGCGACGCGAGATATACAGTCTTGAGTTCATCGGCGAGTGCGAGTGTTCCTGCGGCGTCATAGCGGACGAGTTCGACCGGGCTGGCGGTCATGACTCGATCGCCCTTCGTTCGCGAGCAACATGGTCACGCAGGAGTTCGTGAAGCTCTCGGGCACTGCGAGTGCGTCGCTGATCCGAGGGCACGGCCGCAAGGACCTGTTCTCCCAACCCCATGACGAACTGTGTCCGGTGCTCGGTAGGCAGAGCCTCCAACGTGGTCGTCGCGTATCCGGCACCCTGGGTCGGATCACCGGTAGTGACCAGGCAGAGGGCACGCTGTAGCTCGATCTGGACCGGGCCCCGCCGACTGTTGGGTGGGTACAGGCCGAGTGCCGCCGACTGCGCTTCCTCGGCCCGGCGGGTGTCGCCGAGGTGGGAGTACACGAAGCTCTCGGCGAACCTGACTCGCTCTTCTGGATATGCCCAACAGTGCCAGCCGTGATCGTTGGTCATTTGGGACGGCAAGGCGGCGAAGGTCTCTCGCAGGGCGACCAATGACGACTCGGCATCCTCGGCACGGCCGAGCAAAGCGAACGACTGAGCGCGCGCAGCGAGCAGACTCGGTCGCCCGACAGCAGGGCCGTCCGCGATCAGGTCATGAGACTTGCTGATCTCATCAATGATGATTTCGGGGCTCTGACCGTCATAAATCGCCCTGATAGCTTTGCGTCCTCGCACATGCATCATCGTGTGGCGGTCACCGGAGGAATCTGCGGCATAGCAGGCTGTGCGCCACCACCGCTTCGCTTCGCGGCGCTGGCCGAGGTCCCCAACGGCCTGGGCCAGGTACTGGCTCAGCAGTGCACCAATCTTGTAAAGCGCTCGGCGTTGGGCCGGGTCCGACGACATGCCCAACGCCATCTGGAGGCTCAGGACATCCACCAACAGCATCTCGTGCAACTCAGCGGCTGTGTGTGTGACGGCAGCGGCTCCGTACTCGCGGACGATCTCATGCCAGTCATCCACATCTACCGAGAAGCCGTCGGAGACCGCCCGATTGAGGCCGTGCCGCGCCGACTCCAACCCGAGCGCCATACCGACACCAGCAGCCGAAGCGCTGAGTAGGAAGGTCCGGCGGAGCACGTCATCAACCTCTTTCCCTGCGGTCGGCAGGAACGTCGGCGGATCATTCTCGTCTGGCCCCATACTAATGGCGCCAGCCCCTCGCTCGACCGGACGGAAGCCGAGTTCGGCGTCCGTAGCGACACCGAGAACCGCCCTCAATCCGGCACGGTACTCGGAATTCGGCCAGCGGAATACGCCACGTTCCAACTTGCCGATGTAGTTGCCGGACAGTTGAATGACCCGACCTGTCTGGCGGTATACCCAGGCGTTTACAGCGTCGGCGACCTCCGCACGCGACAGCGGATGCCCGGTCAATTTCGACCGGGTGCGTGCTCTGGCTGCGCTGAGCTGGTGATTCGGTTCGGACAAGCCCCGTCCCCCTCGTTCGGTAACCCGCACCCGCAATCCTCGCAGCCACCAGAAGCGCCTGCGGCCGAACCGGGCGCCCTCCCGCACATCTCCCCGTGTCCTCCCTCAAACCGCCGTTCCCACAGGCCCCGCCGCGAGGAAATCTGGCGACAGCACCCGACGACCCGGTCCACACCGTCCCTCATCCGGTTCTCCAGCGTCGGGTGCCTTCCTCATCGAAGCAAACAGGAGGCTTGGGTAGTGGTTCGACGAGATTTGGCGGCAAGCGGTACGAGGCGGGCGGCACCGCTCGTGAACTGGAATGGCAGCAAGGTCCTTCCGGTCGAATCCGGAGACACTTTGGCGTCGCGGTGCCGGTTCTATCGCGAGATCTGCGGCCTGCCTGCGCGAGTACAGCCTGAACTCCACCAGATCTTCATTTCCTCGGGCAGGGTCGGCGCAATCACCGTTCCGGCCAAGCTCGGCGTGGCCGTAAAAGGGCACATGCAGTCCCGGCGTGTGCAGCTCGGCCCGATCGTCTCGCATCCTCGGTCGAAGCGGTGGACATTTCTCGTCGTGCCCGACCTCCCTGACGACAACCTTGCCCTGTTCGGAGAACTGTTCCGCCTCAATGCTTCCGTCGCCCGCGTCGGCGCCCGAATCGCACTCCCGTCGCCGATCGGCCGACACCGTTTCCGGATCTGGGTGCAGCCACCGCGCAACAGCTACCGGCCATCCGGCCGGGCCGTTGTCGAAGCCATTCGCGCATGTGCCAGACCACGGCCGCGCGGATCCCGGTAGGTGAAGCTACGCCACTAAGGAGATCAGCGATGACATCGAATCGACTTACGGTCGGCAGCTGGGTGAGCACGAGCAAAGGCTGCCCAGTACGGGCGGTCCTCGGCGAGTATCGGGAATACGTGATCTTCGTTCTCGGCACGTACGGCCACGAGTTCGAGCTCCTGCTGGATCCCTCGACTCTGGCAGACCTGCTGCGACTCGGCTCAAAGGCATTGGAAGAACTGGCGTCCGACGAGTAACGATCGGCGAGAGATCACGAGTCCTCAGCCGAGGTCACGTGACCATGGCACACTCCATGTATGGAGACCGGGGCGGAGCTAGAGCTGCGCCAGATGATCTTCGATCATCTGGCGCGCCGAGTCGAAGAGGATGGGTCGCTGAGTCGTGAGGAGCTGACCGAGTTCGAAGTCGGCGCCGAAACCTATCGGCTGATCGATCGCAACAAAGGGATCTGGAACCCCGCTCGATTTGCAGCCACCTTGTCGATTCTCTCGAAACCCGACAGTCCCTACACCGACGAGGAAGTCGGCGACTCCCTATACGCGTATGCGTATAGGGAGGGCAACGTCCGTGGCGACAACACGAAACTACGGCGCGCCCATGAGCTACAGCTTCCTATCATCCTGCTTCGATGGATCAAGATCGGCACAGCCATTCGCTACGTCCCAGTTTTTCCTGTCTATGTCATTGCGGACGACCCGCAACGCCGACGTTTTATCCTCGCGCTGGACGAAGGCCTCAGGAACGTTGACGATCCGCTGAACCTGAAGCCCATCGAGCGTGCGTACTCTCGACGTGTCACAGAGCAACGACTGCACCAGCCGGAGTTCAGGGGAAGGGTCCTCTTCGCATACGACCATCGCTGCGCAATGTGCAAGGTGGGCCACGGGCAGCTGCTCGATGCGGCTCACATCATCGCGGACGGCAAGGAGCACGGCGCCGCCGATGTCGCTAACGGTTTGAGCCTCTGCAAGCTCCACCATGCCGCGTATGACACCAACTTGATCGGCATATCTCCCGAGTACGAGATCCACGTCGGGAAGCAGCTGATGCAAGATCAGCACGAGGGGCCGATGCTGCGGTATGGACTGAAGGCGATGGACGGTCAGCACCTCGCCTTACCGCACCGGCGGAAGGACTGGCCCTCGCCGGAACGGCTCGAGGAACGGTTCTCCGAATTCAAGGCAGCTGGCTGACCGCACGAAACTTGCGCAGGGTCTGCTGCGTCGGCACTGCTCGTGCAGGCCTACGCAGGCAAGAGTCGGGCTACGACCTCCGTCAGTTGTTTGATGTTGCGGCACTCGTGCATCGTGACGCACTCCGCGTACGCGTGGGCGGCGGAATCTCCGGTGGACCAGGAGCGGGAAGGCTCGGGATTGAGCCAATACATGTGTTTGGCTCGGTCGCGGATGGTTTGTAGCGCAGCAAGATTCGGGTCGGTGCGGTTGGTGCGTGCGTCGCCGAGGATGAGGACGGACGTGCGCGGCCCGAGGGCGTCGGCGTAGTTGCCGAGGAAGCCTTGGAATGCTTCACCGTAGTTGGAGCTGCCGAAGCGGGCGACGTTGGTGGAGCGGATGATTCGGGCTGCTGCGCCGGGAGTGGGTGGTTCGCCGGGCGTGAAGAAGCTGGTGATTTCGTCGCAGGTGTCGATGAAGCCGAAGCTGCGGACCTTGCTGAATTGGTCTTGTAGGGCCTGGATCAGGTGGAGGGTGAATTCGGCGAAGCCGGTGACCGAGCCGGAGAGGTCGGCGAGGACGACGAGGTCGGGGCGGCCGTGTTTGCGGGCGCGGAGGACCGGGGCGATGGGGGCGCCGCCGGTGGACATGGAGCGGCGGAGGGTGCGGCGGAGATCGATCTGGCCGCGGACGGATTTGCGGCGGCGGACGGCGAGGCGGGTGGCGAGTTTGCGGGCCAAGGGGTGGACCAGGCGGCGCATTTCGTCGAGGTCTTGTTCGCGGGCGCCGAGGAAATCGATCTGGTCGGTGCTGGATTCGACGCCGCGGCGGGCGATGTATTCGGTGCCGCGCAGCTGTGCCGAGCGCAGGCGGGCCTCGGTTTGGACGGCGGCGCGGAATTCGGCGAGGCGGCGGTTGGCTTCGATCGTGTGGACGGTGGTGTCGAGCTGGGAGGCGCCGTTCATGCCCGCGACGATGCGATCGACGAGGTCTTCCGGCTGTAGGGCTTTCATGGTCAGGTAGGAGGACCAGCCCGCACCGGAGGCGGTGGTGACGGGGCCGGAGGACTCACCGGTGCCGACCCCGCCGTAGCCGCCGAGTTCGGTCAGCGCCTGACGAGCGAGTTCGGTGACTGCCTGGGAAGGCCCTTGGGCCAGTGCGGAAACGAGTTGATCCCGCAATGCTTCGACGGACTCGGGCGTCGACGGGGCCGCGGGCTGCGGCTGTTCCCCGGTGAGGAAGTAGAGGTCGAAGAGCTGATCGAAGACGGCGCGTTGACCGTTGCGGCGCAGCAGGCAGGCGGCCATGCCGGAGCGCAGGCGATCGCGATCGGCCACGCCGAGGGTGACCATCGCCTCGGCCGCGTCGATGGTTTCGCTCGGCCCCGCGTTGATGCCGTGGTCGCGCAACAACCCCACGAATTCGACGAGCCGATCGGTCATCGAGTCGGTGATTCGAGGCCTCGTCTCGCCGCGTGCTTGCGCCGTACTCATGGTGTTCCGCTAGTTGTCGAAGGTAGGTCCGGGTCGGGTAGCCCCAGCCGTTCGACCGCCGTGCGGTGATCGGATTGGTATTTCAGCAGCACCCCGAGGGTCGAACGGACAACATTTCCGCTCAGATTGCGAGCACCGAGGGCGACCAGGGTCTTTGCCCAGTCGACGGTTTCGGCGATCGAGGGGGCCTTGCGCAACGACAGTTGCCGGAGCGCGCCGACCATCCGGACCACCGGCTCGCCGAGCGCCTCGTCCAGCTCGGGCACCTTCATCCGCACGATCGCCCGCTCCAACTCGGCGGTCGGGTAATCGATGTGGAGGTAGAGGCAGCGTCGTTTCAGGGCCTCGGACAGCTCGCGGTTGGCGTTGGACGTCACGATGACGAACGGTTTGCGGACCGCGGTGACGGTGCCGAGTTCGGGGATGCTCACCTGGTAGTCGCCGAGCACCTCGAGCAGCAGGCCCTCGAGCTCCACATCGGCCTTGTCGAGTTCGTCGATGAGCAGCACGGTGGAACGCGGGTTGCGGATGGCGGCCAGCAGAGGCCGGGCTAGCAGGAATTCCTCGGTGAAGACGTGGTCGCGCGTGCTGTCCCAGCTCTCGTTGTCCGTCGCGGTGATGCGGAGCAGTTGCTTGGCGTGGTTCCACTCGTAGAGGGCGCGGGCCTCGTCGATGCCCTCGTAGCACTGCAGGCGCACGAGATCGGACGTCGTCGCGGCGGCGACGGCTTTCGCCAGTTCGGTCTTGCCGACGCCCGCCGGACCCTCGATCAGCAGCGGCTTGCCGAGGTGGCCTGCGAGGAACACGGCGGTGGCGATGTCGAGGGACGGCAGGTACCCGGCCTTGCTGAGGCGACCGGTCACCTCGTCTACCGACGAAAAGAACTTACTCATCGGTAACTAGTTTAGCCGTGAGGTCGCGACCTACCTCGGCACCGGTACCCGGAAAAGACTGGGCTCGGCGTCGTCCGGCACCGCGGTCGCCGGGGTGAACGGCTCCACCAGCGCGCGTAGTTCGACGAGATGCCGGGCGTGCGCGTCCAGCGCTTCGTCTTCCTCGGAGACCGGCACCCATTGCGGCACCGCCCGAGCCTTTCCGCCGTCGTCCAGCGCGACAACCACCGCGAGACCGTGCGCGGCCAGCGCGGGTTCGTCGGAGTGGGCGTCGGTGGACGTCACGTGCACGCTCATATGCATGCTGCGCGGGCCGGTATGGATCAGCCGAGCGGCAACCTCGACGACGTGGCCGATGACGATCGGCCGGTAGAAGCGGATCCCGCCGAAGTAGGACGTGATGACGCGCTCTCCGGCCCAATCGGCGCCACACACGTACGCCGCCTCGTCGATCCACCGCATGGTCCGGCCGCCATGGACCTTGCCGCCCCAGTTGATGTCCGAGGGCGCTGCCAGGAACCGCAGCGTGGCAGTCGGCGCGGTGCCCGCGGCCGTGTACCGCTGGGTGGCCATCGCCTCCTCGATGTGCTTGCGCACCGAAATCCTGGCCCGCGCCTGTCGATGCCGCTGCAGCTCCAGCAGCGTTGTCGGATTCCATTGCGGGACTTCGACTGTGCGCCTGTCGTCGTCGACCGCGACGAAGATCGTGAGGCATTGGGCCGACTGCACCGGCTTCACCCGGGTGGGATCGGTCGAATAGACGGTGACGAGGATGTGCATGCTGGTGCGCCCGGTGTGGACCAGATTCGCATGCAGTTCGACCAGCTCACCGACCGCGATCGGCCGATCGAGATGGATGTTGCCGACATAGGCGGTGACGCAGTAACGACCGCTCCACTGGGCCGCCGCCGCGTAGGCGACCTTGTCGATCCATTCGAGCAGTTTGCCGCCGTCGACCGATCCCACAATGCCTGCGTCGGCAGGTTGAACGAGAAAGCGGTGGATCGCCTCGGGTCGCCGACCGGCCGAGGCCGGGCCGGGAACGGCGCGGTCGAGATTCGTCGAGTTGGGCAAGGTTCACAATCCGTTCGGGCAGAGAATCTTCGGGTATTCAGGTCCCTGACCTCGTTGTCCCGGAGAACCTTAGGTCCCCGCGGCCGTACGAGCGAGTAACGAGACGGCGCCCCCGCGACCTACTGTGCGGTACCGATCTCGGCGCTCTGATTCATTTGCCCGCCGCATCGCTCAGGCGGAATGGGAACGTCTAGGGGGAAGCCCCTAATACCGCAGTTTGATTTTGCCCGCTGGGGAGCCAACCCCCGTGACCTTTCTGGACAAGTGCGCAAGAGTGGAGACGTGCAGTCGCTGCCCCGTCGGTGAACAGGCCCGCGAAGCAGCGGCGACCCAGTTGATCCGGACCTATCTGTGTGGCTAGGCCGCGGACAAACCCGCAACGGGGGGATGGTGGGCGAACCGCTCACCGCAGAGTGAAAGGATCCACGTTGTTCTCCACAACCAGCACCGCACGCCGCAGCCTGGCCCGGCTGGTCGTCGCCGGTGCGATCGCCGCAGTTCCGTTGACTGCCTTGGCCATGCCCGCTTCCGCGGACCCCGCTACTCCGGGTGTCACCGAAGTCCGGCACAACCGCCATTACCCCGACCGCCACTGCGACTTCGGCCCCTTCCAGGACTGGAGCTGCAACAACAACCCGTTCTTCGGTTGGTGGGGCGGCCAGGGCGATCGGCACAACCGGCCACCCGGCCTGTTCGGCAGCAGCTAGAAACCGAAACGGCTCGGCGCTCGCGAAGTGCCGGGCCGTTGTCGTGCGCCGACCCCGAAGACGCCGGTGGCCCGCTCCGAAAACCGAAGCGGGCCACCGTGCGAATCAGCCTGGGAATCAGGCGGTTTCGGTGATCGGCCGGTCGACCCAGCTCATCAGGCCGCGCAGCTTGGCGCCGGTGACCTCGATCGGGTGCTCGGCGTTCTGCTTGCGCAGCGCCTCGAGCTCCTTGTTGCCGCCCTCGACGTTGGCGACCAGGCGCTTGACGAAGCTGCCGTCCTGGATGTCCTTGAGGATCGCCTGCATGCGCTTCTTGGTGTCGGCGTCGATGACCCGCGGGCCGGACAGGTAGCCACCGAACTCGGCGGTGTCGGACACCGAGTAGTTCATCCGCGCGATGCCGCCCTCGTACATCAGGTCGACGATCAGCTTCAGCTCGTGCAGCACCTCGAAGTAGGCCATCTCCGGCGCGTAACCGGCCTCGACCATGACCTCGAAACCGGTCTTGACCAGTTCCTCGGTGCCGCCGCAGAGCACGGCCTGCTCACCGAAAAGGTCGGTCTCGGTCTCTTCCTTGAAGGTCGTCTTGATGACGCCCGCGCGGGTGCCGCCGATGCCCTTGGCGTAGGACAGCGCCAGCGCCTGGCCCTCGCCCTTCGGGTCCTGCTCGACGGCGATCAGCGCCGGAACGCCCTTGCCGTCGACGAACTGGCGACGAACCAGGTGGCCGGGGCCCTTCGGCGCGACCATGCCGATGGTGACGTTGGCCGGCGGCTTGATCAGGCCGAAGTGGATGTTGAGGCCGTGCCCGAAGAACAGCGCGTCGCCGTCCTTCAGGTTCGGCTCGATGTCGTTGGTGAAAATCGACGCCTGCGCGGTGTCGGGCGCGAGCAGCATGATGACGTCGGCCCAGGCCGAGACCTCGGCCGGGGTGCCGACGGTCAGGCCCGCCTCTTCGGCCTTCGGACGCGACTTCGAGCCCTCCGCGAGGCCGACGCGCACCTCGACGCCCGAGTCGCGCAGGCTCAGCGAGTGCGCGTGGCCCTGGCTGCCGTAGCCGATGACAGCGACCTTGCGGCCCTGGATGATCGACAGGTCGGCATCGTCGTCGTAGAACATCTCGACTGCCACTGTGGTTCCTTCCGAGGTCATCCCCGCGCGAGGCGGGGCACACCGTGCTTGCGCCGGTGTCGGTTTACAAGTTTCTGGATCGGATCACCCCCGCGTATGCGGGAGATGATCATTCCCGCTCGCGCGGGGAGGGCGGCACGCCAACCGTCGATCGGAGAAAGGTTAGCGTGTGGCCGCCGCCGGGCGGTCGGCCCCATCGGTGTGCGCCGCCCGCCGCGTCACCGGGTGGCGGTGATGGACTTCGGTCCACGTCCCACCGCGACGACACCGGACTGCACGATCTCGCGTATGCCATACGGTTCCAGCATCCGCAGCAGCGCGTCGAGCTTGGACCGGGTTCCGGTCGCTTCGACGGTGAGCGCGTCCGGGGAGACGTCGATGACCTTGGCGCGGAACAGCCCGACGGCCTCGATCACCTGGGTCCGCACGCTGGCGTCCGCACGCACCTTCACCAGGATCAGTTCGCGGGCCACGGAGCTGTCGGCGTCCTGCTCCACGATCTTGATGACGTTCACCAGCTTGTTGAGCTGCTTGGTGACCTGCTCGAGCGGCAGGTCCTCGACGGTCACGACGATGGTCATACGTGAGATCTCGGGCAGCTCGGTGCCGCCGACGGCGAGCGACTCGATGTTGAAGCCGCGGCGGGAGAACAGCGCCGCGACCCGCGCCAGCACGCCCGGTTTGTCCTCGACGAGAACGCTGAGGGTGTGGGTGGTACTCATCCGTGGTTCACCTTGTCTGTTCATGCGACATCGCCGCGTGGATGACCGCGGGCTCGGCGGCCTGCTCGTCCTCGTCGAACAGCGGACGGATGCCGCGCGCGGCCATGATCTCGTCGTTGCTGGTGCCCGCGGCGACCATCGGCCACACCTGGGCGTCCTTGCCGACGATGAAGTCGATCACCACGGGGCGGTCGTTGATCGACTGCGCCTCGCGGATGGCGGCCTCCACGTCCTCTTCGCGCTCGACCCGGATGCCGTGGCAGCCGAGGGCTTCGGCGAGCTTCACGAAGTCGGGGATGCGCTTCGTGTGCGTGCCCAGATCGGTGTTGGAGTAACGCTCTTGGTAGAACAGCGTCTGCCACTGGCGGACCATGCCGAGGTTGCCGTTGTTGATCAGCGCGACCTTGATCGGCACGCCCTCGAGGGCGCAGGTGGCCAGCTCCTGATTGGTCATCTGGAAGCAGCCGTCACCGTCGACCGCCCACACCTCTTTCTCCGGCGCGCCCATCTTGGCGCCCATGGCGGCCGGCACGGCGTAGCCCATGGTGCCGAGGCCACCGGAGTTCAGCCAGGTGCGCGGCTTCTCGTACTTGATGAACTGCGCGGCCCACATCTGGTGCTGACCGACACCGGCACAGTAGATCGCGTCGGGTCCGGCCAGGCGGCCGAGCGCGTCGATGACGAACTCCGGCGACAGCGACCCGTCCGCGGGCGGGGTCCAGCCCAGCGGGTAGGCCTTGCGGATGCCGTCGAGGTAGGTCCACCATTCGCCGAGCGCCAGCGGCAGTGCGTCGCCCGCGGCCGGGTCGGCCTTCAGCGTCTCGATGAGCTCGACGATGACCTCGCGGCAGTCGCCGACGATCGGGACGTCGGCGTGCCGGTTCTTGCCGATCTCGGCCGGGTCGATGTCGGCGTGGATGACCTTGGCGCCGGGCGCGAAGGAATCCAGCTGACCGGTGACGCGGTCGTCGAAGCGCGCGCCGAGGGTGATCAGCAGGTCCGACTTCTGCAGCGCGGCGACGGCGCCCACGGTGCCGTGCATGCCTGGCATGCCCATGTTCAGCTGGTGGCTGTCGGGGAACGCGCCGCGCGCCATCAGCGTGGTGACCACGGGAATGCCGGTCAGCTCGGCCAGTTGCAGCAGCTCGGCCGAGGCTTCGGCCTTGATTACGCCGCCGCCGACGTACAGCACCGGCGCCTTGGCTTCCATGATCATCCTGGCGGCCTCGCGCACCTGCTTGCCGTGCGGCTTGGTGACCGGACGGTAGCCGGGCAGGCGCATCTCCGGCGGCCAGCTGAAGGTGGTCTGGGCCTGGAGCACGTCCTTGGGGATGTCGACCAGCACGGCACCCGGGCGGCCGGAGGCGGCGAGATAGAAGGCCTCCGCGATGATGCGCGGGATGTCTATGCCGTCGGTGATCAGGAAGTTGTGCTTGGTGATCGGCATGGTGATGCCGGAGATGTCGGCCTCCTGGAACGCGTCCGTGCCGATCAGGCCGCGGCCGACCTGGCCGGTGATGGCCACGATCGGGACCGAGTCCATCTGGGCGTCGGCGATCGGGGTGACCAGGTTGGTGGCGCCGGGGCCGGATGTGGCCATACACACACCGACCTTGCCGGTGGCCTGCGCGTACCCGGTCGCCGCGTGACCCGCGCCCTGCTCGTGCCGGACGAGGACGTGGCGCACCTTGGTGGAGTCGAACAGCGGGTCGTAGACGGGGAGGATCGCACCGCCCGGAATGCCGAATACGGTATCGACGCCGAGCTCCTCGAGCGAACGCACGACCGACTGCGCGCCGGTGACCCGCTCGGGCGGGACCTGGCGGCGGTTGGCCGCGGACGTCGCGTTGGCAGCGGGCGTTGTCTGCTGATTCGCCGAAGGCGCTGGCCTGCGGGCCGAGGGCCCGGGCCGTGCGGTAGGTGCGCTCACCGTCTTCGTTCCTTACTGGTTGTCGTTCCGACCCCGGATTGTGTGCCTCGAGGCGTTGGCCCGGACGAGCATCCGCCCTGACATTAGTCCGAACATAAAAAAGCCCCCGACAGCACAGGGCTGATCGAGGGTGGCGCGTCGCAACGCGAGCTGACGTATTCGACTCAGAGTGTCAGGCTCAACGCTGGACGCGCCGGCCGAGTACGAGCAACTCGTTTCGATTCACGCGCACGACGTTAAGCGGGTGTGAACCGAAGAGTCAAACAGATGACTTCTCGTGTCCCATTATGTGGGACAGTGCGGTTGCTTGTGTCCGTTCACCAGGATGCGAGGATGGTGGTGTGTCATCACCGCATCAGTCCGTGCCACCTTCTGAATCGTCCCATACGCCCGCCGCGGCGACGGATACGGGTAGCGCCCGGAACGCCCATGTGATCCGCATCCCACGACTGGCTTTCCTCGGCGTATTCATCCTGCTGATGTGCGTGTTCTTCCCGTTCGTCGGCTGGCCTGCCGGACTGTGGTGGCTGCTGCTCATCCCGGTCGTGGTGCTCGCGTGGGTGCTGCGGACGCAGACCACGGTGTCGGATGCCGGACTTGACCTGCGGACGCTGTTCGGCTCGCGTCATCTGGACTGGGCACAGGTGAAAGGCGTACGGATTCCGAAACGCGGATACGTGCGCGCCGACCTGACCGACGGCACCGAGGCGAAGTTGCCCGCGGTGAGCTACGACCGGCTGCGCGATCTGGCGGCGGCGTCCAACGGGCGGATCCCGGACCCATTCGCGAGGCCGGAGGAACCCGCGGCGGACAGCGCGTCCACCGAGACCGCGGACGGCGAACGAGAGACGCGATCCGCCGACGACGCCCCACTCACCAACGGTGCCCCCGAGACCGGCGAAGCCGAGGACACCGACGGCAAGAGCGCGCGGTAACCCCGGCAGCACCGCATGCCCGACGCCGCCCTCATGGCGATCCACCGGCACGCAATACGTGGGCGACGAGGACCACAACGCGACCTCGCCGCCCGGCAGGGAACATCCGGGGTCGGTAGGATGTTGCGGCAAAGTGATGGGATGATTTCGTCGGGAGCACCGATTCCCTGCGCCCCTATCACTCTCGACGGTCCGGCACCTCCGGCAACACCGTCAGCGTCGACCACACCACTGGCGGCGACGAACCGAACAAGGCCGAGACCGAAACACACGGACTGACACCCAGCGACACAGCACATGGCGGCCGCACGTCGGCCATGACCGACATGTCGGCGCAACGAGCAGCGGGAGTAACGTAAAGCCGCCGCCGAGCGAGCTCTGCGCCGTCGCACGTCAGCCCCCGCGACCCGAGGACCATCGAAATGCCACCGCTTCGTTCACGAACCACGACCATCGGCCGCAATGCCGCAGGCGCCCGCGCACTCTGGCGCGCCACCGGCATGACCGACAGCGACTTCGGCAAGCCGATCGTCGCCATCGCGAACTCCTACACCCAGTTCGTGCCCGGTCACGTGCATCTGAAGAACGTCGGCGAGATCGTGGCCGACGCGGTGCGCGCCGCCGGTGGCGTGCCGCGCGAATTCCACACCATCGCCGTGGACGACGGCATCGCCATGGGACACGGCGGCATGCTCTACTCGCTGCCCTCGCGCGAGATCATCGCCGACTCGGTCGAGTACATGGTGAACGCGCACACCGCCGACGCGCTGGTCTGCATCTCCAACTGCGACAAGATCACCCCGGGCATGCTGAACGCGGCCATGCGGCTGAACATTCCGGCCGTGTTCGTCTCCGGTGGTCCGATGGAGGCGGGTAAGGCCGTGGTCGTCGGCGGCGTCGCGCAGGCACCGACCGACCTGATCACCGCGATCTCCGCGAGCGCGAATCAGGCCGTGTCGGAAGAGGGTCTGGCCGAGGTCGAGCGGTCCGCGTGCCCGACCTGCGGCTCGTGCTCGGGCATGTTCACCGCCAACTCGATGAACTGCCTCACCGAGGCGCTGGGTCTCGCGCTGCCCGGCAACGGCTCCACCCTCGCCACGCACGCCGCGCGGCGGGCCCTGTTCGAGAGGGCGGGCACGGTGGTGGTGGACATCGCCAACCGCTGGTACCGCGAGGACGACGCGTCCGTGCTGCCGCGGAACGTCGCCAACGCCAATGCTTTCCGCAACGCGATGGCACTGGATGTCGCGATGGGCGGCTCGACTAATACCGTGCTGCACACGCTGGCGGCGGCGCAGGAGGGTGAGATCGACTTCGATCTGCACACCATCGAGGAGACCAGCCGACGGGTGCCCACGCTGTCGAAGGTGTCACCCAACTCCGACTACCACATGGAAGACGTGCACCGCGCCGGCGGCATCCCCGCCATCCTGGGCGAGCTGCGCCGCGCCGGTCTGCTGGAGACCGACGTCACCACGGTGCACACCAAGACCCTCGACGAGTGGCTCGACACCTGGGACATCCGCTCCGGCAAGGCATCCCAGGAAGCCATCGAACTGTTCCACGCCGCGCCGGGCGGGGTGCGCACCACCGAGCCGTTCTCCACCGAGAACCGCTGGTCCTCCCTGGACACCGACGCCGAGGGCGGCTGCATCCGCGATCTGGAGCACGCCTACACCAAGGAGGGCGGCCTGGTCGTACTACGCGGCAACATCGCGCCCGACGGCGCGGTGCTGAAGACCGCTGGCATCGACGAGGATCTGTTCTCCTTCCAGGGTCCCGCCGTGGTGGTGGACTCGCAGGAGGAGGCCGTGTCGGTCATCCTGGGCAAGAAGATCAAGCCCGGCGACGTCATCGTGGTCCGCTACGAGGGCCCCGCCGGTGGCCCCGGCATGCAGGAGATGCTGCACCCCACCGCCTTCCTGAAGGGCTCGGGGCTCGGCAAGCAGTGCGCGCTGATCACCGACGGCCGGTTCTCCGGCGGCACCTCGGGCCTGTCGATCGGGCACATCTCCCCCGAAGCGGCCAGCGGCGGCGTCATCGGCCTGGTGGAGAACGGCGACCAGATCCGCATCGATGTCGCCACCCGCACGCTGGAGGTGCTCGTCGACGACGCCGGGCTCGCCGAGCGCCGCGCGAAAATGGAAGCCTCCGAGCGCCCTTGGCAGCCGCTCAATCGCGATCGGCCGGTCACGACCGCTCTGCGTGCTTACGCCGCGATGGCGACGTCGGCCGACAAGGGTGCCGTCCGCCACGTGCCGTAGCTCCGCTCCCCCGTCTCTCCGCGTCTTCAGGGTAGTTCCGTTCGTACAAGACAGGAGAAGCGGATCGGTCGATCATCGGCGTATGGATGACAAGAATAGGTTCCAGGCTCTGCTCGACAAATGGGCGGCAGCGATTGTCGCCAACGATGCCGACACCATCGGCAGCTTCGCGACCTCCGACTGGATATTGACCGGCCCAGAAGGCGGCCCCGGCGACCGGGAAACGTTCCTGTCGCTGGTCGCCTCCGGCGATCTGACCCATTCGGAGATGGAGTTCGAACTGCTCGAAGTGCGGGTATTCGGTGAGGTGGCGGTGGTCCTCGCGCACGGGACGAACAAAGGAGCTTGGCGCGGTGAGCCGTTCAGCTCCGATGAGTGGGTCACCGAGGTGTTCGTCCGCGAGGACGGCGCCTGGTTGTGCACGATGAGCGCCCTCACCCCCAACTACGCGGCGCGCACTGCCTGATCTACATCAGACAGCGCGCGGGCCGACTAGAGGGCACCTTCACCCGATCGCTGGATGAAGGGGCCCTTCGGTTTTCCGAAATCAGTCGAAGGGGCCGATCCCGTGCCGTTGATGCCGTGGGGGCAGCTTCCCCGTTCGTCGTGGTCGGCTCGACTGGGCACGAGGTCGAGTCGGCGACTCGCTACTTGCGGGAATCGCGTGATCACGGAGCTCGGTCCCGGATACCCGTCTGGAGTGCTTCACGCTGGACCGGGCTCAGGCGGTCCGGCCTCGTGGTGAAGGTGTACGTCTCGGGTCCGATGGCACGCAGGGCGAGGGGATCGGCGATAGCCGGTTGACGTTGGATCGCGTCCACGGCGGCGGTGGCGCGGTCCCGGGGCCAGTCGAGCGCGGTGGCCAGCGTATCCAGCGTGAGCGGTCGACCGGCGTGCACGAGCGCGGCGATTACGGTCAGCGCGTCGTACACGATGGTCTCGCCGAGGGTACCGCCGCTCATCTGCTCGCTGAGCCGGGCGAAGAACTGGCCCATCTTGCCGAGCCGGGCGCCGGCGGTGGTGTCGGCACCGAAGATCTCGATGCCCCGCTGCGCGGCGGTCGCGATCTCGCCGTGCGCGCTGGTGTCGGCTTGCCACGCGCGGAGCCAGACGTCGTCGTCGATGACGTATCGCTCGCGGCGACCACCGGGATCCGATCGGCGAACTACCAGTTCCATGGCTTCGAGGTAGGCGATGGACTTGGATACCGACGCCGGGCTGACCTGTAGCCGGCGCACCAAGTCGGCTGACGTCAGGCCGCTTGCGTCCGCGGTGAGCAGGCAGACGAACACCCGGGCGGTCATCCGGGGCAGGCCGGTCGCGGCCAGTAGGGTCGCGAACTGGTCCACGAAGCCGCGCACCACCTCGCTCGACTGCCCGTCGGGCCGAGCCGGCCGGGCCGGCTTGCGTCGGCGGGCACGGTGGCCAGCGGCCTGCTGCGCGTCGTCCGCGAGGTAGGCGGCGGATGCGCGGTTGCGTGCGACCTCACGACTGATCGTGGACGTCGGCCGGCCGAGCCGTCGGCCGATCTCGGCGTACCCGAGCCCGTCGGCCAGCCATGCCGCGATCTGCCGACGGTCCTCGTGGGTCAGTCTGCCTCCGGGCACGGACAGACCTCCTCCCTTTGCGTTCATCAACAGTACATTGCAACGACCTGGCGGCGATCATTGCATTTATTCACAACTCTGTTGCAACAATTGCCGTCTATCTGGTGTTTATGCAGCACTATTGTTGACGATTTTTGAAATGCAACGTAGCTTTTCCTCATCTGAAAAGGAGGAAACAACAATGCACGTGATGGCCGTATCGACCATTTCGGACGAAGGCAAGTTCTGGGCTGGCTTGAAGAAGGCACACGCCACGCTCCCCAAGGGCGCCAAGTGGAAGCTGGCGGTCGCCAGCAAGGACGGGGCCAAAGCGGTGAATGTCATCACCCATGACTCCGTCGATGGTGTTCGCGACTTCTTCGAGACACATGCCGGCGCGTACGCCACGACGGAGTACTTCGAAGCGGACGCCGCGAACGCGGTCGGTCTCCCGCGATGAGGATCGACATGCCGCGGATCCAGGCCCGGGTCGCCGGACTCCTGGCGGAGTACGGAATCCCGAGCGCCGCGATCGGCGTGCTCCACGACGGTGAGCTCGCCGAGCTCGCGGTCGGCGTCGAGAACGTGGAAACGCGGCAACCCGCGACCACGGACACCGTCTACCAGTGCGGCTCCATGACCAAGACGTGGACCGCGCTGGCGTTCATGCAGCTCGTCGACGAGGGAAAGGCCGATCTGGACGAGCCGGTGCGGACCTACCTGCCCGGTTTCACGGTGGCCGATCCGGAGGCAAGCGCCAAGCTCACCCCGCGCCACCTGCTGTGCCACACCAACGGCATCGAGGAGGCTTTCGGGGATCCCGGCGAAGACGACGACGTCTACGAGCGCATGGTGGAGAACATCGCCGACGCGCCCCAGGTCTTCCCGCTGGGCCACACCCACGGCTACAGCGCGGCGCTGGGTTACGCGATCCTCGCGCGGATCCTGGAGTTGCACGACGGCAAACGCTGGGACGACGTCATGCGGGATCGCCTGTTCGACCCCATGGGCCTGACCAGCACGAACAGCTGGCGCGAGCAGGTGGACGAGACCCGTGCCGCGACCGGGCACCTCATCCGCTCCCTGGACGAGGGCCCCATCGTCACACCGGTGGAGTACCTGCCGCGTGCCTACGGCCCCGGCGGGGGCATCACGTCGACGACCCGGGAAGTACTCGCGATGGCGCAGGTCCTCCTCACCGGCGGCACCGCGCCGAGCGGACAGCGCATCGTCTCGGACGAAAGCATCCGGCAGATGACACTTTCGCGGGTGCCCGTACCGGATCCGTACATGTTCGGGCCGGAATGGGCACTCGGCCTCATCGCGTGTAACTGGCACGACGAAACCGTCTACGCGACCGACGGCAGCACGATCGGCCAGAACGCTCGGCTACGGCTGCTGCCGGAATCGAACACCGCCATCGCGATGCTGACGAACGGAGGACCTCGGGAAAGCTTCTACCGCAAGGTGTTCAACGAGATACTGACCGACCTCGGCACGGTCACCATCCCGGACCTGCCCGCACCGAACGCGACCCTGAATCTCGACCTTTCCAGATACGAGGGCGTCTACGAGCGCCCCGGCGCACGGTACGAGATCTCAGCCGAACACGGACAGCTGTACCTGACCTTGGTCCTCGACCCGATGCAGGCAGAGTTCCTTCAGAAACCCGACCGCATCAGATATGAGCTGCTCCCGGTGAGCGAGACGCATTTCCTGATGCCGCCCGCGGATTCGTTGGAGGACACCCAGACGGTCGCGATCTACGACTTCGCGAACGGCAGCGCTCGATACCTGCACACCAACTGCCGGGTGAACCCACGAGTGGGGTGACCGAGCAGGAACGACCCTAGTCGAACGGGCCGATGCCGGTGAGCGGGTTGCCACCGTGCAGGTACCAGTAGGTGCCGACCGCGGCGGCGACGGCGAGGAGAAGGACGGTGAACGAGCCCAGATGGGGCCGGGTGGCCCAGCCTCGCTTGACGTCGAAGGAATAGCGGCCCGGGCCGGTCAGGATGATGGCGGTGGCCGCGCCGGCGAGGATGCTCTCCAACTCGACCGCGCCCTCGCCCGCCTTGTACTGGAAACCGGGGGCCATCCCTTGCTTCCAGGCCCAGGCGTCCAGGATGACCGCGAGCACCGCGCCCGCCGCCAGCGGGGTGGCCAGGCCGAGGATCAGCAGGGTGCCGCCGCCGACTTCCCCCGCGGTGAGCAGGATGGCGGACGCCGTCGGATGGTCCCAGCCACCACGTTCCATCATCTCGCGGGTGCCGTCCAGGCCGGGGCCGTGGAACCAGCCGGTGAGCTTCTGCAAGCCGTGGTAGAGGAACGTTCCGCCGACGACCAGGCGCAGCAGGAACAAGCCGAGATCGAGTGTGCCGCGGCGGTTCTCGGCGGTCCGGCGGCGCAACCTGCCGGTGTCGGTCGGTGGGGCCGCCGCGGGTGGGATGCTCGCGTATTCGTAGGTGGGCGCGGCCTTGCTCTCCGCCGTGGTCGGTACCTCCGGGTCGAGCCCGAGTTCGTCGTCGGTCCGGGGGACGTCCTTGCCCAGCCGTCGGCGCCCGGACGGATCCACCCGCTCGAATTGCTCGGTCGGCGAGTCGTATGGGCTGCTCACTCCTCGACCGGTGGACGACGCCACCGACTGCTCGGCCCTGGGCGGCGCTGAGGCCTCGGCTCGCGAACGTTCGGGCGTATCTTTCGGCTTGTCGGTCACGGCCACTACCCTAAGCCGCGCCGCGCTACCGCGGGCGAGTAAGCAATACGGCGTGTCAATGCGCGCGCAACACCCACCCGGAGGGGGCGCGCGCGACGGTATTTCCGTAACGTCTGAGCTATGAATTTGGTTGTCGTTGGCCGCGTCGCGGCGAGCTTGGCGCTCGGTGCCGCGCTGCTGGCCGGTTGCGCCCGGTTCGATGACTCGGCGTCCAGTCCGTTCACCCCGGAGCCGACCCTGCGCGGAGCCAACATCGACCCGAAGAAACCGAACCAGCCGCCCACCTCGACCACGCGGCCGAGCGGGCCCTGCATCGATCCGGACCCGGCGGTGGTCGCGACCTGCCTGGACACGACCGGCGGACTGGTCACACTCGGCGACGGCGCATTGGTCGCCGAGCGCCGGACCGGGCGCATCCTCAAGGTGGCCCCGGAACAGCCGCCGGTCGAGATCGCGCGGCTGGACGTGGACGGCTCCACCGACGGCGGCCTCAGTGACATCGCGCTGTCCCCGACCTACCGCGAAGACGGCCTGATGTACGCCTACATCACCACCTCCAGCGACAACCGGGTGGTCCGCATCGCCGAGGGCGGCGCGCCGAAAGACATCCTCACCGGAATCCCCAAGGGCCCCAGCGGGAATCGCGGCGCGATCGATTTCGCCGCCCCCGACCAGATGCTCGTGTTGACCGGCGACGCGGGCAATCCCGCCGCGGCGGCCTCGGCCGGCTCGCTCGCCGGCAAGCTGCTGCGGGTGAACTCGCTGGTGCCCGGCCGCACGTCGGCGCCGGAAATCGCCGTCTCGGGCATCGGCACTGCGGGGGACGTCTGCCGGGACACCAAGGACAGCATCTGGATCACCGACCGCACCGCCGCCGAGGACCGGCTGCAGCGCGTCGGCGGCGACGGCGTGGTCACGACCGCGTGGACCTGGCCCGACCGCCCGGGCGTCGCCGGTTGCGCCGCGGCCGTCGACGGTGTCGCGATCTCGCTGACCCGCGCGAAGGCCCTCGCCATCACCGCCGCCGACCCGAACACCCACGCGGTCACCGCGTCGCCGACACTGGTCGCCCAGGACAAGTACGGTCAGCTCGGCGGCGCCGCGGTCGGCGCAGACGGCACCATCTGGGTGACCACGGTGAACAAGACCGACGGACAACCGGGCCCGTTCGACGACCGCGTCGTCCGCATCCCACCGCCGCAGGCCGGGGGCGGCGGACCGGACTGATTCGGGACGACGAAGGGGCCGACTCCGTGGAGTCGGCCCCTTCGAGCCATCTCAGGCCGCACGCTGTGCGCGCGAGGCGACGAGCTTTCAGCTACAGGCGGCGAGCACCAGTTCGCGCACCCGCGCCGCGTCGGCTTGGCCGCGGGTGGCCTTCATGACGTCGCCGACGATCTTGCCCGCGGCCTGGACCTTGCCGGAGCGGATCTTGTCGGCGATGTCGGGGTTGGCGGCGAGCGCTTTCTCCACTTCGGCCTGCAGGGCGCTGTCGTCGCTGACCATGCCGAGGCCCTTGGCCT
Source organism: Nocardia sp. Marseille-Q1738 (assembly GCF_965283145.1). Taxonomy (NCBI): domain Bacteria; kingdom Bacillati; phylum Actinomycetota; class Actinomycetes; order Mycobacteriales; family Nocardiaceae; genus Nocardia; species Nocardia sp. Marseille-Q1738. The sequence goes on along the minus strand of NZ_CBDIMS010000002.1, from coordinate 586,730 downwards.
CGACGATCTGCGCCGGGTCACCCTCACCCGCCAGCACGTAGTCGACGACCTGCTTGGCGACCTTGTTGTTGATGGTCTTCGCGTCGACCAGCTTGATCACCTCGGCCACCTGGGCGGGGGTGATCGGCAGCTCGTCCAGCGCGACGTCGCGCTCCTTGGCCTTCTCGGTGAGGTAGGCGACCCACCAGGAGCGCGCCTCGTTGGCCGGGGCGCCCGCATCGACGGTGGCGATGATCAGGTCGAGCGCGCCCGCGTTGACCAGGTCGCGCATCACCTCGTCGGACAGGCCCCAATCGGACTGGATGCGCGCGCGGCGCAGCCAGGGGTACTCGGGGATGGTGCCGCGCAGCTGCTCGACCCACTCGGCGTCGGGCGCGACGGGCTCCAGGTCGGGTTCGGGGAAGTAGCGGTAGTCCTCGGCGGTCTCCTTGCGGCGGCCGGGCGAGGTGGTGCCGTCGGTCTCGTGGAAGTGGCGCGTCTCCTGCACGATCGTGCCGCCGCCCGCGAGCACGGCGGCCTGCCTGCGCATCTCGAAACGCACCGCGACCTCAACGCTGCGCAGCGAGTTGACGTTCTTGGTCTCCGTGCGGGTGCCGAACTCGGTTGCGCCGATGGGCATCAGCGAGACGTTCGCGTCGCAGCGCAGTGAGCCCTGCTCCATCTTCACGTCGGAGACGCCGAGCGCCTTCAGCAGATCGCGCAGCGCCGTCACGTACGCCCGCGCCACCTCCGGCGCGCGCTCACCCGCGCCGGTGATCGGCTTGGTGACGATCTCGATCAGCGGAACGCCCGCCCGGTTGTAGTCCAGCAGGGAGTGACTCGCGCCGTGGATGCGACCGGTCGCGCCGCCGATGTGCACCGACTTGCCGGTGTCCTCCTCCATGTGCGCGCGCTCGATGTCGACCCGGAAGGTGCTGCCGTCGTCGAGCAGCACGTCCAGGTGACCGTTCGTGGCGATCGGCTCGTCGTACTGGCTGATCTGGTAGTTCTTCGGCTGGTCGGGGTAGAAGTAGTTCTTGCGCGCGAACCGGCCCCACGGGGTGATCGTGCAGTTCAGCGCCAGCCCGATCCGGATCGCCGACTCGACGGCCTTCTGATTCACCACCGGAAGCGAGCCGGGCAGACCGAGGCACACCGGGCACACCTGAGTATTGGGCTGTGCGCCGAACTCGGTCGGGCAACCGCAGAACATCTTCGTCGCGGTGGACAGCTCGACGTGGACCTCCATGCCGAGCACCGGCTCGAACCGGGCGATGACATCCGAGTAATCCATCAGGTCGACCGTGGGTGCGCTCATGGCCACAAGTCTAAGTAAGCGTTCCGGCCACAGCGCAGCGGCTCTCGCGGCGCGCTGCTACTTCGCTGGGACCCGCTGCCGCAGCCAGCCGGTGACGTAATCGAGCACCTCGGGCGCGATGGTCGTGGGGATGGAGCTGTACTCGCTGGGACGGCCCGTCTCGGTGGGCTGCATCAGGTGGTTGAGCCCAGGGAAGACGTGGACGGTCGCGTCCGGGTCGGCGGCCAGGTGGTCGCGCATGGGCTGCTCGCTCTGGGCGGCGGGAACCTGGAGGTCCTTGCCGCCGAAGAACGCCAGCACCGGGATGCGCAGGGCGGCGAGGGCGGGCGCGGGGTCGTAGGCGACCAGGGCGGCCAGATAGGGCGTGATCCCCGCGGCCGCCTGCTCGTCGGGCACGCGCTGATCGGCGGGCAGCGCCTGGTTCTGGCGGCGCGCCAGGTCCTTGGCGCCCGCCACGTCGCCCGCTTTCAGCAGAGCGGCCAGCTCGCTGATTTCGCGCACGCGGGTGTCCACCTGGTCAGGGGGTGTGCCGTTCGCGGTCGCGATCAGGCGGGTCTGTTCGACGAGGATGTCCGAACCCGGCACGCCCGGCCCTGCCATCAGTACGGCGAACGCGACGCCGCTGTCCGGTCGCGTGGCGACCAGCGGCGCGAGGTAACCGCCCTCGCTGTGGCCGAAGAGCCCGACGCGGGCCGGATCGATCTCGGGGCGGGCACGGAGGAATCGGACGCCCGCCGCGGCGTCCTCGGCCAGGTCGGTGTAGTTCGCGTCGTCCAGCTTGCCGGTGGTGGCGCCCACGCCACGATCGTCGGTGCGCAGCACGGCGTAGCCCGCGCGGGTGAAGGTGTCGGCCAGCAGCAGGAAGGGCTTGTGGCCCATGAGTTCTTCGTTGCGGTCCTGCGGGCCGCTTCCGGTGATCATGAAAATGGCGGGAAACGGGCCAGGACCCTGCGGCTCGGTCAGCGTGCCCGCGATGGTGATGTCGCCGTTTCGATAGGTGACGTCCTCGGACTCGTACGGGAACGGCGGCTTCGGCTCCTGCGGACGGGCCAGCGGTCCGACCTCGCCTCGGCTCAGCGTGAGCCGGAAGCTTTGGCCCCCCTGCGTGAAATCGCCGGTGATCTGGTCGGATCCGGACTCGTACCGGCCGCGGAACACCGGGTCGCCCGGGATGTCCGGAATCGCGAACGATACTCCGTTGCGATCGGAGCTGACGTCCTTCAACTGCACGTCGGTCGCGCCCTGCGACGGGATGTCGATGGTGGCCGACCCGTCATCGCGGAAACTGACGCCGACCTGGATCGGCTGACCGGGCACTTCGATGGAGCCGTGCCAGTCGCCGATGGTCGGCTCGGGCGGATTCGACTCCGAACACCCGGCCACCAGTGCAGCGATCACGAACAGAGCCAACGCGATCAGTCGCCCACTGCGCATGCGATTCACAGTACCGACGATCCGGACCGGCTCGGGCTATTCGCCGCGCGTACCGCACCGCGAATCGGCATGCTCAGCCGAAGAACGCCTCTGCCTCGCGGTAGCGCTCCGGGGGGACGCGCTTGAGCTGCTTGGTGGCCTCCGAGAGCGGAACGAGGTCGATGGTGGTGCCGTGCAGTGCGACCATCTGGCCGAATCGGCCTGCATGGACCGCTTCGGCTGCGTGCAGGCCGAAACGGGTGGCCAATACCCGGTCGTAAGGAGTGGGGCTGCCGCCGCGCTGGACGTGGCCCAGCACGGTGGTGCGGACCTCCTTGCCGATGCGCCGTTCGATCTCGATACCGAGCTGCTGGGCGACGCCGGTGAAACGCTCATGGCCGAACTCGTCGATACCGCCCTCACGCAAGGTGAATCCAGAATCCGGGGCCGGATGCGAGCCCTCGGCGACGACGCAGATGAAATGCTTGTCGCCGCGCTGGAACCGGCGCTTGATCATGGTGCACACCTCGGCCACGTCGAACGGGACCTCCGGCACCAGGGTCAGGTGCGCGCCCGCCGCCATGCCCGCGTGGATCGCGATCCAGCCCGCGTGGCGGCCCATCACCTCGACGAGCATGACGCGCTGATGCGACTCGGCGGTGGTGTGCAGGCGGTCGATCGCCTCGCTGGCGATGCTCAGCGCCGTGTCGTGGCCGAAAGTGACGTCGGTGCAGTCGATGTCGTTGTCGATGGTCTTGGGGACGCCGACCACCGGGACACCTTCGTCGGCCAGCCAGCTCGCGGCGGTGAGCGTGCCCTCGCCGCCGATCGGGATGAGCGCGTCGATACCGTTGTCGTCCAGGGTCTGCTTGATCCGGCCGAGACCGTCGCGCAGCACCTCGGGGTTGGTGCGCGCGGTACCGAGGATGGTGCCGCCCTTGGTCAGGATGCGGTCGGTGCGGTCGTCGTTGTGGATCTGGATCTTCCGGTCTTCCAATAGGCCGCGCCAGCCGTCCTCGAAGCCGACGATCGCGTCGCCGTAGCGGCCGTTCGCGGTGCGAACAACGGCCCGGATGACCGCGTTCAGTCCTGGGCAGTCTCCGCCTCCGGTCAAGACTCCGATGCGCATGGCCGCTATCTTGCCCCTCATGTCCGATCTCGGCAGCCCCGACCCCGTGAACGATGAGTAACGGTGACCTGGACGGATGTCCTCACCCCGCCGGGCAGCGACCGCCGGGCAATTCGTCGAGATGCTGGGAGACGACCGCGGCCAGCCGGTCCAGGACGTTCATGCCGTCGCTGAACGTCCCCGAATCCGGCTGCACCGCCACCGCGATGGCGATTTGCCCGGAAGGAACGGTGATGAGCCCGAACTGGCGCACCAAGTAAGCGCCCGAGGGTTCCGGACCCCATCCGCCCTTGAATTCGGCTCCGCTGAACTCGCCGAGACCCCAGCGCTGGCTGACGACGACCTGTTCCATCAGCGAGGTCACGCGGCCGGAGTCGGACAGACAGGGCAGCCGCGAGCCGAACCGCACCTGGTCGACCAGCGACCACTCGGCTTGCCCGAAGGCCGAATGCTCGGGACGGGAACGGGTGGCCGGCACGACGGTCTTGGTGTCGCCGCCTTCGCGCAGCACCGCCTGCACGGCCTGGGCTGCCTCCTGCGGGCTGCCGAGCGATTGCCACAGCGTCTCGGCGGCAGAGTTGTCTGAGGCGGTGATCGCTGCCGACGCGGCATAGTTCGAGGTGCTCGGATTGCGGCGCAATGCGGCGATGGTCAGCGGGACCTTCATCGTCGACCACGCCGGACCGCTGGTCCAGTCGCCGAAGGTCACCGGCTGAGTGCCGCCGACCGGCATGACCGCCATCCCTAGCTTCCCGCGCACTCCTGTCGCCAGGTCGGCGAAACTCGCGGCCAACGTGCCGGGCACGATGAGGGACAGACCCTTTTGATCGGTCCGCGCGGCGGCCTCGGTGATGGTCGGCTCGCTCGCCGCCGGATCCTCGGAGCGGTCGGTCCCGCACCCGGCGACAACACATACGACAAGCGCCGCGCAGCCCAGAACTTTTCGAGCCTTGCGGAATTGATCAATAAACATTCTTCGACACATTCTCGTTGTGAACTCCCCCAGGTCTGTGTGTCAGTACCGCGTGCCGACACCGTGCCGGGTCATATCGCCGACTGCCTCCCCTATCGACGGGGAAGGCGCCATAGGTAATGACGTACCGGGAGTTCTGATTCCGCGCGTCGCCCGACTTGCGGTGGGCTCCACCTTCCACGATCAGCGGATTCCCGCGCGCCCCGCCCCACCGCCGGCGTCGGTAGCCGGACCGCACCCGCCCACCACGCTGTAGGGAGTTCGCGCGGTCGACGGCGGAGGATGACTCATCGACACAATCGTGCGGGGCGTGGATCGGACGACCGGCATTCGCCCGCACGTCCGCGCACACGATCGGTTGATCCTTGTCTCCCAGCCAGGTGACGACGGCGTGGTCAACAAGCATGGACACCTCCAGCTATCCGCCCGGCATTGCCGGGCGGGCGGGATCAGCACAGGCGGCCGAGCACTGCCGGTCGCCGACCTCTCCCGAGAACCGCTTCTCGTTTATCCCAGAGAACGTACTAGATGAATTGATCGCACCCCACTCGCCGAATACACCGGAGAGGACCCATGTCCCGACAGCGACTGTCTAGCAAATTGTCTCCGCCATGGTCATTCTCAATAGCTTTGACGTATCGCCGCAGTACTTGTCGGACACCGCGGCCGTTGTGCGGTCGGCACAAACCTTCGGCGAGTACGTGCCGCAGGTTCGCCACAACTACATCGGCCATCGGAGCAGTCTTCTCGAACTCGCGCTATCGCCGACCGACGGTCCGGCGAGATCGTTTCATGTGGCCAGCTGATCCAAGAGCCAGGGAATCATGACTTCCCAGGCGGCGGGGATGTGGTCGGCCTGGCAGTGGGCCGAGCCGGGCCGCCCGGATGGGACGACGTGCAGGACCTTGGGCGCTTGGACGGCGTCGTAGAGGTGCCGGGCTTGCGACACCGGCACCAGAACGTCATCGGCGCCGTGGATGATGAGGATCGGGTTGCGGATCAGATGGGCCACCGGGGCGATGGTGAACCGGCGTGCGTCGAGGTAAGCCCCCACCGGGTCGCCGCCACCGAATACCCAGGTCCCGTACTGCGCGAGGAAGAATTTCGTCTCGACATCGCTTCCGCTGGCGAGAATTTCGGACTCGTCCCAGATGGCGCCCCAGACCACGGTTGCCCGCACTCGGTGCTCGAAGGCCGCTGACCTAGCCGCATAGTAACCGCCGAGGCTGATTCCGATCAGACCGATCCGGTCCGGGTCGACGTCCGGATCGCGGACGAGAAAATCGACGGCCGCGGCGGTGGCAACCTCGTAGTCGTACCGCGACAGGATGCCCCGGAACCGCAGGGAAGCGCCGTTCCCTGGACCATCGACGAGAAGAGCGCCGATGCCGTTGCGCGCCAGTTCTCTTCCGGCCCAGAGGTAGAGCTCTTCGCCGACGCTGTCGAGGCCACCGAAGAAGACCACGGCCGGATGGGTCGCGCCGGCCACGCCGTCCGGACGGACGTAATAGGCGTCGAGCAGGGTGTTTTCGTACGGGATCTGCACCGCCTCGATCCGCTGCCCCCGTGTGCCGATCGCGAAGGACTGGCGCATCTCGCGATACAACGCGATCTTCGTATCCAGCGAGGAGCCGAGAGGCTCGACGAAGAATTCGGCCGCGCGGAGGTAGTTGGCGGCACGCAGCGCAGTGGCGGCGGCACCGGCCGGATCGGCGGCGGTCATATCGGCAGCTTGTCGCGCCAAACCGCGGCCCAGTGCCGCGAACGCTTGTACCCATGCCTGCGCGCTCGGGGACGACCCGATTTCCTCGACCGCGGCTGCCACCTCGTCTACGTTCGCGCCTCCCAGCGGCGCCTCACCGAGCAGCCTGCGCAACTGGAAGTCGAAGAACGGGCGGTCGAGCCAGCGCGGCACCGAAGCAGGTTCGGCACGGGCCGGTATCGGCGCGGCAAAGGCCAGGGCACCGGCGGCCGCCAACCCGCTCGCCAGAAAACTCCTCCGGCCGGGTGCGAATCGTGGACACATCGGGCGGCTCCTCATCGGACACTCCTTAACGCACTCAAAAGTGCTTTAAGCGAGTTTGGTGCTGGACATACCGGATGTCAAGCTGTGGTCGTGGGCCAGCGCGAAAGGGTGGAACGACGGCCGCGACCGGGCGGACGCAGCGCACGCGTCGTCGCGGCCGTGCGTCAGGCGACCCTCGAGCTGCTGCTGCGGCAGGGCTACGACGGCTTCGAAATTCCCGATGTAGCGCGGCTCGCCGGTGTCCATCCGACGACGATCCGTCGCCGCTGGCCGAACAAACAGGACCTCGTCGCCGACACGGTGCTGACGCATATGGACGAACAGATCCCCATCCCGGACACCGGCTCGCTGCCGGGTGACCTGACCCAACTGGTGAACGAGGTCGTGGCGGTGCTCGCCCGGCCACCGCTACTGGCGCTGCTGCGGGCCCAGGTGGCGCTGGTCGACTCCGCGCCGAGCGTACGGGTAGCGAGTCGCCGATTCTGGACGGCGCGTTTCGAGGGCTCGGCCGCCATCGTCGAGCGTGCGATCGCGCGTGGCGAACTTCCGGACGACACCGATCCGCTGGAGTTCAACGAGACGGCGATCGCACCGGTCTATCTGCGCATCCTGGTCACCGGCGAGCCGGTCGACGACGGCTTCATCCGCAGATCCGTCGAGCGAACCCTCCGTGCTTTCGCAAGCCGCTCGAGCGATCTCCCGTAGGCCCGAGACCGCGTCGGCACGACTACGCGGGTCGATGTGCTGCGATGTCGACCGGTGTCCGCAACCGCGGCGTGTCGGTGGTGCGGTGACGGACCGGCTTCAACAGCGGAAACAGTTGCGGGCCAAGGTTCCTGGCAGGATGTGGTGATGGCCGATCAGAGCCTGCGGCGCTCGCCGCGCAGCAAAGTTTCCTCGACCTATGTTTTGGCCGCACTGGTGGGCGCGGGTGTAATCGTGCAGTCGCAGCTGGTCTCGGCGGTCGGCGCGTCGGCGCGTCTACAGACCGCGATGACGGTCTTCGTCGGTGTGTTCGTCCAGGCTGTGCCGTTTTTGATGCTCGGGGTCATGGTCAGCGGGTGTATCGCGGCGTTCGTTTCGCCTGCTGTGCTGCGGAAGGTGCTGCCCCGCAATGAGCCTGCGGCGATCGGTGTCGCGGGGTTGGCCGGGATGGCGTTGCCCGGTTGTGAGTGCGGTGTGGTGCCGGTGGCTCGCCGGCTGATCGATCAAGGTGCGCCGAGTTCGGTAGCGCTGGCGTTTTTGCTGTCGGCGCCGGCGATCAACCCGGTCGTGCTGGTCGCCACGGCGGTCGCGTTTCCTGGCGAGCCGGGGATGGTCGGGGCGCGGTTCACCGGCTCGCTGGCGACCGCTGTCGTGATGGGTCTGGTGTGGTCGCGGATCGGGCGTCCGGGCTGGATGCTGCCGCACCGGGGCGGCCATGATCACTGCGTGACCGGCCGAACTCGCTGGGAGGTCTTCACCGAGGCGGCGCGGCATGACCTGTTGCAGGCGAGCGCTTTTCTCGTGCTCGGCGCCGCGGCGGCGGCGGCACTGCGGGTACTGGTTCCTCCCGCCTGGTACGAGCGATTGGCCGGGCAGATGGTGATCGCGATCGTGGTGATGGCGGTGCTGGCCCTCGTGCTGGCCCTGTGCTCGGAGGCCGACGCGTTCGTCGCGGCGAGCATGTCGAGCTTGCCGCTGCTGCCGCGACTGGTGTTCCTCGTGGTCGGCCCGGCGGTCGATGTGAAGCTGTTCGCCATGCAGGCCGGGAGTTTCGGGCGGCGTTTCGCAATCCGGTTCTCGCCATTGACCTTTGGGGTGGCCGTACTGTGCGGCACGGTCTCGGGGTACCTTTTTCTCGGGGGTGCGCGATGAATCGAGAGACGCAGAACCTGCTGCTGCTGTTGATCGGTGGCGCGGTGCTGTGGACCGCGCTCGACGGCAGTTACCTGCGCTATGTGAAGCCGGGTTTGTTCCCCTTCTTGGTGATCAGCGGCGTGGGCTTCATCTTGCTCGGGCTCATCGCGATCGTTCGCGATATCCGGCGAGGCGAGGGTTCGGCCGACCACGGGCACGACAACGGCCGAGCACAGTGGCTGCTGCTGGCACCGGCCGCCGCGCTGCTGCTCATCGCCCCACCCGCGCTGGGCGCCGGTGCCGCGACCACCGCATCCCCGGTCCGGGTGGCATCACACACTTCGGCGGATGAGCCGGAAATCCGTCCGTTCCCGCCGCTTCCGGACGAGCCCGCGCCGACCCTGACGATCTATGACCTGGTGAATCGGGCCGTACTCGACGCCAACCATTCACTCGACGGCCGCGAGGTGACCATCAGCGGCTTCGCCCTCGGCGTCGAGGACAGCGGACAACCGCGGCCGCCCGGTGTCGATCTCGACTTGGCGCGCGTGCTGATCACCTGCTGCGTCGCCGACGCCCGATACATCTACGTCCACCTGTCCGGAATAGCGGAGCCGATCGCGGACGACACCTGGCTCGAGGTTCGCGGCGTCGTCGCCCCGGGCAGCGCCAACGAAGACCCCGACCGGACACCCACCCTGGTCGTCACCGATTTCCACCGGATCCCTGCCCCGGATCGCCGATACGAGCACTCCAGGTGAGAACTGCCAGGTTCCCGCGGCGCCACCCCTGGTTCATCCGGCACTGATCGAGCATGGGGGGGCGCCGTGCACTCGACCGCCCCCGCTTTCCCCGATGGCGTACGGGCTAGGCGAACGACTCCGGTGATCGGCCGCAGGCTCCGATGTTCGCCCGGCGCATGGTGTCAGTAGACATACACCACCGCGTTTTCGCCGCCACTGCATGTGACGAGCTGACCTTCGCTCTGGCAGTTCATCGTGTAACTCCGGCCGGTGACCGGACTGGTCGCGACCACCGTGCGCGGTGCGTCGCGGGCTGTGTTCTGCGCAGTGCCGACTTCGGCATAGGCCCTACGCACCTCTTCGGCGAACGCACAGCTGGTTACGGCGGTACCCGCCGCCGACTGGGTGAACGCCCCGGCCACGGCTTGGCCCTGGCCGCAGGGCTTGGCGCCCGCGGGCAATGTGACCGGTGTCGGCTTGGCCGAGCTGGACGCGGCCGACGAGCTGCCCGGCGGCCGGGTGGGGCTCACCCCCGGAGTCGGCGTATCGGACTGTCGTCCGGCGGAGGTCGCCTCGACACCGCCGGAGCCGAGCGACTGCCAGGCGATCGCACCGCCGACGGTCACCGCCACGATGGCGAGCACCGCGACCATGATCGGCAGCGCGATGGAACGTCCGGGGCGCGAAGAGTAAGCGGCATCGTCGTAGTCGTAGTGACCGTACTCGGGGTCGTCGCGACGCGACGGGTAGTCGGCATGCGCCGGATAGTCGCCCCGTGGTAGGTAATCGACCTGCGACTGGTCGTCGCCTTGTGGCTGATCGCCGGTATGCGCCGGATAGTCGGCATTCGGCGGAGAGTAGGCCCGTGTCGGGTAATCGGTAAGCCCCGCATAGTCGCCCTGCGGCGGGTAATCACCACGAGCCGGAGGGCCATCCAACGGCGGATAGTCGGTACGCACCGGGTAGTCACCCCGCGGTGGATAGTCGGTGCGGGTCGCGTGACCGTCCGGCCTGGCTCGGGCGGGGGCCAGGTATTGGGTCGGCGCCGCGGAGTCCTGTGGGATTGGATATCCGGACGCGTCTTCCGAGTCGCGCGGGCCGGGCAGGAGACCCTGATCCGGATACTGCTCGGTCTCCGGATAGTTCTCGGCTCCCGGATGCGCAGGAGTCTCGGCGAACGCGGAAAAGGCCGGTGCCTGCGAAGACATCTCCGAATACGCCTGCACCGTGGTGGTTTCCGGGTACGCCTGCACAGCCTCGGGAGGCGTGCCCACGCCTGGAGCCGGGTTCTGCTCCGATGAGTACTCCGCATAAGCCTGCGCGGCCCCAGACGATTCATGCGATGCATAACCTGCGTAACTGCCGGGATACGGCTGCGCCTCGGGCGCCGAATGCCCGTGTGCCTGCGTATATCCCGCCGACTCCAGATATGCCTCTGTCTCCGGGTACAAGTGTGCGTCCGGGAAGGGACGCATCGGAGGCAGTCCCCCCTTGGGCGGGGACGGCGCGCTCGCCACCAACGGCGTCGGAGGCGGTTCGTCCGCCGACGGAAGGGGCGTGAACTGGGTCTCCGTCGGCCGCACGACCGTCGGCGCACTGGGGTGGATCACGGCGGCGACCGACAGCTCACCCGTCGATTCCGGCGAAACCGCCGCACCACTCGCGGTCGGCTCACCTGCCCGCTGCGCTCGGTCGGGCGCGCGCACCACGAGTATCGGACCGGTGGATGGCGCCGGGGCGAGAGCGGCTCGGGCGGCCGCGGCCAATGCGGTCGCAGTCGGGAAGCGAGCGGCCGGGTCCTTGGCCATGCCGCGGGTGATCACCTCGTCCAACGCGGGCGGAATCCCGCGCGCTTGCGCGCTCGGTCGCGGCGGCGGATCGGAAATATGCGACTTGATCAGCACGTTCATGCTGTTCGCAGGGAACGGCGTTGCTCCGGTCAGGCATTCGTGCAGCACACAGGCCAGCGAGTAGACGTCGGCGCGGCCCGTTACCGGCCCGACGTCGAAACGCTCCGGGGCCATGTAGATATACGAGCCGACCGCCATGCCGACCAGGGTCACCGCGCTGTCGCCCTCGGTGTGCGCGATCCCGAAATCGGCGAGATACGCGAAATCCTCGTCCGTGACCAGGATGTTCGCCGGCTTCACGTCGCGGTGCACCAAGTTGGCCGCGTGCGCGGCGTCCAGCGCCGAGGCGATCTGTTCGATGATGCCCACCGCGCGAGCGGGAGTCAGCGGCCCCTGGCCGCGCAGCAGAGTACGCAGGTCGACGCCCCGCACCAGCCGCATGTCGATGAACAAGACACCGTCGATCACGCCCCAGTCGTGGATCGGGATGACGTGCGGCTCGTCCAGCCGGGCGGCGGCCTGCGACTCGCGCCGGAAACGCACTTGGTACATCGGGTCTTTGGCGAGTTCTTCCGACAGCAGCTTGACCGCGACGAACCGGTCCTTCAGCGTGTCGTAGGCCTCATAGACCTCACCCATTCCCCCCTTGCCCAGCAACGACCGCAGTTCATACGGCCCGAACCGCGTGCCGGTTCTCGGCCCGGACTCCTGCACCCGTCATCCTCCACATCCCGAGCAGGGATCGCACACCAGGATCACGCGATCCGCGACCGGAGCCCACCCGTCAACGAGTGGATTCTCCGGGTGTCACCACTCCGTGGTCAAACGCGAACACGATCGCCGCGGCCCGATCCCGGAGTTCGAGCTTACCGAAAATATGTCCGACATGGCTTTTCACGGTCACTTCCGAGATGCCGAGCTCGCGAGCGATTTCCGCGTTCACCCGGCCGCGACCGATCAATTCGAGCACCTCGTACTCGCGGGCGGTCAGTTCGGACAGGCGAGCGTCGGATCGGGTGTTCACCGGCCGCACCGTGCGGTAGGCCGACAGCACGCGACCGGTGACCGACGGGTCGAGCCAGGCTCCGCTGCCCGCGACCGTCCGCACCGCGCGGATGAGGTCCTCGGCGGGTGAGTCCTTGAGGATGAATCCGGCGGCACCGGCTCGCAGCGCCCCGGACAGCAGCTGGTCGTCGTCGAAGGTGGTGAGCACCAGCACCGGCGGGGCGCCGTCGCGCGCCCGCAGCATCCGGGTGGCATCGATGCCGCCCACACGCTTCATGCGCAGATCCATGAGCACGACGTCGGGATGGAACTCCGCGACGGCGGCGGGCACCTCGTCCCCATCGGCGCATTCGGTCACCACGAATCCATCGCGCCGGCGCAGGATGCGCCGCAGACCGCCGCGCACGAGTTCCTGATCGTCCACCACCAGCACGGTCACGGCGACTTCCCCACTGGCGGGAGATGGGACGCTCACGACTCCGCCTCGCTGGCGCTCGGCTCCGTCGTGCGCGAGGGCGCGCTGTGTCCTCGGTTCACTCGCTGACGCTCCCTCACAACTCCGCCTCACCGGCGCTCGGCTCCGTCGTGCGCGAGAGCGCGCTGTGTCCTCGGTTCACTCGCTGACGCTCCCTCACACACCCTCCCGTGGTGTCGGCGTGGCGCCGGGCAGTATCGAACACGAGAATCCGCCGCGACCGGGTGCGAGCGGAATGCCTGCCCGCACCGACCAGCCGTCGCCGGTCGGGCCGACCGTCATCCGGCCGCCGAGCAATTCGGCGCGCTGCCGCATGCCGGAAACACCCATTCCCGCGCCGCGTTGTGGCGGCACCCCGGCGGGCAGGGTGTTGTCCACCGTCAGCGTCACCATTGCCGCGTCCACCGCGATCCGGACGGAGGCGGACGCGCCGGGCGCGTGTTTGACGACGTTCGCCAGCGACTCTTGACCGATCCGGTACAAAGCCAGCCCGACGGCGGGCGACACCGCGCCGAGGTCGCCCTCGCATGCGTAGCGCACGTCCAACCCGGCGCGCACGAAGTCGCCGACCAAGTCCTCGATGTCCTCCACGCCCGGTTCCGCGACCTGCTTCCAGGGCCGCGCGTCGAGCAGGCCGACCGTGCGGCGGATGTCGGCCATGGCCTGCCTGCCGAGTCGCTCCGCGTCGGTCAGCGCCTCCACGGCCTCGTCCACGTCGCGGTCGGTCTGCAGCGCGTGCCGTGCGGCGGTGAGATGCAGCAGGGTGATGCTCAGCGAGTGCGCGATCACGTCGTGCACCTCGCGGGCGATCCGGTGGCGCTCCTCGTCGGCGGCTTGCGCGGCGCGGATGTCCTGGTAGCCGCGTTCCTGGTAGAGGAAGCGGCGCTGATACTGCATCATCAGCCCGGCCATCCAGCCGAACGCGATACCGACCAGGTAGGTCGGCAGTCCCTCCGGCACGTGGTGTATCGCGTCGAACGCAACCAACTGCAGCATCATCGCCACCGTGACCGGAATGCTCACCCGTTTCGGCGCGATCGCCGCGATCTCCCCCGCGGCGGCCACCAGCACGAACGGCGCGAAGTCGGCGCTGACGGGCTGGGCGAGGAACAACGCTTCCGCGGCCATGGCCAGCACACCGAGCAGCAACGGGCGGGGCATGACGCCGAGAAACGCGTACAGCGGCCCGAAGGCATAGGTCAGCAGCACCGCGATGATCGGAAGCGCGGTCGGGAAGTAATCGTGCCGCTGCACCGCGGCCGCGATCGCGACGACGAGCACGGCGAGATCGATGCTGATGATGACCGATGGCGGATAGTCGAACGGAAGCTGCTCGACATTGCGCCGGAACGCCGCCACCGGATCGCGCCCGAACTCGACGCACCGCTGCCTGGTGCGCAGCAGCGCGGCGCGCACGCGCCCGGTTCGCGGCGCACCGGGCGGTGCTTCGGAGACGCCGGTCACACCCATTCTGTAAGGCTAGCCGCCGCCCGCGAGGCGGTACATCGTCCCGCGAGCGGGCCGCCCCTCCTACCGTGGTCGGAGACGTATTCGGGTCCCTGGCACGACGACAACGCGACCTTCGCGTCCGTAACGTGAGCGGTAGTTCACCGACGGAAGGCGAAGGCCATGTCCTGGACAGAACAGCACGCTCGAACCGACATCGTGCACACCGTGCTCGCCCGAGCGGCGATCAATCCCGCCGGTCCCGACTTGTTCGCGGGGATCCCCGATCTGGAGCGGCTGTTCGGTGGCCAGGAAGGGTTGCTGCTCACGCTGCGCTATCGGTGGAAGATCCATTTCGATGCGAAACTCGAGCAGGGACTCACCGAGGTCGAGGCATACCTCGAGCTGGCCGCCGAACAGCCGGTGCTGCGCGCGGTGCTCGACGCACAGTATCGTCGCCGCAACCACGCGTCGGAGGCCATGGCGCGGTAACGCGCGAGGAACGAAGAACTGTTGATCGACCGAACGAAACGGGGGACAACGATGTCTGATCCGGCGATGCTGGAGTTATCGGGCGTGACGAAGGAGTACCGGGTCGGCGGTCAGACCGTCCGCGCACTCGACGAGGTCGGCTTGCGTATCGAGGCTGGTGAATTCACCTCGATCATCGGGCCGTCCGGTTCCGGCAAGAGCACCCTGCTGCACCTGCTCGGCGCGCTGGACACTCCCGACGCGGGCTCGATCCGGTTCCGGGGCGAGGAGATCGGCGCGCTCGACGAGGAGCAGCAGTCGCGGTTCCGGCGCCATCAGGTCGGTTTCGTCTTCCAGTTCTTCAACCTGCTGCCCACGCTGTCCGCATGGGAGAACGTGGCGATCCCGAAACTGCTGGACGGCACCGGTTTGCGTAAGGCCAAGCCGCGCGCGCTGGAGCTGCTCGACCTGGTCGGCCTCGCCGAGCGAGCCGAACACCGGCCCGCCGAGTTGTCCGGCGGTCAGATGCAGCGTGTCGCGGTGGCGCGGGCGCTGATCATGAACCCGCCGCTGATCCTGGCCGACGAGCCCACCGGAAACCTGGATTCCAAGACCGGCGCCGCCATCCTCGAGCTGCTCGGCGAGATCGCCGAATCGGGCAATTCGGTGGTGATGGTGACCCACGACATGGGCGCGGTGACCTACTGCGATCGAGTGATCACCCTGCGCGACGGCCGGATCGGCTCCAACGACAGGGTCGAGCGGACGGTCAACGCATGAGTGAGCGCAGCGAGCGAATCATCGGCACAGCGGGCACCGCGCACGACGGAGCCGAGCGTCAGCGAGGCGCAGTCGTGAGGGGTCAGGCCGGGAGGCGGCAGCGAAGCGTGACCACGGAGGGCCCCGCTCACGCGAGAAGGGACACCGCATGATCGGCGCGGCGTGGGATCGCCTGCGGCTGTTCAATATCGGCGAGTTGCTCGCCCATCGCGGCCGCACGCTGATGTCGCTGGTCGTGATGGGTGTCTCGGCGTCGCTGCTGGTCGCGGTGCTGAGTATCTCCGGATCGGTGACCGGTTCGGTGGACAAGCTGACCCGCGGCCTCGGCGGCAAGGCGCAGCTGGAGGTCACCGGAGTTACCGACGCGGGCTTCGACCAGCAGGTACTGCGTCAGATCACGACCACTCCCGGTGTGGCGGTGGCGGTGCCGATGTTGCGGATGCAGCTCGGCACCGGCGCGGACCGTGCGCTGCTGATCGGCGCCGACTCGACCATCGGCGCGCTGGGCAGCGAATTGACCGCTCCGATGAGCGGTTTCGCGGGAAAGCTGCTGTCGGTACCGAACGGGGTACTGGTCGGCGCGGCGCTGGGTCGCTCCGAGGGTGAGCGGTTCACGCTGGGCGCCACAACGGTCACGGTCGCGGGCGTCCTCGACGAGCAGACGTCCGGGAATCTCAACGGCGGGCACCTCATCGCGGCTCCGCTCGGGCTCGCGCAGAAGATCACCGGGCGGGCCGGGCGGCTGGATTCGGTGCAGATCATTCCCGCCGACGGCGCCGACCTCGGGCAGCTGCGCGCGGCGGTGACCGCCGCGGTGGACGGTCGCGCGGTGGTGGCCGAGCCGAGCTTGCGCACCGCGCAGGCGGGCGGCGTGGTGCAGATCGTCCGGTACTCCACCACGATGGCCTCCGCCGCCGCGCTGATCGTCTCGGCATTCCTTATCTACAACGCGATGAGCATGGCGATCGCCCAGCGCAGGCCGATGCTCTCGCTGTTGCGGGCCATCGGCGGCAGACGTGGGCCGATGGTGCGTGATCTGCTGGGCGAAGCGGCGCTGCTCGGCGTGCTCGGCGGCGCGGTCGGCGCGGTGCTGGGCGTGTTCATGGGCCGGATCGCGATCGGCGCCCTGCCCACCGCGATCGTGCAGTCGGTGGAGGCGCGCACCGAGTATCTGGTGCCCTGGTACGTGATTCCGTTCGCGGTCGCGGCGTGCGTGTTCACCAGTGTGCTCGCGGCGTCCCTCGCCGCGCGCCAGGTGTACAAGGTCCAGCCCATCGAGGCGCTGGCTCCGGTGGGAGTGGGCCGAACGGATACGGCGAGCCCGCTGCTGCGGTGGCTCGCCGTGGCGCTGGGCGCCGGACTGGTCGGCGCCGCCGTGCTGGTCGCAGGCAGCGATCTCGGCCGCTATTCGCTGACCGCGATCTCGATCTCGTTCGTCGCCGCCATCCTGCTGTGTTTCGGCGCAACCGGTCCGATCGTGCGGGCCGCCGCCGGGATCGCACGCTGGTTCCGCGCCCCGGGCGCGCTCGGCGCGACCACACTGGAACGCGCGCCGCGCCGCGTCTGGGCTACGGCTATGACGGTGATGATCGGCGTCGCAGCGACCGTCGGCATGGGTGGCGCCTCCAGCAACATGATCGATTCGGCCACCGTGACATTCAAGGATCTGGCCAAGAACGACGTCTACGTCAGCCCGGCTTCGATGGCGCAATTCCCGACCGGGCCGCTGCTGCCCGCCGATCTGCCGGACAAGCTCGTCGCCGTGCCCGGCGTCGCGCATCTGAGCCCGGCGCAAATGGCGTTCGCCACGCTCGGCAGCAGTCGTGTGATGCTGCAAGGATTTCCGCCCGATGCCAGGGAAACCCGCATGCGGATGCTCACCGACGAGAACGTCGCCCGGCTGTCCGCCGGGGAGGGTGTGGCGATCTCCCGTGACGTGGCGCGTTCGCTGGGCGTGAGCGCGGGCGCGGAGCTTACCCTGCCGACGCCGACCGGGCCGCGCACCGTGCGAGTGCTGCAAGTGATCCCGTACTTCTCGGCGATCGCGGGCGTGGTGATGATGGACCTGGATTTGATGCGCGCCTGGTACGAGCGGCCCGGCGAGACGGTGATCGCGGTCGACATCGAACCCGGCGCCGATCGCGCGGCGGTGCTCGCGGCTATCCGCCAAGTGGTGCCACCGGAACTGAACGTCGACACCGGCGCGAATACTGTGGTGGCCGCCTCGTCGAGCATTCGGCAAGGCATGGTGATGAGCAATGCCATCCTCTGGATCGTGGTGCTGGTGGCCACGGTCGCGCTGCTCAACACATTGATGCTCTCGGTGCTGGACCGCCGCAGGGAACTCGGGGTGTTGCGCGCCATGGGAAGCGGGCGCAAATTCCTGATGCGTTCGGTGCTCGCCGAGGCCGCGGGCATCGGAATCGTCGGGGCGGTACTGGGTTTGCTTCTCGGCGCCTTGGTGCAGTATCTGGCGTCGGTCGCGATGGGACACGCCTTGACCATCGACGTCGCCTATCAACCGAGCCCGATGGTGCTGGTCTACGGCGTGATCGCGCTGGCGCTGGCGCTGCTCGGGTCGATTCCGCCCGCATTGCGAGCCGCCCGGCTGCCCATCGTGGAGGCGCTCGCCGTCGACTGAGCTCGTTACAGCGGCAGGTCGGCGAACCAGTCCTCGAATTCAGCGGCGGGTATGCCGAATCCGGAGGTCGGGATGCTGTCGGTGAGCGTCACCGTGGCGAACAGCAGGTAGCTGGATCGGGCCGGATCGTCCTGGAAATCGACGACCAGGAACCCGTCCGGCAAACCACTGCCGGACTGCCACCGGTAGGTCGAATACGACTTGCCACTGTTGCGTTCGGTCGCGGCGGTGTTGGACGGCAGGTCGCGTACCGCCGCCTGCGCGTCCTGCGGCGACTTGAAGGCGATGAGGACGTAATCGGGCTCGTTGATCGGTGTGCCCCAGCAATTCCAGGCCGTTGCCCAGTTCGGGAAGTCGGGCACACCGTCGGCCGCGGACACTTTGTCACCCGGTTCGGCCGTGTTGAGAAAACAGGTTTTGTCCCGGTATCCCGGGCCGGAGCCGACGTTGTACTTCGTCTCCACACCTTGCGGCAGCAAGTTCGGGAACGCCTTGGCGAGCGTCCCGGCGTCGGCCGGTCCCGTGGGCGCCTTGGTGCCGAGATCCAGTGGAGACGCGGAGTCGGAATTGGAGAATCCGACCTTCGCGGCGACGATGCCGACGCCGCCGAGCAACGCCACCACGATCAGCACGACCATCACGATCACACCGGTATGGGAACGGCGTTCGGGCGGATAGCCGGGTGGCTGGTGGGGTGAGTAGCCCATCGGCGGCGGCATATTCGGCGGAATCGACTGTGCCGCAGGATAACTCGGCGAGGACGCCGGATAACCGGGTTGCTGCGGCACCGCCGCGTAACTCGGCGGAGCCACCGCGGATGCTTCGGACAGTCCGGCGGTCGGATTCGAGGCGTACTGCGGCGGCGCGGTGTAGCCCGGGCCGGACCCCGCGGCGACATACGTCGGCGAACTCGCCTCCGGCCCGGGATAGGCCGGACTCGACGGCTGCGCGATGACGGTGGGCGCCGGTTGCGGCTGGTACTGCGACGCCACGATCGTCGGCGCGGGCGCGGTCAGCGCTTGCCGTGCGGCCGTGGCGAACTCGACGCAGGAGGCGTACCGGTCGTCGGGCCGCTTGGCCATCGCCTTCCCGATCACCGCGTCGAGCGCGGCCGGGAGTCCGGCGCGCACGGCCGCGACCGAGGGCGGCGGCAGCTGGAGATGGCCGCGGATGATCTCGGCCGGGGCGGGGGCGTCGAAGGGAGCGACGCCGGTCAGCAACCAGTACAGCGCGCACGCCAGCGAGTACTGATCGGAGCGGTGGTCCAGGTGTGCGCCGGTCATCTGTTCCGGCGAGGCGTAGGCGAGCGTCGCGGTGAACATGCCGGTCTGCGTGAGGTGAGTGGAATCCTCACGCAACCGGGCGATGCCGAAGTCGGTGAGGAAGACGCGTTCCCCGTGCCCGCCCACCGAGCGGGCCAGCATGATGTTCGCCGGCTTGACATCCCGGTGCAGCACGCCCATGCCGTGGGCGTAATCCAATGCGGCGGCGACGCCTTCGATGATCTGCACGGCCCGCTCCGGCGGCAGGCTCTGCGGATTCACCGTCGCCGCGTCCACGCCGTCGACGTACTGCATGGAGATCCACAGCTGCTCGTCCTCGGTGCCGCGGTCGTACACCGCGACGATGTTCGGATGATCCAGCTGCGCGGCCAGGTCCGCCTCCCGCTCGAATCGCGCCCTGACCTCTTTGTCGGCGAACAGCTCGCGGTTTAGCAGCTTGAGCGCCGTCTGCCGTGGCAGTCTCGGGTGACGGGCCAGATACACCGATCCCATGCCGCCCTGGCCGAGCAGCTTCTCGATGGTGAACCCGGCGAACACCGCACCGCTGTTGAGCAACACGCCCCCTTCAGGTGACCCACGGCCGGACGTGGACGTCCGGGCGCTCCGTACAGATCCTGGAGCCTACCGGGTGTCGCCGTGGCCACTGAGTTTCGAATTCTCCGCGAAAATCGGCGAAACTATGTCCCGAGATATCGTTCTCGCGACGCTGTCGCGTGTCGCGTGACGATGTCTCCCGCCCGGTCACCTGCCGGACGGGCCCGATCAGCTATTTTGCACCGCCGATGAACAGCGAGCACGCGCACGTGGTGGTGGGGAGGACTCGGTGGTGAGGTCGACCGGATATGGTTCGGTGCTGCGCGCTTCGGCGATGGTGGTGCTGCTCACGCTGACCTCCTGCGCTCTGTTTTCCGGCGAGGGGCCGGCCGCCGAACCGCCCCCCGTCGTCGTCGACACCGCCGGGACGTGGCGGCCGAATCTCGCGGTCTCCATGCCCGACTCGCTGGCCGCCGATTTCACTCAGCTCCAGCCGCAGCTGGCCGGACAGGTCGGCATGGCGATCATGCCCGTCGGCGGCGGCCGGATGACCATCTTCGGCGACTGGGTCAGCGGCATCGCGTGGTCGACGATCAAGGTCCCGCTCGCGATCGCGGCGCTGCGGCACGACCGGCAGGAAGGGATCCTGCACGAGGTGGAGGCCGCCATCACCTGGTCGGACAACGCCGCCGCCGATGCGCTGTGGCGGTCGCTCGGCGACGGGCTGGAAGCCGCCAAGGCGGTGCAGGACGTGATCGACGAAGCGGGCGACGCCACGACCGGTGTCGCGGGCCCGCGCACCACGCTCGACTACACCTCCTTCGGCGGGACCGAGTGGACGCTGGCCAACCAGGCCCGCTTCGCGTCCCGCCTGCCGTGCCTGCCCGAGACGTTCCACGTCACCGAGCTGATGACGGAGATCACACCCGAGCAGGCGTGGGGTCTCGGCGTGCTGGAGGGCACGGCGTTCAAGGGCGGCTGGGGGCCGGACGACGTGACCGGCGTCTACACCGTCCGCCAGTTCGGCCTTGTCCCGGTACGGTCCGGCATGATCGCGGTCGCGCTCGCGGCGCAGGCCGATTCCGGCACGTTCGACGACGCCACCACCATCCTGAGCCGGATGGCGCAGCTGCTCGGACGTCATCTCGACGAGGTGCGCGGCGGGTCCTGCCCGCCGCTGTGAGCACGGATCAGCCCGGAGTGACGAGGCCGGTCTCGTAGGCCAGGACGACGGCCTGGGCGCGGTCGCGCAGATTCAGCTTCGAGAAAACCTTGGATACGTGGGTTTTCACGGTCTGCTCGGCGACGAAGAGGGTCTCGGCTATCTCGGTATTCGACATGCCCTTGGCGATCAGCTCCAGCACCTCCCGCTCGCGCGGGGTGAGCGCGGTCAGCTCCGGTGCCGGCTTCGCCCGCGCGATAGTGCGGCGGCGGGTGACATCGGCGATGAGCCTGCGGGTGACGGTCGGCGCGAGTAGTGCCTGACCGTCGGCGACCACTCGCACCGCGCGGACCAGTTCCTCGGCGGGCGCGTCCTTCAGCAGGAATCCGCTGGCGCCGAGGCTCAGCGCCTCGTAGACGTAGTCATCGATGTCGAAGGTGGTGAGCATCAGCACGCGCACCGGCGGATCGAATCCGGCGGCCAGGATGGCGCGGGCCGCGTCCAGTCCGTTCATCTCCGGCATGCGCACATCCATCAGCACGACGTCCGGGCGCAGCCGCTTGGCCTCGGCCACCGCGATCTTCCCGTTCGCCGCGTCGCCGACGACACTGATGTCCGGCTGAGCCGCGAGCAGCGCTCCGAACCCCTGCCGCACCATGGCCTGGTCATCGGCGATCAACACGGTAATTCCCACCGCCCACCCTAATTGCCGCTCGCACACACGCGCTGTCCCGTTCACCCGCTGGACCGCACGCTTCCGCACCCCGCGAGCCGGGCGCCACCGCACGAATGCCGCTCGACCGTTGGAGCATCGCGGCCTCGGTGGCGCATCGCAGCCCGAGCCCGCTCCCGCCGTGCTCGGCTCCCGCTGCGCCGGGAAGCACTCGTGTTCATGGCCGCGTTCGAGCGTTCACCAGTTCTGATGCTGCCTGCGCAGGTGTGGTGCCGGCGCCGATGGTCGGTAGCGCGAGCGGGAGGCGGGCCCGGACTTCGAAGCCGCCGTCGGCGCGCGGACCGGCCGAGACGTCGCCGCCGACAGCCACTGCGCGGGCTTGCATGCCCGCGATGCCGTGGCCACCGTTGCCTACCGGGCGGGCGGGCGTGGCCCCCGGTCCATTGCCGACCGTGAACAGCAGGTCCGCGCCGCGCACAATGCGCACCTGGACCGCGGCGCCCGGAGCATGCCGGGAGGCGTTGGACAGCGATTCCTGGGCTATGCGATAGAGGGCGAGTCCGATGGTCTCGGGGATCGTGTCCAGCGCGCCCTCGACCGTCCAGGTGACGTCGACTCCGGCGCGCCGCGCCCCCTCGAACAGGCCGACCACGTCGGCTGCCTTCGGCTGCGGCGCATGCTCGGGCAGCTGGCCGTCGCTGCGCAGAACGCCGAGCATGCCGCGGATCTCGTTGAGTGCCTCGCGCGCCGTGGCGCCGATCGATTCGAACTCGGCGCGAGCGGCCGGGGTGACGCCATCGACCCGATAGGGCGCGGTCTGCGCCTGCACCACGACCAGGGACATGTGGTGGGCGACCACGTCGTGCAGGTCGCGGGCGATGCGGGCCTTCTCCTCCAGGATGGCCCGGCGGGCCCGCTCGAGTTCGTTCTCCTCCTCCTGGCGCACCAACTCTCGCCGCGACAGCGCCAGCCAGCGGATGAGCAGGCCGAACAGCACCAGCGCCGCGAGTGCGATCGGCCAGCCCCACGCGGCGTTCGCGAACGCCTCCCCTTCGCCGGGCATGGTCGTCGCGAACAACAGCGCCGTGGCCGCCCAAGCGACCACAACGATCTGCCCCTGCGCGCGCAGCGCCACCGCGAACAGCAGCACCAGCAGGCACAGCACGTGCACGACCTGGAACGGCAGCTCGTTGTTCGGCTGATGCGGAATGGCCAGCGCGATCACCAGCGCCGAACCCGCCGAGATCGCCCACCCCAACGCCGGATTGATCCGCGCGAGCAGCACCGGGAAGGCGGCCAGCGCCGCGATGAACGGCTGCGCGGCGGCGGGCACCGCGTGGGTCAGATGCAAGGTCGGCCAGGCCACCGAGTACCAGATCAGCGCGACCAGCAGCGCGCCGAGGTCGAACCAGGTGCGTGCGTCCAGTCGCCGCGCCCAGGCACGACTTGGTTGGTTCATGCTTTGTTCCTTTCGGCATGAGCAGGGCCCTCCGTGGTTACACTCCGCCGCCGCCTCCGGGCCTGACTGCTCATGCCTATGACACTAG
Source organism: Nocardia sp. Marseille-Q1738 (assembly GCF_965283145.1). Classification (NCBI taxonomy): domain Bacteria; kingdom Bacillati; phylum Actinomycetota; class Actinomycetes; order Mycobacteriales; family Nocardiaceae; genus Nocardia; species Nocardia sp. Marseille-Q1738. Next base: position 563,443 of record NZ_CBDIMS010000002.1, on the reverse strand, counting down.
AAACCCTCCAGCGACCGCGGCCTCATACGCAGGGATGATTTCGGTGCGGTACCCCGGTGCGACCCGGTACGGCGGCTCCCCCGGCGGCATGGCGCGGGAAACCTTCCCGGGCGTGAGGCGCCCGCACGAACCGGTTCCCTAACGTCTTCGCCATGAGCACACCGACCAGCGCATGGCCCGTGACTCGGTCCGCATCGGCCGCAGGAGCCCGGACCCGTTCCGCCACAATATCTTCCGCTTCCAGGCAGACGCGACGCTACGTGGCGCTGACGGCGACGGCGTTGACCACCATGGCGGCGACGGTGTTCCTCGCCCCCGCGCCCCGGGCCGCCGCGGCGTCCGCGCCGGTCGAGAGCACGCAGGTGAGTGCCGCTGTCGCCGAACTGACCGCGGGCGACCCCGGCGCGCTCGGCACCATCCCGCCGGACTTCGTCGCGTCGTTCGGCTACCGTCCGAGCGCCGTGGACGGCCTCGTCGTGAATCCACGGGGCGACTGTTCCTCGCCGGTGACCCTGCCCACCGAGTTCGATACCGCATGCAAGGCCCACGACCTCGGCTACGACCTGCTGCGCTACGCCGACCAGCGGGGCGAGCCGCTGGGGCCGTGGGCGCGGCAAGCCCTGGACGCGACGCTGGACCGGCAGATGCACCAGGCCTGCGCGACCCGGGTGGATCCGTTCTCCCGGGCCCGCTGCGACGCGATGGCGTCGATCGCGAACACCGCCGTCGATTTGAACTCCCGTCGCCAGGACTACGGCGCACCGGTGGTCGAGCACCTGCTCGGAGCCGCGGATTCCGATTCGACGGCGAGCTGGAAGCTGCTCGGAGTGCTCGGCGCCGGAATCGCCGGGCTCGGCGCCGTTCTCACCGTGCGCAACCGGCGGCGCGGGGTCGTGTTCGCGGTCGGTTCGGCGAATACCGCTGGAGTCTCCGGGATTCGGAGATGACCGCCCCCTTCCACCGGGCTGCCACACTGCCCGGGGCCGTGCGCCGGGTCCTGCCGCCACGGATCGGCACGACACTCGGGACCGGGATCGGCGTCTTGGCATCATTGGCGCCCGGGCTGCTGCCCCGTACGCCCAGCGCCCACGCCGTGCTGACCGGGCTCCTCGCGGCGATCACACTCGGCGTCGCGGGAGTCCTGCGCGTTGTCGGGCGACGGTTCGGTTTCGACATCAACCAACGCCAGGGCTGGGTGCGACTACCCCTGCTGATCGCGACGTCGGTACTGGTCGTGGGTGCGGCGGCGAACGCGGGTCACTGGCAGAACCGGCTGCGCGCGGCGATGGGAACGCCGCGGATCGGAACGGACTACTGGCTGCGGTGCACACTCGGCGCCGCGCTGATCATCGGGCTGTTCGTCGGCGCGACCCGCTCGATCGCCTGGGCACTGCGCAGGCTGGGCTGGGCGCGGGGAGTATCGCTGACCGCGGTCGTGGCGATTCTGCTGTATCTCGTCGGCGCGCCCGCTGTCGTCGGGTGGCGGGATTCCGTGTATGCCAGCGCCAATGCCGAGCTGGATCCCGCTCTCGTACGGCCGGTTTCGCATAACGGCTCGGGTAGCACCGCGTCAGCGGTGAGCTGGCCGTCGCTGGGCGCCGAGGGACGCAAGTTCGTCAGCGACGCGCCGGTGCGGGCCGTGCGGGTCTACGTCGGGGTGGCCTCGGCGCCGGACCTGGACAGCCGCGTCGCCTTGGCGATTCGGGAACTGGAGCGTTCCGGCGGCTTCACACGCTCGCATCTGGTCATCACGGTGCCGACCGGGTCGGGATGGATCGATGCGAACGCCGTCGCGGGATTCGACCAACGCTTCGACGGTGACGTGGCGCTGGTCGGCTTGCAGTACTCCTACCTGCCGAGCTGGGCGACGTTCGTGTTCGGCCGCGACGCCGCGGTGACCGCCGCGCGCAGCCTGTTCACCGCCGTGGAGAACCACCTCCGAGGCCTCACGCACAAGCCGAAGCTCTATGTGTACGGCCAGAGCCTCGGCGCGCTGGGCGGCAACGCCGTCTTCGCCGACGACGCCGACCAGGACAACCGGACCTGCGCGGCGCTGTGGGCCGGACCCCCGGCCAACCACGTCCACCGCGGCGGCGCGACCGTGCTGGCCAACACCTCCGACCCGGTGATCCACTGGTCGCTCACACAGGTGTGGCGCGCGCCGGACCTCACCGGCGCCCGGGTCGACGCCCCGGTTCCCCAGTGGCTTCCGCTGATCAGCTTCGCGCAGACCACGGCCGACCTGCTCGCCGCGCTCGACGCTCCTCCCGGTCACGGCCACCGCTATGGGTTCGACCAAGGCACCGCCATGGGCGGCTGCTGATCGGTTCGCCCGGCGCATCCACCCATCTTCCATAGAACGTGTTCTAATTCCTCCATGGCCTTTGTCATCGACCTTGCCGTCGACATCGATGCCCCCGCCGAACTGGTCTGGCAGGTGATCACCGACTTCCCCCGCTACGGCGAATGGAATCCGTTCGTCTCGGAGTGCCGCAGCTCCCTGATTCCCGGCGAGCCGATCGACATGCTCGTCCAGGTCTCCGGTTCCAGCCCGCGCAAACAGCGCGAATGGATCCGCTCCCACACGCCCGGCCGCGAATTCAGCTACGCGATGAAACCGGTTTCCCTGGGCGCGCTGCACAGCCTGCGTTCACACACCGTGACGCCCCTCGCGGACGACCGCACCCGCTACGAGTCGCACTTCGAACTCGGAGGATGGTTGCATCCCGTGGTCGTCGCGCTGCTCGGCAAGAATCTGCGACGCGGCTTCGAGGGCATGACCGGAGGCGTCCGGAAGCAAGCCGAGTCGCTGCGAACCCCCTGAGAGGGCTCCGAATCCACCCACGCACGTGCCCTTCGGCGCGCCGGCCACTGGCGCCGGAATACGCGACCGGAGGTGTTCACGCGCGCAGAGATGCCAGCGCCGCATCGAGGGCCGCGTCCGCATAGGACTCGGTGAGTCCGCCCAGGCCCAGTGACCACCGCATTTGGATCGGGCCGAGCAGCAGATCGATCGCGAGTTCCAGGTCCAGTCCTGCGCGGAGTTCACCCGCGTCGACGGCGGCGGCGAGGCGGTCGGCGATGGCGGAGCGCTGGGGCAGCAAGAGGCGTTCGCGATAGGTGGCGGCCAGTTCCGGATCCTGCTGGATCTCGATGTACATGGCGCGAAGGAAGGATTCGTACCCGGGGTCGGTCAGCGCGGCGATCGAGCCGCGCAGCAATGCGCGCAGATCGGCCGCGACGGCGCCGGTGTCCGGCAGGGCGAGACCCGCTGGGCCGGAGTCGGATTCGAGCATGGCGTCGAAGACCACCGCTCCCTTCGACGGCCACCAGCGGTAGATGGTCTGCTTGCCGACACCCGCACGGGCCGCGATGGCTTCGATGCTCAGTTTCGCGTACGGCAACTCGCGGATCAGCTCGGCGGCAGCGGCGAGAATCGCGGCGCGGGCCCGCTCGCTGCGCCGCGCGGCGGTGGGTGTGTCGGGCATGCCGACACCATAGCAGTCAACGAGACGAAACGTCTCGTCTTGACAAGACGCTGTTCCACTCGGCATAGTCGCAAACGAGACGGAGCGTCTCGCCACGAAAGGATCTTCCGTGACCAGAACCTGGTTCATCACCGGCGCCAACCGCGGACTCGGCCGGGCATTCACGACGGCCGCGCTCGCCGAGGGCGACCGTGTCGTCGCGACCGCGCGGAACCCGGAGTCCATGGCCGGGCTGGCCGACGACCGGCTCACCGTGCTGCCCTTGGACGTTCGCGACCACGAACGCGTGACCGCCACGGTGGACAAGGCGTTCGCGCTGATGGGCACGATCGACGTGATCGTGAACAACGCGGGCTACGGCCTGGTGGGCGCCGTCGAGGAACTGACCGAAGCCCAGATCCGCGATCAGATGGACACCAATTTCTATGGCGCCCTTTGGGTTTCGCGAGCGGCCGCACCGCATTTGCGCGCCCAGGGCTCCGGGCACATCGTGCAGATCTCCACGGTCGGCGCCGTGGGCAGCCTGCCGCTGTTCGGCATCTACAACGCCAGCAAATGGGCGTTGGAAGGTTTCAGCGCCGCACTCGCCGACGAACTGCGTCCGTTCGGCATCCGGGTCACCCTCGCCCAGCTGGGCGGCTTCGACACCGACTGGGCCAAGTCGAGCATGCGGTTCGCCACCGGCATTCCGGCCTACGCGGACCTGCGCACCACGATCCTCGGCATGCCCGACTATCCGACGGAAGCACCCGCCGCCACCGACGACCCGCCGACCGCGCAAGGACCCGAGCCAGCAGACGATCCGGGAGAACCCGCCGCTGCCCGAGACGAATCGGCGACGGATGCCGACGCGCCCGGCACCGAATCCGAGTGGATCGAGGCACCACCGGAAGTCGGCGCCGCGGGCCTGATCGCGCTGGTGAACATGCCGAATCCCCCGCTTCGCAAGGTCATCGGCCCAGGCGCGCACCAGATGGTATCGATCGCACTGGACCAACGACGCCAGGACTACGCGACCGACCCCGAATTCACCTGGCCCGTATAGGTGCGGCTACTCCCGCACGCCCAGCCTCGCAAAGCTGCTCGGTTCTCCGCATCCCCCGCTATCTGTGCGAGGAACCAAGCGGCTTTGCGAGGACCAGAGCGTCAGGCGATGGGACCGCGCGCAGCTTCGTAGGCGGCGCCCACCCGGTAGAGGCGGTCGTCGGCGAGGGCGGGAGCCATGATCTGGAGGCCGACGGGCATGCCGTCGTCCTGGCTCAGGCCGGACGGGACCGACATGGCCGGGTGCCCGGCCAGGTTGGTGGGCAGGGTGCACAGGTCCGACAGGTACATGGCCAGCGGGTCGTCGACCTTCTCACCCAGCTTCCACGGGGTGAACGGGCTCGTCGGCGAGACGAGCACGTCGACCTGCTCATAGGCCTTGTCGAAGTCGCGGGCGATGAGCGTACGCACCTTGAGCGCCTGGCCGTAGTAGGCGTCGTAATACCCCGCCGACAGCGCGTAGGTGCCGATCATGATGCGCCGCTTGACTTCCGGGCCGAACCCGGCCGCGCGCGTGGCCGCCATGACCTGCTCGGCGCTGTGCTGCCCGTCGTCGGCCACGCGCAAGCCGTAGCGCATGGCGTCGAACCGTGCCAGGTTCGACGACACCTCCGACGGCATCACCAGGTAGTAGGACGCCAGCCCGTATTCGAAGTGCGGGCAGGACACTTCGACCACCTCGGCGCCGAGATCCTTCAGCACCGCCACCGCGGCGTCGAACGAGGCGAGCACGCCCGGCTGGTAGCTGTCGGAGTGCAGTTCCTTCACCACACCGATCTTGACCCCGCGCAGATCGCCCTGCGCCCCCGCGCGTGCGGCGGCCACCACCGGCGGCACCGGCACATCACGGGACGTGGAATCGCGCGGGTCGTATCCGGCGATCACCTCGTGCAGCAGCGCGGTGTCCAGCACCGTCCGGCCGCACGGACCGCCCTGGTCCAGCGACGACGCGCAGGCGACCAGGCCGAAGCGGGACACCGTGCCGTAGGTCGGCTTGGTGCCGACGGTCGCGGTGACGGCGGCGGGCTGACGGATCGACCCGCCGGTGTCGGTGCCGATGGCCAGCGGCGCCTGGTTCGAGGCCAGCGCGGCCGCGGAACCGCCGCCCGAGCCACCCGGGATGCGGGTGGTGTCCCACGGGTTGCGGGTCGGTCCGTAGGCCGAGTTCTCGGTGGAGGAGCCCATCGCGAACTCGTCCATGTTGGTCTTGCCGAGGATCGGGATGCCCGCGGCGCGCAGCTTCGTGGTGACCGTGGCGTCGTACGGCGACACCCAGCCCTCGAGGATCTTCGACGCGCACGTGGTGGGCATGTCCGTGGTGGTGAATACGTCCTTGAGCGCCAAGGGAACTCCGGCCAGCGGCGAGGCGGGCGCGGCGCCCGACGCGATCGCGGCGTCCACCTCCGCCGCGGCCGCCAGCGCCTGCTCCGGCGCGACGTGCAGGAAGGCGTGGTATTCACCGTCGACCGCGGCGATGCGATCCAGATGCGCCTGGGTGACCTCCACCGAGGACAGTTCCCCGCCGTGGATCTTGTCGGCCAGCTCGGCCGCCGACAGCGTGGTCAGGTCCTGCCCACCCGTCTCCCGGCCGCCGCCCCCCACGGAATCGCTTCGCGATGCTGCGTTCATTCGGCCTCTCCCAAAATCTGCGGCACCATGAACCGCTGCTCGTCCACCGCGGGTGCGCCGGACAGCGCCTCCTGCGGGGTCAGGCCGGGCACCACCTCGTCGGGGCGGGTCACGTTGGCCGCCGGATTCGGTGACGCGGTGGCCGGGACGTCGGCGGCGGCGACCTCGGAGATGGTCCGCACGTGGCTCAGGATCGAATCGAGCTGTCCGGCGAACTGATCCAGCTCGGCGTCGGACAGGGCGAGCCGGGACAGCCGGGCGAGGTGTGCTACCTCGTCACGGGAGATGGCGGGCACCGCGGGACCCCTTTCGGCTTGGGTTTGAACAGGTCACACCGGCTCCGCTCGCAGCGGACGGCGTTCAACATGCACAACACGCTATAGCGTGTATGACATGCTCATAGCTTAGTGGGAGCAGCCGGACGTCCTCCGTCGCAGCCCTGCCCGGGCCGAGCCGAGGCGAGGCATCCGCCTGATCATCGGCGACGGCCGACCCCTCCGGCGCCGGTGCTTCATGCGTCCGGGCGGGCCATCCACGCCGAGCAGGCAACTGGCAACCACACCGGCATCGCGACACGAATGCCCCAAATAGCCCGACACGCCGCTTGCGCTCGAATCTTCCCCGTGGCGTGTGTCACTGGACGCACTTCGACTCGATAACCGGCCCGTAGGGGTGTAATTATTGCGTTACCCGGGTATCCGTTCAGAACCTCGGCCGCCCAAGGAAAGGAACGCACGTGTCGTATCTACTCCGCGTGCAACTTCCGGATCGACCGGGAAGCCTCGGCGCACTCGCCCTCGCACTCGGCTCCGTCGGAGCCGATATCCTGTCGCTGGATGTGGTGGAGCGCGGCGCCGGCTACGCCGTCGATGATCTGGTCGTCGAGGTGCCCGCGGGCGCACTGCCCGACACCCTGATCACCGCCGCCGAATCGATCGGCGACGTGCACGTGGATTCGATCCGCCCCTATTCCGGCGTGCTCGACACCCACCGCGAACTCGAACTCATCGATCATGTGGCCAGCGCACGCGACGACCGGTTGCAGGTGCTGGTCGACGGTGTGCCACGGGTGCTGCGGGTCGGCTGGAGCACGATCATCGACGTCGGGCCGCAGGGCGCCTACCGGGTGGTCGGAAGCCCGAGTGCACCGCAGACACAGGCGGGTTCGGCACCGTGGATGCCGCTGGAGAAGCCCACCGTGCTCGATCCCGAGGCCGACTGGGTGCCGCAGATCTGGCGCGATATGGACACCAAGCTGGCCGCCGCCCCGCTCGGCAACACCGGCAAGGTGCTGCTGCTCGGCCGGCCGGGCGGCCCCGACTTCCGCCCCTCCGAGGTGGCCCGGCTCGGTTATCTCGCGGGGATCGTCGCGACCGTCCTCGGGTAGTTCGGACCGACGCTCACCGGCCAGGGCCGCACTTTCGTCGCCGTGCCCCACGTCTTCGACGAGTCGACAGCGCCCGTGGGGCCGATGTTCCGCACGGGATACGGATGCCCGGGCGCGTACCCAGGAGCTCATCGCTCACGACTCCGCCTCGCTGGCGCTCGGCTCCGTCGTGCGCGACGGCGCGCCGTGTCCTCGGTTCGCTCGCTGACGCTCGCTCACGACTCCGCCTCGCCGGCGCTCGGCTCCGTCGTGCGCGACGGCGCGCCGTGTCCTCGGTTCGCTCGCTCACAGACGGCGGGCACCCGTCACGAAACTCGGTCCGCGGATTCTCGGCCGTCCGGGTCGAGCGGTAGCCGCAGGACGTGCAGCGGGTCGCCGAGAGGGGTGTGCCAGTCGCGGCTGGGGATGGGGAGGAAGCCCATGCGGTCATAGATCCGGCGAGCCTCGACCATGGCGGGCATGGTCGTGAGCGCCACGGCGGCGAATCCTTCCGCGCGGGCCAGCTGGATTACGGTGCGCACCAACGACGTTGCGGCGCCGAGACCGCGCGCCGACTTCGCGACGGCGAGCATGCGGAACTCCAGCTCGCCCGGCAACGCGGTCTCCGCGTAGGGGGTGCCTGGACGTGCGACGGTGAGGGATCCGACGATCCGGTCGGCGTGGGTGGCTACGAGGATCCGGGTGGAACCCGCGCGGCGGGCCGGATCGGCCAACTCCTCCACATAGGGGCTGCTCGCGCGGACATAACCCTCGCCGACGTAGACCTCCACCGTCAGCTCGCCGACGGCGTCGTATTCCTCCGGCGTCGCCATCCGGACGACGACGCCGGTCTCCCGCAGATCCATACCCGGCATGATGCCACCGGCCATAGCGGGGGCTGTGTCACGTCCAGCCGCATCCCTCGACCCGACTCCGCACTGCTATCGCTCCGCGCCGACCTGGTGCCCCGCCAAGGGCCCGACCTTCACTCAGCCGGGTTGCGAGATCTGCCACCGTTCCGGTTTGCCCGCGGGATAGACGACGGTGAGCAGATCGCCGATTTCCGGCCACGAGCTGGTGTCCCAGGTGAAGCGGCCGTAGACGACCGTGCCCGGCACAGAGGGGCCGGTGAGGTTGCCCGTGATGGTCACATACTGCTCGCCCGGGAGGTCAGGGCGCGGACTCACCCCGGTGATGTACAGCGTGCCCTGCTCCGGGTTCGTCGGCCGGACGCCCTTGCGGCTGCGGAGGGCGAACACGATCATCGACGCCAGCACCGCGATCAGGATTACCAGCGAGGCGAACTCCAGCATGCCCCCATGCTAGGTGGGTGCTACACCGGCGCCAGCTCGCTGGTGCCGTGCGCGGTGCGACGAACATGCCATACCGAGCTACGAGTCCGTTGCGAGCGCCCGTTGCCCCGATCGATGAGCACGCGGTTGCTGGTGGTGAAGATCAACTGTGCACCATGGGAATTGGTCTCCGGATTCTGGAACAGCTGGATCAGCCGGTCGGTCTCCTCGGCGGACAGGCAGGCACCGATGTCGTCGATGGCGAGGACGCGGCCCGCGTCCAGCGCGTCGAGCATGGCCGGTAGCACCCGCAGCAGCGACAGCGTCGCCGACGATTCGTCGCCGATCTCGAACGGGTTCGGGATGCCGTCGTGGACCAAGCCGAGGCCGACGCCACGCCGGGCCACCATCCGCGCGTACAGGGCGTCGCGCGCGGCCTTCAGGTTGGTCAGCTCACGTTCCAGCAAGATGCCGGTGAGGCCGTTGTCGCGCAGTAGCTGGTCGGCGTAGCCGGGCGAGGTGGCGCACAGCTCGATCTGTTTGGCCAGCCCCGCGATGTCCGCGTCCAGTTCGCGCAGGTAGTCGGCGTACATCGGGTCGTTCTCGGCGATGAGCAGATCGGTGATGCCGAGCTCGGCGGTGCGCAGCAGCATCAGCAGCCGTGCCGCGTTCTCCGGCGATCGGGACAGGTGACTGCCCAGCCGGTGGGCGATGGCGTCCGGCTCGGCCGGGCCGTGCTGGACCTCGAGCATGGATTCGAACCAGCGGTACGTGGGCACGAGCGCGTCGGAGTACATCTGCCCGGCCAGGCTCAGCAGCAAGGCGTTCGGACGGACCAGCGGCACCAGCGCGGCGATGCCGTAGCGCGCCGCCTCGAACATCGGGCCGATCTTGATCTGTTCCCCGCTGCGCTCGAACACGATTCGCTTACGCGAGCGCGGGTGGGTGTGCAGCCATTCCGCGCTCACGTCGGCGTTGTCCAGCCGGAAGCCGTAGGTGTACGGCACGCCCTCGGCGACGAACGCGGCCACGAATTCCGAAGGCCGATCCGGGAATCCGAGATGCGGCGCCCGCACCGGCCCCGCGTACGGGTCCCACCCGGTGACCGAGTGCAAGACCGCGTCCCGCATCTGCGCCAGCGCATCGATCAGGTTCGTCTTGCCCGCCGCGGCGCCGCCGTGAACGGCGGTCACCGGTACGGCAACGGGCCCGCTCCCCTTGGTGAGCCGCAACTCCTGCTTGTCGGCCAGCGATCTGTGGTTGGTCACCTGAAAACTGCGCAGCATGCCGCCATACTTCCGTCTGAGCCGTGAGGCGGCGAAACCAGGCTGGTCGTACCCGCGATCCGTCGACGATCGCGGGTCGAGTACGGGTACACGTGAGCCGACCACGCACACCGATTCGCCGACACACGGACCTGTGCCCTGATCCCGGAGCGGGAACATGACTCGTCCGGCAGAACAGGTCTGTGACTGATACCTCGGCGCTCCGCGCCAAGGTACGGTGACGCCATGACCGAGGCTTCGATCGCCTACCGCTGGACACGCAGCGAATTCCTACGCGCGTGCGAAGCGGAGGCTTTCGCCCATCGCGTCGAACTTGTCGAGGGGGAGGTATGGCCGGTGGTTATCGGAGACTGGCACGGGTTCACAGTGGGCCGGATCATCGCTCACCTGCCGCGTGTCGGCGCGGAGGTGACAACGGCAGCGCTACCGACCGGTGACTCACTGCCCGCCCCTGACTGCTGGGCGCTACGTTCAGGCGCGGAACCGGTCGACAGGATCGGCACCGAGCTGTCTGCTTGGACCGCGTCCGACGTGCTGCTCGTCGTGGAAGTCTCCGACGAAACCGTGGCACAGGATCTCGATCGCAAAGCGGTCCTGTACGGCCGCGCCGGATATCCGGTCTATTGGGTCGTCACTACAGAGGAGATCCACGAATACACAGAGCCGACGTCGCACGGTTACCGCACTCGGACCAGCTACTGGCCCGGCGACCACATTCCAGTGCACTACGCGGGCACTGAGCTTGCCGTGCGGGACCTGCTGTCCTCCCAGTAGCGCACACTATCGCCAGGACAACTTCCGTGATAGCGGGTTAGCATGCCTGCACGCTGCGGTCTTTTGCGGCGTACTGCCGAAGTTGTTCGATGGGATGAGGGTAACGATGCGACCGACGGTTCGTCGTCTTGTGGTTGGAAGCTCCGTCGTGGCCGCGCTGGCGCTGGGCACGCTGGTCGTGGCGCCGGACGCGGTGGCCGACGCGCCGTGTCCGGACGGCACCGCGCGCGTGTTCCTGGCCAACAGCACGAACACCTGCCAGGGCGGAGGGACGGTCAGCTACGACCCGCCCGGCGCGGTGTCGAAGGTGTGCTCGACGGCGACCGCCGACGTGACCGCCGAGGCCACGTTCAAGAATCGCCGCGGAAAACTGATCACCCAGAAGCTCGACCTGAGCAGCGGCCGCTGCGGGCGGTTCGACATCGCGGGCCAGTTGAACGCCACCGTGACGGTCAGCTGAACTACCTGCCCGTGCCGAACAGCAAAGCGCTGTCGCCGAATTCGTGCCACAGATAGCCGGTGTCCACCGCAACGTCATAGGCCGCGGCGACGGTTTGCTCGCCCGCCACGGCGACCAGAAGGTCCAGGTGTGACGCGCCGGGAGCGTGCCATCCGGTGATCAGTCCGTCGACCACCCGAGCCGGGCGGTCCGCCCCGAGCAGGAGATCGGTCCAACCGCTGGCCGCACGCACCGGACCGGATGGGTCCGCGGCGGTCTCCAGCGCGCGTGTCACCGTCGTGCCCACCGCGACAACGCGTCCACCGGCGGCTTTGGTGGCGTTCACCAGTCTCGCCGTGGAGGCGGGGACGACGAACCGTTCCGGGCTCGGCGGCTCCCCTGACTCCGGTGACGAAACGCCCGTGTGCAGGGTGACCGGCGTGAGCACGAGGCCCGCGGCGATCAGATCCAGCACCAGACGCTCGGTGAACGGACGTGCCGCACTGGGCATTTCCGCACTGCCCGGGACCCTGCCGAACACCGTCGAGTAGTAGGACGCCGACCACCGCTGCGACACATACGAATACGTGATCGGACGCCCGTGTTCGGCCAGCAATCGGTGAACGTCGGTGGTGATTTCCGCGATCCAGAGCCTTCGCGCACCCGGTAACCACGGCGCACACAGGGTTGCCGCGGCGCCCGGAAGTCGCAGCACGACCCCTGGCACGAGGCTCTCCGCTGGATAGGGAGTGCGCTGCGTGGTGCGCACCTCCACTACCCAGCGGCCGTCGTCCAGCCAGGTGGAGAAGTGCAGCGCGACCGGCTCGCCGTCCAGCGTGGCGTCGACCGCCGACGACATGGTGGCCGAATTGTTCACCACCAGCAGGTCGCCGGGTCGCAAGTGATCCGGCAGTTCCCGGAACCGGGCGTGGGTCAGCCCGGAGTCTGCGACGAGCAGCCGGACCTCGTCCCGCGCCAGGCCCCGCGCCTCGGGCGGGGCGGCGGCGTCCCGCTCTCGGGGCAGGACGAAGGACAGCCGGTCGGCCTGCACCGTCATGACATCCGCCCGACCGTGAAATCCGCTGCCGCGTACCGCCCGCTCTTGGGTTTCTCCGCCAGCAGCCGCAGCAGAGCGGGGACCACCGTCTCCGGCTCCGGCCGATCCGAGATGTCGACGCCGGGGAACGCCGCCTGATGCATCTCGGTGCGCATATCGCCGGGATCGAACGCGTAGATCGACAGCTCCGGATGCTCCGCCGCCAGGATCGCCGTGAGTTGATCGAGCGCAGCCTTCGACGAACCGTATCCGCCCCACTCGGGATAAGGCTCCACAGCCGCGTCGGAACTGATGTTCACCACGATGCCGCCGTGGCTCAGCAGCGGCAGCGCGAACTGCAGGATCGCCAGCGGCGCGACGACATTCGTGCGGAACACGCGCTCGAGTTCGTCGAGCGGATAGTCCGCGAGGCGCGGCAGCGGACTCGGCCCGAGCCTGCTGGCGTTGTTCACCACCAGAGCGAGTCCGCCCGCACCGCGTGCCGTCTCTGCCAGCCGCGCACGGTGGGCCGGGTCGGTGACGTCGCCGGGAACCGCGACGAACGCCGATCCCAGCTCGGCGGCCACGGTCGCCAACCGGTCGGCGCGACGCGCGGTCCCGAGCACGTGCCATTCCTGTCCGATCAGCGCCCGCGCGAGCGCCGAGCCGAATCCGGCCGATGCGCCGGTGATCAGAGCGGTCGGACGAGACATGATGACCTCCTGGTAGTTCGTCCTACCGGTCGATCCTCATACCTCGAGTTATCTTCAGGTCAAGTGCCGGTCACTCCTCGGCCGCGGCGTCTTCCGCGACCGTTTCCGGCGCTACCGCCTCGGGGCCGCCTTCCAGCAGCCGCCGGAACCCGTCCTCGTCGAGGATCGGTACCCCGAGTTCCTCCGCCTTGGCGGCTTTCGATCCCGGCGCATCGCCGACCACCACGAACGCGGTCTTCTTCGACACCGAGCCCGCGGCCTTGCCGCCGCGCAGCAGGATCGCCTCCTTCGCGCCGTCGCGGGTGAAGCCCTGCAGCGAGCCGGTCACCACGATGGACAGGCCCTCCAGCGTGCGTTCGATGGATGCGTCGCGCTCGTCCTCCATCCGCACGCGCGCGGCCCGCCACTTCGCCACCACCGCGCGATGCCAGTCGACGGTGAACCATTCCGACACGGCTGCCGCGATGGTCGGGCCGACGCCGTCGGCGGCGGCCAACTCCTCGACCGAGGCCTGCTGGATGCGATCCAGGCTGCCGAACTCGGCGGCCAGCGCACGCGCCGCGGTGGGGCCCACATGCCGGATGGACAGGCCGACCAGAACCCGCCACAGCGGCCGGTCCTTGGCGGCGGCCAGATTCTCCAGCAGACGTTTGCCGTTGGCGGACAGGCTGCCGTTCTTGTTGGCGTAGAGCGAGGTGGTGAGCAGTGTCGCCGCGTCCAGATCGAACAGGTCGCCCTCGTCGGTGATCGCACCGGACTTGAGCAGATCGATCGCGCCCTCGTAACCGAGCGCCTCGATGTCGAAAGCGCCGCGGCCTGCAACGTGGTAGACACGCTCCCGCAGCTGCGCCGGGCAATACTGCTGGTTCGGGCAGCGGATGTCGGCGTCGCCCTCTTTCTCGGGCCGCAGTTCGGTGCCACATTCGGGACAGTGCGTCGGCATGACGAACTCGCGTGCGTCCTCGGGGCGCGCGTCCACCACCGGGCCGAGCACCTCGGGGATCACATCGCCCGCCTTGCGGATGGTGACCGTGTCACCGATCAGCACGCCCTTGCGCTTGACCTCGGCGGCATTGTGCAGGGTGGCCATCGCGACCGTGGATCCGGCGACGGACACCGGTTCCATCACCGCGAACGGCGTCACCCGGCCGGTGCGGCCGACGTTCACCTGAATGTCCAGCAGCTTGGTCGTCGCCTCTTCGGGCGGGTATTTGTAGGCGATCGCCCAGCGCGGCGCACGCGAGGTGGAGCCGAGGCGGCGCTGCAACGCCATCTCGTCGATCTTGATCACCTGGCCGTCGATCTCGTGCTCGATGTCGTGCCGGTGCTCGCCCCAGTAGGCGACCCGCTCGATCACCGCGTCGATGCCCTGCACCAGCCTGGTGTGCTCGGACACCGGTAGGCCCCACGCGGCGAGCGCGCGGTACGCGTCGTATTGCGAGGTCGGCGTGTAGCCCTCCATGCGGCCGAAGCCGTGGCAGATCATCCGCAGCCTGCGCCGCGCGGTGACCGACGGGTCCTTCTGCCGCAGCGAACCGGCGGCGGTGTTGCGCGGGTTGGCGTACGGCGGCTTGCCCTCGGCCACGATGGCGGCGTTGAGCGTCTCGAAATCCTCCAGCCGGAAATACACCTCGCCGCGGACCTCCAGCAGCTCCGGGATGGGGAACTCGTCGCTGGGCGTCAGCTCGCCGGGGATGTCGTCGATGGTGCGGGCGTTCAGCGTCACGTCCTCGCCGGTGCGCCCGTCGCCGCGGGTGGCGCCGCGGACCAGGCGACCGTGCTGGTAGACGAGGTTCAGCGCGACGCCGTCGATCTTGACCTCGCAGAGGTAATGCAGGTCCGGCCCGGTCTCCGCCTCCACCCGGGCGGCCCAGGCGCGCAGCGCGTCGAGATCGAACACGTTGTCCAGCGACAGCATCCGTTCGAGGTGGTCGACCGCGGCGAAATCGGTGGCGAACCCGCCGCCGACGAGCTGGGTCGGCGAATCGGGCGTGCGCAGGTCGGGATGCTCGTCCTCGATCGCCTCCAACCGCCGCAGCAACGCGTCGAACTCGCCGTCGGAGATGATCGGCGCATCCCGCACGTAGTAGCGGAACTGGTGCTCGCGCACCTCGTCCGCGAGCCGCTGCCACTCCACCCGCTGCTCCGGCGTCGCCGGGGCCGCCGCACTGTCGCTGTCACTCACGCATCGCACATTAGCCGAGCCCACCGACAGGACACCGCCGTGTTCCCGCACGTCGCCGCCCTCGACAGCGGAAAATCCGGCCGGTCCGTTTCGTCGCGAGAACACGGTGGACGCCCGGCAAGCGAGGATTCCACGGCGGTTTTCGGGCGTTCTCGGCGTGCAACCGAGCGAGGCGCCCGACCGACCCTCGACGCCCGGAGTCCGCGGCCGCTGGAGGTCAGGAGTACGAAAGCTCTTCCGGTTCCTCGGCGTAAGCCCGCGCGACGTCGTTGGCCAGGCGGAGGGCTCGGCGACTCCACTCCAGCGAGCCGCCCGCCAAACCGCAGGCGGGACTGACCGCCACCCGCTGCGCGAGCGTACGACGGTGGAAGCCGAGCCGGTCGATCAGCCGGACACCCGGCTCGGCGTAGTCGCGCCAGGTCACACGGGTGGCCGGTGCGTGAGTCGGAACGACGCCGAGCACCAATTGCTTGCCTGCTTCGAGGGTTTCCCCGATTTCGTCCAGTTCACCGGTGCCGATCGTGTTCAGGTCGAAGCCGATCGCGGCGGCGGCACTGCGGCGCAGCAAGCCCAGCGCGGGTGGCTCGGCGCAGGAGTGCACGAGCACCGGGGCGGACTGGCCGGTGATCACGGTGTCCAGCACGGCGAGCGCTTCCGGCTCGGGCAGGGCGCGCACGGTGTTCAGCACGCTCACGCCTCGCAGCGAGCCGTCGAGCACCGCGGTCGAGGATGGTTCGTCCAGTTGCAGGACGACCTGCGCGCCGAGCCGCTTGCGCACCTGCGCGACATGCTGGGCAAGTCCCTCGGCCAACGACTCCGAGAGGTCGCGCACCGCGCCGGAATCGGTGAGCAGGCGATGGCCGCCGGGCAATTCCACCTGGGCGGCCAAGGTCAGCGGGCCCGCCGCCTGCACCTTGACCACGCGGTCGCGGCCGGACAGACCGGCGTTCTCCCATGCTTCCTCGAGTGCGTCCAGGTCGGCGCGCAGCAGGTCATGGGCCCGCCTCGACACCGCTCCCGGGCGCGGCGCGAGCCGGTAGCCCCGCGGCGTGGTGTCGAAACGCAGGTCGACCAGCAGCGCGGAGGCGCGCCCGATGAGGTCCGCGCCCGCGCCGCGATCCGGCAGCTCCACCAGGTGCGGCAGCTCTCCGAGTTCGCCGACGATGGTGGCGGCGGCTTCCCGTGGATCGACACCCGGCCAAGAGCCGACTCCGGTAGCGATTCCGCCCCGTATGCGTAGGGGCTCGGTCACCGCGCTGCCTTCTTGCGCCACACTATCCGTGCCGGTCTCGTGCACCGCTGCCGTACTCCGTCCGTTCGATTCCGCCTTTACCGGACTCCGCCGACCGCGGCGGTGCCACCGGCATCCGCGTTTCCCGCAACCGTACCGGCAGACAGGTCGGACGACGGCGCCGGAGGCCCGCCGCACAGCGGCCGGGTCCGGATCACCGCGCCGCCTCGGACCCCGCTTCGCTCGTGATTCGCTCGCGCGCCGTGGCGGAGATGGTCCCGCTGCCGATCACCTCGTCGCCCGCCGGATCCGGACGGTAGAGCACCACGGCCTGGCCTCGTGCGACACCGGTCAGTGGCTCACGCAGCCGCACGACCAGCCCGTCGCCCACCGGCTCGGCCACCGCGGGCGCGGTGCCGCCGTGCGCCCGCACCTGCGCCACGCAGTCGATCGGGCCCGCGGGCGCCGAGCCCGAGGTCCAGATGGCGCGCTCCGCCTCGACCGTCCAGACACGCAGCTCATCGGCCGAACCGACGTGGACGGTGCCGGAATCGGGGTCGATGTCGGTCACGTACCGCGGCTTGCCGTCGGCCGCGGGGCCCGGCAAACCGAGACCCTTGCGCTGGCCGATGGTGAACCCGTGCACGCCCTCGTGCCGGCCGAGCACCTGCCCGTCGGCGTCGACGACCGCACCCGGCCGGATGCCGATCTTCGCGCCGAGGAAGGCGCGGGTGTCGCCGGAAGGGATGAAGCAGATGTCGTGGCTGTCGGGCTTGTTCGCGACGGCGAGCCCGCGTTCGGCGGCCTCGGCGCGGATCCGCGGCTTGGGGGTGTCGCCAACGGGGAACATCGCGCGGGAGAGCTGCTGCGCGGTCAGCACCGCCAACACGTAGGACTGGTCCTTGTCGGCGTCGACGGCGCGGCGCAGCACGCCGTTGTCCAGACGCGCGTAATGGCCGGTGACCACCGCGTCGAAGCCGAGCGCCACCGCACGGTCGGCCAGTGCGGAGAACTTGATCTTCTCGTTGCAGCGCAGGCATGGATTCGGCGTTTCGCCCGCCGCGTAGGCGGCCACGAAATCGTCGATCACGTCCTCCTTGAAGCGGTCGGCGAAATCCCAGACGTAGAACGGGATGCCCAGCACGTCGGCGGCGCGCCTGGCGTCACCGGCGTCCTCCTTCGAGCAGCAGCCGCGCGACCCCGTGCGCAGCGTGCCCGGTGTCGCCGACAGCGCCAGATGCACGCCGACCACCTCGTGACCGGCGTCGACGGCACGCGCCGCCGCGACGGCCGAATCCACACCACCGCTCATCGCGGCGAGTACCCGCATCAAACACCTCCTCTCGCACCGGCCAGACCCGCGGCCTTGGCCCGCTCCACCACCTGCGGCAGTACTTCCAGCAACGCGTCGACGTCGGCGCGGGTCGAAGTGTGCCCCAACGAGAAGCGCAGCGACCCGCGCGCCTGCCACGGCTCGACACCCATGGCGATCAGCACGTGGCTCGGCTCGGCCACGCCCGCGTTGCACGCCGAACCGGTCGAGCATTCGATCCCGGCCGCATCCAGCAGCATCAGCAGCGAATCCCCTTCGCAACCGGGAAAAGTGACGTGCACGTTGCCGGGCAGGCGCCGCTCGCCGACGGGTCCGTTGAGCACCATGTCCGGGGACGCCGCGCGGATACCCTCGATCAGCGCGTCCCGCAAGATAGCCAATTCGGCTGTGCGCGTGGACAATTCGAGCGCCGTCTGGTGCAACGCGGCGGCCAGCCCGACGGCCGCCGCCGTGTCCGAGGTCCCGGAGCGCAGGTCACGCTCGTGCCCACCGCCGTGCAGCAGTGGCACGCACGGCACATTTCTGCCCAGCAGCAGCACGCCAACGCCATGGGGACCGCCGACTTTGTGTCCGGCGAAGCTCGCCGCGGACAGGCCGCTCGCCCCGAAATCGATCGGCAGTTGCGCGGCCGCCTGGACCGCGTCGCTGTGCATCGGCACTCCGAATTCCTGGGCGACGGCGGCGAGTTCGCCGATCGGCTGGATGGTGCCGACCTCGTTGTTCGCCCACATGACGGTGACCAGCGCGACGTCGTCCGGGTTCGCGGCGAGCGCGGCCCGCAGCACACCGGGTGCGACCACGCCCTCGTCGTCCACCGGCAGCCAGGAGACTTCCGCGCCCTCGTGCCGCTGCAACCACTCCACCGCATCGATCACCGCGTGGTGCTCGACCGCGCTGGCGATGATCCGGTTGCGGCCCGACTCGGCGCGACGCGCCCAGAAGATGCCCTTGACCGCCAGGTTGTCGCTCTCGGTGCCGCCGGAGGTGAAGATGACCTCCGAAGGCCGGGCGCCCAGATCGGCGGCGATCGACTCGCGCGCCTCCTCCAGCACCCTGCGGGCGGCGCGGCCGGAACCGTGCAGCGACGACGCGTTGCCCGTCGTATGCAGGGCAGCCGTCATCGCCTCGATGGCCGCGGGCAGCATCGGTGTGGTGGCCGCGTGATCGAGGTAGACCGTCTGGGGCGCCGCACCGTTGACCGGACCCGAAAAAGCCGACTTCATGACCGATAAAGCCTATCCCACCCTGACCTGCGCACCTTGGGGCGTCCTTCAGCCCGCTTGGATTCACTCACGATTCGCAACCCACTGACCGGCTTCCCGTATTCCCGGGGCCCTGGCCGCGGAGCCGCCGGTGGCCACAACCTCTTGGCGCGGGCGACCGAGCGGGGCAGCAACAGCGGCATCGACCGGACCGGATCATCGCGATCCTGCCCCGAAGATCGTGGCGCCACCTTCGTCGTTGACATCAGCACCACCTCCAATTACCTTTGCCATCAAAGTCAATTTGCTTTCATTGCAAAGGTAATCACCCTTCCCATCCACACGCGCGCGGGAGGGTCACCCGCTCACTGGAGGACGGCTTCATGGCACATCCGGAAACCGGCACCATCGAGGTCACGCGATGGATCCGCGATACCGCTCATCCGCTGGACGGCACCGACGTCGACGCACCGACGACGGACCTGGACGCACTGGCCGATCGGGCCGACGGCGTAGTCGTCGCCGGGATCGGCACGACCACCCGCGCGGGACACGAGCTGTCCGAGATGGCCCACCGCGTGCTTCGAGTACTGGTGGAGCGGAAGGGGTTTCGCGCACTGGCGCTGCTGGACGACGAGACCGTCGTCGCGGCGATGGACGAGTACATCCGCACCGGCAGCGGTGATCCGAGGGCACTGTTACAGGGCGCCTGGGTGCCGTGGCGTACCAGCGAGACCTTGGCGGTGCTCGAATGGGCACGCGAGTTCAACCGCGCGCATCCGGATGACCCGCTGCGGTTGTTCGGGTTGACACCGGAGGCCGCCAAGCCCTCGCATTATGCGCGGGTAACGGAGTTCGTCGCCGCTGTCGCACCGGAGCGGCTCGACGAGCTCAACGCGCATTACGCCCCGATCATTACCGCCCACCGGCTGGGTGAGCACATCCAGCGGGCCAACGGCAGCCATCCGGGGCGACCGTTCGTGGACCACGCCCGAGACGCGCTGACACTGGTCAGATCCCTACCCGGCGCCGAGCCCGCGGTCACGGACACGGCGCGACTGATCGTGCGATATCACGAATTCAGCACCGCTTCTGGCCGCCGCGACTTCGCCGCCGAAGCCGCGGATGCCGCCCGCCGTATCGCCGACTGGCACCAGAACACCGGCCATCGCATCGTGTACTGGGAAGGAGCATCCAACACCGCGGTCGCCGAGCAACTCGAACTCGCCGCGATGTCCCAGCACTTCCCCACCACGGGATTCCTCCTGCGAACAAGGTTCGGCACCGGCTATCTGTCGATCGGGGTCACCTTCCACGCGGGCGAGCTGCGCGCGAACCTCGCCGCCCCCGCCCCCTCGGCCGAATTCGCCGATTCCGTGCTCGACCTCCCCGAATACACCGCCTACCTGCTGGATCTGCGGACACCGCCGGTAGGCGCGGTACACCGCTGGCTGCACCGGCCGAGCCGCCTGCGCCTCATCATCGGCACCTACGATCCGGCCCACGACACCGACCACTACATCGCCGGCGCCGGACTCGGTGACTGGTTCGACATCCTGCTGCGCATCCGCACCATCACCCCGACACACCCACTCGCTCCCGGAGCGCGTGATTGATCCATCCACACCTATTGAATGAACCGTTATATAGCGGTACGTTGGACGACGTATTGATCGCTGCCCGGCTAGATGCGGGAAACGGCTATCGAGCTGGGAGAAGCAAGCGGTCATCCGTCGAACGACAGAGGAAGTTCCGATGTACCCAAGCACCCGCCAGCCCGGACGGACGCGACGTGTGCTGGCACGCGGCGCCGCGGCGTCGCTGCTGGCCCTGATGCCGATCACCGCCGTCGCCGTGCCCGCACTGGCCGACCCGATCGTGCTCGAGCCCGCCGAGGACCTCGACGCGGTGCACGGCCGCCCGGGCCACGGCCACGGTCGGCACGGCCACGACAGCTGGAACCGGGGCCGCCATGACGACTGGTTCCGGGGCCGCCACAACGACTGGGACCGTGGACGTCACGACGACTGGTTCCGGGGCCGCCACCGCCACGACGACTGGGACCACGGCCGGCCGGGCTGGCACGGCTACCGGCCGCCCACGGGAAGCGGATTCTGAGCTCGTCCCACCGGTCCGGAGCGGGCCGAACGTTTGCGGCTCGCTCCGGTCTCCGGACCGCCTACCGCGCGGCGGCGGTGCTGCGGCGACCGCGCAGCGACGGGAGGCGTCGCGGCCTGCGCACCTCCGGCGCGTCCGTTGTGACGGATGGGTCCTGTACCCGGGTGTGCCCCGCCTCGATCCACACCGTGTCGTCCAGCGCGCCGTGGCGTGATCGTTCGGCGCCGCGCACGGCCGCCTCACAGCGCCGCGCCAGTTCACGCCGGTCCGAACCGGGCTGTTGCACCGGTTCGAGCACCACCTCGGCGATCATCCCGCGTGACCGCAGCACCCGTCGCGCGGACGAGGCGAAGGTGTCCACGCCGACGAACCCGGGCACCGTGCACGGCACGCCGTGCCGGTCCAGATAACGCAACCGCACCGGCTGCACCGCGGCGCCGGTGTCCACCGCCGCCTGGAACAGCGCTGGACGCATGGTGCCGTAGGCGCGGCCACACCATGTGGTGCCCTCCGGGAAGATGCCGATCCGCTCACCCGCGGCCAGCCGCGCGCCCACCGCGGTCACCACGCCGGGCAATTCCCGCAGGCGTTCCCGCTCGATCGGGACGACCCGCATCAGCTTCGCGAGCTTGCCGATCAGCGGCCAGTCCAGCATGTCCGCGCGGGCCACGAAGCCGAGCGGCTGCACCGAGGCCAGCGCGACGATGTCGGTCCAGCCGATGTGCCCGGTGACCACCAGCACGCCGCGGTCGGGCACACCATAACGAACCGGCGCGAGCGCGGCGCCGCCCTCATCGGCGACGCCCTGCTCGTCCGCGGCCGCCCGGTTGTCGACGATGCGCAATCGCATGCCGAGGCAGCCGAGCAACAGGCGCGCGTAGCCCCGCTGCATCCGTTCGCGCCGGCCGCGCGGCGTCATCACGTGCGCGACCGGATAGCTGAGCAGTAGTCCGGCGACCCCGGCCAGCCGGGCGGCCACCCGCTCCGTGCCGGCCTTGTCGATCGAATCCAGGCAACCGGGACCGCAGGGGCTGGAGGGCATCCACGCGTGCGCGGTGGACACGGCAGGTGGCGCGTCGAAGACCACGGTCCTCACCGTCCCCCGTCGAAGGTGGCCGCGGCCTCCCGTAACCGGTTGAGGTAGCGGGTGTTGATGGTGTCCAGACCGAGCAGGACGACGAAATCGGCGACCGCGAAATCGGGGTCGTGCGCGGGCTCGCCGCAGACCTCCGCGCCCAGCCGTAAGTAACCGCGCACCAGCGGCGGAAGCTTCGGGCGCGACGGCGGGGTGAGGCCATCGAGGGTCTTGCCGTCGACGATCACCGGGTTGTACGGACGTACCCGGCGCTCCGGGTCGGAGGCGTGGCGGCCGAGGAGCATGTCGCGCACGCCGCGCACGTTCACACCGGGCGGGTCGGCCGGGGTGTCCCGCATCGGCACCGACACGCAGCCCATCACCCATTCGTAGCCGGTGAGCTGGATGTAGTGCAGGATGCCCGCCCACATGAGGGTGAGCACCGAGCCGTTGCGGTGGTCGGGCACCACACAGGCGCGGCCCATCTCCACGATCCGCATGCCCTCCGGATCCAGTTGGGCCAGATCGAATTCCGTCGCCGTGTAGTATCCGCCCGCGGCGGCGACCTTGTCCGGCGGCAGCATTCGGTAGCAGCCGACGAACTCGCCACTGGCGTCGTCCCGCACCAACATGTGGTCGCAGTGCTCGTCGAAACGGTCGGCGTCGAGTCCGGTTCCGTTGTCCGGGATCTGGAAACCCGGCTCGTTGGCGAACACGCCGTAACGCAGCCGCTGCGCGGCGACCCGGTGCTCGAGGTCGGAGGAGACCACCAGCGAGTAGCGCGACCGTTCCTCCCCGGAGCCCGACGGTCCAGCCGGGGCGGTCAACACGGACGAAATAGTCATATCCATGATGAAGCCAGCCCGACAATGCGCCTCAGCAACCTCGAAGTGTCGCGTCGATGCCGGTTCGGTGAACGAGACGGCAGTCACACCAACCGTTCACCGAACGGTTCCACCGCGTTCGTCCATCCGCTTCACAACCGCATCCGGCCCGGCTCGCAGATCAACACACCTCAGGCAACGTAGCGTTCCGGAGCGCCTACCGTCGTCACCGGTGCCTCCTCCTCGTCGAAGCCGGGGCGTCCGGTGCCGACGAACGCGACCAACCACGAGGCGACCGCGGCGAAGCGGTTGCGGAAGCCGACCAAGTACAGCAGGTGCACGGCGAGCCACATCAACCAGGCGATCACACCGCGGAAGGTAATGTGCTCGTTGAGTTTCACTACCGCGCTGAACCGGCTGATCACCGCCATGCTGCCCTTGTCCCAGTACTTGAAGGGGGCGCCGGCCTGCTTCTTGCGGCGGATGATGTCGGCGGCGTGCCTGCCCTCCTGCATGGCCACCGGCGACTGCCCGGGATAGCCGTTGAGCGAGGTCATGTCGCCGATGGCATAGATGTCGGCGTAACCGCCGACGGTGAGATCCGGATTGATCAGCAAGCGGCCCGCCCGGTCGGTTTCCACGCCGGTGGCCTCGGCCAGAATCTTCGCGAATCCGCCCGCCTGCACACCCGCCGACCAGACCACGGTCTCCGCCGCGATGCTGTGCTCCACCCCGTCCTTGCCTTTGACGGTGACCTTGCCGCGCTCGATATCGGTGACGAACGTGCCGAGCAGCACGTCGACGCCGCTGCGGGTCAACGACTTCTTCGCGTATTCCGACAGACCGCCGCCGAACGGTGGAAGCACCTCGCCGGCGCCCTCGACGAGGGTGACCGAAATCTCCTGCCGGTAGTGCCGTTTCGCCAGTTCCTTCAGCTGACCGGCCACTTCGACGCCGGTCGCGCCCGCCCCGACCACGACGAAGCTCAGCAGCCTGCGCCTGGCCTGCTCATCGGCTTTCGCGGCTTCGGCGAAGACGCGTTCGATCTGCCCGCGCAGCCGCCGCGCGTCGTCGATGGTCTTGAGCGAGAAGGTCTTCTCGGCGAAATCGTCCCGGCCGAAGTAGGACTGGCTCGCGCCGGTCGCGGCGATCAACGAGCCGTAGCGGATCCGGTGCCGCATGCCCTCGTTGTTCTCGTAGGTGACGATGGCCTGGTCGGGGTCGATGGCGACCACCGTGCCGAGGCGCACATCGGCCTCGGGGTGGCGGCGCAGGACGCCCGCGATGGGCGGCGCGATCTCGTCCGATGTGAGCACACCGGTCGCTACCTGGTACAACAGCGGTTGGAACAAGTGCTCGGGCGTGCTGGAGATCAGCACGAAGTCCACCCCCGACTTGGCCAGTTGCTTGGCGGCGGCGAGCCCGCCGAACCCCGATCCGACAATGACGACACCCGCGGTTTCGATTCCCGCATCCACGTACTGCATGACAGCCTCCTTCTCTCATTACGAACCGTGATCCAGAGGGCAGATATTTCAGGTGTCAGGGCGCATAATTTAGATGACTCTTATCTGGATCCCTAATTAATTGGAGGCGCTGTGGAACTTCGGCAGCTCACCTACTTCGTCGCGGTGTGCGAGGAGCTGAGCTTCAGCGGCGCCGCCGCGCGGTGCTTCATCTCACAGTCGGCGATCAGTCATCAGATCTCGCGGCTCGAGCGCGATCTCGGCGTGCAACTGTTCGAACGCTCGACCCGCTCGGTCGTGCCCACCGACGCCACCGCTCGGCTACTTCCCCTGGCGAAACAAATGCTGAGCCTGGAGTCGGCGATTCGCGCGGCGGTGCGCACGGTGGGGCCGCGGATCCGGTTGGCCGCGAACATGTCCTTCGCCACCCGCTCGCTGTCGGCCATCGCGGGCGCGCGCGCCACGCACTCGGAAGCCGAAATCGAATTCGTGATCAAGCCGTTCCGCCAGCGCATCGCCGCGGTCACGGACGGGGACTGCGATCTCGCGCTGATCCGCGGCAGCGTCGATCAGCCGGGGCTGGTGGTGGAGCAGCTCTGGGTCGAGGATTTGGTGATCGCCACCTCCAGCGCGCATCCACTGGCGACCCAAGACGTGGTGACCCTGGTGGATCTGAGCTCATATCCGCTGCTGCTGCCGCCGGAACAGGAACAAGTCCTGCTGCACACCGTGATTCGCAGCGCGTTCGCCGAGCTGCCCAGCGGTCCGACCTTCGGGCCGCCGATCCCGCCGGACCACACCGCGACGATGGAGTTGATCAACCGGCCCGACGCGTGGACGGTGCTCTATGCCGAGAGCACCACCGAGGGACTGGTGGTGCTGCCGCTGGCCGAACACAAACTGCGCATACCGGTTTCGGCGGTGCTGCGCGCCGACGCCAAGCGTTCAGCGATCCTGACCACCCTGCTGTCCGCGCTGCACCGGTGCTGAGATAGCCGCCGGAACCATGAGGCGGGGATCACACAGCACCGCGTCGACCTCGATGCGTACGGCCTCAGCTGGTGCCGAAGACCGTACGCATCTCGCCGCGCGGATCAGACGCCCAGTTCCGTTGCGGCCAGCGCCGTTCCCTCGATGCGCGCCCGGATCTTGGCGAACGCGGTTTCGCGCGAGGTGGAGGTGTCGTCGGCGAACGGCGCGAAACCACAGTCGTCGCAGGTGCCCAACCGTTCGACGGGCAGGTAGCGGGCGGCCAGCAGTACCCGGTCGCGCACCTGCTCGGGAGTCTCGACGACCGGGTCGATCGGGTCGGTGACGCCGATGAACACGCGCGCATGGGCGGGCAAGTGCTCGGCGACCACGGCGAGCACCTTCTCCGGCTCCGGTTCGCTGGCCAACTGGAGGTGGAACGCGCCGACCCGCAACTGCAGCAACTTGGGCAGCAGCGCGGTGTAGTCCACGTCCAAGCTGTGCGTGGAGTCCTGATCGCCACCCGGGCAGGTGTGCACGCCGATCCTGGCGCGGTCCTGGTCCGAGAACCGGTCCAGCACAAGATTGTTGAGCTCGATGAACTGGTCGAGCACGCCGCCGCTCGGATCCAGTTTGAGCGAGAGCCGCCCCTCGGTGAAGTCGAGCTGCACCAGGTGCGCGCCCGCGTCCAGACAGGCACGAACGTCGGCCTCGGCCGCGTCGGCCAGATCGGCGAGGAACCGCTCGCGCGGATAGTCCTCGATGCCGTCGGCCGGGTACAGCAGACTCAGCGCTGATGGCGCGATGACCGCCTGCTTCACCGGCACGGTGGCGTGCCGCTCGGCCGCGCGCAAGTAATCCACCGCGTGCGCGGCGTAGCGGAACGGCCCCGAGGTCAGCCGGGGCAGCTGCCGCTGGTGGCCGTCGGCGAACGGGATGATCGCGCCGTCCGGAGCCAGATTGTCCAGCCCGGCGATCGGATAGGTGGCGAAGCTCGGCTTGGTCTGCTCACCGTCGGTGACGACGGGAGAGCCGAGTTCCTCCAGGCGGCGGATGGTCTCGGCGACCGCGCGCTGCTGGAGTTCGGCGAGCGCGGTGGCGTCGCCGGAATCATCGACCATGGCGGCCAGGAGGTCGTGCGGGCGAGGAATGCTACCGATCGGTTCTGTGGGGAGGCTCACACCGGCGAGTCTACGGACAGTCCCTGGCGTCCGACTCGAATTCGCCTGCGGCCGAGTTCCATTCGCATAGATCACGGACTTCCCGCTGTCCGGCTCGAGAACCAGCACAAATTCCGCACACACTGCTTCGAACGGACACAGGCACTCAGGCTGCACCGGCTGCCGATGCCATTACCTCCGTTGGCCTCTCGAACGCGAACGGCCCCGGACACGAAGTCCGGGGCCGTTCGACAGCGCTGAAAGGCTCAGCCCTTGTGCGTCTTGACCGCTTCGGTCAGCTGCGGCGCGACGTTGAACAGGTCGCCCACGATGCCGTAGTCGGCGATCTCGAAGATCGGCGCCTCTTCGTCCTTGTTGACCGCGACGATGGTCTTCGAGGTCTGCATGCCCGCGCGGTGCTGGATCGCGCCGGAGATGCCGAGGGCGATGTACAGCTGCGGCGAGACGGTCTTGCCGGTCTGGCCGACCTGGAACTGGCCCGGGTAGTAGCCCGAGTCGACGGCGGCGCGGGAAGCGCCGACGGCCGCGCCGAGCGAGTCGGCCAGCGCCTCGACCACCGCGAAGTTGTCTGCGGAACCGACACCGCGGCCACCGGAGACCACGATGCTCGCCTCGGTGAGCTCCGGACGGTCACCGGCCACGACCGGCTCGCGCGAGGTCACCTTCACGACGCCCTCTTCCTGCGCGGGCACCTCGACGGTGACCTTCTCGCCCGCACCGGCCTGCGCCGACGCCTCGACGGCGCCCGGGCGGATCGAGATCACCGGCACGTCGCCGGTGGCCTTGGCGTCGACGGTGAACGCGCCACCGAAGATGGAGTGCACCGCGCTGCCGTCCGGCTTCACCTCGATGACGTCGACCAGCAGGCCGGAGCCGATGCGGGCGGCCAGGCGACCCGACACCTCCTTGCCTTCGGCGGTGGCGGCGACGATGACCGCGGCCGGGGAGGCCGACTCGGTCAGGCCGGCCAGCACGTCCACCTTCGGGGTCACCAGGTAGTTCTCCACATCGTCGGACTCGGCGATGTAGATCTTCTCCGCGCCCGCGGCGGCCAGCGCGTCGGCCAGCTTCTCACCGGCGCCCGCCGTGCCGAGCACGACGGCCGCGGGCTCGCCCAGGGTGCGCGCCGCGGTGAGCAGTTCGGTGCTGACCTTCTTGATCGCACCGTCGGCGTGCTCGACGAGCACAAGTACTTCTGCCATTTGTGTTCTCTCCTAAGAAGTCTCAGTCCTGGAGGGCGGGACGAGCGAGGCTCGCGAAGCGGCTCGTTCCGCCCGACCGGGTGCGGGTGTCCCGCAGCAGCACTGCCGAGATCAGATGATCTTCTGGCCGATCAGGTACTGGGCGATCTTGGTGCCGCCGTCGCCCTCGTCCGCGATCTTCTCGCCCGCGGTGCGCGGAGGCTTCGGGGTAGCCGCGGTGACGGCGGTGCCCGCGTTCGCGACACCGACGGTCGACGGGTCGACGCCCAGATCGGCCAGCGTGAAGGTCTGCACTTCCTTCTTCTTCGCGGCCATGATGCCCTTGAAGGACGGGAAGCGCGGCTCGTTGATCTTCTCGTTGACGCTCACGATGGCAGGAAGCGTCGCCTCCAGCTTGAACACGCCCTCGTCGGTCTCGCGCTCGCCGGTGATCTTGTCACCGTCGACGGTCAGCTTGCGCAGGTGCGTCAGCTGCGGCAGGCCCAGGTACTCGGCGATGATCGCGGGGACGGCGCCGGCGCGGCCGTCGGTCGCCTCGTTGCCCGCGATGACCAGCTCGACACCCTCGACCTGACCGAGCGCACTCGCCAGCACCCATGCGGTCTGCACGGCATCGGAGCCGTGGATGGCCGGGTCATTGATGTGGATGGCCTTGTCGGCGCCCATGGACAGCGCCTTGCGGATGGCCTCGGTGGCGCGGTCCGGACCGGCGGCCAGCACGGTGACCTCGCCGCCCTGGGCCTCCTTGATCAGCAGCGCCTCTTCGACGGCGCGCTCGTTGATCTCGTCCAGCACGGCGTCGGCGGCCTCGCGATCGAGGGTGAAGTCACCGTCGGTCAGCTTGCGCTCGGACCAGGTGTCGGGAACCTGCTTGATGAGTACGACGATGTTCGGCATCGGTCTTCGTCGACCTCCTGTTCTGGTTACACGTTTGTGGTGGTCGCACGAGCTGGGCCGTACGTCCGTGTGAGTGGCTCAGGCCGTGACATTACCTTACGTTAAGTTACCCGTGGGTAACTTAGTGGCTTCTCTCTCACTGCCCAGCCCCGGGGGATAAAGTGCGCCGGCTCGGAGGACCCCGTCACGGCGAAACCCGCGCGACGAATCCGACCGGGTGCGGATGTCCCGCGCCGATACCGTGCCAGTAACGTCGGAGTGATGAGCGAGGCTGTGATCCCTGCCGCGGTGGGCGACCCCACGGGCGCTGCCGCGGACCCCGAGACGAGCGTCGGCGCCGTCGAACCGCTGCCGCTGACCGGCGAGCGCACCGTCCCCGGCATCGCCGAGGAGAACTACTGGTTCCGCAGGCACGAGATCGCCTACGCTCGCCTGCTGGACCGCTGCGCCGGAAAGACCGTGCTGGAGGCCGGTTCGGGGGAAGGCTACGGCGCCGACATGATCGCCGACGTGGCCACCAAGGTGATCGGAGTGGACTACGACACCACCGCCGTCGAGCACGTGCGCGCACGCTACCCGCGCGTGGAGATGATCCAGGGCAACCTCGCCGCGCTGCCGCTGGAGGACGCCACGGTCGACGTCGTGGTGAATTTCCAAGTGATCGAACATCTTTGGGACCAGTCCCAGTTCCTGCGGGAGTGCCTACGCGTGTTGCGCCCCGGCGGTGAGCTGCTGATCAGCACGCCCAACCGGATCACCTTCTCCCCCGGCCGCGACACCCCGCTCAACCCGTTCCACACCCGGGAACTGAACGCCGCCGAGCTGACCGAGCTGCTGGTCGACGCGGGTTTCGAGGTGGCGCGGATGATCGGCGTGCACCACGGGCCCGGCTTGCGGGCGCTGGACGCGAAGCACGGCGGGTCGTTCATCGACGCGCAGATCGAACGGGCGCTGGCCGGCGAGCCCTGGCCCGACGACCTGACCGCGGACGTCGCGAGCGTCACGGTCGACGACTTCGTGCTGGTCGCCGAGGACATCGACGCGAGCCTGGATCTGGTCGCCATCGCGGTGAAGCCTTGACCGATCGCAGTGCCGTGCCCGGCGGGCACTCCGCAAGTCCGGTGCCGGGCCAGTTCACCTTGGTCCTGCACTCCCACCTTCCCTGGCTGGCCAACCACGGTCGCTGGCCGGTCGGCGAGGAATGGCTCTACCAATCCTGGGCCGCGTCCTATCTGCCCGTCGTCGAGGTTCTGAGAACCCTTGCTGCCGAAGGTCGTTCGCATCTGCTGAGCCTGGGCATCACACCGGTGCTCGCGGCCCAGCTGGACGACGCGCACTGCCTGGCGGGCATGCATCACTGGCTGGGCAACTGGCAGCTGCGCGCGGATGAGGCCGCCATGGCGGGCAACCTCGCGCTCGGCAGGCACGAGCACCATCTGGCCGCCGCGGCACTGGCCGAATTCGAGCAGCGCTGGCGGCACGGCGCGGCGCCGGTCTGGCGCGAACTCGTCGACGCCGAGACCATCGAGCTGCTCGGCGGACCGCTGGCGCACCCGTTCCAGCCGCTCCTGGATCCGCGGCTGCGGCAGTTCCAGCTCACCGAGGGCCTCGCCGACGCGCGGCGGCGCTGGGGCCATACGCCCACCGGGATCTGGGCACCGGAGTGCGGCTACACCCCCGGCATGGAGGTCGGCTACGCCGCCGCGGGTGTGACACATTTCATGGTCGACGGACCGGCGCTGCGCGGCGACACGACGCTCGGCCGGCCGGTGCACGATTCCGACGTGATTGCCTTCGGCCGCGATCTGCAGGTGAGTTACCGGGTGTGGTCGCCGAAATCGGGCTATCCGGGGCACGCCGCCTACCGTGACTTTCATCACTATGACCACGCGACGGGTCTCAAGCCCGCCCGCGTCACCGGCAAAACCGTCGCCGGGCCGGACAAGGCGCCCTACGACCCGGAACTGGCCGCCGCGGCGGTCGCACGCGACGTGGACGATTTCGTTCAGACCGTGCGCGAGCGGTTGATCGCCGAGTCCGCGCGGATCGGGCGGCCCGCGCTGGTCGTCGCCGCGTTCGACACCGAACTGTTCGGCCACTGGTGGCACGAGGGCCCGCAATGGCTGGCCCGGGTGCTGCGCGCGCTGCCGGAGGCGGGCGTCACCGTTGGCACGCTCGCCGACGCCCGCGACCGCGGCTACCTGGGCGAACCGGTGCCGCTGGCCGACTCGTCCTGGGGTTCGGGCAAGGACTGGCGAGTGTGGGCTGGCGAGCAGGTGCGCGACCTGGTCGAACTCAACGACGACATCGTGCGGCTCACGCTGGACACCGTCGACAAGATGCGCGCGACCCAGGGCGGCGCGCCGGGCTTGCGCGATCAGGTTGCCGATCAACTGCTGCGCGAGGCGATCCTGACCGTGTCGAGCGACTGGGCGTTCATGGTCAGCAAGGATTCCGCGGCGGGCTACGCGCGCGACCGCGCGCACCGGCACGCGCACGCGGTGCGGGAAATCGCCGCGGCCGTCGGGGCGGGCCAAGTCGCCAAAGCACGGCAGTTGGCGGCAGGATGGGGGGCGGCTGACGGACTCTTCCCCGCCGTGGACGCGCGACGACTGACCTCCGCGGGGTCCGTACCCGGCACCACCGGGGCAGCATCCGCCACCACGCCGGGAACGGGCCGCGCCACCGCGGACCAGAGCCCCGACCCAGCGGAACCGGGCTTCGCCGCAGAAGGACGTGCATGAAGATTTTGATGGTGTCGTGGGAGTACCCGCCGGTCGTGGTCGGCGGGCTCGGCAGACACGTGCATCACCTCGCTGTCGAACTGGCCCGCGCCGGCCACGAGGTGGTCGTCCTGTCCCGGCGCCCCTCCGGCACCGACTCCTCGACCCATCCCACGCACTCGTTCATCGCCGAAGGCGTGCTTGTGGTCGCCGTCGCCGAAGACCCGCCGGTGTTCGACTTCGGCCAGGACATGCTCGCGTGGACGCTGGCCATGGGCCACGCGATGGTGCGCGCAGGCGTCGCCCTCGGCAAGCCCGGCATCGGCGACGGCTGGACGCCCGACGTGGTGCACGCGCACGACTGGCTGGTCGCCCACCCCGGCATCGCGCTGGCCGAGTACTACGACGTGCCGCTGGTGTCGACCATTCACGCCACCGAGGCCGGACGGCACAGCGGCTGGGTCGCGGGCAAGGTCAACAAGCAGGTGCATTCGGTCGAATGGTGGCTGGCCAACGAATCCGACGCACTGATCACCTGCTCGACGTCCATGCAGGACGAGGTCGAGCGGCTCTACGGTCCGGAACGGATCCCGATGACGGTGATCCGCAACGGAATCGACGTGGGCGCCTGGACCTTCCGTCCGCGCTCGCCGCGCAGCGGTCCGCCACGGCTGCTGTACGTGGGCAGGCTGGAGTACGAGAAGGGTGTGCAGGACGCGATCGCGGCGCTGCCGCGCATCCGCCGCGCCCATCCCGGCACCACGCTCACCATCGCCGGTGTCGGCACCCAGTTCGAGTGGCTGCGCGAACGCGCCCGAGTGCACCGGGTCGCCCGCGCGGTGAACTTCGCCGGACAACTCGACCACGAGGAACTGCTCGGCTGGCTGCACGGGGCGGACGCGATCGTGCTGCCGAGCCGGTATGAACCCTTCGGCATCGTCGCTTTGGAGGCGGCCGCGGCGGGCACGCCGTTGGTCACTTCGACAGCGGGTGGGCTGGGCGAAGCCGTGATCGACGGCGTCACCGGCGCCTCCTTCGCTCCCGCGGACGTCGACGGCCTGGTCGAGGCGGTCCGCGCCACCCTCGACGACCCGGCCGCCGCGCAACACCGCGCCTACGCCGCCCGGGAACGGCTCACGGCCGATTTCGCGTGGGACGTGGTGGCCGCGGAGACCGCCCAGGTGTATCACTCGGCGAAGCGTCGAGTGCGCAATCCACTGGGCCGCCCGACCATCGTCGAACGCCCGCTGCCGGAACGCGATCCGGAATAAGACGGGTCACTTTTCGAGCTTCTTGACGATGCGCTCGATGGTGAGCCAGGTGCGGGTGGTGATGTCCTTGCCGTACGTCTTGTCCAGCCAGGCCATGAAGTTCGGCGTCTTGCCCGGATCGCTGTTGTCGATCACCGCGAGGAAAGCGCGCGCGGCCTTGTCGTAGCCGACGATCCGGGTGAGCGGATCGGGTTGTTCGGGCAGCGTAACCGTGGCGGCGGCCGCGTCCTTGAGGAACGTCACGATCAGATAGGTCCCGCGTCCGTGGGTCAATCCCTCGAAAGGGTCGCTGTCCAGCAACGCGCGGAGTTCGTCGTGGCCGCGGATGATGGTGCCGCCACCGATCCCGAGTTCCGTGATCAGCGCCTGCTGGATGCGCTCCTCCAGCGCGGGCACGTCGGTCTCGGCGCTGTGGAACACGATATTGCCGCTGGCCAGCACCGATCCCACGCGATCGAATCCGAGTGATTCGAACACCGCCCGCAACTTCGCGTTGCTCATGTTCGGATTGCTCGGCATGATCCCGCGCAACAGTGCGGCGTAGGCGTTCATACCGCGAACCTACTCGCCCACGCCGACAAGCCGACCGATCTCGGTGGGCGCGCGATTACGCGGTCTGGGTGGCGCCGTTCTTCTTGCGGGCGATGTCCTCCAGCGCCGCAAAGTATTTGGCGCGTTCTTCGGCGCCCGCCTCCCAGGCGGCCTTGCGGTTCTTGACCACCTTGGCCGGTGCGCCGACGGCGATGCTGTAGTCCGGGATCTCGCCCTTGACCACCGCGTGCGCACCGAGCACGCAGCCGCGGCCGACGCGCGTCTCGCGCAGCACGGTCACCTTGGCGGCGATCCAGGTGTCGGGTCCGATGCGGACCGGGCTCTTCACGATGCCCTGGTCCTTGATCGGCACGTTGATGTCGTCCATCTTGTGGTCGAAGTCGCAGATGTAGCACCAGTCGGCGACCAGCGTCGATTCGCCGATCTCGATGTCGAGGTAGGTGTTGACGACGTTGTCCTTGCCGAACACCACCTTGTCGCCGATGCGCAGCGAACCCTCGTGGCAGCGGATCGCGTTGCCGTCGCCGATGTGCACCCAGCGCCCGATCTCCATCCGGGCCAGCTCCGGCGTCGCGTGGATCTCCACCCGGCGGCCGAGGAACACCATGCCGCGCAGCACGATGTGCGGGTTGGCCAGGCGGAACTTGAACAGCCGGTAGTAGCGCACCAGATACCAGGGCGTGTACGCCCGGTTCGCGAGCACCCAGCGCAGCGACGCCAGCGTCAGAAATCGCGCCTGCCGCGGGTCCCGGCGGCGCGAACCCCGCCAGCGCGAGCGCAACGGTGCGCCCCACATGCTCGTCACGAACGGTTCTCCTGTCGTGGTCCTACCGGCTGTCGCCCACCTCGGCGGCGACGGATAGAGCCTATCGCTCCCGGCGAGCACCGAGACGAGCACCCGCGACGACAACGGCGGGACTCGTTCACCCTCGCACGGGCCTCCCGTACAGTGACTCCTGCGTCGGCGACGGCGACTGCGAACCCGCCGGTGCGAAGACCGTTCCGCAGGGCGCGGTTCGCGGATCTCAACGGTCTCGTGCGAGCCAACGATGACAGGAGTGCGGCAGGTGCGAAGCGGCGGGGTACTGGCTACTTCCATGTGGCGACCGTCCCGGAAACGTGCCGTGGCCGTGCTGGCCGCGGCCGCCGCGCTGGCCTTGACCGGCTGCGGAACCGATGTCGACGACATCACCGTCGGTTCGGGCAAAGGCTGGACCGCCGCCTACCACGACGGCCGCAACAGCGGCAGCAGTCCGGTCACCGGCTCGCGGAAGCTGGCACTGAGCTGGTCGCGCCCGATCGGCGGGCCGATCGCGCAGCCCGTCACGCTCGGTCCCGACAGCCAGATGTTCGTCACCACGCGCCTGCAGAACTGCTCGATCTTCTCCTTCCAGATGGCCACCGGACGCAAGCGGTTCTGCAACGCGCTCGGCCCGAGCGCTATCTCCGCGCCCTCGGCCGTGGACGGCATGACCAACGTCTACGTCGGCGACGACAGCAAGGTGAACGCGTTCAACTACCTGGGCCAGCCCCGGTGGAGCACACCGGTCGCCGGGACGCCGGTCTCGGTGCAGTTCACCGGTGACGGAAAGCTGGTGACGGTCACCCAGTCCGGCCAGGTCGACGTGTTGTCGCGGCAGACCGGCGCGCGCCTCGTGCCGACGGTGCAGCTGCTCGGCCAGCCGGATTTCCTGGCGAACGCCGGTCTCACCTGGCCCGCCGCCGGCCAGGGGCTGGACGACTGCGCGACTGGGGGACCGCAGTGCCCGGTCGCGAACATCTCCCCCATCGACGGCTCGAGCGGCCGCTTCTACGTGACGTTGTGGCAGCCGGGCAAGCCCATCGCGGCACTGGTCGCACTCCGCTACGCCGATGGCGAGATCAAGCGGGAATGGAGCGCCGACCTGCTGGAACGCGGTAGCGCGACCAGCCCGGCGCTGTCCGCGGACGGCGCCACCCTCTACGTCGGCGACAACAGCAACCGCCTGATCGCGCTGGACACCGCCGACGGGCGGACCAAGTGGGTCCAGCGGCTGGACTGGACGCCGCGCGGCGGTATCTCGGTCTCCAGCGACGGTTTGATCATCCCGTCCGGCGACGACGGTTACCTGCTCGCGCTGCGCGACAAGGGCGATTCCGTCGAAACCGTCTGGGAACGGAAGCATCTCGCGTTGCGCGGAACCGCGGTGCAGACAGCGGGCGATACCGGCTACACCACCGCGGCGATCGGCGATGGCCTGAGCCTCGTCACCTTCGACACCCGGACCGGCGCCACCATTGATTCGGATGTCCTCCCTGGCGCACAGGGCTCCACCGCGGGCACGTCGGTCGGCGCCAAGGGTGAGGTCGTGGTCGCCACCCGCATCGGCGAAATCTTCGCCTTCAAGCCGGAATAGCCACCCGCTGGCGCAGCAGTGCAGGAGCGATGCGGGTAGGGCAAGTCAGCTTTCGGGCGACTTGCCACCTTCCGGTCCATCGGGTCAGGGGGTGGCGCAGACAAAGGCGGTGGCGCTGCGGCCTATGCGGGTGATGACGAGAGTGTGCGGCCGGGTGCCGCGGAGCTTCATGCGCGCACGCAAAGCATCGGGGTCGATGTCGACGCCGCGCGTGAGGATTTCGAGCGGGCCGCAGTCGCGGCGACGGAGTTCGGCGCGCAGGGACTTCTCGCGGAAGTCCATGCGCTCGAGGATGCGGAAGCCGCGCACGCCCTCGGGGACGGTGTCGCCGGTGAGGTAGGCGATGCGGGGATCCAGTTGCCACAGGCCGTGTTTCGCGGCGTAGTGACGGACGAGACCGGCGCGCACAACGGCGCCGTCGGGGTCGATGATCCATTCCCCGGGCGTGCGCTCGTCGATATCGTCGGGTTCGGCATCGGTGATGGTCTGGGCAGCGCCGGTGGACGTGAGCACCGTGGCACGACGGGTGATGCCGGGTTCGGTCAGCCCTGGAGACCACAGACAGGCCTCGCGCACCGCGCCGTCCAGCGAAACGACCTCGATCTCACCCGACCAGTCCAGGCGGTCGAAATCCAGGCCGGGAGCGCATTTCACGGCCAGATCGCGGCGCTCGTAGGCCGTCAGCAGGTCCGGCAGCGGCGGCTGCAACTTCGCCGGATCGTGGGTGCGCCGACCGTCGGCACGCCGCGCCGGATCAGCGATGACTACGGTCTCGCTGGTGCTCGGGCGCAGCGCGTCCGCCTTGGCCAGCACCACGTTCCGCGCTGGCGACGCACCCGATCCCCCTACCGGAAGCCAGCACTGTCCCAGATTGTGCGCGGCGATGGCGAGCCGCACGTCGTCCAGATCGCTGCCCACCACAGCCGGGCACACCCGGGCCAGCTCGACGAGTTCGGCGCCGATAGAGCAGGTCACGTCGTGCACCGGCCGCCCGGCCAGTCGAGCGGCCCGATGCCGGGCGACGGCAGTGGGGGTTGCCTGCTGCAGGGCGTCGTCGGTGAACAGCCACTCCCCCGCGTCGGTGAGTTTGGCCGCGGCGCGGCGGCGCAGCCGGACCGTCTCGACAAGAGCCGCGGCCTGGTCGCCGTGGGCGCGGCGCACCTGCTCGAGATCCTTCAGCAGGGATGCCGGGGTCAGCGCCAGTCGATCCACCTCGGCCAGCGCGGCCCGACCGGCTGCACTACCCAGGTACCCGACATCATCGCGGGAAAAGCGATAGCCCACTACCGATCCCCTACACGCCCGTGCACCGACTTGCCCCGCCCGATTCCGGCAATTGCGATCCTGCCGGTGGCGATCCCGCAAGCCTTCGCCCGGTCACCGTTTCCGCGGCGTTCCGTCTCCAGATTCCGAAACGGCGACATGGGCTGGCACCCGCCCACCGCGGCAGCACCGGCCGTGCCGCCGAGATGGACGATGCGATCGCGAGAGGGATCGCGAACCACTACTTTCCGGCGGCGCTCGGCTTCACGCCGGTGATCATCGCGTTGTAGAAGAACTGGCGCGGAACCACGCGGCGCATGACGTTCTCGTCCACCCAGCTCAGCCCCAGCCACGCGCGGTACATCGCCATCCGGTAGCGCCAGGTGAGCTTCTCGGCGGGCACGGCCGCCTCGAAGGTCCGCACCGGCCAGCCCCACAGCGCGGCGGCGAATTCCTCGGTCTTGGCGGACACGTCGACGGCGCCCGCCGAGCGCGCCATCGCCTCCAGCCGGCTCGGATCGAAGGTGTGCAGATCGACCACCGCTTCCAGGGCCGCGGCGCGCGAGGACTCGTCCAGCTCCTCCTGCGGACGACGCCAGTCGCTCAGCATGGGCAACCTGGTGACCGTGGTGGTGGCCTTCCAGGTGATCCGGCCCAGCCAGCGCGCGTAGAAGTTGCCGACCGTGGTCGGCTCGCCGGCGAACACGAATCGGCCGCCCGGCTTGAGCACGCGCAGGCACTCCTTCAGCGCCAGCTCGACGTCGGGGATGTGGTGCAGCACCGCATGGCCCACCACCAGATCGAAGGTGTCGTCCTCGTAGGGGATGGTCTCCGCGTCGGCGACCCGGCCGTCCACGTCCAGTCCGAGGTTCTCCGCGTTGCGCAGGGCGACCTTCACCATGCCAGGCGACAGGTCGGTGACCGAACCGGACTTCGCCACGCCCGCCTGCATCAGGTTCAGCAGGAAAAAGCCGGTGCCGCAGCCGAGTTCCAGCGCCTTGTCGTAGGGCAGCGGGGCGGGACCGACCGCGGCGTCGAAGCGCCCGCGGGCGTATTCGATACAGCGCTCGTCATACGAGATGGACCATTTGTCGTCGTAGGTCTCGGCTTCCCAGTCGTGGTAGAGCACCTGGGCCAGCTTCGTATCCTTGAGCGCTGCTTCGACCTCCGCCTCGGTGGCGTGCGGGTTCGGCGCGGGGTCGTCGGGACGTACCGTCATGGTCGGCTAGCCTACCCAAATCCGCAGTTGACGCCTGCTATCGGCCCACGAATTCGGCCGACCCTGGACCGTTGGCCAGATAAGAACCTGTTCCGATCAGGCGATCTTCCGTGGTGAACAGCGCAGACCATTCGGTCCGTGCCCGATCGAGGCCATGCGGACCGGCTTCGAAGACCGCTTTCGCGGCGGCCAGCGCGCGGGCCGGGCCGTCCTCGAACTGCCGCGCCCAGCGCATCGCGGCGGTGTAGACGTCGTCCGGCGCGACCACCTCGTCGACCAGGCCGAGCGCCTTCGCCTCGTCCGGCTCGACGAAACGACCGGTGTAGACCAGGTCCTTGGCCGGGCCCGGTCCGATCAGCAGGGAGAGCCGCCGGATGCCCGCGAGCGGGATCAAGCCCGCCTTGATCTGCGGAAGACCCAGCTTGACGTTGTCACCGATGACGCGGCGGTCGGCGCCGAGGGCCAGTTCCAGGCCGCCGCCGAGGCAGTAGCCGCTGATCGCCGCCACGGTGGGCTGCGGGATCCTGGCCAGGCAGCCGAGGGCGCGCTGCATATCGGCCGCCATGGCACCGGCCTGATCCACCCCGAGCCCGGACAGCTCGGCCACGTCGTCGCCCGCCGAGAACACCCGCTCGTCGCCGTACACGACCACCGCGGCCACGCCGGGATCCGCGGCCACGGCGGCCGCGGCCTCGGCCAGCTCCCGCGCCAGTTGCACGTTCAACAGGTTCATCGGCGGGCGGGCGATCCGGAGCACGGCCACGCGCCGCTCGGCGGCACTCTCGGGCAGATCCAGGGTCACGAATTCGGCCATGGGAGGCCACGCTACCGGGTGCTCGCACGAGCGAGCGCAGCGAGCGAGCAACAGGCACAGCGAGCACTCATCGTGCCGGAACCGAGCGCCAGCGATGGCGCACACCTGGTGAGCGAACCATCTACGCAACCGCCGGAGCGGTCGCGCCGGGCCGAGCGCCGGCGCGGCGCAGTCACGGACGCACAGAGCCCTTGAGACGTCCGGCATCCGGGAGATCGGCGAAGTAGCGCTTATTGTCCGGAAAGGACAGCATTTGCTTGCCGTCCACGTCGGCCAGCACCGGCAGGATCGGGTCGATCGCGCGCCGCGCGGCCAGGATCTCGGCGGTGGAACCGAATTCGCCGAGCGCGACCAGTTGCGACCAGGTCGGCGGCAGCAGCACGTCGGTGCCCGACCGCCAGCGGGCCAGCGCCTCGGCCGGACTGCTCCACTGCACCTCCGCCGCCTCGGACGTGGCGCCGTCGGCCAGCTGCCCTTCCGGCAGCACCGCGACGAAGAACCGGGTGTCGTAGCGGCGTGGCTCGATCACCGGGGTGATCCAGTTCGCCCACGGCCGCAGCAGATCCGCGCGCAGCACGAGTTTCTCTTCGGCGAGGAAGGTCGCCAGCGATAGTTCCCTGCGTTCCAGCCTGCCGCGGGCGTCCCGGTATCCGGTCGTGTCGCAGACCACGCTGTCGGCGGTCGGACCGGCCAGCAGCACGCCGCATTCCTCGAACGTCTCCCGCACTGCCGCGCAGACCAGCGCCTTCGCCCTGGCCTGGGTGGTCGCGAATCGCTCCGCCCACCAGGCGGGCTCGGGACCGGCCCAGGCGATGTCCGCGGTGCCGTCGGACGGGTCGACACCGCCGCCGGGGAACACGGTCATGCCCGCGGCGAACGCCATGGCGCCGACCCGGCGCTGTAGGAAGATCTCAGGTCCATCGGCGCCGTCACGCACCAGCATCACCGTCGACGCGTCCTTGGGGGACGGAGGCTGTTGGGAGTCGGCCTGCGCCGCTGTCTCACTCACTCCTGCACCCTAACGCCCGCTTGGTGAGCGCCGTCACGACGTCCGCGTCAGCGGGTGCGGTGCTTGCCCGCGCGGCGGGCGCGCCGCGCGAAGTAGCGGCCGTCCACCCGGTCCAGCGCGATCGATTGCCGGAAGGCGTCGCTGAGGTTCTCCGCGGTGAGCACATCCGACAGCAGGCCCTGCGCGACCACCTCACCCTCGTTGAGCAGCAGGCCGTGGGTGAACCCGGGCGGGATCTCCTCCACATGGTGGGTGACCAGCACGATCGCGGGTGCGTCCGGGTCGGCGGCGAGATCGCCGAGCCGTTCCACCAGTTCTTCCCGGCCGCCCAGGTCCAGGCCCGCGGCGGGCTCGTCGAGCAGCAGCAGTTCGGGATCGGTCATCAGCGCGCGAGCGATGAGCACTCGCTTGCGCTCGCCCTCCGACAGCGTCCCGTAGGTGCGGTCGGAGAGATGTTCGGCGCCCAGGCTTTCCAGCATGTCGATGGCGCGGTCGGTGTCCATGTCGTCGTAGCGCTCCCGCCAGCGGCCGAGCACCGCGTATCCGGCGGACACGACCAGGTCGCTGACCTTCTCGTCGACCGGGACCCGGCTGGCCACCGCGGCCGACGACAGGCCGATGCGCGGACGCAGCTCGCTGACGTCGACCTTGCCGATCCGTTCCCCGAGTAGATGGGCGATGCCCGCGGTCGGGTGCATCTCGGCCGCGGCCATCCGCAGCAGCGAGGTCTTGCCCGCGCCGTTGGGGCCGAGGACCACCCAGCGTTCGTCGAGCTCGACCTGCCAGGTGACCGGGCCGACGAGGGTATGCCCCGAACGGCGGACGGTCACGTCGGTGAAATCGATGAGCAGATCGGGATCCGGTTGCGGCACGCGCTCCATCTTGGCCCACCAGCGGGGGCACTTGCCAACGCGGGGAGGGAAAACGGTCCAGTTGGTCTGATCGACACCTCCCCAGCTGTCGCCGCCGCGCCGGAAGTCCAGGACCACGCCGAGTACGCGTGTGCCGCCGCAGCGCGCTCACCAGGACCGGGCGGGCACCGCGATCACCGTCATCGAGCCCGGCGCAAACCTCGGTGAACACCACATCACGCATTCCCACCGTGCCACCCGGAGCCGCCTGCCAGACGCCGCGTCGACGGCGCCGAGGGTCCACCACCCGCTCATCGGGATTGGGCGGGGCACACCATGTTCGGCGCAACCGCCATGAACCACGCGTCACGCACTACCACCGCGCTGGCCAGAGCCACTTGGTCAAGACCGCTCGACCGCGACAGTTCCCCCGCAAGCCGGTCACCAGGATGGGGCGGGCACCGCGATCACCGTCATCGAGCCCGGCGCCACCTCGGTGAATCCCGCGTCTCGCACGGCGACCGCAGTGCCTTCGGCCACCTGGGCGGACAGGGACGCCCAGCGCTGGGGGTCGGCGTCGCGCACCGCGCAGCGGAAGCCGAGTTCCGCCCACCGCAGCGCGTGCTCGACCGGCAGCGCACCGGCCAGCAGCATGCTCGCATGCCCCACCTGCGCGGCCGCTTTGCCGAGCGTCATCCCGAGCGCGGTGTTGATCCAGAGCACGGGCAGTTCCGGGGCGGGCGGTCCAGGGTCGTCGTGGTCCAGATCGGTTCCGCCGATCTGTAAGCGCTTGATCACCGGGTCGACCTCGCCCACCGGGCCGGGGACCAGTGCGCGCGCTTGCGCGCCGTCGATCTCGACGGTGACGCCGTCCACCGCGCAGGTCGCGCGCCACTGGGCGCCGCGGGCGCGCCGGGCCAGCTTGCGGATGCGCGAGCGCTTCCACGCCAGATAGCGCGCTTCCCACTCACCGTCCGGACCGACCCGCTCGTCCAGGCAGAGCGCCACCGCGGCGGCGGCCGCCGCGGCGAGCAGAGCGCTGCGCGGCGGCGGATCGGTCTTGGGCAGATGCAGGATGATCTGCATCGCCTGCACCATGGCCGGGTCGTCCGGATCGCCTGTGCCGCCGTACCCGCGCGCCAGCTCGGCATGCCGCGCGCGGAATCCCGCGATGTCCGATACGGTTGCCGCCGTGCCGGTCTCGCCGCCGCGGACCTCGGCCCCGCATTCCGGGATGCCCGTCATTACTCCACCTTGATCTTCAGCGAAAACGTTTCGGCTGGTGTCAAGCCGTGCTCCCACGGCCGGGTGTACTCCATCCTCAGCGCCGTCACACCGGCCGCCGCGCCCATGAAGCTCCACACCGAGGTGCCGCCCGCGCCCGGCGCGACGGGCACGGCCGGATCGGGTTCGAAATCCGCCTCGCCGTCCTGCTTCGCCACGGCTGGGTCCAATTCGGCGATGCTCCAGGAATACCCGGTCGACGGGTTGGACGGCAGGGCGACCACGAGCCGCTGTCCGACGCGCAACCGCCGCTCCTGCCCGTTGTCGGCAGCACCGACG
This sequence comes from Nocardia sp. Marseille-Q1738, assembly GCF_965283145.1. NCBI lineage: Bacteria > Bacillati > Actinomycetota > Actinomycetes > Mycobacteriales > Nocardiaceae > Nocardia > Nocardia sp. Marseille-Q1738. Next base: position 521,032 of record NZ_CBDIMS010000002.1, on the reverse strand, counting down.
CGCACAACGGGATTCGAGGACTCGGAAATGGTCTCGTCGGACACGTCGTTGCCGCCGCACCCCGCCACCGCCAACCCGAGAAGCAGCACCAGCAGGGACTTCCGCACCCGTCCTCCGATCGCCGAATGATCAACCGCAGCGAGCCTACCGAGCGGCGTTCGTCGGCATCGGCGAGCGGTGGGCTATCTGTGGCGCATCCGTGGGAGCCGGACGGCGCACGCCGCGGCCTCGGCGAGATCCGAGTGGGCGAAGCCGCGAGCCGGTCGCCCACGACACGCAGCACAGCCTCTCGGCCCGCGGTCCTCCCGTCGGCGCGGTCGGCACGACGACGTGCCGACGCCATGCGGATTGTCGAGGTGATCCGCAGCGGCCCCCCACCGACCGGGCCGGACCTGCGCCTACCCGCCGGACCAGGTCCGAAAGCTAGCCCAGTGGAACGCGGCGCAGCAGGCCGTCTCTGGCGTCCGCGGCCTCTACCTCGTGCCGGGTGACCCCGAGGATGAACAGCACCGCGTCCAGGTAGGGATGCGAGAGCGCGGCGTCGGCGACCTCGCGCAGCGCGGGCTTGGCGTTGAACGCGATACCGAGCCCGGCGGCGTTGAGCATGTCGATGTCGTTGGCGCCGTCACCGACCGCGACGGTCTGTTCCATCGGCACCCCGGCCTCGGCCGCGAACTTGCGCAGCGCGGTGGCCTTGGCCGCCCGGTCCACGATCTCGCCGACGACCCGGCCGGTCAGCTTGCCTTCCACCACCTCGAGTGTGTTCGCCTGCACGAAGTCCAATTCCAATTCGTGCGCCAGCGGTTCGATCACCTGCCGGAAGCCGCCGGAAACCACGCCGCAGCGGAAACCGATGCGGCGCAGCGTGCGAATGGTGGTGCGCGCGCCGGGGGTCAGCGCGATCTTCTCGGCCACCGCCTCGATCACCGACTCGTCGAGACCGGCCAACGTCGCGACCCGCTGGCGCAGCGATTCGGCGAAGTCGATCTCCCCGCGCATGGCGGCCTCGGTCACCTTGCGGACCTCGTCCTCGACGCCCGCATGCGCGGCGAGCATCTCGATGACCTCACCCTGGATCAGCGTCGAGTCGACGTCGAACACGATCAGGCGCTTGCCGCGGCGCGCCAGCCCGGCGCGCTCCACCGCGACGTCCACCTCCTCGGTGACCGCGACCTCGGCGAGCGCGGTGCGCAGCCGGGAATCCGTGTCGGGGCCGGAGTCGATCGCGGTGACCATCAGCTCCATACCGGTCACCGGGTAGTCGGCGATGCCGCGGATGGTGTCGATGTTGGCGCCCAGAGCGGCCAGTTGCCGCGAGACCGCGCTGAACGCGCGCGCCGTGACCGGGCTGCCGAGGATCACCACCGCGTGCGTGGACATCGGCTGCCTGCCGATCGCCGCGTCCACCTCCACGTCGACGTGCATGCCGACGGTGTTCATGGCCTCTTCGAGTTCGTCCTGCAACGCCTCGGCGTCGTGCGGACAGGTCACCAGGACGCCCAGGGTCAGCCTGCCCCGGATCACGACCTGCTCCACGTCCAGCAGGCTCACCTGGTGCCGCGACATCGCCGCGAGCAGCACGGACGTCACACCGGGGCGGTCGGGCCCGGTGACGGTGACGAGGACGGTGGTGTCGGCCAACTGATGAGCTCCAAGTTCGGTGTTTGCCGTCGCTGTGCTGGACATCGTTGTCGCAAACGCCACGGTGCGTATCGGTCTGCACAAATGAGTGTGCACCCGCTGGTCACCAGCAGGTGCACACCCGTCGCGCTGAATCCTACGGCGCGGCCGGACGAACTCCGGCCATAAAACTTACTTCGCCCCGACCGTTTCGCGGACCTCGACGGCGTGCTTGCCCGAGCCCCAGCCGACGTGCGCCTCGGCGCGCATGCGCTCGATCATGTGCGGGTAGTGCAGCTCGAACGCGGGTCGCTCGGAGCGGATGCGCGGCAGCTCGTAGAAGTTGTGCCGCGGCGGCGGGCAAGTGGTGGCCCACTCCAGCGAGTTGCCGTAACCCCACGGGTCGTCCACGGTGACCACCTCGCCGTAGCGGTAGCTCTTGAAGACGTTCCACAGGAACGGCAGCATCGAGGCGCCGAGCACGAAGGCACCGATCGTGGAGATCGTGTTCAGCGTGGTGAAGCCGTCGCTGGGCAGGTAGTCGGCGTAGCGGCGCGGCATGCCCTCGGCACCGAGCCAGTGCTGCACCAGGAAGGTGGTGTGGAAGCCGATGAAGGTGGTCCAGAAGTGCCACTTGGCCAGGCGCTCGTCCAGCATGCGTCCGGTCATCTTCGGGAACCAGAAATAGATGCCCGCGTAGGTGGCGAACACGATGGTGCCGAAGAGCACGTAGTGGAAGTGCGCCACGACGAAGTAGGAGTCGGTGACGTGGAAGTCCAGCGGCGGGCTGGCCAGGATGACACCGGACAGACCACCGAAGAGGAAGGTGACGATGAAGCCGATGGAGAACAGCATCGGCGATTCGAAGGTCAGCTGGCCCCGCCACATGGTGCCGATCCAGTTGAAGAACTTCACACCGGTCGGCACCGCGATGAGGAAGGTCATGAACGAGAAGTACGGCAGCAGCACCGCGCCGGTGGCGTACATGTGGTGCGCCCACACCGCGATGGACAGGGCCGCGATGCCCAGGGTCGCGTAGACCAGCGTGGTGTAACCGAAGATCGGCTTGCGCGAGAAGACCGGGAAGATCTCCGAGACGATGCCGAAGAACGGCAGCGCGATGATGTACACCTCGGGGTGGCCGAAGAACCAGAACAGGTGCTGGTAGAGCAGGATGCCGCCGGTCGCGGGGTCGTAGATGTGCCCGCCGAGGTGGCGGTCGTAGGCCAGGCCGAACAGCGCGGCGGTCAGCAGCGGGAAGGCGAGCAGCACAAGGACGCTGGTGACGGCGATGTTCCAGGTGAAGATCGGCATCCGGAACATGGTCATGCCGGGCGCGCGCAGGCAGACGACGGTGGTCAGCATGTTCACGCCACCGAGGATGGTGCCGAGACCGGAGACCGCCAGACCCAGGATCCACAGGTCGGTGCCGACGCCGGGCGAGTGCAGGATGTCGGTCAGCGGCACGTACGCCGTCCAGCCGAAGTCCGCGGCGCCACCCGGGGTGATGAACCCGGCGGTCGCCATGCTGGCGCCGAACGCGTACAGCCAGTAGCTGAAGGCGTTCAGTCGCGGGAAGGCGACGTCGGGCGCGCCGATCTGCAGCGGCAGGATGATGTTGGCGAAGCCGAACACGATCGCGGTCGCGTAGAACAGCAGCATGATCGTGCCGTGCATGGTGAACAGCTGGTTGAACTGCTCGGGCGAGAGGAACTGCAGGCCGGGCCGCGCCAGCTCACCGCGCATCAGCAGGGCCATCAGGCCACCGATGAGGAAGAAGCCCATCGACGTGGTCAGGTACATGACACCGAGGACCTTGGGGTCCGTGGTGGTGACCATCTTGTAGATGAACGAGCCCTTCGGCCCGGTCCGAGCCGGATACGGCCGAGTCGCTTCCAACTGAGGGACTGGCTGGGGCTCTACGGCAGTCACTGATCCTCCTGAAAGGTGCCTTTAGGTCGCTCCGCAGGCTCCGCTGATCGCATCCACCCCGATCCGGGACAGACGACAGTTCGCTTGCGCTCATCGAATGGTAAACGGTGCCTATCCGGCGAGCCGAACGGGTCCTACTCTCTGTCGTATTTCCCCGGTGCGCCCGCGTACCGATGAGAACACCGGGCGGCGGCCGTCTCTACCGGTGACAGACGTTCACCGCAGCCAGGAGACCAGCGATGACCAATCCGAACAGCAGCAAGCCCGGCGATCCCTGCTGGGTCGATCTCTACACCTCCGATCCCGAGCGCAGTATCGCGTTCTACCGCGACCTGTTCGGCTGGACCGCCGAACAGGCGGGGGCGGAGTTCGGCGGTTACATCACCTTCCGCAAGGACGGCCGCGCGGTAGCGGGCGCCATGGGCAGGATGCCGGGCGACACCGACAGCCCCGAGCAGTGGACGGTGTATCTGGCCAACCCCGACGCGCAAGCGACCGCGGACGCGGCCGTCGCCGCGGGAGCGTCGCTGATCGTGCCCGTGATGCGGGTCGGTGAGCTGGGCACGATGGCCGTGCTCGGCGACGTCGGCGGCGCGGGCGTCGGCATCTGGCAGGCCGGGACGTTCCCCGGGTTCGAGACGATGGGCCTGGTCTCCGGCGGGCAGTGGCGCGAGCACGCGGGCGCGCCGTCCTGGTTCGAGCTGCACACCCGCGCCTACGACGCCTCGCTGGCGTTCTACCGGGAGGTCTTCGGCTGGTCGGACGTCTTCACCATCTCCGACGTCCCGGAGTTCCGCTACACCACGATCCACGCGCAGACCCCGATGCTCGGCGGCGTCATGGACGCCTCGGCCTTCCTGCCCGAAGGCGCGCCCGCGGGCTGGACCGTCTACTTCGGCGCCGACAACGTGGACGAGACCGTCGAACGGGTCGTCGCACTGGGCGGCTCGGTCCTCTCACCCGCCGAGGACACCCCATACGGCCGAATGGCCTCGGTCGCGGACGCCACAGGCGCCCGATTCAGTATCGGCGGCGAAAAAGCCTGAAGTCATTTCCGCGGCGGACCTGTCTGAGGTCCGCTTATGGCGAGCGTCCGGGCGGTCGTCAGAACGAAGCCCAGTTCGCCGGGACGCGGGCTACCAGGGTGCAGCTGAGTCCTGCGGTTACAGCGCGACGCAACCACACGGCCCCACCCCCGCTTTCGAGCGAAGCGAGACCGAGCATTGCCCGTTCGCGGCCCGGCTCGCGTCCGAGCGGCCGACGCGCAAGCGACGAAGTCGCAAGCGGCGGTCGCTCGGACGCGAGCCACAAGGGGGTCGCGAACACGCAGCGCCGCAGGCGCTGCAAAAAAAAAAACAAACGCTGTACCCTCACCGGCATGCCGCTGAGCGCCTTCGTTCGCATCCGAAACCGCACAGCCTCTTCCGCACACGCCGCTTCGGCGGGCCGTCGGGTGGTCGCCGTCGCCGCGTTGTGCGCGACCGTTCTCGCGGCGGGGTGTGGCGGGAAGAGCGATGACGACGTCTCGATCGTGCGCACCACCACGAACATCGCGGGCGCGGGGGTGGTCGGGCTGGAGCGCGACACCACCCGGGCGTGCGCGCTGCCGAGTGCGCCGGACCCGGCGAGCGGGGCCACCCGCAGTGTCACGCATGCCGCGGGCGTCTCGGAGGTGCCCGCCGACCCGCAGCGCATCGTCGTGCTGTCCACCTCAGCGCTGGACGCGGTCTGCGCGCTCGGTCTCTGGGAGCGGGTGGTGGGCGCGGTGACCATCGAGGGGCCGAGCCCGCAGCCCGCCTATCTCGGCACCGGCGTGCTGAAGATTCCCGGTGTCGGAACCGCAGCGCAGCCGGATCCGGCCCGGATCGCCGATCTGCGTCCCGATCTGATTCTCGGCGAGATCCCCACGGGTGCGGCGAATTTCGCCGCGCTACAAGCCATCGCCCCGACCGTGCTGGTCGGCGCGAACGCCGGCTGGCAGGCCGAATTCGCCGCGTTCGCAGCGGGTTTGGGACGTCGCGAGGCCGCCGACACCGCGCTGCAGAACTATCGCACCGAAGCAAAAGACACCGGTACCGCCTTGGCGGCGGGACAAACCCAGGCGTCGGTCCTCCGCTTCACCGCCGACGCCGACCAGGTGCAGGGCGGCGACAGCTTCGCGGGTCAAGTCCTCGGCGACGTGGGTGTGCAGCGTCCCGCCGCCCAGCGCGGCGCCTCGTTCGAGGTGGGCGAGGATGAGTTCGCCACCAAGGTGGAGGGCGACGTGATCTACGTGATCCTCGCCGGCGCCGAGGGGAAGAAGCACGGCGAAGCCGTCATGCGCACCGACGAATGGAAGGAACTCAGCGCCGCCACCGATCGCCGGGTGTTCGCCGTCGAGGACACCGTCTGGCACGGCGACGGCCTCACCGCCGCCCGCGCGCTGCTCACCGATCTGCGCGCCACGCTCAACGGCTACGTGAACGACTGAGTTCCGCGCCCCACCCTGGGTGAGGTTTTGCCCACCCTGGGAGTGCGCGGACCAACGCTGGGGTTGGTGTCGGAAAGCCCGCTCGAGGACGAGATTGAGAAGTACGCGAAACACCTCTCATTCGACACTCGAGGACATGACATGCACACCCTGACCGCTTCCGACAACCTGTACGTCCTGCCGCTGGCCCAGCCCGTCGCCGAGGTCGATCCAGGCGCGGTCGTGGTGTCCACCGCCGATTGCGACCTCACCTACGCCGAACTGGACCGCTGGTCCAACCGCATGGCTCGCCTGCTGCTCGAGCTCGGCGCCGGCCCGGGCGCCCGCGTCGCGGTGGCGATCGACCACCCGATCGAGTCCACCGTGGCCGAGCGGGCCGCCACCAAGATCGGAGCGGTCACGGCCCGGGTCACCGGCGACGGCTCCTTCGCCCTCGGCACCACGGTCGGGATCACCACCAAGGACCAGCTGCCCGAGTCGAGCGACGGGATCGCCTGGCTGGTGCTGGACGAGCGCTCCACCCTGCAGCGCTACCTCGCCGGTTCCGACGCCCCGCTCACCCCGGCCGACCTGGATCTTCTTCCGGCAGCCGCCTGACCGGGCACATCCCTCCCCGCGCGACCCGAACAGTGATGTTCGGGTCGCGCAGTGTGCGCAATACCCCCGCAACGCCGACCGCACCGGTTCAGAATTGAGTTGCCGCGATCTGTGCGGCGGCAGGTACTACCGGTACCGCGGTGGCTACTGGCGGTCACTCCTGGGTAGCCCGACCGCGGTCAGAACGTAGGACACGTCATGAAACAGTCTTCCCTTTCGGCGAAAGATACGGACACAACGCTTCCCGACGGGGCCTTCGCCCTGTCGGCGGCACAGCGCGGCATCTGGTTCGCCCAGCATGTCGCCGGTGACACTCCGATATCCATCGCCCAGTACGTCGAACTGAACGGACCGATGGACGTCGACCTGCTCGCGCGTTCGGCGCGTCAGGCCGGGCGCGAGTTCGGCACCGGCTACCTGCGCCTGGTCGAGGTTGAGGGGCACCCGTTCCAATTCGTCGACACCACGCTCGACGACAGTCTGGACATCATCGACTTCCGGGCCGAACCCGATCCGGAGGCGGCCGCCCAGGCCTGGATGCGGGCGGAGTACGAGACCCCGCTGGAGCTGACCCGCGACCGGCTCGTGCGCATCGCCATGCTGCGCGTCGGCGCGGAGCGCTGGTTCTGGTATTCGCGGATCCACCACATCGTGCTGGACGGCATGGGCGCGCTGACCGTGGTGCAGCGCACCGGGGAGCTCTACAACGCCGCGGTCGAGGGTCGCGAACCGCCGCCCGCGAAAGCGGAGGATCTGCGCAAGGTCGTCGAGGCGGATCTGGCCTACCGCAGTTCGGATCGGTTCCTCGCCGACCGGGAGCACTGGCTCGCCCATCTGGACGGCATGGCCGACCCGGTGAACCTGGCGGGCCGCACCGCGGGTGTGGACGGACACCCGATCCGGGTCGAGGGCGACCTGCCCGCCGACACCGCGCGGATGCTGGACGCCGTCGCCGAGCAGGTGTCCTCCGGGGTCGCGCCCACCGTGGTGGCGGCCTTCGGCGCGTACCTGTCCGCGATGACCGGCTCGCCGGAGGTCGTGCTGAGTCTTCCGGTGTCGGCGCGCACCACGGCGACGCTGCGGCGTTCCGGCGGCATGATCGCCAACGTCGTCCCGCTGCGGCTGCGGCTGGAGCCTGCCACGACCGTCGGCGACGTGATCCGCGCCGCCCAGGGCGAGCTGACCGGAGCGCTGCGCCGGCAGCGCTACCGCCAGGAGGACATCTTCCGCGACCTCGGCTGGCCGATGGACGAGGCCGGGTCGTTCGGCCCCTCGGTGAACCTGATGATGGTCGATACCAGGATCCAGCTCGGCCGGGTAACCGGACGGCTGCACGTGCTGACCTCCGGGTTGATCGACGACCTGTTCGTCAACCTGTATCCGGGCGTCGGCGGCGAGAGCACACACATCGACTTCCAGGCCAACGGCAACCTCTACAGCGGCACCGAACTGGCCGCACAGCACCGCCGGTTCCTGTCGTTCCTGCACCGCTTCCTCGCTGCCGGGCCGGACGCGCCGCTGACGACCATCTCGGTGCTGTCGGACGACGAGCTCGCCCAGTACGCCCCCGCGCGCGGCGGCGCGGGCGTCGCACCACGCACACTGCCCGCGATCCTCGCCTCGGGCGCTGCCCGCGATCCGCAGGCGATGGCGCTGGCCGAAGGCGCGACCGCGCTGACCTACCGCGAGGTCGACGACTACACCAACCGCCTGGCCCGGGTGCTGATCGCCGCGGGCGCCGGACCGGAGCGCACCGTCGCGATCTCGATCCCGCGTTCGATCCGGTCGGTGCTGGCGACGATCGCGGTGGCCAAGACCGGCGCGGCGTTCGTGCCGATCGACCCGACTTATCCGGCCGACCGGATCGAGCACATGGCCGGTGACAGCGGGGTCGTCGCGGGGATCACGGTCGCGGCGGCGCGAAAGGCGTTGCCGGACCGGGTGTCCTGGCTGATCCTCGATGACGAGAACACCGAGCGCGCCTTGGCCGAGCAAGACAGCGCCGCGCTCATCGAGGCCGAGCGAACCGCGGCGACGCACCCGGATCAGGTCGCGTACATCATCTACACCTCCGGCTCCACCGGGCTGCCCAAGGGCGTGCTCGTGCCGCATCGCGGGTTGGCGAATCTGGTCGCGAGCTCCGGCGCGGGATTCGGCATCGACGCGGATTCGGTTGTCGCCCATGCCGTATCGCCCAGCTTCGACATCTCGGTGGAAGAAATCCTGGTCACGCTCGCCGCGGGCGCGACCCTGGCCGTGGTGCCGCCGTCGGCGTACGCGGGTGCGGAGCTCGCACAGGTGCTGCGCGGGCACCGCGTATCCCATCTCAACGTCACCCCGGCCGTCGTGGGATCGCTGGATCCGGCGACGCTGCCCGATCTGCGTACCGTGATCGTCGGCGGCGACGCCTGCCCGCCCGAACTCGTCGCGAAGTGGTCCGGCCGCACCCTGTTGAACGGCTACGGCCCCACCGAGACCACGGTGACCGTGACGCTCAGCGCCCCGCTGACTCCCGGCGCGCCGGTCACCATCGGCGGTCTCGCCCGCGACGTGTCGGCCGTGGTGCTTGATCCGTGGCTGCGGCCGCTGCCCCCCGGCACCACCGGTGAGCTCTACCTTGCCGGTCCCGGTGTCGCCCGCGGTTACCACCGGCGCAACGGGCTCACCGCCGACCGCTTCGTCGCCAACCCGTACGCGACGGGCGAGCGGATGTACCGCACCGGCGACCTGGTGCGCTGGGTCGAGCACGACGGCCGGATCGAACTGGAGTACCAGGGCCGCAGCGATTTCCAGGTGAAGGTGCGCGGCTTCCGGGTCGAACTGGGCGAGATCGACGCCGCTCTGCAGCGGCATCCCGACGTCGACTTCGCACTCACCCTCGGCGTCGAAACCGGGACCGGCGCCACCGCACTCGTGTCCTACGTGCTGCCGAAGCCCGGCGCCGAGGTGCACCCCGAGGCACTGAAAGCCACTGCCGGAGAATCACTTCCGGCCTACATGGTGCCCGCCGTGGTCATGGTGCTCGACAGCCTCCCGCTGACCCCGCTCGGCAAGGTGGACCGCAAGGCGCTGCCCGCGCCGGACTTCGGCGCACGCACGGTCACGAGCAGGCCGCCGTCCACACCGCGCGAGAAGGCGCTCGCCGCGCTGTTCGCGGAGGTGCTCGGCCTGGACGCGGTGGGCGTCGACGAGAGTTTCTTCGCGCTCGGGGGCGACAGCATCGTCTCGATCCAGCTGGTGTCGCGCGCCAAGGCGGCCGGGATCGGGTTCAGCGCGCGGGATGTCTTCGAGCGCAAGACCGTCGCGGCGCTGGCCGCGGTCGCCACCGACGTGCCGACCGTGGAGGTGCGCGAACTGCCCGGCGGCGGGGTCGGCGAGGTGGAGCTCACGCCGATCGTGCACGCGATGCTGGAGCCAGGCGACAGCTGGCGGCGGTTCGCCCAGGCCGTATTGATCGAGTTGCCCGCCGGAATCGAGCGCGCACGGCTGGTCGCCGCGGTGCAAGCACTGTTCGATCGGCACGACCTGCTGCGCTCGACGCTGCGCCGCACCGGCGACGGCTGGAGCTGGGTGGTCGCCGAACCCGGCTCGGTCGACGCCGACGGACTGCTCGAGGTCGTGGCCGCGGACACGGATCTCGAGGCGACCTGTGAACGCGAGTTGCAGCGCGCCGCCGACCGGCTCGACCCGGAGTCCGGCGTCCTCGCGCGCTTCGTGTGGATCGAGCGTGCGGACGCCGCGCCGCTGCTGTGGCTGGTGCTGCACCATCTGGTTACCGACGGCGTCTCCTGGCGCATCCTGCTGCCGGATCTGGCCACCGCAACATTGGGCGGCGAACTCGCGCCGGTCGGCACCTCGTTCCGGCGCTGGGCGCACGGGCAGCGCGAGCACGCCGCCACTCGGGTCACGGAACTGCCGCTGTGGCAACGCATTCTGGCCACGCCCGATCCGGAACTCGGCTCTGCGCCGATGGACCCCGAACTCGACGTGGTGGCCACCATGGCGCACCTGACGACGGTGGTGCCGCCGGAGATCGCGCGGACCGTGCTCACCACCGCCCCCGACCGATTCCACTGCGGCGCCGACGACGTGCTGCTCGCCGCGCTCGCGCTGGCGGTGGCCCGCTGGCGCGGACGCACCTCGGCGCTGTTCACCCTGGAAGGCCACGGCCGCACCGAATCCATCCTGCCCGGCGCCGACATCGCGCGGACGGTGGGCTGGTTCACCAGCATCTACCCCGTCGCTGTCGACCTGACCGGCATCGATCTCGCGGACGCGTTCGCGGGTGGAGCCGCGGCGGGTACCGCGATCAAGGCCACCAAGGAACAGCTGCGTATCCTGCCGGACAAGGGCATCGGGTTCGGCATGCTGCGCTACCTGGTCCCCGAGACGGCGACGGCGCTCGCGGACGCGCCCACTCCGCAGATCAGCTTCAACTACCTCGGCCGCGCGACCACCGGCGGCGAGGCGGAGCCCTGGCTGCCGCGCCGCTTCGCCGCGACCCAGGACGACCGCGCCCCGCTGCCCGCGTCGGTGGATATCAACGCCGTCCACACCGATTCCGGGCTCGAAGTGACCTGGGCCTATGCATCGCGGCTGTTCGAGGAAGCGGATCTCGCGGAACTCGCCGCGCTCTGGACACAAGCCCTCGGGGCCCTCGCCGAGCACGCCGAATCCGCCGGGGCGGGCGGACGCACACCCTCCGACTTCGATCTGGTCGCTGTCACCCAGGCGCAGATCGATACGTGGGAGCGCGACTACCCGAACCTCATCGACGTGTGGCCGCTCTCTCCGTTGCAGTACGGCTTGCTCTTCCACGCGCTGTACGACTCCGACACCGCCGACGGCTATACCGTGCAGTCGCTGCTCACCCTGTCCGGCACCGTCGATTCGGCCCGATTGCGCCGTGCCGCACAGGCTTTGGTGACCCGGCACGAGAACCTGCGCGTCGCGTTCGCCGAGACCGAGGACGGTCCGCGCCAGCTGGTCCTGGCCGACGCCGAGGTCGAATGGCACGAGGCGGATCTCACCGGCATCGCCGACGAAGACGAGCGCGCCCGCGAGATCGATCGGCTCATCGCGGTGGACGCGCGCACCCGGTTCGAGCTCACCCGTCCACCGCTGCTGCGCTGCACGCTGCTGCGGATCGCACCCGACACCTACCGTTTCCTGCTCACCAACCACCACCTGGTGCTGGACGGCTGGTCGACGCCACTGCTGGTGCGCGAGCTGCTCACCCTCTACGTCACCGACGGCGACACCTCCGCGTTGCCGCCCGCGCACTCCTATCGCGAGTTCCTGACCTGGCTGCGGACCAGGGACGACGCGGAATCGCTCGCGGCATGGACGGATTCACTGGCGGGGGTGGACACCCCGACCCGCGCGGTGCCGACCCTGGCCGGAATCGAATCGACCGAAACCGGCATGCTGTCGGTCGATCTGTCCCGCGCCACCGTTGCCCAGCTGGAGACCACGGGCCGCGAAGCGGGCGCCACGGTGAACACCCTGGTGCAGGCCGCGTGGGCGATGCTGCTGGCCATGCTCACCGGCCGCACCGACGTGGTGTTCGGCGGCACCGTCTCGGGCCGGCCGCCGGAGTTGTCCGGGGTCGAGGAGATGGTCGGCCTGTTCATCAACACGCTGCCGGTCCGGGTGCGGCTGGATCCGGCCGAGAAGGTGGCCGACCTGCTCGCCCGCGTGCAGTCCGAGCAGGCGCGGCTGCTGGACCATCAGCACGTCGGCTTGGCCGCCATCCACCAGGCGGTCGGCCTGGCCGAATTGTTCGACACCCTGACCGTGTTCGAGTCCTACCCGATCGACCGCGAGGCACTGTCGCAGGCACTGGACATCGCGGGCATGCGGGTGCTGGATGTGGAGGGCACCGACGCGACGCCGTATCCGTTGAACCTCATGGTGATTCCGCTGCGCGGCGCCGACGGGCAGGACACGCTGCGGATCACGCTGAAATACCTGACCGACCAGCTTCCGCCCGAGTCGGCCCGGCCGCTGCTGGATCGCTTCGTCCGGTTGCTCACCCAGCTCGCCGACAACCCACGCGCGCTGGTCTCCCAGCTGCAGTACTGCGACGACGCCGAACGCGCCGCGCTGCTCCCGGTGCGCGGCCCGGAATCGGCGTGGTCGGCCACGTTGCCCGAGCTGTTGACCGCGGGCGCGCGGATCAATCCCGGCGCGATCGCGGTCACCGCGGGGAAACTCACCATTACCTATGGCGAACTCGACGCGTGGTCGAACCGTTACGCCAGGGTGCTGCTGCGCCGGGGAGTCGGACGCGAGGTGTTCGTCGTGCTCGCGCTCACCCGGTCGCTGGAATCGGTGGTCGCGGTGTGGGCGCTGGCCAAGACCGGCGCGGCGTTCGCTCCGCTGGACCCGAACTACCCAGTGGAGCGCATCGAGCACATGCTCACCGACTCCAAGGCGCCGATCGGCGTGACCGTCACCGCGACCGGCGAGACGCTGCCCGGCACCATCGACTGGCTGCTGCTCGACGATCTCAACACCATGCGCCGGGTGATGACCATCTCCGACGCGCCGATCACCGACGAGGAGCGCGGCGGACCCATCGACCTCGACCAGACGGCGTACCTGATCTACACCTCCGGCTCCACCGGCAAGCCGAAGGCGGTGCTGCTCAGCCACCGCGGCATTGCGAATCTGGTTGCCGCGCAACGTGAGACACTCGATCTCGACCACACCGCCGGCGTCCTCCAGGTGGCCTCGCCCAGCTTCGACGCCTCGGTGTTCGAGCTGCTGATCGCGCACGGCGCGGGCGGCAGGCTGGTGGTATCGCCGCCGGACGTCTACGGCGGCGCGGAACTCGAAGACCTGCTGCGCACCGAGCGGGTCACCCACGCGGTGATCACGCCGTCCGCGCTGGCCACCATGGAACCCACCGACCTGGACCAGCTGCGCGTGCTCGCCGTCGCGGGCGAGGCGGCGACGCCCGAGCTGATCGAGCGGTGGGCGCCCGGCAGGCGCATGGTGAACCTGTACGGCCCCACCGAGTTCAGCATTTGGGCGACCGGCCCCGGCGAACTCGTCCCGGGCGAACCCATCACGATCGGCGGACCGATCCGCGGCGCCGCCACCACGGTGCTGGACGCCTGGCTGCGGCCGGTGCCGGTCGGCGTGCCCGGTGAGCTCTATCTGGCGGGTCCAGCGCTCGCGCGCGGCTACTTCAACCGGTTCGAGATGACGGCAAGCCGTTTCGTCGCCGATCCGTTCGGCGAACCCGGCGGGCGGATGTACCGCACGGGCGACATGGTGCGCTGGGTGACCGGGCCAGACGGCGGTTACGAACTGGAATATCTGGGCCGCAGCGACTTCCAGGTCAAGATCCGTGGCTTGCGGATCGAGCTGGGCGAGATCGACGCGGTGCTCTCCCGGGACGACGAGGTCGAGTACGCGGTCACCATCGGTCGCACCGGCCCGGCCGGAACCACCGTCCTGGTGTCGTACGTACTGGCCGCCGAGGGCGTGCTGCTGGACGTCGAGCGGCTGCGCGCCCGAGTGGCCGCCGAGCTGCCGGGGTACATGGTGCCCGGGTACCTGATCGTGCTCGACTCGATTCCGCTCACGCCGGTCGGCAAGCTGGATCGCAAAGCCCTTCCGGTACCGGACTTCTCCGAGACCCACCGCCCCTACCTCGCGCCGCGCACGCCGGTCGAGGAATCGGTGGCCATGGTGTTCGGCGACGTGCTCGGCCGCGACCGGGTCGGCGTCGACCAGTCGTTCTTCGAACTCGGCGGCAACTCGCTGAGCGCGACCAAGGTGGTGGCGCGGGTGAACGCGGCGCTCGGGTCGCGGATCGCGCTGCGCGATCTGTTCGACGCACCGACGGTGGCCCAACTGTCCGCCCGGGTCGTTCCCGCGACCAGCGCGGAGCCGGGCCGATTCGTCCTCGCGCCACGGATTCGTCCGGACCGCGTTCCGCTCTCCCCCGCGCAACAGCGCATGTGGGTGCTCAACCGGATGGATCCGGCTTCGCCCGCCTACAACATCGCGATCGCGCTGCGACTCACCGGCGACCTGGATGTCGAAGCCCTGCGCGCCGCGCTGGTCGACGTGGTCGAGCGCCACGAGAGCCTGCGCACGCTCTATCCCGCGGACGCGGAGGGGCCGCGCCAGGTGGTGGTCGGCGCCGACGTGGCCGTGCCCGCCATGCCGGTGGTCGACACCGAGGACGGCGCGGCGTTGCGCGCACGCATCTCCGAGCTGGCCGGCACCGGATTCGATCTGGCCACGCAACCGCCGCTGCGGGTCCGCCTGTTCCGGATCCACGGAACCGCGGAACCGTCCGCGGGTGCCGGGCCGGTGTCGTCGGGTGCATCCACAGGGGAAGCTCCCGTTGCGTCCGCCCCCGCCGGGACAGCCCCGGTCTCGTCGAGTTATGCGGCGGTCGAACCGATGGCGGCGACTCCGCCGGTGCACGTCGTCGTGCTGGTCGTGCACCACATCAGCGCGGACGGCGCGTCCATGGCACCGCTGGCCGCCGACCTGGCCGCCGCGTACGCGGAGCGGTCCAGCGGCGGGCACGCCATCCGCGTCCCGCTGCCGGTGCAGTACGCCGACTTCGCGCTCTGGCATCGCGAGGTGCTCGGCGACGAGGCGGACCCGGAATCGACCGCGGCACGCCAGATCCGCTTCTGGCGCGAGACCCTGGCGGGCGCGCCGGACGTCCTCGAGCTGCCCTCCGATCGTCCGCGGCCCGCGGTGCAGACCATGCACAGCGCCGATTTCGGGTTCACCGTCGACGGCGAGACGCACAGTGCGCTGGTCGAATTCGCCGCAGCGCAGAGCGTCAGCCCGTTCATGGTCGTGCACGCGGCGCTCGCGGCGCTGCTGGCCCGGCTCGCCGGCACCGATGACGTGCTGATCGGCACCCCGGTCGCCGGTCGCGGGGAGGAGGCGCTCGACCAGCTGGTCGGCATGTTCGTCAACACCCTGGCGTTGCGCACGCCGGTCGATCCCGGAGTCGGCTTCGCGGCCTTCCTGGACACCGTCCGGTCCACGGACCTGGACGCCTTCGCCAACACGGACGTCCCGTTCGAGCGGCTGGTCCAGGTGCTCGATCCGGCCCGCTCCACCGCGCACCACCCGCTGTTCCAGGTGTCGCTGTCGCTGCAGAACTTCGTCGAACCGGTGCTGGAGCTGCCGGGCCTGCGTTTCGAGGTGGAGGATTTCGATCGCAACGCCTCCCAGTTCGACCTGACCCTGGATCTGCGCGAGCGCTTCAGCGACAGTGAACCGGCGGGCATCGACGCCGTGCTGACCTACGCGACGGATCTGTTCGACGAGACGACCGTGGCCGCGTTCGCCGCCCGGTGGCGCCGCGTGCTCGCGACCGTTCTCGCTCGCCCCGACGTGCGCATCGCCGATATCGACATTCTCGACGACGCCGAACGCGCCACGCTGGTGCCGGTGCGCGGTCCCGAAACCGCCGGTACAACAACGCTTCCCCGACTGCTGACCGAGACCGCCCAGCGGTATCCGGAGCGGCCCGCCCTGGTGGCCGGCGGATACACCACCACCTACCGGGAGATCGACGCGCACGCCAATCGTCTGGCGCGGGTAATGTGCGAGGAGGGCGCGGGGCCGGAAACCGTAGTCGCGCTGGGTCTTCCGCGATCGGCGGAACTGCTCACCGGCATGTGGGCCGCCGCGAAGGCCGGTGCGGCGTTCCTGCCGGTGGATCCGAAGCACCCGGTCGACCGCATCGACCACATGCTCACCGACTCCGGCGCGACGCTGGGCCTCACCCTCGCCGCGTACCGCCCGATGCTGCCCGACAGCACGAATTGGCTGGTGCTCGATGACCTGGCCCTCGTGGAACGCTGGGGCGCCGCCAGCAGCCACCCCCTGGACGAGCGCGACCTGCCCGGACCCATCCGGCCGGACAATGCGGCATGGATGATCTACACCTCCGGTTCCACCGGCACGCCGAAAGGTGTCTCGGTCTCGCACCGCGGCATCGCTGACCTTGTTGCCGCACAAAAGACGTCGCTCGGCCTGGACGAGCACTCCCGGGTGCTGCAAGTGGCGTCGCCGAGCTTCGACGCGTCGGTGTTCGAAGCCATCATGGCGTTCGGCTCCGGTGGCGCGTCGGTGGTCGCGCCGCCGGACGTGTTCGGCGGCAGCGCACTCGCCGACTTGATCGACACCGAGCAGATCACGCACCTGGTGATCACCCCGTCCGCGCTGGCCACCCTCGATCCCGACGAGGTGACCAGCGTCCGGGTGCTCTCGGTGGCCGGTGAGGCGGTCGGCGCCGAAGTGGTCGAACGCTGGGCCACCGGGCGCACCCTGATCAACCTGTACGGCCCGACCGAATTCACCATCTGGGCAACGGGCTCGGCGCCGCTCGAGCTCGGCTTGCCGGTCACCATCGGCACGCCCGTGCAGGGCGCTGCCGCGCTGGTCCTCGACGACCGGCTGCGCCCGGTCCCGGTGGGCGTGGCGGGCGAGCTCTACCTCGCCGGACACGCGCTGGCCCGCTGCTACCACGCCCGGGCAAGCCTGACCGCCACCCGTTTCATGGCGAATCCGTTCGGGGCGGCGGGCGAACGGATGTACCGCACCGGCGATCTGGTGCGCTGGATACGCACCGGGGCGAGTCTGGAACTGGAGTACTTGGGCCGCACCGACTTCCAGGTCAAGGTCCGCGGCCAGCGCATCGAGCTCGGCGAGATCGACGCGGTGCTCGGCCGCGCCGAGGGCGTCGACTTCGCGGTGACGCTCGGCGTGCCCGGCCCCACCGGCGCGACCGCGCTGGCCGCCTACCTGGTCCGCACGCCCGGGTTCGACCTCGACGTGGCGAAAGTGCGCGCGTTCGCCGCCGACATCCTGCCCGGCTACATGGTGCCCTCGGCGTTCGTCGTGCTGGACGAGATCCCGCTCAACGCGGTCGGCAAGCTGGACCGCAAGGCGCTGCCCGCACCGGAATTCACCGCCGACCGCACCGAGTACCGCGCGCCGTCCACGCCGACCGAACAGCAGATCGCCGGGATCTTCGGTGAACTCCTCGGCGTGGCGAAGGTCGGCGCCGACGATTCGTTCTTCTCGCTCGGCGGCGACAGCATCCTGGCGATCCAGCTGGTGTCGCGGGCCAAGCAGCAGGGCATCTCCTGCACCCCGCTGCAGGTGTTCGAGCACCGCACGGTGACGGCGCTGGCCGCGGCGATCGACGCCGCAGGCACCGCGGTGACGCTGGACGAACTACCCGGCGGCGGCGTCGGCGCACTGCCGCTGCCGCCGATCGTCCACTACATGCTCCAGCGCGGCGGGAACTACAACCGCTTCGCCCAGTCCGCGGTACTGGAGCTGCCAGTGGGCATCGAGCGCGCCCAGATCGTCGCGGTGCTCACCGCCGCGGTGGACCGGCACGACATGCTGCGCGCCCGGCTGGTCACCGACGGTGACGACGGCCCGCACATCGTGGTCGGCCCGCCCGGCTCGGTCGACGTGGACGCGCTCGTGCACCGCATCGAGTTCGACGCGATCGAACCGATAGAGCTGCACGAGTTCGCCATGACCGAAATGGACGCCGCGGCCGACCGGCTCGATCCGGCGAACGGCACCATGCTGCAGTTCATCTGGCTGGACCCGGTGGGCGCGGCGGGCACCCGCACCGGTGCGGGACGGCTGATCGTGCTGGCGCACCACCTCGTCATCGACGGCGTGTCCTGGCGCATCCTGGTGCCGGACCTGGTGGCCGCCTGGGCTCAGGTGTCGGTCGGTAACACGCCGGTGCTCGCGGAGACCGGGACCTCCATGCGGCGCTGGGCGCACGCACTGGTCGAGGAGGCGCGCTCCGAACACCGCCGCGCCGAGCTGGCCTACTGGCACGACGTTCTCGCCGGACCCGACCCGCTGATCGGCGGCCGGGAGCTGGACCCGGCGATCGACAACACGGGCACGCTGCGCATGGTCGAGCGCGAGGTGTCCGCCGAGGTCACCACCGCGCTGCTCACCACCCTGCCCGGCCTGTTCCAGGGCAGCGTCAACGACACGCTGCTGGCCACCCTCGCCCTGGCGCTGGTGCGCTGGCGCGACACCGAGCCGACGGCGCTGCTGCGGATGGAAGGCCATGGCCGCCAGGAAGAAGTCGTCCCCGGCGCCGATCTGTCCCGCACCATCGGCTGGTTCACCAGCATCTACCCGGTGCGACTGGACCTGACCGGGATCGACATCGATGACGCGCTCACCGGTGGTCCCGCACTGGGTGTCGCCATCCGCGCGGTGAAGCATCAACTGCTCGCGGTGCCGGACAAAGGCATCGGCTTCGGCCTGCTGCGCTACCTCGACCCCGAGACCGCCCGGCAGTTCCCGGAACGCCTCCCGGGCCGGGTGGGCTTCAACTACCTCGGCAGGTACTCCACCGGCGATATCCCGGCGGGACTGGAGGGCCTGGGCTGGCTGCCCACCGACGACCTGGGTGACGTGCACGTCGCCGAACACCCCGGCGTGCCCCTGCAATCGGCGATCGACGTGAACGCCGTCGTGCTCGGTGACCGCTTGCGCGCGAGCTTCGGCTTCCCCGCGACCCTGCTCACCCACGACGAGGTCGCGGAGCTGGCCGATCTGTGGATCGAAACACTTCACGCGGCAGCCCGTTTCGCGCAGACACCAGCGGCACGGACCGCCGGCGAGGAAGAGGCCGCGGCCACCGCGCCACCGGCCACCCCGGCGGCGGGCGGTCTCGGACTGGACGTGGTCCTGCCGATCCGGCTCGGCGGCGACGAACCCGCGCTGTTCTGCATCCATCCCTCGTCCGGGATGGCGTGGACCTACCTGGGATTCGCTGACGCGTTGGCCCCAGGCCGTCCCATCTACGGCCTGCAGGCCCCGGATCTCAGCGGCAACGAACCGCCCGCGCGCTCGATCGAGGAGTTCGCCGACCGTTATGTGCGCGAGATCCGCCGCCTGCAACCGGAAGGCCCCTACCACGTGCTCGGCTGGTCGTTCGGCGGGCTCATCGCCCACGCGGTGGCGACAAAGCTGAAAGTGGCAGGCGCCGAGGTCGGTGTGGTCGCGCTGCTGGACGCCGATGTCGCGGATATCGACGGCGACAGCATCGAGCGGGTCACCGCAGGCTCGTTCGTCAACACGTTCGGCTCGGTGTTCGGCATCCACGACGTGCCCGCCGAGGCGACCGCGCAGCAGGCGGCGGACCTGATCCGGGAAAGGCTCGGCGGTGTCTCGCTGGTCGACGCCGCCACTCTGGAGCGAATGGCCGGGTCCTACAACGCCTCCGCGCGGACCAGAACCGGCTATCGCCGCCCGGTGTTCGACGGCGACATCGTGTACTTCAGCGCGACCGTCGACACCTCCGACATCTTCGGTCCCGACGGCTGGCGGCCGTACGTGACCGGCGAGATCATCAACCACGACATCGAGGTCACGCACGACGAACTGACCGCACCGCAGGTGCTGCCGGTCATCGCGCGCGCGCTCGATGCACATCTGGGAGGCCGAGGATGAGCTTCGATCAGGGAGTCGTCGTCGAGGGAATCGAGAAATCGTTCGGCGCGGTCAAGGCATTGCGCGGAGTCGACTTCGTGGCCGAGCCGGGCGAGGTGCTCGGCATCCTCGGACCCAACGGCGCGGGCAAGACCACCACGGTGAACATTCTGTCCACGTTGATCCGGCCGGACCGCGGCCGCGCGCTGGTCGCGGGGTACGACGTGGTCGCCGACCCGGCGGCGGTGCGCCGCAGCATCATGTTGACCGGACAGTACGCCGCGCTCGACGACATGCTCAGCGGCTACGAGAACCTGGTGATGTTCGGCAGGCTGATGGGCCTGCGCAAGCGGGCCGCCCGCGCCCGCGCCGACGAACTGCTCGCCGAATTCGATCTCGAGCGCGCCGCGGGCCGCCGGGTCGGCACCTACTCCGGCGGTATGCGCAGACGCATAGACATCGCCTGCGGCCTCGTCGTGCGGCCCGATGTGGTGTTCCTGGACGAACCGACCACCGGCCTCGATCCGCGCAGCAGGCAGGGCGTCTGGGATCTGGTGTCCGGCTTCAAGAAGGCAGGCATCACCACCCTGCTCACCAGCCAGTATCTGGAGGAGGCGGACGCGCTCAGCGACCGGATCATCGTCATCGACCACGGCGTGGTGATCGCCCAGGGCACCGCCGACGAACTGAAGTCGCGGACCGGAGGCAGCTACTGCGAGGTGGTGCCGCTGGATCTCAAAGACCTGCCCGCCATCGCCGCGGCGCTGGGTTCATTGCTACCGCACGATAACCGTGCCGCACTCATCGCAGAGTCCGATCGGATCGCGATACCCGCGCCGGACGGCGCGAAGACACTCGCCGAGGCGCTGCGACGGCTGGACAGCGCGGGCGTCGAACTGGTGGACATCGCCCTGCGCCGCCCCTCGCTCGACGACGTCTTCCTCCAGCTGACCGGGCATCTGGCGACGGTGGAGGAGACCGCGCAGCCGGAGGTCGTGTCGTGACGGCCGCGACGTGGCTCGCCCAGACCCGCGCGACGCCGCTGCGGCCGCAGCAATGGTGGGTGCTCACCACCCGGCTGATCGTGCCATCGGTACAAAGCGGCGAGGTGCTGACATCGGTGCTGGCGCCCGCGGCGTTCACCGCCAGCTTCTACATCCCGCTGAAGACCGTGATGACCTTCTCCGGCACGGGGTTCAGCAGCTACGCCCAGTTCATGATGCCGCTGGTGGTGCTGCAGGCGGCCGCGTTCACGGCGGTCTCGGCGGCCTTCCGCGCCGCCGTCGATTCGGTCGCCGGGCTCAACCGGCGTTTCGGCGCGATGCCGATTCCTCCGCTGGTTCCGGTCGGGGCGCGCATGTCCAGCAACCTGTTCCGCTTCGCCATCGGGCTGATCACCGCGTTGATCTGTGGTCACGTGATCGGATTCCGCTTCTATCTCGACACCGCCCACACGATCGGCTTCGTGCTGTTCTCTTTGCTCGTCGGGCTCGCGCTGATGATGGGTGGCGACGTGATCGGGACGGTCTCGCGCAATCCGGAGGCGACCGCGCAGGCGCTGGTACTGCCGCCGTTGATCTTCGGCATGCTGTCCACAGGACTCGCTCCGGCGCATCAGTTCCCCGCGTGGGTGCAGCCGTTCGTGCGCAACCAGCCGGTCTCGCAATGGGCCATCGCCTTGCGGGCGTTCGCCGGTGACAAGGGGCCGAACGCCGGGGAAGTGACCTGGTCGCTGCTGGCCCCGCCATTGGCATGGGCGATCGCCATCCTGATCATCTGTATTCCGCTGTCGATCCGGTTGAGCTCGAGGAGGGCGTGATGGTGCTGCTGGCCGATCACAGGGACGACCTGCACACCGGCTCGGAGATGTCGATGTCGGCGCTGGCGCGGCACACACTGATCCAGACGCAACGGTTGCTGTTGCGCTGGGCGCGCAACCCGGTGACGCTGCTGGAGACGCTGATCATCCCGTGCCTGCTGTTGATCATGCTGAACACCGTGATCGGCGGGCAGATCGAGAAGTTCACCGGCGAGAGCGCGTTGTACGGGTCGGTGCCGATGGTCGCCCTGGTCGCCGCCCTGTCCGGCGCGGTGGCCGGTGGCATCCTGCTCGGCCGCGAGCGCGACGCGGGCCTGCTCGCCCGCTTCTGGGTACTGCCGGTGCACCGCGCCTCGGGTCTGGCCTCCCGTGTCCTCGCGGAGGGTTGCCGCATCTTTGCGTGCGCCCTCGCCGTCATCCTGGTCGGCTTCCTGCTCGGTTTTCGCTTCCATCAGGGCGTCGCGGCGGCGATCGTCTTCCTGCTCATCCCGGTTCTCTTCGGCTTGGCCTTCGCCACCATCGTCACCGCGGTCGCCGTCTTCACGGCGAAAGCCACCTTGGTGGAAGGGATCACCATCCTCACCTCGCTGATGATGTTCTTCAGCACCGGCTTCGTCCCGCTGCAGGCCTTCCCGAAGTGGATCCAGCCCGTGGTCCGCAACCAACCGATGTCGGTGGCCGTCGACTCCATGCGCGCCCTCGCCTACGACGGTCCCCTGGCCCGACCGCTCACGCTGACGTTCGTCTGGTCGCTCGGCGCGATCGTCCTCTTCGCCGTCCCTGCGGCCATCGGCTACCGCAGGGCCAGCAGGCGATGAAGACGACGGCCCGCTACGCGGGCCGAAAACTTATCGCGGCGCGGGCTGTACGGCCGCGAGCTGTCTGGCCAGCGCCCAAATCACCAGCACGTCGATGGCGATCAGCACCAGCGCCCAGAAGGGGTAGATCGACACGAACAGGAAGTTGTCCAGGATGCTGATCGCCGCCAGCACGATGCCCGCGAGATAGGCCCAGGTCTTCCCGGTCACGATGCCGATGCCCGCGGTCACCACCAGCACCCCGATCACCAGGTGGATCCATCCCCACGCGGTGACGTCGATGAGGAACACCTGATCCTCGGTCACCACGAACACGTCGCGCCCCGCGATCGCCGCGATGGCTGTCAACAGGTGCAGGACACCGGCGACGAGGATGAGCACACCTGCGAAGATCGTCATGTCGCCGAGCACCGGACGGGCGCTGATCGGACTGGTCATAGCACTCACTCCTTCCAAACGCGACACCTGTCCGGCCCAACGTAATCGCTCACCTGGTCGAATCCGCGCAGGTAGCCGGGGTGGGTCACGCGATCGGCCGAGTATCGGCAAACGAATAGCGATCGGCTGGGGACGGTGCGACCGATGTGGTCGCCAGCGGGCGCGTGCCGCACAATAGGGAGCCGCGCGCGGCACGTCCCGGCGTTCTTCCGGACCCGGACGCATGCCGCGGCGACACAAGGTGTTGTGCTACGCGGACTTGTCACCCACAAGGAGTAGTGTTCCAAGGGTAGGCATTCCGTGACGGCAGCGGGCTTGGGAAAGGCATGGAGACAGCATGAAACTGATCGATCGGGTGTCGGCCATCAACTGGAATCGGGTGCCCGACGAAAAGGATGCCGAGGTCTGGGACCGGCTGACCGGCAACTTCTGGCTGCCGGAGAAGGTCCCGGTCTCGAATGACATTCCGTCATGGAACACCCTGACCGCCGACGAGAAGCAGCTGACCATGCGGGTCTTCACCGGCCTCACCCTGCTGGACACCATCCAGGGCACGGTCGGCGCGGTGAGCCTGATCCCGGACGCGCTCACCCCGCACGAAGAGGCGGTGCTGACCAATATCGCGTTCATGGAGTCGGTGCACGCCAAGAGCTACAGCTCGATCTTCTCCACGCTGTGCTCCACCCGCGAGATCGACGAGGCGTTCCGCTGGTCGGAGGAGAACCGCAACCTCCAGCGCAAGGCCGAGATCGTGCTGTCGTACTACAACGGCGACGATCCGCTCAAGCGCAAGGTCGCCTCCACGCTGCTGGAGAGCTTCCTGTTCTACTCCGGTTTCTACCTGCCGATGCACTGGTCGTCCCGGGCCAAGCTCACCAACACCGCCGACATGATCCGGCTGATCATCCGAGACGAAGCGGTGCACGGCTACTACATCGGCTACAAGTACCAGAAGGGCCTGGAGCGGGTCTCCCAGGCCGAGCGCGACGAGCTGAAGAACTACACCTTCGAGCTGCTGTTCGAGCTCTACGACAACGAGGTCGAATACACCCAGGATCTCTACGACGAGGTCGGCCTCACCGAGGACGTCAAGAAGTTCCTCCGCTACAACGCCAACAAGGCGCTGATGAACCTCGGCTACGAGGGCCTGTTCCCCAAGGACGAAACCGACGTCAACCCGGCCATCCTCTCGGCCCTGTCCCCCAACGCCGACGAGAACCACGACTTCTTCTCCGGCTCCGGCTCCAGCTACATCATCGGCAAGGCCGTCAACACCGAAGACGAAGACTGGGAGTTCTGAACGAGCAGCGCTCGGCTGGGCTATCCCAGCCGAGCGGCCGCACGCTCCCGCAACAGCTTCCTCGGCCGCTCCGGCCATTTCTCCCGAATCCGACTTCCATCGCACACCGATACATCGAGGTGTTGCGCCGACTTTCCGCAACCGAGGAATTCCGGTAGGGCGCGTTCAGGGGTGGTCCGTGGCTTCCGGTGCAAGCTTCAGAAACTCGTTTCTCGCCGCCTGGATCTGGTCGAATTCAGGTCCGCTCGGGGGTTCGCCCACCCGTGCCCATTGGTCGCACGCATGATGGAACGCGGCAACTGCCCGTCGGTATTCGGCGGACCTGCGCAGATTTACGGGTTCACCGATCATCGAGCGCTCCAGCCGGAAGGTCGGCCGAATCCAGCAGGGTCGACCAGTAAGCGTCCCGTACCGTGTTCCACAAATCGTCGTGTTCGGGGAACCACTCACGGGCCTGCGCCAGGTCCGGAAAGGTGTCGAACAGGACGGTCCCAGGCTGGACTGCGGGTAGCGGGTTATCGGGGAACCGGTACGCCGTCGAGCCGTCGTCGTTGACCCGGAAGCGGATCACGTACGCACTACGGCCGAGCAGTCGCCAATACGCCGTCTTCCGGCCGTCCCCTGTCTCGGTGGTCCGTATTCCACCCTTCCGCATCAGAGACCGTCCGTAACTTGGTGTTTCCCGGTGCCGGGGGATGCGACACCTCGGCACCGGGAAGTCTGGAGCTCCCACTCGCCCGGCCCGGCGAGAACTCGCCGGAGCCGGCCCGCTCGGCACGGCGTGGCGGTGCCGGATGGGTACGAGTCGCCGGGAGATACGCACTGGGGTGGTTCTGTACTCACGTCGTTGTCCTCCCAAGCGAAACACCGGTTAGTCAACAATGTCTGATCAGACGTACGTGTCTAACTATAGAGCCGGTGGGTACGCTTTGGTCAGCAATCGAAGGAAGGAACGCGGCGGTGAGTACTACCGGCGATGTCATCCGAAGGCAACGAGAGCGGCTGCAGCTGTCCCAAGACGGCCTCGGCCGACTGGTCGGTGTGGGGCAGCGGCAGATAGCCCGATTCGAGTCCGGCGCATCGGAACCCTCACTGTCGATCGCGGCGCGACTAGCGAACGCGCTGGAGGTGTCCCTGTCGGAGCTGGCAGGCGTCACACCGCGCGGGCTCGATCTGTCCGGCGACTGGTGGGCAGGCTGGCAGACCTGGAAAGACGATGTGGAGCGGGTGGACGTGCACGAGCTGGCCATCCAGCAGAACGGCGCGTTCATCACCCTGGACGGCGCACGAGCCCGGCCGGTCTCCGAAGGCTCCTACGAGTGGCGCGGGGAAATGAAGCTCTGGGACAACGAAATCTTGATGGGTTGGTATATCGCAACGGATGGCGCCGTCCGGTCCAAGGGTTCTCTGTATGCCGCACTGCACCCGCACGGACACGCGATGATCGGATCGTGGACCGGCCTCAGTTACGCCGGATTGATCGTTCACGGTTGGGGCGCAATCGCCCGCGACCGTGACCAGGTCGAACATTTGATGGGCGAACTGATCCGGACCCAGGGAAACTTGACGACATGGCCGAAGATGAAATCGTAGATGTCTCTATTGCTGCCGATGACCCCGCGTGGCTGGCCGAGTTCACGCACAAACTCGTCGAGGACGAGTTGGTAGCGTGCGGCAACGTCATTCCCGGTATCCGGTCGATTTACCGCTGGGAAGGCCGGATTCATGACGACGCGCAAGCACTAGTGGTCCTGCACACACGCGCCAGCCTGGTTCCCGCAATCATCGAACGGGCCGATGCCGAGCACCCGGACGAAACTCCCCAAGTCCTTGCCGTCCCGGTGGTCAACGCCCACCCTGGCTACCGGCAATGGGTGCTCGACTCGACGCGAGGTTGAATTCCGAAACCCCCGCGGCAGTCGGTTTCCCCGACTCTCAAAAGCTATTGGCGCACAACGGATCCGAGTGACTGCGACGTCGCCTGAACCGAAATATGCGGGACCCGACCGGCATTCGGCCCGGTCGAGTGGTGAAACACCGCGATATTGCTGATCAAATGAGGGACAATTTCTCTCGATGCACCGCCGCTGATTGCTGCGCTGCTAATGATCGCTGTCGCCTGTGCCGACGACCGCGTTCCGCCTCGGCACTATTCAGATCCCCAGAACCAGTTTGGCCGTGGTGAAGTAGATGATCAGGCCGGTGGCGTCGACCAGGGTGGTGACCATCGGGGCCGAGACGACCGCGGGATCGATGCGCAGCTTCTTCGCCAGCAGGGGCATGGTGCCGCCGATGGTGGCGGCCCAGCCGCAGATCAGGACCAGCGTGATGCCGACGACCAGGGCGATGCGGGTGCCGACGAACACCGCGCCGATCCCCAGGCCCACCGAGGCCAGCAACGAACCCAGCACCAGGCCCACCCGGCATTCCCGCCAGATCACCCGGAACAGATCCGACACCCTGACCTCGCCGACCGCGAGTGCGCGCACGCAGGCGGTGGCGGCCTGCGCGCCCGCGTTGCCGCCCGCGCCGATCAGCAGCGGGATGAACAGCGCCAGGTGCGCCGCCTGCTGCAAGGTGCCCTCGAAGAAGTCGGTCACGCTCACCGTGAGGGTCGCGGCGAGCAGCAACAGCAGCAGCCACAGCGCGCGATAGCGGGCCAGCTGGAACACCCCGGCGGCCATGTAGTGGCCTTCCCACGGCGCGGAACCCGCCTGACGTGCGACGTCCTCGCTGTCGGCGGCCTCGATCACCTCGACCGCGTCATCGATGGTGAGCAGCCCGACCAGCCGGTCCTCGCTGTCCACCACCGGAAGGTTGATGTCATTGGTCTCGCGCATCAACCGGGCGGCCTTCTCCGCGGAATCGGTCGCGCGTGCGAAGGCGGGCTCGGTGACAACCAACTCCGACACCATCGCGCCCGGCTCGCTGAGCACCAGTTCCCGCAGTTCGACGATGCCGGTCAAGCGCCTGCCCCCGTCGACGACGGGCAGCGTGTACACCGTCTCGGCGTTGCCGCCCTTGGCCCGCACCATGCCCAGCGCCTCGGCGACGGTCAGCTCGCGCGGCAGCGCCACCACCTCGGGCGTCATGTACTGCCCCGCGGAACCCTCCGGGTAGCCGAGCAGACTCGCGGTCATCCGCCGCTCGCGCGGGCTCAGCCCGGCAAGCACCTTCTTGGCGACCTTGGCGGGCGCTTCGCGCAGCATGCGGGCCCGGTCGTCGGGCGCCATGCCTTCGACCAGCTCGCGGAAGCTCTGATCACGCAGCCCCTGCAGGATCTGCTGCTGGTCCACCGGCTCGAGCTCCTCGAAGACGGCCAGCGCCAGATCTTTGTCGAGCAAGCGGAACGCCATCCCGGCGCGCACCGCGTCCATGCGGGCGAGCTGGTCGGCGATGACATGCGGCGGATGGTTGCCGAGCCAGTCGAGCGCGGCGTCCACACGATGGGTTTCGACAATGTCCTGGAGGGATTCGGACAGCGTCGGACGTACTTCGATGATGTCGGTCTGCGACATGGGAGGACCTCAGCACATGCGTGAGTGAACAAGGAGCGCGAAATTCACACCGCGGGCGCCGGCCCCTGCCGTCGCAGATCAACTAGGCATGCGAAGGGGCGGCGCCGCGCGGCCTTCGACTGGGAGGTTCGCTGCGCATCGCAACCCCACCTCCTACTCGTCGTCGCGGCGGATTCGGACGTCCGCACCATTCCGATCAACATCCATGGACGTGGAAAACGTCCCCGTGCAGCTTACATCGCTTCGGCGAGAATGATCACCACATAGTGAGCGCTGTAACCCAACCGGTTTTGCGCCCCAGCGCGAAACGCTGACTCATCGGTGCCGCGATAGCAAGGTTTGACGCACCCGGCGTCGAACTGTTGCTCCCAGTCCTGAGAAGAGGGACAGTGTGTGCCAAGCAGGCCCGGACGTCGCACACCACGGGCCCTCGCCCACGCCCCAGCACAGCTCACGGAAGTCTCGAAGTGTCGACAGCCACCGCACTGATCCGCCGGCGCGCGATCGACCTCATGCGCATTCCGCACGGAATCTGTTGCCGCTGACATAGCGCGGCTCGTTCACCCGAATCCCCGCGCGGTCCGCCGCCACCCCTCCACACCGCCGTTTCCCACGGTGGTGTCGCCGCCGCATGCCGAGCACTCCAGCTGCACGGCGCCTTCTCGTCTTGGAAAGAACCAACAATGGCCCACCCCTCATCCACCCGGCGCGTCGCCCGCGCGCTCTCCGCCGCCGTCGCCCTGCTCACCGGCCTATCGGCGCTCACCGGGTGCGGCGAATCCGCACCCGCCAAGACCGCCGACGGCAAGTACGTGCTCCGCTATCAAGGCGCTACGGGGCAGGTCGGCGCCCACGAGCTGGCCCAAGACCTCGGCTACTTCGAGAAGATCACGCTGCACTGGGAAGGCGACACCACCAGCGGCCCCGCCAACATCCAGGCCGCGGCGACGAACCAGGTCGAATTCGGCAGCGCCTTCAACGGCGCGGTGGTGAAACTGATCGCGGGTGGCGCGAAGGTCACCTCGGTGCTCAGTTCCTATGGCGCGGACGAACAGTCGTTCACCGGCTACTACGTGCGTGAAGACTCCGGCATCAGCTCGGCGCGCGATCTCATCGGCAAGAAGGTCGCCGTGAATACCCTTGGCGCCCACCACGAATTCATCACCAGGGAGTGGCTGCATCAGCAGGGTCTCTCCGAGGCGGAGATCAAGCAGGTGCAGCTGACCGTCGTGCCTCCGGCCAACACCGAGGACGCGGTACGCAAGGGGCAGGTCGACGTCGGCGCCCTCGGCAGTGTCTTCCGCGATACCGCCCTCGGGCGCGGCGGTATTCGCCCGCTGTACACCGATAAGGCAATCTTCGGCACCGCCAGCTACGGCACCTATGTCTTCCGCGACGACTACATCGCGAAGAACCCCGAGGCGGTGCAGGACTTCGTGCAGGGCACCGCGCGCGCGATCCGCTGGCTCCAGGTGACACCCCGCGATCAGGTGCAGGCGAAATTCACCGAGATCATCGCCAAGCGCGGCCGCAACGAGAACGCCAACTTGGTGCCGTACTGGCTGAGCTCCGGGATCCCGGCGCCGGGCGGCGTGATCGCGGAGAAGGAAATCCAGATCTGGATCGACTGGCTGGTGCGCAACGGCGAACTGCCGAACGGCAAGTTGAAGGCCGCGGATCTGTTCACCAACAAGGACAACCCGTACGCGAACGGCACCTACCAGCCGGAGAGCGGGCCGGCCGGCGAGGCGGTGGCGGCCAAATGACCACGACCGCAACGAAACTGTCGCTCACCGGCGTGCACAAGCAATTCGCGGTGCGCGGCTCCCAAGAACGGTTCACCGCCATCCAGGACATCTCGCTCGAGTTGCGCGAAGGCGAGTTCCTGGTCCTGGTCGGGCCGAGCGGATCCGGCAAGTCGACCCTGCTCGACCTGCTCGGCGGGCTGAGCAAGCCGACCTCCGGCGAAATCCTGCTGGACGGCAAGCCGATCACCGGGCCCGGCCTGGACCGCGGCATCGTCTTCCAGCAGTACGCGCTGCTGCCTTGGCGGACGGCGCGGGCCAATATCGAGTTCGGGCTGGAGGCCAAGGGCCTACGCCGCAAGGCGCGCCGGGAACTCGCCGAGCACTACCTGGAACTCGTCGGTCTCTCCGGTTTCGGCGACCGCTACCCGCACGAACTGTCCGGCGGCATGAAGCAGCGCGTCGCCATCGCGCGCAGCCTCGCGTTCGACCCGGAGGTGCTACTGATGGACGAGCCGTTCGCCGCGCTGGACGCACAGACCCGAGAATCCTTGCAGGACGAGCTGTTACGCATCTGGCGGGCCACCGGCAAGACCGTCTTGTTCATCACCCACGGCATCGACGAGGCGGTCTACCTCGGCCAGCGGGTGGCCGTGCTGACCTCGCGGCCCGGCCGGATCAAGGCCATCGTCGACGTCGAGATCGATCGCGACGCGGGCGGTGACATCCGCTCCTCCGAGCGCTTCCGGGACTACCGCCACGAGATCTGGACGCTGCTGCACAGCGAGGTCCAGCGGGCGGCGAGCCTGGAACGCGAGTCGCTGTCCGAGCACCCGGCCCATGTCGAATCCACCACCGAGAGGGCGGCCCATGTCTAGTGCGATTCAACTCACCGAGCGCCCGATTCAGCGGAGCGCGGGCGAGCCGTCCCGACCGACCTCGGTACGCGCGGCCAGAAGCGCGCCCCCGCTTGCGGCGAAGGCGGTCCGCACTGTCGGCCGGTTCGCCTGGCGGGTATTCAAACCCACGATCGTGATCGCGCTGTTCCTGCTGCTGTGGCAGCTCGCCCCGACCGTCGGACTGGTGGACGAGGTATTTTTGCCGCCCTTCTCGGTGGTGGCCCAGGCGTTCGCCGACCTGGTGGCGAGCGGGGAGATGTGGACGCACATCTCCGCCAGCCTGAACCGCTCGCTGGTCGGATACGCGATCGCGTTGTCCGTCGGCATTCCGGTGGGCGTTTCGATCGCCTGGTACAAGCCGGTGGCGGACTTCCTCAACCCGATCCTGGAGCTGTTCCGCAACACCGCGGCGCTGGCGTTGCTTCCGGTCTTCCTGCTGATCCTGGGAATCGGCGAGACCTCGAAGGTCTCGATCGTCGTCTACGCGAGCTTCTTTCCGATTCTGCTGAACACGATCACGGGCGTGCGCACCGTCGATCCGCTGCTCATCAAATCGGCGGCTTCCCTGGGTTTCTCATCGCTGCGGCTGTTCCAGAAGGTGATCCTGCCCGCCGCGCTGCCGTCCATCTTCACGGGTCTGCGGATGGCGGCGGCCAGCTCGATCCTGGTGCTCCTGGCCGCCGAGATGTTCGGCGCCCGAGCCGGACTCGGCTATCTGATCACCGCCGCGCAGCAGAACTTCGCGATCCCGAACATGTACGCGGGAATCCTGGCCATCTCGCTGCTCGGCCTCGGTTTCAACGGTTTGCTGGTCACGCTCGAACGCCGCCTATCGCGGTGGCGCGTCCCGGCGAACGCATGACCATGTCCAGGCCGCTCGACATCCGCTCGCTCGAAATGGGATCGCCATGCCGCTGACGAAGCGTCGCGTCGTCGACTTCATGCGCGTCTACCGCAGCGCTTGTCGCCCTGGCGAACGTCCCGGCTCCTCCGGTCGAGCACCGGCCTGATCCTCTATTCCGAAGTGAGTTTCTCGAAATGACCGCCGTACA
The DNA here is from genome assembly GCF_965283145.1 of Nocardia sp. Marseille-Q1738. Lineage (NCBI taxonomy): Bacteria > Bacillati > Actinomycetota > Actinomycetes > Mycobacteriales > Nocardiaceae > Nocardia > Nocardia sp. Marseille-Q1738. The sequence continues at coordinate 489,348 of NZ_CBDIMS010000002.1, read as the reverse complement.
CGAAACCCCCACCTCCGCCGCAGCCGACACGGTGCACGTCGCTCCGGTCGCCGGTTACATCGGCGCCGACATCTCCGGCGTCGATCTGCGCGAGCCGCTGACCGACCAGCAGGTCGCGACGCTCACCGACGCGCTGCACACCTACAAGGTGCTGTTCTTCCGCGATCAGCACATCAATCACGCACAGCAGATCGCCTTCTCCCGCCGGTTCGGCTCGGTCACCCCGTCGCACCCCTACGATGACGACGCGCCGACCGAGCACCCGGAGATCCTCGCGGTCGACAGTCGCCTGTACGAAAAGCGATTCGGGGTACGGAAGTTCAGCTACAACAACCACTGGCACACCGATGTCTCCGCGCTGATCAACCCGCCCGCGGCCTCGATCCTGCGCGCCGAGATCGCGCCGGAGCGCGGCGGGGACACCGGCTGGACGAACCTCGTGGCCGCCTACGAGAACCTGCCCGAGTCGCTCAAGCGGTTCGCCGAAGGACTGCGCGCCGAGCACCGGTTCGGCGGCAACCGGCCCGCCTGGAACTCCGACAGTGACTACGCGAAGAAGGTCGCGGCCGCACCGCTGGTCACCGAGCATCCGGTGGTCCGGGTGCACCCGGTGACCGGGGAGCGGGCGCTGTTCGTCAATCCGGGCTTCACCACACGGATCGTCGGACTGTCCCCGAGCCAGAGCGACGCAGTGCTGAAGCTGCTGTTCGACGAGGTGACCAACCCGGCCTACACGGTCCGGTTCCGCTGGCAGAAGGGCAGTCTCGCGTTCTGGGACAACCGCGCGACCGCCCACCTCGCACCGAGTGATCTGAACCACCTCGACGTCACCCGGGTGCTGTACCGCACGACACTCGAGGGTGATGTCCCTGTGGGCGTCGACGGTGAGCCCTCCAACTCCATCGTCGGCGAGAAGTTCACCGGCGCGTAGCGAGCGGACGATCGAGACCGGCCGGGCCGTCCTCAGGACGCTCGGGCGGTCTCGCGCTGCCGCCACTCGGGCATCCGCATCTGTCGATGCGAAGAACTGGTGGTCCAGCCACTGGCGGGTGCGCTCCAGGCAGGCGGACACTGACCGCCGCAATAGGCGCGGTCGGCATCGCGATGACCTCGACCTGGTCCGCCCTCGCGGCATGGCCACGTTGTTCGGCGACGGATACGCACCGGCGAGAATCCTGTTGCGGGAGTTCGCCTTCGACCACCGTCACCAAAGTTCGGCGGATGTCCGGGCGTTCGGTTTTACTTGTGGGTTATGACTTCCACCTCCGCCGCCGTCAGCGGGCTACCCCCGATGGCCGCAGGCCGCATCCGCAACACCAAGCGCTTCGTCACCGATCCGATTACGTTTCTCTCCGACTCTATGGCTCAGCACGGCAACGTCTTTCAGTTCCAGCTGGTCACCGGGAACATGGTCGGTATCACCCATCCCCACCACATCAAGTACATCTTGCAGGAACGCATGGCCAACTTCACCCGCGAGACCCAGATGTACGACATCATCGAACCGTTCGTGGGGCGCGGGCTGGCGACCATCGCCGACCACAACCGGTGGCGACGCAACCGACGCCTCGTCCAACCCGCCTTTCACCACAAGAGGATCAATGCGCTCAGCGAGATCATGGTGGCGGAGATCGACTCCATGTGCGACGAATGGGCCGAACATGCCCGCGCCGGACGAACGATCGACATCGGCGAGCAGATGAGCCACCTCACATTGCGGATCGTGGTGCGGGCGCTGTTCGGATTGGATCCCCACGGCCCGGAGGTCACCGGCTTCTCCCACGCGACGCAGAAGGTGAATGCCGAACTGGGGAAGTTCGTGCGAATGCCCCTGATACCCTTGAAGGTTCCGACGCCGAGTCACCGGCGCTTCTGGCGGGCTATCGCCGAGATGGATGCCATCGTCTACACGGTGATCGACAAGTTGCGCGACGCTGACAACGGCGGCCTGCTGTCCATGCTCATGAACGCCACAGACGCTGATACCAACGAGAGCCTGACCGACGGGGAGCTGCGCGACGAGGTCGTCACCATGCTCTTCGCTGGTCACGAGACCAGCTCCTCGGCCCTGACGTCAGCCATGCTGCTGTTGCAACTGCATCCAGAGGTGCGTCAGCGGCTGCGCGATGACGTTGACGCCGCGTTGCCCGGCGGGCACGCCACCATGACCGACCTGCCCGCACTGCCCTACAGCAAGCAGGTGCTGGAGGAGGTGTTGCGGCTCAAACCACCGGCCTGGATGGGACAACGTCGTGCCGCCGAGGACGACGAGATCGGGGGCTACCACATCCCGGCAGGCACTCCGCTGATGTTCAGCTATTACCATGCACACCGGAACCCCGAGTGTTGGGACCGGCCGGACACCTTCGACCCGGACCGCTTCACCGCCGACGCGGTCGCCGCCCGTGACCGGAACGTGTATCTGCCCTTCGGTGCGGGCGGGCACCTCTGCATCGGCAACGCGTTCGCGATGATGGAGATGCAGCTCGCGCTCTCGACCATCATGCGACGGTTCGACTTCACCATCGGGAACCCGGACCTCACCCCGACTTCCGCGCTGACCCTCAACACCAAGTTCCCGGTCGTTGCGACGCTGACCGAACGGCGATAACGCCGGCGTGATGCCCCTTCACCGTGTCACCAGCCCATCAGCGGCGAAAGAGTGTTGCGCCCGTTGCAGTATTGGACGCGCCGAGCGCCGAACAGTTGTCCACCTGCCGCGGGCTGGGAACAGTGAGGGTGAGCCGCAGTGTGAAGTCCACCGGCGCGTAGGGACCGGAAAGCGAGACCCGCCGAGCGTCCTCAGGGCGCTCGACCGGCCGCGCTCTGCCGCCACTCGGACATCCAATGCGAACACCAACGGCGACCGGAGAACGCCATGGGTGCCACCGCGCCGAGCGCCGGGATACCTGAACTCGGCCGGTACGGCACCGAGCTGGTGTTCTCGTTGCGGTCAGCGCTCACCCCTGACGGTCGCCGTGCGCACCCGGATCGATGGTCGCCTCCACCGCGAGTTCAACTGCGCCCCAGGTGGGGACATGACGCACCCAACCCGGAATCGGATCGGTCTGCACCCCGAACAGATAGCGGTGCGGCACCAGATCACGTAGCGCGCGGTGCACGTCCAGGCGGTCATCGATCATGTGCGTGATGCCGAGCTCGGCGCAGTGCACCGCCTTGTCCGCCCGCGCACGGCAGAAGCGCACGTTGTCGCGGGCGATGCCGGTCCGGTCGTAGAAGTCGTGATGGTCGAGCCACTGACGGGTGCGCTGCTCGACCCGCGGGCCGCATTTGGAGATCACCCAGGCCCGGCCTTCGAAACGCCGGACCAGGCGGGGCAGGACTTCGAAGGCGCCCGGACTGGGCGGCGTGCGCAATGCTTCGGCGAGGCCGCCGGACAGGAATACGGTGTCCTCGTCACCGGCCGCCAAGGCGGCTCCCTGGATGACCCGGCCGAAATCCACGCCGAGTCGAGGTTGTCTTTCTTCGTTCATACGACGTCCAGCGTGACCGATCCGGGCGTCCGGAGGCCAGCGAATTCCGCGGGACGGCCCTCATTCGCGCGTCGGAGTTGGACGCGTCGTGCGCCGAACGGTTGCTCGCAGGGTGTGGACTGGGAACAGTGAAGGCCGGAGCCGTGTTGTGAACCGTGGCTCGATATTTGCGAAGGAGATTTCTGTGCGCTTCGGCATCTTCATTCCGCAGGGTTGGCGGCTCGATCTGGTGGGCATCGACCCGGCGGACCAGTGGGTGGTGATGCGTGACCTAGCCCAGCGCGCCGACGCGGGCGAAGCATGGGAATCGCTGTGGGTGTACGACCACTTCCACACCGTGCCCATTCCGACCGAGGAGGCGACGCACGAGGCATGGACGCTGATGTCGGCGTTCGCGGCGGCCACTTCACGCGTCCGGCTCGGCCAGATGTGTACCGCGATCAGCTACCGCAATCCGGCCTACCTGGCGAAAGTCGCGGCGACGGTCGACCTGATCTCGGGCGGCCGAGTCGAGATGGGCATCGGCGGCGGCTGGTACGAACACGAATGGCGCGCCTACGGCTACGGCTTCCCGTCGGCGGGCGAGCGGCTGGCCCGCCTCGACGAAGGCGTGCAGATCTTCCGGCAGGCGTGGACCACGGGCTCGGCCACCCTCGACGGCAAGCATTACCAGGTGGACGGCGCCATCGTGCGACCACTCCCCTTGCAGGAGGGCGGGATTCCGCTCTGGATCGCGGGAGGCGGCGAGAAGAAGACGCTGCGCATCGCGGCGAAATACGCCCAGTACACCAACTTCAGCGGCAACCCCGAGGAGTTCACCCGCAAATCCGAGATCCTGCGCGCACACTGCGCCGAGGTCGGCACCGATTACGACGCGATCGTGCGCTCCTCGAACTTCAACGTCGCGATCGGCGCGACCGAAGCCGAAGTCGAAGAACGCCTCGCGACCCTGGCCGCCCGCCTGACCCCCTACATCGGCGCCGACCGAGCCAAGACCCACATCGATGACCTCTTCCGCGGCACCGCCGCGGTCGGCACACCGGAACAGGTAATCGAAAAGCTCACCCGCCTCAGCGATCTCGGCCTCGGCTATTCCATCCTCTACTTCCCCGAGGCCGCCTACGACACCTCCGGCATCGAACTCTTCGAACGCGAAGTGATACCCGCCCTGGCGGCTATTTGAATGCGCCCTGCTGCTGCCACCAGGTGAACAATTGCGCGGCGCCGTCCGGACTGTCGGCGAATGCCTCGCCGAGCGTGAGGTCGGGCTCGGCGCTCCAGACGATCTCCGGGACGGCGGGGTTTTCGATGGTGGACATCCGGCAGGTCATCTGGCCGGTCACCTGGTTCAGTCCGTGCGCCCCGTACGGGCCCGGCGTGCTTCCGTCCGGGCACTTGACGACCTGGCCGGAGGACTTGGCGGCGTAGCCGCTGCGAAGCGCGTAGATGTCGGGGTACAAGGTGAACGAGGCCCGCGGGACGGAACCGGTTTTGGAGCAGAACAATGCGGCCGACTCTCCCGATTGCGGCGGACTGGGTAAGCAGTTGCTCTGGTCATAGCCGGGTGGTAGCACGCTCAACAGCCCGAGCTCCGCGGATGAGAACCGGTTGTTCGCTGGGGTTTCGGTGGTCCGCGCAGGGGCGGTGTTCGCGTTGGGCCGAAGCGCGAGCCACAACCCGAGGCCGACCGCAACCGTGAGGACCACTACACCCGCGGCGACCACGAGTATCCACACGCGCCTTTTCGGTGGGGTGGGCTGGGCTGGTGGGCAGGCCTGCGGGCAGGCTGGGCTGGTAAAGGCGGGGCCGGTGAGGGCGGCACCTGGGGGCCGGGTCCAGGTGGCGGACCGAGCCACTCGGCAGGTGGCCGACTCGTTTTGGTCGTCAGCGGCTCGGGTTGCCACTGCGCCTTGTTGACGATCGTGGTGGCCAGTCTGCTGGCGAGGATTCTGGCCGCCGTGTGCTGGTCGGCGCTGCCGAGTGCGTCGTGGGCGGCGCGGGCCAGATCGCCCGCACTGGCGTAGCGGTCGGCTGGGTCTTTCGCCATTCCGCGTGCGATGACGGAGTCGAATGCCACGGGGATTCCCGGATGCACCGTGCTGGGTCGGGGGATCGGGTCGAACAAGTGGGCGGTGATGAGTAGCTCGAGGCTGTCGGCAGGATAGGGGCGTGTGGCGGTGAGGCATTCGTGGAGCACGCAGGCGAGCGCGTAGATATCGACGCGGTGGGAGACCTCCCCTTGCTGGAAGCGTTCGGGCGCCATGTAGGCGTAGCTTCCCAGGGCCGTGCCCGTACTGGTCAGCACGGTACTGGTGGCCGAATGGGCGATGCCGAAGTCCACCAGATACGCGAAGTCGTCGTTGGTGACGAGGATGTTGGCGGGCTTGATGTCACGGTGGATCAGTCCGTCGGCGTGAGCCGCATCCAACGCCGCGGCGACTTGGCCGATAATCGCCACGGCGCGTGCCGGGGCCATGGGGCCGTGACAGGTGAGGAGACCGCGGAGATCCATACCCCGCACCAGCCGCATGTCGATGAAGAGCATTCCGTCGATCTCGCCGTAGTCGTGGATCGGGACGATGTGCGGTTCCTGCAGGCGCGCGGCAGCACGGGCCTCGCGGCGGAACCGTTCGCGGTAGCTCTTCTCGGCGGCCAGATGCTCGGGCAGGAGTTTGAGCGCCACCGTGCGATCCTTGGCGGTGTCGTAGGCCTCGTAGACCTCACCCATGCCGCCGTGGCCGAGCAGCGTTCTCAGCTGGTAGTGCCCGAAAAGGTCGCCTACCCGCGATCCCGGCGTCGGCTGGCTCATGTTGTCGACCATGGGACATGGATGGTCTCGCCGCGCAGTCGTTTTGATGGAACGCGTGCGGGGACGCTGCCGTTCGCCGTCACTACTTTTCGGCCGAAAACGTGAACTTGCATCATGGTCCGTCCGCGAAATCGTCGACCTCTGTCAGATTCGTCATGGCGACTCCGCCACCGGATCGGGTGAACCGCCCGCTGTGGTGGCGTTGCTGCCCGAGCTGTATGTCCCCTTCTCTGCGACAACAACGGATGAACCGCGCGTCGCGGTGCAGGTTTCGTCGACGAGTGCGCTCCGGGTCGGCGATGGCTGTATCAGATATGTGGGCGCGGTTGGCTGACGCGTCGGCGCGGGTGTCTGATGCTGCGGCGCGGGCGCCTGAGGGGTGGTCTGCTGACGCTGGGTCGGCACAGGTGCCTGGGGCGCGGGCTGCTGCTGCTGAGGCGCAGGCTGCTGCTGAGGCGCAGGCTGCTGCTGAGGCGCAGGTGCCTGAGGCGCAGGCTGCTGATGTTGGGGCGCGGGCTGCTGCTGCTGAGGCGCAGGTGCTCGAGGGGCAGGCTGCTGATGCTGGGGCGCGGGCTGCTGGGGCGCGGGCTGCTGAGGCGCAGGTGCCTGAGGAGCAGGCGCAGGTGCCTGAGGAGCAGGCGCAGGTGCCTGAGGAGCAGGCGCAGGTGCCTGAGGAGCAGGCGCAGGTGCCTGAGGAGCAGGCGCAGGTGCCTGAGGAGCAGGCGCCCTAGGCGCAGGTGCCGGTGCAGGTACCCCAGGCGCAGGTGCCCCAGGCGCAGGTGCAGGTACCCCAGGCGCAGGCGGAGGCGCAGGTGCCCCAGGGGCAGGTGCCGGTGCAGGTGCGCCAGGTGCAGGTGCAGGTGCCGCAGGCGCAGGAGCCCCCGGCACAGGCGCAGGAGCCTGCCGCTGGGGCCGCGGCGGTACCGGAGCTGGTGAAGGTATGGGTGCCACGGGTGCTCCCGTCGGTGGCTCCGGGGTCGTGGCAGGGACGGCGACGTCCATGTCGCCGGTACTGTGGGCGGGTCGAGTGAATGTCTGTCCGGTGGCCACGTCGACGAGGGTGAATGCCTGGACGATCATCGCCTGCTGCACGACTACGACCGCGCCCGGGTGGAATCCCTCCCACGGCTGGCCGATGTAAGTCGGGGCACTGGTCAGCGGAACCGGCTGGGTCAGTGGGTTGCCGCAGTAGCAGCGTGAGCGGGGGATGCCGTAGTCGTCGACGAGGACCGCGGTTCCGGCCTGCAACACGGACTGATGGGGGGTCGCATGCTGACCGTCGAATCCGTGGTTGGTGACTCGGGTGTCCGCCCGGAGCAGGACGGGCGTCAACTCACGCAGATACGTGGGAAGGTCGGACACCATCAGCGGGCGTCCACCGCTCCAGTAGAGCGTCGGATCTGCGTTGAGGGCCTCGACGAACGCGGCAGCCTGCGCGGGATGCGACTCGAAGAAGGTGATCATCTGTTCGCGGTCGCAGCTGGCGTTGTCCAAGGTGCCGCCGTACAGCCTCTCCTGGTCGCCCGGGTAGGGCTGGCTGACCATGTCGGTGCCGTCGCCTTGGGGTGGGATCGTGGGAAACTTCGCGTTCGTCGGCGGCAGCGAAGCTGCGGGCGGTGTGAAGGGATCCACGCCCGGGTCGTCGATTCGGGCGAGCACCACCTCGCCGCCGCGCTTGTTGGAGCCTGAACCACTGGTGAGATGCAGCACCAAGCCTGCGCCGCCGCCCAGCAGCAGCACCAGCAGGACCACTAGTGGCCAGTACCGTCCAACTATCACCTCACAGCCTCCAGGGCAAGCGCCCATCTCGGCCATTCATGTCAAGCGTAGACCCAGGCCGATGTGGTGAACCCTCCGTCTGCGGAGCAGATTCTGCGAAGACCGTGGCGGGGAGCAACGGCCGCCGTCCCTCCGCGCCCACTCACGGCGGCGGGGCGGTTCTAGTACGGAGATGTGTGAGGATTGCTTGTTTCTGAATGGTGATGGCTTCGCGGCAGCGGATGTTGGCTTTCTCGTCGTTCTCGGTGATGCGGCCGCCGAGTTGGGACATCAGCACGCGAGGCGCGAACTCCCGCTGGCCCCAAGGCTGGAAGAATGTGATCATGTCGATTGATCGCGCGATTTTGTTTCGGCTGGCCACGAGTGATGTTGTGGAGCGGGTTGTTCGGGCTGTGCCGCGAGGTGAGGAACTGGCTTGGCGAGCGGCGTCGCGGTATGTCCCTGGGACTGCGGCGGCCGACGCGGTCCGGGTGGCCGGGGAATTCCATGCACGCGGCGTGGCCGCCAGTATCGATCAGTTCGGTGAACTGGTCGACGATCCCCTCGTCGCGCAGCGGGTTGCGGATGACTATCTGCGGTTGGCCGACGACCTTGCCGGTTTTCCTCAGGACACATGGCTATCTGTCGATCTGTCCCATCTCGGCCTCGATGTCGACCCGGCCAGCTGTGCCGACCGTCTCGCGGCGATCGCGCAGGCGTTACCGGAGGGTCGACGTATCCAAGTCGGCGCCGAGGACCACGCGCGCGCGGACGCGGCGCTGAAGTGTGTACTCGACGTAGCCGACCGAGGCATGGCCGACCGTCTCGGTGCCACCGCACAGGCCAATCTGCATCGGACGCCCGACGACATAAAGCGTCTCCTTGCGGCCGGTGTCCACATCCGGCTGGTCAAGGGCGCCTACCTCGATTCGCCCGACCTAGCCTTGCCGTACGGCGAGCCCACCGACGTCGCCTTCATGCGCTTGGCGCATCGGCTGGCGGCAGCACACGCGCCGTTCGCGCTGGCGACCCATGACGGTGTCCTTCGTGAGGCGCTTCTGACCGCGCTCGGGCCGGTACCGGTGGAACACCTGCTCGGGGTGCGGCCGGAGGTGTTGAACGATCTCGTCGCTCGCGGTGTGCCGGTTCGCGTGTACATCCCCTTCGGTCACAACTGGTTTCGCTACTGGATGCGCCGAGTTGCCGAATCACGTGGTGCTTGATCGCTTTCAGGACTACGGCATTTGGCCCCAGCTGCGTTCATCCTTGGTTGGCGGGCAGGTCCGTCATGTTCAGCACGGTGGCCCAGTAGTCATCCCTGAGTGCGTTCCACAAGTCGTTGTGTTTGGGAAACCACTCGCGGACCTGGGCCAGGTCGGGCAGCTGTTCGTCGTCGAAGACGACCGTGCCCGGCTGCACGGACGGTAGCGGCTTCTTCGGATACTGATACGCGGGGAACGCGTCGGTGGTTATCCGTAGACGGACAACCCGCACAGTGCGGTCGACCAGCCGCCAAGTCGCGGACTTTCCATCGCGGGTTTCAGTGGTGCGCAATGCATCTCTTTTCACTGTCGGACCTTCTGCGTCAAAGTGGCTCCCCGGTGCCGGGGGACGTGACACCCCGGCACCCGGAAGAAATGTCGGACTCACCCAGCGCCCACACACGGACCTCGGCCGCGACCGCTGCAACAAATTCGACGGGCAAGGGAGGGAACGGGCCGGGGACACCGAGGTCCTCTGGGGTTCGTTGCGGTAGTTCTGGCGACATTGGTGTCCCCCTGGGTGGCCGAGACGGATCTAAAGGTGCGCGACACCCACGGGTCAGCCCACCTAACGTCCATGAGGAGAGGACACGGACGCGAGTATGGGCACGCTCCCTGCAACACCGGAGTGCCGCGCACGCACAACGACACCACCGGGTCTGACCAGGCACGACGATGACACGGAATCCCATGGGAGATTTCCTATTTCGCCAGCAGTGCTTCCGCGAACCGTGGCAAACTGATTCCGCTCCCTGCTGTCCCCCGTTCCGTCTACCAAGAGGTAACGACACAGATGGCCGACGAAGACAGCACCCTGCCCCGGCGTCAGCTGGGGCGACTGCTCCGGCAGTACCGCGAGGAAATCGGCTTGACCTTGGCGCAGGCCGCCAGACTCGTGGAGATCGGCACGACTACGCTGCATCGACTCGAGACCGGCAAGGCCCACAAGGTTCGGATGCGCATCATCCAGCACCTTTGCGAGATCTATGAACGTTCCGCGGAAGAATGGGCCGCAATCAAGCACCTTGCCAGGCAGGCTTCGGTCAAAAGCTGGTATGCCGAGTACGACGAACTGTTGCCGGTAAACTTCGATAACTACATTGGACTCGAAGCCGCTGCGCGGCACATTGTTTCGTATCAAGAGCTGATCCCGGGCCTGCTCCAGACCGCCGACTATGCCCGAGCGATAATGCGCAGCTACATGCCCGAGGCGAGCCCCAGCGCGATCGAACCGCGTGTAGAACTGCGGATGAAGCGTCAAACCATCATCCGGCGTAAGGCCGAACCGGTGAGGTTCGATTTGGTGCTGCACGAGTCCGCGCTTCACCGGATGATCGGCACCCCGAGGGTGATGGCCAAGCAATTGCTCCATGTGGCCGATGCCAGCACCTGGCCGAACGTCTCTGTACGGATATTGCCGTTCTCCGCTGGCATGCCTATGGGCGTGAACCCCGGAGCGTTCGTCATTCTCGACTTTGGGCTCGATATCAAAGGGCGAGCCGTGGAACCCACTGTGGTCTTCGTCGAGAACATCCTGACCGCCAACCTCTACCTGGAGAAAGCAGTGGACGTCGACCGCTATCGAGCGCTCTCAGCGGTGCTGCACCGCGCTTCGCTGGGAGAAGCGGAAAGCAGAGCACTGCTGAGGAAAATAGCGAAGGAGTATCAACAGTGAGCATCGACCTTGCTGGTGCCGAGTGGTTCAAGAGCAGCCGTAGCCAGGCGGATGCGGAGTGCGTCGAGGTCGCCTTCCTCGAAGGAGGGCATGTCGGCGTCCGTGACTCCAAGAACCCGACCGGCCCTGCTCTGATCTTCACCCCCGGCGAGTGGGATGCGTTTGTCGCCGGTGCTTGCGATGGCGAGTTCGAACGCCCCTAGACAACCGGTTCAGGCCCGGTCCGCGTTGTCGGATCGGGCCTGCTTCGCGTCCGGTGCGGCTGGGCTACGGGTTGCGCGGGCACTTTGCAACGGCCCTATCTGCGGCGGGTGAGTTCCACGCGGTCGGCGAGTTGGTCCGGAGCCCCGGGCGGCGAGAAGTAGATCTCCATGACCACGCGATCCTGCGATTCCAGCTTGATCACCGTGCGCATCGGGATCGTCTTGCCGGTGAATTGTGGTCCGAGAATGCCGGGGTCGGTGAACTCGCCCGCCATCGTGATATCGGCTGCGCCGCCGGAGTTCCGGGCCCCTTTGTAACTCATCGTCATGGGGGTGACGCTGTCTACGGTGGTCCATTCGTAGCGGTTGTCGGTCGGCCCGTAGCCGAGCAGGCCCAGCCGGTAGTACGGTGCCCCACCGGGCGTGCCCTCGGCCTCCTCCTGAAGGAAGTTGTTGCCGGTCTTGCCGATCCAGTGCCAGCGCGACACGATCTCGCGCCGGACCGGGTTGTCGGCTGTACCCCCGGCGACGAATGTCGACTTCGCGCCGGTCCATTCGCCGACGAGCTGGTTCAGCCGCCGATGGCCCTCATCCTGCTGCTCGGGCTGCGCAGCGATGGACTCGGCCGCTGCGGAGGGAGGCTGCGTCTGGTCCGAACAACCGGTGCCGAGAACCGTGAGCGCGAGCAGCGCGACAGCGGCCAGTGTTCGAGACTGTGTTCTGGGCAAGGAAAATCCTTCTGGGATAGAGCGTCTGGTGCGATGGATGCGTCAGCCAAGTGTGCTGCGGAAGTGTCGCACGACGTGTTCCACGGCCTGGCCGACGGTCGGTTCCTGGTCGTAGAAATCGAACTGCGTGCCCTCGATCCAGATCAGCTCCTTCGGACCGGCCAGCTGGGCGTGAAAGGCGCGGGCGCCGTCCGGGATCGCGCCGTTCTCGCTGTGCACCAACAAGGTCGGGATCGTGATGTTGCGGGCGACCGGGATGGCGTTGTAGGTCAGCCATTCGTTCCAGCCCTGCACCGCGAACCGGTTCCCCCATTCCGGCACCGCGCCGCGGGTGGCGTCGACGTAGTAGGGGAAGTCGCCGGACATCGCGGCCGAGGGGTCGGTGGTGCTCACCGCGGCGACGTAGTCGACCTCGCCGGTGTTCTCATAGCGGGCGCGAGCCGCGAAACCCGCTGCCAGCCGCTGGGATACGCCTTCCTTCCCGCCGTACATCAGCGCGACCAGCTCCGGATCGTGCAGCCAGGGCGCGACCATTGCCAAGGACCTGACCCGCGCGTCGCCCGCAGCGTTCACCGCCGTGTAGCCACTGCTGGCACACACGCCCAGCGCGCCGATGCGCTGTGCGTCGACATCGGGGCGTCCGGCCAGGAAGGTGACCGCGGCACGGATATCGCGACTCTTGCGCGACGGGGATTCGAGGTCACGCGACTCGCCACCGGATTCGCCGTAGTGCGTGAAGTCGAAATCCAGTGCGGCGAAACCCTGTTCGGCCAGTCGCCGGGCATACACCTGCGGCATCTGCTCCTTCACGGTGAGCCACGACCCGGTGACCACCACGGCGGGCAGCCGGGTGTCCGCGGCGTCGGCCGGGCGGTAGAGCCGACCGACCAGGAGCACACCGTCGCTGTCGAAGGTGACCTTTTCGACCTGAACCTCAGAAACCATGGCACCACTGTGTGCAGTGACCGCTGGACCGTCCAATAACAGCTGTGATAACCAATGGTTATGGAGGCACATCTGCGGGACCTGCGATACTTCACGGTTCTCGCCGAGGAACTGAACTTCACTCGGGCCGCCGAGCGCCTGTTCATCACCCAGCCCGCGCTGAGCAAGCAGATCCGCCAGCTCGAACAGCAGTTGCGGGTCGCATTGGTCGTCCGGGACAAGCGCGGCATCGGCTTGACCGCGGCGGGCGAGGCCCTGCTGCCGCAGGCACGAGCACTGCTGGAGCAGTGGAGCGAAGCGCAACGCATAGTCGGCGAGGCCGCCGCGGCCGAGAACTCCGTGCTCACGGTCGGCATGTCCACGAGCGTCGGCCGGGGACTGTTGTGTGCCGCGCGCGAGGGGTTCGTACGAAATCGCCCGGCTTGGCGCACCAGAATGCGTCAGGTCAATTGGGACGACCCCACCGCCGGACTCGGCTCCGGCGAGGTCGACGTCGCCTTCGTCTGGCTGCCGTTCCCCGGACACGGCTCGTTCGGCGTTCGTGTGCTGGTCCGCGAGCCGCGCTGGGTCGCGTTCTGCCACGACCACTGGCTGGCGGGACGCGACGAAGTCGACTTCACCGAGCTGCTCGACGAACCGTTCATCGCGATGCCGGACAGCGCCGGATCACTGCGCGATCACTGGCTGGCCGTCGCCGAACGCGGCGGCCGTCCCGTCCGGATCGGTGCGACGGTATGGAACGCCGAGGAAACCTTCGCTGTGATCGAGGAGGGCAGCGGCATCGTCCTGTTGTCCGCGGGCAACGCGGATATCTACCGCCGCCCCGGAACCGGCGTCATACCGGTCACGGGAATCGAGCCCGCGGTCATGGCGATCGCCTGGCGCAGAGATGACCACCGCGCCGCCATCCACGACTTCGTCGAGGCAGCCGCAAGCGCCGCTGGCACGTAGAAACAGGTCTCACCTGAGACCACATCAGGCAATAACCGCGGGTATAGCCCTGTGCCACGTAGTAGCACCAGATAGCACACCCCTGAGACGATGAATCCATGCCCGCACAGCCTGAGATCACCCAGCGAGATCTGCGCAATCGGTCGAAGGAGATCATGGACGCCGTCCAGCAGGGGCAGGCCTTCACCGTCACCCGAGACGGACACCAAATCGGTGAACTGATTCCACTGCGCCGACGCCGACGCTTCGTTTCCCGCGCAGAGTTCGCGGCGATGTCGCGCGCGGACGTCTCGATCGACGCCTTCCGAGCCGACCAGGCTGCCACGGCCGACCAGGAGGCGGACGATCCGTATGCCCGCTGACTACCAGCAGGGCTGCTCGACAGCAACATCATGATCCTGCGCCGGTGGATCTCGCCGAACAGCTGCCACTGTTCACGACGAACCCGGATGTTTTCCGAGGATTGGACGAACTACTGTCCGTCGTCGCTGTGACAGGACCCGACGTGCCGAGCGGCCGCCCACTCCGCTAGGTGGATCCCGGGGCGTTCAAAAGCCATGTTGGTGTCGGGATTCGAACTCGTGGGTATAGGGGCGATGCGACGCCACTCGAGCTCGATGGCCGCGATTCCGCCCGGGAGCGGGCGTTACGAGGCGACGGCGACATCGCTCGATCAATGTCGCCTCGTCCGGATTCCTGGTCTTTGCCCACCGGATAAAGGATCTTGTGCCATCAGCCGTAACGCGGCGTGGCCTCGCTTCCGAGCCTCTGCCGAGACACCGAGCCAAGCCCGATGGTCGATACTCCTCAATTCCTCCGCAAGGACGCGAACTCGACTCCGGTCGCTGCCTTCCATCCGCATCCGCTCTCGCACCGGATTCTCGACCGTACAAGCCAGGATTGTCGTCCAGATGTCGGCCCCGATCACGCGAGTCCTCCTTGTAGGCAGCGCCTTTGAGTACCATCGCGCCTCGGATGGAATCGCCTGAGCAAGCTCGGCGGCCTGCGGCCATGGTGGACCCCAACCGCCCGTGGGAGTCGGCACCTTCCACTCCGGGCGGTTAACGGATGCCATCCAGCAATTCCTGAAGCACGCGGGCACCGGCGCTGCGCTCACGAGTGTCGAGCGAATCCATCAAGTCGACGGCGACCGCCGCCAACGGCGCTTGCTCGTCGGCGAATACATTCGAAGTCGTTACCCGGACGACAACATCGCGCTCGCCGCCATCTGCTATCAGGCCGAAGCCGTTGACAACCGTCTCGAAATCCTCGTCGAGCACATACCCCTCGATACCTCGACTGCTCTCCGCCAAACCGAACCTAGCTGCAAGATCTTTGCGCTCGAGGGCGCTCACGCCACTGGCAACGAGGCAGTCGAGGATGCCTTCCACGCTCTCGTCCCATCCGCTCAAACGATGCGTCCTCGCGCGTCGCCGCGCGAGGAAAGCTACTTCCTGCGCGCTCGAGCGTCGTAAGCGATGCTTGAGCCTGGTCATTTGCGCCGACGAGATCCAGTCCACCGGCTGGCCGGACATCCACGCCAGCGCAGCCCACGCAACGCCCTCGCTCCACGGCCTGCCCCGATACCGGCGCGCCTGAGCCCACCGGTGAACCGAGGCCGAATCCAGCAAGAACACACCACCGATTTCGCGAACCACATCGAGCTCGCCCGCTTGCGCGAGCCGAGCAACCTGCCGAGGGGTCACAGCCAGCTCTGCAGCCGCAGCAGCCACAGACATCTCGCTCATGCATATATGGTCTCACCTGAGACCACATCAGGCAATAGCCCCAGTTTAGAGCGCATGGCTGCGACTACCAATGCCTAGGGCCTCCACTCCGACGAACCGATCAACAGCACGGCGGGATCAGCACGGCGTCTACTCAGCGCTGCACGGACCGATGCAGGGCATATTCATGCCCTGCATCGATATCCATCCCATCGGATGGATGACCTCACAGCATGCAGGACACGCAACCCTCGACTTCGGTTCCCTCCAAAGCCATTTGGCGCAGCCGGATGTAGTAGAGCGTCTTGATGCCCTTGCGCCAGGCGTAGATCTGGGCGCGGTTGAGGTCGCGGGTGGTGGCGGAGTCCTTGAAGAACAGCGTCAGCGACAGGCCCTGGTCCACGTGCTGGGTGGCCGCGGCGTAGGTGTCGATGATCTTCTCGTAGCCGATCTCGTAGGCGTCCTCGTAGTACTCGAGGTTGTCGTTGGTCATGTAGGGCGCCGGGTAGTAGACGCGCCCGATCTTGCCTTCCTTGCGGATCTCGATCTTCGACGCCACCGGGTGGATGGAGCTGGTGGAGTGGTTGATGTAGGAGATCGAGCCGGTCGGCGGCACCGCCTGCAGGTTCTGGTTGTAGATGCCGTGCTCCATGACCGAGGCCTTCAGCTCACGCCAGTCGTCCTGGGTCGGGATGTGCACGCCCGCGTCGGCGAACAGCTGCCGCACGCGATCGGTCTTCGGCTCCCACACCTGATCGGTGTACTTGTCGAAGTACTCACCGCTGGCGTACTTCGATTCCGGGAAGCCGCCGAAGTAGGTGCCGCGCTCGATGGCGAGCTTGTTCGACGCCCGAATCGCGTGATAGACGACGGTGTAGAAGTAGATGTCGGTGAAGTCGATGCCCTCTTCCGACCCGTAGTGGATCCGCTCCCGCGCCAGGTAGCCGTGCAGGTTCATCTGCCCGAGGCCGATCGCATGGGACTGGTTGTTGCCCTGCTCGATGGACGGCACCGAGTAGATGTGCGTCTGGTCCGACACCGCGGTCAGCGCCCGGATGGCCACCTCGATGGTCTGGGCGAAGTCGGGTGAGTCCATCGTCTTGGCGATGTTCAGCGACCCGAGGTTGCAGGAGATGTCCTTGCCCACCTTCGCGTAGGACAGGTCGTCGTTGAACTCCGACGGCGTGGACACCTGCAGGATCTCCGAGCACAGGTTGGAGTGGGTGATCTTGCCCGCGATCGGGTTGGCCCGGTTCACCGTGTCCTCGAACATGATGTACGGGTAGCCGGACTCGAACTGCAGCTCCGCGATGGTCTGGAAGAACTCGCGCGCCTTGATCTTCGACTTGCGGATGCGCTTGTCGTCGACCATCTCGTGGTACTTCTCGGTGACGTCGATGTCGGCGAACGGCTTGCCGTAGATGCGCTCCACGTCGTAAGGCGAGAACAGGTACATGTCCTCGTTCTTCTTGGCCAGTTCGAAGGTGATGTCCGGGATGACCACGCCCAGCGAGAGAGTCTTGATGCGGATCTTCTCGTCCGCGTTCTCCCGCTTGGTGTCCAGGAACCGGTAGATATCGGGGTGGTGCGCGTGCAGGTAGACCGCGCCCGCGCCCTGACGCGCACCGAGCTGGTTGGCGTAGGAGAACGAGTCCTCCAGCAGCTTCATGATCGGGATGACGCCAGAGCTCTGATTCTCGATCTTCTTGATCGGCGCGCCGTGCTCGCGAATGTTGCTCAGCAGCAAAGCGACACCACCGCCGCGCTTGGACAGTTGCAGCGCGGAGTTGATCGAGCGCCCGATGGACTCCATGTTGTCCTCGATGCGCAGCAGGAAGCACGACACCGGCTCGCCGCGCTGCTTCTTGCCCGAGTTCAGGAAGGTCGGCGTGGCCGGCTGGAAACGGCCCTCGATGATCTCGTCCACCAGCTTGCTCGCCAGCACCTCGTCACCGGCGGCGAGGGTGAGCGCGACCATGCAGACCCGATCCTCGAACCGCTCCAGGTAACGCTTGCCGTCGAAGGTCTTCAGCGTGTACGAGGTGTAGTACTTGAACGCGCCGAGGAAGGTGGGGAACCGGAACTTCTTGGCGTAGGCCTGCTTGAACAGCTTCTTGATGAACCCGCGGCTGTACTGATCGAGAACCTCCCCCTCGTAGTAGTTCTCCTCGATCAGGTAGTCCAGCTTCTCGTCCAGGTTGTGGAAGAAGACGGTGTTCTGGTTGACGTGCTGCAAGAAGTACTGGTGGGCGGCCTCACGGTCCTTGTCGAACTGGATCTCGCCGTCCGGGCCGTACAGGTTCAGCATCGCGTTGAGAGCGTGGTAGTCCAGGACCTCGCCCGCTTCGGCGCCGCGGACCGGGGGCTGCTCTAAGCGAGCTGTTTTTCCGGTCGGTGCTGTCGTTGCTGTTGCCAAAACAATCCCAATCCCTCTCGGACGCGTTCGACGTCCTCAGCGGTTCCCATGAGTTCGAAGCGATACAGGTACGGCACCCCGCATTTGCGCGAGATCAGTTCGCCCGCATAGCAATAGGTGTCGCCGAAGTTCGTGTTGCCCGCCGCGATGACGCCGCGCAGCAGCGACCGGTTGTGCGGATCGTTCAGGAACTTGGCGACCTGCCGCGGGACGAAATCCTTCTCGGAACGGTTGCCCCCCAATACGTGCCGACCGCCCCCGTAAGTGGGAACGATCAGCACGTACGGTCGGTCGACGCGCAGTGAGTCGGCGGTGTGCAGTGGGATGCGAGTCGCCGGGAGACCCAGCTTCTCGACGAAACGATGTGTGTTCTCCGAAGCGCTGGAGAAGTAGACCAGCGCCGTCGTCTCCGACATGGTCGACTTCCTCTTCTCAGGACGGCCCCTCGGATGAACCGGAAGCGGTGGACGCGATCAGGCCGCCACGGTCGCGAGCGACTTGATGCGGTCGGGCCGGAAGCCCGACCAGTGATCGTCTCCGGCCACCACGACCGGCGCCTGCAAGTACCCGAGCGCCATGACGTAGTCACGCGCCTCGTCGTTCTCCGAGATATCGATGACCTCGTAGTCCACGCCGACCTTGTCGAGGGCCTTGTAGGTGGCGTTGCACTGGACGCAAGCGGGCTTGGTGTACACGGTGACGGTCATTGATGTCCCTCTCTCCTTGTGCCTGATCCACAGCCTGTGATCCGTATGCCGATCGTTTCGAGCGACCTGCAAGCAGTCGCTAGCGATGCACGATCCGACATACTGCGCAAACTCCTGGATCCGGACCCGAAGCCCCTGATCAGCCACGGTTGGCCGTCTCGTTCTCGCGCCCTCTTCCAGTACCGAAGACACTACACCTAGTGGCCGACAGATTCATCCAACACGACATGTAGCGAGTCACATTGATGAAATTCCACGGGGAGAAGTACCAGGATGCTCGATTCACCCTCCGGCAAAAGAGTGACGCAGATCACTCATGAGAGCTTCAGCTAACTGATAGCAAACATCGAACAAACGCCGAGGGCCGTCGCTACCGCGGTAACGACGGCCCTCGGCGGAGACCGGGAGTGGAGCTTACACGGACGCCAGCTCGCCGCGGGTGGCCTCGACCAGTTCGCGCACCGTGCTCGCCAGCTCGGTCAGCGCCTCCGCGTCATCGCGCGGATGCGAGGAGGCGAACCGCTCTCCGATCACACCGAAGTGCAGGTGCGCGGACTCGACGACCTTCGCGCCCGCCACGCCGAGCGCCTTGACCGCGTCCCCGTGCGCCCACTGCGCCGCGTTCGGGCTGACCGACGCGCTGACCACGGCGGCGGGCTTGCCCGTGATGGACCCGGCGCCGTACGGACGGGAGGCCCAGTCGATCGCGTTCTTCAGCACCGCCGACAGCGTGCCGTTGTACTCCGGCGTCACCACCAGCAGGCCGTCCGCCTCGGCGACCGCGTCGCGCAGCGCTCGAGCGGCGGCGGGCACGGAACCGGGAACGTCGATGTCCTCGTTGTAGAACGGGATGTCGGCGAGCCCTTCGTAGAGGGTGACCTCGACACCCTCCGGGGCGGTCTGCGCGGCGGTCTCGGCGAGCTGGCGGTTGACCGAGGCGGCACGGAGGCTACCGACAAGTGCGAGGATGCGAGTCTGGCTCCCGACTGCGCCTCGCTGGCGCTCGGCTCCGTCGGGCCCAGAGGGCGCTGTGTTGATGACTCGCTCGCTTCGCTCGCTCATGAGAACTCCTGGTGTACTGAATGTGGTGTCCGTACTGTCACCCCAGACCAACCGGACTGCGGTCCGATTACTTCCCGCGGAGTCTGCGTGAGCGCTGTGAACTACCCCACATCCGACGCACCACCGCCACGCGGGCGCCGCCTGCTCGACGTCGGCGCGCCGCTGCCCGGCACGTCGCAGCCCGCCGAGCGTGCCGACGCGGCGCGCAACCGCCAACTCCTGCTGGACGCGGCCCACCAGTTGGTGCGCGAACAAGGCGTCGACAGCCTCACCATGGACGCGCTGGCCAAGCGCGCCGGAGTCGGTAAGGGCACGGTGTTCCGCCGGTTCGGCAGCCGGTCGGGCCTGATGCTCGCGCTGCTCGACCACTCCGATCGAAAGTTCCAGGAGGCGTTCATCTTCGGGCCGCCACCGCTCGGCCCCGGCGCCGCGCCGGTGGAACGACTGGTCGCCTTCGGGCGGGCCCGGCTGCTGGACATCGAACTGGAAGGTGAACTGCACCGCGCCGCCGAACTCGGCGAGGCCGGGGACCGTTATTCCGGCGCGCCCTACGGACTGCTGCGCGCCCACGTCACGATGCTGCTGCGGCAGGCCGAAGCGCCCGGCGAGATCCCGCTGGTCGCCGACGCGCTCCTAGGGACACTGGGCGCGGCACTCGTGATGCACCAGATGCACGTCCAGGGATACACCCGCGAGCAGGTCGGCGACAACTGGGCGAGCCTCGTTCGGCGCGTTGTCACCCGATGAATCGCCAGTAGACTCGGGCGCCATGCGGAACCTGCGCGAACAGATCATCAGCGAATTGGGCGTCCAGCCCACGATCGAGCCGAAGACCGAAGTGCGGCGGCGGATCGATTTCCTCAAGGATTATCTGAACGCCACTCCCGCACGGGGTTTCGTCCTCGGGATCAGCGGCGGACAGGACAGCGCCCTCACCGGCCGGCTCTGCCAGCTCGCGGCCGAAGAGCTGCGCGCCGAGGGCGCGGACGCGACGTTTCTCGCCGTCCGGCTGCCCTACGGAGTACAGGCCGACGAGGCCGACGCGAGGATCGCGCTGAAGTTCGTCCAGCCGGACCGCCAGGTCGTGGTGAACGTCCGCCCCAGCGCGAACGCGGCGGCCGCCGAGGCGGCCACCGCGCTGGGCGTGGACAAGCTGCGCGACTTCGTACGCGGCAACATCAAGGCGCGCGAACGCATGGTGATCCAGTACGCCCTGGCCGGGCAGGAGAACTTGCTGGTGGTCGGCACCGACCACGCGGCGGAGGCGGTCACCGGCTTCTTCACCAAGTACGGCGACGGCGGCGTCGATCTGACCCCGCTCACCGGCCTCACCAAGCGCCAGGGCGCGGCGCTGCTGCAAGAACTCGGTGCGCCCCCCAGCATCTGGTCCAAGGTCCCCACGGCCGACCTGGAGGACGAGCGGCCCGCGCTGCCCGACGAAGAGGCGCTCGGCCTGCGCTACAGCGAGATCGACGATTACCTGGAAGGCAACGAGGTGAGCGCGGAAGTCGCCGCCAAGGTCGAATCCATCTATCTGAACACCCGGCACAAGCGGACCGTTCCGGTCACGCCGCTGGACACCTGGTGGCGCTGAGCGCTCAGCGCGCCGACTCGACCTCCACGAGGCGGCGCGCCAGAAACCGCCGCACCTGGTCGTTGCCTGCCAGTTCCAGCGCCGCGCGATAGCTCTGCGCGGCCTCCCGCCACCGTCCGCCACGTCGCAACAGGTCGGCGCGGGTCGACGGAACCAGGTGCGATCCGGCCAGCCGCGGGTCGTCGGCAACCTCGTCCAGGGCGGCCAGCCCCGCGTCGAACCCCCGGGCGAAACCCACGGTCACGGCGCGGCTCACCGACACCGCAGGCGACGGTGCGAGCCGGAGTAGTTCGTCGTACTCCGCGACGATCGAGTGCCAATCGGTCTGCGCCCAGCTCGGCGCCGTCGCGTGCGCGGCAGCGATTCGCGCCTGCACCAGGTACGGGCCGCCACCATCGGCCTCGGCCGACCTCAGGCAATCCAGCCCGGCCCGGACCGCTGCTCGGTCCCACCGCGACCGATCCTGTTCCTCCAACGGCACCAATTCCCCGTCGCCGCGCCGCCGTTGGTTTCGGCGGCTGTCCTGTAACAGCATCAGCGCCAGCAGCGCACGCGCCTCGGGTTCGCGCGGCAGCAACCCGCACAGCAGCCTGCCGAGTCGAATCGCTTCATCGCACAGCTCGTCTCGCACGGCGGAAGGGCCCGATGTCGCGAAGTATCCCTCGGTGAACACCAGATACACGCACGCCAGTACGCCAGGGATTCGCTCGGGCATCAGATGCGGGGGCGGCACCCGCAGGGGGATGCCCGCCTGACGGATCTTCGCCTTCGCGCGTGTGAGCCGTTGCGCCACCGTATGTTCCGGTTGCAGAAAGGCACGCGCTATCTCGGCCGTGCGCAGGCCGCACACCAGGCGCAGCGTCAAGGCCACCTGCGAGGGCCGCGACAGCGCCGGGTGGCAGCAGGCGAAGATCATCCGCAGTTGGTCGTCCGGCACCGGCGACACCTCGGCCTCCTCGTTCGGTGCTCGCGTCGCAACCGCGTCATGTTCCTTGACCGCCCTGGCCGACTCGCGCCGCAGCCGGTCCAGCGCTCTGTTGCGGGCGGTCGTGGTGATCCAGCCGCCCGGGTTGGACGGCAGTCCGCGCTCGGGCCAGGTGCGCAGTGCCTCGGCGAATGCCTCCTGCACGGCGTCCTCGGCCAGGCCGATATCGCCGACCATCCTGGCCACCGTCGCGAGCGCCCGGCCGAACTCGGCGCGGTAGACGGCGTCGATCGTCGCGGCCGGACCGGTCCGCACGTCAGTCGCCCAGATCCACGACCTGACGCACCTCGGCGCGCCCACGCTCGCCCAGCGGGATGGCCGAGGCGATCTCGGCCGCCCGCGCTCGGTCCGGCGCGGTGAACAAGTACAGCCCGTCCACCACCTCGGCGAACTCCGCGTACGGCCCGTCGGTGAGCAGCGTCTGCCCGTCGCGCACCCGCACCGTGGTCGCCGAGGACGGCGGTTGCAGCGCCCCACCACCGCGGATTTCCGCCGCGTACTTCGCACCGAAGCGCTGATGTTCGGCGACGGCGTCGTCCCACTCCGGAGTGTCCGGCACGATCACCGCGTCCGGAGCCTCCCACAACAGCGCCAGCCACCAATCCGCGCGCGGGGTGTCGTGCGGCGACCACATCGCCATCGGGCGCACTTCGACCGCCCCGTCCTCCGCGGCGGGCACCTGCCGCGCCAGCCGGATCGCCTCGTCCAGGTCGGCGGCTTCGAACACATAGAATCCGCCGACGACCTCGGCCTGCTCGGCGTACGGGCCATCGGTGACCAGCGTCTGTCCTCCGCTGCGCCGGATGTGCAGCGCGTCGGCGGAGGGGAACAGCGCCGCGCCGCCGGCGACCGCCGCAGCCTCGCGCTCCTCGAACGCCGCGTACTTCGCCACCTCGGCTTCGAACTCCGGCGTGCCGGGCCGGGCACCGGGTCCGTCTTCGCGTCCCACCAGTGTCGCCAGGTAGTGCATAGCGTCATCCTTCCTCGCATCGACGGGGTCGGATACCCCATCTATCAGGACGACGAACCGCGCGTGCCGATTTCTACACCCCCGCGCACCGAATATTCACGAGGCACAGCCGGACGCAGCGCACGGCCGGAGCGAAGGCGGGGTACGCACAACGCGCACGGCCGGAGCGAAGGCCGGGGTACGCACAACGCGCACGGCCGGAGCGAAGGCGGAGGTACGCCTATCCGCCCGCGAACGGCGGGAGTACGTCGACACGCGAGCTGAGGGCGGCCGCGGGGTCGCGGGTGAGTTCGTCGCCGATCAGGTAGGCGCACACCGACAGCATCTTGTCCAGGCCGGGGCCGTAGGCGGCCGCAAGGGTGGCGCGCAGGTCGCCCACCGTGGCGCCGGCCGGAAAGTCCAGGGTCTCGCTGTCCTTGCCGACCGCGTCGGCGATCGCGGCGAAGTAGCGGATCTCAACCACCGATGGCTCCCATCGTCCGCTCCGGCGGGACGAAGCCCTCGGCGTCGATGCCATGCCCCGCCCACTTGTTCCACATCGCGCCGCGCCAGAGCGTCGCGAGTTCCTCGTCGCCGGCGCCGGAACGCAGCGCCTGGCGCAGGTCGAACTCCTGATCACTGAACAGGCAGGACCGCAGCATGCCGTCCGCGGTGAGGCGGGTGCGGTCGCAGGTGTCACAGAACTTGCGGGTGACCGTGGCGATGATGCCCACGGTGCCCGGCCCGCCGTCGACCAGCCACTTCTCCGCCGGGGCCGACGGATCGGAGCGCCCGGACTCGGTGAGCTGGAACCGAGTGCCGAGCACGTCGAGCAGTTCGGCGGCGGTGACCATGTTGGCCCGGGCCCACTCGTGGTCGGCGTCGAGCGGCATCTCCTCGATGAACCGCAGCTCGCAGCCCTCGTCCAGGCACCAGCGCAGCAGATCCGGTGCGCCGGCGATGGTTTCGCGCATCAGCACGGCGTTGACCTTGATCGGGGCCAGTCCGGCGTCGCGTGCGGCGCGGATACCGGCGAACACGGATTCGAGACGATCGCGCCGGGTCAACTGGTGGAAACCGGCCCGGTCGACCGTGTCCAGCGACACGTTCACCCGGTGCAGCCCGGCGGCGGCGAGCCCGCGGGCACGGTGCTCGAGCCCGACAGCGTTGGTCGTCATGGCCAGCGGGATGTGCGGGACCTCCGCGTGGCAGCCGGCGATGATCTGCTCCAGCTCGCGGCGCATCAGCGGCTCGCCCCCGGTGAAACGGACCTCACGCACCCCCAGATCGCGCACCGCGAGGCGCACCAGCCGCACGATCTCGTCCACGGTGAGCAGTTCGTGCCGGGGAATCTCCGGCAGCCCCTCCTCCGGCATGCAGTAGGTACAGCGCAGCGAGCACTTCTCGGTGATGGAGACACGCAGGTCTCGGGCGACGCGTCCGAAACGATCCAGCAAATGGGGGGTGTCGGGACGGCCGTCGAGCGAGGGACGCCCGGAACGTACGGCGGGAATCCCGATCTCGACCAGAGTCACACGTCCATTATGACCGGCGGGCCCGAATCGGCAGCGGGCGGAAGGTCCACCGATGGCTCACCGCGGCGGGGCCCCGGCGGTGAGGCGCCCACATGTCGATGACCGCGACATAGCAGCACACCCGGTCACCGGATCGGCGCAGGCGGTGGAGACGGAAAGTCCCTGGCAAAGGGAGTTAGGCTGACCGCATGAACCCCCGGCCCGCGAGCGTTTCGGCCAGGCCCGTCGACGACTACCGCGACAGCATCGAACAGCTGCTGCGGCCGCTGGCCGCGCGCGCGGTCCAGTCCGTCGCGGTGTCGCGGGCGCTGGGCAGGCAGCTGGCCGAGGACGTCCGTTCGCCGATCGACCTGCCGGTGTTCCGCAATTCCGCGATGGACGGGTACGCGGTGCGGGCGGAGTCCGTGCTGGTCGCGCCGGTCACGCTGCCGCTGGCCGGTGTGGTCGCCGCCGGCGCTCCCGGCCGCACGCCACTGCCGCACGGCGCGGCCGTGAAGGTGATGACCGGCGCACCGCTGCCGCCCGGCGCGGACTGCGTGGTTCCGGTCGAGGACACGCACGCCGACGACAACACGGTGACCATCGAACGCGGCCGCGGCGCAGGCGAATTCGTGCGCGAACCGGGCACCGACGTCCGGACCGGCGACCTGCTCGTCCGCGCGGGAACCATGCTCGCGCCCCAGCACGTCGCGGCTCTCGCCGCGGTCGGACTGCCGACGGTGGCGGTGTTCGGCGCCGTGCGCGGCGCGGTCATCACCACCGGCGACGAGTTGGTGGCCGCGGGAGCCGCGCTACGCCCCGGACAGATCTACAACTCCAACGGCGTCGCGTTGGCCGCCGCGCTCGCGGCCAACGGGGTCGAGGTGGTCTCGGTGGCGCACAGCCCCGACGATCCGGCGCGATTCCGCGCGCTGCTGTCCGCCGCGACCAAGGCGGCCGATGTGGTGTTCACCTCCGGTGGCGTGTCCAAGGGCGACTTCGAGGTGGTCAAGGACGTGCTCGAGCCGCTCGGTGGACAGTTCGGCTCGGTGGCGATGCAGCCAGGGGGGCCGCAGGGGCTCAGTGTCGTCGACGGGGTGCCGGTGCTCAGTTTCCCGGGCAACCCGGTCAGCACGATGGTGTCGTTCGAAGTGTTCGCCCGCCCGATCCTGCGCCACCTCGCCGGCTTGCCCGAGGTGGACTGTTACGAACTTCCGCTGCTCACCGCCGTGCCGCGCTCCCCGGAGGGCAAGCGGCAATTCCTGCGCGGCAAGCTGGTCCGCGACCGGTCCGAGGAATCACGCCCGCTGCACCGGCGCCCGAAGGCGGTCGAGGTGGTGTCGGGACCCGGCTCGCATCTGGTGGCGGGCATGGCGTGGGCGGACGTGCTGATCGATGTGCCCGCCGAGGTCACCGCGCTGCCCGCGGGCGCGCTTGTGCGAGTGTGGTCACTATGAGTGAGCTGTCCCACGTCGACAACGAAGGTCGCGCCCGCATGGTCGATGTGAGCGCCAAGAACGACACCACCCGGATCGCCGTCGCCGCGGGCGAGTTGCGCACCACGGCCGAGGTGGTCGCGCTGGTGCGCGCCGACAACATGCCGAAGGCGGACGTGCTGTCCACCGCGCGCATCGCGGGCATCGCGGGAGCCAAGAAGACCTCGGAACTGATCCCGCTGTGTCATCAGCTGGCGCTCTCGTCGGTGCTGGTCGAGTTCGGATTCACCGACACCACCATCACGATCGAGGCCACCGCGAAGACCAAGGGACCGACCGGGGTCGAGATGGAGGCGCTCACCGCGGTCGCGGTCGCGGGTCTCACGCTGCACGACATGGTGAAGGCGGTGGATCCCGCGGCGACGCTCACCGACGTGCGGTTGCTCACCAAAGAGGGCGGCAAGCACGGACATTGGGAACGACCGGCCACCCCGGAGCAGCCGGAAACGACGATTGCGCAACCCGACGACGAGAACGCTTCGGCCGGTGCGGAGGAATTCTCGGAGGACACCGAGCCGGAATTCGACGAGGTCGAGCGCTCGGCCGTGGTGCTGGTCTCCTCCACGGGCGTCGCGGCGGGTACCCGGGTCGACACCACCGGCCCCGTGCTTGTGGAATGGCTTGCCGATCTCGGCTTCTCGGTGCGTGGTCCACTGGTTTATGCCGACGACGATATCGAGTACGGTCTGGCCGACGCGCTGCGCTTCGAGCCCGCGCTGGTGATCAGCACCGGCGGGACCGGCGCCTCCCCCACCGACGCGACCCCCGAAGCCACCCTCGCGCTGCTGGACCGCGAGCTCCCCGGCGTGGCGGAGGCGATCCGGCAGCGCGGCACCGCGAAATTCCCGCTCGCCGCGCTGAGCCGCGGGGTGGCCGGGCTCGCGGGCCGCTCGGTGATCGTGAACCTGCCCGGATCGCCCGGCGGCGTCGAAGACGGCATGGCGGTGCTGGAACCGCTGCTGGATCATCTGCTCGCACAAGTAGCCGGAGGTGGTAGTCATGACAACGGCTGAGGCCACGGTCCGGCTGGCCCGGATCAGCGACCAGCCGCTCGATCCCGATGAGGTCGAGGCGGCGGTGACCGGACCGCACTACGGCGCGGTCGTGGTGTTCGCCGGGAAGGTCCGCGATCACGATGGCGGACAGGCCGTTTCGGCTCTGGAGTACTCCGCGCATCCGCAGGCGGAGCGATTCCTGCACACCGTCTGCGCGGAAGTCGCCACCTTGCACGGCTTGCCGGTCGCCGCCGTGCACCGCGTCGGCTCGCTCGCCATCGGCGATCGTGCGATCGTCGTCGCGGTGGCGGCGGCGCATCGCGGCGAGGCGTTCGCCGTGTGCGCGGAACTGGTCGATCGGATCAAACACGAAGTCCCGATCTGGAAACGGCAATTGTTCGCCGACGGCCTGTCCGAATGGGTGAATGCCTGCGGGTGACCGGAGTACCTCGGCGGCGATCGCGAGAACGTCGACGTCATCGCGCGTCACGGTGTCCTCGGCTGCCTCGATGAACGTACGCGGCGGTGCGCCGGACCGCTCGTTGCCAGTACCGAATCGGTCCCGGCGAAACGTGGCGAGCTGCGCTCAGTGTGGTGTGTAGCGCCAGACGCCGAGCATGCTCTGCGGGTCGAGGGGGACCTCGGCGTCGTGCACGGAGTCCCGCAGCCGGGCCAGGGCCGCGTCGGTGTGCAGTCCGGCACCGATGAGCACCAGCCGCGCGCCACGGGATTCGCCCCGCGACCAGCTGCCCGGTTCGAAGACGATGTGGCGGCCGACCATGTGCAGGACGAACTTCCTGCGTTCGTCTGCCACGCCGAACGCGGCGAAACCCTTGGCCCGGAACAGACCCGGCGGCGGGTCCTCCAGGAAGCCGATCAATTTGCGCGGGTCCAGCTCGCGTCCACTGGTGAACGAGACGCTGGTGTAGTCGTCGTGCAGATGGCGGTGCCCGGTGTGGTCATCGTCGTGGTCGTGCTCGGCGAGCAGTTCGTCGAAGCTCAGTTGTTCGGCCACGCGAGGCGTTTCCCGCAGCGGTTCGTCGAACAGCAGCCCCGGATCGATCCGGCCGTGCGTCGTCGCGTACACCGGCGCGGGGCCGACCAGCGCGGCGACGTCCGCACGCAGCCGGGCCAGCTGCTCCGGCGACACCCGGTCGGCCTTGTTCACCACCACCAGATCGGCCAGCCGCAGATGCGTGCGCAGCTCGGGATGGCGTGCGCTGCTCTCCGGGAACTGCTCGGCGTCGACCACTTCGACCAAGCCGCCGTAGCGGATGCGCGGGTTGTCGCTGCCGACGACCATCCGGACCAGATTGCGCGGCTCGGCCAGGCCGCTTGCCTCGACCACGATCACGTCGATCTGGGCGCGCGGCTGCGCGAGGCGGGTGAACAACGCGTCCAGCTCGGTGACGTCGACCGCGCAGCACACGCACCCGTTGCCCAGCGAGACCATGGCGTCGACCTGCCCCGCGACCAGCATGGAGTCGATGTTGATCGCGCCGAAGTCATTGACAACCACGCCGATCCGGGTACCCCGATTGTTCCGCAGCAGGTGGTTGAGCAGCGTGGTCTTCCCGGAACCGAGAAACCCCGCGACGAGCACAACAGGAATCCGGTCAGCCATTCCGCTCACCCTACTGCGCGGCATGAGTGTGCGAAAAAGCCGGACGCCATCCTCGATGTGGCGAGGATGGCGTCCGGTGGGTTCGGTGTGCGGACTATTTCGCGGGGCCCAGCAGCATGCCCGCCAGGGTGTAGGCCAGGTCGATCAACTCCGTGCTGATGGCGTTGTCGTCCAAGCCGAGCGATTGCGCCAGAGGCAGCAGCAACTCCATGATCGAGCCCGGGGTCACGGTGAATCCGGGGACTTGCTGCGAATACGGTGTGCTCGGCGACTGAGCGGTGCCCGGCGCGTTCGGTGTCGCCGGAGTGCCCGGTGTGGATTGCGACTGCGGTGTGCCCGGGACCGTCTGCCCCTGCGGCACACCAGGGACGGTCTGCCCCTGCGGCACTCCCGGGATCGTCTGCCCCTGCGGCACTCCCGGGATCGTCTGACCCTGCGGCACACCAGGGACGGTCTGACCCTGCGGAGTGCCCGGGGTCGTCTGACCCTGCGGCATCCCCGGGATCGTCTGGCTTTGCGGCACACCAGGGACGGTCTGACCTTGCGGCGTGCCCGGGGTCGTCTGCCCCTGCGGAGTGCTCTGCTCCCCCGCCGGGCGGTCGGACGGCGTGCCCGGTTGCGGAATGGGCTGCACCGCCGACTGATCCGACGGCGCACCCGCCTGCGGTGTACCGAGCAGGTAGCCGACCAGCCCGGTGGTGAGGGCGATCGCGTGTTTCAGCTGGCCTTGCGCCGTCTCGAGCAGCGCGGCGTCCTCGGGATTGGCTCCGTTGCCCATCTCGAGGAAAACGAGCGGCACCGCGGTCAGCGCGGGCCCGGCGACATCCTTGCGGGTCTGCATGCCGTCCGTCACGCCGCCGTAGTTCGCCGAGACGAAGCCCGCCTGCCGGTACGCGTCGCGCACCGCCTGCGACGCGGCCAGTCCCGCTCCGGACTGGACCTGATTGACGATCGCGTTCGGAACGGGCAGTTCCGGGACGATCAGGTGGAAGCCGCGATACTCCGCGGGCGCGCTGTCGGCATGGATGCTCACGGCCACGGCGGCGCCGGACTGCGTCGCCGCGTTCGCCCGGTCATCGATGCAGCCACCCCAGCCCGTGTCGTCCTGGCGGCTCAGCACAACCCGCGCGCCCAGTCCCTCCAGCGCGGTTTTGACCATCTGGCTGACGTTCCAGTTGATCGTGTGTTCCGGAACGCCGTTGATCGTGTTCATGCCGGTGGTCTGGCAGTCCTTCGTACCGCCGCGACCGTCGCCGACCGGTCTGGCAAGGTTTTCGGAGTGATTCGACCCCTGGTGTCCGGGATCGAGGAATACGGTTCTGCCTGCGAGTTTGTTCGCCATGTTCGGCGATGCCGGTGCAGCCTGCGCGGTGGCAGGGAGCAAACCGGACAACGTCATCGTTACCGCGGCCGTGACGGCGGTACAGATACCGGCCTTGATGATGCTTGGCTTCATAGTGCGGTCGGTGCCCCGGGATGGGGCACCCCTCCCTTCCCACTTGTAACACCAAACCCACGATTCACTCTGGCAACGCCTGTCTCAGCAAGGCAAGGCGCGTTATCGAAGTGTTACAGCCTGCACCGCGCATTGCCGTCAGGCGCGCTGCGACAGTTTGCGCAGAGATCGCAGAGCGTATATCACCCGGGTCGACACAGAGCCGAACGGCACGCCGAATGCGTCGGAAATGCCCTGGTAGTTCGGGATCGTGCCGGTCGGAGAGCCCACTGTGTTGCGGGCAGCAGCGCCAATAGCTGGGCCCGACGACATATCGCGCGACTGGAGCCCGCGGCGTTGTTCGGCAGCACAGGAATCCCCGGATTCGGGCACACCACAGGGTCTGTTCTGGTAAGTGTGGCCGCGGAGATGCGGGGATCTCCCGAGTCCGCCGCGAGGGCGGGAGAACGACAGCCGCGACGCGGCGGTAGCACAGTCGAGGAGAACACCCTTATGCGTGCAAGCACGCTTCTACTCGCGGGGGCCACGGCCTCCGCGGTCACCCTGCTGGCCGCGGGGACGGCGGCGGCCGAACCGGCGAACACCATGCCGCAGGACGGCGTCTACCTGGTCGGCGTAGACATCCTCCCCGGCGTATGGGAGGCGCCGGGCACTTCCGATCCGGCCTTCGGCTGCGACTGGCGCAGGCTGTGGAAGGTCGAGGGGGACAACACGAACATGCAGAACATCATCGCCAACAACTTCACCCGGCTCAGCCCGGTCCGCGTGGAGATCAAGCCGACCGACGTCGCGTTCCGGACCGAGAACTGCGGCCCGTGGCGGTTGCTGCCGCCGCGGCCGCACACCGGATCCTTCGGCGGCTGAACCGCGGCTACCGGGAGACGCCCTCCTTCACCAGCGTGAACTGCATGACGTCGATATGCCCGCTACGGAAATTCGCCGCGCAGCCGGTGAGGTACTTCATGTAGCGCTCATAGACCTCTTCGGACGCGATCGCGATCGCTTCGGCACGGTGCTCGCGTAGCGCCTGTGCCCAGCAGTCGAGAGTGCGCGCGTAGTGCGGTCGCAGCTCCTGGATCTTCTCGGTGCCCAGGCCGACGCGACCGGCGAGCCGAGTCACCTCGGCCGGTTGCGGCAGCTGGCCGCCCGGGAAGATCTCCCGCTTGATGAAGATGTGGAAGAGCGCATGCTCCCTGGTCACGGGAATTTTCATACGCCGGAGGTCGTCGAGGGTGTAGCCGACGATGGTGTGCAGGAGCATTCGCCCGCCCGGCGGCAGCATCCGATGACAGCGTTCGAAGAATGTCGCGTAGCGCTCGCGCCGGAAATGCTCGAACGCGCCGATGCTGACGATGCGGTCGGCTTTGCCGTCGTACTCTTCCCAGCCCTGCAACCGGACCTCGGCACCTGTGAGGCGCTTCCGGTCGATCATGGCCCGGACATAGTCGTACTGGTTGCGGCTGAGCGTCAGGCCGACGACCTTGGCGCCGTACTCGGTGGCGGCGCGCAGCATCGTCGCACCCCAGCCGCAGCCGATGTCGAGCAGTGTCATTCCCGATCGCAGGTCGAGCTTCCCGAGCGAGAGATCGATCTTGGCGCGCTGCGCTTCTTCGAGCGTCATGTCGGGGCGCTCGAAATAGGCGCAGCTATAGGTCATCGAGGGGTCGAGGAACAGCGCGTAGAACTCGTCCGAGACGTCGTAGTGCGTTTGCACTTGCCGATAGAACGGCCGGAGGTCGGTCATCGCGTTTCTCCTGTTCAACGGGTTCATGTCCTGATACCCGCGCACACCGCGAAGCGTTTCACCCCTTGCGGACCGATATCGAACCGATGCCGAGATCTCGGGTGCGCAACGCCCGCAGGATCTGCTTACCTGCGGGGTAATCGACCCCACGCGCGGCGGCAGGGCAGGATCGCGCCCATGATCGACGAAACGGGCACCGAGCTCTTCCACAAGACCATGCCGTTCACCGAACGTCTCGGCATCGAGGTCCTCGCGCACGGAGCCGAGCTGGTACGCAGCCGATTGGCCTGGGACGAGTCGCTGTGCACCCTCGGCGGCGTGCTGCACGGCGGGGTGCTGATGTCGCTTGCCGACGCGACCGGCGCGGTATGCGCCTTCCTGAACCTGCCGCACGGCAAGCAGGGCACCACGACGGTCGAGTCGAAGACGAACTTCCTGCGCGCCGTCCGCTCCGGCTACGCCACGGCAACCGCGATTCCGCTGCACGCCGGACGTTCGTTCATCGTGGTCGAGACGGCGATCCGCGATGACGCGGACAAGCTGGTCGCGAAAGTGACCCAGACCCAAGCGGTGCTCTGACCCCGACACCGTCCCGCCACCGCGGGCGCCACGGCGACAAGATCACCCGGCACGGTCGAACCCGGTCCTGGCCGGCAGCGCCCGCACCAGCGGAATGCCGATGAACATCACCGGCTTTCCCGCCAGGCCGAACCAGCCGGACCGCAGCTACCGCACACACCCCACGAGACCGCGGCCACGGAGCGCGCACAGGCCAGCCGAGGGCTCCCGGAATCGAAGACAACATCGACCGACCTCCCACGGGCGAAATTGTCCCCGGCTAACGATACCGTTGCCGGGTGATTGTGACCGCCACCCCAGAAACCCGGCAGCAGCCGAGTGCCGTGGCGTGTCATCCCTTCTCTGGCGCCTTCGTCCTGGCCGATCCGGACCGTTCTCGGCTCGGCGAGGTCGCTGGTTCCCCATCAGCAAGCCCGAGGTCGATCTTGACAAGTACGCGATCCATTACCCCACCCACCGAGCGCACGTCCGCTTTGTCTGATTCGAGACAGGAGTTGCCGTTCGCCGGGCGGAGACGGAGACCGATTGTCATCGAACCCAGGACGACGCCGTCTCGATCGTCGGATATCACAGCGACGCAAAACATTTGGCATAACGACCGTGGGTGTTACTCTCTATCACATAGAGTCTCAGTGACGACACTCACCTCCGACACGCACCTCCCGGCGGGTGCGCCCGCTCTTCGTAGCCCGCGACCGCGGCCCCACCTCACGCTCTGCCCGCCAATTCGTGCGGCAAGGACGGAGATATCTGTGCGCGATGAACCACGATCAGCTTTCCGGACCGAGCGAATCGATGGTGCATCGATCGGAACCGAAGTCGTTCCCCTGGTACTGCTTCGGCGACGTGGCTGGGTGCACACCACCCTAACGGGCCTATGCGTCACGGCGTGACCGTGTTTGGGGAAGCGGAAGCGATGAGCAAGCAAACTGCCGGAATGACCGAACTAGCCGTGCGTCCGCGCGCCGCACCGGAAGCGATGAACACCGCACTGCGCGATCGCCTGATCGACGCGACCGTGGAGGTCGTGTCCACCGAGGGCCTGCACGCCCTCACCGTCCGCCGTGTGTCGCGCATGTGCGGAGTCTCCACGATGGCGGTGTACTCCAATTTCGGTGGCATGCCCGGCCTGATCCGCGCCGCGGGTTCCGCCGGCTTCGCGCAGCTGGGCAAGCGCATGGCCGAGGCGGGCGTGACCGACGAGCCGGTCGCCGATCTCCTGATGCTCGGCTTGGTGTTCCGCGACGAGGCACAGCGCAGGCCGGAGCTGTTCCAGCTGATGTTCGGCACCGGAACGCGCATCGATATGAAGATCAACCGTGGCAATGTGCTGGTGGCCGGGCATGACTCGGAGTTCGAGCACTACCAGGAAACGTTCGACCACGTGGTCGGGGCGGTGCGGCGGGCGCAGGACGCGGGACTGATCGATACTCCCGACGTCCGTTCGGCGGCCGCACAGTTGTGGATGGGCCTGTTCGGCTTCATCCAACTGGAGATGGCGGGGCACCTCGGTGACGACGGCCTCCTCGAGGTGCTGGTGCCCGCCATCGTGAATCTGCTCGTCGGCATGGGCGCCGAAATGGAGACCGTCGGCACCGCGGTCATCGTGGCGATGGAGCGGTTCACCGCCGCGCCCGGCGACTGATCCCCCGGCTCAGAACGGGAGCCGGGACCTGACCCGCTGGGCGCGCGCCATCGCGCGTTCGGCGGCGCTGCCGCGCGGCGGCATCAGGCCCAGTTGCAGCAGCATCTCCTGCAGGTCCCAGGAGGCCTGGCTGCGCCAGATCAGCCCGGAGCGGAACTGCCAGAGATCGATCACCAGCAGGTCGAACTTCTTGCCGGTGCCGGCGAACCCGGGCGGGTCGATCAGACCGAGATGCGTGCCGGTCATCCGCCACGGCACGATGGCGAGCCGGTTGTCCGCGGCCAGCACCGGTGCAAAGGGATTGGCATAGGCCACGTCCGGAAACGAGCGCACCGTGTCGGCGACGAACTTCTCGACTCCCGCGCGACCGTGCGCGGTCTCGGACATCGACGGATCGTGCCAGATGGTGTCCTCGGTGACGCATTTCGCGACGGCCGCCGGGTCCGCGCTGTTCCAACCCGCGATGTATTTTTCGGTGAATTCGGCCAGCCATGCCACGCTTTCGATGGGTTCGGCCTCCGCCTCGATTCGGAACTGTCCGGTGTTGTACGGATCCACGGCGCGTCGCCTTTCACCCCGAGTGCGTAATCGACGAGTCATAGTAGCCACTCCCCCGCCTCTCCGCACCTTCAGGCCGTACCAGTCGGGTGGCGGGTGGATTTGCGTTCAGGTCCTGCGTTGGGGCCGTTCGAGTTCTGGGGTTCCCGGCGAGTTACCCATGTGCTCACGAAATCAGTTGTCACGTTGGCATGGACATGTCGGCAACCGGATCGCGGCAGGAGTGAATAACGCTGTAATTCTGCGGGATTCGGCACCCGATAACCATGTAATAACAGGGGAATAATGCTGTCATACCAGCTCTTACCTGCGGTGATGCTCGATTTGGTATCAGCAAATGACGCAAGGGTTTTCGCCCGTGTACCGCACGATTACGTATTGACCTCCGCTAATCGACGCTCCTACCATGGGTGGACACTGACCTCCGACCACGGAACTACTTCACCTCCGGACGGCGCCTGCGACGGAACATGTTTGCCGGCGTCTCATTCCGGTTGTCTCCACGCTGATTCGATGGCGCCGTATCTGAAACCGCGGGCGTTTTTCGAATACCTGAGCATCAGGGGATTTTGCATGTCCAATGTAGCAATTGTCGGTATCGGCTGCCGTTTTCCGGGCGGCATCGATGACCCGGCGTCTTTCTGGGACTTCGTCGTACGCAAGGGCGACGGCATCGTGGAAGTGCCGCCGGACCGCTGGAACCTCGCGAAGTTCTATGACCCGGACCCGGACGCGCCCGGCCGGATGTACACCAGACACGGCGGATTCCTGACCCAGCCGCTGTGGGAGTTCGATGCCGAGTTCTTCGGTATCTCCCAACGCGAGGCCTCGATCATGGACCCGCAGCAGCGGCTGTTGCTCGAGGTCGCCTGGGAGGCGCTCGACGACGCCGGGATGGCGGGCCGAGTGAGCGGTCGCGAGGTCGGGGTGTTCGTCGGCGGCTTCATGAACGACAACGCGCTGGTGCGCAGCGGAGCGGTGTCCCGCGCCTCGATCAACAGCCACAGTCCGACCAGCTCGTCGCACACCCTGCTGTCGGCACGCATCGCGTTTCTGCTGGACCTGCTCGGGCCCACCATGACCATCGATACCGCCTGCTCTTCGTCACTGGTCGCATTGCACCAGGCGGTGCTCGCGCTGGAGTCGGGGGAATGCGAGACGGCGATCGTCGGCGGCGCCAACGCGATGTTGCGGCCGGAGGCGTTCATCTCGATGTGCAAGGGACGCTTCCTCTCCGTCGACGGCCGGTGTAAGTCCTTCGACGCCGCGGCCGACGGGTACGGCCGCGGCGAGGGCGCGGGCGCGGTCGTGCTGAAGTCGCTGGAGGCGGCCGTCCGCGACCGCGACCGGATCTACGCGGTGGTGCGCGGCAGCGGCGTCAACCAGGACGGCCGCACGCTGGCCATCCCGGTGCCCAACCCGGACGCGCAGGCGACCCTGGCCCGGCGGGTGCACCGGCTGGCGGGCATCGACGCGCACGACATCCGCTATGTGGAAGCGCACGGTACCGGGACGCCGGTCGGCGACCCGCTCGAATTGGCCGCGCTGGGTGCGGTGTACGGCGCGGTCGAGGGCCGCGACGAGCCGCTGCCGGTCGGTTCGGTGAAGAACAACATCGGGCACACCGAAGCCGCCGCGGGCGTCGCGGGCGTCATCAAGGCGGCGCTGACCTTGCACCACGGCGTCATCGCGCCGCAGCTACGGCTGGACAACCCGAACCCGGAGATCCGGTTCGACGAGCTGCGGGTACGGATTCCGCTGGAAGCCGAGCCGCTGCTCAACTCCGACGGGCAGGCCGCGGTGGCGGTCAACAGCTTCGGCTACGGCGGAACCAACGCGCACGCCGTCCTCACCCGCGCGCCCGAAGCGCCAAGGCAGGATGCCGAGCGGACATCGATCACGGTGCTGCCACTGTCGGCGCGCAATGAGACCGCGCTGCGCACCATGGCCACCCAGCTGCACGAGCTGACCGAGGCCGCACCCGTCGGCGCGGTGACCGAGGCGGCATGGACCCAGCGCGCGCACCATCCGATTCGCGCCGCGTTCGCCTACCGCGACCGCGACGACCTGCGGGCCCAGCTGGCCGATTTCGCCACGGGCGCGGGCAAGTCGCCCGCCCGCGCACTCACCAACGGCTCCACCGAGCCGGTGTTCGTGTTCAGCGGAATGGGCCCGCAGTGGTGGGGCATGGCTCGCGGCCTGCTCGAGGCCGGCGGTCATTTCGCCGCCGCGGCGCGCTCGATCGACGAGACCTTCCGTGAGATCGCGGGATGGTCGATCGTCGAGGAACTCCTGCGGCCGGAAGAACAGTCGCGGATCACCGAGACCGCCTACGCCCAGCCGGCGAACTTCCTGGTGCAGGCCGCGCTCACCGAGGAACTGGCCGAACTCGGCATCCGCCCCGCCGCGGTGGTCGGCCACAGCGTCGGCGAGGTGGCGGCGGCGTATGTCTCGGGTGCGCTGTCGCTGCGCGACGCGCTGCTGGTGAGTTACCACCGCGCCAGGTTGCAGGCCACCACCGCGGGCACCGGCGGCATGCTTGCCGTCGGGCTGTCGGAAGAGCAACTGCGCGAGCGTCTCTCGGGTATCGACGGCGTCTGCGTCGCGGCGGTCAACAGCCATTCCGCGGCCACGCTGTCCGGCGATCCGGCCGAATTGGACCGGATCCGGGCCGAACTCACCGACGAGGGCATCTTCGCCAAGGCGCTGCGCGTCGAAGTGCCTTACCACAGCCATTTGATGGACCCGATTCTCGGTGATCTCACCACGGTGCTGGGCGATCTCGCGCCGCAGTCCGCGCGGGTGCCGATCTGGTCCACCGTCACCGGCGGCGAACTCTCCGGTCCGGACTGGGACGCCGCCTACTGGTGCCGCAACGTGCGCGAGCCGGTGCTGTTCGGCGCGGCTGTGGACAGTCTGCTCGACGCGGGTCACCGGGTCTTCCTGGAAGTGGGGCCGCACCCGGTGCTCAGCGGCAACATCCGGGAGGCATTCGTGCGCCGCAGCCTCGACGGCGCGGCGATCAGCACGCTTTCCCGCGACGCCGACGACCGCGACAACTTGCTGCGCGCGGTGGGCCAGCTGTACCAGGCGGGCGGGATGGACACCACGTCCGTGCCCGGCGCGCCGGAAACCCCTGCCCCGCACCTGGATCTGCCGCGCTACCCGTGGCAGCGCCGCACCCTGTGGACCGAGGACCCCGCGACCGAAGCCGATCGCGTCGGGGCGACCGACGGGTACGTCATGCTGGGCCAGCGCACCGCGGCGTCCGCGCCGGAGTGGCAGGTCGAGCTGTCCGTGGCCGCCCTGCCGTGGCTGCCCGATCACGTGGTGGACGGGTCGGTCGTGCTACCGGGCGCGGCCTACCTGGACGCCGCGCTCAGCGCCGTCGCGGTGCGCACCGGCCGCACGACGTTCGGGCTGGAGTCGGTTCAGTTCGTCGCGCCGCTGGTCATCGGCCAGCACGACGTGCCGGTGCTGCGCCTCACGGTCGAGGAGACCACCCGCCGGTTCACCCTGCGCTCGCGCGCCGCCACCGGCACCACCTGGACGGTCAACGCGCACGGCAGGCTGATCGAGGCGGACGTCGACGCGCGCACGATCGACCTCACCGCGCCGGTGGGCGCGGTGGACGTGGCGGCGGAGACGCTCTACGACGGGCTCGCCGCGCACGGGCTGGCTTATGGCCCGAGCTTCCGGCTGATCACCGCGGCCCAGGTCGGCACGGACTCCGTGCTGGCCCGGCTCGATCTCACACCGTTGGCCGACAGCGCGCCGAGCCTGCCGCACCTGGCTCATCCCGCGGCGGTCGACGCCGCGCTGCAGTGCTTCGCCGCCCTCTACGCCCAGACCGCACAGGGTCCGAGCGTCGTGGTGCCGTCCTCGGTCGCCGGGGTCCGCTGGACCGCGCCGCTGCCCGAGCAGGCCGTGGTCCTGGTCCGCCGGGTCGACGGCGATCCGCTGCACGCCGACATCACCGTGGCTTCGCCGGAAGGCGCTGTCGCGCTGGTGCTTTCGGGCGTCCGATTCGCGACCCTTGCGGCCGAGCCGGATCTGCACGACCAGCTCGACGCGCTGTTCTACGAGCCGGTGTGGTCCATCGTCGAAGACGCCCCGGCCACCGACGAGCCCGCGGACGGCGAGGAGTTCCTGCTCGTGGTCAGCCTGGGCAGCACCGTGTCGCAGCGGGCGAAGGAAATCGCCGGCGCCCGCACCGCGTCCGAGATCCTCACCCTGGTGCCGGAGGAAACCGGCGCCGCCGACCATGTGCTCGCGGCTTTGCGCGCCGCTCAGCAGGAATCCGACGTGGCGCGCACACGCCTCGTCGTGGTGTCCGGCGCCGAACTGGACGCCGTGCCCAACGCCTACGGGCTCGCACTGGTCGCCAAGGCGGTCGGCGAACTGGTGATGGGCGAGGAGGAGCGCGAAGCCCCGGATGCCGAGGTGCGCGCGGTGGTCGTCACCGAGCGTGCCTTCTGCCTGCCGACCGACGACTTCGCGCAGCCCGCGCAGGCGGCGCTGACCGGCGCGCGACGCACGTTGCGCAACGAACAGCCCGCGGTGCAGTGGCGGCTGGTGGACACCGAACCCACCACCCGCGCCGCCGACATCGTCGATCAGGTGCTCGGCGACGGGTCGGCCGACGAAGTCGCGCTGCGCGCGGGCGCGTGCTGGGCTCTGCACCTACGCCGGTCCCTGCGCGAGCGGCTGGCGAGCTGGGACGAGCCCGCGCCGCTGGCGGATCCGGAATCCTCGTTCCGCCTGGAGATTCCGCGTTCGCGGATGCTGACGGATCTTGCCTGGCGCGCCGCGGACCGGGTCGCGCCAGGGCCCGGCGAGATCGAGATCCGGGTGGAAACGGTCGGCCTCAACTACAAGGACGCGCTGAAGGTGCTCGGCGTGCTCACCGAGAAAGAGCTGGCCGGAACGTATTTCGGCACCACATTGGGCATGGACGGTTACGGCGTCGTCGAGCGGGTCGGCCCCGGCGTTACCGAAGTCGCGGTGGGCGACCGGATGTCGGTGTGCACCAGGGACATGGTCCGCCGCTACCTCACGATCCGGCCCGACGACGGCGCCACGATGCCGCTGGACTTCGTGGACGCGGAGATCGACCCCTGCCACTCGAGTTCGGCGCTGCCCGCTCTCACCGCCGAGTACGCCTTCGACGACCTCGCGCACCTGCAACCAGGCGAAACGGTGCTGGTGCACGGCGCAGCGGGCGGCATGGGCATGGCGGCGGTCCAGGTCGCGGTGAACCGCGGCGCGCGGGTGATCGCGACGGCGAGCTCGGACGAGCGGCGCGCGATGGCCACGGCGCTCGGTGCGCACGAGGTGATCAATTCGCGCTCGATCAGCTTCGTCGACGATGTGCTCGCCCTGACCGGCGGGCGCGGCGTCGACGTGGTCTACAGCTCGGCCCCCGGCGAGATCCTCCAGCAGAACTTGCGCGTGGCCGCCGAGTTCGGGCGGATCATCGAGATCGGCAAGGCCGACATCTACGGCGGCGGGACCATCGACCTGCGCCCGTTCGACCGCAACCTGTCGTTCTTCGCCGTGGACATGGACCGCATCCTGGCTGTGCGGCCGGAAATCGTCCGCAACGGGATTCGCCGGGTGACGGAAGCGTGCGTCCAGGGCATCTACGAATACCTGCCCTACACCGCGTTTCCGCTCGACGCGACCGCCGAGGCATTCGAAACCGTGGTGCGGTCCAAGCACACCGGCCGGGTGGTCCTCGATCTGCGCGAGCCGAATCCGGTGGTGCTGCCCAAGCGGCCCGGCCTGCCCATCGATCCCGAAGGCAACTACCTGGTGACCGGAGGGTTCGGCGCGTTCGGTCTGGCTACCGCGCGCTGGCTGGTCCGCGTCGGCGCCCGTCGCCTCGTCCTGGCGGGGCGCAGCGGCGCTACCGGGGACGCGGCCCGTGCCGCGGTGGCCGAATTCGCCGCCGCCGGAGTGCAGGTCGTCGAGGAACGCCTCGACATGGCCGACTACGACGCCGTCGCCGCGCTGATCGAGCGCATCCAGCGCAGCGGTCACCCGCTGCGCGGGGTGTTCCACGCCGCGGGTGTGGTGAACAACCGCGAGGTCCCGCAGATCACCGCCGAGTCGCTGGCGGAGATCTTCGGGCCGAAGGTGGCCGGTGCGCTGAATCTGGACACCGCGATCACCGCCGCGGACATCGACCTCGACATGTTCGTGCTGTTCTCCTCGGCGAGCAGCGTCATCGGCATCCTGCCGCAATTCGGTTACGCGGCAGCGAATTCCGTGCTCGACATGATCGCTGCCGCGCGGCGCGCCCGCGGCGCCGCCGCACTGGCGGTGAACTGGGGCTTCATGAGCGGTGGCGGCGGGATGGCGGACTACGAGGCGGTCACCCGGTACGCGGAGCGGACCGGTTACCGCTCGGTGGACATGGACCTGGCCACCGACCTGCTCGGTGAATGCCTGCGGCTGGACCTTTCCCAGGCCGTGGTGTTCGACGTGGATTGGAGCCAGTGGGCACTGGCGCACCAGGCGTCCGCACGCACGCCGCGCTTCGCCGAGCAGGTGGCGGCCGCGGGCGGAGGAGCATCCGGGGCCGACGCGCTGCGGGCGGAAATCCTGCAGCTGGGTGTCGAGCAGCGCGGCGAAGTGGTCGCCTACCTGCTCGCCGAACAGCTCGCCGCGGTGCTCGGCGTCGACCCCGAGACCGTGGATCTGAACACTCCGCTGCCGGAACTCGGCATGGACTCACTGATGGGTATGGAGTTCGCCGCACGCGTCGTGCAGGTGCTCGGGACCCAGCTGTCGGTGCTGGCGGTGATCGGACTGACGTTGCGGGGGCTCGGCGCGCGAATTGCCGAGCAGATTGCCCAAGAAGAAGAGCGTGCGGCGAGAGCGAGGACGAATTGACCGCCAACAACTCCCGTGACCTGGCCCGCGCGCTGCTGGCCAGGCACGCGGGCGGCGAAACGACCGCCGCCCCGGCGACCACGAAGGTGGCGCAAGCCGGCAACGGCTCCGCCAAGGCCACGAACGGATCCGCGACGGCCACGTCGACCGCGGCCAACGGCAACGGCGCGCGGCGCGGGGCCGCGCACACGTCCTTCCGCGACCACCCCGGCGTGCTCGACGCCGCGCAGCGGTTCGGCCGGTTCGACACCTGGGTCCAGCAGATCGGTCTGGTGAACCCGTACTACCTGCCGCACGAGGGCATCAGCGGTGCGGTGACCCGGATGGCCGACCGGGATGTGGTGAACTTCAGCAGCTTCGGCTACCTGGACTTGGCCGCCGACCCGCGGGTGCGGCAGGCGGCCAAGGACGCGATCGACCAGTACGGCACCTCCGCCGCCGCGGTCCGCATCGTGGCGGGCGAGCTGCCGATCTACCGGGAGCTGGAAGCCGAGCTCGCCCGCATCTACGACACCGAGGCCGCGCTGGTGACCGCGAGCGGTTACCTGACCAATGCCGCCGCGGTCGGATTCCTACTCGGCAAGCGCGATCTCGCCGTCTGCGACGCACTGATCCACCACAGCGTCGTCTCCGGCACCGAATGGTCACGCTGCAAAAGGGTTTCGTTCCGGCACAACGATCCCGAGTCGCTGGAGGCCATCCTGAAGATGTCCCGGCGCAGTTTCGACCGGGCCATGGTGATCATCGAGGGGCTCTACAGCATGGACGGCGACGTGGTGCGGCTCCCCGAGATCATCGAGGTCGCCCGGCGCTACGACTGCTCGATCATGATCGACGAGGCGCATTCGTTCGGCACCCTCGGCGCTACCGGCCACGGTGTGCGCGAACTGTTCGACCTGCCCGGCGACGCCGTGGACGTCTGGATGGGCACGCTGTCCAAGGCGCTCGGCAGCGTCGGCGGCTATCTCGCGGGCAACCGCGAACTGGTCGACGGATTCAAATACGTCGCAGGCGGATTGAGCATGTACACCGCCGCACCCGCCCCCTCGGCCATCGGCGCCGCGCTGGCCGGGCTGGAGGTGCTGCGCGACGAGCCGGAGCGCGTGACGCAGCTGCGGCGAAACAGCGAATACTTCCACCGCCGCGCCAGGGAGTTCGGCTTCGACATCGGCACGTCCGAGGATTCGCCGATCATCCCGGTCATGACCGGCGCCGACGAACCCGCCGTGCTGGCCGCGCTGGCGATGTTGCAGCGCGATTTCAGCGTCAACGCCATCACCCACCCGGTCGTCCCGGCCGGGGAGGCCAGGCTGCGGTTCTTCATCAACTGCAGGCACACCGAGCAGCAAATGGACCAGGCGCTGGCCACGCTGCGCGAGGTGCTCGACGGTCTCGCGGATACCGCGGGAAAGCAATTCACTCTCGCTCATGAGGAGGAACAGCGCTCGTGAAAATTCCCATCAACCCATCCCTCCTCCGAAAAGCCGTGGTACCCGCGGTAGCCCTGCTGCTGATGGGCTCGCTGTTCATTCCCGCCCGCTCGGCGCTGCTGCCCATCCACGACGACGCGGGCGGGCCTATCGCGAGCAAGTTCGACTTCACCCCGATGCCGATCGCCCTGCCCAAGGGACTGCCGACCGATCGCAAGATCCGCCATGTGCGTCCGGCCTACGACCACCTGGCGGCCTGGATCTCATCGATCGGCGCGGCCATCGCGATGAACGACTTCGACGGCAACCGGCTGGCCGACGACCTGTGCGTCGTCGATCCCCGCTCGGACACCGTCTTCCTGAGCCCGACGCCGGACAGCAACACCAGCCGCTACGAGCCGTTCGTGCTGGATCCCAAGCCGCTGCCGATCGACGAGTCCAGTGTGCCGTCGGGCTGCACACCCGGCGACTTCAACGGTGACGGCCGGATGGACGCGCTCGTTCAGTTCTACGGCCGCACGCCGATCCTCTATCTCCAGCGCTCGAACGCCAACCGCTTGGACAGCAAAGCTTTCCGTCCGGTGGACCTGGTCCCATCGCCCGAGTCCCCGCCGGGCAGCTATCACGGCCAGCGCTGGATCACCGCGGTGGTCTCGGTCGCCGACTTCGACGGTAACGGCAAGCCGGACATCTTCCTGGGCAACTACTTCCCCGACATGGACGTGCTGACCGACGACGCCAAGCTCGCGCTGCGGATGAGCGACTCGCTGTCCAACGCGCGCAACGGCGGCAAGGCCCGTATCTTCACGCTGGCCTCCGCCAAGTCGGGCGACGAGCCGACCGCCGACTTCCGCGAGGCGGCCAATCCGTTCCCGATCGGCACGGACACCGGATGGGCGCTGGCCGCCGCGTCCAGGGACCTCAACGGCGACCAGCTCCCGGAGCTGTACGTGGCCAACGACTTCGGCCGTGACCGCCTGTTCGTGAACCAGTCCACGCCGGGTGACATCCGCTTCCATCTCGCCGAAGGCGAGCGCGGCCTCACCGACCCGAAGTCATATGTGATGGGCCATGATTCGGACAAGGGCATGGCCGCGGAATTCGGCGATCTGAACGGCGACGGCATGCCGGACCTGTTCGTCAGCAACATCGCGGTGCGGTTCGCGCTGATGGAAGGCCACTTCGCCTGGTACAACACGGCCAAGGACACCGCGGACGCCGCCCGTCAGCTGGCCGAGGGCGTCGCGCCGTTCGAGAACCGCGGGACCGATGTCGGCCTGGCCTGGGAGACCTGGGGCTGGGACGCCAAGACCGGCGACTTCGACAACGACGGCCGCAACGAGCTGGTCCAGGCCACCGGCATGATCAAGGGCGACACCAACCGGTGGCCGCAGATCCAGGAACTCGGCACCATGAACGACGAACTGGTCAAGTACCCGTGGGCCTGGCCGGTCGTCGGTGCGGACGCCGATCTGGCCGGCAGCGATCCGATGGGCTTCTTCAGCCGCGGTGACGACGGCAAGTTCGCCAACCTCACCCACGCACTCGGGATGGACACCCCGGTCCCCTCGCGCGGCATCGCCGTCGGCGATACCTCCGGCAACGGCGCGCTCAGCTTCGCCGTCGCCCGCCAGTGGGGCGATCCGACCTTCTATCACAACAACAAGGCGAACAACGGCCAGTTCCTCGGCCTGAAGCTGGTCAAGCCGACCTGGGAGGGCA
Source organism: Nocardia sp. Marseille-Q1738 (assembly GCF_965283145.1). Classification (NCBI taxonomy): domain Bacteria; kingdom Bacillati; phylum Actinomycetota; class Actinomycetes; order Mycobacteriales; family Nocardiaceae; genus Nocardia; species Nocardia sp. Marseille-Q1738. The sequence goes on along the minus strand of NZ_CBDIMS010000002.1, from coordinate 444,423 downwards.
CGACCACCACGACCACCGCGGCCGGGCTCCCGGTCCAGGGTGTTCCCGCGGTGGACGCCCAAGTGGAGGTGCGCACGCCGGACGGCCGGCTGATCACCAGCTACGTCGACGGCGGCAGCGGGCACACCGGAAAGCGCGCAACCGAAGTACATCTCGGCCTCGGCGATGTCGATCCGGCCGCACCGCTGAACGTCCTGATCCGGTGGCGTGCGAACAACGGCACGCCGCACGAACAAACCCTCCAGCTCGCGCCGGGCTGGCACACCGTGAACCTCGCCTCGGACGCGCAGGAGGTCAAGCAGCGATGAGCGACAACGACAAGAAGGATCCGGACGACGCGGTGGCCGCGTCGAACGGCCATCCCGAAACCACTGGCAGTCCGGACGGCAACGGCAGCGCGGCCAACGGCGGCCCCGGCGGCAAGGGCACGGCCACCACCGCGGAACGCATCTCGGCCCTGCAGAAGTCGGGAACCGAGTTCGCCAAGGAGTGGGTGGAAGCGCCAGCGCCCACGAAAGATCCGCGTTACCTGGCGCTGCGCAACTTCGCCATCTCGATCACGGTCTTCAATGTGATCGGGTTCCCGCTGCTCGGTTTCGAGCAGCCGTTCCTGTGGCCGTTCATCGCGCTGGCCACCGCGTACTCCACCGAAATCGGCTTGGAAGTCCTCGCCGCCTGGGCGTACAAGCGGCCGCCCGCCTTCATGGGCCGCGGCCCGCGCGGGCTGTTCGAGTTCCTGCTGCCCGCGCACATCACCGGTCTGGCGTTCAACTTCCTGGTGTTCGCGCACGACAAGCTGTGGCCGGTGATCTTCGGCGTCGTGGTCGCGGTGGGTACGAAGTGGGTGCTGCGCGCCAAGATCAACGGCAAGTGGCGGCACTTCATGAACCCGTCGAACTTCGGGATCGTGGTCGCCTTCCTGGTGTTCCCGATGATCTCGGTGGCGCCGCCGTACCACTTCACCGAGTACATCTCCGGGCCACCGGACGCGATCATCGTGCTCCTGCTGCTGACCACCGGCACCATGCTGAACGCCAAGCTGACCAAGAAGATGCCGCTGATCTTCGCGTGGGTGACCGCGTTCGCGTTGCAGGCCATCGTGCGCGGGATCTTCGAACCGAACATCTCGATCCTGGCCGGTCTGAGCATGATGACCGGCCTGGCGTTCGTGCTGTTCAGCAACTACATGGTCACCGACCCCGGCACCACGCCATCGGGCAAGAAGCAGCAGATCATGTTCGGCGCGTCGGTCGGCATCCTGTACGGCGTGGTCACCGCGCTGCACATCTCCTACGGGTTGTTCTTCGCGCTGGTCATCGTGTGTTCGGCCCGTGGCATCTACTGGTGGGTGCGCAGTGGCGTCGAATGGTGGCAGCAGCGCTCGGAGACGCCGAGGGCACCGGAGCCGACCGGGCCGGTCGCCCCGGATGAGGACGAGCCCGCCGAGTTGGCGACGGAGGCGGCCCGCCCATGACCGACAGCGCCGAGCTGCGCCGCGTGCTCGGCGCTTTCACCACCGGTGTCACCGTGGTCACCACCGGGTGGCCACGGCCACACGGGATGACCGCCAACGCGTTCACGTCCGTCTCGCTGGATCCCCCGCTGGTCCTGGTGTGCGTCGCCCACACGGCGCGCCTGCACCGGGCGATCCACGAGGCGGGCGCGTTCGCCGTTTCGGTGCTCTCGGCAGGACAGGAGCCGGTGGCACGGTATTTCGCCGACTCGGCGCGGCCCGACGGCAGCGCGCAATTCGACCAGGTCGAGTGGTTTCCCGGACCGCACACCGCCGCGCCGATGCTGGCGAACGCGGCGGCGGGCCTGGAGTGCAAGCTCGACGCCGTCTTCGACAGCGGCGACCACAGCATCGTCATCGGCGAGGTCGTACACGCCGAACGCGACGCCGAACTGGCCGCCTCGGGAGCGCTGACGTTCTTCGACGGCGGCTTCCGTCCTTTCATCCCTCGAATCCCTTGACGATTGGAGAACCCCATGTCCTCGCCGTTGGGTCCGCTGCGCGCGGCCCTGTTCGTCCCAAGCCCGGCCAGCGTCCGCCGAGTGATGAGCGGATTCGAGCAGCCCGACCAGCAGACCGCGCTCGAGCTCGAGCAGGTGACCATGCATTTGGTCAGCGGCATCGACTCCGCGGTGCGCAGCTCGAACAATGACGAGCTGATCGCCGCTCTGCTCGCGGTGCCGCCGAAGTACCGCGGGTTCGCCTACGAGGGCGCCGCGGTCGGCCTTACCGCGATCGACTCGCTGTCCCCCGGCCGCCGCGCCGCGGAACTGATCAGCGGCCCGGCCAGTCAGTACGCCCTGACCATGTACGTCGGGGTCGGCCTGGCGATGTCGAAGATCCCGAAGTTCCGGTGGAACAAGGTCTTTCCGGAGCACCCGCTGTTCCGCTGGCTCGCCATCGACGGCTACGGCTTCTTCAAGGCGTTCTTCCAGATGCAGCGTTACGTGCGCGACAAGCACGTCGAGAACCGCTTCCCCGGCTGGCTCGGTGACCGAGACAATCTGAAGCGCATCATGACTCAGGGCACCGGCCGTGCGCTGTGGTTCATCGGCGGCGGCAGCCCGGCCGGTGTGGTGCGGATGATCAGCGAGTTCGACCCCAAGCGGCACGCCGATCTGTGGAGCGGCGTCGGCATCGCGGTCACCTTCGCAGGGGGTGTCACACTCGACGCTATGGAAGAACTCTGGGACCAGGCCGGTGAATTCCGTCCGCAGCTCTCCTTGGGTTCGGCGATGGTGGCGCGGATCCGGCAGCAGACCGACAGCGTCAACGAGCACAGCGAGGCGGCCGCGCAAGTGTTCTGCGGTACCACCGTCGCGAAAACCGATGCGCTGATCGAGAGTGCGCTCGAGGGCCTGCCCGACGACGGCACGTCCGGCACCTATCTGCTGTGGCGGGACCGGATCGCCGAGATCGTCACCGCGAGCCGGGCCTGAGGATCGCCGCGATGGCACGAGGCAGCGACTGGGTCGGCAAGCACGTCATCGTCACGGGCGGATCGGAAGGGATCGGCGCCGCGGTGGCGGGTGCCTTGGCGCGGCGTGGCGCGCGAGTCTCCGTCATCGCGCGCCGGAAACAGCCGCTGCGCGACACCGCGAAGGATCTCGGCGCGGACTGGGCCACCGCCGACGTGACGCGTCCGGACCAACTCGCCTCCGCCATCTCGGAATTGGAGCGGCGGAACGGGCCGTGTGAGGTCATCGCCTGCTGCGCTGGACTCACGCTGCCCGGCCGGTTTCTCGAGGTGGACGCCGGCGAGTTCGAGGTGCAGATGTCGGCGAACTATCTCGGCGCCGTGCAGGCGGTGCGTCAGGTACTGCCCGGCATGGTCGAACGGTCGCGGGGGAAGATCCTTCTGGTCAGCTCGACGTCGGCGTTCCTCGGCATTCCGGGCTACAGCGGCTACGGTCCGACCAAGGCGAGCATCCGGCAGTTGGCGCTCTGTCTGCGCTACGAGGTCGAGCCGAAGGGCGTGGACGTCACGGTGGTCTACCCCGCCGACACCGATACGCCCGGGTTGGCCAAGGAGAACCTGCGCAAGCCGGTGGAGACCAAGGCCGTCACCGGATCGATCGAGCCGATGCCGGCCGAGCGGGTCGCCGAGGCCGCCGTGCGCGGCATGGAACGGGGCAGGCATCACATCGCCCTCGACCCGCTGACCCGGTTCTTCCTGACCTGGGCGAATCTGCCCGAGGATCTGGCGCGGCCGTTCCTGCGCCGCACCATCGCGAAGGCGCTCGGCTCGGAGTGAGCGTTCGCCCCGGTCGGCGTCCCTAGCCGAAGCCCGGCCGGGCAGGTCCCAGTGGTGTTGTGCTGTTCCGGGGCCTCGGTCAGCCGTGGAGGCACGGTAGGTAATCACGCTGGCGGCGAAAGGCCCGCCCGCGCATAGGATTTCGATGCGCGGGCGGGCCTTCGTCGTGTTCAGCCGATCAAGACGATCACGCAGGCCCCGATGAAGACAACTTGGACCAGCGTCCGCAGCGGCAGCGGCATGGTCTTGATGCCCAGGTCGGCACGGGCGGCGCGGACGTTCGCCGGGAACATCACCACCAGCAGCGCGATCAGGCATGCCGCCGCCAGGTCGGCGGTCGCGGGGATGAGCAGGCCGACCGCGCCCACCGCTTCGAGCACGCCGGTCAGCGTCACCAGTGCGGGCGGATTCGGCAGTCGCGGCGGCACCATGGCAATCAGTGCGTCGCGACGTGGCTGGAGGAAATGCGCGCTCGCCGTGAGGACGAACATCGCGGCCAGCCCGAGCGCAGTCGCGTGCGCCCACGAATCGAGCCAGGCGGGGCCGAGCAGCCAGCCGATGAGCCGGGTGGTTGCGGTGACGACGGCGAGGACAACCAGCGGTGCCATCGGGACTCCTGTGGATCGGAACCAAATCTTGACAGTGACAAGATACGACTGCGCGCACAAACTTGTCAATGTCTAGATAATCGGCCACCATCAAGGTATGGCGAAGGACAGCTACCACCACGGCGATCTGCGCGCGGCATTGCTGACCGCGGCCGCGGAACGCATCGCCGCCGACGGCGTCGACGCCCTCTCCCTGCGCAACTTGGCGCGGCACGCGGGCGTCTCGCATGCCGCGCCCGCACATCATTTCGGCGATCGAGCGGGCCTGCTCACCGCGCTGGCCATCGAGGGCTTCGAGCTGCTGGCCGAACGACTCGAACAGGCCGGCGGGGATTTCCGCGAGGTCGCGGTGGCCTACATTCGCTTCGCGCGCGAGCACCCCGGGCATTTCGACGTGATGTACCGGCACAGCCTGCTACACGCCGATGAGCCGAAACTGCGAGCGGCACGGGAACGTTCGGGCACAGCGCTGCGCTCGGGCGTCTCGGCGATCCAGCCGGAGCACAGCCGAACGCACCAGCAGGCGACGCAGCTCGCCGCATGGTCCTTGGTGCACGGCTTCGCGTCGCTGTGGCGCGAAGGGGCACTGCACAATTCGGAGCTGGTCACCGATCCCGATCCCGAAGTCCTCGCGCGTACGATGCTGTCCACCGTCCGGCTCGACTGACCGGAAACCGTGTCGCGCCGAGCCACCACCGTGTTAGCTGGACATCCGGAAGGAGCAGGCGGCCCCATCCCGGCTGCCGTCGACACATGGACATCCACGCCTACCCGACCGAGGCGCCCACGCCCGTGGACCTCCCCGAGGCCCACCGGATCACCGACCGCTACCTCACCGGCGACGACCACACCGCACGCGGAATCACCTACCGGATCACGGAATTCGACATCTGCTTCGTCGCCATCGCCGTGTTCGACGGGCCGCCACACGCCGACCCGAACGCACCGGTGGTAGTCGGCGGCTCGGTCTGCGTCATCGACAAACCCACCGGCGCGGTCTCCTATTGGCCCACCTACCCGGCCACAATGATCGCCGACCAGTACACCGCCGCGCTCCAGGACGGCCGTCTGATCATCGAAGACGGTTGGCCAGAGGAGGACGAACAGTCCGGTGGCGCCGAATCACCTTCCGGCTGAAGCGAGTTCGCCAAACCCGTCGACAGCAGAGCTGCGCCACCAGTTCGATCGGCTGCCGCCGAGGGGTACTCCACGATTCCGCCCTGCGGTACGAGAACCGTTGGTAGCCGTTTCCTCATGCCGGCCGGAACGCTGTCCCCCAGTGTGTCCAGGACCACCAGACCTGTAGCGTGACCGGACCGCGGAGACCAGTTCGGCAGGTCATTCATACAGCGTCGGCACGTCGATCAGTGTGACCTCGTCCGACTCCGCCGCCCTTCGGGCATTGCCGTTGAAACCGGCGCCGCTGAAGCACAATAGTCGAGTCCGGCTGGTGTCGTACCGGCCGTTTCGCGCCACGACATCCCGGATATGCCTGAGACGATCAAGATGACCTTGCCCCATCGTGTCGTTCCACTTCGCCTCACCGATCGCCAGGAGCGGCGGCTTGCCGCCGTCCGATATCCCGATGACGGCGACATCGATCTCGTGATTTGTTCGAGTCCTGGCGTCGTGTACCACCCCATGGCCGACTTTGGCCGGGATTTCGGCGAACAGTTCAGGATCGGCGTGGTGCAGCGCCCAGTCTCGGCATATCTGCTCGAAATGTGGCCCCAGCACGTTGCTGGCGAACCTGCGGCCGCTGGCACGCCACACGCGGTTCGCACTTCCAGGACGTTCGAGCTGATCCCAGACCGGACGCATGATCGCGTGGTAGAACCGAATCAGTGGCTCGGAGATGCGATATATGGATCTATTGTCGCGGAAGATGTCGGCGTCACGGTAGAGAAGTCCGACATCTTCGAGAACATTGAGGGGGTGGGCGATATCGGCCGCCTTACGCTCCAAGTAGCTTGCGATGCCGCCGCGCGTCGTATTGCCGTCCGCGACAGCACCCAGCACGGAGAGATACAATGCGGTGTCCCGTAATTCGGGTTCCTCGGCCAACAGATATCGCGGCTCGCGAAACAGTGGCGTCTCCGGATTCATGACGGTTCGAACAACCCAATCGTCGAAATCCTCGGGGCCGGTAGGGGCATCGCCACGCGCGAACTCCCGCCGATACGCAGGGGTACCTCCGACGATCGAATTGACCTGCAGCGCCAGACGGGCATCCGTGATTCCCCAGAACTCGGCCGCCGAACGATAGTCGAGCGGACGAACCAGCAACTCGAGCCCGGCGCGACCACGCAAAGGTGCGCTACCGGACAGGATTCGCCCCATGAACGACAGGGCGGAACCGCACAGCAGCAACCGGGTCCGTGAGTTCGTTCGCTGTTCACGCAGAGGCCGCAGGGCTTCCTGAATCACCGACGGAAGCTCAGGATTCGCCTTCGCAAGATAGGGGAACTCGTCGATGACCACAGGTACCGGCCGTTCAGCTCCCAGGCTGAGCAGCGTGTCGATCACCTCCGCCCAACCATGGAAATGGAACGGGCTCGCAGGCCGGACATGAGCAGTCAAGGCAGTGCTGATGCGCCGCAGCGATTCGGCTTCGGTCGCCTCGGTCGCACCGAAGTAGAACCCTCCCGCCGCCTGGCAGATCGCTTCCAGCAAGAAGGTCTTGCCCTGGCGGCGCCTCCCCGAGACCACTCCGAGCGTCGCGCCCGGCTGCTCGTCGGAGACGAAGCGGGTCAGCGCCGACCACTCGTGGTCACGATCGAACATGTCCGTCGGTTTCCGCACGACCCTCCTCACAGTTTGTAGGGTTACAGTTTATATAACTGTACCCCTACAAACTAGCGAATGGTCGTAGGACGCACTACCGAACGCAACAGCGCATTCAGGCTTCAGCCAACTTGACCAGCAAAGGTAGCCGAGGTGGCAACCGCGTTCCCCGCTCGATGCCCTTCAACCAGGAGGCAGACATGCCGACCAGCCCCGCGAGGACCGGTCGGCTGAGCCCCTTGCGCTCGCGCAGGATTTGAATACGCTCACCAGTCCGCTTCCCGGCGAGATCATCATCGGTCACCTCGGGCTTGTGCTCGGTCACTCGTAATCGCCAGCGTAGGTCCGAACAGGCGATCAGGACGCCGGTCACCATGCTTGATCGGCTATATCTGTCGATTCCGGCGAGATCGCGCGACTTCGGCCGCGTCCCCGCCGTCGAGACTGGGATTCATCGGTCAGCGGAGCCCGGCGGCCTGTTTTGCGGTTATCTCCAGCTTGGCGCGATATTGCTGCCACCAGGTCGAGTCGCTGGTGGGCATGTTGTCGTTGCCGTCGAGCAGGCCGACGACGCCGTCGATGAGCTCGCGGATGATGTCGGCGTGTCCGGCGTGCCGGTTGGTTTCGGCCGCTACGTGTATCAGGATCCGATGGAGCGTGACGGTCCGCCGGTCCTCGGGCCACCACTGGACCGAGCCTTCGGCGGTGAGGTCGAGGCTGTCGATCGTGGCGTCGGCATGCGCCCAGGCCCGACGGTAGAACCCGATGATGTCCTCGCGCGACTGTTCGGGGGTAGCCCACATGTCGGCCGTGGGATCGGCCTCGAAGTCGTGTTCGGTGAGGGGTTCGTCGTATGGGCGGGCGAAGGTGTCACCGAAATAGCCGAACTCGACGGTGCCGAGATGTTTGACCAAGCCGAGCAGGTTTGTGCCGGTTGGGGTCATCGGGCGACGCACGTCGTACTCGGATAGGCCGTCGAGCTTCCACAGCACGGCTTCGCGGGCATAGCGCAGGTAACGGTGCAGATCCGCTTTGGGGTCGAAGACAGTCATGTCGGAAACTCTGCCAAGGCACGCCTCCGATCCCCGACTGATTTTCCCTCTCAGCCAACACCATTCACTCGACAGACGCGGTCTGCTCGGTCAGCTCTGTTCAACGGAGACGATTTGATCACACCCACGTCGGCATTGTGGTGCGTTCGGCGTCGAGGTCGGTCACGGCTGAACCGGAGTCGCTGTGTAGCTCTGGCCGGGCGTCGCTTTCGGCGAGGACGGGTACAAGGACAGCCGGGATATGGGCCGAACTTGCTGCGGCGTGTTGTAGTGCCTGGCCGGTGAGCTGGATGTCGGTGAGGATGTGCAGGGGCGAAGAAGGATGCGCGTGGAGGTCGGCGCAAGCGCTGCCGTCAGCAGAGCTGTCCTGTCGGTCGCCATGTCATGGTCACGGTTTGCGGTCGCCGCATCGACGCTGTCAGGATTCGGCGGTGACGACAGAGTACAAAGCGACATACAACACCCTGGCTGTTCGTTTGATCTCGCTTGGCATGATCTCGACTGATACCGCGCGCCGTCTGCTCGCCGACCCCGACGGGCTGGACGACGAGCTGGACGGCGAATACTTGTCCGAGGCACTAACGGATTTCGGGGTGGCGATCGCGGTGCACGGCGACAAAGTCGACGATCTGGAGGGCAGCTACGATTACCTGTTGCGCGATGCGGCAGCTTGCACCGGTGGCGCCGTCGTCGTCGACGATGTCGAGCTGAGCAGCGATCCCGACGGTGGGGAGATCCTTCGGTTCGTATGCAACGGCTCGGTTGTGGAGTGGTCACTGCAACACGATTTCGACGGCTATCTCGACTACATGGGTATCCTGAACCACATTCATTATCTCGATCCGCCCGGTGCGGATGATCACAGGAGGTTCCGGTCGGTCGAGGTCGATGAGGCGGGGGCCAACTATTACGTACTCGCCACCGACGAGCAGGCGCTGGCGCTGGTGAACGAGTTCGGTCTGCGCCTCGACTGAGGCCTGAACGCGACTTTCTCGTCGGCATCGGCATCCCTCCCGACTCCTGCCCCACCACCAGACCCCCCGATGACGAGCCGCCCTTTCGACCAGAGCCCGCTATAGCGGTTTCCGGGACTGGCGATCATGGTCGGCTGGTGCACAGTCTGGTCGGTCGCTGCGGCGCATCGCGGTGTACTGCACCCAGGTTCGGGCGGACAGAGTGGCCCAGCGGCTGGCGGTGGTGGGTGAGATTCCGAGGAGTTCGGCGAGGACGGGTGTGGGCATGCCCGCAGCGAGGTGGAACATCGCGGCGTGGCGAGCGTGGTGGGGGCGTATGCCGTGGGCGACGAGTTCGCTTCGGATGTTCTCGGTGACCAGATGCTTTCCGGGCAGGCGACCGGGGAAGAGCCAGGTACCGGTGTTGGCGTAGGAGGCGGGCCCGCCCTGGTCGAGGTGTTCGCGTAGCAGTTGGTCGAGCGGTTCGGGCATTTCGATGGCGACGGTGTCGAAGGTGACGGTGACCGTGTCGGGTAGGAGCGCGATTTGGTCGGGGCGCATTCGGCAGATCCGCGCCAGCGGCTGGGCGAACAGCAGCATGAACAGTCCGGCGATGCGGGTATATCTGCGGATCGTGCTGTCGTGCAGCAGGGTCTCGACGTGCTGCCATCGTCGGTCATCGGAGAGCAGAACTTTCGGTGCGTCACGGCCCGGAGCGGAGATCTGCAAATCGTGGGTGAGTCTGGTGTGGTTGGTCCACTTCAGGAACCGAATCAGGACGGGCCCGCGGCCGGGGGGTAGTGAGCCAGGTAGCGGTCGAGGTCGGACTGGGTGGCTTGGCCGATCGCGATGTCATGTTCGTCGAGCCATTCCAGCAGCCGGATGGCTGTCAGGATGTCGGCCCGAGCTCGTTGGACGGCGCCGCGGGTGACCTTGTCCTGCGCTTCGAGCATCCGGAGGCGCCGCAGCAGTTGCCATTGTGCGAACGGGCGGATGACCTCGGCGTGATGCTTGGGGCAGTTGGGCGATGAGGTCGTTGAGCCAGTGCGTGGTCCGGGCGATCAGTGGTTGGTAGGGCTCGATCACGCCGGTGGCGGCGAGCAGATCTCGGATGTAGCTGACGCGGCGGTTGCAGGGTAGATCGTCGAACACGGCGTGTGAGATCGGCAGTTCTCAGGCGTCTGCTTGGAGGGGAAGAGGTCGCCCTACGCCACGTGACCGAGCCGAAGGCCGTCGGTCCCGGCTTGCCCTTGGCGAACGAGAGCATCGGCGACGCGGTCAGGCCCGGGCAGAAGCCACGAACCTGTCGTACCCCACCGTTAGCCTCGGAGCCATCAGGGTTGCTCGCTTAGCGAACTCAGTTGGGGGATTGCATGTTCGACACTTCATCAGCCGACGGGATCGGTCAGCGGCGAACGGAGCAGCCACCGACGGCGCCAGAGATAGACGAGCTGATTCGCGACTGGCACGAAACCAGCCCGGGCGGCGTGCCAGACACCAAATTGTGCCTCGCCGTCACCTTGACGACGCTGCTCGGCGCGGACGATGCCGCCGAGGCGGATCGGTTGATGACACTGGACCTGGGAGATGGAGCCGACTCAGCCGCCCACCGGACTGCGGTCTCGCAGTGGCTGCACGCGCGTTACCCGGGTGACCGGTATCTCAACCCGCCGCCCGACCGGCTCGGCGATTCGCTCGTCGGCCGCGTGCTGCGCGATGAGGACGACGGTGGTGTGCGACTGCTGGCCGACAGCGTGCACGGCGCCTCAACCAGTCAGTTCGAGCGGTGTCTCACGGTCCTCACCCGGCTCTGCACGGACGACCCGCACATAAGATCGGCGAACGCGAAATATGTTGCGGCACATCACCGCCAATTGGTGGAACACGTCTCGAGCTCATCGCACGGCGACCGGAAGGCTTCGAGCCGCAGCGCGCTCCTCGGCACGATCGCCCGCTTCCTCACGCGATCGATGCCCGGAGACCCGCGCATGGACGACAGTATGATCGCCGAGAACAAGCACGAACTCTCGCTTTCCGCTGTCCAATTGGGCGATATCGCCCGGGCCGAAGGAAACACGCGCGCCGCCGGGCGGCTGTACCGCCACGCGTTTCTCTTCGGCCGTGACGATGACGAGCTCGCAAGCCCGGGCGGCGAAGAACTCTTGTCCAACGACGAACTCACACCGAACCCGAGCGGGCCCGCCGAGGCGAAACGCCTGTACAGTCGCTCCATCGCGATCGGCGAACGCATCGCCGCCGCCCAACCGTCCGACTCGGGACACCGTCGCGAGCTTTCGGTGTCCTACGGCAAGCTTGCCGATCTCGAACGGACAGCGGGCGACATCGATGCGGCAGCCCGACTGCATTACTGCGCACTGGCCATCGCCGAGGAGCTCGCCGAGGCCGAGCCTTCCAACCGCTTGTATCGCCGTGACCTCGCCGTCGTCAACGAGAAGGTGGGCGATATCGCCCATGCCGCGGGCGATATCGACCTGGCCATGCACCACTACCGGGCCTCGTTCCTCCTCACCGAGGAACTCGCCGCCGCCGAGGCCGGAAATCCGCTCTACCGGCGGGACCTTTCCGTGTCCTACGCCAAGCTCGGCAATCTCGCGTTGTCCGGCGGTGACCTGAACGAGGCCGCACGGCTCCATCAGCTGGCGCTCGCCGTGACCCAAGAGCTGGTCGATGCCGCCCCGGACAACGTGCAATACCGTCGCGATCTATCGATCGGTTACGACAAGTTGGGCGAGGTGTCGCGCGCCCGTGGTGATCTGGCCGAAGCGATCCGCCTGTATCGACGCTCGGTGCAGGTAGCTGAAACGCTCGTCGCGGCGGAGCCGTCCAACCATTCCTACCGGCGCGACCTCTCGGTGAGTGTGGACCGGCTGGCCGGGGCGATCCGCGCGAACGGCGATCCGCACGACGCCATCCGGCACTATCACCGCGCCCTCGCCCTCACGGAGGAACTCCTCGGCGCCGACCCCACCCATCCGCAGTACCGCCGCGACCTCGTCGTCACCTGCAATGTGCTCGGTGATATCGCCAGGGAATGGCGCGACTTCGCCGAAGCGGCCCGTCTCTATCGACGTGCGCTGGACGGTACCGAGGATCTGATCGCGAGTGCACCCGGCAACCTCCAGTACCGCCGCGACCTTTTGATTGTCCATGAGGCACTGGGTTCACTCGGGATTGATCAGGGCGACCACGATGCGGCCGCGACACACTATCGTCGCGCTCTTGCCCTATCGGAGGAACTCGTCGCTGCCGCTCCCTCGAACCTCGGGTATCGACGCGATCTGCTCCTCGCCTACACCGCCCTCGGCAAAGTCGCAGCGGTGCAGGGAGATTTCGACGAAGCGAGGCGGATGTCCGAACATGCCACCGCGGTCGCCGCGAGCCTGGCCGAGTCCGCGCCGGATAATCTCGCCTACCGCAGAGATCTCGCGGTCTGTTACCACAAACTGGGCGACAACGCCCGCGCCCGAAACGATCTCGCCGAAGCCGAGAGAGCATACCGAAACGCGCTGGTCATCGATCTCGCGCTGGTGGACGCCGAGCCCTCGAACCTCTCCTACCGCCGCGACCTCTCGATCACCTACGACCGGCTCGGCACGCTTGCGCGCTCGGCAGACGACCACCCCACCGCGCGCGACTGGTACCGCCGCTCGGCCGACATCGCCGACGAACTGGCGGCCACCGACCCCGGCAACCTCGGATACCAGCACGACCTGCTCTCTTGCTGCGACAAGCAGGGCGCCCTCGCACGCGACACCGGAGACCTGGCAGGCGCAGCCCGGTATTTCCGCCGCGGCATCGCCATCGCCGATCATCTGGTGCGAGCCGCGCCATCCGACATCGGCTACCAGCGTGATCTGGCTCTGATGTACGAGCGTCTCGCCGACCTGGCGAGCGGAATCCGATGAATCCATCGCGGTGATGATCACCGAAATGTCGCTCACGGACGCCATCCGCGCTCGCTTGCCCCGCAGATACAGAAGCTTGTCACTGCGCGGCCGCGGTGGCGAATACGTCAGTGTCCTATAGCTCTGTGATGGCAAAATGCTCATGCAACCGGCCCCGCCAAGTGCGCCCTTAGATCACAGAAGTTTCGCATTCACTGGCTGGGTGGACCGAACAAGGCTGGGAGGTTGCGAATCTAATTGTCGCAGTGGATGACACGGGTACATAACAAGTCGCTATAGACGTAACGGAAGCCACAGCCGGAACGGTGTGCACGGTGTGAAGCTCACCAGAGGAGGGAACGCTGCGGTTACCGCACCGAGCGTTACCGTGCTGCTCGAATGGGGGTCCCGGCACGAGATCGATCCGCAGGCTCTACTACTGGCCGACACCGGGAAGATCCGGACCAACGACGACTTCGTGTTCTACAACGCGGCGAAGCATCCATCCGGTGCCGTCTCCCTGGAGGAGTCCGCGGCGGGTTCGGCGACACTCACTGTTTCCCTCGCTACCGTTGAAAGCTCGGTTTCCCGCATCGTCATCTCGGGATCGGTCGACCAAGGAACGTTCCGAGACATCCGCGACCTCACATTGACCGTACGTGACGAGACCAGCACGCTCATCGTGTTCGACGTCGACCAACCCGATGCCGTCACAGCGATGATTCTCGGTGAGTTCTATCGCCGAAACGGGGCATGGAAGTTCCGCACAGTCGGCCAAGGGTGGGTGAGCGGACTACGCGGGCTCGCCGAGGAGTTCGGTGTCGAGGTCGACGATTCGCCCGCCGCCGACAATGCGCCTACCGCGCCGAGAGAGCCATCCGCTCCCACAACTGGCTATACCGCCGCGTGGGAACCGTCGACACGGATGGAACCGGCGTGGTATCCAGACTCAGCCGATTCCGGTCGTGTCCGCTGGTGGAACGGCACCTCGTGGACCGGCGACACCAGACAGCTGTTTCCCTCCGATCCGTCGATCTGCGAACGCTGCGGCCGAGCGAAACGGACTCCGCGGTTCGGCACCCCGCCGCCATGCCGCTGGTGCGAGTCCGACGTCAATGGCTTCATGGAGACGTGGAGGTCGCAGGCATGGCAGGTGCTGACCACTTCGGGTCCGCGCGGCACCGCGTGGGACGAGCTGTGGGTCGCCCTCCGATTCCAACGTATTCATGAAAACAGCGGGAGGGAAGCATTGCGGCCGCTCGCCATGGCCTATCTGGAGCGAGTCGTCGCCTTCGCTTTCGCGGACGACGAGATCGAGCAGCATGAGCTGCGCAGCTTCGAGCAGGCCGTGACCGAGCTTCAAGCGGCCATCGATCTGGGCGCAGCGCAACTACGCGTCAACGAGCTTCGACAGCGCATGGTCCGCGGTCGGTCGCTCACCCAGGTACGGGCGGGAGACCTGCCCCGCTTACAACGATCCGGGCTGCACCTGGAAGCCGACGAGACGCTTTACATCGACGTCGCCGCGGCACAGGTCAAGTACCTGGCCAGCGGTCCTCGCCACACCAGCGGCAGGCTGATAGGCAGCAGCAAGAAACTCCGGTTCGTCGGTGCAGGGGCGGGCACCGAACTGCCATGGTCCAGAATCGTGTCCATCGCCAGCGAGTACGGGAATGTCATCGTCTCAGCCACCACCGCGCGCGGCGGTGGAACGTACAGCGTCGCGGACCCCCAGTATGTTGCCGCCGTGCTCGAAGGGGCACTTCGGATCGCAAAGCGATTGGTACTCGCTCCGGGGCAACGCGACGCCCGCTCGATACCGCCGGACGTGAAATCCGAAGTCTGGCAGCGAGATGGCGGCAAGTGCTGCCAATGCGGGGACAACCACTACCTCGAATTCGACCACATAATCCCATTGAGCCGCGGCGGCGCTACGAGCGTCGCGAATCTCCAAATCCTGTGCCGTAGGCAAATTCCCGAAAAGGGAGCCCGCCTCTGACCGAATCATGCCCGCGGTAAGCGCTCATTTCCTCGCATGTACAGGAACATCTGAGGCGTTCACGGAGCGGGCGATGGGAGCCCGGATGCCGGTTGGGCAGGCAGGTTCGGGGCGGGCTCGCCCGCGTCGGGGACCTCGGTGCCGCGCAGGGAGGTTCCGGCGGTTTCGCGGAGGAAGGTCCAGGCGACCAGGCCGATGAGGGATGCGCCGATCATGTAGACGGCGGGGAACAGGGACCAGCCGGTTGCCTCGATCACCGCTTCGTTGATCAGCGGGGCGGTGCCGCCGAAGGCCGCGGTGGAGACGTTGTAGGCCAGCGCGAAGCCCGCGTAGCGGACGTGGGTCGGGAAGATGGCCGGGAAAGTGGAGCTGATGGTGGACAGCTGTGGCACGTAGAACAGCCCGAGCACGATGAAGCCGGCGATGGCCCACCCGGTGCCCTGCCCCATCAGCCAGTACATCGGCACCGCGAGCACCGCGAGACCCACCAGCGAGAACAGCCACATCGGGCGTCGCCCGACACTGTCGGACAGCCGGCCGAAGAACGGCAGCACCAGCATCATCACCAGCTGCCCGACCAGCATCATCGCGGTGGTCGCCGACTCGCCCATGCCGATCGTGTTCTGCAAGTAGGTGGGCTGGTAGGTGAGCAGCGTGTAGTTCACCACGTTGAGCGCGACGACCAACCCGGCCAGCGTGAGGGTTTCGCGCCGGTAGGTGGTCAACACTTCACGCAACCCGCCCGGCGGACGCTTGTGCTCGGCGACCTCGCTGAATACCGGGCTCTCGGTCAGCTTGGCCCGCAGATACCAGCCGGTCAGGCCCAGCGGGATGGCGATCAGGAACGGGATGCGCCAGCCCCAGTCGTGCATGGCGTCCGAGCCGAGCACGAGCTGGCAGGCCAGCACGGTCGCGGAGCCGCCGACGAAACCGGCGAGCGTGCCGAACTCCAGGAAGCTGCCGAGGAATCCGCGCCTGCGGTCGGTGGCGCACTCGGCCAGATACGTTGCGGCGCCGCCATATTCACCACCGGTCGAGAATCCTTGCACCACACGCAGGGTGATCAGCAGGATCGGAGCCAGCACACCGGCGGTGGCATGGGTGGGCAGCAGGCCGATAGCTCCGGTTGCCGCGGCCATGAGCAAAATGGTGGTGGCCAGCACGGCTTTTCGACCGATCCGGTCACCGAGCGGTCCCCACACCATGCCGCCGAGCGGCCGGAGCACGAACGAGATGGCGAAGCCGAGCATGGTGCCGAGCGTCCCCAATTCCCCGGGGAAGAAGACGTCGGTGAGGTACGTCGCGGTGGCGGCGTAGACGCCGTAGTCGAACCATTCGGTGGCGTTGCCCATGGCGGACGCCGCCACGGAACGCCGCAGCGGGAAACTCTCGGATGTGGTCACGTGCACGTCCTCTCCAGCCCGTACACGGACCTAGGTTCGTTCCACCTCCGGTTCCTGGCTTCCGGAGGTTCGGCACGAAACAGGGCGATACCCAGGTTTCTCACCCAGCAAACAGCAACCCCTGGGAGGCCCCTCCGGAACAGCCGCCCTGAACTGCTGATTCAGCAATTTTGTGACGCCAGTCACAAATGAGTCACCAGACGTCGTGGGTGGACGGAAAACTACAGCGGCGTCACATACGCACCCGCGATGCCGCCATCGACCAGGAACTGCGAGGCGGTGATGAACGAGGCATCGTCACTGGCGAGAAACGCGACGGCCGCCGCGATCTCCTCCGGTTCGGCGAACCGCCCGAGCGGCACGTGGACCAGACGGCGGGCGGCGCGCTCCGGGTCCTTGGCGAACAATTCGCGCAGCAGCGGCGTGTTCACCGGACCGGGGCACAGGGCGTTGACCCGAATACCATTGCGCGCGAACTGGACTCCGAGTTCCCGGCTCATCGCCAACACCCCGCCTTTGGAGGCGGTGTAAGAGATCTGCGAGGTCGCCGCGCCCATCACCGCGACGAACGACGCGGTGTTGATCACCGAGCCCTTGCCGCGCTCCAGCATGTGCCCGATCGCGTACTTGCTGCACAGGTATACCGAGGTCAGGTTGACCTCTTGCACGCGGCGCCAGGCGTCGATGCCGGTGGTCAGGATCGAGTCGTCCTCCGGGGGCGAGATGCCCGCGTTGTTGAACGCGATGTCCAATCCGCCGTAGGTGTCCACCGCGGTCTGGAACAGCGCCTCGACCTGCGCTTCGTCCGTGACGTCCACTTGGACGTACCGCCCTGCGACCTCCTCGGCCGCCGCTTTGCCGGTCTCGGCGTCGATGTCGGCGACGACCACCTTCGCGCCCTCGGCCGCGAATCGGCGGACCGTGGCCAGACCGATACCGCTCCCGCCGCCGGTGACGACGGCGACTCGATCCTGTAAGCGCTGCAACGTATCTCCTGTCGGATGTGCTGGGGTCACTGGGTGGCGAGGAAGACGTTCTTGGTCTCGGTGAACGCCAGCGCGGCGTCCGGCCCGAGCTCACGCCCCAGCCCGGACTGCTTGAAGCCGCCGAACGGCGTCCAATACCGCACGGACGAATGCGAATTCACCGACAGGTTGCCCGCCTCCACGCCGCGCGCCACCCGCAAAGCACGGCCAACGTCATTGGTCCAGATCGACCCGGACAGGCCGTAGTCCGTGTCGTTGGCGATCCGCAGCGCGTCGGCCTCGTCCTCGAACGGAAGCACCGCGACCACCGGGCCGAACACCTCCTCGGTGAGCACCCGGTCGGTGGGCGCGCCGGGCAGCACGACCGTCGGCGGATACCAGAATCCGGGGCCGCCTGGCGCGTTCCCGGTGAACGCGACCTTGGTCGACGGCTGCACGAACTCGGCGACACGCTCGCGGTGCGCGGCCGAGATCAACGGGCCCATCTCGGTGGACTCGTCGGACGGATCGCCGACCCGCACGCCACGCACCGCCGGTTCCAGCAACTCGAGGAAACGGTCGAACACACTGCGTTGCACCAGGATTCGAGAGCGGGCGCAGCAGTCCTGCCCGGCGTTGTCGAAGACGCCGTACGGCGCCGTCGCCGCCGCCCGCTCCAGGTCGGCGTCGGCGAATACGATGTTCGCGCTCTTGCCGCCGAGTTCCAGCGTCACCCGTTTCACCTGCCGCGCGCAGCCCGCCATGATCTGCCTGCCCACCTCGGTGGAGCCGGTGAACACCACCTTGCGGACCGCGGGATGGGTGACGAAGCGCTGACCCACCACCGAGCCCTTGCCGGGCAGCACCTGGAACACGCCCTCGGGCAGCCCCGCCTCCAGCGCGAGTTCCCCGAGCCGCAGCGCGGTCAGCGGCGTGAGCTCGGCGGGCTTCAGCACCACCGTGTTGCCCGCCGCGAGCGCGGGCGCGAACCCCCACGCCGCGATCGGCATCGGGAAGTTCCACGGCACGATCACCCCGACCACGCCGAGCGGTTCGTGAAAAGTGATGTCGACCCCGCCCGCGACCGGGATCTGATGGCCCAGCAATCGTTCCGGCATCCCGGCGGCGTAGTGCAGCACGTCCCGGACGTTGCCCGCCTCCCAGCGCGCGTTGCCGATGGTGTGCCCGGCGTTCTCGACCTCGAGCCGCGCGAGGTGCTCGAGGTCCGCGTCGACCGCTTCGGCGAACCGGCGCAGCAGCCGGGCCCGGTCGCCCGGCGCCACCTCGCGCCACGCGACCGAAGCGCGCTGGGCCGCGGCGATGGCCAGGTCGGTCTCCGCTTCGCCGAGCAGCTCGATGGACGTGACGACCTGTTCCGTCGCCGGGTTGACCACTTGCGCTGTCGTCACGAGTTCCGCTCCCTTCGGTAGGTGTCCGCCGACTCGACCAGGGCCCGGGTCAACCGGCGATCGGTGGCGTCGGCCTCCGGATGCCATTGCACACCCACCAGGAACGACCCGTCGGACGCCTCTACGGCCTCGATCGTGCCGTCGGCGGCGTGGGCGGTGGCGGTCAGACCGTCCGCGAGCCGGTCCACGGCCTGATGGTGGTGGCAGTAGACCTTCACCTCCGGACCGGCGAGTTCCGCGACCCGGCTGCCCGCGGCGGTCAGCACGCGGGTGGCGGTGAACCCGCCCGCGACGCCGGAATGCTCCTCGTGGCCGACGACGTCAGGTAGATGGGGAATCAAGGTGCCGCCGAGTGCCACGTTCGCCAGCTGGAGCCCGCGGCACACCGCGAGGATCGGCATGCCCGCGGCTCTGGCCAGCTCGAACAGACCGAACTCCGATTCGTCGCGATCCGGCCTGGTGTAGCCGGGAACCCCGGCCGATGGGCCACCGTAGCGGGCGGGATCGATGTCGGCGCCACCGGTGAGCACCAGCCCGTCGAGCCGCCGCACCAGCTCCGGACGCGCGGCCCCCGCGGGCGGCAACAGCACCGGGATGCCGCCTGCGGCCACCACCATGTCGACGTAGGCGTGCGGCAGCACCGCGCTGGGCATATCCCACGCGTTGAAGCGGGTTTGCTCCACATAGGTGGGCAAGCCGATCACGGGACGGGCTCCCGCGACCTCAGAGTCGTTCGAAACCACGGATACGCTCCCAATCGGTGACCGCGGCGTCGTAGGCGTCCAACTCCACCCGGGCCGCGTTGCGGTAGTGCTCCACTACATCATCACCGAAGGCCGCGCGCGCCACCGTGCTGTCGCCGAACAGCTGGGCCGCCTCGCGCAGCGTGTGGGGCACGCGCGGGCGCTCCGAGTGGTAGGCGTTGCCGTGGAATTCCGGCTCCAGCGGCAGCCGCCGATCGATGCCGTGCAGGCCCGCCGCGATCAGCGCGGCGACGGCCAGGTACGGATTCACGTCACCGCCGGGCACGCGGTTCTCGAACCGCAGCCCGTGGTCCTCGCCCACCACGCGAATCGCGCAGGTCCGGTTGTCCCGGCCCCACGCGATCGCGGTGGGCGCGAAGCTGCCCGCCACGAATCGCTTGTAGGAGTTGATGTTCGGGGCCAGCAGGTAGGTGAACTCGCGCAGGCAGTCCAGCTGTCCCGCGATGAAATGCCGCATCAGCGCGGATGTTCCGTCGGCTCCGTCGCCCGCGAACACCGGCTCCCCCGCCTCGCTACGCAGGCTCAGGTGAATATGGCACGAATTGCCCTCTCGCTCATTGTATTTCGCCATGAACGTGAGGCTGCGCCGCTCTTGGGCGGCGATCTCCTTCGCGCCGGTCTTGTAGATGCTGTGGTTGTCACAGGTGACCAGGGCTTCGTCGTACCGGAACGCGATCTCGTGCTGGCCGGGATTGCATTCGCCCTTGGCCGACTCCACGTACATCCCCGCCCCGTCCATCTCCTTCCGGATGCGCCGCAGCAGCGGCTCGATCCGCCCGGTCCCGAGCATCGAGTAGTCGACGTTGTACTGGTTGGCCGGTGTCAGCCCGCGATATCCGGCGTTCCAGGCCGCCTCGTAGCTGTCGTCGAACACCAGGAATTCGAGTTCGGTCCCGACGAACGCGCGCAGTCCACGCTCGGCCAGCCGGTCCAGCTGCTTGCGCAGCACCTGGCGCGGTGAGGCGGCGACCGGTCGACCCTGCGGCACCACGTGCTCCACGTCGCACAGCACCAGCGCCGTGCCCGGCCACCACGGCGCCATCCGCAGCGTGCGCAGGTCCGGCCGGAGCACGACGTCCCCGTACCCGGTTTCCCAGGACGAGAGGGCGTAGCCGTCGACGGTCGCCATGTCCACGTCCACCGCGAGCAGGTAACCGCACGCCTCGGTCGCGTGCTGGAGCACCTCGTCCAGGAAGTAGCGTGCCGCGCAGCGCTTCCCCTGCAGCCGGCCCTGCATGTCGGTCATCGCGACGAGCACCGTGTCGATCTCCCCCGTGTCGACATGGTCCCGCAACTGCGCCACACTCAGCATCCCGCTACGCATCCAACGACCCCTCTCGGCACCAACCGTGCTCACGCTAGATCAAAACGGACACGTTCGTGACCTGACACACGAATCTCGGACCAGGACGTCGTGTGAGATCTTGCCTGTTCAGCGGCGCGATGCGAGGGAAGGGATCAGGTCAGGACAACGGGTTGCGCAGTGCCGCGGGAATGATGGACAGGCGGCGGGGACGGATACGCGGTGCCGCGAGCACGCGCGGCGCGCGGATGGGCAGTCCGAGCCACATCCGGACCAGCAGGCCGGCGAAGCGCAGGTGACCGGTCAACCACGGTCCGGCGAAGGCGAGCGACCAGACGGTCTCGGTGCCCGCGGGAGGCAGCTCGCGGTCGGCGAAGCGCGCCGCGATCCAGTCGACCATCACCGGCAGTGCCTGGAATTGCAGCAGCAGGTGGGTGCTGAGCCGGTCGCGCAGGTAGCGCACGTGCACGCCCGCGTCGGCGTAGCGCGCCACGTGGCCGTCGACGTCCTCGACCGCGATCACCTCGTCGTGCACGCCCTGCAGCACGAACATGGGCATGGCGGGGGCGCGACGGCCGGGATGGATGTCGTCGAGAATGCGCCGCACTCCGGGCTGGGCGAGGATGGTGGCGAGGTCCTTCCCGCTGTGCTTTTCGACGTCGCGCCGGGCGAATCGGTAGAGCAGCGGGAAGGTCGCGGACTTCTCGGCCTGGGCCATCCAGCCGAGGTACCTCGCGTCCAAGTGTGCGGTCAGCAGGCGGTCCAGTTCCGGATACCCGCGCCGCAGTCCCGCGGTGAAGACGGCGGCGAACCCCGCGAACAGCGTGCCGTTGAGCCGGACGAACGCGGCCGCCGGGTCGCCGACCGGCGATCCGGCGACCGCGCCGACGATGTTCAGCTCGGGCGCGTACTCGGTGGCCATCTCCGCGGCCCAGGCGGTTGCCAATCCCCCGCCCGAATATCCCCACAGCGCAACGGGTGTCGTCGCGTCCAGCCCCAGCGGGGCGAAGGCAAGAGCCGCGCGGACGGCGTCGAGCGCGCGATACCCCGGCTCTCTGGCGACGCCGAAACGGCCCGTGGTTCCCCCGTGATCGGGGATCGATACCGCCCAGCCGCGCGCCAGCGCGCTGACGATCAGCGGCAGCTCGAGCTGCGGAATCGACCCCGGCGCCCGCGCACCGCGCCGCAGCGCATACGACGGAGAGCATTTCGAGGCGACCGCGTCGATCGCGCACTGGAAGGAGACCAGCGGCCGCGGTTCGGCAGGATCCGCGCCCCACGGCAGCAGTACGGTGGTCACCGCGACCTCGGGAACGCCGTCGAGATCACAGGTGCGATAGAGCAGCTGCCACGCCGAAATACGCTGGCGCACAAGACCGAAGAACCCGATGTCCACTGCGCGCGAGCGGATGATGGCGCCGGGACGCAATCGTCCGACCGCGGGAGGCGGTGTGTAGAACGGATCGTCTTCGGGCAGGATCGGCCGATGCGAGAACGCCGCCGGATCCGGCGACACCGCACCCGCATCCCACTCGGTTTCCACACTCATCCGGTTCATCCTTTCCGACGGCACCGCGGTGGTTTCCGGCAGCGCCGGCGATAAATGCCGGCGTGCCCTTACTCCACCCAACCAATGCGGCGGACGGAAAAGAATTGTCCCGGGTGCCAATTAGCCGGTCGTGGTTTCTCCTGTCGATGCAGTGACAGCGCCGCTCACAGGCTGCCGTTGCCGCCGACCATCCACGGATTGAAGGTGCATTCCAGCGCCGGGTGCGCGACCGGATCGAGCGAATGCAAAACGATGGACGCCGAACGCGGGGAGTACATGATCGTCAGATGGTCGGAATAATCCTGCTCACATCCGTCCTGCAGCGTGATGTTGTCCACCGTCGCGCCGGGGCCCGGCTGCAGGAAGGTCCAGTGGTAGGGGTTCATGATTTCGTCGTAGCGGGAGGCGACCGATGTGTAGGCCACACCGGGTACCGTGTCGCCCTGCGCGTTCAGCTTGGCGTAGAACGGCGAGCCCACCGCCTGCTGGATATTCGACAGGCCGACCAAGGGTTCGTAGAAGCCGAGGATGTCGACGCCCAGGTTGTTGATGGTCCGTCCCAGCGTCGCGATGCCCATCAGCGAGGTGCCGTGGTGTGTGGCGCCGAAGCTGATCAGCTTGCCGACTTTGCCCTCGCCGCCGTCGAATTTCAGATAGTGGTTGGCGACCGTGCCGCCTTGGGAATGCCCGACGATGTCGACCGCCGACGCGCCCGTCGCGGCCAGCACGCGATCCACGAAATCGCGCAGCTGGCGGGATGAATCCTCCATCCGGCCCAGTCCGTAACGTCCGGGCATGATCGCGCCGAGCCCCCCGCCGTCCAACAGAGCGGAGCGCCCGAAGTTGAAGGCGAACACGCAGTAGCCGGCGCGCGCCAGGCGCGGCGAGAGGTAGGCGAAGCTGTCGTAGGCGTTCAGCCACGTAGCGTGCAGCAGGACCACCGGCCGCGGGTGTTCGGCCGTCGGCGTGCAGTTCCAGCGATTCGCCCCTGGCGGGGCGACGTCGGGATGGACCAGGCCGTAGGCGTACGCGGCCAGATACGCCGACATCTCCGGCCCCTCCCCCACCGTGTCGGAAGCCACGCTGGTCGCCCATCCCGACGAGTTGCCGGAGTCCACGATCGCCCGCGGCTGCCTGCCGTCCGGAGCTGGGGCCAGGCCCGCGTCGATGTACTCCGCGAGCGCCTGCTGTGTCGGTTCGACCTCCTCCTGCGCGTGCGCCACCCCGGTACCGAGCGCCGTCGCGATGGTCATGCCCGCGATCACCGCGGCCCCCAGAATTGCCCGTCGAGCGTTGTGCCGCATTGCAAACATCCGATTCACTTCCGTTCCCGCCGAAGATGCGCGGCCCCGGCGCCGAATAGACCACCGCCACACAATGTTTGCCACGACACATTCGAACGGTTATGTGATCGGGACCATATTCACGAGCCGCGGTCCGAATCTATGGCGATGCCCGGGCCGGTGTCACTGCACCGCGAGGAGAAGATTCCGTCCGGAAATTGGTGTCGGAGCCAAAATTCGGGCGCTGCCTCGCAGAACCTTGCCGCAGGTTGTGTGGTCGGAAACAATCGGCCCATGTCCGTCGCGTTGTCCCCGGTTGCCGGTGATGCCCCCTTGGTTGCCCGGCTGCTCACCCGCTGGCCGCAGATCGCCGAGCGCATGTTCGCCGCGGGGCTCGGCACCACCCCACCGGCCGCCGATCTGCCGGAGGGGCATTTCACCGCCGAGGTGCTGCCCGCGATCTACGCCTGCGGCCGCGCGGTGCTCCAGGCGATCGGCGAACAGCGCAGCTTCACCAAGGCCGAGGTCGCGACGTTCGTCGCCCCGGTGGCCGAACGGCATGCCGAGGACCGGTTTCCGCTGCCCATCCTGATCGAGGCCATTCACGGTTCCGCGCAGTCGGTGCTGAAAGAGGCCGCGGCTCTGGCTTCCCGCGAGGAGCTCGACGACCTCGTCCTGATCGGCAGCCGCCTGCTCGATCTGCTGATGCAGATCAACATCACCGTCGTGGAGACCTACACCGAGGTCGAGCAGTCCATCTACAACGCCGAACGGGAAGCACGGCGCGCGCTGTGCTCGGCGCTGCTGCACGGGTTGCCCGCCGCGGAGCTGGCAGCCAGGGCGGACACCGCCCTGGCGGAGCACTACACCGTGCTCGCGATCCACATCCGGCACGACGACCAGCCGAGCACCGTCGCGACGCTCGTGGGCCGGCGCCGCATCCGCATCCTGCACCGCGCACTGGACGCCCTCGCGGGCACGACGACGCTGGCCACCTTCGACGGCTGGACGGGTATCGCGTTGCTGCCCAGCGCCTCCGACGCCGAGCTCGACGACACGCGCTACGCGCGGCTGGCCGCGGAGCTGACCGAACAGTTCGGCGTGCCGGTTTTCCTCGCCGAGTACCCCTCGGTGCCGATGAATGCCATACCGCAAACCGCGAAGGAAGCCACCGACCTCGCCGAACTCGCCCGGCTGCTCGGCCGTCCCGCGGGTGTCTACCAGCTCGACGACCTGCTGTTGGAATACCAGCTCACCAGACCGGGCACCGCCCGCGCCCGGCTGGCCGAGCGCATCGCCCCGATTCTGGACAGCCCGCACCTGCTCGAAGCGCTCGACGCGCACCTGCGTCACGGCTCCGACCGCAAGGCCGCCGCCGCCGAGATCCACGTGCACCCCAACACCTTCAGCTACCGCTTGCGTCGCGTCGCCGAACTCACCGGTATAGATCCCACCGATCCGCACGACTCACGGTTGCTGGCCGCCGCGCTGACGATCCAGCGCCTGTATCCGGGCCAGCCGACCGGCTCCGGCCAGAGTTAGCGCGCGGAAACTCGCTCTTGCTTTCCGCAGATGCGGAAATAAACTGCTCTCCATGTCGAATTTGCGGATCAGTGAGGCGGCGGCGCTGCTGGGGGTCAGCGACGACACCGTGCGGCGCTGGATCGATCAGGGCAAGCTGACCGCCGTCCAGCTCGACAGCGGGCGCAAAGGCGTCAGCGGCCGGGAACTCGCCGAATTCCTCCGGGCCAACGCGGAGGCGCCGGAGCCCGGCGTCACCGTGGCCGCGTCGGCACGCAATCGGCTGCGCGGCATCGTCACGCGGGTGGTGAAAGACACCGTGATGGCGCAGGTGGAGATGCAGGCCGGCCCGTTCCGGTTGGTCTCGCTGCTGAGCCGGGAATCGGTCGACGAACTCGGACTGGAGGTCGGCAGCGTCGCGGTGGCGTCGGTCAAATCGACGCACGTCGTGGTGGAGGTACCGGAAAGTTGACCAGGATGATTCGATCGCTGAGCGTGGCGGCCGCGGCTGTGGCGTTGACGGGCTGCGGCACGGACCAGGCCGGACCCGCCGGTCCGGACGGGATCGGCGGCACCGTGACGGTGTTCGCCGCCGCTTCCTTGACCGAGACGTTCACCGAACTCGGCACCCGGTTCCAGGCCGCGCACCCCGGAGTGCGGGTCGTCTACAGCTTCGGCGCCAGTTCCGCGCTGGCCGAGCAGATCATCCAGGGCGCCCCCGCCGACGTCTTCGCCTCGGCCGCGCCGAAGAACATGCAGCAGGTCGTGGACAAAGGCGAAGTGACCGCCGTCCCGGCCACGTTCGTACGCAACCGGCTGGAGATCGCGGTACCCAAGGGCAATCCCGGCCGGATCACCGGGTTGGCCGACTTCGGCAAGACCGAGCCGAAGATCGCGCTGTGCGCCGAGCAGGTGCCGTGCGGGGCCGCCGCCGAGACGGTCTTCCAGGTGGCGGGCATCAACCCCGAGCCCGATACCCGTGAGACGGACGTGAAAGCGGTCCTGACCAAGGTGAAGCTCGGCGAAGTCGACGCCGCCCTGGTCTATCGCACCGACGTGCAAGCGGGCGGCGGCCAGGTGGAGGGCATCGCCTTCCCGGAGGCCGACAAGGCGGTCAACGATTACCCGGTCGCGCCGCTGGCGCACGCGCCGAACGCCGCGGCGGCGGCCGCGTTCGTCGAGTTCGTCCGGTCCGAGGAGGCGCGGGCGGTATTCGCGAAGGCGGGATTCGACACACCGTGATCCGATCGGCGCGGCGCCGGGCACCGTCGGGACGACGACCGCTCGTTCTGGTGCTGCCCGCACTGTGTGCGCTGGCATTCCTGGTCGTCCCGCTGCTCGGGCTGCTGCTGCGGGCGCCGTGGCGAACCCTGCCCGATCGGCTGTCGACCGCCGAAGTCGGCCAGGCGCTGCGGCTTTCGCTGCTGTGCGCGAGCCTGGCCACGGTGCTCTGCCTGGTGTTCGGCATTCCGCTGGCCTGGCTGCTGGCCCGCGGGGAGGTGCCGGGGCGTGGGCTGATCCGGGCGCTGGTCACCGTGCCGCTGGTGTTGCCGCCGGTGGTCGGCGGCGTGGCCCTGCTCCTCGTGCTCGGCAGGCGCGGGCTGGTCGGCCGGTACCTGTACGAATGGTTCGGCGTCGCACTGCCGTTCACGACCGCGGGCGTGGTGGTCGCGGAAGCCTTCGTGGCGATGCCGTTCCTGGTGATCTCGGTGGAGGGTGCGCTGCGGGCGGCCGATCCGCGGTTCGAGGAGGCGGCCGCGACGCTCGGCGCGTCACGCTGGCTGACATTCCGGCGGGTCACGCTGCCGTCGGTACTGCCGGGCATCGTCGCGGGCGGGGTGTTGTGCTGGGCGCGGGCCCTCGGCGAATTCGGCGCCACCATCACGTTCGCGGGCAACTTCCCCGGGCGGACCACCACGATGCCGCTGGCCGTCTACCTCGCATTGGAGACCGATCCCGACGACGCGATCGTGTTGAGTCTGGTGCTGCTCGCCGTTTCGGTGGCGGTGCTGGTCGCGTTGCGGGAGCGGTGGATCCGGGGTGCGATATGACGCTCGAAGCGCATCTGCGGGTCAGCCGGGAGCGGTTCCGGCTCGACATCCCGCTGAACGTCACGGCTGGCGAGGTGATCGCCCTGCTCGGGCCCAACGGCGCGGGCAAGACCACGGCGTTGCGCGCGCTGGCCGGATTGACGCCACTCACCGGCGGAGCGATCCGCCTGGACGGCGACACCTGGGACGCACCACCGAAGGTGTTCCTGCCTGCCGAGCATCGCCGGGTCGGCGTCGTCTTCCAGGACTACTTGCTGTTCGCGCATCTGAACGCGCTGGACAACGTCGCGTTCGGCCTGCGCGCCCGCGGACATCGTCGCGCCGCGGCACGCGACCGCGCCGCGCATTGGCTGCGCCGCGTCGGCCTTGCCGAGCAGGCCGGGGCCAAACCGCGCACCTTGTCCGGTGGCCAGGCCCAGCGAGTCGCGCTGGCCAGGGCGCTCGCCACCGACCCGGCGCTGCTGCTGCTCGATGAGCCGCTGGCCGCGCTGGATGCGAGTACGCGTGCACGGGTCCGATCGGATCTCGCCCACCACCTCGCCGACTACCCCGGTCACACCGTGCTGGTCACGCACGATCCGCTCGATGCGATGGTTCTCGCCGATCGCCTCGTGATCATCGAACACGGCGCCGTGGTGCAGGAGGGCCCGCCCGCCGAAGTGGCCCGGCGTCCGCGCTCCGACTACGTCGCCAACCTGGTCGGCCTCAACCTCTATCGCGGCACCGCACGCGGCACCACGGTCGAGCTCGCCGACGGCGGCGTCTTCACCGTGGCCGAGCCCGGCCGAGGACCGGTTCACATCGCCTTCCCGCCGACGGCGGTCGGTCTGCACCCCGCGCCCCCGGAGGGCAGCCCACGCAACAGCTGGCCCGTCACCATCGCCGGTATCGAGCAGCACGCCCACACCATCCGGGTCCGCCTGGACGGGAATCCGCCCGTGCTCGCCGACGTCACGCCCGCCACCGTCGCGGAGCTGCGCCTACGGCCGGGCATGCGACTGTGGGCCGCGGTCAAGGCCACCGAAACACACACCTACCCCGCCTGAGAACGTGCCTCTGGACGACATGGCCGGTGCTCGGCCAGCCGGTAACGCCGTGGTATCGGTCGTCGTGATCGCCCGGGCAGGCGACCGGGTCCGGGTGAGTGGCGCAGTCTGCCGTGTGAGATCACGGGACCATCCCGGCCGGGCGGCGCGGATAACGAATCGAACTTCAGACGCCTGCGGCTCCAGCGAGAGCGCCCGCGCGAACGCGAATGCGCTTCTTGCGTACCGCTCAGACCTGCGGAAATGCGACCCGTTTCACGATTTCGCGGTGATCTCCATCACATAACGGAGTCATAACAGCAGATCCGTATCGGCGTGTTTCCCGCAATCGACCAGCGAGTATGGCTATTACTCTCGACCAGTGGTTCACGCTATTCGGACGTTATCGACACGTGATCTGTCGCGACTTCTCCGCTAACGTCGGTCACGGCTCGGAGCAACACCGAGATCGAGCTCGAATCGCTGAACGCCGGAAACCCTGTCCCGCGGTTCGAGTATCCCCGACATCACCTGGGGGCAGGGACGCGGCGAACTTCGCCGAGTCGGTGGGCGCAGGCGGGAATCCACATGTCGCAAAACCGTAAATTCACCACTCGTGTCCTCGGCTTCACCGCGGCTCTCGGCGCCCTCGTCGCCGTTCCGTTCGCTCTGTCCACTGCCACCGCCACCGCGTCCGGCCACAACTGGGATGCCGTCGCACAGTGCGAGAGCAGTGGCAACTGGAGCACCGACACCGGCAACGGTTTCTCCGGTGGTCTGCAGTTCACCCAGAGCACCTGGGAGGCCAACGGTGGCACCGGCCGCCCGTCCAACGCGAGCAAGGCTGAGCAGATCCGCGTCGCGGAGAACGTGCTCGCCACCCAGGGCCCGGGCGCTTGGCCCGTGTGCGGCTCCTACCTCTGATGATGCGTGATCCGGCGCCTACCGTGCAATGCGGTAGGCGCCGGGCTATTTCATAGCGACACTGCCGATCGCCGTATTCACTCGGTGCGTCCGCAATTCGCAATTCAATTATCGAGCCGGATCCGGATATCTCACGCGAGGATTCGCCATTGTCTTCGGTACCGGATCTCCTCAGTCCGATCGCGGCCCGGTAACGGGGCGCAGGCCCGCCCGACCAGGGCGCGCGCCACTGGCGCCGCAGTGCCGTTACTTCCCGTGTGCCCGCAGCTGATAGAGCCCCTCGGTTTCGGCGACCACCACGCCGTCGGCGTCGGTCACCACCGCCCGCAAGGTGAAGTCGGCCTTGCCGTTCGCGGAGGCCTCGGCGGTGATGCGCGCGATCTCGTCCTCCGACAGCGTCGCCTCCGCGCGCACGTCGGTCTTGGCCGGCTTGCGGAAGAAGATGTGCAGGTCCTTCACCAGCGGATAGAACGCCGCGGTGTCGAAGGTGGCGATGGCGATCGCGCCGCCGAGGATCTCCGCGACGGTGAACAGCACGCCCGCGTACATCACGCCGAAGTGGTTGCCGTTGCCCTCGGCGGGCACCGAGGTGGCCGCGAAACCGCGCCGCACCTCGACTGCCTGTACGCCCATCTTGTGCGCGATCGGAATGGTGAATTCCAATGCCCCGTTGACGACATCCTTGAACGGAGGCGTATCGACGTCGCTCATCCGCGCGACCATCCCTTCACACCGGAGGTGGCCAGCACCTCGTTGTCTCTGCCACGGCCACCTCGGTGGACCTCAGCGAAGCGTAGGCCCTCGTCAGCCGCGTCAACAGAGTATTGGCGCATTGCCAATACTTGCGACCCGGGGTTGGTCGGCGCGACCAGCGGTTGCTCGCCCCGTCGGTCTCGTCACGTCAGCGCGAGGCGGGAACCAGTTCTCGCGTGATGGCGGTGATGAAGTCGGGCAGGTCGCCCGGGTTGCGTGAGGTGAGCAGGGTCCAGCCGTCCTCCGCGGAGCGGACCGCCGGTTCGTCGACCCACGCACCACCCGCGTTGACCAGGTCGGCGCGCAAGGTGAAGTACGAGGTCAGCGTCTTACCGCGGACCAGTTCGGCATTCACGAGCAGCCAGGGGCCGTGACAGATCGCGGCGATCGGCTTGCCCGCACCCGCGAACTCCTTGGCCAGCTCGACCGCCCGGTCGGTGACCCGCAGCTTGTCCGCGTTCACCGTGCCACCGGGCACCACGAGCACGTCGAAGTCGTCCACGGAGACCTCGTGCAGCGACGAATCCGGTTGCACGACAGTGTCTTTGTCCACGTCGTGCCGGAACGTCTGCACCTGTTCGTTCTTGGGCGCGGCATGGGTGACCTGCGCGCCCCGCTTGCGCAACTCATCGCGCGGCACCAAAAGTTCGTCCCGCTCCACCCCGATGTTCGAGGTGATGATCAGGACCCTCGTGCCGTCGAGCTGATCGGTCATGAGCGATTCCCTAAGTTGTAGGTGTCTGGGGTTGGTGCCCTGGATGCCCAGGACGGTGGGGTGTAGCTGATGTGGCGCTTGCTTCTGTTGTGGCTCGGAAGGAATGGCTGCCCCACCGTGCTGGACGCTCCGGCCACTGATTGAGATCTGATGCGGTTCGTCGCTGGTTAGGGACCTGATGGCGGGGTTGTCCACGGGCTTCGGTTGGGTGAACTGGAGTGTGAGAGTGGCGCTGCGCCAACGGATCTGGGTCGGTATCGATGTCGGCAAGGCCGGCCACCATGTGTGCGTGGTCGATGAGAACGGCAAGGTGTGCTGGTCGGGCAAACTCGCCAACGATCAGCGGGCGATCGAGGCGGTGATCGACCGCGCTCGCAAGACCGGGATCGAGTTGCGGTGGGCGATCGATCTGACCAGCCCACTGGCCGCGCTGCTGATCACGGTGCTGCTGGCCGCCGGTGAGTCGGTGGTGTACGTGCCCGGCCGCATGGTGGCCACCATGACCGGCATCTTCCGCGGTGAGGGCAAGACCGACGCCAAGGACGCCCGCGTCATCGCCGACACCGCCCGTATGCGCTCGGATCTGCAACCGGTGACCGCACCCGACGAACTGATCGCCGAGCTGACCCAGCTGTCGAGCTACCGCACCGACCTGATGGCCGAGTGGGTGCGTGGAGTCAACCAGCTGCGCGCCATGCTCGCCGCGATCTTCCCGGCGTTGGAGGCCGCGTTCGATTACTCGACGCGTTCGCCGCTGATCCTGGTCGCCGGACTGTGCACCCCGGCCGAGATCCGCAACGCCGGAATCAACGGTGTCACAACATATCTCACCGACAATGGGGCGTGGCGCAAAGGGATCGGCGCGATGGCCGCGCAGGCGGTCGCCGCGGCCGGAACCCAGGACATCGCCGTGCCGGGCGAGGCCACCACCGCCGCGCTGATCAAACGGCTCGCAGGCAAGCTGCTCGACCTCGACCGCGAGATCAAAGACCTCGACAAGCAGACCACCACCCGATTCCGGCAACATCCGCAGGCGGGGATCATCGAGTCGCTGCCCGGCATGGGCCCGCACCTGGGCACCGAGTTCCTCGTGAGCACCGGCGGTGACGCCCTGGCCGAGTTCACCACGCCGGGCCGGTTGGCCTCCTACGCCGGGCTGGTGCCGGTTCCGCGCGACTCCGGCCGGATCAGCGGCAACCTGCACCGGCCCAAACGCTACAACCGCAGGCTGCGGCGTGTGTTCTTCATGGCCGCCTTGTCCTCGATCAAGAACGAGGGGCCCTCGCGAACGTTCTACCAGCGCAAACGCGCCGAACGGCTCATTCATACCCAAGCCCTCCTAGCGTTGGCCCGACGCCTGGTCGACGTGCTGTGGGCCCTGCTGCGCGACAACCGCCCCTTCGACACCAAGCCCCCGAGCATCAACCAGGTCCCCACTGCGGCTTGACATCGTCATTGAGATTCCTTTCGATCGGAAATGGTCCTACTTCGGACATGCCGCTCGACGTCGCGGCTAAACCTCGCCGGAGGCGGAAGACGTGGCCTCGCGCGGCGGCAACAGCGTGCTGGAGAGATGTTCCTGAGCCAGGCGGCGCAATGCCGAGAGCAGAGTGTCGCCGAGGATCGTTCCGACGATCGCGGTTTCGGTCATCCGCTCGAGGCCGCGTTCGTTGCCGACCAGGGCGATGTCGGTGGCGGCGATGGCTTCGCTGGCGCCCGCGTACTCGTCCATCGCCGCGACCACGTCGGCGTGACCGAGCAGGCGCAGGGCGGCGCAGACGTCGACGAGGGTGCCGCGAGCAGGGCTGTCTTCGTGGATTCGCCAGCCCCGCCGGTCGAGCAGGGCGGCGACATCTCGGGCGGCCGCGTCCCGCTGCTCGTCACCGACCGGCGACCTACGCCCGCCCAGCGCGTACTGGACGTGGCCGAGTGAGTCGCGCGCGGACAGGCTGCCGCTGTCGAGCACCGCGAGCAATTCCTTGGCCGCCTCGATGGACAGGCCGCCGATATCGAGCAGCGCCCTGATCAGCCGCAGGCGGCTGACGTGGTCGTCGCTGTATTCCGCCTGGTTGCGATGGGTTCGCACGCCCGGAGGCAGCAGCCCCTCGCGCACGTAGTACTTGATCGTCGCGGCAGAAACGCCGCTGACGCGGCTGAGTTCGGCGATCCGCATCGGAGTACCTCGGTCTCGGTCCATGTATTGACAGTGGAGAGTACAGCTATCCATAATCATGGTGATAGTGCAACTATCGATAGCTCATCTTCCGAAAGGCTGCGACTCGTGACCGCCCTCTTCCAGCGCTATCCCGCTCTCTCCTGGCATCGCCCGCTGATGCTGCTCGCCGTAGCGATGGCGTTGCTCGTCGTCTGGTCGATCGCGGGCATGGTGGTCGACGATCGCACCCTCACCGGTCTGCCGATCTGGGCCAAATCGGCCAAGTTCGCCCTTTCCGTGCTGATCTACGCCGTGACCTGGGCATGGTTGATCGCCCAGCTCACCCGCTGGCGCCGGACCGCGTGGTGGGCGGGCACGATCGCGGCGCTCGGCCTCGCGCTGGAGTTGGTCATCATCGTGACCCAGAGCGTGCGGGGTACCACCAGTCACTTCAATTTCACGACGCCGTTGAACGCGGCGCTGTGGGAGATCATGGGCTCATCGATCGTGGTGGTCTGGATCGCCACTTTGGTCGTGTCGGTGGTGCTGTTCGTCCATCCGACGGCCGACCACGCCCGCAACACGGCGATCCGGTGGGGCACCGTGCTTGCCCTCGCAGGCGCAGCACTGGGGTTCTTGATGCTTCGGGAAACGCCGGAACAGAAGGCCGCGGGCGGCTCGATCAGCGGGGCCCACACCGTCGGACTTCCCGATGGCGGACCAGGGTTGCCGATTCTCGGCTGGAGCACCGCCGGAGGCGATCTGCGGATTCCGCATTTCCTCGGAATGCACGCGTTGCAGGTGATTCCCCTGGTTCTGCTCGCGGTGGAACTGGCGGCGCGGTGGATGCCGGTACTGCGATCAATGGAGACCAGAAGAACGCTCGTCAAGATCGCCGCGACGACCTATGGCGCTGTGCTCGCGGTGCTCACCTGGCAGGCGTTGCGGGGGCAGTCGGTGGTGCATCCCGATGCGGCGACGCTGGTGGCCTTCGGTGTGATCGCAATTGCCGCCGCAGGTTCGGCGGCTGCGGCACTGCGACCGAAACCGGTGGTAGCGGAACGCGCACCGGTAGGTGCCAGCCGATGACGAACCTTCTTTTCGACCTCACCTTCTGGTTCGCCGCGCCGTTCTGGGCCCTGATGATCCTGGCGCCGAGATGGGAGCGGACAAGCGCTGTGGTCGCGTCACCGCTCATCTGTCTTCCACCGCTGATCATCTACACGGCACTGGTCGCCCCCGAGTTCGGCGCATTCGCCGGTGCACTGATCAACCCGAATCTGCCGGGGCTGCAGGGCATCCTGGGCGACGGAACCGGCGCGGCGGCAGCCTGGGCACACTTCGTGGGATTCGATCTGTTCCTCGGACGATGGATCTTCCTCGACAGCCGCACTCGCGGTCTGCCGTCACTACTGATCAGCCCACTGCTGGTGCTCACCATCCTGTTCGCGCCGATCGGCGTCCTGCTCTACCTGCTCATCCGGCTCACCAAAGCTCCGGCGCCCAACCGATCCGTCCCCATGGAGGCATGATGGAAACCCTGCTCGTTCTCCTGACCACGCTGCTCTTGCTGCGCGCGGCAGGCGCACTCGGCGCTCGCCGGTTCACCGACTGGCCCACCTGTGCCGCATACGCCCTCGGCGTGATGCTGATCATGACCGGCACCACGCACTTCCTTCCCGAGGCATTCGCGGACTCCCCCGCGCCCACACACGCGGATTTCATCCCCATGGTGCCGCCGTTCGTGCCGCTCCCCAGCCTGATGATCTATCTGACCGGGGTCTTGGAACTGCTCGGCGCACTGGGGCTGTTCCGCACGCGAACCCGCAGACCCGCCGGACTCGGGCTCGTCGCGCTGTTCGTCGTGATGCTGCCCGCCAATATCCACGCCGCCGTCTCCGACGTGCCGTTCAATGGCGCGCCCGCGACACCGCTGTGGGCGCGAATCCCCGAGCAGGTGCTGTACATCGGCGTCGCCCTGTGGGCAGCCGGAGTGCTGCGGCTCCCGCGACGAGACCGTACGCGAATCGCGGGCGACCACGTGATCGCCTGACGGCAACCATGACCGCACGTGGCTCGCCCAGCGGACCTCGGTGATTCCGGTGCGTCGTACTTGTCAACGGCCGGAAGCCATGAAGTCGACCGCCTGTCTCGATTCCGGAGCGCCCGGATCGACCGACACCGCTGGCCTATCGCCAGGCCAGCGGTGACCGAGCGCACACCCAATCGGACATCCCATACGGTATGGTATGGACATCGGCGGTAGAGGAGGTTCCGATGGCCAAGCGGGATTGGCTCGACGCGGGGTTCGCGGTGCTGGCCAAGGACGGAGCGCGCGCACTGACGGTCGATCGTTTGTGCGCCGACCTCGGACTGACGAAAGGGTCGTTTTACCACCACTTCCGGGGCATGTCGGGGTACAAGACGGCCCTGCTCGAGCATTTCGAGAGCGAATTCACCGGCCGCTACATCGCCGAAGCGGAACAGGGTGATGCCCCCGCGCACGACAAGCTGACTCGCTTGCGGAATCGCATCCTCGCGGATCACGAAGCCGAGCGCGCGGTGGAGATCGCGATGCGTGCCTGGGCGATGCAAGATCCCGAGGTGTACCAACTCCACCAGCGCGTGGACCAGCGGCGAGTCGACTACGTCGCATCCCTGCTGCGCGATATCGGCGAATACGGCGACGAGACAGAGCCTTTGGCGCGCCTCTACTACCTCGCGCTGATCGGGGCGCAGCAGGTGATTCCGCCGCTGCCCCCGCAGGACCTCGCCGAGATCTATGCCTTCGTCAGGCGACTGGCGACGAAGAAGGAGAAGTGATGTCTGCACTCGGCCCCTGGGTACCACGGCTGATCTTCGCGACGGCCGCCATCCATTTCGTGTGGGCTTTCGTCCAGCCCAACGATTGGGCGGGCATCGCGGGCGAAGGGTTCTGGGCGACCGCCGCCGATGTCGACGATCCGGACTACTTCGCGCGCGACGCCAGCGTGTGGTTCATGATGTGCGGAATCGCACTGTTGTCCATCGGCACGCTCACACGCGACGCTCTGGCCGCCACCGGCCGCGTTC
Organism: Nocardia sp. Marseille-Q1738; assembly: GCF_965283145.1. Lineage (NCBI taxonomy): Bacteria > Bacillati > Actinomycetota > Actinomycetes > Mycobacteriales > Nocardiaceae > Nocardia > Nocardia sp. Marseille-Q1738. The sequence continues at coordinate 408,463 of NZ_CBDIMS010000002.1, read as the reverse complement.
CCGCCCACGTCGGGTGGTACATGATCGCGATCGGAATTCCCTTGACCGCCATCTACTTTCCCGTCACGGGCGGATGGCTGATCCTGGCCATCGGGGCGGTGGCGATGGGAGCCGCGCGCCGCTCAGGCAAGGAGCTGGTCGCCGGTCGGCCACACGGGACCTGATTCCGACTTCTCTTCCTGCACAACTCTTCAGAGCTCGGCCTAGCGATATCTCCCCCGGCTCAGCCGCTTCTCCGACCCGCGGTCATCGCGTCATTCGCCGCACGTAACCGGGGTAGCGCTGTCGCGCGCTGGATGCGGATCACTGCGGCGTGTCGCCTCCGCCGATACCGCTCTCGAAATTCACCGCCACGCCCGTACCGGCACTTGGTCGGCAACCGAGGCCAGACGTGCCTGCCGGGCTGATCGATAACCGATTCGCACGAGATCGAAAGGACTCCCCCATGAGGGTTGTGCTCGCGGGAGCGACCGGAACATTGGGATCAGAGCTGCTCCCCCTCCTGCTGGCCGCCGGTCACAGCGTCACGGCGCTGACACGGTCGACGACCGGCGCGCGGCGTGTGCGTCGTGCCGGTGCATCCGCGCTGGTGGTCGACGTCATGGATCGGCAGGCGTTGCTGCGAGCCGTCGACGGGCGCACCGCCGACGCGGTGATCCACCAAGCAACCGCGCTGTCCACCCTGCCGCGCAGGCATCGTGACCTCTACGCCACCGACGCCCTGCGCGAAGAGGGCACCGCGAATCTGCTCCGCGCCGCCGAAGAGCTCGGCGCGCGGCGTTTCGTCACACAATCCTTCTTCCTCGGTTACGGCTATCACGATCACGGGGACGAACCGGTCACCGAGGAGGCGCCCTTCGCCCCACCCGCCCGCGGCGAGTTCGAACGACATGCGCGGTCGATGCGCGCCAACGAGCAGCAGGTGCGCAACGCCCACGGCATCGAAGGGATCGCGCTGCGCTACGGGCTGTTTTACGGGCCGGAACCGAGTACCCGAACGCTGATGGACATGGCCCGTGCCCGTCGGCTGCCGATCGTCTTGCCCGGCGGTACGACGTCGCCGATCCACATCGCGGATGCCGCGGCGGCGACCGTCGCGGCTCTCGAACACGGACGGCCCGGCGCGGCATACAACATCGCCGACGATCATCCGCTGCCGTTCGCCGAGTACGTCCAGGCGCTGGCCGCGGCCGCCGCGGCGCCGCCGCCACTACGGGTGCCCGCCCTGTTTCTTCGTCCGCTTCCGTACATGTACGCCCTGATGGTGCGGAGCCGGATCCGGCTCTCGAACGCGAAGGCGAAGGACGAACTCGCCTGGACACCGCAATTCCCGTCGGTGCACGACGGCCTCGCCGCCATGACGGAATCCCGCTGACCCTGCCCTGATCCGAACTACGCGAAAGCCGAGGAGCAATGAATCCACCAGCTACGAAACAGATCGCAGCGACCGATCCGGCCGTGTCGGCGATGTCGGTGTCGCGCAGGGTGTTGTCGCTTGCGGTGGCCCCGGTGGGCGCTCTGCTCGGTGCCGTGCTGGCCTTCCGCATGTATCACCCGCCGCGGCGCAAGCACCACCGTTCTCCGGAAGATTTCGGGCTGAACGCGACGGAACGGACGGTCGAGTTCGCGCCGGGAAAGCACATCCACCTGTGGCTGTGCGAGGGCGATGCCGATCGGGTCGTGGTGCTCGGTCACGGCGTCGGGCTGAGCAAGTCGGCGTCGCTCGCCCACGCGAAATTCCTCCACGAAGCCGGGTACACGGTGTGCCTGTTCGACCACCGCAACCATGGCGCCAGTAGCGCCGATCGCCGGTTCCGCCGGGTCGGTGAGCATTTCACCACCGATATCGTTTCCGTGGTGTCGGCGCTGCGTGGATCGCCGACCTACCGTTCGGCCAAGATCGCGTTGTACGGTTTCTCGTTCTCGACCTTTCCGTCGGTGAACGCGCTGACCCGACACGAGTTCTCGGTAGACGCCATCGTCTGCGACAGCGGACCCGGTGACGACGGACGCGAGATCTTCGAAAGCTTCCTCCGCGCCGGCGCGTTGCCACTGCCGGGCCTCTTCTCGGCGGGCCCCGCCGGAAAGGTCACGGCCGCCTCGATGAGCGCCACCGCGCTGCTCATGCTGGGTGTCGACTGGCCTCCGGCTCCGACACCAGCCCTCGAACGCGTTCCAGCCCTACTCATCTCAGGTGGCGACGATCAGATCGTCTCGCCCGGCTCGGTCCGATCCTTCGCCGGACGCTACCCACGATTCCGAGCCCGCATACTGGCCGACGTCGAACACCTGGCCGGACTGAAGACCGAACCGCGTACCTACACCGAGACCGTCCTCGAATTCCTCGATCGGGCCCTGCGGGTCGACCGGAACACTGTCGACTGATACGCCCTCCGGGGCATCCTTGCCGCAACGACTACGCAGCCGAAGGGACCGGCTCGCGAATTGGAGTCGGTCCCTTCGGTGATCGCCCATACGCTCAGGCCGAGGCCCGTGCGGGCGGTGCCATCAGCTGTAGGTGTAGGACACCCCAGCGCTGACACCGCCTGGGCCGACAACCGTGACGGGCACGGTACCGAGGCCCGCTGGAGCGACCGCGGTGATCTGCGAATTCGAGTTGACTGTGAACGACGTCGCCGGAGTAGCACCGAACAACACCGCAGTGGCGCCCGTGAACCCCGTACCGGCCAACGTGACCGTAGTCCCTCCGGACGCCGACCCGGAAACCGGACTGATCGCAGTCAGCGTCGGAGCCGGCACATACGTGAACGAAATCCCGGCACTCGTACCAGCCGCAGTCGTCACCGTGACCGGCACCGTCCCCGTTCCGGGCGGAGCAAGCGCAACGATCAACGAATCGGAGAACACGCTGTAGAACGTCGCCGGAGTAGCACCGAAATTCACCGCGGTAGCACCCGTGAATCCCGTACCGGTCAAGGTAACCACGACCCCGCCGGTCACCGGCCCCGAACTCGGACTGATCGAAACCACCGAAGGGACTAACGGAGCTCCCACATACGTGAACGGAAGCCCGTTACTCGTACCCGACGCGGTGGTGACCGTCACCGCCACCGTACCCGTCCCGGGCGGAGCCACAGCCGTGACCTGGTTATCCGACACGACGGTGAACGAAGTCGCTGGAGTGGCACCGAAATTCACCGCCGTAGTACCCGACAGGCCCACACCCGTGAGAGTCACGGTAGTCCCGCCGGTTTGCGGTCCCGACAGCGGACTCGAGAAGAACAGGATCGGCGGCAGCACATAGGTGTAGTTGACCGCGTTACTGATACCACCTGGGGTGATCACCCTGACCTGCACGGTACCGAAGCCCACTGGAGTGACCGCGGTGATCTGCGTATCCGACACGACGGTGAACGACGTCGCCGGAAGAAAGCCGAAAAGCACTGCTGTCGCACCCGTGAACCCCGTGCCGGTCAACGTGACCGTCGTCCCGCCGGTCACCGGACCCGAGGTCGGAACGATCGAAGTCAGCGTGGGAACCGGGACATACGTGAACGAAACACCGGCACTCGTCCCAGCCGCTGTCGTCACCGTGACCGGCACCGTCCCCGTTCCGGGCGGAGCAACCGCAATGATCAACGAATCGGAGAACACGGTGTAGAACGTCGCCGGAGTAGCACCGAAATTCACCGCGGTAGCGCCCGTGAATCCCATACCGGTCAAGGTAACCAGGGCCCCGCCGCTCACCGGCCCCAAGGTCGGACTGATCGAAACCACCGTGGGAACTACCGGAGCCCCCGTATATGTGAACGGAAGCGCGTTACTCGTACCCAACGCGGTCGTGACCGTCACCTGCGCCGTACCTGCACCGGCGGGAGCTACCGCCGTGACCTGGTTATCCGACACGACGGTGAACGAAGTCGCGGGAGTGGCACCGAAATTCACCGCCGTGGTACCCGACAGACCCACACCCGTAAGAGTCACGGTCGTCCCCCCAGCGGGCGACCCTTGGGTGGGGCTGAGCGAGGTCAACTGGGGAAGCTGAACGTAGGAATAGGGAACCCCATTACTCGTTCCGTCCGCGTTGGTGACGGTGACCTGTACCGTACCCGTTCCCGACGGAGCGACCGCCGTTATCTGCGTAGGGGAATTCATCGTAAAAGTGGTTGCGGTGGTACCGAATCGCACCGTGGTCGGTATGAATGCAAACCCGGTACCGGTGATGACGACGTTGTTGCCCCCGGAGGTCGGCCCCGAGGTCGGTGATACAGAAGTGATAGTAGGCATAGTGCTGCCTCCTTGTTGCTGGTTCCTCTGCACCGGGGGGTGCGCAACCTTTTAGGCGCCCGGCTCTACACCATTAACTGCCCTGGACCAGTGCCGAGGCAATGCGTATTCCGTTCCGGTTTCGTCCGTTTTCGGATTTGCTGTCGCGAGTTGACGACACACGCGCGTTCACGGCTGATGCGTGATCGACAACATTCGGCAGGTAGTCGGGTAGTCGGTGTTCGGTACCGTGGGGAGCGGCGTAGTGCAAATTTGCTGCCGAATTACCTTGCAGGGCAAGAGTCTATCCACAGTCTCGGCGGTTCGAGCTTCGTGGCGTTTGCGATGAGCTCGGGCACTGCCGGATGTCTGTGGCACGGCACCGACAACGGACCTGTTGCACCGGAGGTTCTTTCGCGCTCAGCCGTCTCTGACCAGATGCATGCGCGGTTGATGTGTCGAGTGCATCGCCGACGGATGGGTACAACGTAATCGTGAGTGCTTCAAAGTATTTGGGCGCGCTGCTCAGCGCGCTGGCGACCGCTGTTGCGGCGTCCGTGTTCTCCGTCAACCCTGCCGAAGCCACCCCCACGCGAGCGCACGTGGTCGGCCGGACTTCCCTCGGTGGTTCCGTATCGCAGATCGATGTCTACTCGCCCGCGATGGATCGTGTGGTCACCCATCGGGTGATCCGGGCCGCAGGCGGCGGACCCGCGCCTACGCTGTACCTGCTCACGGGCATCGGTGGTGGTGTCGACGGGATCTCGTGGTGGGACGACACGGACGTCCGAGAGTTCTTCGCCGACAAGCATGTCAACGTGGTGATGCCGCTCGGGGGCGCCTACAGCATGTACACCGACTGGCTCGCCGATGACCCAGCGGTCGGCCGCAACCGGTGGCAGACCCATTTCACGCGAGAACTTCCGGCGACCCTCGACCACGAGCTGGGCGCGACCGGACGAAACGCGATCGCGGGAGTCTCGATGAGCGCGGCCTCCGCGATCGACCTCGCGATCCAAGCACCCGATACGTACCGCGCCGTGGCGGCCTACAGTGGGTGCCCCTGGGCAGCGGATGCCGCCGGCGTGGCGATGGTCAGCGCGCAGGTGATTCGCGGCGGGGGCAACCCGGCGAACATGTGGGGCGCACCCGGCGAGGCGATCTGGCGGGTCCACGACGCGTTCGCCAATGCGTCCGCTCTCGCCGGGAAGACCATCTACCTGTCCGCCGCCTCCGGCACTCCCGGCGAGATCGATCGAGGCGGGCTGCCGTTCCCGCCGATCGAGGCGATCGCGAGCTCGTGCACGGCGGCCTTCGCGGACCGTCTCGCCGATCTCGGCCTTCCCGCGATCCATGTCAACCGTCCGGAGGGCTCGCACACCTGGGGCCAGTTCGAGACGGACCTGCACGATTCCTGGCCACACCTGGCCCGCGCGCTCGGCGCGTGAAAGACGCCGCGTGGGGCGAACCGAGGCAGGCGTGCGTATCTCGGCTCCTGCGGTCAGCGCTGGGTGGGCGGTGCGGCCTCGCTGCCCTGTGCCGCAGCAGAATCGGTTCGCCGAACACGCAGCAGCAGGACCGTGAGCAGGCAGCCGAGCAGCGCCAGCGTGGCGGCGGTGGCGAAACCGGCACGGATACCGTCGACGAAGGCCGCACTTCCCGTGGATCTTTCGGTCACCGTTTGGGCGAGCAGCAGCACTGCGGTCACACCGATCCCGGAGCCGACGCGCTGCGCGGTGTTCACGACACCCGCGGCGATGCCGCGATCGGCCTCGTCCACCGCGGTGACGGCCGGGACCGTGACACCGACGAAGGCGGCGGGTAGCCCGATGCCGAACACGATCGCCGCGGGCAGCACGTCCGGGACGTACGACACGTGGTCGGGCAGCCTGGCGAACCAGGCCAGTGCCGCGGCCTGCAACGCCATTCCGGCAGCCAGTACGCCGCGCGGGCCGATCTGCGCCAGCGCGAACGGGATCAGCGTGCGGGAGACGGCGATGTTGACCACCGCGACGGGCAGCACCGCCAAGCCGGACGATGTCGGGCTGTAGCCCTGGGAGTTCTGCAGATACAGCGCGAGCAGCGCGAACGCGGGAACATGCGCCGCACCGACGAGCGCGTTCACCGCCGAGGAACCGGTCACCTGGCGAATCGCGAACAGCCGCAACGGCATCAGCGGGTGCGGGCTGCGCATCTCGATGACCAGGAAAGCGGCGAAGAGGACGACGCCGAGACCGAGCAGGGCCGTGGCCGGAACGCGGGTACCGGGATCGCCCCACGCCCCGATCGCGTATCCGATGATCAGCAGCGCGGCCGTTCCGGTGAGGGCACCGGGCACGTCGAGCCGCCCGTCGGCCCGTTCCGTGGCGGGCGGATCCGCGGGCAGCGATCGGAGCAGCGCCAGCGCCAGCACACCGACCGGCAGGTTGATCAGGAAGATCGACGGCCAGCCGAAAGCGTCCGTCAGCGGACCGCCCACCGCGGTGCCGATCGCCGCACCGGCCGCGCCCATCGCACTCCACACGCCGAATGCCCGGCGGCGCGCGGCGGGTTCGGTGAACGCCGCGGTCAGCAGGGCCAGCTGTGCCGGAATCACCACGGCCGCACCGACACCCTGCAAGGCCCGCGCGGCGATCAGCAGCCACGCCGTGTTCGCGAATCCGGCCAGCGCCGAGGCGACGGTGAAGACCGCCAACCCGATGCCGAACATGCGACGTGGACCGTACAGATCGGTCGCACGACCACCCAACAGCATGAACCCGCCGAACGCGAGGAGATAGGCGTTGGTCACCCAGCCCAGTCCTGCTTCACCCAGGTCGAAGTGCCTGCCGATCTCGGGTAGCGCCACGTTCAACACCGTGGTGTCCAAGAAGATCACCAGCTCGACAACGGTGATCAGCAGCAGTCGCAAACGCCCTTTCCCACCCATCGCTTTCCCTTTCGCTAGAGCATAGGTCTAGCGAAATATTCCACTAGAGTCACACTCCAGTCAAGTAACATGTGATCTATGCCGAAGAACACCGGAGTGCGCGCCGCTCGGACCTCAGCCAACCGCGCCCGCATGCTCGCGGCCGCGCGGGAACTGTTCACCACCCGCGGCTACACCGCGACCACCATGAAGGCCATCGCCGAGGAAGCCGGAATGGCCGTGCAGACCCTGTACTTCACCTTCGCCACCAAGCGCGCGATTCTGACCGAGCTGCTCGACGTCGAGATCGCGGGCGACACCGAGCCCATCGCCACGCTCGACCGCCCCTGGTTCGCCGAGGCCGTGAATGCACCTGCGGCCGAACAGATCCGGCTTCAGGTGGCCGCGGCAGGCGCGATCCTGGGCAGGGTCACTCCCCTGCTGGAGGCGGTCCGCTCGGCCGCGGCCACCGATCCGGAACTGGCCGAGCTGTGGCAGACCAACATCGCCCAGCGCCATACGGTGCAACTACGCCTCAGCGAGGCCCTGGCCGCCAAGACCGCCCTCCGCGCGGGAATCGATCCCGAGCGCGCCGCCGACATCGCCCTGGCCGTCCTCGCGCCCGAGACCTACCACCTACTCGTCCACGAACGCGGCTGGACCAGCCAGGACTGGCAAGACTGGGCCACCGACGCGCTCACCCGGCAACTGCTGCCCTGACGGGAACGCATGCGGATCTGCGGGTCGTGCCGCCCGGAGATGATGCGCCGGAGGATGTTCCGATTCCCGGCACCGAGGAGCGGTGAGTTGGGCTATTCCCCTTGGTTCTTCCGGTCGGGTGCAGGCCGGTGCGCGTCGCGCCGGGGCATGCGCAGCCACAGGACCATGGCCAGTCCCAGGGTCACGAGGAGAGCCGCGAGGGCGAAGACCCGCTGAGTTCCCCTGGCGACCTCCGCCGAGGCGGCCGAAGTGACATCACTCGTGCCGACCGCGAACGTGAAGACCGCCCCCATGACCGATGCGCCGGTGATGAGACCCAGGTTCCTGGACAGATTCAGCATGCCCGACACCAGGCCACGCTGGTCCGCGGAGACGTCCTTCATCACCGCGGTGTTGTTGGCCGCTTGGAATATCGCGTATCCGGCAGTCGTGAGGACCAAAGGCAGGGTGTATCCGAGAACGCCTGCGGCCGTCGGCATCACAGCGAGCACCGTGGTGCCGCCGATGACGCCACAGAGCCCGGCGACCACCATGAATTCGGCGCCGAAGCGATCGGTGGCGCGTCCGGCCGGGACACCGGTGAGGGCGGACACCGCGGGGCCTGCCGACATCACCAACCCGACGACGGCCGGATCGAGGTCGAGTGCCAGGCCGAGGTGAAATGGGCCGACGACGAGGGTGGTCATCATGACGGTCGAGACCAGCGCACTGGTCGTCAGACCGGCGGCGAGCACGCGATCACCGAACATCGACAGAGTGAGCAGCGGGGCGGCGACACGGCTCTCGGCCAGCACGAACAGGCCGAGGCTTGCCCCGGATGCGATGAGCAATCCGATGGCGAGTGGGCCGAAATCATTTCCTTCGATTGTCATGGCCAACGCGTACGCGCCCAGGGTGATCGCCAGCAACGCGGTACCCGTGACGTCGAAACGCCGTCGCGCGGAACTCGTTACCGGTGCGGAGGCGGGCAGCACCCATATCGTGAGCATGAGCGCGAGCAGCCCGAGCGGCACAACGAGGAAAAAGATCGCGCGCCAGCCGAAGAGGGCGATGAGAGCTCCACCGGCCGAGGGTCCCAGCGCGGTGCCGACCGCCGACATCGTTCCGAGCAGCCCCATGACGCTGCCGGTGCGGTCCTTTGGCACGGTCTCACCGACGAAAGCCATGGTCAGCGCCATCATGCACGCGGCACCGACGCCTTGCAGCGCCCGGGCCGCGACCAGGGAGACCAGATTCGGGGCGAGACCGCACAGCAGCGTCGCGATCGTGAACACCGTGATACCGCCGAGCAAGAGGCGACGCCGGCCGGTGAGGTCACCGAGTCGGCCTGCCCCGACGATCAGTGTCGTGATGGCCAGCAGATAGGCGATCACGACCCACTGGACCTCGTTGAAGGAAGCGTCGAATGCCACGGCCATGGCGGGCAGGCCGACGTTGGCGATGCTGATGCTCAGCGAGGGCAGCAGCATGGACAACGACAGGGCGGTCAGCGTCCAGCCCAGTGGTGGACGTCGCGCAGGCGAGGCCTGCTGAGCTTCGGGGCCCGGAGGCGTTGCTGATCTCACGGGTGTCCTCTTCTTGGGGTCGATGGGGTCGTCATGGACGGTAGGTCTCCACATGACCTGGCGGAAGACGCAAAGATGGAAAGGTATTTGTGCACGCGACGCCAGGTATGGCTGATTTGTGAGATCGTGGGCGCATGGCGCGGCCCGATCTGAATTTGCTGGTCACCCTGGATGTTCTGCTCGAGGAGGGCAGCGTGACCAGGGCGGGGGAACGACTCGCGCTCAGCCCGTCCGCGATGAGTCGCGCGCTCGCTCGGTTGCGGAGAGCCACTGGCGACCCACTCCTGGTGCGGGCCGGCCGAGAACTGGTGCCCACGCCCCGCGCCCTGGAACTCCGCGATCGGGTCCACGGCCTGGTCCGCGCGGCCGAAGAGGTCCTGCGGCCGGCGGCGGAGCTGAACCTGGCGACCCTGAAGAGAACTTTCACCGTGCGCAGCAGCGATGGGTTCGTCGAGAGGTTCGGACCCGAATTGGTGGCCGAGGTCGGGGCCGACGCACCCGGAGTGCGGCTGCGTTTCGTGCAGAAGACGAAGAAAGACGTCGGTCCCTTGCGAGATGGCAGCGTCGACTTGGAGACGGGCGTCATAGAGCAGGCTCCGCCTCCCGACATCGTGAGCAGCCCGCTGTTCACCGACCGGTTCATCGGTGTGGTGCGCGGCGAGCATCCGCTGAGTACCGGGAAAGTCACCACCGACCGGTATGCGTCGGCACGGCATGTGCACGTCTCACGACGCGGGCTGACCGAGGGGCTGGTGGACGAGGCACTACGCCCGACCGGACGCCAGCGGGAAGTCGTGACCGTGGTGGACGGCTTCAGCGCCGCCTTGGCTCTGGCACGAGCCTCCGATCTGGTTGCCACCGTCCCCGGGCGGCACACCACCAACCTCCGGCGCGGAATGCACTCCTTCGAGTTGCCTTTCCGCGCCCCGGAGGTGACGGTGTCACTGCTCTGGCACGCCCGGCTCGACGCGGACCCGGCTCACCGGTGGCTGCGCAGCCGCGTGCTCGACGTGTGTCGACGGCGGACCGAACCGGGAGAGACCGGTAGCGAACGCGACGTCTCCTAGCCCTGATCGCTGCCGATCTTCACAGACCCTCGTCGAGCGGATACCGGGCGCTGAGGGCGGACCGATCGCCGATCGCGAAGTTCATGACGAGATCGTCGGCGACCTGGACCAGCACATCGCGTCCCTCGACCGCGCCGGCCCAGTCCAACGGCAGCGCCGAAACACCATGGACGGCACCGATCAAGTTACCGGCAACCGCACCGGTGGAGTCGGAGTCACCGGAGTGGTTGACCGACAGCAGCAGCGCCGCACGCACATCACCGGTCTTCGCGGCGTGCAGCGCGCAGTACACCGCGATGGCCAGGCACTCCTCGGCGACCCATCCGGCGCCGACCTGCTCGACCAGCTCGGCGGCGGCCGGTTGCTCGGACAGCTCGACGGCTCGGGTCAGCGCGGCCGTCGTCTCCTCACTCGCGGGGAACTCCGTGAGCTGAGTGACCGTCTGCTGCACCGCGATCGGCAGCTCGACACCGCTCAGCACGCGATCAACCAGCGCCGCGAACGCACCCGCGGCGATGTATCCGGTTGGATGCCCGTGGGTCAACTGCGCGGCCCGTGCGGCGGCGGTGAAAGCACGATCAGGCCCCAGCCCGGCGAGCCCGAACGGCGCGGACCGCATTACCGTGCCGCATCCCTTCGACTGCGGATTCACCCGACCGGCCGCACCGATCGGACGCGGTGCGAGGTATCCCCGTGCCTGCTGGCCGAGCCCCGACATGCACGCATTTCCCGGCGCGCGGACCGCGTAGAGAAACGGCAGACTCACCAGCCACCCATCCGCCTGTGCCGCGGGCTCGTCCTGTCGCTGGGTTTGCAACCAGCGCAAGTACGCCCGGCGCAACGCGGGCACCGGATCAGCGCCCGGCTCCGACCGCAACAGCCCTTCAGCGGTGAACAAGGTCATCTGGGTGTCATCGGTGATCTGCTGCGGCGCACCCGCGACGTGTTGCGGCAGAAAACCCGTCACCCCTTCGGCCCCGTAACGTTGGCGAATCTGCTTCAGCTGCAGGAATTCGATGGGCCACCCGAGCGCGTCACCAACCGCCCCACCCAGCAGAGAACCCCTGACCCGGTCGAAAACCGTCATGTAATCCACCACAAGACCCCATCATCGCATCCAGTCCGCACGGAACTGACCATCGCAGCCCTCGACGTCCGGGCCGGACAGCCCGCGTTCCTCCGAGTAGGGCGGTCGGGGCACACCTCGCGGGAAGCGGTGGCGGTCCGACCAATTACGTTGGAGGACAGCAGATTAGCGCGTGCCCGCCGTCCGTCGGCTCGGATATCGGTGGTGCCGCGATCATCAAGATCGGACAGGATCGTTCCATGACGACACAAGGACCGTATGTTGCGCGGTGAGCTCTACCGCGACAACGATCCGCAACTGATTGCCGAGCGCCGGTCCTGTCAGGAGCTCCTGGATCGCTTCAATGCGACGCGGTCGGGCGAGGACGACGAACGCCGCGAAATCCTCGAGAAGCTGCTCGGCGCCATCGGTGCGGGCTCGTGGATCATGCCGCGGTTCCAGTGTGACTATGGCTATCTGATCCGCCTGGGCCGCAATAGCTTTCTGAACTATGACGCGATCGTGATGGACTGCGCTCCGGTCGTCATCGGCGATGACGTATCCATCGGTCCTCGGGCCCAGCTACTGACGGCCCTGCATCCTATGCAGGACCATGAACTGCGCCGTGAACGCTGGGAGACCGCCGCTGCGATCGAGATCGGCGACAACGTGTGGCTCGGCGGCGGAGTCATCGTCTGCCCCGGCGTCACGATCGGCGCGAACACCGTCGTCGGCGCCGGCAGTGTCGTCACCAGGGATCTGCCGGCGCGCGTCTTCGCCGCAGGCAATCCGTGCCGGGTCATCCGGCAGCTATAGGCCCGGTGTCTGGTTCTCGGCAGCGCCGGCGCGGCCGTTCTGGGTGAGCGGCGCGGCACAGCCGGAACAAGATCCGGGGCGAAAGCTTCAGTGGCTCAGTGACTTGCGCCTCCGATCATCCACGGGTTGAAGGCGCAGTCGAGGTTCGGATTCGCGTCCGGATCGAGAGCACGCAGGGCGATCGAGGCCGCGCGCGGGGAGTGCACCAAAAACTAGCAGCGTAAGTTTCCGTCTAACCGTAGGACAGGGAATCCAGCGGCGCAAGCTTCACTGCGAGAATGCGAGGATCGAAAGGAGGCCCATGGCCAGACCGCGCAAGCCGCTGCTGACCCGCGAGCGCATCATCGAGACCGCGCTCGCCCTCGTCGACGCCGAGGGGCTGGCGGCCGTCTCCACGCGGCGGCTGGCCACCGAACTGGGCGTGCAGGGACCGTCGCTGTACAACCACGTGCGCACCAAGGACGACCTCATTGACGCCGTGGTCGACGCGGTGCTCGGCGAAGTCGACATCTCCATGTTCGATCGCCTTTCCGCCGACAACCCGGACTGGCGATCGGCACTGCTCGCCTGGTCGCGCTCCTATCGCACCGCGATGGCCGCGCACCCCCGCATCGTCCCCGCCCTAGCGGGCGGCCCAGGACACCGACCGAACGCACTGCGCATGGCCGACGCGGTCTTCGGCGGCCTGGTGGCGGCGGGCTGGCCGCGCCGCGAGGCCACCACCGTCGGCACGCTCATGCGCTATTTCCTCACCGGCGCGTCCCTCGGCTCGTTCGCCGGGGGCTTCCCGTCCGACGCGGCCGTCTACGCCGACGAGTATCCGCACTTGAACGAGGCGCACCTGCTGGCCGATCGGCAGCAGCGCATCGATCGGGACGCCTTCGAGGTCGGCCTGGAGTCGCTGCTCGACGGTTTGGCGAGCAGGTACCGGCTACTTGCTGGTGACGTGTAGCTCGATCGCCACATAAGTCGCGACCACATGAAAACCCCGCCGCCCTCGTCTCATCGGCGAAGGGGCGGGGCTATCCGTTTTTCGACTACGCGCGCTTGAACTCGCCATCGGCTACGCCAGCGGTGAACGCGTCCCACTCGCCAGGGGTGAAGACCAGCGCGGGGCCGGTCGGGTTCTTGGAGTCCCGCACGCCGACCATGCCCCTGTCGAGAAACGCAACCTCAACACATTCCCTTCCGGACTGGCTACGGCTGCTCTTGAACCACTTTGCCCCGGATAGATCAACGTCCACGCTGCTCATGCTCCCTTGCTACCTGCCTCAGCAGGCTTCTACTCGCGTTCGCATCCAAGGCGGCTTCCCGGATGCGGTCGTACCGCTGATTGTAAAGCCGCAGGTCGGTAGCATCCTCAAGGTACATGTCACCGACTATGGCTTCGAGGTAGACCACCGGCGGTTCGACCTGTCCGCCAAGAGCGGTCTCGCCGAACTCCAGGATGACAAACGGCGGCATAGAAATTCCTCCGGGGAACCCGGCATCGAACGGCAGTACGCGAATCGTGACGTTGTCTCTGGTGGACATGTCCGCCAAGTGACGCAGTTGGGCGGCCATGATCGCAGGGTTGCCCGCTACGCGCCGTAGTGCGGCTTCGCCGATCACAACGTCGAGCGTGACCGGCTGTGCCTTGCGGGTCACGATGTTCTGTCGCTGCTGCTTGATCTGTACACGCTGCTCCCACTGCTCGGGCGTTTCATCGGGCCAGGCAAGCGGCGCGAGCGCGCGATCGTAGTCGGCGGTTTGGAGCAAGCCCGGAATCAGATCTGGCTGGTATGACACCAACTTGACCGCTGCGGCTTCGAGCCCGACGTAGAAATCGAAGGTCTTGGGGATGAGATCGCCGTACTGGTGCCACCAATTTTTGACGTTCGCCTGCTTCGCCAGCCCGATGAGTGCCTCTGTCAGATCCTTCGGGACGCCGTACAGGTCGCAGGCTGCCCGGATGTCACGCGACTTGATCCGCGAGTTCTGTCCAGTCTCCAACCTTTGAACACTGCTCGCTCCGATCTCCAACAGCTCGGCAGCCTTCACCTGCGTCAAGCCTGCACGTGTGCGCCACTCGAGCAGGTACCGACCAAGCTGACGACGCGGCAGAGTGGAACCGGTCTCTGACATGTTGACCTCCCCTTACCCGTTGCGGGTACACCGAAATACCCGCCTCGCGCACATCGTCGCACCGTTTGCGGTGCGCATGCTGGGCTTTCGGGGAACTTCTTTCGGTGTACCCGATTCGGTGGGCCATGGTGTGCGCGTGGGTGTCTCATGATGATGCGCCTGGTAGGGAGCGCGGAACCGCCGACACCGCAAGGCTTCCCGCCCTCGGGTACCGCTCAGGGGGTTGTCGAGGACCGGGCGCACCCCTAAGTCTTTCCGATACGAGTAGAGGTCTTCATGGGCCACATAGCGTTTGGAGACACCCCGGTGTCTCGATGCCACTTCTACCGGCGAGTGTGTGACCTGCCCGCGGTGATCGACCCGCCCGAACTGGGCCGCATCATCATGCGCACATCGCACGTTGGAGCGCTGACCATGCCAGCGCCGTTAGGGCGAGCCGTCAGGCAAGTCATGCAGCGCCGGAGAGACGCGTCAGGGCCGATCGTGGCGCATCCTCGCTCGAACAGGTGGACCTATTTGGTGAGGCACGATCTACCCGAGGACACAAGGCTTTTCGCGGAGTTGTTCCGGCTCGACGTGTCGATTGTCCGCGAGGGCGGAACGGTCGCGTTGCCCTCGCCCACGGCAGAGTCCGGAGCGATCCGGCATTGGATAGAGACACCCCGAGACAGGTTCCGCCCGTCCGGAATGGTTGTGGTCGAGTGCATCCGGGCGTGTAGTGGTCCGGGTAGGCGTTGGACGGTGGCTCATTTCTAACTGCACGGTTCTGTTGACGCAGTGTCGATGGTGGGCGACAGCGGACGGAACACCGAACGGGAGCGGTTTCGTGACGCACGTCCGCTGCCCGGACAGCCGACATTGCCTGCGCCTGGTCCCGTTGGTCGACGGCACCATCGGACAGCACGAACGCAACATCCCCGGTGCCTGCCCGTGGATCGGGTACCGGGTGGTTGACGACCGGAGGGAAGGGCGATGACTTCCCCGCTCCCGGACGATCCGGATGTGCATCTGTCGGTGTTCCTGCACGGCGTCCGGTTGGACTTCGCGGCGTGTCTCACCGCTGCGCTGACGTTCGTTGAAGAGCACCGGAAACGCCACTACGTCGACGCGGTGGACGTGCTTCCGGATGCTGAGGGCTGGCCCAGGTTACCGAACGAGAGGTTGTACCTGGAGCGATGATGGTTCGGATTCGGACACGTCAGGAACGTGCCCCGCCCGCCCGGCTGGACGGCAGAACACACGCGTTTGGTCATGGTCCCTCTAGGACCCCTCATCAGCTAGAGGGACAGTCACAGTCAACCCCGGTAGCCGACGATGTGCACATTCCTAGATCCCGTGGGGGAACGAATGCAGGATGACGAACTGGGTGAGCCGATCGCAACCCGTGAGCTGTGCTGTGATGGCAGCCCTGTGGTTGTGACATTCGGTAAGCCGGTGCAGGAGAAGGACGGCTGGTCGTGCGGTTTCCGCATCGAAGGCATTGGCCGTAAGCCGGTTACGCGGCGGAGCCGTGGCGTCGACTCGGTGCATGCGTTGTTGCTGGCGATGTCGGCTGCTCGTCGCATACTGGCCCACCGGAAAGAGCTGTACACGTACAGGGGCAGCGCCGACCTTGGATTCCCGTCAGTTGTGTAGCGGCGGTGTTTGTCACTGTGGCATGCGACACTGACCTGTTCGGGTCACGACGCGAAGGAGGCAGACGTGGGGAATGACGAGCAGATGACCATGGATCTCGGCGTACCCGTCGAGCAGACCGCATGGGGAAAATGGGTCGACCCTGAACGGCGCAAGGCGCAAGCCCAGAAGTTCATGGACCACGCCGGATTGCAACGTATTCCGCCGGAGCCATGGCCGGAAGGTTCGGAGGAAGTGAAGCGGTTAGACCCAATTGTCGCCGAACTGTTCCCCACCAGGGCTGCCGCTGCGGCGGCACCCGATGACGCCGATATGGTTGATGCGTTCGTTTGTTTCATCGGCGCGTGCTTCGAAAAATTCGCAGGGGCTAGATTTATAGATGAAGAATGGTTCGGCCGCGAATACTCGTTTTACGACGACGTGAATCCAGCATTAGTGATGGACACGGGCGACGAAGAAGACGTCGAGACCGTATGGGGATTAATCGGCCGCATGATCGAATATAGCCCAGAGGAGCACGAGGGGATGTTTTCCAAAATGTCTGCGGCCATTCGCGAGTACGCATCGCTCCACGAGGACTATCACAGCCGCTGAGCTGCCCTAACTGCTTCCCAACGGCTACGGCCAAGAATTTCTCGATATCGCTCCACGCTCCTGGGGGATCGGTTGGACGAATACGAAAGAGACCGAGAGAACTATAAGCCTCACGAGCGTGGGAGGATATTCGAGAACGGTATCGAAGCGTACTTCAAGGACCGTGAGCGTGGATATCTCCCCAGTTCCCGCATATACAAGACCCCGGAAGGTCGGATTAAGTTCGACCACGTCAGAGAGGAGCAGGGTAAAACTTTCTCCATCGAGGATAAATCCGGCAGAATTGAAGGACCCAAGGACGAAAAGCAGCTCAAGGCGTTGCGTGTTCTTCTCGAGACAGGCGTCGTGCAGGAACATACGCTACGGTCAGTAGAAGGTGAGACAGTATCGAAAGACTGTCAGGTACTTATCAACGGTTTGAAGCAAGACTTCCGCGACAGATTCACCCACCTAGAAATCTCGCGAGCTGAAGCCCGGACAATTTGGGCATTGGGTGTGGATTTGGAGCGAAGTAAGCAGCTCGAACTGCCAGGGCAAGGTAAGCAGCTTGAGTTACCGGGCGTAGCAGAGAAGGCGCGAGAGGAGAAAGCGCAGGAGCTACAAAAGCGGAGAGATAAAATCGCGTTGCTGGCGAAGGCGCGGGGGCAAGCCGAGAAGTTCCGGAATATGTTGCGATTCCGCGACGGTGCTACACGTGGCCGAGCGGAAGCCCCCGAGCGAGTCGAGCGCGAGCGACAAGCGCGAGAAGAAGCCAAGCTAGCCAGGCAGGCACGCGAAACACCGAGTGCGCGGATTGAACGGGCGGCGGCCGAACGCGTGGCGCTGGAATTCCCGGTGCCCGAACAGTTTCAGGAACGGGAAGCCGCCGACACTGGGGAACATGCAGCCCGAGATGCGGCCGACGCTGCCAGCCTGGAGCGTGCAGCAGCCGACGCCCGCGCAGCGGAAGAGAAAGCGCGCGAACAAGCCCGCATCGAGCGTGAGGCAGCCGACAACAAGGAACGCGCGGAACAACTGGCGCGACTGCAAGCGCGGGGAGTGCCCCCGGAAGTGGTGAAGCTTCTCGGGCTCGGGCAAGCGCGACCACCATCAGCGGCGGTGCGGGAGCCGCCGGGGCAGGCTCCGCAGGTGCAGCGCGGCGGCACTGGCTACGGGCACGAACGCAGCCGGGGAGTCGAGCGCGGCCGGTGAATCGCATGCGCCCCATCGACGCCGTGGTGTCGGGGCAAACGTGGACACTTCCGGTGACAGAGTCGGGTGCTTCCGGCGTATCGAAGTCGACCAACTCAGCGAACTTCACTCGGCGGCGCTGAGCGAAACCGCGCTCCGCTGCCGCCAGGCTGCCGAAATGCGCCGCCCGATCACACCCTGCCTGGGCGCGAACAAATACGCGGCCGTGAAGGCGAGGCCCTGGACGACGACGACCATGCCGCCCGGCGCGGTGTCGAGGTGGTAGCTCACGTACAGACCCGTCACCGCACAGGCCACCGACACGGTCGGAGCGATGATCAGCATGCGGCCGAAACGGTCGGTGAGCAGGTAGGCGGTCGCTCCCGGGATGATGAGCATGGCGACCACCAGGACGACGCCGACCGCCTGGAGAGCGACGACAGCCGTCAAGGCCAGGAGGCCGAGCAGGGCGGTGCCGAGCAGCCGGGGACTGAGACCGATGGCGTGCGCGTGCGTGGGATCGAAGGCATACAGCGTGAAATCGCGGCGTTTGAGGATCAGCGCGGCGAGGGTGATCGCCGCCAGAAGCACCACTTGGATCAGCTCCGCGCGGCTGACGCCAAGCAGGTTGCCGAACACGATGTGGTTGAGGTCGGTCTGGCTGGGCGTCACCGACACCAGCACCAGCCCGAACGCGAACAGCGTGGTGAAGACGATGCCGATGGCGGCGTCCTCTTTGATCCGGCTGGTGTCGCGAACCACCCCGATCAGCGCTACCGCCAGGAACCCGAACACGATCGCGCCCACCGCGAACGGCAGCCCGAGGATGTAGGCCAGCACCACACCGGGCAGCACCGCATGGGAAACCGCGTCCCCCATCAATGACCACCCGATGAGGACCAGCCAGCAGGACAACACAGCGCACACCACCGCCGCCGTCACGGTGGTCGCCAGCGCGCGCACCATGAATTCGTAACGCAGTGGGTCGATGAAGAATTCGATCGGAGTCATTGGCCTGTCTCGCACTCAGCCGGGTTCACACCCGGTCCATCACATCCAGGCCGAACGCCCTCGCCAGGTTCTCCGGCCGCAGTACTGAATCGGGATCGCCGTGTGCGAGCACCGTGCGCATCAGCAGCACTGCCTCGTCGGCGAGGCCGGGCAAGGCGTTCAGGTCATGCGTCGACACCAGGATCGTGGCGCCATCGGCGGCCAGCCCACGCAGCAGCGTGGTGATCGTGGCCTCGGAACGTTTGTCGACCCCGGCGAACGGCTCGTCGAGCAGCAGGACGGTCGCACCCTGCGCCAAGCCGCGCGCCACGAACGCGCGCTTCTTCTGCCCGCCGGACAGTTGGCCGATCTGCCGGTCGGCGAGGTCGGTCAGCTCCACGCGTTCCAGCGCATGTGCGACAGCCTCGCGGTCGGCCTTGCGCGCGCGGCGGGTGAATCCCAAGCGGCCGTATCGACCGGTCATCACCACGTCGCGCACCGAGAGCGGGAAGCTCCAGTCGACATCCTCGCTCTGCGGCACATAGCCGAGGACGCCCGCCCGCCGCGCCGCCACCGGCGCACCGCCGTTGATCCGCACGGTTCCACGATCGGGCTGGACCAGGCCCATGATGGACTTGAACAACGTCGACTTGCCGGAACCGTTCATGCCGATCAGACCGCAGACCCGGCCGGAATCCAGGGCGAGGTCGACCCCGTCGAGCGCCAGCACGTCGCCGTAGCGGACCGTGACGCCCCGCACCTCGATCGCCGGCGCGCTGATCGCCTGCGCCTCGCTGACGCTCGGCTCCGGCATGACCACCGGGGTGGCTGTGTCGATGGTTCGCTCGCTCATGGCCTGCGTCCCGTCAGCGCAGAACCGATCGTCTGCGCGTCGTGGCGGATCAGCGCCAAGTAGGTCGGCACCGGGCCGTCGGCCTCCGACAGCGAATCGACGTACAGCACGCCACCGAACCCGGCGCCGGTGGCCTCGACCACCCGCCGCATCGGCGCGTCCGACACGGTGGACTCGCAGAACACGGCAGGCACCCGGCGCTGCCGGACGAAGTCGATGGCCGAGGCGATCTGCTGCGGCGTGGCCTGCTGCTCGGCGTTGACCGCCCAGATGTACTTCTCGGTGAGGCCTGCGTCGCGGGCCAGGTAGGAGAACGCGCCCTCGCACGTCACCAAGGCGCGTTCGTTCGGCGACAGCACGCTCAGGGTGCCGACGAGTTCGTCTTGCACCTGGCGCAGTTCGGTCTTGTACCGCTCGCCGTTGGCACGGAAATCGGCCGCGTGCTGCGGGGCCAGCTCCTCGAAGGCGCGCACCATGTTGTCGACGTAGATCTGCGCGTTCTGCGGCGACATCCACGCGTGCGGGTTCGGTTTGCCCTGGTAGGCGTCCTCGCTGATGCCGATCGGCGCGACGCCGTCGCTGACCACGGCGTGCGGCACGCGCACATCGGCGACGAACTGGGTGAACCACGCCTCCAGGTTCAGGCCGTTGTCCAGGATCAGGTCGGCCTTCGAGGCCTTCTTGATGTCGCCGGGAGTCGGCTCGTAGCCGTGGATCTCCGCGCCCGCCTTGGTGATCGACTCGACGGTCAGGTGCTCGCCGGCCACATTCCGCGCGATGTCGGCGAGCACGGTGAACGTGGTGAGCACCACCGGTCGATCATGACGCCCGGCCTCACTCGCCCCGCAGGCGGTGAGGACAAATGCCAGGGCGCCCACGGTGGCGGCAGCGACCAACCGGCGCGGGGACAGAGCAAGCAAACGCCGAGCCTTCATACACTGAGATCATAATGTTCGCCTCCCCTAACTTTCAAGTTGGAGTCATTGAAACCCCGCCGTTACTCCACAGGCAGCGGAGGTGCCGGCTCGAACACGACCGGCAGAGCGGTCAACGCGCGGTGGAAGGGGCCCGGCCGCCAGGTCAGCTCACCGGGCGACACCGCGAGGCGAATCTCCGGCAATGCGTCGAGCAGCTGGTCGATGGCGTCCTGGGCGATCAGGTAAGCCAGCGAACGGGCAGGACACACGTGTGGCCCGCCACCGAAAGCCAGATGGGCGCGATTGCCCGCGTATTGGTCCGTCCTGATCGCCGGGTCGGTGTTGCAGGCGGACATGCTGATCACGACCGGTTGATGGGCGGGTACCCAGAAGTCCTCGATCAGGATCGGCTGCTTCGGGAAGCTGAAACAGAAGTTCGCCATCGGCGGGTCGTTGAACAACACCTCGTCGAGAGCGTCCCTGGTCGAGAGGCTCCCGCCGAGCACACTGCCACCGAACCGCTCGTCGGTCAGGATGAGCCGCAGGGTGTTGGCGATCAGATTCTGTTGCGGTTCGATGCCCGCGCCGTACATCGTGCCCACCTGATTGGCCATTTCCACATCGGTCAGCTCAGCCGGATGTTGCAGCATCCGAGTCGTCACGTCATCGCCGGGTTCGGCCTTCTTGTGTTCGATCAACTCCGCCAGCGCGGCCATCAACAGCTTGTTCCCACGCTCCGCGTCGACGGCGTTGAACATCGCGGCCATCGCGGTCGCGGCGCGCTGCGCGATCTCGGCCGGGCAACCGAGCATAGCGTTCAGCACCGCGAAGGAGAGCGGAAGCGCGTACTGGCGGACCAGGTCCGCGGACCCGTCCGCACAGAACGAGTTGATCAGTGGGACGGCGAGTTGCGCCACGGTGTCGTGCAGTTTGTACCGGTCGACTTTGTCCAGAGCCGCGGCGTTGGCCTGCCGGTAAC
The DNA here is from genome assembly GCF_965283145.1 of Nocardia sp. Marseille-Q1738. NCBI lineage: Bacteria > Bacillati > Actinomycetota > Actinomycetes > Mycobacteriales > Nocardiaceae > Nocardia > Nocardia sp. Marseille-Q1738. Next base: position 386,832 of record NZ_CBDIMS010000002.1, on the reverse strand, counting down.
GGGCGTGCGCCGCGCCGTCGTTACGCCGCGCGTTCGGCCGCCACTGCATGAGCGGCAGCACCGGGCAGTCGGCCGGAACGCTCTTCTGCCAGGTGCGCGGATCGGCCGGAAAGTGGTCCGGGTCGTTGAAGATCCGCACCGCGGTGTAATACCCGATCACCAAGGTCGCGGGCACGCCCGGCGCCAACTCGATCGGCACCAACGACCCGTAGCGTTCGCGCATCTCGCGATAGGCGCGTTGCGGATCCGCCGCGAACTCCGGTGCGTACAGCGCAATCCGCGGACCGTCGGTATCGGCCGGTGAACCGTGCGGCGCGTGACCGGTTCGGCTGTGCGTTGGGGACGGAGGCATCGTCATCGAAGAAACTCCATGCGGTCGAACAACAAGACCAGTGAGCCTAGGCAGCTTGCGCAGCGTGCGTACCGAAAACGGCCGGTATGAAATCCCGGCCGCTACTGGGCAGGCAGCGGAGGCGACGCCGGGAAGACGACCGGCAGTGCGGGCAATGCTCGGTGAAACGGGCCTGGTCGCCAGGTCAGCTCGTTCGGTGGCACCGCGAGGCGAATCTCCGGCAATGCGTCGAGCAGCTGGTCGATGGCATCCTGGGCGATCAGGTAAGCCAGCGAACTGGCCGGACACGCGTGCGGCCCGCCCCCGAAAGCGAGATGGGCGCGATTGCCCGCCAACCGGTCCGCGCTGATCGCCGGGTCGGTGTTACAGGCGGCGATGCTGATCACGACCGGTTGGTGAGCGGGCAGCCAGAAGTCCTCGATCAGGATCGGCTGCTTCGGGAAGCTGAAACAGAAGTTCGCCATCGGCGGGTCGTTGAACAACACCTCGTCGAGAGCGTCCCTGGTCGAGAGGCTCCCGCCGAGCACACTGCCACCGAACCGCTCGTCGGTCAGGATCAGCAGCAGGGTGTTGACGATCAGATTCTGCTGCGGTTCGATGCCCGCGCCGTACAGCGTGCCCAACTGGTGCACGATTTCCGTATCGCTCTGCGAGGCAGGGTGCCGGAGCATCCGGGTGGTCACGTCATCGCCGGGTTCGGCGCGCTTGAGTAGGGTCAGCTCCAGCAGCGCATCGATGAGCATCTTGTTTCCGCGCTCCGCGTCGATGCCCTCGAAGATCGCGGCCATACCACTTGCGGCGCGCTGCGCGATCTCGGCCGGACAACCGAGCAAGGCGTTCAGCACCGCGAAGGAGAGCGGAAATGCATACTGGCGAACAACATCCGCGGACCCGTCCGCACAGAACGAGTTGATCAACGGGATCGCGATCTCCGCCACGGTGTCGTGCAGGCGGTAGTGATCGACCTTGCTGAGACCCGCGACGTTGATTTGCCGGTAGCGGGCGTGCTCGGCGCCGGCATTCCGCAGCGCGTTCGGCCGCCACTCCATCATCGGCAGCACTGGGCAGTCGGGCGGAATGTCTTGCTGCCAGGTGCGCGGATCGGCCGGAAAATGGTCCGGGTCGTTGAGGATCCGCACCGCGGTGTAATACCCGACCACCAAGGTCGCGGGCACGCCCGGCGCCAACTCGACCGGCACCAACGACCCGTACCGTTCGCGCATCTCGCGATAGGCACCGTGCGGCTCGGTCGCGAACTCCGGTGCGTACAGCGGAATCCGCGGTCCTTCGGTATCGATCGGCGAACTGAGCGGTGCGCGGCCGGATGGGCTGTGCGCTGGGGACGGGGACATCGTCATCGAGCAAACTCCAGGCGGTCGAACAACAAGCCCCGTGAGCCTAAGCAGCTTCCGGAGCGTGCGCACCGCAAACGACGGGTCTGGTCACCGGACCGACCCCACCCGCAGAATTTGCTATAGAATTGCCAGATATTCGACTCGTATGCCTGATCGAAGGCTGATCGCACCCGTTGGGGTGCGGCGATCGCGCGACGACCGCGGGCCGGTGCCGCGCAGAACTCCAACACGAGGGCGGCTTCCATGACAGATGTCGACTATTGCGTAATCGGCGCCGGATTCGCGGGATTGGCGGCCGCGCTGCGGCTGAAACAGACCGGCCGATCGGTGGCCGTGCTGGAAGCGCGCGACCGGCTCGGCGGGCGGACGTTCACCGAAGTGCGCCCGGACGGGTCCTGGATCGATCGCGGCGGCGCCTGGATCGGGCCGGGGCAGGACCGGATCCAGGCCTTGATGACCGAGTTCGGGGTACCGAGTTACAAGCAGTACACCGACGGTGAGGCCATGATGGTGGTGGACGGCAAGCAGCACCGCTACACGGGCACGATTCCGTGGACCATGAGCCCGTGGGCGGCGATGAACCTCGGCGCGGTCCTGCTCGAGCTGGGGCACCTGTGCAAGTCGGTCCCGCTGGAAGCCCCGTGGGCCGCGAAGAAGGCCGACAAGTGGGATCAGGTCAGTCTGGCGCATTGGCTGGATGGCAACGTCCTGTCCAAACCCGCCCACGACCTCCTGGAGACCGCCATCGCCGGCTGCTACACCTCGGCCGCCTCCGAGGTGTCGATGCTCTTCGTGCTCTACCAGATGGCATCCGGTGGCGGGCCGGGCTTCGTCCTCGGCGTCAAGGACTGCGCGCAGGACGCCCGCCCGGTCGGCGGCATGGGCGCCATCTACCGGCCCATGGCCGCCGAGATCGGCGAGTCCATCCGTCTCTCCCAGCCGGTCCGGCGCATCGAGCAGGACCCGGACGGAGTGACGGTTCGCACCGATCAATTGAGCGTGCGCGCACGTCGTGCGATCGTGGCCGTTCCCTTGGCGGTCGCGAGCCAGATTTGCTACGAACCGATGTTGCCGGTCGATCGCTCGTTCCTCCACCAACGCATGCCGAGCGGCTCGATCATCAAGATTTCCGTCGTGTACGACGAACCGTTCTGGCGGCACGACGGGTTGTCGGGTCAGTCGGTCTCGCCAGGATCACCCGCGACCATCACCATTGACGCCTGTACGGACACCGGGCGACCCGGAGTTCTGTGCGTCATCATCGAGGGCCCCATCGCGCGGCAGGTCGGACAACTCGACGCGACCGAACGAAAGAAGGCGATACTCGGCGAACTCGGCGATCGATTCGGCGAAAAAGCGAGATCTCCCATCGACTACATCGAGCAAAACTGGAGCGCCGAGCGCTACTCCGGCGGCGGGATGCTCAGCCACGCACCGACCGGCGTGCTCACCCAGTTCGGCCACGCCCTGCGCCAACCTTGCGGCCGGATCCATTGGGCCGGAACCGAAAGCTCCGCGGTCATGTGCGGTTGGATCGACGGAGCCATCCGCTCGGGCGAGCGGGCGGCGAGCGAAGTGCTGGAACATGAAACCGCGGTGGTGGGCTGAGGAACGCCGCACCGCAGCCCACTCCCCGTGCGCATGGGCACCATCGATACATGCTGCTTGCGGATGTGGACGAGGTCCGGCGCGTGCTCATCGTCGCCTATGACGACGCTCAGATTCTCGATATAGCCTGTCCGAGTGGAGCTTTGGATCTGGCGAATCGGTTCGGGGCGCAGCCGTCCTACCTGATCGAACTGGTCACCGTCGCCGGGCGGCCGGTGCGGACCTCCGCTGGGATCGGAATGGGAAGCGGCCGGTTGGAAGCGGTGAACGGCCCATTGGACACGCTCATGGTGGTCGGTGGAGTCGGGGCCGAACACGCCGCCGCGGATGAGCGGTTGCTCGTGCAGCTGCGGAGGCTGGCGCGGCGCAGCCGGCGGATCGCATCGATCTGTACGGGCGCTTACATATTGGCGGCCGCAGGCCTGTTGGAGCAGCGGCGGGTCACCACGCACTGGGGTTACGGGGCCGAGCTCGCGGCCCGCTTCCCGACTGTGGCGGTCGACACCGCGCCTCTGTACATCCGCGACGGGAACGTTTACACCTCGGCGGGCGTCACCAGCGCCATCGACTTGACGTTGTCGCTGATCGACGACGACCACGGTCCCACCCTGGCGCGCACGGTGGCCCGTGGGCTCGTCACCTATCTGCATCGTCCGGCCGATCAGGCGCAGATCAGCATGTTCCTGGCCGCACCACCGGCCGAGGAGCGGCTGGTCGCGGACCTGATGCGGTATGTCGCCGGCAATCTCGCACAGAATCTGACGCCGCGCGCGCTCGCCGCCCGCGCCGGTGTCAGCACGCGGCATCTGACCCGGCTGTTCGCCGCCCATCTCGGCATCACCCCGGCGCGCGCCGTCCGCACGGCTCGCGCGGAAGCCGCCGCGCAACTGATCCGCTCGACGAGTCTGCCGCTGGCCGCGATAGCCCGGCGATGCGGATTCGGCTCGGCGCAGACGCTCCGGTCGGCGCTGCTGGACCGGTACGGCATCAGCGGGGACACGATGCGCAAGATCGCGGACATGCCGGTGGCCGAGAGCAACGCGGGTGACGACACTTCGGTGGCGTGATCGATTCTCCGACTTCCCCGCGGCGAAATGTCTTGCGCGGCGCCGCGGCACTGGTCGCGGCCGGTGTCGCCGGTGCCAGCGCCGCCCACGCCGCAGCCCGCCCGGATGGCGGCGGCCCAGTCGTCGGCATCCTGCTCTATGACGGTTTCAGCCTGCTCGATCCCACCGGTCCGGCGGAGATCCTGTCCCGGGTGCCGGGCGCGCGGGTGCGGATGCTCGCCGAGCGGCCGGGGCCGGTCCGCACCGATACCGGTGACGTGGCCGTGGTCGCGGATTGTGCTCTCGACGAGGTGGACCGCCTCGATGTCCTGCTCGTCCCCGGAGCCGGGAACCGCGGCACGGTGAGCGCCATCGGGAATACTGGCCTGCTGCAATGGATCCGGGCCGTGGACGAGACCACCACCTGGACCACCTCCGTCTGCACCGGTTCGGTGATCCTCGCGGCCGCGGGACTACTGGACGGGCGCGAGGCGGCCACCTATTGGGCCGCCGCCCCCTACCTGGAGGCCACCTACCCGGTGAAGTACCTGCCGCACCGCTACGTGAGATCCGGCAAGTACATCACTGCCGCGGGCGTCTCCGCAGGCCTGGACATGGCGCTCCACCTCGCGGCCCAACTCACCGACGACGACACCGCCCGCGCCATCCAACTGGGAATCGAATACGACCCCCAGCCGCCTTTCGACGCGGGCGACGCCGCTCGCGCCGACCCCGGCCTGCGCGCGCGGGCCCTCGCAGTGGTGCAGCAGTCCCAGCTGTAACCGCCCGGCTATCGCCCGACACGATCGCCTTGCCGCCGTCTGCGTCTGCCGCTCGACCAGCAGGCCATCCGGCCGCGGTAGCCACCGGCACCAGCCGATGTGCATGACCGTGTGCGCGGTCTGTTGGCCTGCCTGATCCTGACGCTGCCGTCTCAGTGGTGTCGGCCGAGACGGAGGTGTTCGGACACGGTCGATGCCACCGCCGATGAGGTCGGGGACCGGTCATCGCCGGGTCCGACGGCGGGATGACGCGCCTGCTGCTGGACCGATTTCCGGAAAGAATACGGCCGCTGCGAGCGTTCTCCTGATACGAGGAGCTTCGTATCGAGCGTGGGCGACCAGCGATGTTCGGTTTCTACGATTCCGGCTATGTCCTGGCCCGGCTGATCTTCGAGCGGCTGCTGGGCCTGGTGTATCTCATCGCATTTCTGTCGACTTTGGCCCAATTCCGGGCACTGTGCGGTGAGCGGGGCTTGCTGCCCGCGCCCCGGTATCTGCGCGCGGCGGGGTTCCGGCGGGCGCCCAGTCTCTTCCATCTCCACTACTCCGACCGGATGGCCGCCGCGCTGGCCGCTCTGGGTGTGGTGCTGTCCGGCGCGGTCGTGCTCGGTCTGACCGACATGGTGCCGCTGCCGGTGGCGATGGCGGTGTGGGCAGCGCTGTGGGTGCTGTACCTGTCGTTCGTCAACGCCGGGCAGACTTTCTACGGCTTCGTCTGGGAGATGCTGCTGCTGGAGGCAGGCTTCCTGGCGATCTTTCTCGGGAACGCGGACACGGCCCCACCGATCGCGGTGGTGTTCCTGCTGCGCTGGGTGCTGGTGCGGCTCGAGGTGGGAGCGGGCCTGATCAAGGTCCGCAACGATCCGGCGTGGCGAGATCGCACCGCGCTCTACTACCACCACCAGACCCAGCCGATCCCGAACCGGTTCAGCTGGTACTTCCACCATCTGCCCAAGCCGATCCATCGCCTCGAGGTACTGGGGAACCATGTCGCGCAGCTGATCGTGCCGTTCGGGCTGCTGTGCCCCCAGCCGATCGCGTCGGTGTCCGCCGGGATCATCATCGTGACGCAGCTGTGGCTGATGATCAGCGGGAACTTCGCGTGGCTGAACCTGCTCACGATCGCACTGGCCACGCTGGCGCTCGACGGCCGGTTCCTCGCGGCGCTGCTACCGATCGAGCCGACGCCGGCGCCGGACGGCCCGCTGTGGTTCACGATCATGGTGTCGATCCTGGCGGTGGCCATGGTGGTGCTCAGCTGGGCGCCGGTCCGCAATATGGCGTCACGGAACCAAGTGATGAACGCCGCCTTCAACCGGCTGTACCTGGGCAACACCTACGGCTTGTTCGGGCACATCACCCGCACGCGGCTCGAGCTGGTCATCGAAGGCACCGACGACCAGCCCCAGCCGGACACGATCTGGAAGGCGTACGAATTCAAAGCCAAGCCCGGTACCCTCACCCGCCGCCCGCGGCAGGTGGCCCCCTATCACCTACGGCTGGACTGGCTGATGTGGTTCGCCGCCATGTCCCCGCCGTACACGGAAGCCTGGCTCCTGACGATGGTGGTCAAACTGCTGCAAGGCGACACCGCCATGTTGCGCCTACTGGCGACGAACCCCTTCCCTGAGCGACCCCCGAAGTACCTGCGGATTCTGCTCTACGTTTACCGCTTCACCACGCGCGAGGAGCGCCACCGCACCGGGGCTTGGTGGACTCGCCGCTGCGTTGTCGAGTACCTGCCGCCGGCCACACTGCGCGCGACCCCGGATACGGACCGGTCCGCACCGGCGTCTGACGCCGCCGAACCGGAGACGTCGAATCCTGCCGATCGATCCTCCCGAAAGGCTGAATGAGGCGTGCTGATGTGCGGGCGCGGCCCGGCTCTGGGCGCACAGTGCGTCTCTCAGTGAACCGCGCTGTGGGGCTCGCCCTGGTTACTGACAGCCGTGTCAGTGCGCGCGGAGCGCGTCGAGGATCATCGGACGAGCCGTAGCGAGCGCTTGCTGCCAGTAGGGCCACGTGTGCGTCCCGTTGACGAAGTCGATGCGAGCGGCGATGCCCAACGCCGCGACTCGATCACGGAACATCTGGGCGGCGGTCAAGGTCATCGCCTCCAGACTCATCGCGTTCACCGTGTTGCCGACCCCGTTCGGCAGGTCGAGCGGGCCAGGCGCGCCATTACCCGTCGAGACGTACATCGGCAGTCCGCGCAACAATTCGGCCTGCACAGTGGCATCGTTGCGATTCCAGGCAGGATCACCGGCGGTACCCCACATGTCGTCCACATTGAAGTTGCCCTCGTCCCACATGGCAGCGCGCATCGCTTCGTTCCAGAGCGGAAACGTCGGGTGCACGAATCCCGAGAAGGACCCGGCGAACTTGAACTGGTCACGATGGTGCCCGGCCAGCGTCAGGGCGGCGTTGCCGCCCATGGAGGCCCCGACGATGGCGTTGTTGGTGCGCGACACGCCATACCCTGCCAGGAAGGCAGGCAGCTCCTTGGTGAGGAACGTCTCCCACTTGTACGTCGTCGCCTGACGATTGGTGCTGCTCGGCCGGTACCAGTCGGTATAGAAGCTCGACCGACCACCGACCGGGAACACCAACGTGACGTTGTCACTGGCGAACTGGCGCAGTGCGTCGGTGTCGCTCGTCCACTGATTGTGATCGCCCGGCGCACGCAGACCATCGAGCACATAGAGCGCCGCGCTCCCACCACGAGCCGCCCACTGCACCTGAACCTTGATCGGCCCCATGCTCGACGGCACCAAGAGCTCCTGGTAACCACCTGCCGGCGCGCGCAATACCGGCGCGTGGGTCGGCGCGGCAGTAGCCACCGCCATACCGATCCACGACACCAGCGCAGCTATTGCAGTGACAGCACCGGTCTTCCTCACCCAACCACGTACCCGCTGGCTCCCAGATCGCGCTGCCGCGCCCACCCCGCACCTCCTACTTCCCCGGCAAGCCGCCGAAGAGACCCGAATCCGGCTTTCGCTCAGGAAAGCGTACTTCCTGCGAGTTTGCGGCTGCGCCCACGAGCGGGAACACCGTGTGGTCACGCCATGAGTGCGTGGTGTCGGAGTTGTGTCGCGCCTCGTCGGCGACGATCGGCCCGTGTCAGCGGTGTGCCCATGGTCCGACGCACGAGCTTGCGTTCTGGGATATTGCCGGGTGCGCGTCAGTTCATCGTGCCCTGCATGGGGATGTAGATTTCGGCGGCTTCGACGAAGGCCGAGCCGGTCAGTTCGGCCAGCGCCAGGGCTTCGTCGATCTTGCGGAGGGCCTTGCGGACGTAGGGTCGGTCGTCCCATTGGTCGCCCACCGCGGCGAGCGGTTCGGCATTGCGGGACAGCCAGTTTCGCAAGGGCTGGATGTTCGAGGGCGCGGCGTAGCCGCCGATCGCGTAGTTGGCCGGGATGGTCCAGTTGGATTCCCAATTCAGCGACGGGAATTCGGTGGGCAGGGACCCGAACAGTGGCGTGTTGTCCGACAGCGGTGCGTAGCCGTCGGTTGTGGCGTGTTCGGCCAGTTCGGTGGGCCACACCTTGCCGCGCTCGATCCAGCCGGGGAGCAGGGCGGCGAGGAATTCGACCAGGCAGAATTGGGCGTTGCCGGTCAGCGCGCCCGCAGCGGAGATCTCATCGCCATCGCCGTTACGGATGGTCGGGCGGCCAGCGCGGACCGCCGACGCCGCCCCGCGGAGCAGGTCGAGCTTCCAGCGGAAGCCGACGGCGAGGTCTTCGTCGGCGGGCAGGGTGCCGTTCATATCGGGTTCGACATGTTTCAGCAGGGCCGGATCGAGGAGCGCGATCTGGCTGCGGGCCAGGTCGTCGACCTCGTCGACGGTGGAATTGCAGTAGCGGACAACGGTTTCGGCGACCGTCGCCGGATCGTCGGCGGTGACGAAGAAGGGCCGACCCCAGATGTAGAGCGACGTGTCGAAATCCGTGCCGTCGTATGCCTTTCGGACACCCAGACCCCACGCATTCGCGCGGAAGCGGACTTTCGCCTGCCGTACCGCGTCGGCGATCAGATCGTCCAGATCGTCATCGCTGCCGCGGCCGGCCAGGAATGGAACGACCCGTTCGTCGACCAGGCGCATATCGACAGGGTGAAAGCTGATGTCATAACCCACGTTCGGCCCCCGTTGTAGCAGTTCTCCGCGGTCACTGTAGTGGCCGTGGCGGACATGTTGCGATGGCGGTATCCCAGGCGCCGGGAGGGACCGAGACGAAACTCGGTTTGCGGCGGTCGAGTCGGGCGCGCATTCCTTCTGCGGCGTCGGGACTGCCCATGACCCGCAGGTGCAGTTCGGTTTCGAGATCGGCGACGCGGGTGGGGTCGTAGCCGTGGATCGCGGTGTCCCACAATAGTCTTTTGCTCAAAGCCGCCGACATCGGTGAAACGTTGACGGCCATGTCAGCGGCCATCGCGAGAGCGGCAGGCAGCACGTCGGCGGCGGGTAGGCAGCGGGTGGCGAGGCCGAGTCGCACCGCTTCGGCACCGTCGAAAGTCCGTCCCGACAACAGGATGTCGGCCGCGACCGACATCCCCGCCACCTTGGCGACGGTCCAGTGCGCCATCGCGTCGGGTACGACGCCGAGACGCACCTGGGGAATGGCATAGCTGGCATCGTCGGCGACGATGCGGATGTCGGCCTGCATGGCCAGGGTCAGCCCGATGCCGATCGCGTGCCCGTTCACCGCGGCGATCACCGGTTTATGCAGGGCGAAGGCGGGCGGGTCGACCGGCGACGCGGAAAATGTTGCGCTGTCGGGCTTTTCGAACGTCGTCGCACCACCATCTAGATCCGCTCCGGCGCAGAAGGCCGGGACGGCCCCGGTCAGCACGATGACCCGGACCGCGTTGTCGGCGTCCAGATCGCGGTACGCCAGGCCGAGCGCGCGGCCCATCGCGGCGGTGAAGGCATTGCGGCGCTCGGGCCGGTCCAATGTCACCTCCGCGACGCCGTCGGCGATGTCGATCCGCACGCCGCTCATGCGACCTGCAATTCGGCGACCAGGTCCCTGATGTACGCGTCGGCGACGGCGTAACCCGGGAAATAGCAACAGATCCGGTCGGCGACGGCACCGAAGCGCGCTACGATCTCGGCGGCACATTCCTCGGGCGTGCCGTATACGGCCAGCGTCTCGAGCATCCGCTGATCGATCAGCTCGGTCATCGCGCCGACCTGGCCACGCTTGGACAGCGCGTTCAGTTCGGGCTGTAGCTCACCCCAGCCCTCGACATCCAGAACCGGACGGTAGGCGGGCGTCGACCCGTAGAAGGCCAGCAGACGACGAGCACCGACGGCGGCGGCCGCCAGCTCGCTCGGGGTCCGGCCCATCGCGACGATCACCTGCGGATAGATCGCCAGCTCGGCGGCATCGCGACCGGCGCGGGCAAGACCCTCGTCGATGGCGGGCTTGGTGCGCTCGGCGAAATGCCGGGCACTATTGAACGGCATGACCAGCAGCCCGTCGGCCACCTCGGCCGCGGTTCTGGTCATGATCGGGCCGAGCGCGCCGAGGCAGATCTCGGGCGCCCCATAGGGATTAGGGCCGGGATCGAAGGTGGGCGGCATCAGGGTGTGCCGGGTGAATTCGCCCTCGAAGCGCAGCGGGGTGCCGTGCTGCCAGGAGCCGAGGATGGCCTTGACCGCCAGCACCACCTCCCGCATCCGCGCCGCCGGCCGCGACCACTCGCCGCCGTACCGCTTGTCGATGTGCGCTCGAGTCTGCGAACCGAGCCCCAGCCGGAACCGCCCGCGGCTGAGCAGGTGCAGGTCGTAGGCGGCGTGCGCCAGGTGCACCGGGCTGCGCGGGAGGGCGATGGCGACATTGGTCATCAGGTCGACGGGTTCGGCACCGGTCGCCGCCAGGGTCAGCGGCAGGAAGACATCGTGGGCGCCCTCGAAAGTGAACAGGCCGTCGGCGCCGCACCCGATCAATTCAGCTGCCCGCGAGACAGCTTCGTCGGGACGACCGTTCAGCTGGAGGTCGATCTTCATCGATCCACCGCGAGCTGCGGAAGCACTGCGATCACAATTACATAGTAGCATGTAACGTTATAGAACGTAGATCACAGCCCCCGCCTACCGGACTCAGCCGCGATCCGGCGCCGCGCCCGCGGCTACGAGCGCGTACAGAGCATCGGCCATGCTCGACACGAACAGTTCGGCGTCTTCGCTGCCACGCGAGAGCGCGTGGAACGTTGTTGTCCCCGCGAGTATCTCGAAGACGAGTTCGGCATCGACGCCGGGCGCGATCCGGCCGTCGTCGACCGCGCCACCGAGCAGCTCGGCGAACGCCTTGCGCACCGGCGCCCCGATCGCCAGCAGTCGCCGCCGCGCCTCCTCGGTCTGCGAATCGGCCAGCAGGCCCGGCACCCCGGCCCGCGCGGCGGGACTGTCCGCACGAGCGAGGAAGATGCGCACCCAGGTCGCCAGGTCGGCCCGCAGATCCCCGGTGGGCTCGGGCGGTGCATGCCCGCCCGGACCGTGAATGGCCTCCTCCAGCAACGCCTGCCGAGTCGGCCAGCGCCGATAGATCGCCGGCGAGTTCACCCCGGCACGCTTGGCGATCGCCACGACCGTGGTCTGCGGGTATCCCACTTCGGCCAGCAGCTGCCGTGCCGCGATGAGCACGGCGAGGTCTTTGTCGGCATCACGCGGCCGACCGGGGCGCGGCGAGGTCTCCGAAGGCACAATTACATACTAACCTGTAACGTTATTCAACCAGCCGCGACCCACGGCCCCACCTAGGCGTCGGGGAGCAGCTGATCGATCCGTGCGGCACAGAACGCGGTCACATCGGTTTCCGGCGGCAGCTGCAACCGGTGCGCCATCCGCAGCAACGGGATACTGAGCAGGACGGCTGCCAGAATCTCGTTGTAGCGCAGGTTGCGCACCGTCATCCCGCTGCGTTCCTCGTAGCGAGCGATCGTCTCCTCCCGGGTGGGTGTTCCCGGAAGTCGTTCGGTTTCCTGGAATTCCGAGCACGCCCAATCCAGGAACAGCATCCAGGCGAGGTCGGCTTCGTGGTCGCCGATGTAGGCGATCTCCCAGTCGAGGACACCGGTGACCCGGAATTCGGTGTCGTAGAGGATGTTCGACATGCGAGCGTCGCCCCAGCAGAGGGTGACGTGCTCGGGCTCGTAGAGGTTGGCCCGCAACCATCCGGTCGCGCGGCGCAGGGCGGGCGGCGGGGTATCCGACGCCCACGCCAGCGCGGACTCGATGTAGCCGATGAGCTGTTCGAGCGGGGCCTCGCCGAACTGAGGGAACGCCAGGAAGTCCAGATTCAGCGCACGCCAGTCGAGTTGATGGATCTCGGCGATGGTGTCGACACACCCCCACCACATCCGGGCCCGCTCTTCCGGCTCGGCGTCGAAGTACAGCCCGGCGCAGTGATAGGACGGCAGATCGCCGGGCGCGCTGCCCTCGATGCGGTCCATCACGAAATACGGACTGCCCAGCGCGGTTCCCTCACGGTCGAGCCAGCGGACGGCGGGAACGGCGATGGGGGTATCGGCGAGTCGTCGCATGACCAGCACCTGCCGCAGCAGGTCGTAGTCGGGAAACAGCGCGACCTCGGGGGGCCTGCGCAGGACCAGCGATACCGTGGCGTCGTCGGCGGCGAGATCGAACAGAAAGGTTTCGGTGGCCAAGCCGCGCGGACTGGCCGTCCAATTGCGAACCTCGGCCGAATCGGCGCCGGGAAACTGGGTGCGCAGCACCGGGGCCACCGCGAACGGCAGGTCGTCTGCCGTGGGACGTGCTGTCATCAGTACCCCTCGTACCCGTAGCGGGCGTTGCGGCCCATGAACACCATCTCCACCAGGCCGTAGCCGACCTTGCCGTCATTGCTCTCGACCTTGCAGAAGGTTTCGGTGAGCATGCTGACCTGCCGCAGTTCGTCGGTGTCGTTCAGATCGACGGTGAACCCGTCGCTGTAGAACGGGCCCTTCCAGATACCGGAGGCATAGCCGCGATACATGTCGTAGCCGGCCAGACCGGGCCAGAAGTCCGCGATCGGGGTGACGGTGAACGAACGGGTGGTGCCGTCGGCGGCGTCCGCGGTGAAGGTGCCCGCGGACACGATCCGGAAGTCGTCACGGAACTCGAGGTCGTGGGTGACGCCGACGATCGGCACGGTCGGCGCCGCGACCTCGATGGGCTGCTGAATGGAACCTTCGAAGTGCCAGCGCTGCCCATCGGCGGTCTCGCGCTGCGCGAAGTGCACCAGCTCGTCGTCGAACTGGAAGATGCCCATGAAGTACAGGACGCCGTCCGGGATCTCCGGGGGCTGCAGGCCATCGCCCTCACCGAGGCTGCCGCCGCCACCTCCGTGCCGGGTACCCCACGAGTGGTCGCGACCGAACCACCAGGTGCTCGGATCGATGTCGATGCGTTCGCCGTCGACCTCGAGCCAGCCGGAGATCTCGCCGTTCTGGTAGTAGCGCCGCGCGTCCTCGCGGACCCGGCCGCGGGTGCGGAAGAAGGCGGGTTCCTGCTCGTAGGCGGGGAACTGGCCCGAGAAGTTGAGCTCGAGGCGGAGACCGTGGTCGTTGTCGGCCAGGGTGGCCCGTACCCCGCGCAGCGGCTCGGTGATCTCGTAGCGGTAGGGGCCGACCTGCCAGGCGCCCAGGTCGTCGTAGCTGCCACCGATCTCGCGCGACAGGCGAGCCACGTGCGCCTTGCCGTCGACAGTGACCATCGCGTACGCGTCCATGACATTGCGGTTGGGGTAGCGGGCCATGCCGGTCATGACGCTCACCCGGCCGGTGGTGTCGAAGCCGTAGAGCACGATGCGCTCTGTCCAGCGCAAATCGCTCTGGACAACGTGGTCGAACGTCGTCGGCAATTGATGGCAGAGCAGTTCGTCCTGGGGAGTCAACATGGGCGTTTCCTTCGAGAGTGGGGGGGTGGAACACGTTTCAAGTTAGCTAATTCGAATACACTATGAAGCGTTTTTAAAAAGATCCCGATCTCGGCTACGCTCGGCCGACGTCGAAGGAGGAATGAACGGTGAGTGAACGCCGCGAGGCCCGACCGGGACCGGGCCGCCCTCGGGACCCGCAACTGGATGATCAGGTGCTGCGCGCCACCCAGGAACTGCTGGTGGAGCAAGGTTTTCAGGCCACCACCATCCAGGGGGTCGCGCGGCGGGCCGGAGTCGTCGCCACCTCGATCTACCGTCGGTGGCCGAACAAGATCCACCTCGTCGAGGACGCGATCTTCGCCCTCGACACCGGCGCCGTCCCGCAACCGACGGGCGATATCGGCGCGGATCTGCTGGCGTGGACCCGCCTGTTCTTCGCCGCCGCCACCCATCCCGCCGCCCGGTCGGGCATCCCCGGCCTGCTCTCGGCCTACCACGACGACGAGCAGAGCTACCGACGACTGCGAGAACGCGGCGAAGACCTCGCCCGGGTCGGGCTGCGCGCCACCCTCGACGCGGCGATCGAGTCCGGTCAGGCCGCCCCCCGCTGCGATCCCGACCTGATCTTCGAATTCCTGCGCGGCGCGACGCTGCTGCGCGCCCTCACCCGCGGCGACGAGGACGGCGAGCACTTCTGCCGCCAGACCGCCGCGGCCCTGGTCACGCTGGCTACTCACCACGAAAGTACGACATGAGAACTTCCCATCGCCGCCTGCTCGTCGCCGCCGCGGCCGTGCTGCTGGTTCCCTCCGCCGCTGGCATCGCACAGCCCGACTCCCCGGGAGTCGTTCTGGAAAACCGCGACATCGCCGATACCGCTGTCGCCCGCGCCACCTGTGCCGGCGACTCGCTGCCCGAACCCGGCCTGCAGGGCGACGTGCCCGCCGCCGAACGCGACAGCGGCCGCAGCACCCAGGGCTACCGGTGCAATATCAGCCGTATCGGCGGCTACGCGGGCCGCGGCGCCGGGATCACCTCGACGCAGTTCGAGCACTGCGTCTACCTCGGCAGCTTCTTCCCCGGCAACCTGCTCGGTCCCGCGCAGGGTGTGCAGGTGATCGACGTCGCCGATCCGGCGAACCCAGTGCTCACCACCACGCTCACCGAACCCGCCATGCTGGCGGGAACCTGGGAGAGCCTCAAGGTCAACGCCGCGCGAAAGCTGCTTGTCGGCACCGGAGCGCCCGCGTTCACCGGAGCCGGGCTGATCTCGGTCTACGACATCTCCGACTGCGCGCACCCGCGCCTGCTCAACCCGGGTCCCGGCACCGATCTGAGACTGCCGGTCCCGATCACGGCACACGAGGGTGGCTTCTCCCCCGACGGCCGCACCTATTGGGCTTCGGGCGTCATCCCCGGCATCGTCAGCGCCGTCGACCTGACCGATCCGGCCGATCCCCGCGTGATCTGGCAGGGCATGCCGGGCCAGTCCATGCACGGCATGGGCCTGCGCGCCGACGGCAGCCGCCTGTACCTGGCCGACAACATGGGCGGGCTGACCATCCTCGACACCTCCGCGGTGCAGCGGCGCGACCCCGACCCCCATGTGCCGATCATCGCCCAGCTGACCTGGACCGACGGCTGGGCGACGCAGCAGAACGTCCCCGTCACCTATAACGGCGTGCCCTACTTGTTCAGCGCCGACGAGGCCGGGTCCGGCGGCGTCAAACTCATCGACATCTCCGACGACACGCATCCACGCGTGGTCAATACGATCAAGTTGGAGATCAACCTGCAGCAACACCGCGACAGCGCACTCGCCTCCGGGATGGGCGGATCGATCTTCGCCTACGACGCCCACTACTGCTCCGCCGACCGCCCGGTGAACCCCACCGCGCTCGCGTGTGGCTGGATCTCCTCCGGTATCCGGGTATTCGACGTGCGCGATCCGTTCCAGGTGCGCGAGATCGCCTACTACAACCCGCCCGCGCGCACCGGCCAGAACAGCGAACTGTGGAACTCCCCGCATGCACTCGCCTCGATCATCGGCATGCCGCTACTCAGCGCTCCCTCGGTGATGCAGGCCGTCGAGGCGGGCGCCTTCGATCCCGAGCAGGCCCAGAGCTCGCGCACCGGCGACGTGGCCTTCGGTGACCTCTCCACCGATTGGTGCTTCTCCGCCCCCGAGTGGCGCGGCAATCAGCTGTGGGCCGCCTGTGCCGACAACGGCCTGCTCACCCTGCAGTTGTCCCCCGAGGTGTACACCCCACCCGCCGACCAGCACTCGACGGTCGGCTCATGAGCGAACTAGTTGAGTACAGCATCGCGGAGCGATTCGATGAGGGGCGGTGGCCGGGCGGAGGGTGGGCGCGAATCATGTGCCAGCGCGCCGTGCGCATGCCGGAGCCGAGCGTCAGCGAGGCGCAGGCATGAGCCGGCGGGTGCTGCTCGGCGCCGCGGCCGCCGCGTCGGTCCTGTTCCTGCTGGTGCTCGGCGCGGCTATACGACCGCTCATGGTCTCCGAGACCGCCACTGCCGCACAGATGTTGACTCCTACCGAGGTCGGCTTCGCGCAGGACATGGCCGGTCACCATCAGCAGGCACTGATCCTGGTCGAGCGCCTCGCCGCAGACGTCGACCCCACCGTGCGGCGACTGGCCGACCAGATCGCCAATGCTCAGCGCCTCGAGATCGGCATGATGCTCGGCTGGCTCCGGTTGGCCGGAGCGACCCCTACCAACCCGCACCCCATGGCGTGGATGCCCACCGGCCACCACACGACCGCGTCGACGACCATGCCCGGCATGGCCACCCGCGCCGACCTCGACGCCCTCGCCCGAGCGCGCGGCACCGAAGCCGAAGCGATGTTTCTGCGCCTGATGTATCGCCACCACCAGGGCGGCGTCGCCATGGCTCAGACGTTCGACGAGTTGTCCACCGGCGGCCCGGTCGAACAGGCGGCCCGCGACATGATCAGCACGCAGAGCCAGGAATCCGGGATCATCGGCCTGTTGCTCACCCAGCGCGGTGCGACAGCGACCGGCTGAGTAGCTGAACTCAGGGGTGCGCGACCAGCTCGCGGATCGTGGTACGGACCTCGCCGACTGCCGGGACCGCGGCGAATTCGACCGACTCGTGCAAGAAGTCCGACAGTCGGGCGGCCGCGCGGCCGTGCGGGCGGCCGTCCAGCGACAACGCCAGACCGACCTGCTCGACGGCGTGTTCGGGCTCGCCGAGCATCAGCTGGAGGCGTGCCGAGGAGATCGCGGCCATCGCCGGTGTCACGAATTCCCGCGGCAGTGGCGTGTGGATATCGCCGAAGGCGATGCGTGCCAGATCGGGGCGGGTGGCGATGAGGTGACGGTAGCTCTTGCCGAGTAGCCGCGACTGCTGCCCCGGCCCCGGCCAGTCCCGGCGCGGTCCCAGGAGCATGCCGAGTGCGGCCGCGGTGAGACTGCGGTCGGCAGCGCAATCACCGGCCGCGGTCTCGGCGGCTTCGCCACGGCACTCCGCGGCGACGACGATCGCGCGCTGGAACGCGGCCTGTTCACCGAGAATGCCGTGCGCGTACGCCTCCAGCTCGGCGAGGGCGACCCGCAGCAGGGGCGTCGCCGTGCGGCGTGCCAGATACTGGGCGAGCTGGGCCACCTCCAGTCCCTCCGCCGGCCTGCCGCTGTCGAGTAGCTGCCAGGTCGACTCGGTAAGGATCGCGGCGGTCAGCACCGTGTCGCCCGCGGTGTGGGCCAGCCGCGCGGCGGCGACCGAGTACCGGCGCGCGGCGGTGATGTCCTCCACGTCCCAGCTCATGGCGGCCGCGACAGCGGCAAGCTCCGCGCCGACCCGCAGGGCGCGTCCGTGCCTATTCGAGGCCGAAAGCTGCTGTAACCGGGACAGATTCGCGGACAGCCAGGCCATGACGGCGCGGCGCGGCGCCGGCCCGTCGTCCCACTGCCTGGCGCGCGCCCAGGTCACGAGCTGCTCGGCGGCCGCCAGCTCTGTCGCGGCGAAGGTCGGATGAGCACCGCGCGTGTGCGCGACGGGCGGCAACAGCAGCGACGACAGTTGTCTGGGCAGATCATCCAGCTCGTCGACCGATTCGACGGTCAGCCGGTCGCGCAGGTGATCCAGTGGCGTGTGCAGCGCCGACTCGTAGGCGGCCACGTGCTCGGCACGCACCACACGGGCCCCGGTCTCGAGCTGGCCGAGGTACGGCTTGGAGTAGTTCGTGCGCGCGGCCATGCCCTGCAGACTGATCCCCGCAGCCGTTCGTGCGACGCGCAGCGCCGAGCCGACCTCGCTCATGCCCGCGCCTCGCTGGCGCTCGGCTCCGGCATGCGCGATGCGCGCTGGCACATGATTCGCTCACGTCGTTCGCTCATGCCTGCGTCTCGCTGGCGCTCGACTCCGGCACGAGCGAGTGCTCGGCTGTGTCCATCGTTCGCTCGCTGCGCTCGCTCATGCGAGGTCCGCGACAGTGCGGGTCGACTCGTTCATCACTTCGAGAATACGTGGCCGGTATTTCCCCGCGTGGGGTGTCTGCAAACAGTCTGCAAGATGGCGCTGCGCGCCTTGCGGACCTGTTCATCTCCCTATCGTCCGACATCGTGAGCAACAAAAATGTCCCATCCGGTCGGCGCCCGCGCGATGGCGCGCGGGTCGCGCTGACTTCCCTCGCGCTGCTCGTCGCCACGGCGACCGGGGTGACACCGTCAGCGGCGACGCCGTCCTACCAACCCGCCGCCCAAGTCGAAGCCACCTATTACGCGCCGGGCCCCTGGACGGTGGCCGAGCGGACCGGCGTCGACTGCTGCACATCGACCGGCGACAGCTACGACATCTGGTATCCGGCCGAGCTCCGGGCGGGCGGCGTCCTCCACCCGGTCATCACCTGGGGCAACGGCACCATGGCCCACCCGCGCGAATACGCGTACCTGCTCTCGCACCTCGCGTCGTGGGGATTCGTGGTCATCGCCGCCGACCGGACCGATACTGGCACCGGCATCCAGATGCTCGACGCGGTGCGGTACCTCGCCCACCAGAACAGCGACCCGAACAGCATCTTCAGCGGCAAGATCGACACCAGCGCGGCCGGGGCGACGGGGCATTCCCAGGGCGGCCTCGGCGCGATCAACGCCCTCGCGCGCGGCGGCGGCGCCGTCAGCACCGCGGCGACCCTCGAGATGCCGTTGTCGGCGGCCTGTGCGTCGCTGCCGTCCGTCAACGGCCAGAGCGCCTGTATCGACCCCACCGCGGTGACCTCGGGTTCGGTGCTGCTGGTCAACGGTTCGGCCGACGGTATCTCGCCCGCGACGCAGCCACTCCCGCCGGAGCTGATCGGTCTGCAGTCGATGCAGGCGTACTACGACGCGCTGCCCGGCGAGCTGCCCAAGGCCCGCGCAGCGCTGGTGGGCGCCCAGCACAACGACATCCAGGGCCAACCGGACTGCACCAACTACAGCTGCACCGAGGGCGTCTACCGCTACCTCGGCTACCTGACCGCCTGGTTCATGGACCGGCTGCGCGGCGATTCGGCCGCCCGCGGCGCGTTCCTCGCCGGCACCGGCGAACTCCTGCACAACCCCCACTGGTCCGATCAGGCCAGCACCATCACCCGCTGACCGACGAAAGGTTGCACTCTTCATGGAAGACCACATCGAGGAACTACTCGCCAAACTGGATCTGGACGGCAAGCTACGGCTGATCTCCGGCGCGAGTCTGTTCCGGATGGCCGGTGACCCCGCGCTCGGACTCGCCGAGATGCCGGTCTCGGACGGACCCTCCGGTGTGCGTGGCGAGAACTGGGACGAACGCGACCCGTCGGTGAGCCTGCCCTCCGGCACCGCGGTCGCCGCGACCTGGGACACCGAACTGCTCACCGAGATCGGCGCACTCATCGCCGCCGAGGCCCGCCGCAAAGACGTCTACGCGGTACTCGGCCCGACGATGAACCTGCACCGCTCCCCGCTGGGCGGCAGACATTTCGAGTGCTTCTCCGAAGACCCGCTGCTCACCGCCGAGATGGCCGACGCCTACGTACGGGCGGTGCAGGCGCACGGGGTCAGCGCGTGCCCGAAACACTACGTGGCCAACGATTCCGAGACCGATCGCTTCACCGTCGACGTCCGCGTCGATGACCGGGCACTACGTGAGCTGTACCTCTACCCATTCGAGCGCACCGTCGAAGCCGGGGTGTGGATGATCATGGACGCCTACAACGCCGTCAACGGCACCACCATGACCGAGAATCCCCTGCTCGACGAACCACTCAAGGGCACATGGGGATTCGACGGCGTGGTGGTCTCGGACTGGACCGCCGTCCGCACCACTGAGAGCGCGGCTCGGGGCACCGACCTGTGCATGCCCGGCCCGCCCTACCTCTGGGGTGAGCCGCTGGCCGCCGCTGTCCGCGCCGGCGAGATCGCCGAGTCGGCCATCGACGACAAGGTGCGCCGCATCCTGCGTTTCGCCCAGCGCGTCGGCGCGCTGAACGCAACACCGCAGCCCACACCGGTTTTCAGCGACGAGCAGGCCCAGGACCTTGTCCGCCGGGTCGCCGCGCAGGCGATGGTCCTGGTGCGCAACGACGGCGTCCTGCCCCTGGCGCCGAACACGACCGTCGCCCTGCTCGGACCGTCGGCGGGCGAACCCCGCTTCCTCGGCGGCGGCAGCGCGACCGTGATCCCCGGTCACACCACCACACCGGTGGAGGGCCTGGCAGGCCAGCTGCCGCTGACCCACACCGCGGGGGTCCACCTGTCCGAGGACCTGATTCCCGCCCCGCTGGCGATCATGACCGATCCCGAGACCGGCGAACCAGGACTGTCCGCGCGGTACCTGACGGGGGACACCGTGCTCGGCACCCAGCACCGCACCACCAGCCGCCTCGTGCTGCTCGGCGAACCGCTGGCCGCGCAGTCGAATGTGGTCGAGATGCGCACCCGCCTGCGTGCCGACATGGCCGGTGACTGGCAGATCGGTTTCGGCGGCGTCGGCCATATCCGGCTCGGCATCGACGGCGAGACCGTGCTGGACGAGAACGTGACCCTGGATTCCGGCGATCCGGCGGCGGCGCTGCTCAACCCACCCCAGCGTCACGTGACCCGCACGCTCGCCGTCGGCGACGAGCTCGAGGTGCGACTAGTGACCAGCATCGAGGAGGCGACACCCGGCCTCGGCATCATCCTCGGCGCGACCCTCGGCATCCGGCGTCCCCAGCGCGACGACGACGAGGAGTTCGCGGCCGCGGTCGAACTGGCGCGCGCGGCCGAAGTGGCCGTGGTCGTGGTCGGCACCACCGAACAGATCGAGAGCGAGGGCGTCGACCGCACCTCCCTGCGACTGCCCGGCCGTCAGGACGACCTCGTCGCCGCCGTCGCGGCGGTGAACCCGCGCACCATCGTGGTGGTGAATTCCGGTGCGCCGGTGGAGATGCCGTGGCGCGACGACGTCGCCGCGGTGCTGCTGGCCTGGTTCCCCGGCCAGGAATTCGGCGCGGCGCTGGCCGACGTGCTCACCGGCGCCGCCGAACCCGGCGGCCGACTGCCGACCACCTGGCCGAAGACCATGGCCGACGTCCCCGTCCTGAACACCACGCCGGTCGACGGCGTCCTCGACTACACCGAAGGCATCCACATCGGTTACCGCGCGTGGCTGCAGGCGGGGACCGAACCTGCCTACCCCTTCGGCCACGGCCTCGGCTACACGACGTGGTCGACCGACGACCTCGTCATCGAAGGGCGCACCGTCTCGATCACGGTGACCAACACCGGTGATCGCGAAGGCAAACAGGTCATTCAGGTCTACCTCTCGCGCCCGGACAGCGCCGTGGATCGACCGGTCCGCTGGCTGGCCGGCTTCACTACCGTCACCCTGCCGCCCGGCGACTCCCGCAGGGTCTCCATCGCCCTGCCCGAGCGCACCTTCCAGCATTGGGGACCCGGCGGCTGGGAGACCGAACCGGGCGAATTCACCGTGCAGGTAGGCACCTCGGTCGCCGAACTCCCCCACACCGCCTACATCTACTGACCCAATTGATCGACCATCTCGAACGCAGTTCCCGAACAACGGAGCGTGGCCATGTCCACCAGTACCCCTCAACTCGACAACGACAACGACACCGGTCGGCTCGACGGCGCCTCCCGCACACGGATCTTCACGGTGCTAGCCGTGATCGTCCTGTTCTCCGAGATCGCCCCGATGCAGTACACGATCGTCGCGGCGGCACTACAGAAGATCGCGCCGAGCTTCCCCGGCGTCGGGGCCAATATCAACTGGGCCATCATCGTTTTCGGGTTGATCGGGGCGGCCGCGTCTCCGTTGATCGGCAAGATGAGTGACGTGTGGGGCAAGAAGCGGATGTTCCTCATCTGCGGCGCCCTGTTCGTCATCGGCTGCGTGCTCGACGCGACGACCTCGAACTGGGCCGTCTTCCTGTTCGGTCGCTGCCTGCAGGCCACCGCGATCGCGACCGCGGTGATCGCCTACGGTCTCATCCGAGACCTGATGCCGCGCAACATCGTTCCGCTCGCACTCGGTCTCACGGCGACCGGTTTCGGTGTCGCCTCCATCGCGGGCCCGATCCTGGGCGGCTACCTGGTCGACAACCACAGCTGGCGAGCCATCTTCTGGGTACTCGGCTCGTTCACCTTGGTGATGCTGCCGCTGGTGTGGCTCATCGTGCCCGAATCCGATCTTCGCGTTTCCGAGCGCATCGACGTCATCGGCGCCGCACTGCTGTCCGGTGGCGCCGCCCTCACCCTGATCTACGTCGACAAGGGCCACGACTGGGGTTGGGCGAAGCCGACCACGCTGGCCTGGCTGATCGCGGGCATCACGCTGCTCGTGCTGTTCGTCGTCGTCGAAAAGCGCGTGTCCACACCGATCATGGACATGGAGCTGCTGTTCCACCCGCGCGTCGCGCTTGTCCTCGCCGGTGCGCTCCTGGCGTCCCTGCAGATCGGCATCGTCTCCTACGCCATCGCCTACATGGCCCAGACTCCACCGGAGTCGACGGTCGTCGCCGGCGTCGGCCAGGGCACGCTGGCCGAGATCCAGGAGATGACGGGTCAAGCGCTGCCGCCCGAGGCCGTGCAGGTCGCCCTCGATCCCGGCTACACCTACGGCAGCGGGTACACCCTGCTCGAGTTCGCCTTCCGAATCGCGCTGCTCGGTTCGGTGATCACGATGATCTTCGGCGCGGTAGCGGGACTGCTGGCCAAGCGGGTCGGCGCCCGCTTGCCACTGGTCGTCGCCCTGTTCATCTTCGCGGGTGCGGGCATCGCGTTCGCGATGCTGCCGCTGACCACCACCAACTTCCTGATCGTGAACTCGATCTTCAGCATCGGATTCGGCATGTACTACGCCTGCATGCCGATCCTGCTGGTCGAGGCAGTTCCCCAGGAACAGCAGGGCATCAGCCTCGGCATGCTCGGGGTCATGCAGTCCATGGGTGTGGCGATCGGTCTCGCCGTCGTCACCGCATTCCTGCACAACAACGGCATGAGCGCCTTGGTAAGCGTCGGCGGGCAAGCCCAACCGGCTACCCCGCTGCCCGACCTGTTCGGTGATCACGGCTACCGGTTGAGTTTCTGGGTCTGCGCGGCCGCCTCGGTGCTCGCCCTCTCGCTCGCGCTGGTGATGAAGCACGGCCGCACCCCGGCCACCGGTGGCATCGCGCACTGACATCGTGGTGTTGGTTGCGGCACCGGGCTGGACTCTCAACGACTTCGACTTCTCCGCTCAGTCCGGCGTCGACGGCCGCCGCACGGTTGCTGTTGACCCATCTCCCCTGCCGATCTCATTACCCCCGACACGCGGATGCCGACCTTCGGTGAGGCGATCCGGAAGGTCCGGGCACGGTTGTCCGAAGGCGCGCTGCGCACCTGCAACACGCATTTCGAGCACCTGCTCGCACACTGGTCCGAGCGCCGCCTGGACGAGCCGACCAAACCCGACTTCGAAGAGATGGCGGCCGGTATCAGGCCGGTCGTCCCACCACTTGTGCGTCGCGGGGATCGTCGAAGGTCTCCGAGGATTGCCGGCGTCGGCCGTCGGTGTCGTAGTCCCGTTGTTGTGGCCGTGACGCCGGTGCAGCTTTCGCGACATCTCCCGAGTCACACCGTGTACAGATTGCTCCACGTGGTGACCGTCGGTCGGAGCCGCTCGGGGAACTGATCGCTCGACATCCGCGCGCGGCCCGCCTTCGGTTGCGCCTGGGCTTCGTAGAGGGCAATGGCGCTTTCTGTAACCAGTACGGCGCAGGCAATCGCGTCGGCAATCATCGAAAACACGTTGCCGTTTCGGCCGTAATCGACTGTCCACGGGAGGCCATGAGTGAAGCCAGACGTCAACGAGTACAGCATCGTTGCGAGATCATGAAGATTGGCACGCACGAGATCGGTGGCATGGGGCGGAGGGTTCGCGACCAGCCATTCGCCTGCTTCGGTCGTCGCGTCGAGGTGACCGATCATTTTCGGAAGTCCAGTGGCATGAATCCTCAGGTCGTTGAGGTATCTTTCCTGTTTCGTCTGACGCAGTTTCGCATCGATATCGGCTGGGTTGACCGCCGTCAGGAATTGAAGGAAGTTGCTTTCCTGACGTGCGTCTTCACGCATCGCTCGCGTGATCCGGTTGCGGCGTTCTGCGCGGTCCAGCGGGCTTAGCAGCCAGACCGCCCGTGACGCGGATTCGAGTGCACCGCGACACTCGGCAAGTACCGGACCGACTCGAGTCTTTCGGGTCTCATGCCGTTGGCCAAATATGTATCCGGCTGCCGCCATGCTCTCTGTTGCCATGGCTATCGGGTAGGACGCCATCCACATAACAGGGTTGCTAGAGAAGTCGGTGAGAAATCCGTTCTCGTCAGCAGCCATGACCGAGCCCGGTTCTGAGGGATGCGGATTGGTGCCCCATCGGTGGAGTTCAGCGGCTCGATCGAACCGTTCTTCGATCCGGTCGACAACCGGCCCCAGCAATGTGCGTTCAACCATCCGAAGTTGATCGGGGGTCATTGATGTACTCATGGGCTCTTCCTGGTTGATAGGTTGCGGGAGATCTGAATTCCCTTGCTGATGAGCGCCGGTCATCAGTACCACGCCACCGCGTGTCGCTCGGAAGCGATACGCATTGACCTGGCGTCGGCTTCTTCTCGATTTCTAATCCGCTCTTGAGTATCCGCGGACACCCGGCGGCTCAGAGACAGCCCAGGCAGGCGATACCGGGGGCGATTCGCCGCACCTGTGACACCGCGGTGACACCGAGGACTATCTCGGGAATCTGCCTCACAGTCCATCGAGATCAGTGTGATGGCGGCCATCCTGGCACAGGCAAGGACTCGGTCCCCAGAGAGGCAACGCGCCACTCATCGCCATCGAACCGCATCGCGATCGGGAAGATGTGCCGGACTTCGCCCGGTTGCCAGGCGCTACCCTCGCGGCCCGCTTGGTCGTGTATGTGCAGCAACTCGACATCAGGTGCCAGTAGCCGAGTGTTGGTACCAGTGCCGCGGACGGCGGGTATGGCTGCTTTGATCGAGCGCACGTGGACTCGTTCGAAGTGTGTCCACAACGGATGGTCTGGGTTTTCCTCTGCGAGAGCGGCTGCAACCGTGTCGCGGTCATAGCCATCAGCATCGAACTGTGCGGCGTTATCGAGGATCCATCGCTGGGCCATGGCCAACCTGAGTGGCGGGTCGACTATGGACCATACCGCCTTGAGGTTGCCCTCCTTGCACACAGAATCGAGGAAGGTGTCAGCCGCCTTGGCTATCCGCGCGTGCCCGAGAAACCTTGCGCGCTCGGCGGGACCCATCTCGCGCAGCTGTTCGTACGCGCCTCGTTCAGATTCGGACATATCCGCGCGCTGTTCGGGCGTCAGCTCTGGCAACTCGTCGAAACCGCTCAAAAGTCGTGGTCCTGTCGGTGGGTTGTGGGCTACGACTGGATCTCGGTGATGTCCGACACAGCGTTACGCCAGGGCGGATTTTAAGGTTGCCCTTTCGGATCCTTGCAGGTCACGGCAGTGTTGGTGGTTGTGGGCAGAGTAGCGCGACCTGGGAAAACAGCCGTTGTTGACGTTGGGTTGGTTGGTGGGGGCCGCTGCTGCTGCGGACTCAGTGCGGACTGGCGTACACCGTCGGCCTTCTGATTGGTACGCATAGACGCGCCTTGCGGTCCGTTTCGAGCTAGTTCTCATCTGGGCCGAGCCTCACGTGGTGTATCAGCGGCGCGAGAGCCAGCGATACTGAACTTATAGGCGCCAAGAAGGGGTTGAAGTGGACAATTTCGAGGCAGAATTCAAATCTATCAACAATCACACAAGAAATCTGCTGAAAGAATACGTAAAATGGGGTCCCAAGATTACTATCGCAGACACTCAGCAATTGATGTACAGCGAGCTGGTAGATTTCGTAAATTTCAGAATGGAGACCGCCGATAGCTGCCTCCTCTTGTCACAGTCAGACAGGATTGCGGACTGTTTAGGACTGTGCCGCTCCCTGTTGGAGAATTATCTATTGTTCATTTTGATGTGCCGCGGACGCAAGACATTCCAGATACGCGATTGCTCACATCTTACCAATGGCCAGTTTAAAGTCCTCCTAGAAGAAGAGCGAGTGAAAGTTTCGGAGAATTATACTTCTGGCAAGAGTAACTACATCGCCGTTATGAAGCATCCCAAGCTGACACGTCGGCTCATATACATATTTGAAGGATTTCGCGGTGAAGATGACCCGGAATTCATTGTTCCTGCACACTACTTCCAGTTCCAAGAATTTCGACCCGACGCTATGCGCCTGACCGGGAGGGCGTACTTCGAGTACATAGAGCATTCGTCAAGGTTCACAGAATCGGAAAGGGAGTACCAGGAAGAGTTGACCCTCCTGTATAGAGAGTTTCTGTCCTACGATGGACTACTCAGGTGTTTAGATATAAATGGGCTTGCAGATTCGGATGATATCGACCGCATCGAAGTCCACTACGTCTTCACCGGTCAATTCTTGCACCCAACGCACGGAGTATCCCGCAACCTGCATGAGAGAAGTAACCATTTCGATGGTAACCCAGCCATCGGATTGAGACATGCTCATCTCCCTCATGCGCGCCTGCTGGCCGCCCTCTACGTCTGCTATCTAACTGCTGGCATTCTCGATGAAATCGTCAGAGTCCACGAAAATGCACCTGCGAAGTACATCAAAGATGCCGGGGTGTCGAAAATTAGAGAGCTAATACAAGAGGTACCGCGTCGGTTTGACTACTTCTGGTTTATATTCAATAAGCCGGCGCCATTCGATAAATACAGGCGCTTTCAATACTCGACTCCCGCTGAGCGTGCACAGTGGAGTGACTGGATGACTGTCCCCGACAATGAACCGAAGTTCAATAAGGACATCTTGAGACATCTCCGAGAATCATTCACGTACTCTCAGGCGTTGCGGTAGGTCAAACAGTCTGTCTGAAAAGCGGAAGGTCGCCGGTTCGATCCCGGCCCTGGCCACCTGTTTCCCCCCTGGCATATCACCTGGTCAGGGGGATTTTTCGTGTCCAGCGCCTGATAGCGCATCCTGCACGTCTTGACCGTGGTTTACCGGCGAGAACCGGGCTGTGATGCACGCAGGGTGCACAGGGTTGGCCCTGTTGGGTGGTGGGTTGCACCCATAGGCGGGCTGGCTGCGCCTGCCCCTTATCGGCCTGCCCTTCGCGCGTAGAGGCTCCGGGGTCAAGAGTCGGCGAATGCCGATCACGCAGTGACGCCGTAGGCGCTCTTGACGCTGGAGGGGCGCGGGAACACAATGCAGGCCACCACACAGCAGGGCCAAGCGGCCGAAGGACGCTCAGAATCGTTCCTGGACACCGTGAAAGGGGCCGAAGCCCCCTCCGGGATCAGTACGGGTGCCGGGCCATGGTCTCGATGTTACGGCGGATGCGGGCGTCGCACTGGTGGCAGCGCCAGCGGATCTCCTGGCGCTCGCCGTGGGTGGGGAACTCGTAGAGGAACGGGACCGCGGCGGGGTTGCTGCATCCGCGAAGCTGGCAGGTGGTGGGCTCGGTGACGTTCATTTCGGTTCCTCTCCGGTCGGGGTGGTCTGGCTGAGGGCGTCTCGATCACGGCTCCGGCGGGTGTCAAGAGTGGCGGTAGCCATCACGGAGTGACGCCGTAGGCGCTCTTGATGCCCGCTGGTGGCGTGATAGCCCTCGGATCAGTCAGACCGCCACGGCCGGAGAGGAACTGGTGACCACCGAGCCCTGTCGGCTGGATGCGGTAACCCTGCTCGTGAATCGGGGGAACCTCGACGGGACCACAGCCGGTCGACCGGGCAGGGCGCCGACGGATTCGTGCACGGCTGCGGGAGGTAAGTCGGGTACGGCTCCCGGCGTGCCCAGCACTGCGAGGACGTTGCGAAAGCGGCCAGACAGGAACGAGGGACGTTCTGCCACGTCGCCAAAACGTGGGGCAACGCACCGACGCGCCCGCCTGCCGCAGCCTGCGGAGGCCGGCGGTTGCGCGTCGCGGCGCGGTGCGCCGCGGAGGCGGCGCGCCAGCGCCGCCCTTGTGGGCGGTGGCGTTGGCGATGGGATTGCGCCGCGGTGAAGCGCTCGGTTTGGAGTGGCATCACGTCGACCTGACTGTCGGGCGCCTGGTGGTCCGTCGCGGACTGCATCGGGTGGACGGAGAGCTGAAGCTCGAGGAGGTCAAGACCGATGGCTCTCGTGCGACGCTGCCCATCCCCCGGCCGCTGCTGGCGATTCTGCGTGAACATCGCAAGCGGCAGATGGAGGAACGGTTCACCGCCGGCAACCAATGGCGTGAGTCCGGGTTGGTATTCACGACGAAACTCGGGCGTCCGATCGAGCCGCGCAATGTCAATCGCATGTTCAAGCGGCTGTGCGAGAAGGCGGGTGTGCCGCAGGTACGAGTGCAGGATCTTCGCCATTCGTGCGCGACGCTGCTGTTCACGAAGGGTGTAGAGGCCGCGACGGTGCAGAAGATACTCCGACACAGCTCGATCACCGTGACGACCGGCATCTACTTGGAGGTGATCGAGGCGGTGAAGCGTGACGCGCTGGATTCAATGGACACCCTGTTCGACTCCACCGACGACACCGCGATCTGAACTGTCGTCAGTTGTGTCGTCAGCCCGGGATTCGAGAGGTGCCGGAACGGCAACGACCAGACCCGGAAACTCGCCGGACCTGGTCTTTTGTTCGAGTGGAGCTAAGGGGACTCGAACCCCTGACCCCCACACTGCCAGTGTGGTGCGCTACCAGCTGCGCCATAGCCCCTAGTGGGTTGCGCTCCGGGCTTTCCCCGCCGCGCTTGAATGAAGTTACACCAACGGTGTGTCGGCCACCAAATCGCCCCGATTCGGGGGCGACAAGACCGGGCTTACGGGATATACTCGAACATGCGTTCGATCATAGGTGGGACGATATGACATCTCGAGGTGCGGTCTAGGAGCAGGGGGCCAGACCGTGCTGTCGAGTGCGCGGGCCGGGTGTCGGCAGGTGGAGCCGACGCCCGGCCCATTGACCAACTGAAAGCTCGGTGGTGGCGATCTCGGGGGCTGGGATGTCGGATTGCGCCGTCGAGTGGGCCGGGGCGTCGACGTGGTGGAGTCGGCGTCTCGGCCCTTCCGTTGGAGATGTCCGTACCCGAGGGTCGATGGACGGACCCACTGATCACTGGGTGAGTGAAGTCACCCAGTTCTCGTCGTTGGCGTCGACCTTGGTCGTGCCGTCGAAGACGGCGGGTGTGGCCGCGGAGCCGCCGAGTGCTTCGCCGAGCGCGGCGGTCTGGGCCATGGCGGTGGTGCGTGCGACGTCGACCTTGGCGCCGGTCGTGATGCACTGCAGCGCCGGTTCGGGGGCTCCCGCGTCCCGGGCGATGGCGGCGAGTGCTTCGTTGTTCAGGTCGCTGCCGCCCTCACTGGGCCGCTTCGTGGTGAACAGCTCGGTGTGGAACTTCGAGTAGACCGGGCCGGAATCGGCTTCGGCCACACACTGATTCGCGGCGACGGCGCGGGTCGAGTAGTCCTTGCTCTGGGAGCGGGCATCGAGGAAGTTCACCAGGCGGTAGCGCACCGCGAGCGCGCCCGCATCGATCTTCTGGGCGATTTCCTGGCCGTAGATGCGCTCCAGGTTGCCGCAGCCGGGGCACAGCGGGTCCTCGAAGAGGTCGATGGTCTTCTTCGCGTCCGGCCGGCCGAGCAGGATCGAGCCGTTCTGCTCGAGCACCGAGTGCACCGCCGGGTCCCGCACCGGACCGTAGCCGTCGTTGCGGACGGTCGCTTCGTCCCGCCCCCATCGGATCGCCGCGATCACGATGAACACGATCAAGGCAAGTGCGACCGCACCCAGCGCATACGTGGTCGTACTCGACATCGGCCGGGGCGTGTAGTTCGAACGAGATTCGCTCACATTGACACTTTGCCGCACCGAACCACTCCAGCCGCCGCCGGGCCATATATCCGCAGGTAACAAGCACCTTGCCGCATACCCCTGATTGCCAGCACATGCCTGCGCCACATGTAGGCACGTGCTGCCGGTCGGCCGCCGCTGCGACGTCCTCTACGCCATGCTCAAAAGCAAACAGCCCTACCGAAATACGGTGGTCCAAGCATCGCCGTGGTGCCACGATGACCTGATCCGATTCGTCATGATGATCTCCGCTGAGAGGATGCCGCATGATCGAGGATCTCCGCATCCGTTTCTCCGTCGACGATGCGATGCTCTCGCGGCTCCACACCGAGGCATTCGGCGGTGACCACGTGCTCAGCCCGTGGAAGGCGCGTCTGGAACGGCACAGCAGATCGTGGGTCGGCGCATTCGTCGGCGATCGGCTTGTGGGGTTCGTGCACGCGGTCTGGGATGGAGGTCGGCATGCGTTCCTCCTCGACGCCATGGTCGCCCCGGACCTCCAGCATCGACGCATCGGAACCAGCCTGGTCACGGCGCTCATCGGCGACCTACGCCAACTCGGTATCGAGTGGCTCCACGTTGACTACGAACCGCACCTCAACGGCTTCTATCGCGACACATGCGGGTTCCGAACCACCGACGCGGGCCTACTGCGACTGAACTGACATCGACAGGCCACGACGAGCGCCGCAACCGCTCAACGAGTCACCGATGTCAGCCTTCGCGTCCCACCGACCAGCTACATAGAGCCTGCCGTTGCGCTTGGACGAGCGCGGCGACAAATCACGAGATCCGTTTCACCGAGTGCGCCCGGTTCGTGGGGCGGCCCGTCGGCGTTTGCGGCGGGAGACAGCACTGCGTGGAGTGGTCGGTGATGCATCCGATTCGGCAACTGCTGTGCCCGGCACGGCCACTGCAGCTCGGAAGTCGCCCGCTCGAGGGTCACGCGACTCACCTGCCAGCGCTTCGTTTCCACCGCCGACCGTCGCGGGCTCACCTGGCACCGCTGTTCCAGGGTCACGATCTCCCGACGAACCGCTCACTATCGCTCCGGACTCCGGCGCAACCGGCACCGGCCGCTCGGCCACCAATGCACCAGGCGAGCCGGCCTCTCGGCCAGGTACGGAGTAATCACCACCGAGCCGATCCGATGGGCTTTCCGCGTGCACCGGACGGCGTCGCAGCGGCTCGGGGACGACGGACCAGACGATCGCGGCGAGGGCGAGCAGGGCACCGGTCACGCCGAGCGCGAGCTCGTAGGACACCTGCTGCGCGAGGGCGCCGACCGCGACCGGGCCCAGCACGGTGCCGAGGTCGGCGGCCATCTGGAAACCGGCCAGAACAGGTCCGCCGCGCGCTTTGGGGCCGATGATGTCGGCCACCGCTGCCTGCTGGGTCGGGGTGAACATGCCGGAACCGAGTCCGGCGAGGAACGAGGTGGCCAGCAGCCACGGCAGGCTCGTCGCCATGCCGAGTCCCGCGGTGCCCGCGGCGCACACCAGCGAGCCTACGATCACGAACGGTTTCCGCCCCCACCGATCGGACAGCCGTCCCGAGGCGAACAGCACCGCGACGTTGCCCGCCGCGAATACCGTCAGCGCGACGCCCGCCATCCCGGGCGCCTGGTGCAGCACCTCGACGACGAGCAGCGGCACCAACGCCATCCGCACTCCGAACACGGCCGCGCCATTGGCGAAGTTCGACAGCAGCACCGCCCGGTACTCCGGCCGCGCCCATCCCTCCCGGAACGACATCATCCGGACGCCGCCGACCGGCTCGGGCGCGGCCAACGCCGAATTCCGCAGGCTCAGGTGCACGACGACGCTCACGACGAGCAGCGCGACCGCGTAGATCACGAACGGCCACCGCAACCCGAGGCCGGACAACGCGCCGCCGACCAGCGGACCGCTCACCGAGCCGACCAGGAAGCTGGTCGACCACAGGCCGGATACCCGGCCGCGCTGTTCGGGCGGAGACATCCGGATGACCAGTGCCAGCGACGACACGGTGAACATGGTCGACCCGATGCCACCGAGCGACCGCAACACCATCAGCTGCCAATAACTTTGGGCCAGCGCACTGGCGCCGGTGGACAGCGCGACGATCAGCAGCCCGCCGAGGTAGACCGACCGCTCCCCCAGCCGCTGCACCAGCCGCCCGCTCACCGGCGCGAACAGCAACCGCATCAGGGCGAACGCGGAGACGATCGCCGAAGCGGCCGCCACGCCGACACCGAACCCACGCGCGAACTGCGGCAGCACCGGGGCAACCAGACCGAACCCGATGGCGATCACGAACGCGCCCCCGACCAGCACCCAGATCTCGGTGGGCAGGGGCTTGGATCTACCGGTCACCGGACAACGCCCGCCCGACCAATTCCTCCGCGGCCGTCTGCACCTCGGCCAGGTGCTCGGGGCCGTGGAACGACTCCGCGTAGATCTTGTACTTGTCCTCGGTGCCGGAGGGGCGGGCGGCGAACCACGCGTTCTCGGTGGTGACCTTGAGGCCGCCGAGTGGCGCGCCGTTGCCCCGCGCCCTGGTGAGCACGGCGGTGACCGGTTCTCCGGCGATCTCCTTCGTGGTGATCATGTCCGGAGTCAACTTCGCGAGCAGCTGTTTCTGTTCCGCGGTGGCGGATGCGTCGATCCGCGCGTAGGCGGGGCTGCCGTAGCGGCGTTCCAGTTCGACGTAGCGCGCCGAGGGGCTCTGCCCGGTGACCGCGGCGATCTCCCCTGCCAGCAGTGCCAGCAGGATGCCGTCCTTGTCGGTGGTCCACACGGTGCCGTCCATCCGCAGGAACGACGCGCCCGCGCTCTCCTCGCCGCCGAAAGCCAGGCTGCCGCTGAACAATCCGGGTACGAAGAACTTGAATCCGACCGGCACCTCGTGCACGTCCCGGCCCAGCACGGAGACCACCCGGTCGACCATGGACGACGTCACCGCGGTCTTGCCGATCTTGGTCAGCGCGTCCCAGCCCATCCGGTTGGCGACCAGGTATTCGATCGCCACCGCCAGGAAGTGGTTCGGATTCATCAACGCACCGTCGGGCGTGACGATGCCGTGGCGGTCGGCATCGGCATCGTTGCCGGTGGAGATGTCGTAGTCGTCCTTGATCGCGATCAGCGAAGCCATCGCATAGCGCGAGGACGGGTCCATCCGGATCTTGCCGTCACTGTCGAGCGTCATGAACCGCCAGGTGGGATCCACGAACGGGTTGACCACCTCGAGCTCGAGGTCGAAGCGCTGACCGATCTCCTCCCAGTAGTCGACGCTGGCGCCGCCCATCGGGTCGGCGCCGAGCCGGATACCCGCTCCGCGGATGGCGTCCAGGTTCAGCACGTTGGGCAGGTCGTCGACGTAGTGGCCCAGGTAGTCGTAGCGTTCCACGCCGGTTTCCAGCGCGCGCCGCAGTGTGGTGCGTTTGACCTCGGCCAACCCGCCCAGCAGCAGTTCGTTGGCACGGGCGGCGATGGCGTCGGTGGCCGTGTTGTCGGCCGGACCGCCGTGCGGCGGGTTGTATTTGAAGCCGCCGTCACGCGGCGGGTTGTGCGACGGGGTGACCACGATGCCGTCGGCCTGGTGCCTGGCGCCGCCTCGATTGTGGCGCAGCACAGCGTGACTCAGCGCCGGGGTGGGGGTGTAGCGATCGCGCGCGTCGATCACCGCGGTGACGTCGTTGGCGGCGAGCACCTCGAGCGCGGTGGTCCACGCGGGCTCCGACAGCGCATGGGTGTCCCTGGCCAGGTAGACC
Organism: Nocardia sp. Marseille-Q1738; assembly: GCF_965283145.1. Classification (NCBI taxonomy): domain Bacteria; kingdom Bacillati; phylum Actinomycetota; class Actinomycetes; order Mycobacteriales; family Nocardiaceae; genus Nocardia; species Nocardia sp. Marseille-Q1738. The sequence goes on along the minus strand of NZ_CBDIMS010000002.1, from coordinate 352,638 downwards.
GGTCCGGTGATGCCGCGGGTGGCACGGTATTCGACGATCGCCTGGGTGATCGCGAGAATGTGCGCCTCGTTGAATGCGCTGTCCAGGCTGGAGCCGCGATGCCCCGAGGTACCGAACGCCACACGCTGGGACGGATCCAGCACATCGGGGACGCGGCTGTAGTACGCGGTCACCAGATGCGCGATGTCCTCCAGATCGGTGGGACGCGCGGGACGCCCGGCTCGATCGTGGGCCATGCTCGGGTCTCCCTTCCGTATCGGCTGTGCCCGGCTCGTCATCAGGATCATGTCCACGACCGCCTGGCCACCGCCGACCCCACGGCCACGTCGATCACGTCGGCCACCAGCCGGATCCTCTCGTAGCCGAACGTGCTGAACGTGGTCGGCGCGGTGCGGGAATCCGAGCCCGCGGCGGCGAGCCGCCGCATGCCGGTCCTCGCGTCGCTGCGATCACCGAGCCGCGCCGAACCGACAATGGTAACGGTCGACACCGCCTCCGGCATCGGCGCGTCGAAACCCGCTGGTACGCCGCACGGTACTGTCATCGCTCACCTCCCTGCCACAGTTCCACCGGTGCCAGCGTGACGTTGACCGACGCGAGCAGTTCGGCATTCTGTTCGACGAACGCGCGAAGGCGTTCCGGCTCGTCGACCAGCACCAGCATCAGCGGAAGATGGTCGGCCATATCCAGGATCCGGGTGGTGTGGACGTGCGAGGACGCGCCGTACCCCTCGATGCCGCGCCACACGCTGGCACCCGCGAGCCCAGTGTCCCTGGCCCGCCGCACGATCTCGTGGTACAGGGGCGTGTGCCGCCACTTGTCGTCCTCGTCGAGCAGCACGGTCAGCCGTGCCGCCGGCCGCCACTGTCCCGCTGCGGGAGAACCCGTTTGCGGACCACTCACTGCCTGACCCCCTTTCGTCGTGCCGTTCCCGTCGATCGCCGAACCGAACCAGGTAGCCGCCGTGCATGCCCCGCGCCGGGCTTCGACGTCCCGGCTACGCCACCGCCACTCCCCTGGCGGACGAGCGCGAGGAGCACCGCGCCCGATCCGAGGAGTCTACGAACCTCGCGGGTTGGGTGGAGAGGGTGGTGCCGCCGCCGCGTACGCCGATGCCCCAGAAGGGGACGTAGCAGTCTTTTAGCTACCCACGTTGCGGCGGCCGGAATCATCGGGATTCCTATTGCAAAGCATCCCACGACAATTACGGTGTGGGTCGGACGGGGCCCGTCCCATGCGGTGGGAGAAAACTTCCCACAGACAAACGGCCGCCGCTCCCGCGATCAGGTCGCGGGAGCGGCGGCCACTGCTCGAGCGCCGGATCGACGGCGCCGCCTCGGCGTCAGTGAGCGAGTACCGGCTCGCCCTCGGCGGGCACGGGTGCCGTGCTCGGCATGAGCACCGCGGTGAGGATGCCACCAGCCACGAAGATCGCGGTGGCCCACCAGAAGCTGGTGGTGTAGCTCTCGATCGCGGACTGGGCGATGGTCAGCGGATCCGGCTTCCGGGCGGACAGGTAGTCACTGGCCGCGGAGGCGGCGATGGTGCTGAGCAGCGCCGTGCCGATCGACCCGCCGACCTGCTGGCTGGTGTTGATCATGGCCGAGGCCACGCCCGCGTCCTCGTGCTGCACGCCCGAGGTCGCGCCCTGGAAGGCGATCGCCATCGCGCCGCCGAGGCCGAGGCCGAGCAGGATCAGGGCGGGCAGGATGTGGGTGGCATAGCCGGTGTCCAAACCGATCCGGGTCAACCAGAGCATGCCTGCCGCCGCGACCAGGAAGCCGCCGCTGACCACGATCTTCGGCCCGATCTTCGGCAGCAGCAACGACGGGGCGGTGGTGGAGGATGCGATCATCGCGGCGACCATCGGCAGGAACGCCACACCGGTCATGATCGGCGAGTAGCCCAGCGTCAACTGCATGTAGTAGGTGAGGAACAGGAAGATCGCGAACATCCCGATGCCCATGACGAAGACCGTCAGGTAGGAGGTGCCGCGCATCCGGTCGAGCACGATCCGCACCGGAAGCAGCGGATGCGCGACCCGGGTCTCCAGCCAGGCGAACACCGCGAGCAGCGCGGCACCGCCGATCAGGAAGGCGAGAGTGACGCTGTTGGTCCACCCGTCCGATTCCGCGTGCGAGAACCCGTAGACGATGCCGAACAGGCCTGCGGTGACCACGACGGTGCCGGGGATGTCGAGCTTGGGCCGCTCGGTGCTGGCGTGCTTGGCCAGCAGCAGCACCGCACCGACCAACGCGACGGCCGCGAAAGCCAGGTTGACGAACATCACCCAGCGCCAGGACGCCCACTCGGTGAGCGCGCCGCCGAGCAGCAGGCCGATGGCGCCGCCGGTACCGGCGACCGCGCCGAAGATGCCGAACGCCTTCGCCCGCTCGGACGGTTCGGTGAAGGTCACGGTGAGCAGCGACAGCGCCGCGGGCGCCAGCAGCGCGCCGAAGACACCCTGACCCACGCGTGCGGCGACGAGCATCTCGAAACTGGTGGCCGCGCCGCCGATGGCGGAGGCGACCGCGAAACCGACCAGGCCGACGTTGAAGGTGTTGCGCCTGCCGAACAGGTCACTGAGACGTCCGCCGAGCAGCAGGAGGCTGCCGAAGGCCAGCGCGTACCCGGTGACCACCCACGAGCGGTCGCCGTCGCTGAAGCCGAGGTCCTGCTGGGCCGCGGGCAGCGCGATGTTCACCACGGTCGCATCGAGCACGACCATGAGCTGAGCGACGCCGAGGACGGCGAGTACCCACCAGCGCAGGGCGTGCGAGCCGCGCCTGCCGCTTCCCGTCTTCTCGGGCGCGGACGCCCCACGGTCGATCGCGGTAGTCATGTGTCCCCTTTGTCCGAGCGGTGATCCGGAGGCGATCCCTCCGCTTGATGAAGAATCTACCACTTTAACGGAGACAACGCCTCCACTTAATCCCGGACATTGATAGAATGGCTTTGTGAATCACGCCACGGTCGCCTCCCCACCCCGGCGCCTGCGGGCCGATGCCGCGCGCAATCAACAGCGGATCATCGCCGCGGCGCGCGAACTGTTCGCCGACCACGGGCTCGAGATCACCCTCGACGACGTGGCCGAGCGCGCGGGCGTGGGCGTCGGCACGGTCTACCGCCGCTTCGCGAACAAGAAGGAACTGATCGTCGAAGTCTTCGATCAGAACCTGAACGATTTCGCCGATGCCGCCGACGCCGCCTACCGGCACCCGGATCCCTGGTTCGGGCTGGTCGAGTTCTTCGAATACGCCTGTCGACATATGGCGACCAACCGTGGGTTCAGCGAGGTGATGCTCGAACTCGAGGACGACGAGACCGACCGCTTCGTTGTCGTGCGTGATCGCATCAAGCCCACCGTGACGGCCATCTGCGCCCGAGCACGCGACGCGGGAGTTCTCGCCGAGGGCATCGAGCCGTCGGACTTCTTCGCGCTCGTGCACATGGTGGACGGCGTCGCCGAGTTCGCAAGGCCGGTCAATCCCGATGTATGGCAGCGCTATATGGCCATCGCGCTCAACGGCGTACGCGCGGACGGCACGCCGCGCCAGCATCTCGTCGTCCCGCCGCTGAGCGACGAGGAAGTCGAGCAGGCCAAGCAGCACGCCTGCGGGGGACGCAAGCGGTAGCGAAATCACAGCATAAGTAGCGCGCGTCACGATCGCTCCCGTAGAGTTGGTCATATGACCAATTCGTGGGTGAACTGGGCCGGCGATCAGCAGTGCGCGCCCGCGATCGTGGCCACGCCGCGTTCCGTCGACGAATTGGCCGATCTGCTCGGCAGCGCCGAGACCGAGGGCCACACCGTGCGCGTGGCGGGCACCGGTCATTCGTTCAGCGACGCCGTCCTCACCGACGGTATGGTGCTGAGCCTGGCGCGGCTGAACCGCGTGCTCGACGTGGACTCCGCAACCGGTCTCGTCCGGGTCGAGGCGGGCATCACCCTGAACGCCGCGAGCACCGCCTTACACGAACACGGCCTCGCCTTCCCGAACCTCGGCGACATCGACGTGCAGACCGTGGCCGGCGCTACCGCCACCGCCACCCACGGCACCGGCGCGAAGTTGCAGAACCTTTCCGCCGCAGTGCAATCGGTGGAACTGATGCTCGCGGATGGCAGCCGGGTCGAGTTGAACGAGCAGACCGACCCGGACGGCTGGCGCGCGGCGCAGGTGAGCGTCGGTGCCCTTGGCGTCGTCACCGCCATGACGCTGCAGATGGTGCCCTCTTTCGTGCTGGAGGGCATAGAGCGCCCGGTCCCGGTGGAGGACGTGCTCGCCGACCTGGATTCGTTCGTCGACGGCAACGAGCATTTCGAGTTCTACATGTTCGCGCACAGCTCGCTGGCCATGACAAAGCGCAACAACCGGGTATCCCTGCCCGAGCGGCCGCGCGCCAAGTCCGTCGACTGGTTCGCCGACATCCTGATGTCCAACTACCTGTTCGACGCGCTGTGCAAGCTGAGCCGCCGAGAGCCGCGTCTGGTCCCGTTGATCCACCGCAGCGCCGCCTACGCCGGCAGCTACCGGCGCCAGGTGAACCGGTCCTACCGCGTGTTCGCGTCGCCGCGGCTGATCCGCTTCACCGAGATGGAGTACGCGATCCCGCGCGAGCACTCCGCCGACGCCATCCGCGAGATCAAAGAACTGGCGACGAAATTCGACACGCCGATGCCCATCGAGGTGCGGTGGGTCGCGCCGGACGACGCGTTCCTCTCCCCCGCGGGCGGCCGGGAAACCTGCTACATCGCCGTGCACCAGTACCGCGGGATGGACTTCGATCCGTACTTCCGTGCCTGCGAAGCGGTTTTCGATCGCTACCAGGGACGACCGCACTGGGGTAAGCGCCACTTCCAGACCGCCGCCACCCTGCGCGACCGCTATCCCGACTGGGATCGGTTCGCCGAGGTGCGCCGTCGGCTCGATCCCAAGGGACGTTTCGCCAACGGCTACCTCGATCGGGTGCTCGGCCCGGTGGGCTGAACCGGATTCCGCGGCCGCCGCGGCCGGTTGGCAGATAGAGCGATCAGGCGGCGAGAATCTCCGCTACGAGGCGCGGCACGGCGGTTCCGATCGGCTCGCGGATGATCTCGGTGGCCAGTTCGTCATACGGCGTCGGCTCGGCGTTGACGATGACCAGGTCGGCGCCGCCGCGCACGGCGACGGCGCACATCGACGCGGCGGGCTCCACCTGTAGCGACGTTCCGATGGCCAGGAAGATGTCGCTGGTCTCCGCGGTGATGACGGCCTTGGCCATGGTGCGTCGGTCCATCTGCTGACCGAACATCACGGTGGCGGCCTTGAGGATGCCACCGCAGCCGGGACAGGCCGGATCCGGTTCGCCCGCGGTCACGCGCTCCAGAGTGGCGGCCATCGTGGTCTGGAAGTCGCATTCGATGCAGACCACGTCGAACATGTTGCCGTGGATCTCGATCACCCGCTCTGGCGAGGACCCCGCCCGCTGGTGCAAGCGGTCGATGTTCTGCGTGATGATGGTGACCGCCCGACCAGCCCGTTCCAGATCGGCCAGCGCATTGTGCGCCGGGTTCGGCACGGCCTGCCATGCCGGATTGTCCCGCCGGGCCAGCCAGGCACGCTTCCGCAGATCCGGGTCGGACACATAGTTCTGATAGGTGGAAAGCAGTTCGGCGATCGGGTCTTTCGTCCACAACCCGCGCGGGCCGCGGAAATCCGGGATACCGGAATCGGTGGAGATACCCGCGCCGGTGAGCACTCCGATCCGGCCGGTACGACTGCGCCACTCGGTCGTCATGCTTGCCAGCCTAGGGGCAGCGGCGGGAGGCAGGATCGGGCTCGGCCTTCCTGCTGCAGACCATGGAGCCGACCATCTCCGCGGTGGTCGACGAGTACTCCACCTTCCGCACCGACCCGATGGGCCGTGCCGTGCGCAGCCTGGCCTCAGTGATGATGTGGATCTACGGCGGCGACGAGGCGCTCGCCGAGGCCGACCGGCTTCGGGAACTGCACGCGTCGCTGAACACCACCGACGCCGACGGCGTGCGGCGCACCGCGCTGTCCAGCGGCCCGTGGGCCTGGGTACTGCACACCGGGACTTTCGCGTTCACCGAGAGCGCGGAGTACTTCGCCCGCCGCCCGCTTACCGCGCCCGAGAAGGAGGCGTACTTCCAGGAGACGGTGCAGCTGATGCGCAATTTCTCCGTGCCGCCCAAGGAGATCCCGGCGAACTACGCCGCGTTCGAGGAGTTCTTCGCAGACACCGTCGCCAACCACCTGGTCGCGACCGACACCGCGCGGGACTACCTCCGGGTGATCCGCTCGGTCGCCCCACCGAAGCAGCTGCCGCGCGCGCTACGACCGGCCTGGAAGGCGGCGGTGGCGCCCGTGGGATGGCTCCAGTACTTCGTGACGGTGGGCACCACCCCCGAGGCCGCGCGGGAGAAGCTGGGACTGACCTGGACGGCGTCCGATGAACGCAAACTTCGCGCACTCGGCCGGCTGATCGCGCGGATCGTCCCGCTGCTGCCGGAGCGGCTGCGCTACTTCCCGATCGCCTATGAAGCACGCCGCCTGGAACGCGACCGGCGGCGACTGCGCAAGATGATCGATATGCGTCCGATCTGACGTGCCGCCTCCTGAACGCGTTCCGGACACCTCATAGGGCGGTGCGACCGGTTCGGCATGACGGTCCGGCCGGATCGAAATCCACAGGGCAACAACACATCCCGAAGAGGCGGAGCCCACGGCCGCCCATTCGGCAGCGAACGGTCACGGATCAGTGACGGCAAACGCCGGGCCACCATCGTTCGGTCCGATCCGCCACGCCACGGCGCCGACATCTCGCAACAGCTGTACGACAACGCCTTCGAGCCGGTGACCTGCGATCTTTCGGTGCTTCCTCGCGTCAACGCACGGCCAGCGGTAACGATTCGCGGCGCGCTGGTATACGTATCTCGTACGCTACGACAGCGTTTCGGCTCCACCACCACACCGGACGGCCCGTCCGGCGGCCAGCACACGCAGGCTCCACCCTGTTCATCGAAAGGCGTTCGCATGTCCCACAAGCCCAGTGTGCTGTTCGTCTGCGTGGAGAACGCGGGCCCTTCGCAGATGGCCGCCGGGTTACTCACCACCCTCGCCGGGGAGCGGTTCGACGTGCGATCGGCGGGCAGCGCACCCGCCGAGACCCTCGACGCGACCGTGGTCGACGCCATGGCCGAGATCGGCATCGACATCTCCGGCTACACCCCCAAACCACTCACCATGGATGCGGTCGGCATTTCCGACGTCGTGATCACCATGGGTTGCGGGGACGCCTGCCCCTTCTTCCCCGGCATCAGCTACCGCGACTGGGTACTGCCCGACCCCGCCGGCCAGACCATCGACGTGGTACGCACCATCCGCGACCGCATCCGCATCCTGGTGGAGAACCTGATCGCCGAGCTGGTCCCCGCGCCTGCGCGCTGAAGGCTGTCCGATTCGTTCAAGACGGTCCGGCCCGCCGCTGCTTACCCTGCCGGTATGACTCCACGACTCGACGTCATCGGCATCATCGTCACCGATATGGCCGCCTCGGTGGCCTTCTACCGCCGTCTCGGCCTCGACTTTCCTCCGGGCGCGGAACAGGAAGGGCACGCCGAGGCCGCGTTGCCCAATGGCCTGCGGGTCACGCTGGACACCGAGGCCGTCATCAAGTCCTTCCACTCCGAGTGGGCGCCTCCGACCGGAGCGGGCCGCGTCGGGATCGCGTTCCGCTGCGCCGACCCCGCGGAGGTCGACGCCGTGTACGCCGATCTGGTGGACGCCGGGTACCACGGCGAATTGAAGCCGTGGGACGCGTTCTGGGGGCAGCGGTACGCGGTGGTGCAGGATCCCGACGGCAACGGCGTCGACTTGTACGCCGCGCTTCCCACGGCTACCGAATAACCGCCTGGCACCGCCGTGGAAGTCGGCGGGCCGGTAGCCTTGATCGCGACCATAGGCGGGACCAGGTGCGCTCGGATCAACTAGGACCGGGCGAGAAACTCCCCCAACGGAATCCCGGCCAGTGCGCGCACCTCTCGAGACAGGTGTGCCTGGTCGGCGAACCCCGCCAGCATCGCGGTTTCCGCGAGCGGGACACCGTCGCGCACCGAGGCCAGTGCACGTTGCAGGCGCAGCACCCTGGCCAGAGTCTTCGGGCCGTAGCCGAAGGCGGCCAGCGAGCGCCGGTGCAGGGTCCGCTCGCCCAGGCCCGCCGCGGCGGCGACCGCGGCCACCGACCAATCGGCCGCCAGCGCGGCGACCACTCGCCGCATGAGCGGATCGGCCCGTTCGGCATCGGTCGCCCGCCGCAGCACGATTCGTTCCAGCGCCATGCTCTGATCGTCGGCGGACTCGAGCTGACCGATCAGCGACCGGACCGCCGCCGACGGCCACAGATCCGCGAGATCGACCCGTTGATTCAGCAGTTCGTACGCGGGGACGCCGAGCAGTGCGGGTGCGGTACCCGGGAAGAATCGAATGCCGACATACCGGCCGCCCTGGGGCCCGGCAGGGTGGTAGGCCTGCGTATCCGGACCCGCGACGACCAGCCGCCCCGCCATCCAGATCAGATCCATGCACCCGTCCGGCAGCACGGGCGGCGCCGGGTTTCGGCCATCGACGGTTTTGGTCCACAGCACAGCGCCCTCGTACCACGACCTCCGCTCCCGGTAAGCGCCCACGACGACCTCGTTCACCCCGCCGACGTTACGCCCGCCCACCGACAGAACCGCGACGCAATTTGTCTCGAAAATGATGTCTCAAAAATTCGTACTATTTGAGATAGCGATAGAGCGTCGCACGGGAGACACCCAGAGCACGGGCGATAACCGGGACGCTGCGCCCCTCCTCCGTGTGCATTCGGCGCGCGGCCTCGACCTGCTCCGAGGTCAGCGCCGCGGGCCGCCCTCGCGGTGCGGACGCGCGCGGAGCATGCCCCGTTGGCGCCAGCAGCAGGCGCACCCCCTCCAGCACCTCCGCACGCAACTGCTCCACCGGAGCGTCGGCGTACAGCACCACCGGATCACTGAGCCCGGCGACCGCCTGTGCCGCGCGAACGCGCTCGGCGAAGCCGGCGTCCGGGCCCGCGACCAGCACATTGGCCTGCATCATGACCTTGCTGAAACGGTCGAGAATGCTTCCGGGAGCGGCTAATGCCAGATCTCGGACATTGAGCCGCAGCAGATAGCGGTGGGCGAGGAAGACATCGAGCAACCCTTCCACGACCCGGCGGCGCGCCACCCGAGGATCAGGGTCGCTCGCGTCGGCGACCGTCCGCTCCATGGCGACCAGCAGCGGTTCGGTCAAACCGGCGAGGATGTCGTGCTTGCTCGGATAGTGATACAGCACGCCGGCCTTGGTGATGCCGAGTTGCTCGGCGATGGCGCGGACCGTGGTGCGGTGATAGCCGTGCGCGCTGAACAGATCCATGGCCACCTCGAGTATGCGCGCGCGGGTGGTCTTGTCCTCGGTCACCGCCCGGATTCTACCGTTGACTGACCGATGGTCAGCGATCTACATTCGGCACTGACCAATGGTCAGTCAAAGACGAGGAGCTTCCCATGGCGAACCAGCCCAGAATTCTCATCTCCGGCGCGAGCATCGCCGGACCCACGCTCGCGTACTGGCTGGTGCGCCACGGTTTCCGGCCCGCGGTGGTCGAGCGGAGCCCTGCTCTCCGCCCCGGCGGCAACGGCGTCGATATCCGCGGAGCGGCGGTGCACATCGCGGACCGGATGGGGCTGCTGTCGCGGCTGCGTGAACAGGCGACCGACATCCGCGAGCTGACCTTCGTGAACGCCGCTGGACGGCGCGTCGCGGGGATGAGCACCCGCGCCTTCAACGCGGAGGGCGACATCGAGATCATGCGCGGCGACCTCGCACAGGTGTTGTACGAGGCGACGGCCGACGACGTCGAGTTCACCTTCGGGGACTCGATCGCCGCGATCAGCCAGCGCCGAGACGCCGTCGAGGTGACCTTCGACAGCGGCGCGGAGGCGGAATTCGACCTCGTCATCGGCGCCGACGGGCTGCATTCGCGGACGAGAAACCTCGCCATCACCCCGGAAGCCGATGCCGTGCACCATCTCGGCCTGTATTTCGCTACCGCGCGGGCCGACGCCGAGCTCGGACGTCCGCGTGCGGTGGACCTCTACAACACACCGGGGAAAGCGGCGGGCGTCTACCGGTCGGGGGCCCACGACACCGCGACCGCGTTCTTCGCGTTCCGGGAAGCCCGCGTACTGGACGTGGACTACCGCGACCAGAACGCGCAGAAATCATTGCTCCGCGACTATTTCGACGGCGCTGGATGGCGGGTGTCCACGCTGCTCGACCAAGCCGCCGCGGACGACGGCTTCTACTTCGACGCGGTGAGCCAGGTCCGCATTCCCGCCTGGTCGAGCGGCCGGGTCGCGCTGGTGGGGGACGCGGGTTACTGCGCGACGCCGCTGTCCGGCGCGGGTGCGGCGCTCGCCATCGAGGGCGCGCATCTGCTCGCGACGGAACTCGCCGCGGCCGAGGGTGACCACCGTATCGCCTTCCGCCGCTACGAGGAAAGGCTGCGGCCGAGGGTGTCGCGGGCGCAGCGATCGGTGCGCGCCGGCCGCGCCATGCTGATTCCGGCCACCAGCGGTCAGATCTGGTTGCGCAATCAGCTGACCCGTCTGATGGTGCTGCAAGCCCTGGCAGCCAGGGTGTTCCGGCCGACCACCGAACGGGCCGCCTGAACGGACCGATTCGCTGCCGCTTCGGATCAGCGAGCCGGCGGAGGGATCGGAACGATTCCGCGCGGGACGACCCGGAGGTACGGATGCGCATGTGCTGCGGCGATTTTCGCGGCCGGATCCTTGCAACCGACGGTGACGTCGGTATCCGGCGCGGAGGAAAACGTCCACAGCGTCATCCATTCCGTCCCGCCGACCGTCTCGGTCTTCTTCACGTCCGACGAACGCAGATCTTCATTCCGTCCGGAACTATCGGTAACCGTACAGCGAATACCGTTCGCCGCCTGCCCCCATGCGGCCGGCGCACGGATATCGAGCACCGCGTCCGCGGGCACCGGGACTTTCTTCGTGTCACCGAGCAAAACGCGAACCACGCCACCCGCTTCGTCATGATCGCGTGCTGCTGTCGTCGTCGCGGCGGCGCTCGCCGCGGCGACCGCGCTCGTCGATGCCGATTCCTTGCTCGCAGGCGCGTCGTCGGAACACCCCGCCACGGTGACGGCGAACAGCGCGGGAAGCGCCACCCAGCTCAGTTTCACAGTCGGACCTCTCGTCGCGCCCACTCCCCAGGCGAGTGGTTCGGATCAGCCAGAGCACTGAGCATGACAACGTCGACGGGGAAAATCCTGGCTACACGCCGAGAAACCGGCAATTGTGCGGCAATCGTCCGAATCCGCCTCTCGATCGCGCTTTTCCGCGACTCCTGCCGTCGCGCCCGTGGCCGGTTCCGAGATGGCATTGCTCCCGACGCCGCCGGGTCCGCATAGTGTGTCGGTAGATGATCATCGGGAGGCCACCATGGCGATACCGTCGTGGGCGGGGGGATGCGGCGCGGGGCGGAGCACGGCCATGTCTGACGAACAGGAAATGGCCGGCTCGCACACGCTGCGCGCCACCGCACTGAGCGGGCGCCGGGAAGCCGCGGTCACCGCCACGCCCGCGGCGCGGGCCGCGCTGATCGTCGCGGCGCTCCTGATCGCCGTGGCGCTGGCCTACGAGGCCCGCGCGACCTCGAACGACGGCATCGATCACAGCTGGTTCGCCGCCACGGCCCTGCTGAGCCTGGAGTTCGCGCCGCACCGCCGTGAGTACTCCCGCGCGACCCAGACAATTTCCGAAGGAGCGTTATGGGACTGACCCACAGCGACGTGAAGGCCGCGGCCGAGCGGGTGGCGGACCGGGTCAGGCCGGTCGCCGTGGCGCAGGCCGACAGCGCAGGCGAGCTGTGGTTCGCGCTGGAATTCCTGCAGCACACCGGAAGCTTCAAAGCCAGAGGCGCGCTGAACTTCCTGCTCACCCACCGGGAGAACGGCACGCTACCGCCGGTGGGCGTGACGATCGCCTCCGGCGGAAACGCCGGGCTGGCCTGCGCGTGGGCGGCCCGCAACCAGGGCATTCCGGCGACCGTGTTCCTGCCGGCCACGGCGCCGCGGGTCAAGGTGGACCGGCTCTCCTCCTATGGCGCCGAAGTCCGGTTGGTGGGTACCCAATACGCCGACGCGCTCGCCGCCAGCCGCGAGTTCGCGGACAACACGGGCGCTCTGCTCTCGCACGCCTATGACAACCCGCTCATCGCGGCGGGCGCAGGCACGCTGATGACGGAGATCCAGGAGCGTATCCCCGATCTCGGCACCGTCGTCGTCGCGGTCGGCGGAGGTGGACTGTTCTCCGGCGTCGCCACCGCCGCCGATCACTACGGCGTCCGCACCGTCGCCGTGGAGCCCGCCCGCTGCCGCGCTCTGCACGCCGCGATCACGGCGGGCCGGGTCGTCGACGTGGAGGTCGACTCGATCGCCGCCGACTCGCTCGGCGCCCGGCGAGCCTCGGAGATGGCGCTGGCGGCCGCGCGGCAATACGACGTCGAGTCGGTGCTGGTCGAGGACGCCGCGATCAGCGCGGCCCGGCGCGGTCTGTGGGAGGAGCGCCGTATCGCGGTCGAGCACGGCGCGGCGACCGCGCTGGCCGCGATCCTCGGCGATGAACCGGCGTTCCGGCCTGCCCCCGGCGAGCGGGTATGCGTGGTCCTCTGCGGGGCGAACACCGATCCGTCGGACTTGGCCAGGTAGGCATACCTCCGCCTTCGCTCCGGCCGTGCGCTTTATGCGTACCTGCGCCGCTCCAGCCATGCGCGTTATGCGCACCTCCGCCTCCGCTCCGGCCATGCGCATTATGCGTACTCCGCATCCGCTCCGGCCATGCGCGTCATACGTCCTCCGCCTCCGCTCAGCGCCCACTAGACTGGTCCGCCACGCGGTTCATCGGCGTATTTCCGACGAATCGGACGACACGGGGTTAGGCTCCCGCTGTCGTCTTCGATCCGGACGGAAGGCACACCATGGCGCATACCTCCCTCATGGTTCCCCTAGGCACCGCACTACCCGATTTCTCGCTTCCCGACCTCGACCAGCGGATCTACTCCCGCGACGACTTCGCGGGTGGACCCGGACTGCTGGTGGTCTTCGCCTGCAACCACTGCCCCTACGTCAAACACATCGAGGCGGCGCTCGGCGAACTGGTCGACTCGCTGCCGTCCATGCCGACCGTGGCGATCTGCAGCAACGACGCGACCGCCTACCCGGACGACGCGCCGCTGCGGCTGCGCGACCAAGCGATCCGGGCGGGCTGGACCTTCCCCTACCTCGTCGACGAGGACCAGCGGGTCGGCCGGGCATTCCGGGCCGCCTGCACCCCGGACTTCTTCCTCTACGACGCGAACCTCGAACTCGCCTACCGCGGCGCCTTCGACGAATCCACCCCGGGCAACGGAAAGCCGTTGACCGGCGAGGACTTGCGTGCCGCTGTCGAGGCAGTGCTGGACGGCAAGCCCGTCCCCGAACCGCACCGGCCAAGCATGGGTTGCTCGATCAAATGGCGGGATGCCTGAAGCCACGGTGCCCGCACCACAGCCCGAAGAGGACCATCGGTGACGAAACCAGCTGACCCGGGCTCGGTCGCGCGCCGCTACGTGGAGGCGATCGGCGCGCAGGACTGGGCGACCGTGGCGGAATGCTGGCAACCCGGTGCGCTGGATGTGTTCGTCGGCGTCGCGGACCTGCACGCTCCCGGCGAGATCGTGGCCTTCTTCCGCGACGTCCATGCCGCGGTGCCCGACCTGACGGTGGAGATACTCTCGGTCACCGCACAGGACGAGCGCGCCGTGGTGCACTGGCGGATGCGCGGCCGGTTCGACGGCACCGCGCAGCTGATCGGGCTGGCCCCGAACGGAAGGCAGCTGAACCTCCTCGGCACCGACGTATTCGTCGTTCGCGACGGGCTGATCGTGTCGAACACCGCGATCGTCAATGGACTCGACCTCGCCCGGCAGCTCGCCGTTCTGCCGCCGCAGCACTCGATCGCCGAGCGAGTACTGTTCGGACTCACCAATTCGATTGCCCCACTGGGCAAAGCAATCCGTGCCCGGAACCGGTCCGGAAAATAACCCTGCCGATTCGGCCGCGATGGGGGAAACTGTCGAAGACACCGGGGACACGGAAGGGGTGGGACGTTGGCGACGATCGTCCTCGTACACGGCATCGCACAGGAACAGGAATCGCCCGACACGCTGGAGGCGCGCTGGCTGCCCGGGCTCGCGGGAGGCGTACGCAACCACGGCGCACCGGAACTCGCGGATCGGCTCTGGCGCAACGGATCTCCCGGCGACATCTCGACCCGGATGGCTTTCTACGGCAAAAAATTCCTGGCCGTGGGCGCCCAGGGCACCGGGACCGAATTCGATGACGCGCAACTCGACCTGATGGAGGCGCTCGCCGCCGAATGGCTGGCGACGGCGACCGTGCATGCCGGCGACGCGCGCGACCGCGCGACCGCCCGTCGGCTCGGCACTCCTCCGCCGCCGGACGCGGCGGCGCAGGGAACGCAGGCGATGCTGCGGCCCGCCCTCAACGCGCTGATGCGATTGCGCTGGTTCGCACCGTTCGGTTTCGGGCTGGCGCAGAAGTTCGTCGTGGGCGCCCTGTCCCAAGTCGCCCGCTATTTCACCGACGACGAGCTCCGGGCGTATGCCCAGCAGCAGGTGCTCGACCACGTCGGTCCCGACACCCGGCTGGTCATCGCGCATTCGCTCGGCAGCGTGGTGGCGTACGAGGCTCTGCACCGCACCGAGCACCCGGTGACCCTGCTGACCATGGGCTCGCCGCTCGGCCTGCGCACCGTCATCTACGACAGGTTGCGCCCGCAGCCGTGCACCGTGCCGAAATCGGTGACGGGCTGGCACAACCTGGTCGACGAGGACGACCTCGTGGCCGCCCACCTCGACCTCGCCCAGTTCTTTCCGCCCTACCCCGGCGCCGCCGTCACCCCGGTCACCGAACAGCACTTCGACAACGGCGCGTCGCCACACGACTCCACCAACTATCTGACGAAAGCCGTCACGGGCGGCATCGTCGCGAAAGCTCTCGGCCATTAGCCGTTCTCGAATTCCGGCTGCCGTTCCGGTTCGCGGCGCGACTTCACTCGGCGCTCCCGCCACAGCAGATAACCCGCCACGGCGACCCCGCATCCGGTGAGCGCCGCACCTACCGGATACAGAGCCCGCAGGCCCGCGCCGTCGCCGATCACCCACCCGCCGATCCGGCCCGCGCCCGCCGCGGCGAGCTGGAATCCGGACGCGTTCACCGCGACGGCCAAGGTCGGCGCGGCCGTCGCCGTGGCCACTACCCGCGCCTGCATGCCGGGGAGGATGGCGAAGGCCAGTGCGCCCAGCACGAAAGTCAGTGCGGCCGCGACGATCCGGATGCCGCCCGCCAGCCAGAACAGAACCAGTACCCCGGCGAGCGCGGCCAGCAGCCCGGTCACCGAGAGCAACAAGGCCCGGTCGGCGAGCTTGCCGCCGAGCTGGTTGCCGAGCACCGCGCCGACGCCGTAGACCAGCAGCAGGATCGGCACCGCACCCACGGGGAAGCCGCCGACCTCGGTCAGCAGCGGCGTGATGTAGGTGAAGACCATGACGACACCGATATTCCCGACGGCGGTGAGCGCGATCGCCCACAGCACGTCACGGTCGGTGAAAACGCGCAGTTCATTCCCGATCGAGCCCGCCGACGACCCCGGCTGATCCGGCATGAAACGCAACACCAGCGGCAACGCGGCCGCGGCGCAGAGCGCGACGGCGGCGAAAGTCGCTCGCCAGCCCAGACTTTGGCCGATGGCCGCGCCGAGCGGGGTACCGAGCACGATGCCCAGATTCATGCCGAGAGCAACGCGCGCCACCGCCGTGGCCTCGGCACCCGGCTGGGCGGTCGACACCGCGGTGGCGATCGCGACCGCGAAGAAGGTGGCGACCACCGAACCCGCCGCCCCGCGCATGGCCAGCAGCACAGCGTAATTCGGGGCGAAGGCCGAGCCGAGATTGGCCAGTATCGCGATCGACACCAATCCGACGACCAAAGGCTTGCGCGCCACCGTGGCGGTCAGCACCGTCACCACCGGACCGCCGATGATCATGCCGATCGCGTACGCCGTCACCAGCGCTCCCGCGGACGCCACCGAAACCGCCAAGCCGCCCGCGACCTCGGGCAGGATGCCCGCGATCACGAACTCGCCGGTCGTCAGGCTGAACACCACGAGCATCAGAGAAAACACCGCGGGTCGCATCACGCGCCTCCAGATAGTTATAACTCGAATGATACGAACTAGAACTATCACAGTTCGAACCGAGGGCGCTAGACTCGGAGCAATGACGCGGCAGCCCGATCCCGTGGTGGACACCGAACTCGACCGCGACGTGTGCAAGCTGGTGCACCAGTTCACCCATCGGCTCGACGTGCACGTCCGCCGCGTCGCCGAACGGCTCGAACTCACCCCCTCGCAGGTGATCGCACTGCGCGAACTCTCCGAACCGATCACCGCCAGAGAACTGGCGGCGCGGATGTCCTGCGAGCCGTCCAACGCGACGTTCGTGCTGGACCGGCTGGAGCAGCAAGACCTGATCCGCCGGGAGCCGCACCCCACCGACCGCCGGGCGAAGCAGATCGTGCTGACCCCAGCCGGTCAGCGCCGACGCGACGACGCGCTCGAATTGCTCGGCGCGGACTCCCCCCTGACCTCGCTTACCGAAACGCAGCAGCAGGCGTTACGCGACCTGCTGCTCACCATGGCCGCCGATGCCGAGCGCTGAGGCGGAAGATGATCCGCTCCGGCCCGGCAGCGACCTGAATCCGATCCCGCATTCGCCCGCCGCGGCGCATCATCCGGGCGGCTACTGATCATCCTGCGACAGATGGGTTTTCGCGTCCTCGTAGGTTCCGGCGGGCGCCGCCTCGTCGCGGGTGTAGACCAGGTGGAGCACGCCGGTTGCGAAGGTCTGCGACGACAGCAGGCGCAGCGGGATCGTGGGCCCGCCATCCTCGAACAGCCGCTGGCCCTTGCCGACGGCGATCGGGTGGACGAGCAGGTGCAGTTCGTCCAGCACGCCCGCGTCCAGCAGCTGACGGACCACTGAGACCGAGCCGCTCATGCCGATATCGCCGCCCGGCTCGTTCTTCAACGCGGTCACCGCCTCGATCAGATCGCCCTTCAGCACTTCGGAGTTGCGCCAGCTGAAGTCGAGATCCTGGTGTGACACCACGATTTTGCGCGCGTCGCCCAGCTTCTTCGCGAACGGCGCGTCCGGTCCGCCCGCGGCTTCCCGCTCCGGCCATGCGCCCGCGAAGCCGTCGTAGGTCTTGCGCCCGAGCAGCAGCGTGTCGGCGGCGCCGAGCTGAGCGTCGACGGCCGCGCCCATGTCGTCGTCGAAGTACGGGAAGTGCCAGTCCTGCGGGTCCTCGACGACGCCGTCGAGCGCAATGAACAGACCTGCGGTGATTTTCCTCATCGCGTTACTCCTGGATCAGTGTGTGCGTGTGTCGCTTGATCCGACGGAGCGGCGCGCGAGAACTCATCGGTCGCCGAGAACGCCTCGGTTCCGATCGGTCCCCCTACCCGGCCGGGCCGGAGCCGTGGAAGGCGGCCCGGTAGCTGTGCGGGCTGGTGCCGACCACCCGCTTGAAGCGATCGCGGAACGCGGTCGGTGAGCCGAATCCGACCTGGCCCGCGATCCGGTCCACCGGGTGGCTGGTGGCTTCGAGCAGGTGCTGGGCCTGCCGGATGCGCGCACGCAGCAGCCACTGCAACGGCGTCGTTCCGGTGTGCTCGCGGAAGCGGCGGTTCAGTGTGCGGGTGCTCATCCCGGCGTGTGCGGCGATGTCGTCGAGGGACAGATCCTTCGCGGCGTTGTCCTGTATCCACCGCAGCACCGGTTCCAGGGCCGAGCCGCGCGGTGTCGGCGGCTGGTCGTGCACGATGAATTGCGCCTGTCCCCCTTCCCGTTCCAGTGGGACGACCGACGTCCTGGCCGCGTCGGCCGCGACGGCGGAGCCGTAGTCGCACCGAATCATGTGCAGGCACATGTCGATTCCCGCCGCCGCGCCCGCCGAGGTGAGCAACGATCCGTTGTCCACGTACAGCACGTCCGGGTCCACCTCGATGTCCGGATAGCGGGCGGCGAGTTCCGCCGCGGCGAGCCAGTGTGTGGTCGCCCGGTGACCGTCCAGCAATCCGGTCGCGGCGAGAATGAAGGCGCCGGAGCAGATGGAGGCGATGCGGGTCCCCGCGGCCGCCGCGCGGCGCAACGCGTCGATCACCTCGTCCGGCACCGGCAGGCCGGGGTCCGCGCAGCCGGGCAGGATGATCGTGTCCGCCTCGAGCAGCGCCTCGAGCCCCCAAGGCGCTCGCAGCGTGAACACCCCGGCATCGACGGTCGATCGGTTCGCGCAGACCCGCACGCGATAGGCGGCCCGCCCGTCCGGGAGCCGGGTGCGACCGAACACCTCGACGGGCGTGGCCAGATCGAACGGGATCACCTGGTCCAAGGCGAGTACGGCCACGGTGTGCATGGCCACAGCGTAGTTTTCCGCTCGATTCCAGCCAATGCCTCGCAGCTGGCACGATGCAGATCTTCCCAGTTCCCACCACTTGGCGAGAATCGACCGGTATATGGCAGTTCCGCCAGTTCCCCTGATGCGTCGCTCTGGCTAGTGTCGACCGCCGTGACGAAGTTCCTGCTCTCGGTCCACGTGCTCGCCGCGATCATCGCCGTAGGCCCGGTGACGGTCGCGGCCAGCATGTTTCCCGCCACCACCCGCCGTGCGCTCGCCGCGACCGCGACCGACCACAGCCCGGCCGTCCTCGGCACCCTGCATCGCATCTGCCGGGTCTATGCCCTGATCGGCATCGTCGTTCCGGCGTTCGGCCTGCTCACCGCGCTCAGCCTCGGCGTGCTCGGCGATGCGTGGCTGGTGGTGTCGATCGGGTTGACCGCGGCCGCGGCGGGGGTGCTCGCCCTGCTCGTGCTGCCCGGCCAGCAGAAGATCCTCGCCGACCTCACCGGCACCACCCCGGCGCTGATCCGCCGCCTCGCCATGGACACCGGGGTGTTCAACCTGCTGTGGGCGGTGGTCACCGTCCTGATGATCGTCCGTCCCGGCTCGACGACCGGCGCGTGAGGCTCAGTCGGGCAAGTGCCGGACCGCGATCGTGCGGTCGCGAACGATCATGATCGGACACTGCACCGACAGCAGCAGTGCCTGACTCGTCGAGCCGAACAGCATGCTGGCGAACCCGCCACGGCCCCGGCTGCCGACCACGAGCAGCTGCGATCGCTCGGAGCGATCCAGCAGACAGCGTTCCGGGCGGTCGGTGACTATCTCGCGACGGATCTCGACATCGGGAAAACACTCCTGCCATCCGGCCAGGCTTTCCGCGAGCACGATCTGCTTCTCCGGGTCGGCTGCGAGCTCGGCGCCCGCCGCGGGCAGTTCGACACCGGTCCACACATGCAGTGCGAGCAGCGGCACACCCCGCGCCGATGCCTCCTGCAGCGCCGCCTCGATGGCGGGTTCGCTGATTTCGGTGCCGTCGACGCCGACGACGATCGGCTGCTTCCTGGCTTCCGGCGCGAGCGGTGCGCCTTCCCGGACCACGACCAGCGGGCAGTACGCTCTCCGTGCCAGCGCCGCGCTGACCGAGCCGAGCAAGGCGCGCCGCATGGTGCCGCGCTCGCGGGTGCCGACCACCATCGTCCGGGCCTCCTCGGTGCGGTCCAGCAGTGCCGGACCGACCGGCTCGTGCACCAATTCGGTGGTCACCTCGATGTCGTGCAGGCCGCGGACCGCGATCCGCGCCTCTTCGGTGGCGGTGTCCAGCACCCAGCGCCCATGGCCCTCCATCCGCGCGTAGTCGGTGCTCGTCAGTGGTTCGGTGATGCCGGGCCCGTAGTCGGCGACCGGATCGATGACGTGGACCAGACGCAGCGGCGCTCGATGCTGCGCGGCGGCCTGCGCCGCCCACGCGATCGCCGCCGCCGAGCCCGCGGACCCGTCCACACCGACCACGATCGGTCGCTTGGTTTGCATGATCACTTCCTTCCAGTACGAAAGGTCGAGCTCATAGCACCGCGCAAAAGACATTACCGGGGCATAAGCCCTGGACCAGCGAACCCTAGGGCTCGGTCATCCGCCGAAAACGGCGCAGGCGTACCCCAGATGAACCCCGTTGCCCACCGTGACATCGATGCTCGCCACCAACGACGCGTCCGGCTCCTGCACCGCGCTGACAGTGTGCGGGCCGGGAGTGGCGGGCACCCAGGTGAGCAAAGCGACGCCGCCGGAAGGGCGGACCACGCCGAAGGGAACACCGTTGTCGTAGAAGACGACCGGTGCGACGACGTCGGTCACGACGGCCCGCGCGGTGTACGTGCAACCCGTTCCGTAGTTCGTCGCCAACCCGAAGTTGATGCCGGGATACATCCCGACCTGCGTCACCGTGGCTCCCGCCGTGGGCATGGCAGCCATCGTGACGGCCGCGGCGCCGAATACCGCCGCTGCCGCGCCTACTCGCATCCGCATCCCACTGGTCCTATCATTCGCTCGTCGAGGCGCCGGCCACCTGCGCCGGCGAGATACCTAGATCCTCACTCCCGGCCGGCCCCGACAGGGTGCGAACCGCCGAAGATCGATCAGAACATCGACCTTCGCTCCGTCCGCTGCGGGGTCTACGGCGTGCTGCTGCCCGGCCACGTACGGCAGCGGAACATCCCGCGCAACCGCTGAGTCAACCCTTCGCTTCGGTCCGCGTCGCGCCCGCGGACGCCGCGACCACACACGCCACCCCGGTCCACTGTCCGAGATTCATGACCTGGCCCAGAACGACCAAGCCCGCGACCGCCGCGACGGCCGGTTCCAAGCTCATCAGCACGCCGAACACCCGGGGTGAAATCCGCCGCAAGGCTTCCAACTCCACGGAGTACGGCAGCACCGACGACAGCATCGCCACGGCGAACCCGGCGGCGAGCACCGCCGGCTGCAACAGCGCGGTTCCCGCGTCGGCAATGCCGACCGGCAGCATGACCACCCCGCCGAAAGCCATGGCCAGCGCCAGTCCGCCGCCGCCATCGGTTTTCTCGCCGAGTGCGGCGCTGAGCAGGATGTATCCCGCCCAGCATGCCGCCGCGGCCAGCGCGAACAGCACTCCGACCCAGTCCACGTCACCGTCCGCCCTGGTCAGCAGCAGTACACCGGCACCGGCCAGCACCGCCCACACCGGATCGATCCAGCGCCGCGACCCGGCCAGCGCGACCGTCAGCGGCCCGAGGAATTCGATCGTCACCGCCATCCCGAGCGGAATCCGGTCTATCGCCGCATAGAACGAGAGGTTCATCAGTGCCAGCACCGCGCCGTACCCGAACACCACCGGCAGCGCGCCGCGCTCGACCCGCAGCGACGAGCGCCAGAACACCAGCAGAACGAGGCCGGCGAAAACCAGCCGCAGCGTGACCGCTCCGCCCGCGCCGGTCGCCGAGAACAGCTGCTTCGCCAGCGCCGCCCCCACCTGCACGCTGACGATCCCCGCTAGCACCAGCGCCGTGGGCGGTACGCCACCGAGGCCTTGCGCGGTGATCGAACGCCAGACCGATACCGGTGTGATCCCGCGCCCCGTCCGCTCGAAGTCGATCGCTACCACGCCCACCTCCGTCGTCCTCGAAAGACTGCTCAGCACAGCCAATCACGCGGCTACGACAAGTCCAATCGCGTTGCACCCACACCGGAAAACCTCGCCCGCCGGAGCCCGCACTCCTTCCCTCGACTTCATTCGCCCGCGGCGACGACCTGGATGCCGTGTCGTCGTCGGAGGTCGGCAAGAGTCACGTGCGGCCGGAGACGAAGCTGCATGCGAAATGCCTCCGCCCGAACGAGATCGATAGTCGGCACTCGCTGCCCGGCATCGAAAGCCCCAGCAGCGGTACGGAATTCGTCCTTTTGCGCCGCAGCAAACACCCGGTATGAGCTCGCGCGGTGCGCACTGCCGGTTGGGCATACGCGGCAACGTTTCTGCCGTCGGCTCTGACAGCGACAAGCACGATGTGCCGCCCCAGCCGCATCAACTGGTCACCGCGGTGAGTTCAGCTCAATCCTTTTGCCGGTAGGCACCCTGCCCGGCGGACTGTTGCTCGTCCCGGTCCTCGCCGGACGCGTTGTCCGCGATCAGGCTGCCGAGCAAGGCAAGTGAGCGTTCGGAGGGGGACCCGGGTTCGGCGTGGTAGGCGATGAGCATCTGCCCCGGCGCGCCGTTCACACTGAACGTTTCGTACGAGAGGGTCAGCTCGCCGACCATCGGGTTGCGGAACCGTTTCACCCCCGCGGTCTTCACCCGGACGTCGTGGCGCGCCCACAACTGCCGGAAATCCTCGCTCTTCAGCGACAACTCCCCCACCAGTTCGGTCAGGCGCGGATCGTCGAGGTCGGCGCCCGCGGTCGCCCGCAGGCTCGCGACGGTATCGGCCGCGATGGTCGGCCAATCGGCGTATACGTCGCGCGCCTCGGGATCGAGGAAGACCATGCGCACCTGGTTGACCCCGGGAACCGAGCACGAGTTGACGGCCTCGGCCAGCGGGTTCGCCGCCAGCACGTCCAGGTACCTGCCGAGCACCAGTGCGGGTGTGTGCGGCCACGCATTCATCAGCCGCAGCAAGCCGGGCGCGACACGTTCGGGGCGGCGCGGCCCTCTCGGCCGCCGCACCGCGGGTCGCGCCAGCTCGCGCAGATGTGCCGTGCCCTCGTCGTCGAGTGCGAACACCCGGGCCAGCGCCGTGATGACCTGTTCGGACGGATGCCTGTCACGTCCCTGCTCCAGCCGCACGTAGTAATCCGCGCTCACCCCCGCGAGCAGCGCGATCTCCTCGCGACGCAGGCCGGCGACTCGGCGCTGACCGCCGCCGGACAACCCGAAGTCCTCCGGCCGCGCCAGCTCACGACGCGCCCGCAAGAACGCGCCCAGTCGATTGTCGGAGTCCATGATCCGAGCGTAGGTGAGCCGCACCCCGGCTGGGTGGCCCCGCGACTACCAGGAAGTCCGCGACCTGGCAGGCGAGCGCGGCCAGGCCGAACGTAGTGGCCATGACAAACAACCTCACCGGCCGCGTCGCGGTCATCACCGGAGCATCGAGTGGAATCGGCGCCGCCACCGCGCGGCAGCTCGCGCGGGGCGGCGCCAAGGTCGCGCTGCTCGGCAGGCGCAAGGATCGGATCGAAGAACTCGCCGCCGAGATCGGCGGGGACGCGCTCGCCGTGGTCGCCGACGTCGGCGACCAGCAGTCGGTACGCGACGCCGCCGCCACCGTGCGTGCGGCGTTCGGCCCCGCCGACCTGATCGTCGCTAATGCGGGCGTCATGCTCGCCGCGCCGTTCGAGTCGGCGCTCACCGACGAGTGGGACCAGATGGTCGGGACCAACATCAACGGGCTGCTCTACACCGGACGCGCGTTCATCGACGACCTGCTCGCGGCGGCGAGTGCGGGCAAGCAAGCGGACCTGGTGCTGGTCGGATCGATCGGCGGGCACACGGTCTTCCCCAACTACGCCGTGTACACCGCCACCAAGGCCGCGGTCGCGCACCTGACCCGCAACCTGCGCGCGGAGTTCGGGCCCCGCGGTGTCCGGGTGAAGAACATCGAACCCGGCTTCGTCGGCACCGAACTCGGCGCGGGGATGCAGGACGAGCAACAGCGCGCCGGGCTGGAGCAGTGGCGCACCCAGATCGAGATCCTGGAACCCGGCGACATCGCCGACGCCGTCGCCTACGCCGTTGCCGCGCCGAAGCGCGTCAACGTGGCCGAGCTGATCCTGGTCCCCACTCAGCAGGGCTGAGCACCGGTGCACCCGCTGCTACAGTCCGGCGGATGACGGATAGTGCCCCGGTTCTGCGCCGAGCCCGGCCCGAGGACGCCTCGGCGATCGCCGAGATCTGGTACCACGGCTGGCGCGACGGCCACCTGGGCAACGTCCCTGACGCCTTGCTGGCCGTCCGGCCGCGCGACTCGTTCGACGTTCGCGCGGCCGGCCGGGTCGCCGACACCACCGTCGCCACCGTGGACGGCACGGTCGCGGGATTCGTCATGGTCGATGGGGACGAGGTGGACCAGGTCTACGTAGCCGCCGGGCACCGGGGCACCGGCGTGGCCGCGCTCTTGCTCACCGCGGCCGAACAGCGTGTGCACGCCAATGGCCACGACCGTGCCTGGCTGGCCGTCGTCCCTGGCAACACCCGGGCCCGCCGGTTCTACGCCAGCCATGGGTGGACCGACGAGGGCGCCTTCACCCACGCGGCACCCGGCCCAACCGGCCCCGTCCAGGTCCCCGCCCACCGCTACGTGAAGCACCTGCACTGACGGCCCTCCGCGAGCCGAACCAGTCGCCCGTTGAGTAGGCGGTTCGAGCATCAGGTGCCGAGTGGACGCCTCCCAGCTCGCGGCTGAGGGGCTGCGAACACCGCCTAGTCGAGATCCGCCCACCCGGGCCACGGGCGCATGCCCTTGTCGCCTCGGATGTATTCCAGGCGGCGCAGTGCTTGCCCCTGGTAGGCGGGATTTACCGTGGCCGCGCGCAGCGATTGCAGAGCCAGCCGGAATTCTTGGATATCGCGCAGCAGGTAGAAACCGTCCCAGCGGGTCACGTCGCGGCCGTACCCGGCGCAGAAGTCGGCGTACTGCGCGGCGGTGATCGTGGCCGCCGTCCAGCAGTCGATCGCCGTGTGCACCAAGTCCCACTCCGGCGGGCCGATCACCGCCCGGCCGAAACCGACCAGGATCACGTCACCGTCGTCACCGACCACGACGTTCTCGCCCCATTCCGTGCCCTGGATCACCGACCACGGCATGCCGTCGGGCCGCGTCTTCCAACGACCCCGTAGTTCCTCCAGATGCCCGCGCAGCCACCGCCGGTCTTCCTCCGTCACGGTCTGCGCGGCGGCGATCTCTTCCTCCAGGCGAGCCAAAGGCATCATTCGACGCAACTCGAACCCCGGCAGTGGGAGGCGGTGCAGCTGCCCCAGGACCTTGGCGATCTCGACGGGCGTCCCAGGATGATGGGGCGGCAGGTCCCGCCAGAATGTCACCGCACGGCGATCCACCACCACCGGCTGCGGGATGTCCGGCACCAAGCGCGCCGCGGACACCCCACACGTCTCCAGCCATCGGGCCATGGCGACCTCCCGCCCGACCGCCAGCTTCTGCCCCCGCCCGCCGATCCGCGCGACAATGCCGCCGGGCAGCTTGAATACCGTCTGCGATCCGACGGGCTCGGCGCCCGCGGAGTCGATCCCAACGCTCACACAGGCGGCCCGCAGAACCGACCGCATCCCGTTCTCCGTGATCCCTGCAGTCATGACAATCCTCCAAGCCCCCGCCGACCCCCGCTCCCACCCTGGGAGCGATAGCACCGCGTCTCGGCTTCGAGCGTCATAGCAGCCGTCCAGATACCAGGGGGCTAACACCCCATTTTCCCTGCTCAGTTAGCGTTACTACCGCTATTCCACCACCCATAGCAATCAAACAGAATCCGCTAGATTCGCCCGATTCCTCCCATTCACGATCTTTCGGTAGACCGTCCACACCGCACACATGCCCAGCCATCAGCGAGACAAACACGGCATTGCACGGAGGGGCCCGAGAAGCAGCCACGCCGGACAAAGTGACGGAGATCACCTCGAGTGCGAAACAGGCACCTCGATGGCGCAGCGGAAGGTGGAGCACCGCATGGTCGAGCGAACGGGGCCGCAGCTGCCGCGGGACACGCAATCCTCGCCGGACCACGAGGCGGACGACCTCCTGCGCGTCCGATACGGTTGCGGAATAGAATGCCGATATCCCTTCCCGCACAACATCTCTCAAATCATCTGTGGTGCGCCGAAGGATGGTACGGTGGCAATCGGAATACCGGTGGTGCGGGGCGTCGCGGAAAGCCAGTGGCATCGCAGCCGCAGCCGACCTGCCGTGGGGCCGCCCAGCCCTCCGATCCCGATGTCGGCGGGCAGCCTCGCATCGAGGGGGAGATCGTGACGCAACGCAGGCGGGTCGGGCGTGCACTCGCACGCCATGAGGGCTGGCTCTCGATAACCGTGTCGACCACGTCCGCCATCTCCTTCAGTATCTACACCGGGGTACTCACCGCGGGTGCGGGTCCGGGATCCCCGCCGCTGACGACGCGAATCCACGAGCTGTCCTGGGCGAATGCACTCTTCTTCGCCGGATTGATACTGGCCGCGTCCCAGATCCTCCTCGTAATCTTGCGCGGCCGATTGAGCCGAAGTCAGGTCCAAGTCCAGGGCGACGCGCTGTGCAGCATTCTCCTGTCGAATACGGTCCGGATGCTGCACAGCAAGTATCCCGCGGTCACCTTCCGCAGTCTGGTCACCGTATTGGACCGCTCCGGCATGAAACGTGTCACGGTCTGCGGGGCCAATATTCTCACCGATCCCGAACTGACCCTCGAGGTGCCGCGGGAGTTCGGCATTGCCGGGCAGGCGTTCAAAACACGTTCGATGCAAGTCGGCGACCTGGACAACAGCAACCGGTCGATAAACACCGACGGGTCGGTCGTTTCCGGAATCTGGCCGGGCGTCCGCTGTGTGCTAGCATTCCCGATGCTCTCAGAAGATGGGACGCCGTTCGGAACAGTGAACTTCGACTGCGACCACACTGCGGCGGACTCAGGGCTCGGAGATCGAGAAATCCAACAAATACTCGGTTCGACCGCAGAGTTGGCATGTTATCTCATGAGAGGCTATAGCAAAGATGGCACTGCCCGATTCCCTCGATAAACTCGGAGAGTACGCCTTGCACGGCGAGATCGCCCGCGTGCTCAATAACGGACCCGGGCGGAGAGTGGTCGGCGACGACTCCGCTGTACTCACAATTCCGGTCGCCGACGACACACGCCTTCTGGTATCCACGGACCGGCTTGCGTCCGGAGTCGCTCCCGGACTCCGCGCACGCCTACTGGTAACCCAAACTCTGTCCGATATCATCTGCATGGGCGGATATCCGCTCGGTATGTTGCTCGCGATACAAGTCCCGAGGGACTTCGATCCGGCGACCGTCCTCACTCTGGTCGAATCCGTCGACCAGAACTGTCGGCAGTACGGTTGCTCCCTGGTCGGCGGCGATACCAAAGAGGGCGATACTTTCAGCGCCGTCGGCGTCGGGTTCGGAACGGCGAGAGCCGATAAAGTCGTTCGACGGGTACGAGTCGAGCCGGGCGACTTGATCGGCGTAACACTCGCGAACGGCAACAAGTGGGGCAGGCGCTGGGCAAACCATTTGGTAAACCATTTTTCGCTCGACCTCGAGCTCGATGTCCGACAAATTCTTGCCGACAGCGACAATGAATTCAGCCTGCCGGTGGCAGAATCGCGGACGCTGATCGAGCGCGATTTTGCGGTCGCCGGACTCGACCTGTCGGACGGCATCGGCAGTTCTTTGCGGATATTGGCCGAGGCGAACGGTATCGGATTCGATCTGCAGTCGAAATCTCTGGATGAGCTCATCGATCCCGCCGTCGCACCGGTCGCCGACGCGCTGGATATCCACACACGCTGTTTCGCGCTCACGCCGGGGTATATGTGGAACAACATGTACGCAGTGCGCGCCGCGGATGCCGACGCTGCTCGAGCGTGCGCCCGGGCAGCAGGCGGAGACTTCGTCATCATCGCGGAAGCAACCGACAAGACCGGCGAGGTGTTGTATGACGGATCGGCCAGCGGAGCGGTAGCTGCCGCCTCCGATGAGAAGTTCCGCGCGTGGGCCTGGTCGGACCGCACCGAATGGTGGCTGAACAGCATGCGGACCAATCCGGTATGAGGAGCGAACGAGCCGAGGCCACCGAACCAGCGGATCGGCGCATCTCACTGCGGGTACTGCTGTCGGAGCAGTGCGACCTGTCCTGCACGTTCTGCCACAACGAGGGACAGCCCGGCCAGTCGGCCGAACTCGGCATCAGTCCGCCGTTCCTCGGCGAGATCGTCGCATCATTGAAACGACTGGGCTCCGTACAGGTGAAGTTGTCCGGCGGAGAACCGACCAGACATCCCGATTTCACCGAATTCGTCCTCAGCTGCTTGGGCGCCGAGCCGCGAGAGGTCGTCGTCATATCCAACGGAAACAATTCCAGCGCATTCGACAAGGTGCTCGGTCGCAGCGGACTGAGAGTTTCACTGAACCTACCGGCGAGTACCCCGACCGACTACAAACGCATTACCGGCGGAAATTTCGGTGCCGTCATTTCGACCGCACGTCTACTCGGGCGAGCCGGGCACTCGGTGGCCTTGAACTCATACTGGCCTCCTCGGCGGCCTGTTCAGAAGCTCGACGAATTGATCGATCTGGCAGAAAGCATCGGTGTAGACCTGAAGATCCTTTGCCCTTGCCAGCTCACAGAGGGCTCGGTTCAGCAAGAATACGCATCCGCCCTGTCCGCGTACATACAAACCCGTGGATTCGAATTGACGAATTTCCGGGATCATGTTCGATACTTCGTGCGCGACAACCGCGTCGTCCGGATTCAGACGCCGTGGTGCCCCGACACCTGCCGGAACTCGAGCGGCAAGGACATCACACTTCGCATCACGGCCCGCGGACTCATCCACAGCTGCCTGTCCCGCGACCTCGGGTATCACGGCTCGGTGCACGCTCCGCTGGAGGTCGTCATGAAACGGCTGGAACGAGCGACTTCCGCCGCCGGCCATACCTGCGACTTCCATCGAATGTCCGTCCCAATCCTTCGTCGCCCCAGAAAATCGAACGACCGATCGGAGAAGCTCGATGATTGAGCGGGAACGCCGATTCCGCATCAGCGCCAAAACCAAGAAGCAGATTGACGAAGCTTTTCCGACCAGCGCACCGATACGCATCATCGATGTAACGTTCGGCCCCGACGGCAGTCGGTCCATGGATACCGTCGGATGGATCGTACGGGTCAGAACCGAAGGCCGGAACACCAGGATGGAATACAAACGAAGAATCGATGACGAGACGTGGGAAGAAGTCGGTATCGCGGTCGACAGCGCGAACGCGGCGGCCTCGATCCTCCAGAAGACGGGTCTGACTCCCGGACTGCTGATATCTCGGGACAGGTATCGGGTCGATCAGGATTTCGGAACATTGGTCATCGATGACGTCGACGATCTGGGACTTTTTCTGGAGATCGAACTGGGGTCATCGGACACAGATTTTCCGTCTGTTGTCGAGAAACTAGCGGCCAAAGACATATATCTCGG
Source organism: Nocardia sp. Marseille-Q1738 (assembly GCF_965283145.1). Classification (NCBI taxonomy): domain Bacteria; kingdom Bacillati; phylum Actinomycetota; class Actinomycetes; order Mycobacteriales; family Nocardiaceae; genus Nocardia; species Nocardia sp. Marseille-Q1738. The sequence goes on along the minus strand of NZ_CBDIMS010000002.1, from coordinate 323,303 downwards.
TGAAGCAGCACCGCCGTATGGCGACCAGATACTCCAGCGATCAGCGGAGAGCGACGAATACGCCGCACTGCTGGACTGCCGACTGCAATCGTTCTTGCAAGAGCGAGGCCAGGTCGATCCCACGCCGCAGCAGCAACACGTCTCCCGGCCCGATCATGAGGTCGACGCACTGTTCAGGCGGGCACAGGAGAATCGCGCGAACTCCTACGCGCGATACTCCGAGTATCCGGTCGGCGCCGTTGTCACCACGTCGCTGGGTCAGGTTTTCGACGGCTGCAGCGTAGAGAACGGGTCATTCGGGCTGACCTTGTGTGCCGAACGGTCGGCGTTGAGTGCGGCGATCGCGGGCGGCTTCGATCCGGGATCCGGCGTCCGGATCGAACAGGTAGTCGTAGCCGGTCCCGATGGCGCGTCGTGCCCACCCTGCGGAGCGTGCCGTCAATGGATATCAGAACTCGCAGATGGATCCGTGGTGTCGTTCTGGTGGGAGGGCGAGCTCGTCTCCGTTGCCGCCAGCGCACTGACCCCATTCACGTTCACGTACGCTCCGCCCAACGGTTGAACCCCTCCGGCGACTCATGACGGTCCGTCTGCCCGGCGGCGGACGCACCGGCATCCGCGCGTCACCTGCTGCGCGACCCAACTGGTGCACATGGCGGGAATCCGGTGGAACGATAACCGCCCAACGCAACCACAGACACGGGGGTGGGGCGGGCCGCCGGGCGAGCGCGGGGTTGCACCCCACAAACACTCAGCGGAACGAAAGGCCCATGCCCTCCATGGGCATGGGCCTCACCTCGTGGACCTTGCGGGAACTACTCGAACCATGACCACCCGACGCAACCACCGGCGCGGGGTCGAGGGAAGCCCGCCAGGCGGGGCGTGGGGTTGCACCCCACAAAACACTCAGCGGAACGAGAAGGCCCATGCCCTCCATGGGCATGGGCCTCACCTCGTGGACCTTGCGGGAACCTCGAACCATGACCACCCGACGCAACCACCCGGCGCGGGGGTCCGGGGGCGAAGCCCGCCGGGCGGGGCGTGGGGGTTGCACCCCCACAAAACCCTCAGCGGAACGAGAAAGGCCCATGTCCTCCATGGGCATGGGCCTCGTACTCGTGGAGCTGCCGGGAATCGAACCCGGGTCCTCCGCCGCGTCTTCAGGGCTTCTCCGTGTGCAGTCCGCTGTGCCTCTACTCGGATCTCCGGGTCCCGCGAACAAGCCCGGATGACGATCCCAGTCGCTGTGCGATGTCCCGTCCTACTCCGCGACCGAGCCGGACGGTGAGCCCTCTAGCTGATGCCGGCACCGGAGCCGAGGGCATGCCCCGGGCCGACAGAGACGCTCTGCTGGTTAGGCAGCGAGAGCGTACTCGCGCTGATGAGAATCGGCGCTTAATTGGTTGCAACGACGCTTACGGTGGTCTCTTGCCTGCACCGACACGCTTCCCCTAAATCTACGTACGCAGTCGAAACCGTTCAGCCCCGTACGCCCCGGCGTCTTGCCGGGCTGTTCATATTAACACCGCGCAGCCGGCGGATCATCCCGATAATCGGCGGTGTCCGAGGCCACACTCAGGCCGGCTCAGCGGGGCGGCTCGGCAGCCATCGACGCAAGTCACGTGGGATCCATCTGGGCAGTACCCGCCCGGCGCCCGGGGCGAGCGGCGCTGTCTCCGGGTCCGGGACCGGCTCGGCGCACGCCTGACGCCTCGTCACGCGTCCCGATCTCCCACACCCAGGTTGCCGGCGTGCGACACCGACGGGCGGTTCCCGCCGCCCAGCTGAGCACCGCCGGGCCGGAACACCCGAGGCTTCCCGGATGCTGGTAGCCAATTCCACTGGCCTGAAGCCGAACCCGACTTACACTGCACGAGCCGTACGATCGGCTCTGAGCAGCGGATCTCGATTTCAGACTAAGGAAACACTTTGGCAGTTCGCACCATTCGGGACAGGTTGCTGCGCCTGTCCGCCCTCGCCGTCATAGCCGGGCTCGTTCTGTCCGGTTGCTCGGCCATGCGAGACAGATCGACCCAGGCCGTCGAGCCCGGTGTCACCTCGGACCCGTGCCCGAACGCGGTCGACTCCCGCAAAGGGTGCATCTATCTCGGCGTGCTGTCCGATCTGACGAGTGGGCCGTTCGCCGCGCTGGGAAAGGACATTCACAACGGTCAGCTGGCGTTCTGGAAGGCGGTGAACGAAGCGGGCGGGATCGGCGGCAAATACGAGGTGGATATCACCACCTACACCGAGGACACCGCCTACGGTCTGCAGAAGCATGCCGAGGCGTACGAGCGAATCGAGCCGCATGTGCTGGCCCTGTCGATGAGTTTCGGCACCGTGCAGACGCAAAGGGTACTCGCCAAGATGGACGCGGCGAACATGGTCGCCATCGCCGGAACTCTCTGGTCGGGCTGGCAATTCGAGAACAGCGACAAGGGCCTGCTCCTGGAATCCGGCTATTCGTACTGCTCCGAGGCGATCATCGCCCTGGACTGGATCGCGGAGCATCTGGCGAAGCCCGGCTCGCTCGCCACGGTCAGTTACCAGGGCGACTACGGCGGCGACTACTCCACCGGCGCGAAGAAGTGGGCTTCCGCCAACCGAGTCGACGTGGTGGCGCAGATCGACACCGAACCGAACACGCAGATCGGCAATCAAGACGCCGCGGTCGCCAAGATCCTCGCCGCCAAAGCGGATCTCGTGCTGCTGGCCACGGGCCCAGCGGAGGCGGGCGAGATCATGGGCAAAGCGGCGTTGGCCGGATACCAGGGCCGGTTCCTCGGCTCGGGTCCGACCTGGAACGGCGGCCTGCTGAAAAGCCCTGCTGCGACGGCGATCACGGCGCGATACAACATGTCGTCGCCGCTCGATGGCTGGGACGGCACCAGCGTGGGCGCCAAGAAGGCGCGGGCCTCGGCCACCCGGGAGCCCTCCACCTGGGGTTACAGCGCGGGCTGGATGTTCTCCTACCCGATGAAGGCACTGCTGACCCGGGCGGTGGTCGAAGGCAAGCTGACCAGAAGGGGCGTCCGCCAATCGGTGCAGGGCCTGCGCGTCGATTACGAGGGCGCGATCCCCGAATACACTTACGGCGCACCCAAACCCGACCTGTCCCGGCAGCGGGCGGTCATCGAGGCGCCCGACCAGACAGCGCCGCTGGGCGCGAAGACACTGGCGTCCGGATACCACGGCCCGACCCAGGACCGAATCACCCTGACCGAGCCCTGCGTCCAGCCGTAAGCGAGCAAGACATGCGTTTCAACAGCAATTTCCGTCACCTTTTTCGGCTGGTGGCCGCGCCGCTCGCGCTCGCACTCGTGCTGACCGGTGCGTGCTCGACCTCCTCGCCCGCCGCCTCGCCCGGCGTCACGCGTGAGCCCTGTCCGCGGGCGATACACCGTGACAAGGGCTGCATCTACCTCGGCGTCCTGTCGGACCTGAACAACGGGCCCTTCGCCCCGCTCGGCAAGTCCCTGCAAGATGGGCAACTCGCCTTCTGGAACGAGGTGAACAAGCACGGCGGGATCGGGGGCTACGAGATCGACATCGCGACCTACACCCGCGACACCGCCTACGACCCGCGCAGACACGTCACGGAGTTCGAGAACGTGGCGCCGCACGTCTTGGCCCTCGCGATGAGTTTCGGTACCGCGCAGACGCTCGCGGTGCTGCACGAGATGGACGAGGCCGACCTGGTGACCGGCGCTGGCACGCTCTGGTCGGGCTGGCAGTATCGCTCCACCGACCGGGATCTGGTGCTGGACGACGGCTATTCCTACTGCACCGAAGCCGTGCTGGGCCTGGACTGGTTCGCGCAGAACCACTATCAGCCGCACACGCTCGGCGTCGTCGCCTATCGCGGCAACTACGGCGGCGATTACGCCAGCGGCGTGCTCAAATGGGCCTTGGACAACGGGGCGACGATCACCTCGCGCATCGACACCGGACCCAATGCCGAAGTCGGCAACCAGGATTACCCGGTCGCCGAGATCATGGCGGACCCACCCGATCTGGTCCTCTTGGCCACCGGCCCGGCCGAAAGCGCCGAAATCATCGGCAAGCTCGCCAGGGCGGGCTATACCGGCCGGTTCCTGGGATCCACCCCGACCTGGAACAGCGCGCTGCTCAAGACACCGGCCGCGCCTGCGCTCATCTCGCTGTACAACTACACCTCGCCGTTCGACGGCTGGGACGGCGTCAGCGCCGGAGCCCAGCGCGCCAGAAACGCCGCCACGAGCGAACCGACCAATTTCGGCTACAACCTGGGCTTCGCCATCTCCTATCCGATGAAGGCGCTGCTGAGCAAGGCCGCTGAGACGGGCCGCCTGGACCGCGCGGCCATGCGCAAGGCCATCGCCGGGCTGACCGTGGATTCAGAAGGGATGGCGGCGCCGCAGGTCTACGGGCGAGAGGAGCCCGACGTCGCGGCGCAGCGCGCGGTGGTCAACGTCCCCGATCCGACCACGTCGCTGGGTTCGCGGACGGTCGTCGCCGATTACCGCAGTCCCACCCTCAAGCGGATCTCGATGCACGAACCCTGCACGAGGTGATCCGCCGGATGGCCGGTTCGCAGCGGCCGATTCGAGCCGCGGAAAGACGCGGGCGGCGGGCGGTCCCTGCGACTCCCGCCGCACCAGTCATATCGACTCACGCGGCGGATATCCTCCCGGAGCACCCGCAGGATCGGCGAAGACCTGAGGCTGGGCGACGCGCGGGTCACCACCGCGAATCGCGGCCCGACTGAGCAGCGTGCGGCGCGGTAACCGGCCGCGCCGCCACACGGGAGAGCTTGCTCACCCTGGTACGTACAGCACCGACAGGTAGGCCTGTTCCTGTTTGCACGGCGAGCGCTCTTGTGCCCGGAGTGGCCGTCGAGCACGGCGACCGCAGCGTCGAGGACTGGCGTGACCAGGCCGTCAGCGCATGCCTTTCACCCGGCGTCCCAGTTCACGGGTGACCTCTCGCTCGGCGGTCCGCCGGGCCAGGTCCTGGCGCTTGTCGTAGTCCTGCTTGCCCTTGGCGAGGGCAAGCTCGACCTTCACCTTGCCGTCGGAGAAGTACATCGACAGCGGAACCAGCGTCTGGTTGCCCTCACGCGATTTGCCGACCAGTCGCTCGATCTCGCGTTTGTGCAGCAGCAGCTTGCGCACCCGCCGTGGAGAGTGGTTGGTCCAGGTGCCATGGCTGAACTCGGGGATGTGCAGCCCGCGCAGCCACACCTCGCCGTTGTCCACCGTCGCGAAGGCGTCCACGAGGGAGGCCTTGCCCTCACGCAGGCTCTTCACCTCGGTGCCGACCAGCGCGATCCCGGCCTCGTAGATGTCCAGGATCGTGTAGTTGTGCCGCGCCCGGCGGTTGGTCGCGATGACCTTACGCCCCTTCTCCTTCATAACGGTCCACTCTAAGTGACCCGGCAACCGGTTTATTCCCGCAGGTCGCGGACGCGCTAGCGGCCGTGGCCCAGCACGAGGTAGAGCGCGAGGACGGCGAAGAACGCGACGACCAGCACCACCGTCGACATCCGCGGCATGCCGGGACGGTCGGGCGGCGGCCGATGTCGCAGCCACACGCCGTCCACCGACGGATCGATCCTGTTACCGACGTTCGGCGGCGCGTCCGGGGACTCGCCACCCGACGAGCCAGAGGAGACCTCGCCGCCCTCATCACTGGAACCCTCACCCGGTGCCATGCCAGCACGGTAGCCGCCGCGACGGCGACACGCCGCAATTCCCGCGCCGCGCAATACAGTTGGAACTCAGGCCAGCCGGCGCCGGACCGCCTCGGCAGCGGTTCACGCCTCGGCGAGTACTTCGAGCACCTGTTCCCCGTACTTCGCGAGTTTGTTCTCGCCGACACCGCTGACCTTGCCGAGTTCAGCCAGGTTCGCGGGTTTGCGTGCCGCGATCTCACGCAGGGTGGCGTCATGGAAGACGACGTAGGCGGGGAACCCCTGTTCCTTGGCGGTGGCCGCGCGCCATTCGCGCAGCTTCTCGAACAGCGGCAGGTCGGTGGGCGTCATCTCGGCGGCTACCGACTTGGCGGCCTTCGCGGCGCGGGCGGGCTTGGCCACCCGCTCGGGTTCCCGGCGCAGCAGCACCTGGCGTCCGTCGAACAGCACCTCGCTGCTGGCCTCGGTGAGCGTCAGCACTCCGTAGTCGCCGTGCACGGCCAGCAGGCCGCGGGCGAGCAATTGCCGGACCACGCCGCGCCATTCGGTATCGCGCAAGTCGGTGCCGACGCCGAAGACCTTCAGCTCGTGATGGTCGTACTGCAGGACCTTCGGGTTCTTCTTGCCGAGCAGGACGTCCACGATGTGGCCGGCGCCGAAGCTCTGGCCGCGTTCCCGCTTGAGCCGCAGCACCGCCGACAGCAGCTTTTGCGCGGCCACCGTGCCGTCCCAGGATTGCGGCGGGGACAGGCAGGTATCGCAGTTTCCGCAGGGCAGGCCGGGCTCGCCGAAGTAGGCCAGCAGCTGGGTGCGGCGGCAGCTCACCGTCTCGCACAGCGCCAACATCGCGTCCAGGTGCAGTTGGAGCTGGCGGCGGTGTGCGGCGTCGCCCTCGGAGGCATCGATCAGTTTGCGCTGCTGCACCACGTCGCTGAGTCCGTACACCATCCACGCGGTCGAGGGCAGCCCGTCCCGGCCCGCGCGACCGGTCTCCTGGTAGTAGCCCTCGACGGATTTGGGCAGGTCGAGGTGAGCCACGAAGCGTACGTCGGGCTTGTCGATACCCATGCCGAATGCGATGGTCGCCACGACGACCAGGCCGTCTTCGCGCAGGAACCGCGACTGGTTCGTCGCACGGGTGCGATTGTCCAGGCCCGCGTGGTACGGCACCGCGGCGATGCCGTTCTCGGTGAGGAAGGCGGCGGTCTTCTCCACCGAGTTGCGCGAGAGGCAGTAGACGATGCCCGCGTCACCTTCATGTTCGGTGCGGATGAATTCCAGCAGCTGGCGCTCGGGGCGGTTCTTCGGCTCGATCCGGTACTGGATGTTGGGCCGGTCGAAGCTGGACACGAAGCGGCGGGCCGCGCCGAGGTCGAGGCGCTGGATGATCTCGTCCCGCGTCTTCTCGGTGGCGGTCGCGGTGAGCGCGATCCGCGGCACGTCCGGCCAGCGCTCGTGCAGCACGGACAAGCCGAGGTAATCAGGGCGGAAATCGTGGCCCCACTGGGAGACACAGTGCGCTTCGTCGATGGCGAACAGTGCGACCTTGCCCCGCTCCAGCAGTTGCACGGTGGATTCCAGGCGCAACCGCTCCGGCGCCAGATACAGCAGGTCGAGTTCGCCCGCGACGAATTGCGCCTCCACCATGCGACGCTCGTCGGGGTACTGAGTGGAGTTGAGGAAGCCCGCCCGAACACCCAGAGCGCTGAGCGCGTCCACCTGGTCCTGCATGAGCGCGATCAGCGGCGAGATCACCACGCCGACGCCGGGACGTACCAGGGCGGGCACCTGATAGCAGAGTGACTTGCCGCCACCGGTGGGCATGAGCACCAGCGCGTCACCGCCGGCGATCACGTGCTCCACGATGGAGCGCTGGTCGCCGCGGAAGCTGTCATAACCGAAGACTCGGCGTAGAACCTGTTGCGCCGCAACGGATCCGGCGTCCGTACCGGACGCGTCGTCGATCGCTACAGCCGCGAAATCATCGGGGGAAGTCACCCGGCCCATCCTACGAGCGCTCGGCCCCGGAGGTACCGGTACCGTTCGGCGTTCACCTTGGTCGACCGCTGAGTTCCACACATGGGGATAACTGGATTCGACTCACCCCAACGCGACCCGCTGACGTGCGAATTTCCAGCACAGGCCGGAAATCGCCGCCCTACCCGACTCGCACCGCGCTGTTATGTTGTCGCTCATGGCAACAGGGATAGGAAACCGGACGCGAGCGGCACTGCTCACCGCTGCCGTCGTCGCCGGAGTCGCCGCCGCGATGCCGATAGCGCAGGCGGAGACATTTCCCGCGATGTGTTCCGACGGGTGGGAAGCCACCACCGTGGTCGAGGGTGTCGGCAATCTGGAGAACCTCGATGCGGACGGGCACGGCGGCTTCTATGTCACCGGGCTGATGGATGGGTACCTTGCGCACGTCGACCGCACCGGACGAATGGAGCAGCTGGTGACCGGTCTGCACCGGCCGGCGGGCGTGCGCGTCGCGGGGCGGTACGTCTACTTCCTGACCGGCGACGGACTCAGCGAGCCGCCGGGCACGCTGCAACGGTACGACACCGAGTCCGGCGCGGTGCGCGTCCTGCTGACCGGGCTGAACGGCCCGAACGGCCTGCTGTTGCTGCCCGACGGCAGCCTGCTGTTCACCACCATCGGTCTTGCCGGTCCGAACGGAATCTCGCGCTACTGGCCCGAGACGAACGAGTACGAGCGGGACTGGTCGAGCCTGCCCCCTTCCAACGGCATCGCGCTGGCCGCCGATGGCAAGTCGGTCTACGTCGACACCATGACGCTGCAGATCCTCCGCGTTCCGCTGGACGATCCCGCCCACCCCGGTCTCGTCTCGGGCATCCCAGAACTGGTCGCACTGCCCGACGACATGGAGGCCACCCGCGCGGGCACCCTCTTCGTCGCCGATCACATGCTCGGCGCCATCTACCAAGTGGACACCGCCACCGGCGCCACCTGCGCGATCATCACCGGCCTGATCAAACCCGGCCCCTTCCGCAATCCACCCGACGGCGCCACATCGGTGCGCATCGACCGCGACGGGGACTCCTGGGCGCTGTTCGTCACCAGCATGGATGGCACCCTGCGCCGCCTGCGGCCACCAACCGGAGTCGATCTCACCCCGGCGACGCCCCGCCGGGCTGAATAGGCGTACCTCCGCCTTCGCTCCGGCCGTGCGCGGGCTGACGACGGACTACGTCCGACAGCGCCCATCATGCGTACTCCGCCTTCGCTCCGGCCGTGCGCGGGCTGACGACGGACTACGTCCGACAGCGCCCATCATGCGTACTCCGCCTTCGCTCCGGCCGTGCGCGGGCTGAGGACGGACTACGTCCGACAGCGCCCATCATGCGTACTCCGCCTTCGCTCCGGCCGTGCGCGGGCTGACGACGGACTACGTCCGACAGCGCCCATTAGGGTCCGGCACTCTCGGAGGCGGCTGGCCGCCTGATGTGCACATCCACGGGAAAGGAAGATCGTGGTCGAATCGGCGCCCATGGTGGTGGCTACCGCGGCCGACGCCGATGATGTCGCGCGGTTACGCGACCGGCTGGCCCAGTGGATGGTCGACAACGGCATCGGGCAGTGGCTGCCCGGAGAGTATGCGGCGGCAACCGTGGCCGAGGAAGCGGCGCGGGGTGAGTGGTACGTGTGGCGCGACGAGTCCGAAACGCTCGTGGCCGCCGTTCGCCTCGTCTGGCGGGACCCGGAGTTCTGGGGTGCGGACGACGACACCGAGGCCGGATACATCCACGGTCTGATGGTGGCTCCGGAACAACGCGGCCGCGCCTTCGGTCCGCGAATCCTCCAATTCTGTGCCGACCGCACCCTCGCCCGCGGTCTCACCCGGCAACGCTTGGACACCGCCGCGGACAACCAGGTTCTCCGAAAGTATTACGCCACTCAGGGTTTCGTCGAACTCCGGGAAGCAACGCTGCCACCCCAGTTCCACGGCACCACCCACGTCATCCTGATGGAGAAAACCCTGAGCACACCGGCCCAGACCCGACCTACCTGATCCGTCGAGCGCTGGCCGGTGACATCGAGTCCCACGGAACCGGCCTCGGGCAGCTATTAGACGGTCACCGCGATCAGCCACGAAGGCGGTGCAGGACCTCGTCCTGGAGTAAGCCGTTGGTGGCGACGGCATCGCCACCGTGCGGGCCCGGTGTGCCGTCCAGAGCGGAGAAGCGACCACCTGCTTCGCGGACGAGGATATCCAGGGCGGCCAGGTCCCACAGGGATACTTCCGGTTCGGTGGCGATGTCGACGGCGCCCTCGGCGAGCAGGCAATAGCTGAGGAAATCGCCGTAACCACGCACGCGCCACACCTCGTCGGTCAGCGCCAGGAACCCATCGCGCAGGCCGCGCTCGCGCCAACCGGACAAGCTGGAGAACGCCAGGCTGGCCGAACCCAGTTCGCCGACGGCGGAGACCGAGATCTCCTTGGCCGGCTGCGCTTCGAAGCTCGACCACGCCCCTGAGCCCGCGGCGGCCCACCAGCGCCGGACCAGCGCGGGCGCGCTCACCACACCGACGACCGGTTTCCCGTCGACCAGCAGCGCGATCAGCGTCGCCCAGATCGGCACCCCGCGCACGAAGTTCTTGGTGCCATCGATCGGGTCGACCACCCACTGCCGTCCGCTGAATTCGGCGGCGCCGCCGAATTCCTCACCGAGCACCGAGTCCTCCGGCCTGGCCTCGGACAGCACCTGCCGAATCGCCTTCTCCACGGCCAGATCGGCATCCGACACCGGCGTCAGATCCGGCTTGGCGTCGACCTTCAGGTCCAGCGCACCGAAGCGAGCCCGGGTGATGGCGTCGGCCACGTCGGCCAGCCGCAGGGCGAGTTCGAGATCGGAGGAGTACACAGCCACGCCCCGCACCCTATCGGCTGGGCCGGCCACCCCGATCGCCATCCCGGTTCACGCCACCGGCAGTGACCTGGCCGCGGTCAACGCGCTTGCCCACCAGTGCAACTGGTCGAGCATCGCCGCCGCCGCGGCCGCGGGCTCGTCGGGTTCCAGCAACCGGCCTTCGCTGTCGAAGAGCAGGTAGTAGCGCGGGAACGAGACGTAATTGCGCACCGTGTGCGCGTTGAGTTCATTGAAGATCTGGCGCAGGTGCTCGATGGCGAGCAGGCCACCGCTGGCTCCGCTGTAGCCGACGAAACCGATCGCTTTGGCGTCCCACTGGGTGAAGTGCCAGTCGATGGCGGCCTTGAGCGAAGCGGGGACACTCCGGTTGTAGTCCGGCGTGACGATGACGAAAGCGTCGGCCGCCGCGAGCCGACGGGTGAGGTCGGTCATCCCCTCGGGGCGCACCGGGGCCGGGTCCAGCGCCGGCGGCTCCGCGGGCAGTTCCAGGGGGATCTGCGCCTCGGCCAGATCGATGACGTCCACCTCGAACGAACCGTGCCGCCGCGCCTGCTCGGTGAACCAGCTGGCCACGACGGGGCCGAAGCGTCCCTCCCGGACGCTGCCGATGATCACCGCGAGCTTCAGTGGGGCGTTGGACATGCTGTTCCTCCTCGGATCACTGCCAGCGACCCGGATCGGCCGCTGCAACCCAATCTGCGGCCCGCCGCCCGGCCCAGGGAGACCGCTGTAAGAGTGGTAGTGGCAGGGACACCCTCCGGCCGCTTCGCCTTGTTAGGTTCGAGACGTGGACGAGCGTCAGCGAGTGAACCGAAAGCACAGCGCGTCCTCGCGCACGACGGGGCCGAGCGCCGGCGAGGCGCAGTCGTGAGCGAGCGTCAGCGAGTGAACCGAAAGCGCAGCGCGCCGTCGCGCACGACGGAGCCGAGCGCCAGCGAGGCGCAGTCGTGAGCGATAACGAGCTCGGCTTGTTCCTGCGCACCCGCCGTGAAGCCGTGACACCCGCACAGGTCGGCCTGCCGACCGGAGCGCGGCGGCGCACCCCCGGATTGCGCCGCGCCGAACTGGCCACGCTGGCCGGTGTGAGCGTGGAGTACGTGACCCGTCTCGAGCAGGGCCGCGACCGTCATCCCTCGCCGCCGGTGCTGTCCGCGCTGGCCGACGCGCTGCGGCTGACCCCCGCCGAGCGCGTCCACCTGCACCGGCTGAGCAAGTCGGTCGACAGCGGGTTCAGCTGCATGGGCGACGCGCAGCCGCTGCGTGACGTGCGGCCCACGGTGCGCGCGATCCTGGACCGTCTCGAACCCGCGCCCGCCGTGGTGGTCAACCGCCTCACCGAAGTTCTCGCCTACACCGACGGCTACCACCGGCTGATGGCGCCGACCGGCCTCTTTTCCGGACCCGATACCCCGCCCAACCTGGCGCGTCTGGTGTTCTGCGCGCCGGACGCCCGTCGTTTCTACGCGGACTGGGAGCATGTCGCCGATGAGACGGTCGCCACGTTGAAGCAAGGCCCGTTTCGCGCCGATCCGCATATCGCCGCCCTCGCGGACGAACTCACGGTCACCGTCGGTCCCGCGTTCGCCGACCGCGTGGACAATGTGCCCAGCTTGGCTGCCGCCACCGGTGTCACCCGGCTGGCGCACCCCGATGCCGGGCCACTCCGCCTCGCCTATGAGGTTCTCGATCTTTCCGCCGACGACGACCAGCAAGTGATCGTCTATCTCCCGGCGGACGACGCCAGCGCGGCCGCGCTCGACACGCTCGCCGGCCGCCGCCCCGGCGCACTGCGGGCCGTCTCCGGCTGACGGAGCGGCATCCTGCCGAGAACACGACAGCGGAAGATCGACAGCTGCGGTCGGTCGCCGAACCGACCACCGCAGCAAGCATTCGCGCACCGTGACGGCGATGAGAACGGTCCAACTCTCCCGTGCAGTGGCTCGAAGTCCGCCAGAAAAGTCGTCGGCGGAATCCCCACAGACCGGGCAGCGTCCTTCCCCGGGACTCGGCACTGAACTGATAGGTGGCTCACATCGCGTCGGGCGCATACCGCCTCGTGCAGGAGGGAGTCGCCAGATACCGATCCTGTTGGGTTTCGACAAAGATACTCATCGTCAAGTGAATCCGACGGCTCGTGGCCGCATCGCTGATCAGCGGCGACCGAACAGCGGGCCGACCACCACGCCCAGCACGCCGAATTCCAAACAGCAACTGCGCCAAGCGCGGTCGACGTTTAGGGTAGGAACCCATGAGGCGTCCATCACACCGCACCCGCCCGGTGCCGGGTGAAGGGAGAGCGCACGACGCTCGGGCGATCTGTCCACTCGGACCACGGATGGCGCAGCTCAGACGCGCCGGTGCCGTGCTGGATCACCCCGCGTGCACTCGTGTGCTGCGCCCGTCGACGGGCAGCTAGGCTTGACGATCGTGCATCCTGACGTTTCCGCTGATCTCGCCGAACTCGACGCCACACTCAAGACGGTCGAGTCGGTCCTCGACATCGACGAGCTGCGCCGTCGTATCGACGAGCTCGAGCATCAGGCCGCCGACCCCGACCTGTGGAACGACCAGGACCACGCACAGCGGGTCACCAGTGAGCTCTCGCACGCCCAGGGCGAGCTGCGCCGGGTCGAGGAGCTGCGCCAGCGCTTGGACGACCTGCCGGTGCTCTACGAGCTGGCCGAGGGGGAAGAGGGCGAGGCCAAGGCCGCCGCGATCGCCGAGGCCGACGCCGAGCGCGCCGCGCTGCACGGCGACGTGGAGGCAATGGAGGTCCGCACGCTGCTGTCGGGTGAATACGACAAGCGCGACGCGCTGGTGAACATCCGTTCCGGCGCGGGCGGCGTGGACGCCGCGGACTGGGCCGAGATGCTGATGCGCATGTACATCCGCTGGGCCGACCGGCACAAGTACCCGGTCGAGGTCTACGACACCTCCTACGCCGAAGAAGCGGGCATCAAGAGCGCCACCTTCGCGGTGAAGTCCCCGTACGCCTACGGCACCTTGTCGGTGGAGATGGGCACGCACCGCCTGGTGCGGATCAGCCCGTTCGACAATCAGGGCCGTCGCCAGACCTCCTTCGCCGAGGTCGAGGTGCTACCCGTGGTGGAGACCACCGACCACATCGAGGTGCCCGAGACGGAGATCCGCGTCGACGTGTACCGCTCGTCGGGTCCGGGCGGCCAGAGCGTCAATACCACCGACTCCGCGGTCCGTATCACCCACATTCCCACCGGCATCGTGGTCACCTGCCAGAACGAGAAATCCCAGCTGCAGAACAAGATCTCGGCCATGCGCGTGCTGCAGGCCAAGCTCTTGGAGCGCAAGCGGCAGGAAGAGCGCGCCGAGATGGACGCGCTGAAGACCAACGAGGGCGCGTCCTGGGGCAATCAGATGCGCTCCTACGTGCTGCACCCCTACCAGATGGTCAAGGACTTGCGGACGAACCACGAGGTCAACAATCCGTCGGCGGTGCTCGACGGCGACATCGACGGGTTCATCGAGTCCGGTATCCGCTGGAGAATGCGAGAGCAGGCGAGCTAGATGAATGTCGCGGGAATCCAGGCGATCGCCTCCACCGGTTTCACCACGTGGCTACGCGGTTCGGGCCTGGAGATCGTGCTGCTCATTCTCGGGGCGGTGCTGTTCAGCCGGTTCGCCACGTACGTCAGGGACCGGGTCACCCGCAAGATCGACGCCGGGTTCCGCAGCAGCGACGCGCTGGTGCGCACCGAGGCGGCCAAGCACCGGCACGCGCTGGCTCAGGTGATCACGTGGGTGGTGCTGACCATCGTCTATGTGCTGATCACCATGGAGGTGCTGCGGCGGCTCGGTTTCGCCGTCACCGGCCTGGTCGCGCCCGCCGCGGTGCTCGGCGCCGCGCTCGGTTTCGGCGCCCAGCGCATCGTGCAGGACATTCTCGCGGGGTTCTTCCTGATCACCGAGCGGCAGTACGGATTCGGCGATGTGGTCCGCATCGCGGTGACTGGAGCCGCGGAGCAGGCCGAGGGTACGGTCGAGGACGTCACGCTGCGGATCACCACGTTGCGCAACGCGGACGGTGAGGTGATCACCGTGCCCAACGGCCAGATCGTGAAAGTCACCAATCTGTCGAAGGATTGGGCGCGCGCCGCGATCGACGTGCCGGTGGCCGCGAGCGCTGACATCACCAGGGTCAACGAGATCCTGCACGAGGTCGGTACAAAGGCGTACGAAGACGCTCGTCTGAAGCCACTGCTGCTGGACGAGCCCACCGTCATGGGTGTCGAAGACCTCACCGTAGACCAAATGAACATCCGAATGGTTGCCCGCACGTTGCCGGGCAAACAATTCGAAGTCGGACGCGAACTGCGGGTGCGGGTAGCTGCAGCCTTGCGCCGGGAGGGAATCAGTGAGACCGCGTAGATCCACGGCGATCCTCATGGCCACCTGGGTCGCCACCTTCGTGCTGTACGTATTCGTGAAACCGGATGAAACGACCACCGTGCCGACCACGCTGATCAACGCCGTTCCGGCGGCGGTGCTATCCGATCAGCCGAGCCCCTGACGGGCGTACCGGCGCGCCACGCTGTCACCCGCGGTTGACGACGCAGGCCGCGCGCGGTTGCTGGTTACACTGGCTCCCCGTGATCACCATGCGGAACGTGACCAAGTCGTACCCGACCTCGACGCGACCCGCGCTGGACAACATCACCGTCGATGTGGGCAAGGGCGAGTTCGTCTTCATCATCGGACCGTCCGGCTCGGGTAAGTCGACCTTCATGCGGTTGCTGCTCAAAGAGGAGTCGCCCACATCCGGCGAGATCAGAGTCGCCGACTTCCGGGTGGACCGGTTGCCGGGCCGCAAAGTGCCCAAGCTGCGTCAGCGCATGGGATGCGTCTTCCAGGACTTCCGGCTGCTGCAGCAGAAGACGGTCTACGAGAACGTGGCGTTCGCGCTGGAGGTGATCGGCAAACGACGCCAGGTCATCCAGCGCACCGTCCCCGAGGTGCTCGACATGGTCGGCCTCGGTGGTAAGGCCGATCGGCTGCCGAGCGAGCTGTCCGGCGGCGAACAGCAGCGTGTGGCGATCGCGCGCGCGTTCGTGAACCGGCCGCTGGTGCTGCTGGCCGACGAACCGACCGGCAACCTCGATCCCGACACCAGCGCCGACATCATGATGCTGCTGGAGCGGATCAACCGCATCGGCACCACGGTGGTGATGGCCACCCACGACAACCACATCGTCGACGCGATGCGCAGGCGGGTGGTGGAGCTCGATCGCGGCCGCCTGGTACGCGACGAGGCGACCGGCGTCTACGGGGTGGGCCGGTAATGCGCGCGAGTTTCCTCTTCGGCGAGGTCGCAGCGGGCCTACGCCGCAACGTCACGATGACCATCGCGATGATCCTGACCACCGCGGTCTCGCTCACCATGCTCGGTGGCGGTCTGCTCGCGGTGCGCATCGCGGACAAGACCGAGCAATACTTCCTCGACCGCCTCGAGGTGCGGCTGTACCTCACCGAGGACGTCTCGGCCAGCGACCCGGACTGCTCGCAGGACCCGTGCCGATCACTGATGGCCGATCTGAAGGCGACCGGCGGCGTGGAGTCGGTCCAGTTCCTCAACCGGGACGAGGCGATCCGCGAGGCCAAGGAGAAGACCTTCAAAGACCAGCCGGAGCTGGCCAAGTACGTCAGCGAGACGCCGCTGCCCGCGTCGCTGCGCGTGAAGATGGAGAACGCGCAGCTGTATCCGGCGATCTACGAGAAGTTCTACGATCGGCCCGGCGTCGGCATGGTGCGCAACGACAAGGACATCGTGGACCGGCTGGTCAGCCTGTTCGACGGGTTGCGCAACGCGGCATTCGGCTTGGCCGTGCTCCAAGCGCTGGCCGCGTTGCTGCTGATCGCGAACATGGTGCAGATCGCCGCGTTCACCCGGCGCACCGAGGTCGGCATCATGCGGTTGGTCGGCGCGACACGCTGGTACACCCAGCTGCCCTTCCTGCTCGAAGCCATGGCCGCGGCGCTGGCCGGTTCGGCGCTCGCGATGATCGGTCTGCTCGCCGCCCGCCCACTGGTGATCGACCGCGCCCTCGGCGACCTGTTCGCCAGCAAGGTCTTCCCCCGCATCACCGGTGACGACATCGTGATGACCGCGCTGATCATCGCCCCGGTCGGCATCGTGTTCGCCGCACTGACGGCATACGGGACGTTGCGGTACTACGTCCGGGAGTGATCGTCCGAGCCGGAGATCGCTTCAGCCGATGAACCGGCTCGGCTACACCTAAACGCGGTGAAGACAGTTGGGCGACCGGACTGCAAGGAGTGTCACAGCACCGGGTCGGTCAGCTGGTCCCAGTCGAGTTGGATCCGAATAGGGAGATCGACGGCGAACGCCGTGCCGGGCCTGAGCACCCGGGCCAGTCGATAGTGCCCCACACTGTGGTCGAGGCCATAGGTCTCGATCGAGATTACGTCGCTGTCCGACACGCTGACCAGCCAATACCAGGGGATACCAGCAGCGGCGTACTCGCCCATCTTCGCGAGCCGGTCGGTTTTGACATGACTGGGCGAGATGACCTCGACGGCGACCTTCAGATGCCGCGCGGGTACCGGTCGGACATCCGCCGGTACACATTCGAACAGCGCGATGTCGGGACGTCGAATGGTCGCTCGTGGCACCTCCCAGAGCACCACATCGAAATCATGGTTCGCGTCCAGGTACGCCGACGGGTCTCCGGCCATGTGCTCGCGCGCCGCGGTCTCCAGCATCGCGAGCAGCCGATGGACGGCTTTCTGATGAGCCCGGGTCGGTGATTCGGAGCGAACCGCGTCTCCGTTCACTACCTCCACCAGTCGGCAGAATTCCTCTGGGAGCTCACACCAGATGTCGACCGTGATCGGCTCGGGCTGGAGGTTGTCCGGCCGGGCCCAGTCGAAGATCGCTGACATGAGGCGGATCCTATCTGCGACGATGCGGTCGGCCGCTCGGATCGGCCTGCCGTCTTGGTCCGGCAAGGCGAGCTCGAGCTCTCCGTCCGTCGCGCAAATTCACGCGGCATCAGTCTCCGCGCGCACGACCCAGCCGGGATCGCCGGAACGCGACAGCAACGAATCGGCATCGGTCGATGCCATTGCAAGAGTAAGCAGCGGAGTCAACCGCAGCTGGTTCGGTCGAGGTGCCGTTACACCGACAGAACTACAGCTCATCGTGGTGACCGCCGTAGCGCGAGCAGAGGGCGGAGCACCACCGGCGCGATTATGGGCACTTGTCCAGCCTGACCCGGATTCCCCGCGTAAGGTGCACCTCGACGCTCTTCTTACTCCGAAGTAAGATAGCCTTACTCAAGAGTAAGATTGCTGGGGACAGACCGCTCCACCCATCCGAGAAATCCGAGAAACAGGTAGATGATGAGCACTCGAGACAGCGCAACGAAGCGACGTCCAGACACGTCCGCGGTCGGCCTGAACCAACCCAAGCGGGATTGGATGGGCGCGGCGATGCGAGTCATGACGACCATTACCGGGTCGGAACTGGCCGAGAAGTACAACCTGCGCAAGCCGATCGAGCGCGTCACCTACGAGGGCACCAAGACCGGCTTCCGCACGCTCGGCGCCGCGACCCGCGCCTTCGCCAAGGTCGCAGGCACCGGTGCGCCCAAGCGTCTGGCGGCGAACGAGGCGAAGACCAAGGGTTATTTCGACCTCACCCCGACCGACGAGCAGCAGATGATCGTCGAGACGGTGAAGGAATTCGCCGCCGAGATCCTGCGCCCGGCCGCCTACGAGGCCGACAACGCCGCCAAGGCGCCGCGCGACCTGCTGGAGCGGGCGGCCGAGCTCGGCATCACCCTGATCAACGTCCCGGAGGAACTCGAGGGCGCGGCCTCGGAGCGTGGTGCGGTCACCAATTCGTTGGTCGCCGAGGCGCTGGCGCACGGTGACATGGGTCTGGCCCTGCCCATCCTGGCGCCCAGCGGCGTCGCGGTCGCGCTCGCTCAGTGGGGCAGCGACGCGCAGCAGAAGACCTACCTGCCCGCGTTTACCGGGGAGAACGTGCCGCAGGCGTCGGTCGTGATCAGCGAGCCGCGCGCCCTGTTCGACCCGTTCGCGCTGCAGACGAAGGCGGTGCGCTCGCCGAGCGGCTACCGCATCTCGGGGGTGAAGTCCCTGGTACCCGCTGCCGCCGACGCCGAACTGTTCTTGGTCGCCGCCGAGCTGGACGGCCGTCCCGCACTGTTCATCGTCGAATCGGACGCGCCCGGCCTTGTCGTCGAGGCCGACCCGAGCATGGGTCTGCGCGCGGCTGGACTGGGCCGGGTGATCCTGGACAACGTCGCGGTCGGCGCCGACGCCATCCTGGGCGATGGTGACGCCAAGTCCCGCGCCGAGGAGTACGCCGACGCCGTGCGCCTGGCCCGCCTCGGGTGGGCCTCGCTCGCCGCGGGCACCGGGCAGGCCGTGCTGGACTACGTGATCCCGTACGTGAACGAGCGCGAAGCGTTCGGCGAGCCGATCTCGCACCGCCAGGCGGTGGCGTTCATGGTCGCCAATATCGCGATCGAACTCGACGGCCTGCGGCTGGTGACCCTGCGCGGCGCCTCCCGGGCGGAGCAGGGCCTGTCCTTCGGCCGGGAAGCGGCGCTGGCCCGCAAGCTCGCCACCGACAAGGGCATGCAGATCGGCCTCGACGGCGTGCAACTGCTCGGCGGCCACGGATACACCAAGGAACACCCGGTCGAGCGCTGGTACCGCGACCTGCGGGCCATCGGCGTCGCCGAAGGTGTCGTGCTCGTCTAACCGGCCCGTTCCGTTTTCCAGGAGACCTCACCCATGATCAACCTCGAACTCCCCAAGAAGCTGCGGGCCAGCGCGAACCAGGCGCACCAGGTGGCCCAGGAGATCTTCCGCCCGATCTCGCGCAAATACGACCTCGCCGAGCACGACTACCCCGTCGAACTGGACACCATGGCCGCCATGGTCGAAGGCCTGGCCGACTCCGGCACCCAGAAGATCGGCGGGGCGGCCGGTGGCCGTTCGGAAGACAGCGAGAGCGACCGCCACGCCACCGAACTGCTCGGAAACACCAACGGCGGCAACATGTCCGCGCTGCTCAACGCGCTGGAGACCTCGTGGGGCGACGTCGGCCTCATGCTGTCGATCCCCTACCAGGGTCTGGGCAACGCGGCGATCGCCGCGGTCGCGACCGACGAGCAGCTGAAGCGCTTCGGCAAGGTGTGGGCCTCGATGGCGATCACCGAGCCGTCCTTCGGCTCCGACTCCGCCGCGGTGTCCACCACCGCCGTGCTCGACGGCGACGAGTGGGTGCTCAACGGCGAGAAGATCTTCGTCACCGCGGGTCAGCGCTCGACCCACATCGTGGTGTGGGCCACGCTCGACAAGAGCCTCGGCCGCGCGGCGATCAAGTCGTTCGTCGTGCCGCGCGACGCCCCCGGCCTGTCGGTGGCGCGTCTCGAGCACAAGCTCGGCATCAAGGCTTCCGACACCGCCGTGCTGCTGCTGCAGGATTGCCGGATTCCGAAGGACAACATCCTCGGAAGCCCGGAAGTCAACGTGGAGAAGGGTTTCGCCGGGGTCATGCAGACCTTCGACAACACCCGTCCGCTGGTCGCCGCGATGGCGGTCGGCGTCGCCCGCGCCGCGCTCGAGGAGCTGCGCTCGATCCTGACCGCGGCGGGCGTGGAGATCTCCTACGACACCCCGGCCAACAGCCAGCACGCCGCCGCGGCCGAATTCCTGCGGATGGAAGCCGATTACGAGTCCGCCTACCTGCTCGCCCTGCGCGCGGCATGGATGGCCGACAACAAGAAGCCCAACTCGCTCGAGGCGTCCATGTCCAAGGCGAAGGCGGGCCGCACCGGCACCGACGTCACCCTCAAGGCCGTGGAACTGGCCGGCGCGATCGGTTACTCGCAGCGCACGCTGCTGGAGAAGTGGGGCCGCGACTCGAAGATTCTGGACATCTTCGAAGGCACCCAGCAGATCCAGCAACTCATCGTCGCGCGGCGCGTCCTGGGCAAGACCAGCGCCGAGCTGAAATAGGCTGGTAGACAACGGAAACCGGTGCGAGTCTGGTTGGCGACTCGCACCGGTTTCCTTGTTCGGGTCCCAACAAAATGATCAACGTGGTGGCGTCGGGCGTGTCTGGTAGCGGAGGCTGCTGCGGTTGAACAGACCTCAGTCGGCGAGATAGCGCAGCATCACCACGGTGTTGAAGTGCCTCGTCTCGGCCAATCGGAGCTGGACCCGCTTGTCCAGCGATGGAAACAGCGGTGTGCCGCCGCCGAGCACCACGGGCGAGAGGAACAGCTGGTACTCGTCGATGAGCCCGTGCGGCATCAGCGAGGCCGCGAGGCTCGCGCCACCGACCTCCATGACGCCATCACCTTCGGCCTTGAGCCTGCGGACCTCCTCGACCGCGTTCTCGCTGATCAGCGTGCTGTTCCAGTTGACATCGGTGAGCGTCCGGGAGAAGACGACCTTCGGCTTCTCCGTCCAGAGCCTGCCGAACTCACGCTCGATGCGCGGCGCATCCTCGGGCACGTGCGGCCAGTACTCGGCCATCAGCTCGTACAGGCGACGGCCGTGCAGCGAGACCTCGATCTCGCGGTAGCGGTCGTTGTGGAACTGGTGCAGCTCCTCGTCCGGATTGGTCCAGTCGATGCTGCCATCGCGGTCGTTGATGTAGCCGTCCAGGGACACGCTGAACCCGTAGATCAGTTTCCTCATGACCGGGTAGACCTCCTGCGCGCTCGAAACTCATCGGCGCTCATCGGCCAAATTACACCGGCCGTCACCAGCCCGTGCGACGTTCGAAACGCGCAAGAACCAGCGAGCATCAGCACGACCATAACGCCCCGGTCGGACACGATTTCCGCACACTCCGATCAGCAACCGCGAACCGCCAGCAAGATCCTGGACATCTTCGAAGGCACCCAGCAGATCCAGCAAGTCGCGCGGCGCGTGCTCGGCAAGGCCAGCGCCGAGCTGAAGTGATGCTTGAATTGGACAGTGCGGCAAAGCGATCCGGTGCGGGTTTCAACTCGCACCGGATTGCTGTTACGACCCACGAAGTGTTGTCTCGGCTATGGACCTGGAGCCCTACGCTCCGTAGCCTTCGCACCCATGTGGAGCATCGTCGTCATCGCCATTGTCAGCTGCATTGTGATCGCAGCGGGATTCGCCTGGGGGCTGCCCTGAGGCCGACTTCCCGGCCCGCGGCGAGCTCGCGGGCGGCCGATTCGAGGCACCGGCCGCCCCGCATGATTCCTACTGGTCGCCCTCAGCAGCGCCCGGGGCTTGGGCCGCTCCGGCGGCAACGTACCCGGCGGTGGCGAGCAGCTGGCCGATCTGCTCATAAGTAGCGCGCTCCTGTGGCGCGATCGTGGCGAGGCCGTCCACGTAGCGATTGAACATGCAGAACGCCGCGGCGACCAGGACCGCGTCGTGGATGTCCTCGTCTTTGGCGCCCGCCGCGCGAGCGTTCTCGACATCCTCCTGGGTGACGTCGAGGCCCGACTGGCGAACCTTGTCCGCGATCCGGAGCAGCGCGCGCAGTTTCGGATCGATGGCCGCGGACTCCACGTCATCGATGACGGCGTCGATCGCGTCGCGACCGCCCTCCACCAGCACCGCCGCGGTCGCCGCGTGCGACTGCGTGCAGAAGTAGGTTTTGTTGCGCGACGACACGTACGCGGCGATGGTTTCGCGCTCCCCCGGGCTGAGCGGCGAGGACCCGCGCAGCAAAGTCTGCGCGAATTCGCTCAGCGCAGCGCCGGTTTCGGGTTTGAAGGCGAACAGACCCCGGATACCGGGCAGATCGCCGGGAACATCGATGAACGGTTCACGGTCCTTCGAATCGGACATTGGCCGCGTCTCCCTTCGAGCGGTCTCGAGCCGTTGCGAGGGTAGCCCGCCCGCCCGGTGACACAGGACAAAAAAGACAGAATCGAGTCCGTGACCCGCCCATCGGTGCCGTCGGACGGAGTCCGTCCTCACCCCGCGCACGGCCGGAGCGAAGGCGGAGTTACACAGCCGGAGCGAAGGCGGAGGTTACGCCCACCCACGTCGGTCGTGACCGCTCCGAGACGGATTTGTCTGATTTCGTTGTGACCTCTCACACTCTGCACTGCTACGGTGGCGGACAACACGCCGTACTGGTTCGCTAGGTCGAGTACCGACGCGAGGGTTTTGTGGAGGTTTTGTCGACATGAAAGTGGCCCACACGCTGGAGATTGTGAAGGCGCTAGGGGTGCTGCGCGCCGCGGGCGTCAGCGACCCGAGGAAGCCGCTGGAGACGCTGCGGACCATGAAGGAGTCGAAGATCCTCGGCCCGCAGGCCACACTGATCCGGCACTCCGCGCGAGTGGCGCCGGACGCGCCCGCCATCGCCGACGAGGCGGGCACGCTGACCTACCGTGAGGTAGACGAGCAGTCGACCGCCATCGCACGCGGCCTGCAGGCGGCGGGCATCACCGAGGGCACGGTGATCGGCGTCCTGGCGCGCGACCATCGCGGTCTGATCCTGTCCATGGCCGCCGCGGGCAAACTCGGCGTCCGGGTGGCGCTGATGAACACCGGGTTCGCCAAACCGCAGTTCGCCGAGGTGTGCGCGCGCGAGAAGGTCAAGGCGGTGCTGCACGACAGCGAATTCCTCGGTCTGCTCGATGCCCTGCCCGCCGACATGCCGCGCTACCTGACCTGGGTCGATGAGGGCACCCCCCTTCCCGCCGGCACGCAGACGCTCGACGACCTGGTCGCGGCCAATTCGGCCGAGCCGCTGCCCGCGCCGAGCAAGCCCGGCGGCTTCATCATCCTGACCAGCGGCACCACCGGCTTGCCGAAGGGCGCGCCGCGCACCAAGGTCACTCCGCTGTCCACGGCGCAGTTCGTGGACCGCATCCCCTTCCCGCAGCGCGGCACCATGATGATCGTGTCGCCGATCTTCCACAGCACCGGTCTGGCCACCTGGCTGGTCGGCGCGGCACTGGCGAACAAGGTGGTGGTGCGCCGCCGCTTCGACGCCGAGGCGACGCTGAAGGCAATCGCCGACCACAAGGTCGACATGCTGGTGGCGGTGCCGACCATGCTGCACCGGATGACCGAACTCGATCCGGCGATCCGGGCGAAGTACGACACCTCCTCGCTGAAGGTGATCATGCTGGCCGGTTCGGCGCTGTCCCCCGAGCTCACGATCAAGGCCACCGAGGCGTTCGGCCCGGTTCTCTACAACCTCTACGGCTCCACCGAATGCGCGGTCGCGACCGTGGCCAACCCGGAGGACCTCGCCCTGGCACCCGGCACCGTCGGGCGCCCGCCGATCACCTGCGAGGTGCGGCTCTTCGACGACAACGACCAGCAGGTCACCGCGATCAACACCACCGCGCGCATCTTCATCCGCAGCGGCGCGCCCTTCGAGGGCTACACCGACGGCCGCACCAAGCAGGTCATCGACGGCTTCATGTCCAGCGGCGACGTCGGCCACTTCGACGAGAACGGTCTGCTCATGGTGGACGGCCGCGACGACGACATGATCGTCTCCGGCGGCGAGAACGTCTTCCCGCAAGAGGTGGAGAACCTGCTGCTGGAGCGGCCCGACGTCTTCGACGTGGCCGTGGTCGGCGTGGACGACGTGGAGTTCGGAAAACGGCTGCGCGCCTTCGTCGTCCCGGAGCCGGGCCACACGCCCGACGGCGAGGAGATCAAGTCGTACGTCAAGAACAACCTGGCGCGCTACAAGGTGCCGCGTGAGGTGGTCTTCCTCGAAGACCTGCCGCGCAACGCGACCGGCAAGCTGCTGCGCCGCGTGCTGGTGGACTACGAGGTCAAGGCCTGATCGACGAATGGGCGCGGTGACATGGCGCCAGCCATGCCACCGCGCCTCTTCCGTGCAGCGACCACCACGCGCGAGACCATCGAGCGCCACTCGCGTTCCCCAGGCGCTGCCGACGGATACAGCCGCGAAGACCGAAGACCTGCGAGCGTGATCGCCGCGTCCGCGGCGCATTCGCCGGCGATGATCGCTCAGCAGCGAGCCACAAGGGGCAGCGAACACGCAGCGCCGCAGGCGTTGCAACACAGCGCATTACCCGCCGGTAGGAATCCGCGAGATACGTGACACATCCGGTCACAGAAGCTTGCTACTGTTAGCGGCAGCACTGGCTCTCGAAATTGCGGCCCGCACCACTCGGAGGACCGCCGGGTGCGCCGCCGGAAGGTTGTCGATGTCTCTCTCCCTCCCCCCGCTGGCCGACACTGCCCGTAAGGCGGGCGATCTGGCCCTTGGCGTGAACGTTATGGTGAAGCGGCGGTTGTTCAATCCGCTGCGCCCGGACCATGCGGCGCGCTCGGCGCGCAACGTGCTGAAATTCGGGCCGTTCGCCGGAGTCGTCATGCACGCCGCGCAGACCAGGCCGCACGCCGCGGCCATCGTCGACGAGCGCGGCGAGCTGACCTTCGGGCGGCTCAACGAGCAGTCCAACGCGTTGGCCCGAGGATTGCAGGCCCAAGGCATCAATCCCGGTGACGTGGTGGCCATCCTGGCCCGCGACCACCGCGGCATGGTGCTGAGCCTGCTGGCCACCGGCAAGCTCGGCGTGCGCGCGGTGCTGATGAACACCGGTTTCGCCAAACCGCAGTTCGCCGACGTGGCCGAGCGCGAGCACGTGAAAGCGGTGCTGCACGACAGCGAGTTCATCGACCTGATGAGCGCAATCCCCGCCGCGATCCCGCGCATACTCACCTGGGTCGACGAGACCGACAACGTCGATCCGTCGATTCCGACCGTCGAAACGCTCAGCGCGGGCCACTCCACCGCGCCGCTGCCCGCGCCGGTCAAACCCGGCGGCATGGTGATCCTGACCAGCGGCACCACCGGGACTCCGAAGGGCGCGCCCCGCGATCGGGTCAGCCCATTCGCCTCCGCTCAGTTCGTCGACCGGGTACCGCTGCCCAACAACGGAACCATGATCATGGCGGCGCCGATCTTCCACGGCACCGGCCTGTCCCAGTTCACCCTCGGTCTCGCCCTCGGCAACCGGGTGATCTTCCAGCAGCGCCGGTTCCACCCGGAGCAGACCTTGGCCAATATCGCCCGGTACAAAGCGGATTCGCTGGTGGTGGTGCCCACCATGCTGCAGCGCATCCTCGACCTGGGCGAAGACGTGCTCGCCGAGTACGACGTGAGCAGCATCAAGGTGATCTTCGCGGCGGGCTCGGCCATCGCGCCGGACGTGGTGACCCGCACGCTGGACTACTTCAACGACAGCCTCTACAACCTCTACGGCTCCACCGAGTGCGCCGTCATGACCGTCGCGACCCCTGAGGACCTGCGCAAAGCGCCGACCACAGCGGGCCGCCCTCCGGTCGGCATCCGCATCGTGCTGCTGGACGAGAACCGCAAGCCGATCACTCAGCCGAACGTCACCGGAACGATCTTCGTGGACAACGGGTTCGCCTTCACCGGCTACACCGACGGCCGCACCAAGGAGATCGTCGACGGCATGATGTCCAGCGGTGACGTCGGGCATTTCGACGCCGATGGGCTGCTCTACATCGACGGACGCGACGACGACATGATCGTCTCCGGCGGCGAGAACGTCTTCCCGCTCGAAGTGGAGAATCTCATCGCGGGCCGCGACGACATCTTCGAAGCCGCGGTGGTGGGCGTCGACGACCGCGAGTTCGGCAAGCGGCTGCGCGCTTTCGTGGTCCCCGGCCCCGATTCCAAACGGGACCCGCAGGAGATCAAGGACTACGTCAAAGCGAACCTGGCCCGCTACAAGGTCCCGCGCGAGGTGGTCTTCCTCGACGAGCTGCCCCGCAACGCGACCGGCAAGCTGCTGCGCAAGCCGCTGATCGAGATGGAGATCGAAGCGGGCTGATCCGCGCGCGTCCAGGACTATCGAAGCGGCGTACTCGACGTCCGAACGCCAGCTGACGATTCGTTGGATCTGTGGCCCTGAGCGGATGCTCAGGGCCACAGTCGCATCCGGCAGACTGGTTCGCACGGTCGTGGCCGCATACGCCGAGAATTTCGCGCCCTCGCAGCCGTCACCGGCCCACAGCCCGAGAATGTCGCCCGCTTGCGCACGATCTGCGGATCGAGACTAGCGTCGCGGTCGCGGGGCACGTCGATCTCGACCGGACCCACGTCGTTCACCACGCCGTCATCGCATATGGAACGTCGCCTCTACCCCGTAGGGGTATAACGCGAAGGACACCGTCGTCGGTCGAGGTTCTCGACGCTCGATGCGCCCATACTCACGGTTGTTCGGCGGCCACCAGCGCTCGAGGTCGCGTATCAGCTCCGTGCACACTCCGATCACGATTTCCTGAGGATCCGAATCTCCAGATTGTCGCGACGACAACCGTCCGAGCACTAGCCGTATGTGACGGACCAACATCCTATTGCAGGAGATACCCTAGGGGGGTATGGTACGGATCTGGTTACTCGCTCGGAAGAATGGAAGTAGTCGTTATGAGTACGCAGACACAGCCCGCTACCGCCCGGCGGTGGTGGGCCTTGGCGGTGATCGCCGCCGCTCAGTTCATGGTCATCATGGACACCTCGATAATCGGGATCGCGCTGCCGAAGATGCAGGCCGAACTCGGTTTCTCCCAGGAGAATCTGTCCTGGGTCTTCAACGCCTACGTGATCGCTTTCGGTGGTTTGCTCCTGCTGGGTGGACGATTGTCGGACCTGCTCGGCGCGCGGCGGGTGTTCGCGGCGGGCTGGGCGGTGCTACTCGCGGGTTCCGTCATCGCGGGCGCCGCAGGCAATGTGGCGATCGAGCTGGCGGGACGGGCCGTCCAGGGCGGTGGTGCGGCCCTCATCGCCCCCTCGGCTCTGACCCTGCTGATGATGCTGTTCGGCTCTTCGCCGCAGGAATTGACGAAGGCGCTCGCCGTTTACGGCGCCGCGGCACCCGCCGGTGGCACCGCGGGGGTGTTCCTCGGCGGTGTCATCACCGAATACATCAGCTGGCCGTGGGTTTTCTACATCAATATCCCGATCGCCATCCTGGCGTTGATCGCGGTTCCCGCCCTGATGCCTGCCGCCCCGGCTCGTTCCGGATCGGTGGACCTGCTCGGTTCGGTCACTGTCACCGCGGGCTTGGCCGCGGCCGTCTACGCCATCGTGCAGGCACCGGAGATCGGCTGGGCTTCGGGACGGACCTGGGGTGTCCTCGCTGTCGCGGCGGCACTGCTGGCCGGATTCGTGTTCATCCAGACACGCCGCGCCGAACCGTTGATGCGGCTGGGCATCTTCCGTGCCCCGAACCTGGCCGCCGCCAATATCGCGCAGCTGCTGCTGGGGGCCGCATGGGTGCCGATGTGGTTCTTCCTGAACCTCTACCTGCAGCAGGTGCTGGGTTACAGCGCCTTCCCCTCGGGCGCGGCACTGTTGCCGATGACGACCCTGATCATGCTCGGCATGGTGGTGCTGGCTCCGCGGGCGATGCAGCGATTCGGCGCCAAGCCGATGATCGTGACCGGCCTGATCGTGCTCGGACTCGGGCTGGCGATGATGTCACTGGTGCGTCCGACGGGCAATTTCTGGGTCGATGTCCTGCCCGCCTCGCTCGTGGCGGCGGGCGGAATGTCACTGGCCTTCATTCCTTCCCTCGGTACCGCGATCTCCGCGGCCCGCCCGGAGGAGGGCGGTCTGGCCTCGGGCATCGTCAACGTCAGTTACCAGGTCGGATCCGCCGTCGGGCTGGCCGCGATGACCGCCGTCGCCGCGGTGTTCGGCGCGGATCAGACCGGTGGCCTGCCGGACTTGACCAACGGGTTCTCGGCCGCCTTCCTCAGCGCGGCCGTCATCGCCCTGACAGGCGCGGGCATCACCGCGATGACCATGCGCGCCACCGCACAGGAGCAGGTCACCGAAATCGCATGATGATATACCCTAGAGGGGTATGTTTATGGCACCAGGAGGCAACACCATGAGCACCGCGACCACCACCACCGTGACGGTCATCGGCATGACCTGCGGTCACTGCGTCTCGTCGGTCCGCGAGGAGGTCGGAAAGATCGACGGCGTCACGTCCGTCGATGTCCACCTCGCCAGTGGACTGGTCACGATCGACAGCGGGGCGCCCGTCGAGCGCGACGCGATCGCCGCGGCGGTCGATGAAGCCGGCTACCAACTCGCCGACTGATCACTTACCCGCATTGCCTGGAACAAGGAGCCTCCCGATGAACGCGACCCGCAAGTTCGCCGGCTTCGTCCTCGGCCTCGCGGCGGTCTTCGGGATCGCGCTCGGTGTCGGCGCCGCAATCGGGCCGGCACCCTCCGAGCCGGTCGGTCACGATGCCCACGCGGCCGGACCCGCCACACCCGGCGGGTCCGGCCTGGACAGACTGCCCGGTGGAATGCTCACCAGCGACCGCGGCGTCGCTACGATTGGTTCACTGTGAGCGTCATAGGTCGATTGCGGCGCGGTGGCTATGTTGCGGCACTGCTGATGGCCGTGTTGCTTGTAGCGCCGATGATCGACTGTGCGCTGTTGGGTGACGCTGGACATCTGCATCCGACGCACACCTCGGCCGCCGGGCATGTCACACATTCTGTGTCGGCGGATCTCGAGCATGGGGTCATCGACCTTTTCGACGATGACTGCGGTCCGCATATGGTCCACTGCATCGTCAAGTCGGTGTTGCCGGGCACCGCTGCTGGGCCGCTGCTGGTGCAGCTGTTGACCTTGATCCTGGCTGTGGTCGTGGTTGTCGCGACCGCTCTGTGGTCTACCGGCGGTGGCGTGCGTGGCCCGCCGGTGGCGTGTCTGCCCGTTGCCGATGGGCGGGACATTCTCACGCGGTTCTGTATCTCGCGACGCTGATCGGTCAGCGCCAAGCCGACGCTTATTGCGTTGTCGGCTGGTGTTCGCTGCCCGCTCACGTCTTAGCCGCCTTGTTGCGGCGGTCTCGATACAGGAAGCCACAAGATGAACAAGGTTGTGCTGCACAATCCCAGGCTGATGCCGGCGGCTCTCGTCACCGCACCGGATGCTGCTCGGCAGCCGCGCGATTTGGTGGGAAATACCCCGGTGCTGTGGGTCGGCGCTCCGCTGGCGCCCGCAGGCCGCGGGTTCTGGGCCAAGCTCGAAGGATTCAATCCCGGCGGCATGAAGGATCGCCCGGCACTGCACATGGTGCGCCGCGCCGAGGAACGCGGCGATCTGGCACCGGGGGCGCGGGTGATCGAATCCACCAGTGGCACACTCGGTTTGGGATTGGCACTGGCAGGGATGGCCTACCGGCACCCGGTTACTGTGGTGACCGATACGGGTCTGGAGCCCATCGTCGCGCGGATGCTCGCGGCCTATGGGGCGCGGGTAGATCTCGTGGCGCAGCCGCATCCGACCGGAGGCTGGCAGCAGGCGCGCCGCGACCGGGTGAACGAACTGCTCGACCGGGAACCCGATGCGTGGTGCCCGGACCAGTACACCAATCCGGACAACGTCGCCGGCTACGAATCCCTGGCGCTCGAGCTGATCGAACAGCTCGGTTCAGTCGATGTGCTGGTGTGCGCGGTGGGTACCGGTGGGCACTCGGCGGGAGTGGCGCGGGTGCTACGCCGGTTCAACCCGGACCTGACGCTCATCGGCGTGGATACGGTGGCCTCGACGATCTTCGGCCAACCGGCGGGTCCCCGCCTGATGCGGGGCCTCGGCTCCAGCATCTACCCGACGAATGTCGACTACGGCGCCTTCGACGAGGTGCATTGGGTAGCTCCGTCGGAGGCGGTGTGGGCCTGCCGCGCCTTGGCCGCGACGCACTATGCCTCCGGCGGCTGGAGTGTGGGTGCCGTGGCGTTGGTCGCCGGCTGGGCGGCCCGCGTCCACGATGACGATGCTCGGATCGCGGCCGTGTTCCCGGACGGGCCGCACCGCTACTTCGACACCGTCTACAACGACGCCTACTGCCACGAGCACGGTCTGCTCGATGCCGACCCGCCGGTGGAACCGGACACCATCGCGCATCCGGCCGAGCGGGTGGTCCGTTCCTGGACTCGCTGCGCGACGGTCGTCGATCCGCGCGACTCGGCCGGCATCGGGGAGTCGGCCTCGTGACGGTATTCCGAAAGTTTCGTAGCTTCGACCTCGCCGCCAGGTTGTTGATGGTCAACCAGTTCGGCATCAATCTCGGCTTCTACATGCTGATGCCCTATTTGGCCGGATACCTGGCTGGTCCGCTCGGTTTGGCGGCGTGGGCGGTCGGGCTCGTGCTGGGAGTACGGAACTTCTCCCAGCAGGGCATGTTCCTCCTCGGTGGCACCCTGGCCGACCGGCTCGGCTACAAACCGCTCATCGTCGCGGGTTGCCTGCTGCGCACCGGCGGTTTCGCGCTGTTGGTGTTCGCGACGTCACTGCCGGGGTTGCTGATCGCTTCGGCGGCGACGGGTTTCGCCGGTGCGCTGTTCAACCCGGCGGTGCGGGCGTATCTCGCGGCCGATACCGGGGAGCGGCGGGTGGAAGCGTTCGCGGTGTTCAACATCTTCTATCAGGCGGGCATCCTGGCGGGACCGCTGGTGGGTCTGGCACTGATGGCGCTGGATTTCCGGGTGACCGCGGGCGTGGCGGCGGTGGTGTTCGCGGCGCTGACGGTGGCGCAGCTGTTCGCGCTGCCCGCGCGCCGGGCCGAGGTGGCGGTCGAGAAGACCCGAGTGCTCGATGATTGGCGGACGGTAGCCGGTAACCCGCGGTTCGTGTGGTTCGCGGTGGCGATGATCGGCTCGTATGTGCTGTCGTTCCAGGTGTATCTCGCGCTGCCGCTGCAGGCGGAATTCGTGGCGGGCGCACAATCGCAGCTGCTGGTGTCGGCGGTGTTCGTAGTGTCGGGAGTGGTAGCTGTGGCCGGGCAGTTGCGTATCACCGGATGGTTCGCCGCCAGGTGGGGCTCCGGGCGCAGCTTGGTTGTCGGGATGGGAATTCTTGCGGCGTCGTTTCTGCCCTTGATGGCGATCCCGGACTCGCAGCGATTCGGTACCGGTGCCGCGGTGACGGCGCTACTGGTGTCGGCCGCGTTGCTGGCCGTGGGCACGGCGGCGGTTTTTCCGTTCGAGATGGACACCGTCGTGTCCCTGGCAGGCGGAAAGCTGGTGGCGACCCACTACGGGTTCTACAACACGGTGGTGGGTGTCGGCATCTTGGCGGGCAACCTCGCCACCGGCGCGGTTGTCGGAGCCGCCCGCGACCTCGGAGCAGACTGGGCGGTCTGGCTTGGGCTCAGCATGATCGGTGTCGTCGCGGCCTTCGCATTACACCGGCTCGACCGGCCCCAACCCACCTCGCACAGTGCAATCAGCACCGGTCGGTCCTTGCCCGGGAAAAACGCCGGCGGCGGCCGCCCGCTCACCGACATGGCGAAGCCACGGCCGGCGCCGACCGTTGGGCGCCCCGAAGGCGATGGAGCCCTCGAGGAGCCGTCGCCTACCAGGACGGGGCAGCAATAGTACCGCCACGTCGAGGTTGGTCCGAGAGCTTCACGAGCGGCGCGTGCAGCGCCACCTCGCACTGCCGTCCGTGACCGGATGCCCCTTCATCGAGGATCGCGTGCAATTGGTCGGCTATCATCAGCGGGTGAGTATCGACCGGCCTGCCGCGGGACGACGCGGCGCCGTCGCGCAAGTGCGCGGTGGTTCGGCCGGTGCGATCTCAGGTGCCATTTCCGTTGCGGCACACGGGTGGGCGTCCGGCGGAATGTCACCGGATACCACCACGCTTGCGCTGCTCGCCGCCGCGTCCGCCGTGGTCGGCGCCTTGGTTGCCGGTCTGGCCCCGCTGCGCGAGTCCTCGACCGGGCTGGTCGCGGCGCTCGTGGCCGGACAGTTACTCGGTCACTTCAGCATGGGCATCAGCTCGGGACACGTGCATCACGGTGATGCCCAGCTGACCCCCACCATGCTCACCGCACACCTGTTCGCGGCGCTCGCGGCGTCCGTCGTGATCCGCGGCGCGGAGGCCGCGTACCGGATCGGCACGGCGGTGCTGTCCCGTGTGCTGCCGGTGCGCCACATTCCGCCTGTGGTCGCGGACCGCGCGCCGCTGCGCACGGACCATCGCGACCGCGTCATCCTGCGGGTGCTCGCCGTCGAATCGCTGCGCACGCGCGGTCCGCCGCTTCCGGTCGCTGTCTGATCTTTCCCCACACCCGGTGTAAGGAACGCCGTGGCCTGAGTCTTGCTCGCTCGCATCCTCGTGCCCACGCCTGAGCGTGCGGAGACGACGCCGTTGCGCGGGTTCGCATGGCAACCTTCCGCGTATCGCGGCAGATATCGCGCCCCCGAGAGGTGAGCGCGTCCGCCGCCCTCGACCTCGACCGAGACGTCCGTCGCCGAACGTAGTTCCGCGACGTGCGACCGGCTGCGTGCGAGGTACGCGCTGTCCGCCGTCGGCAAGAGCGCCACATGCGCATCGGCCACTCAGGACGACGGTCTGCTTCCCGCGCCCGGGTTCCCGACGTCAGAAACGAAACGACCGTGAGTACAACAGAAATAACCACGTCCGACGCCTTACCGGAGCCGTCGGACACCCCCGCCGCCACCGGCCGGTCCGGCCGCAATGGCCTGTACGCGCTCACCATGCGGCTGCATTTCTACGCAGGTGTGTTCGTCGGACCGTTCATCCTGATCGCGGCCCTCACCGGTGCGCTCTACGCGATATCGCCGACGCTCGAGTCGATCATGTCGCGCGACCTGCTGACAGTCACGCAGACCGGAACACCGAAGCCGCTCTCGGAGCAGGTCAGTGCCGCCGTCACCACACAGCTCGCTATCCAGCCGGATTTGCAGCTGGTCGCGGTCGCTCCGGCCGCTGGCGCCGAGGACACCACCCGCGTGCTGTTCAGCGATCCCTCGCTGGGTGAGTCCGAACGGCGCGCGGTATTCGTCGACCCGTATACCGCATTGCCGGTGGGCGATTCCGTCGTCTACGGCAGCTCGGGTGCGCTGCCGATGCGCACCTGGATCGACAAACTGCATCGGGACCTGCACCTGGGCGAGCCGGGCCGGATCTACAGCGAGCTCGCCGCGTCCTGGCTGTGGATCGTGGGGCTGGCCGGTCTGGTCATCTGGGTGCGCCGCGTGCGGAGCCGACGCGCCCGCAACGGCTGGGGTTGGCTGTTCGCGGCCGACCGGTCGCAACGCGCGCGCGGGCGCACACTGAATTGGCATGGCGCGGTGGGTATCTGGGTGCTCCCCCTGGCGCTGCTGCTTTCGGTGACCGGTATGACCTGGTCTACGTACGCCGGTGAGAACATCACCGAACTGCGTCAGCAATTGAGCTGGACCACACCGGCGGTCAGCACCACGCTGCCCGGAAGCACTGCCTCCGCGCATGATTCGGGTTCCGATCATCACAGCGGCGGCCATGTCGAGCACACGTCCGCCGACCCGGCCGACCGGATCGCCCAGCTGGATCAGGTATATGCGGCCGCCCGCGCCGAGGGGATCACCCAAGCGGCCGAGATCGCCATTCCGGGCGCACCCGGGAAGGCATTCGCGGTGAAGGAACGCCGGATGCCCGGCACCTACACCGTCGACGCGGTCGCGGTCGACGGCGCTACCGGCACGATCACCGACCGCTTGGCCTACGCCGACTGGCCGCTGATGGCCAAGCTCACCAACTGGGGCATCCAGTTCCATATGGGGCTGATGTTCGGGCTGCTCAACCAGCTGTTGCTGCTCGCGGCGATGATCGGCCTGATCACCGTGATCGTGCGCGGCTACCTGCTGTGGTGGCGCAGGCGACCGACTCGCGACGCGGGGCGGTTCGCCATGGGCCGGGCTCCGCGGCGCGGCGCGTTGCGCCAGAGCGCGCCGTGGCTGGCCGTGCCGCTGTTGGCCGCCGCGCTGGTGGTCGGCTGGTTCGTCCCGCTGGTCGGGTTGAGCCTGCTCGCCTTCCTCGCCGTCGACATCCTGCTCGGCCTCGTCGGACGGGTGCGCGCCACCTCCTAGTTCACACATCCACCGGGCGAAGGCCCGTTACCCACGACCTACCGAACGTCATAGGTATGGCCGTCGTACCGCCATGCCTCCGAAACCAAGGAATTCCCATGCAGATCACGAAACTAGCCCTGGCCGCCGCGTTCACCACCGCCGCGGTGAGCATTGCCGCGGGCACCAGCTCGGCCGCTCCCGACGTCGCTCCCGCCGACACCACGTCCGTCGAGACCACCTCCGGCGAAGGCACGTCCGTCGAGGCCGATTCCGCCGAGGCCGCGTCCCCCAAGGCCGAAGCCGTCGGTTTCACCGCCTACGCCACCGAAACCTCCAGCGTCATTACCATCGACGCCGGTTCGCTGGTGGTCGAGGACCACATGCTGAAGGTCAAGGCCGCCGACGGCACCGTCGTTGCCGGCGCGCCCCTGACCTTCCGCATCGACGACTTCGAATTCCCCATCGCCGCCGAGATTTCCGACCGCACCGCCACGCTGACTCCGCAGTTCGATATGGCGCACGCCACCTACAAGCCGGTCGCCCTCCCTTTCGAGGACAAGGCGCCGTGGAAGACCGAGTACGACCGTGAGCAGGCGGCCTGGTCCCGCATGACCAGCACCATCTCGGTGGGCGCCTCGATCGGCACCCTGGTCGGTGGCATCGGCGGCGCGTCGGTCGGCTGCATCCTCGGCGGCATCGCCGGAGCCACCGTCGCCGCCGCCACCATCGTCGGCATGTTCGGCCCGTTCATCCCGGCGGCGGCTGTCGGCTGCCTGGGCGGCATCGTCGCGGTCGGAGCACTGGGCACCGTCGCCGGCCAGATCCTGGTCACCGCCCCGGTCGCCATCGGCGCGGCCATCCAGTACTTCACCACGATCAACTCGCCCATGCCGGGCAAGCCGGCCGAACCGCAGAAGTAGTGGCATGGCCCGGCGAGCAGCCGGGCTCTACTCGCACACCACTTTGGCCCTCGGTACCGAGACTGCACGTGTCTCGGGCCGGGGGCATTGCCGACCCCCGGCCATCTGATAGTGAGACTTTGCGCGCCAACGTGCTTGCACTAGCGCGCCTCCGAGTAGTCCGAGTGGGAGATCAGCTCAGAA
Organism: Nocardia sp. Marseille-Q1738; assembly: GCF_965283145.1. Taxonomy (NCBI): domain Bacteria; kingdom Bacillati; phylum Actinomycetota; class Actinomycetes; order Mycobacteriales; family Nocardiaceae; genus Nocardia; species Nocardia sp. Marseille-Q1738. The sequence continues at coordinate 287,690 of NZ_CBDIMS010000002.1, read as the reverse complement.
CCGTAATTCGCGGACGGTGTTGAGGTCGATGCCGTGCCGGGCGTAGATCTTGATCGTGTTCTCGCCGGTGAGGTCGGCTTCGGTGTAGCCGAGCAGTTCGGCGATCCGGATCACTTCATCCTTCGTCGCGGCTTCGATTTCCAGGTACGGCGGGATCTGCGGCCAGGTGTCGATCTCGAGCTGGGCGCTGTCGAGCACGAAGCTGATCCGCCTGGTTTCCTGGTAGGACTTCGCGGTGAAGCCCAGCATCTCGAGCAGTGCGTTGGTGGCGGTGAAGTCGTCGACGCCCACCTCGACTTCGTGGGTGCCGTCGATGGCGTCGCTGGTGATCTGCTTGACGGCGAGCGTGGTTCGGGTTCCGTTGTCACGCAGCCTGATCCACTTCGATTCATCGCCCGGCGTGATGTCGTAGACGTAGCGGCGCATGAATCGCTCGCCGAGTTTTCGGCCGCCCTTGTCCACGATGTGCTGTCCGATGGTGTCGGGGTCGATGCCGAGGATTTTGGCTTCGTGCTCGATAGGCACTACTGGCTCCTGTTCAGGTTGGTCGGTCGCCTGAACTTATCCGGCGCGGCGGGTGGCGAGCCGCTGGCACTCGCACGGGCGTGGTCAGCCGCGGCTGATTCCGCGACTTCGCTCGGGTCCGTAGCCGCGACCACGTTCCACTCGGGGTACTCGCCCGTCCGTATCACGCCGAACGGCGGCCGAAGGTGCTGCGGCTCGGCCCACACGCTCACTCCGATTCGACGGCCGCGCCTCCGGCTCGCCCCTCGGCCAGGACACCGTCCGGGTCGGAACGGTGGCGGGCCAGGACCCTTGTGCCAGGTCCCGAGGCGGCGCCGGGCCCGGGCAGTGCCGTCACGGTCGTCGCGGTCACCGGCTTCCCGCATGCCGAACAGCTGACCTGTGGGGTGAACGTCTCGCCGCAGTCGTCGTGCAACAGACGCACCGGCGGCCCGCCCGGCGGCGTAGCCCACTTGTCGCCCCATGCCATCAGCGCCATCAGCACTGGCACGAGTTCGCGGCCGGCCTCGGTGAGGTGGTACTCGTGCCGCAGCGGCCGTTCCTGATACACCCGGCGCTCCACGATGCCGTTTCCGACCAGCGTGTCGAACCGGCGGGTGAGCAGGTTGCGGGAGATGCCGAGGTTCTCCGCGATGTCGTCGAACCGGTGCAGACCGAGGTAGAGGTCCCGCACGATCAGCGGAGTCCACCACTCCCCGACGAGTTCCAGGGACTGCCCGATGGAGCAGTGCATCTCCGCGAAGCTGGTTCGGTGCATGACCCCATTCTAGAGGGTTGATTCATTGAACTCACAGGGGTAGCTTCGGTTTCATACCGAGTTCAATGAAAGGACTAACTGATGCCGTTTGTGGAGTTGTTCATCCCCAAGGGGTCGCTCGACGACGCGCGCCGCGAAAAGATCGGCGCGCGACTGGTATCCGAGGTGATGGTGGCCGAGGGCGCACCGGACACCGAGGCGGCCAGATCCATCTCCTGGCTGGTGGTCAACGAGATCGACGCATGGTTCGTGGGCGGTCGGCAATTGCCTGCCGGAGAGAAGCCGAAGTACGTGGTACGAGTCGGAGTTCCGGCCGGCTCGATGAACGACGACAAGCGCAAGGACATCGTGGAGCGAGTCACCCAGGTGCTCGCGGACGCCGATGACGATCCCACGCGATTCACACAGCCCGCGACCGCGTGGGTGCACATCAATGAGATCCCGGAGGGCAACTGGGGAGCGAGCGGGAAGGTCGTGCGGATCGAAGACATCGCCGCACTGACGGCGAACGGGTAGGCGCTCGATTCGGCCGCCGAGCGGCGACACCTGGGCGCTGTGTTCCAGCGCACCCGCCCGATGCTGGGCGACGTCAACGGCCTCGGCGTTGTCGACGGCGCCCAGCGCCGAACAGGGGCGGCGGATCGCTGCGAGCGATGCAACGGCCGGACGGCGAGATCGAGCGAGCCTGCCGGGGTGATTCAGGAACCGAGAATCCGGTCGGGGTAGAACAGTCCCGCGTGAAAGCCTGTCGTCTCCAAGCGCCGGTGGTCAGGCAACCGGCTTGATCCCCAGCTCGTCGAGCAAGTCGCGGATGCGTTGTTCGATCTCGTCGCGGATCGGGCGGATCGCTTCGATGCCCTGGCCCGCTGGGTCGTCGAGTTTCCAGTCCAGATACTGCTTTCCGGGGAAATAGGGGCAGGCGTCGCCGCATCCCATCGTGATCACCACATCGGATGCTTGCACTGCCTCGTCGGTGAGCACCTTCGGCACTTCCGCGGACATATCGATGCCGATTTCCCGCATCGCCTCCACCGCGACCGGATTGATCCGATCGGCGGGGGCGGAGCCTGCCGAGCGGACATCGACGCGGTCGCCGGAGAGGTGGGTGAGGAAGGCGGCGGCCATCTGGGAGCGGCCCGCGTTGTGGACGCAGACGAAAAGGACACTGGGTTTGGAAACCATGGGGGGACGGCCTTTCAGCGGCTGGGGTCTGGTGAGTAGGGCGCGGACGCGGGTTTCGATCTGGTCGCGGATCGAGCCGTTCAGCGGGAATCGGGAAGCGAGTGGTCGGCGCCGTGCGGGACGACGACGTTGTCGGCCGCCGCAGCGGCGGTCGGATACAGGACGCCGACCAGCGCCAATCCGATCAGTGCACCCACGATCTGGGCCGCAATGAAGCCAGGCGCCGAGGCCGGGGCGATTCCGGCGAAGGTGTCGGAGAAAACGCGGCCGATCGTGACGGCGGGGTTGGCGAACGAGGTGGAGCTGGTGAACCAATAGGCCGCCCCGATGTATGCGCCGACCGCTGCTGCGGACAGTGCGGCGCGGCCGCTGCGGGCGAGGGCGAAGATGACCGCGATCAGTCCGGCGGTGGCGACGATCTCGCCGACGAGGTGACCGCTGGTGATGCGGTGGTGGGTGGAGATCTGTAATGCAGCCTGGTCGAACATGATGCTGGCCAGCACCGCTCCCACGATTCCCCCGCCGACCTGGACGATGAGGTATCCGCCCACATCGCGGCCGGTGAGGCCGGTGCCGTGGCGGCGGCCCAGCAGCCAGTCGGCGGCGGAGACCACTGGGTTGAAGTGGGCGCCGGAGACCGGTCCGAAGACGAGGATCAGCACGGCCAGCCCGAACACGGTCGCGGTCGAGTTCTGCAGCAATTGGAGGCCGACATCATTCGGCGAGAGCTGCTGGGCGGCAATGCCGGAGCCGACCACGACGGTGACCAGTAACGCGGTGCCGGTGAATTCGGCGATCAGCCGCCGCGCGAGGTCGTTCATCGGGCGACCGCGATGTCGAGCAGCTGCGACAGCTGTCGCAGGGCGGCGGGTTCGACGCGGTAGTAGACCCACGATCCGCGCCGCTCACTGCTGAGCAATCCGGCTTCGCGCAGGACCTTCAGATGGTGCGAGATGGTCGGCTGGCTGACGTCGAACCCTTCCGACAGATCGCAGACGCAGGCTTCCTGCCCGGCGCGGCTCGCGACGACGGACAGCAGCCGCAACCGGACCGGATCCGCCAACGCTTTGAACACAGAGGCCAGGTCGGCGGCGGCCGCGGCGGTCAGCGGTTCGCGAACCAGGGGCGTGACCTCGCACGACGGCGAGGTCACGTCCGTCAGCGGCAACTCGAATATAGACACGCATCGATATTGATGGCCATCGAATCCGCAGGCAAGCGAACACCTGGTGAACAACCTGCGCGGAGAACGCGTCAGCTACAGCAGCCGGCGCCGGAGGCGACGGCTTCCTTCTTCGCGGTGGCGCTGCAGCACGATCCCTCGGCCGCGGCGTCCTCAGCGGTGCCACAGCACGCCTGGACCGCTTCGGCATCGCCGAGTTCGGGTGCGGTACCGAGTTCCGGTGCGGTGCCGAAGGTTTCGCTGTCCGCGAGGACGGTGTAGACCTCCCAGCGCTCCTTGTCCGGCGCGGTGACCCAGACCTTGTCCTGGGTGGCGAAGCAACAGGTGGTGGCGATCTGTTCCTCGGTGAACAGACCCGCCTCCGACAGGCGCGCGATCTCGGCATGGACCTGGTCCGAGGTCTCGACCTCGACACCCAGGTGATTGACGCTGCCGCCCTGGCCTGGATTCTCGATCAACACCAGTTTCAGGGGCGGCTCGGCGATGGCGAAGTTCGCGTAGCCGGGCTTGCGCTTGGCCGGTTCGGCATGGAACAGGGTCGAGTAGAACTGCACGGCCTGCTCGATGTCGTCGACGTTGAGGGCGAGCTGGATACGGGACATGATGACAACCTCCACTTGTGAGACATATATCGAAGAACTGACGCTGTCGAGTCTGCTCACCTTTTCGACATATGTCAATGCCGCGGGTAGTGTTGATCCCATGCCCAAGACGTTGCCCGTGATCGATATGTCCGCTCCGGTCTGCTGCCCGCCGGTCGCGGCCGGGCCGGTGGACGAGAACGCCGCGCTGGAGGTGGCGCTGCGCTTGAAGGCGATCGCCGATCCGGTGCGCGTCCGGCTGCTGTCACTCCTGCTGACCAGTTCGGACGGGCAGGAGAACGGCGGCGATCTCGCCGCGGCGGTCGGGTTGTCCGAATCGACGGTCAGCCATCACCTCGGCCAGCTCCGCAAGGCGGGCCTGGTCGAATCCGAACGCCGCGGCATGAACACTTTCCACCGCGCCCGCCGCGATGCCCTCGCCGCGCTGTGCGTGGTACTGGATCCCAACTGCTGCCGATGAATTCGGCCGTCGATCCGATCGCGGATCTCGGCGCTCAGTAGACACAGCAGACCACATCGCCGGCGAATGGTCTTCGCACACCATGGATTACCGCGGCAACGTGCCGCGAGGCATTGGAGAAGCCGGGGCCGGTCAGGCTTCGTTCGCGATGTGCGAGGCGACGAGCACCGGCACCAAGAGGTCCAGGATGGAAAGTTCGTCGGCGGCGGGTGCGTCGTCGAGGACCGAATCGAGGATCGGCGCCGCGTACAGGCGGCCGCCGTCGGGACCGACCACCGTGCGCGCACTGGCGATCAGCTCGTACAGCACGACCGCGAAGACATGTGCGCGCCGAGTGTCGGGGTGCCGGTCGCGGTGGGCGGCATCGGCCAGGGCGGTGTCGATCGCCGCGATGAGGTCGGCGAGAACAGCGATCTCGGCCATGGCTCGATGGTCGTAGTTCATGAGGCCGCCTGTGGTCGCGGGGAATGGATTTCGGCCGTCATCGTCGTGGGGTGACCCGGAACCGAGGCGCGGGGGTACGCCAGCCGACTCCATGCTTCGTGCACGAGTCGGATGTCCCGTCGCATAGGGGTTCGGTTGTGCGACAAGGTTTCCCGGTTCCGGGTACGCATACGATCATGCCGGGTCAAAATGCCTCGTGGAAGGTAACGAGCACGCAGCCTTCAGCAATCGACAGCAATGACCGTCTGACAGTGCAAGGGGGCACCGTGGCAGATATGGTGACGATGTGGACCGGCGCGGAAGTGAAGGCGCTCCGGGACGCGTGCAGGCTGACCCAGAGCGAGCTCGCTGAGCTGCTGCGTTGCGGTCAGCGAACGGTCAGCTTTTGGGAGAGCCGGCTACACCGTCAGGTGAGCGTCGGGTTTCAGGCGCGGCTGGACAGCGTTCTCGAAGATGCGGACCATGGGGCACAACAGCGTTTTCGAGCGTTGATTGGAGACTTGGACGTGAACCGGCGAGACTTCATTGCCACCACCGGCGCGGTCGTCGGCGCGGCGACACTGAGCGCGAGTGGTTCTCCGACTGTCACGCCGGACGCGATCGGCCATCTCCGAAGTACCCTGCACTCGGCGCAGCTGCTGGACGATCAGCTGGGCTCCGACGCCGCTCGATCCATTATCGAAGCTCAGGCACAGACGTGCGCGGCGCTGCTGCGGGAGTGCCCCGCGACCTTGCGTCCGGCGCTGCAATCATTGACCGGCGAGGCCACGGCCAGCAGCGCGTGGGCGGCGTGGGATCAGGGCGACCTGGGGCGGGCCGACCAGCTGTTCCGGATCGCCTACCAGCACGCGGAGGAATCCGGTGACGCCGATATCGCGACCGGCATTCTCTGCCACCGCACCCAGCTGGCGGTGGAACTGCGCCAGTTCCGCACCGCCGCGGGTATCGCGGATGGCATGCTGCGCATGCCGGTCCGGGACGGTCGCGTCGATGACTTCCGAAAGCTTTGCGCAGCACAGGCATTCGCATCCGACGGACGGAAATCCGAGGCGTGGCTACAGCTCTTCCGGGTGAGCGACGACTTCGCCGGGCAGACGACACCGGATGAGTCGTACTGCTACTACCAGAGTGCGTGGACGACGGGCGCGATGACCGCCCGGTGCCTCGAGACGGGTGGCGAGGTGGGCGTTGCGGCCGAGACGATCGAGGACGTGCTGAGCCTGATCCCGGCCCACGCCAGTCGCGACCGGGCACTGTGGAGCCTCAGCCTCGCACAGCTGACGGTCGCGCACGATATCGACCGCGCGTGCGAGGCCGCCAGAACCGCGCTGGAGCTGGCCGCACAGAACACCTCGCCGCGTGTGCGGCAGGCCTATGCGCAGACGCGAGCGAAATTCGAACCGTGGGCGTCGACGCAACCCGTGCGCAACCTGGACTCCTACGCGGCGAGCGTGTTGCTGGTGTAGTCGGTCGGCGCTTGTTTGTGCCCACGGTGCCCGGGTACGCGGTCACTGTCCGAGTCGCCCTCCGAGGTGTCCACCGGAGATACCCGACGGGCGCTGCCGGACGAAGTACGACCGCAGACCAGCGCCGGGCCGCGCGAGGGCGAGGCATCCCATACGCCTGCGCGGCCGGGCGAGGAAAGGAGTACGCAGTGAGCACAATGGCCGCCACGGTAGACGTCGAGGTCCCGGTTCGCACCGCCTACAACCAATGGACGCAGTTCGAGTCGTTTCCGCAGTTCATGGAGGGTGTGGAAGCTGTCGAACAGCTCGATGACCGGCACACGCACTGGCGTGTCCATGTCGGCCCGTCGACGCGGGAGTTCGACGCGACCATCACCGAGCAGCATCCCGACGAACGAGTCGCCTGGAGGTCCGACAGCGGGCCCAATCACGCGGGCGTCGTCACGTTCCATCGGCTCGACGACACCCACACCAGGGTGACCGCGCAGATGGATGTCGATCCCGAAGGGTTCGTGGAGAACGTCGCCGACAAACTCGGCGTCCTCAAGCACCGGGTGAACGGTGATTTGAAGCGCTTCAAGGACTTCATCGAGGGCCAAGGCCGCGAGACCGGCGCTTGGCGCGGTGACATCCCCCGCCCGGACGCCTGATCCGCCCGACAACGGCGGCGCCACCCACCTCTGGGGGCGCCGCCGTTCACACGGAGTCCGTGCCCGCGGCGGTGTGGTCCGCGGGCACGTGCGGTTCGGGCGGCACCTGGACCGGACGCAGCAGCGTCCAGGCCACGAAGGCCAGCGCAACCACGCCCATGCCGATCCCGGACCACAAGTTCACGTTGACGCCACCGGTCTTGACCTGGTCGGCCGCGGTGTCGTGCACCAGGCCGGTGACGATGAGGACGACCGCATAACAGCCGAGTAGCGCGCCGACAATGGTGCGGATGTCGAAAAGCATTGCGGCAGCTCCTTATCCGATAAAAATGTTGAGGGCGATCACGAGCACGAGCGCGATGCCGGCCAGCAGGACCGGACGCTGATACCAGGGCAGCGCGTCGGCCTCCGGATCGGTACGCACCTCTTTCGGCGTCTCCGAGTACACCAGCCCGATCAGCTCGGCCGCCGGTTTCGGCTGCGTCACCTGGGTGACCGCCACGCTGACCACGATATCGACCACGAACGCGACACCCGCCGCGACGAAACTCGATCCCTGGCCGGACAATTCGAACACCTCGGCTTCGTGCAGGATGAAAACCACGATGGCCGAGCCGGTTCCGCAGACCAGACCCATCCAGCCCGCCGCGGGCGTCATCCGCTTCCAGAACATGCCGAGAATGAACGTGGCGAACAGCGGCGCGTTGAAGAAGCTGAACAGGGTTTGCAGGTAGTCCATCATGTTGCTGAACCCGGAGGCGATGAACGCGGTGAAGATCGCGGCCACCGTCGCGCCAACGGTGGCCAGCCTGCCCACGCCGAGGTAGTAGCCATCCGGCTGTTCGCGCCGCACGTACTGCTGCCACAGGTCGTAGCTGAACACGGTGTTGAACGCGGAGACGTTGGCCGCCATGCCCGCCATGAACGCCGCGAGCAGGCCTGCCAGCCCCACGCCCAGCAGCCCGTTGGGCAGCACGTCCTTCATCAGGTACAGCAGTGCCTGGTTGTAGGTGGTGTCGCTCTGGAGGTCCGGATTCGCCGTCTCCGCCGCCTTGTACTCGGCCATCTGCGGCACCAGGACGGCGCTGATCATGCCGGGGATCACCACGATGAGCGGGATGAACATCTTCGGATAGGCGCCGATGATCGGGGTGCGCCGCGCCGCCGAGATGGAGTGCGTCGCCATCGCGCGCTGCACCTCCACGAAGTTCGTGGTCCAGTACCCGAACGAGAGCACGAACCCGAGCCCGAACACGATGCCGAGCACCGAGAGGAAGTTGTCGCCGAACCCGCTCAGCGCGTTGCCCGGCCAGGAATCCAGCTGCTGCGCTCCGCCCGGCGACGCGGTGATCTTGTCCTGCAACCCTTCCCAGCCGCCGGCCTTGTGCAGCCCGACCAGGGTGAGCGGCAGCAGCGCGGCCACGATGACGAAGAACTGCAGCACCTCGTTGTAGATCGCGGCCGACAGGCCGCCGAGGGTGATGTAGGACAGCACGACCGCCGCCGCAACGATCACCGACACCCACAGCGGCCAGCCCAGCAGCACGTTCACGATGGAACCGAGCAGATACAGGTTGACGCCCGCGATGAGGATCTGCGCGATGGCAAAGCTCAGCGCGTTGACCAAGTGGGCGCCCGTGCCGAAGCGCCTGCGCATGAACTCCGGCACGCTGCGCACCTTGGACCCGTAGTAGAACGGCATCATCACCACGCCGAGGAACAGCATCGCCGGAATCGCGCCGATCCAGAAGTAGTGGAAGGTCGGGAAGCCGTACTCGGCGCCATTGGCCGACATGCCCATGATCTCGACCGCGCCGAGGTTGGCGGAGATGAACGCCAGACCGGTCACCCAGGCGGGCAGCGAGCGGCCGGACAGGAAGAAGTCGATGCTGGAGGACACGCGCTGCCTGGCCAGCAGGCCGATGCCGAGCACGAACACGAAGTACAGGGCGACCAGCGCGTAATCGACCGGCTGCGCGTCCAGCCGGAGCGTCTCCGCGGCTTCGAAATGCGTGCTCGGTGCGCCCGGGTGCGAAACGACCGGCACGGCGGCGAGTACGTATGGGTCGGCAAGCGGCACAGCGTTCCTCCTGGCGGTGAAACCCGGGCGTCGAGCGAGATCGTTTCGTCGTGCGAGATCGTGCGTCGTGCTGGTCCTGCCGGCGCGCGCGACCTCCTCGTCGCCCGCCGAATGGTGTCGGCTGACACATACTGTGCGTGATCGTGCCCTACCCGCGTGGCACATTCACGCAGAAATCTGGACGGTCGCTCAACCGACCCGGTGCGCTCCGGCCGACGGCACCACCACGAACGTGCGGGGATCGGGCAGATCCGCGTGCGCGAAACGTCTTCGCACCGACTCCACCACGGCCTCGGTCCGCTCCTGATCGACCAGGGCGATGGCGCTTCCGCCGAATCCGCCGCCCACCATGCGCGCGCCGTACGCACCCGCGGCCAGCGCGGCGTCGACCGCGGCGTCCAACGCGGGGGTGGACACCTCGAAATCATCCCGCAGCGAGGCGTGCCCCGCGGTCAGGATCGGACCGATGCCGCGCGGGTCGACGCCATCTCGCAATTTCTCGGCAACCGCAAGCACCCTGGCGTTCTCGGTCACCACGTGCCTGGCCCGGCGGCGCAGCACGTCATCGGCGATCCGGTCGGCATCAGCCGCCGACGCGACGTCGCGCAAGGCGGCGACGCCGAGTGCGGCGGCCGCCGCGGCACATTGGTCGCGGCGCTCGGCGTAGCGGCCGTCGACCAGCTCATGCGGTTGCCCGGTATCGATCACCAGTAGCTGGAGTCCGACGCTGTCCAAGTCGAACGGGATCTGTTCGTGCGCGACACCGCGCGGCGCGGTGGTGTCGGCGGCGAAACCCCGCACGTCGAGCAGCAGCGCGTGCCCGGCCGTGCACAGGATCGCGGCCGACTGGTCGAGCAGGCCGGTCGGCGCACCGACGTAGTCGTTCTCGGCGGCCCGTGCCACATCGATCAACGCGCGGTCGGTCAGGCTGGGCGCGAACAGGTCCCGCAGCGCGACCGCCACCGCGCACGACAGCGCCGCCGACGACGACAACCCCGCGCCGATCGGCACCTCGCCGTCCAGGTCGAGGTCGACGCCCGGAATCCGGAACCCGCGCCGCGCGAACTCGGCGACCACACCGAGCGGATACCGTGACCATCCCGGGACCCGCGCCCGCTGCGCGGCGAGCTCGGACACCGCGACGAGCACCGGCTCGCCGGGCCGCTGCCGCGAGCCGACGCGCACTCGCCCGTCCGTGCGCGCCGCCGCCGTGCAGCGCACGACCAGCGGCAGCGCGATGGGCAGGACATAGCCCTCGTTGTAGTCGGTGTGCTCACCGATGATGTTGACCCGCCCCGGCGCCACCCATGTCCGCAAACTCGTACCTCGCTGTCCTCGTCGCTGCTGCCAGGTTACGAGACACGCCGCAGGAGCAGCGCTTTCGGCGTGTTCGGATGCGCGATCGGCGTTCGTCGCGCACAGTCGATTTTGACGGAAGGCTGGCCTGCAAATCTGTGGCCGCCCCGGATCGGGAGGGCATGATGATTCACGACACCCAGCGCGGCAAGTTACGCGCACGACCTCGGACCGATCCTTTGCGTCCGATACCGGCGCCACTGACGATCGAGATAGGCGCGGCGACCGGAGCCGGGCCGACCGCCATGTCGGCGTTCGACGCGGCGCTGCGCGGCCTCGGCGTCGGTGAGGCCAACTTGATCCGGCTTTCGTCGGTCATTCCGCCGCGCGCGACCGTCGAACGCGTCGGCCGGGTGCGCAAGCCGATCCCGTGGGGCGATCGCCTGTACTGCGTCTACGCCGTGCGGCACGTGCACGAACCGGGCGCGACCGGCGCGGCGGGCATCGGCTGGGCGCTGCGCGACGACGGCTCCGGCGCGGGGCTTTTCGTGGAGCACGAGGCCGAGACGGCCGAGGAGGTGACCGCCCTGATCCGGGCCAGCCTGGCCGACATGACCCGCCACCGCGGCGTCGGCTTCGGCCCGGTTCAGCTGTGCACCGTCGACACCACCTGCGACGGCGATCCGTCCTGCGCGCTGGTCCTCGCGGCCTACCACACCAGCCCATGGGGTCCGCGATGAGCGAGCGAACAATGGACACAGCCGAGCACTCGCTCGTGCCGGAGCCGAGCGCCAGCGAGGCGCGGGCATGAGCGAGATCGCCGTGACCGTCGAGACGACGATTCCGGACGACCGCATCGAGATGTTCCATCGCCTCTACGAGGAGGCGTTCGGCCCGCTGCGCGCGAAGGCCATCGCACGGCAAGTGCTGCATCCGGAGGAGTTCCGCGAGGAGATGAGCGATCCGCGCGTGCAGAAACACGTGGCGCACGCCCGCTCCGGTGAGCCCGTCGGCGTGACCACCCTGACCAGGCACCTCGAGACCGTGCCGTGGATCAGCCCGGACTATTTCGCCGCCCGCTACCCTGAACACGCGGCGCGCGACGCGATCTATTACGCGGGTTTCACCCTTGTTGCGCCAACTGCCCGACAAGGGGCCGCGTTCCATGCCATGATCAAATCAGTTGTCCAGGTTTTGGTTGCCGAACGCGCGGCGGTCGGTTGGGACATCTGCTCGTACAACAACACTCGGTTCTCGTTCGCCGACAGTATTCGGGCAGTGCTCGACGAACAGGCGAACGTCGAAGTCGCGGTGGAGGATTCACAGATCTACTACGCGGCCCGGTTCACCGGGGACGGAGCGACCAAGGGGGGCTGATGACACCCAGCGAGCAGCCGCAGACCAGCTGTCGGCGCCACCTCGGATTTCGCTGGTATGCAGTACTTGTGGGCGGCAGCTCGGCCGCGATCGCGATACACCTGACGATCGACTCGCGGCTGGTGTCGTTCGTGACGATGGCGGTCATCGTCGGCGAGACGCTCACCATGATCGGGGTCGGTCTGCACACGCACCGGCCGGCGCACCCGCTGCCGTGGTATCTGCTATCGGCCTCCGCGGTGCTGTTCGCGACCGGCACCACGCTGCGCGACGCGTCCGGTCACTCTCTTCATCCGATCGATGACGCGTTCACGCTGCTCGGCTATCTCGGTGTCGGTCTCGCCGCGCTGATCTGGCTGTGGCCCCGCCAGGTACACGGCAACTACGACCTGATGCTCGACTCCGCGCTGATCGGGCTCGGCGCGCTGCTCGCCTCCTGGACCTTCCTCATCTCGCCGATCCTGCGATCGACCGAAACCGGCGTGGACGTCGTGATTGCGGCGATCTACCCGGTGCTCGACGCGCTGCTGCTCACTCTGGTCTCGCACTCGATGGCCACCTCCACCCGCGCGGAGACCTCGCTGTGGCTGCTGCACGCCGGGTTGGTCGCCATATTGCTCGGCGATCTGGGCTACAGCTTGGAGGCCGCCGGCGCCACCGTCCTCGGACCCGAGGCCCTGCTGGCTCCGCTTCTGGCCGCCTACGCCATCGTGGGAGCCGCGGCGCTGCATCCCACCATGGCGACGCTCGGTGCGCCGCGGCGCATCCATCCGCACCACTCCAGGCAGCGCGCCAGTCTCATCGCGATCGCGCTGATCGTGGCCTCGTTGGTTCCGGTGGTCGGGTCCAGCCTCGACCCGCTCGACCGCGTGGTGGTGTCGTCGCTGTTCGCGCTGTTACTGATCGGCATGCTGGTGCGCAGCGAGCGTGCCATCGTGCGCAGCGCCCGCAGCGAGCGGCGCGCGCAGTACCAAGCCGACCACGACATGCTCACCGGGTTGCTGAACCGCGCCGCGCTGCTGCGCACACTGCGGCAGCATCGCGAACGCTGGGCCGAGCAACCGATCTGCCTGCTGTTCATCGACTTGGACGACTTCAAACGAGTCAACGACAGCTACGGACACGCGGTGGGCGACGAGCTGATCGCGACCGCGGCGGCCCGGATCCGGCGTGTGGTGCGCCGCGAGGACGTCGTGTCCCGATACGGCGGCGACGAGTTCGTCGTGCTGTCCCCGCTCGCACGGCCGGAGGCGTCCGTGCTGGCCGAACGGCTGATCGGCGCGTTCGTGCGGCCGTTCGGGTTGAGCGCGGGCGAGATCCCGATCACCGCGAGCGTCGGCATCGCCTGCGCGGGTCCGCACGGCTCCGACCCGGCCGTGCACAGCCTGATCCGGGACGCGGACGCGGCCATGTACCACGCGAAGCAGTACTCGCTGGGGTACGCGTTCCATGGGGACGCACGGTGCCCGTCCCCCGACGCCAAGCGCCGGGTCTGGCGCGCGGCAACCCCGTCCACCAGCACCGCGGTGTGACTCAGTCGCTCAGTTCCTCCAGCAGGCGCTTGGCCTCCTCCAGCTCCGCCTGTAGCTGCTGCACCTTGGCCTCCTGCGCGCCACGCAATGTCTCCAGGACCCCGTCGACCACCTCGGCGACCTCCGGATGCAGGATCTTGGCCGCCTGCGCGACCGCGGGACTGGCCACCGGAAGGCCGCGCACCGTGCGCTTCTTGCCGCTCACCACGTCGACCGACCACTCGCCGTCGGCGGTGCCGCTCAGCGTCACCGTGACCTCGGGCGCCTTCGGCTTGCGGGCGGCGGCCTTCGCGGGCTTGGCCGCGTTCGCCGCAGGGGCCTGTTTGGTCGCACCTCTGCCCGTGCTGTCGGGTTCGCCCGCTTCGGGGGTGCTCGCCTGCGGTTTCGGGGTGGGGGTGCTCGCGGGAGCTGGCGCGGCGCTCGTCACGGTCGACGGCTGGGTCACGGCGGATTCCTTCCTGGTTGTCGACTTCGGCTGGGCAGCGCTACCGGCCGCCCCTCGCGGCGGCTTGGTCAATGTCACCTCGGTCGGCGAGAAGGACAGTACATCCTTCGATCCGGTCGGCCGGACCTGTAGGAAGTCTCCGTCGGCCGGGTCGCCGAGCGCGACCACCTTGCCCGAGCGGCCCTCCGGGACGCCGACCGCGGCCGAGGTGAACCACACCATGGGCGGGCGGCCACCGGCGATGTCCGTGGCGATCTGCTGAATCTCGCTGTCCGACAAGGGCTGCGGCTTGGTTCGTGGCGACGGCATGATGACTCCGAGCAATGTTCGTGGTTGGCTGCGTGCACAGATGATGCCGTACCACGCCGACAGATTCTCGGGGCAGGCGTCGAATCGAGTCATCCGCACCCAGATCCGCGCGGACAGCGAACTTCTGGCTACATTCGCGGTGCCCCTGTCGCGGCGCCCGGTGACTCGCTTTGACACCCGCGTGAACGGCATGATCTGATTCCGGCGAATCCGTTTGCCAGCACCGGTGATCCGACGGCGACCCGCAGCGGCCCGCTTCGAACCGGTACTGGAACGAGGCAACCAGGGGGGCCAGATGACCCATGCGCGGCATTCGGCGGTGCTCGCCGCCGCACCACTACACACCGGCCTGCTCTTCGGCGCGGTCACCGTCACCGTGCTCGCGGCGGGCGTGATCGTCCTGGCGATGATCGCCGGAAACCGCAGGCCGCCATCGCCTTTCGACACCGGACACCGCTATGGCTCGCGGACTCGGCAGCCGAGGATACGGTTGCTCGCCGACGGCGCACCGCCGCCGCGGCCAGGGCCGTCTCCGAGCATTCTCCCGCGCTCCGCGCTACCGAGTCCGTCGCATACGAACACGCGCGACATTCCGTTCCTGGTCGGCGCGGCAGCGGGCGTCGTGGCGCTGCTGGGCAGCATCGCCTGCCTGGTTCTCATCACCCCGGTGGCGACCGACGACACCACTGCGGAAGCGCCCGATCCGCTGACCGCGACGCGACCCGGCGATTGCGTGGCGATTCCCGCGCCGCACGCCTCCGGCGGCATCCCCGCCACCATCGTCCCCGCGGCCTGTGACACGCTCCCCGCCAACTTCCGCGTGCTCCAGACCGGATCCTGCACCGATCCGCGAGTCGACCGGGAACACCGGCGAACCGACCGCGCCGGGCGGGAGCAGGTCCACCTGTGCCTCGCGCCCGATTGGCGAGCGGGCACCTGCTACGACGTCACCGACTGGCATCTGCCCCGAAAGGTGGACTGCGCCAGAGTCGGCAAGAAGATCATCCGGATCACCGCCGTCCTGCCCTACGCGGCCGACGCCGACGCCTGTCCGCGTGACGCCGACGGCTCGAACGCGGTCGCCCGGCCGAATCGGGGAATCACCCTCTGTATGCGCGGTTTCGACCGGCCCGACGAATAGGTCACGGAGCTCGATCGCCCTCGGCGTCACGCTGGAGATCCGCGACAGCTCGGGCAACACCGCCCCGACGGCACCTAAGGCGAGATCAATCTGCGCAGCCCGTACGTGATGCTCGGTTACGTCTATCCCACCGAGATCGAGCAGTGCCTCGAGAAACATCCCGCGGTGCGCGAGTGCGCGGTCGTCGGCGTGCCGGACGCCGACCTCGGGCAGCAGGTCGCCGCGCTGGTCGTGGTCGAAAGCGTCACCGCGACAACCGAAGACGAGCTGCGCGCGTGCACCGCCGAACGGCTCGCCTACTACAAGGTGCCCGCGCGCTGGCGGCTCACCACCACCGCACTCCCCCGCAACGCGACCGGCAAGGTGGTGCGCTCCGGTCTCACCGTGTGAAATCCCCGGTGCGAAACATGCGCCTGTACGTGCGCGTGCAGGCCATCGTCCGGTGTGCCCCGAGCGCCCGCTCGACCGGGTACGGCCACGTAAAATCGCGACACACCCGGCGATTCGTTCGCCGGGGCGCTCGCAGGGAGTCGGCGTGGACATTTTCGAGCATCGAGGCAGGGCCGTGGTCTTCGACCGCGCGGGTAGCGGGTCTCCGGTCGTGTTCCTGCACAACGCCGGTGCACAACACCGCATCTGGGACGACCAGGTCGCGGCGCTGCGGCGCGAGCACGAAGTCTTCGCGCTCGACCTTCCCGGGTACGGGCGATCCGATCCGCCCGCGGCGGGCTACCGGCTCACCGACTACGTGACCATGCTCGGCGCGTTCCTGATCGCTCACCGGCTCACCGACGTGGTGCTGATCGGCAATTGCCTCGGCAGCGCCACCTCGCTGCGTTACACCATGGACCATCCCGCGGGGGTGCGCGCCCTCGTCCTGATCAATCCGCTGACCTGGGACACCGTGAGTTCGGGACAGTCGGCGGGACTGGCCTGGGTCGACGCGCGGCTGCCGCTGGCTCCGGTGGCTCGCCGGATCAGCCTGCCCGGCTGGGCGGTCTCGCTGATCGTCGCGAATCAGCTGGGCCCGCGTGGTCGCGCCCGGAAACAACAGTACGAGCCGCGCGTGCGGGCGCACTGGTCCGACCGGGGCAGATTGACCGCGTTGCACGGCTTGGTCCAGGATTTCCCGGCCTACCGCGCGTTGGACACGTTCGATCCGCCCGCCGGCTTCCCGCCGATCTGCACGATCTGGGGTCGGCGCAATCGCATCCTCTCGGCCGAGGCGGGCAAGCGCCTCAACCGTGCGCTGCGCCCGCACACCGCGGTGGAGATACCTGACTGCGGTCACCTTCCCATGGTGGAGGACCCGGATCGGGTCACCGAGATCATCAGCGGTTTCCTGGCGGCGACCGGCACGGCAGCGGTCCGCGAACAAGCGAACGGCTGAGCCGCGCTCAGAGGGGAGCCGCGGTCGGGCACAGCTCGGCGAAGCCCGTGGAGCGCACGCCGCAGCCGGTGCACTCGAACGCCATGCCGAGTTCGAGCATCCAGTTGATGCGGGCATGACAGGTCTCGCAGAGGAAATCGACGCCCGCCGTGTGGCAGCAGGACCGTTTACGGATCAACCATTCCGCGCGATGACGGCACCGCACGCCGTCGAAGCGGAACGTGCACACCGGCGCGATGGCTTCGAAAGTCGTTGTAGCGGCAGCTGTTCGCACAGCGGATACCTTCCGGCAGAGCAGGGTGGAATGTGGGCGAACCGGCCCGGATCCGGGCGCGGCACCCTCTCGATCATCGGCCGCCGTGGATTTGCTGTTATCCGGGTGAGGCGGTATTCACAGGGCGGCGTCCGGGCGTGTTTGCGCACGCGACTTGCGGGAATCCGGTCGGTAACGGCATCGAGAGAAGGGGATTTGTCATGTTGTTGCGCCGACTCGCCCGGCCTCTACTGGCCACTGCGTTCGTCGTCGATGGAGTCGATACGCTGCGGCACCCGGACGAGCGGGTCAAATCCGCGAACCAACTGGTAGAGCGCGGGCGGCGGCAGCTTCCGGACGAGATTGCTGGAAAGTTGCCCGCTGATCCGGCAACCGTGGTGCAGATCAACGCCTTCGCCCAGGTGGGCGGCGGCGTGTTGCTGGCACTCGGGAAGGCGCCGCGCCTGGCCGCCCTGGTGCTGGCCGCGACCGTCGTGCCCGCGACCGTCACCGAGCAGGATTTCTGGAACGAACAGGATCCCGCCCGGAAATCGGCGAAACGGA
Source organism: Nocardia sp. Marseille-Q1738 (assembly GCF_965283145.1). Lineage (NCBI taxonomy): Bacteria > Bacillati > Actinomycetota > Actinomycetes > Mycobacteriales > Nocardiaceae > Nocardia > Nocardia sp. Marseille-Q1738. The sequence goes on along the minus strand of NZ_CBDIMS010000002.1, from coordinate 270,034 downwards.
CCGCGTTCCTGAAGGATCTCGGGCTGCTCGGCGGCCTGATGATCGCCGCGGCCGATACCGAGGGCAAGCCGTCCTTGGGCTGGCGCGGACGCCGGGCCGCCCGCGACGCGGCCGCCACGGTGTCGGCGGCGCTTCCGTTCGGGGCGGCCTCGAACGGCCCGACCGGAGCCGCATTGCGCAAGCACGCGCATGAGGCCGCGGAACGGGCGCGAGCGCTCGGGTCCGTCGCTGCGAGCAAAAGCGCGGAGCTGGCCGAGACGGCACAACGCCACGGGCCGGAGTGGGCGGAGGCCGCCAAGGAACACGGCGGCGATCTCGCCGAGTCCGCGAAGCTGCACGGCGCCGAATGGGCGGAAATCGCCAAAGAACGGGGCACCGACTGGGCCGAAATCGCGAAAGAATACGGCGCGGACTGGGCCGAAATCGCCAAAGAACGGGGTGCCGACTGGGCCGAAATCGCCAAAGAGCGCAGCGCCGACTGGGCCGAAATCGCCAAAGAGCGCGGGGGTCACCTCGCGGAGCTGGCCAAGCAGCGCAGCGCGGAATGGGCCGAACTCGCCAAGGAACGTGGAGCCGAGCTGGCCGAGCTGGCCAAGCACCGCGGACCCGAGATCGCGGGCGAAGCACGGGAACGCGGGGCGCACACCGCGCACCTAGCGCGCGAGCGGGGCGCCCGGGCCGCGCACGCCGCACGCGAGAAGCTCGAACAGCGCCGCTGACCCGACGTGCGAGGTGGCCGCGTCGCCTTTGTCCGGCTTGGGCGCGGCCTCGGGCCATCTCCCGCCGATGATCGCGTCAGGCGGTCTCGTCGTAGCCGGGCGCGATATCGGCGAGCGCGGCGTCCAACGAGCCGACGCGATGGAACCCAGCGGAGAGGCCGGTGATCTCGATGGCCCGGTCCACCGAACGCACCTTGGTGATCAGGATGATGCGGCGGTGTGCTCGTGCGGCTTCGGCTTGCGCCTCGACCAGGACGGTCAGTCCCGCCGCCGCGAGGAACGTGACCGGCGACAGATCGAGCACGAGCGTCCTTGTGTCGCAGAGCGATCCGCGGGTCAGCTCGGTGCGCAGCCGGGGTGCGGTCGCGAGGTCGATCTCGCCGACCACCATCAACATCGTCACGTCGCTGCGCGGTCGGCACACCGAGAACCGAAGCGGGTCAGTCCGTTCGGTGTGACGGGACATGCACTGACTCCTGGCCGGACGCGGGCACTGCACAGACCATGTGCTGTCCAGTGAAGCACTGCCCAATAAGGTCTGTACAGGCGCGCCCCACCCGGTCTTCGCTCGCGGCCTGCCCTTTTCGGCCGGATGCACGCACGGAGCGGCGCAGGTCATGACGTGTTCGCGCTACCCCCGCAGGAAATCGTCACCGCTTCACCATTGAAGTGGCGGCCATGCTCGGAGACCAGCAGCAGCACGGCCTCGGCCACTTCAGCGGGCTGGATCAGATCCGCGTTCGGCGGACCGGATTCGATGATCGCCATCCAGTCCTCCTTGGTGGGATTCTCCTTGTCCGGCACCATGAGGCGCCAGGTGGCGGGGTTCTGGATCATGTCGGTGTCCACGCCAGACGGCAGCAGCGCGTTCACGGTGATGCCGTACTCGGCTACCTCGAGCGACAGCGATTTCACCAGGCCGAGCACACCCCATTTGGTGGCCGCGTAGTGCCCGGCGTTGCGCGCGCCCATCTTGGCCACGATGGACGAGGTGGCGATGACGCGGCCCCAGCGGCGCTCGATCATATGCGGGACCACCGCACGGAAGCTGTGGAATACGCCGGTCAGGTTGGTGTCGATCATGTCCTGCCACATCTGCTCGTCCATCTCGGCGATGGGCGAGCTGGACGCGATACCCGCGTTGGCGATCAGGATGTCGATGCGGTCGAATTCCTCGATCGCGCGCTCGGCCACCGAGCACATCTGCTCGAGGCTGCGCACGTCGGCCCGCACGGCGATACCGCGGCGGCCGGTCCGCTCGACCAGCTCGGCGGTCTCGGCCAGATCATCCGGGGTGCTCAGCGCGTAGGGAAGACCCGGCACAGGTGCGGCGATATCGCACACCACGATGTCGGCACCCGCGCCGGCGAGTGCGAGCGCATGCGCGCGGCCCTGGCCGCGTGCGCCGCCGGTGATCACCGCCACCCTGCCGTCGAGATTCCCCATGTCGGGCCCCTCACCAGTCGATATCCGCTTCGGCCGCCACCCATCGTGTCACGCGGGGGTGCGGTCGGCGCCCGATTTTCGGTATGCGCCGCGTGTGATCGAGCGGGGCGCGTCTCCGGTTCCGCCTCGCCCCGGCCCGGCACCAGCACCGGCGGTACGCCGAGCAGTGCGGCTCGGATCCCGGCGGTTTCCCACGAATGGGTACCGGACACCGGGTGTACGGTCCACCATCGTTCCGGGCCCGATCAGCGGAACGCATGGCGTTGACAGGGGGCGGTGCGTCGAAATCCACAGGGGCGGTGGAACAATGCGTAATGTCCCCGCTCCGGAGCGGGCACGGCTACGGCACGGGTGAGCCGACCCGACTACGGCAGGGACAGCACGTGCAACCCTTCCGACCCGGCCCAGTGACGAAGTGAGTGCGAGGTACGCTGCGCCCCGGAACGACCGTGCCTGCACGTCGTTCCGGAGCGCGGTCCAGCGCATCCACCATGGTTCCTGGAGCTCGATGACCGATTGTGAGTACCTTGGCGTGAATCTCGACCTACAGCTCGGCGCCACACCGCCCGAGCACGACTTCCCGACCGAGCACGATTGCGCGGTGGCCGACCGGTTCGCCAGCCAGCGACTACGCAGGCTGATCCACACGGCCGTCGGCCTTTCCGACGACTCCATCGACTTGCTGACGGCGATGACCGGTCGCCTCCGCGCCGCCGAGGGCATGCTCCCGCGCGACCCGCTCGACGACTGAGGAGCAACGCGACCGAACCGGAACGCCCGTATCGCGCCGATCACTGGGGGTAGTTGCCGAAGCGGCAACGTTATTTGCCGATTCTCCACAGTCTGGCGGATCGTGGGGTTCATGGAATCGACACACCACCATGCGGACGGGCCGACGCCCACGACGGTCGAGTACTGGGAGGCCTTCTACTCCGAGCGCGAGCAGGTCTGGTCGGGACGACCGAATGTCTTGCTCGTGCGGGAGATCGCGGCGATCGCACCCGGTTCGGCACTGGATCTGGGTTGCGCCGAGGGCGCCGACGCGATCTGGCTGGCCGAGCGCGGCTGGCGGGTCACCGCCGCCGACGTCTCGGAGACCGCGCTCGCCCGCGCGCGGGCCGAGGCGCGGCGGCAGGGGTTGTCGGATCGGATCGAGTGGCAGCGGCACGATCTCGCCGAGAGCTTCCCGTCCGGGAGTTTCGATCTCGTCACGGCGCAGTACCTGCACTCACCGCCCGCTCGGGACGGTGAGCGGACGAAGATTCTGCGCCGCGCGGCCGAGGCGGTGGCGCCGGGCGGACAACTGTTGATCGTCGGGCACGCGGAATGGCCGAGCTGGGTGGTGGAGCCGCCGTTCGACGTGAGCTTCCCGACCACCGCCGAGGTGCGTGCGGGACTGGCGTTGGACCCCGCCGAATGGCAGGTGGAGGTCGACGAAGTCGTCGAACGCGAACACCCGGGACCGGAGGGACAGCCGAGCACCAGGAAAGACAACATCCTACGAATTCACCGTCGCTGACGGTTCCGCGTGACTGGCCGCCCACCTTCTCATCCTGGCCTCTCGCCCACCCGGACCATAGATCGTCCGGCCGCGACCTACTCACCGGCGGTATAGCGGAGCTCACGCCATCCTCGGCGTGCAGGCTGACTTCTCCGTCGCGGCACTTGCTGTCACGGATGGCGTGAGTGCAGGCGCAGGCGCAGTCCCGCTGGTTTGAGGGTGAGGGTTTCCTGGACGTCGAGTCGATAGCCCGGGTCGGGATCGAGGTCGAACTCGTGCAGGAGGGCGGCCAGCGTCACCATGATCTCGTGTTGGGCGAACTGTCGCCCGATGCAGGCCCGGGGGCCGGTGCCGAATGGCTTGTAGATGCGGGGAGGGAGATTCCGAAGGTTCTCGGGCAGGAACCGATCGGGATTGAACTCGTCCGCGTCCGGTCCCCAAGCCGGATCCCGATGCGCGGCGAGCAGCAGCACCAGTACCCAGTCCTTCTTCTTGAAACGGTACCGCCCGTGACAGAGCGTCGTGTCTTGCCGGGCGCGGCGGAAGTAGCCGGGACCGGTTGGCCACAGACGTAGCGTCTCATCCACAACCCGCCGTAGCCGGCGGAGTTTGGCTACATCGTCGAACTCGATGGCCGGGTATCCCTTGGCGGGCCAACGCTCGTCGAGCTCGGCGCGGACACCGTCAGCGATGTCCGGTCGGATGGACAAATAGTGCAAGGCGAAGGAGATGATGTTCGCAGATGTCTCGCTGCCCGCGACCAAGAAAGTCAGAATCTGGTTCCGGATATTCGTGACATCGAGTGCGTCACCGGCCACCGAGTCACCGGCGTCGAGCATCAGATCGAGTATGTCGCGGTGTTCGGCACCGGACTGGCTTCGGCGGGCTTCGATGATGCCGTCGACGACCGTGTGCGCATGTGCTACATCGGTCCGATGCTGACGTTCCCGACCTCTGCGGAAGATCAGTTCGAACCACGGAAGAACATCAGTTCGCCGGTTCGCGTAGGTCAGTTCACGAACCATCGCCTCGACGAACGGATTTCCGCTCGGATCGGACATCGAACGGAACGAGTGTGAGAACCCAGCGCGAGAGATGATCTCGAACGTCAGCCTGTTCGCGTGCGCGGGAATGTCGATCCACGTGCCCGACGGTAACGCCGACCAGGAATCGGTCAACTCGCGCACCGTGCTCGCGATCGTGTCGTGGTAGTTGGCCATCGCAGTCCGCGTGAACGCGGGCATGAGGACGTTGTGTGCCTTCTCCCAATTCGCCTCCCGATTGAAGGCGGTGAACAGACCGTCCCCCGCAAGAGGCCGAAGCTTCATCAACGAGTGGCCGATGTGCTTCTCCCACAGCGACTCATTGTTCACCTCCTCCACCGCCTCGGTACCGGTCACGATGACCGCGGGAAAGCCGAAGAGCTTCTGTTCGAAGACTGGGCCCAGTTCCCGCGCCTGCTCGGCCAACCGCTGGCAGGGCTTGGCGAAGTCGGTGGTCAAGACGTCACCGAGCAGGGGCAATCGGAAACGCGGATGCGGCAACGCCGCGGGTTCGGCCCCGACGGTGCTGGACGACACCTCGATCATGTTTTCTCCCCCGCTTGTCGGGTTGATTCGGCGATTGTGCGGTTCTGCCGAGTCGCGGCGAACATCTCTGCCGCTCGCCACCACTTGGCCAGTGCGAGAAGTTCGGCCACCTCGTCGTCCAGGGTTGCAGACGACGAGGGTGGCCGCCACCGGACCACCTCGTTGGCTGGCGACGCGGTATCCATCCTGTCACGCGCCGCACCAGCCAACTGCACAGCAAACCTTGCCATGTCCCGCTCGTGATCTGGAACATGCTGGCGGGCAACAAATCGCGCGAACTCGATCGGCTCCACATCGCGGCAGTAAGGACGGAGTTGGAGGATGGCATCGCGTATTTCCACGATGACGCGATGAAGTTGCAGCTTCGTGCCTCGGCCTGCCGCCGCACCGGCGTCCAGCGGGAGCCGGCTGTCCGGGAACATCGAAACCATCGTGCGCCACAGGGGCCGCAGTCGTCGCAGTCGTCGACCGGCGTAGTCGCAGCCGAGATACTCGACGACCGCTTTCACCAGGGGCGCGGCAGACACCAGCGATATCGTTGTGGCAATCCAGAAAAAGTTCCGTGAATGTGTTCGGAGCCGAAACTCGACCGAGTCGACGACGTGGAGTTCCTGAAGTATGGCGAGTACGAGCGCGATCATTGTCGAGACCCCGATGGCCGCTCCTGCCGCCGCTATTCCGGCGAGAATCAATTTCTCGGTATCGGACACGCGTTGCTGCTTGATTTCCAGATAGCATCTGCGCAGCATCTGGAACGACAAATACAGCGGTAGCACCGCGAACCCGACCCATGCGACCACCTCGTCCCATCCCCCGGAGATCTCCAGCAGCTGTTCATCGCGCCGCGCCCGGGTTCCGGCCACCAGAATCACGGATGCGAGGAACCCCGCGGCGAAGTACCAAAGAAATTGCCGCCGCCGGACCTTCGCCGGATCTCTGCCGGAAAGAAGATCCACTACGCACAGGAAGGGCGCGATCGAGACAACGATCGTGCACAGTGATAGCTGTTGGACCATCGTCACGGTCAGCGGCGAACTCTCTGCGATGAGAGTCTCTACTGCTTGCTCCCGCAGCAACTGGGTCGACAAGATGATCGTGAGTGTGGCGTTGAGGTACCGCTCGGCCGACGTACTGTTGAACCATCGCCATCGAGCCAGGACGACGAGAACCATCACACCGATGAGCGGCCACGCGATTGCCGCGGAGACCGATGATGTCATCGCCTTTTGAAGAGGACGTTGCGAAAGTTCTGGTCCCGCTTCGTGCTGACCGAGGAAACCATCACCATGCTTGCGAACATCTCCGCTTCGCGTTCCGGCCCACTTTCATAAGCCGAACGGCCGAGGACGGCTCGAACCGTCGAAGGATCGATATCCGGAAACGCAAGCCGGAAGAGCTGATCGGCTTCGGGGGTGTCCACGCCGCCCCGGTATGCACGATCATGACCGAGTACCATATGACCGATCTCATGGCACACGATTTGGTCGACATGGTATTCCGATGTCGCGTCCTCGTGGATGATGACGTCATCGTGCTTGCGAACCAACCACAGACCGCAGGGGCTTTCGATCGAACCGAGGATTCTCAACGGAAGCACGGTTATCGGGCGTCCGCGCAACTCGGCCACCTTCTCGACAAACTGGTTCCGGTCCCACGGGTCCGGTATCGGAAGCCGTTCCAACACCTTCTGGATCTCCCTCGCCGAGGTGCCCATTCAGATTCCGTCCCCAGTCGGCCCACTATCCCTCTGCATGCACACCTGATCCGTTGGAACCGGTGTGTACTCTGTGCCCCACGCGCGGTCGGCAGTTGATTGCGGCCCGGTCCAGCCCAATCCTCCACCTGGTCGTCGACTCTCCTCGATCAGAGCGATAGACGAACTGTTCACCATCACCGCAGATTCCCTTCCGCTCCGTGCCACACCAGTCTTGGACGCACGGGGCACGGACTCGGTTCCATCGAAGCACAGCGAGCCCGCCGCATGCAGGCAGACCGGACCCGGTATGAAACCAAAAGTACACAGCCGCAAGGTTTTCCGATAACGCGTAGGCCAGTCAGAACGTACGCGCCCGGCTATTTGTCGGGAGGGCGGCCGGTCCGAGTCGTCGATGCCCGCGAGAACAACTCACGGGCATCGTCGTCCCGCACTACCCGTCTGGACCGGCTCACACGCCGCTGAGCTGGGGCGTTGATTCGGTGAAGCGTGCGCGCCGAGCGGCGACCGCCAGCAGACCGACCGCGATCCAGGCGAGCACCCAGGGGGCGGGCTCGAGGATCACGGCAGCGAGCACCGACCAGATGCCCAGCATCCAGGCGATGAACGACGGCGGCACGATGCCCCGGCGATCCAGCCACAGCACGACCATGCCGAGCACCATCAGCGGCACGCCGAAGCTGCCGGTGGTCAGCCAGAACGAGCCCATGGCCGAACTCATCTCGGTGATTCCCTCTTCCGGTTGCCACAGCTCCGCGCTGAACCACGAGTCCCCATGTTCCGCGGCGGTCAATGCGTAACTGCCCAGCGTGTGCCCGAATCCGAGCAAAACGAGAATGCCACCTGCCCACTTGATCATGTGAAGTCCACCCATCCATCTATTACGGAACCGAGAGTTCCGATACTGATAGTTCCGTATAGTAGAAGCGTGCCGAAACCGAAACAAGGCGTGGGCCGCCCTCGCAACAGTGAGGTTGATCTCGCGATCGTCGATGCCACGCGAGAGCTGCTGGCCGAGCGCGGCTACGCCGGACTCACCGTCGACGCGGTGGCGGCGCGAGCCGGTATCGGCAAGGCCGCGATCTACCGCAGGTACGCGACCAAGCAGGAAATGATCTTCTCCGTCGTGGTGCACGACATGCGGGAGCAACCGCCGCCCGACGCAGGCTCCCTGCGCGCCGACCTGGCCGCCGTAACCCGCACCATCGCAGCACAACTCGGCCGCGCCCCCACCGACGTTCTCGCCGGTTTACTAGCCGACATCTACGCCGACGACACGCTGGCAACCCGCTTCGCCGAGACCTTCCTCGAACGCGAGCGACTCGTACTGACCGAGGTGCTCCACCGCGCGGTCACCCGCGGCGAACTGACCACCCTCCCCGACCCGACCACCGCGCAGGCACTCCTCCTCGGCCCGATCTTCGCCTGGCTATTGATCCTCGACGGCAACCGCGACAAACTACCCGCCCTCACCCACACGGTCGCCGAAGCGACAGCCGGCATCCTGCTGTCCGAGAACTCCGACTAACTCAACCGATGCCGCCGATGGGCGAAAAGCGTTCACGCGAACCCAGATCGGATGGCAGACGTCGGCTACTGGGGTCTACCGCGAGAGAAGGTGGACAAGGCGGGGTCGCCCGGGACCGGTCAGATCGGCGAGGACGGCGGGGCGCCCGGCCATCGCCATGAGCAGCGCCTCGCCGGTCCCGCGCACTTCCGGGCCCGCACCGTGGGTCCACGTCAGATCGGTGGCGACCAGACGAACCCCTCGAGTTCGCCACGCGCCACGAATGAGCGGTGCATCGTGCGAAGAAATCGCATGTGGGCGGCGGGCTTCGGGGGCGCGGCGGCTGGGCGCGCAGCAGTTGGTAACGGCCGGTTTCAGCGATGTGCGGGTTGGAAGATGTCGTCCAGTGGGGTGCTGGGAGTTGGGGCGGCGCCTTCCTCGGCGAACCATTCCCAGTGGACGACGCGAGCGAGGATCGGGGTGGGGATGTGTAGTAGCGCGTTTGCGATGGTGGCGAAGCGGCTGGAGCCATCGATGATCGAGCGGTGGGCGGACAGCGCGGTTTTGCGTTGGGCGGCAAAAGGACTGACGTCGATGCGGTGGGTGATTTCCGAGCGCGGGCTGTACAAGGTGGCGAGAGTGGCCGGGTCGTAGCGCAGCGGAATCCGCAATCGTTCGAGTACACGCAGGGTGCGCGTGTAGTTTTCGCGTGGCATCGTGGCGTCCAGGACGCGCGACACCCCGGCCAGTTCGGCCGCCCGCTTGCCGACCTCGTGCACCCGGACATGGTCGCGGTGGCCGTAGCCGCCGTTGCGGTCATAGCTGAGCAGGACGTCGGGATTCTCCTCGCGCAGGATCGCGGCCAACCGCTCGGCCGCCTCCTCGGGATCGGCCCGCACGAACCGCACCCGATCCGGTGGGTCCGCATAGAGCACCGCGCCGTGGCCGCTGTCGGCATACCCGAGGTGCGCCACCCTGGCCACGCCGAGCGCGGCGGCACTGGCCTCCAACTCGCCCAGCCGAATAGCTTTCCGGCCATCCAGATCGGCCATGTGGCCGTCGGTGGCGACCACGATCACCGTCCGGTGCCCGGCGGCGGCCAGCTTGGCCAGCGTTCCTCCGGTCAGCAGCGTCTCGTCGTCCGGATGCGCGTGGAATGCCACAACGGTCGCCATCGCCCCAGTGTGCCAGGGACGCTCACCACAGGTCTCTGGCCAATCTGGTGGCGCCGACGAGCATGTAGCCGCCGGTCAACGCGACCATGGCGATCGCGGCCGGGCGTGGGACGTCACCGCGGGCCACACGCACGCCTCCATGGGTGGTGTCGAGTATGTCCACCATGAGCGCGAGGCGCTGCCAGCGCGGCAATTCATCCTGCGGCGCGGTCAGGTAGCCGAGACCGAGCGCGACCGCCCTGGCGCCGAATATTCGCGTCATGTAATCGAGTTCGGGCGTTGGACGCACACCCAGCGCCCTGGTCAGTGTCCGCGGCGCCGCGAGGGCGGCCGCGCCGAGTGCGACACGACCGAGCGCGAGGCCGCGCAGGGCACCGGCCAGCGGGGAGCGGGACTGCTGCACGCTGTTCGTCGCCATATCCCGAGCCTGGCCGAAAACGCAGATCGAGTCGATTACCCGCGAGGTAATCGACCTACGCGGCCGCCCCGCCCACCCTCGTCCGCTCGCCGGGCGCCGCGGCGGAGATCACCAGATCAGCAAAATCAGCGCTTTCTGCAGGGTGTCCAGAATGCGGCCGATGGTGATCGCGATTTCCACGGTGCCCATGACGAGCCCCTTTCCTCGGGACGGCAAATCCTCGACACATCAATTCAAGCTCGCCCGAACACGATTCGGAAGCTCCAGCCTTGCACAATTGATGCACGGCGCGATGTCGAAGGGCTCCACTGCCGGTGTCGATGCTCTGCCGCGCCGGATCATGCTCGTCGCAGGCGGTCGACCGACCTGGCTCAGCCCGCGGACCTGCCGAGCAGATGACGCAACGCCGGTTCCAGTGCGGGCGCTCGGAACTGATGACCGGCCTGCACCAGCCGGGTGGGAACGACACGCTGGCTCGCGGACGCCAGCTCCCGGTTGCCCTCGCGGCCGAGCAGCAGCGCGGGTCCGAGCCGTGGTACCGGGAGCAGCGCGGGACGATGCAGCACCGCGGCCAGCACCTTGGTGTACTCGGCATTGCGAACCGGTTGCGGCGCAACGGCATTGACCGGACCCGACAGTGTGGTATCCCATAGTGCGCGGTAATACACGTCGATCAGGTCGTCGATCCCGATCCACGAGAGCCACTGCCGGCCGTCGCCGATGCGTCCGCCCAGCCCGGCCGTGAACAGCGGGCGCAGCAACCGCAGCGTGCCACCCCGCGGGGACTGCACGATCCCGGTGCGCACACGCACCACCCGGACACCCGATTCCGCGGCGGGGGCCGAGGCCGCCTCCCAGCTGTCGACCAGGTCGGCGAGGAAGCCGTCACCGCGCGACGCGCGCTCGGTCAGCGTCTCGTCGCCCCGATCGGAGCCGTAGTAGCCGATCGCGGAGGCGCTGGCGAAGACCGGCACCGCCGCCCGCGCCGCGACCTCGGCCAGCTTTCGAGTCGGGCCGATCCGGCTGTCCGCGACAGTACGCTTGTGCCGTTCGGTGAACCGGCCCGCGATCGATGCTCCGGCCAGGTGCACCAGCGCATCCACGCCATCGAGCAGACCCGGCGCGGGATCGGCGGGGTCCCAGTGCCTTTCGTCGGCAGCCCGCGGCGGGTGGCGGACCAGCCGCACCACGCGATGTCCTCCGGTGGTCAGAAAGGCGGTCAGCGCCGAACCGACCAGGCCCGACGACCCGGTCACCGCGATGGTCTTGGACACGAAACCCGCCCGCGTCGCCCGCGCATGCGCCGCAAGATCGTCGGCGAGCTGACGATGCCGGTAGGCGAACATGGGGCGCAGCACCGTGGCGGGCACCGGCGCGTCCACCTGGTCCACCACGCGGGTGTGCCGCTCGTCGACGACCTCGAAATCATGGGTGTGCCGCCAGGGCAACAGCCCCGCGGGCAGCGAGCCGATTCCGTCGACCGTTACCTCGTCGACGAACCGGTGCGGAGGGTCGTATTCCTCGGGGTCGTGCCGTGCCACCCAGCGCAATCCGCCGGGCAGACCGAGTACCGCCTGTCCGTCGGACAGCGAACCGGATTCGGCGCGCGGTGACACCGGCTGCCAGGGCGGGGCCAGCCGGGTGAGCGCGCCGGGGCGGGCGTGCCAGGCGAACACCTCGGACCGAGGGAGATCGATGACGCTCGCATACTCGATGCCCATTCCGCGACTGTAGTGCGAAACCAACCGTAGGCAGTGTTTGCTAAGCGTTTGCTGTGTCGAAAACTTTCCAAACCGTAATAGACGGTCTATATCCGATTCGCCCGATATGGGGCACTGCCCCGAAGCTCGGTGTGGTCGAATTAGAACCCGTTCTACCATGGATCGAGTCCCGGCCCACGCCAATGGAGGTACCGCCATGCCGCTGGATCCCTCGGTCGCGGCGCTGCTGACGACCGTCGAGGCATCACCGCGTGCGGTCGCCGCGCACGACAAGTCCGCCTGGGTCGACCTGTTCACCGAGGACGCCGAGATCAACGACCCGGTCGGCTCGCGCCCCCATATCGGCCACGCCGCCATCGAACGCTTCTACGACACCTTCATCGGGCCGAACACCATCACCTTCCGCGTCGACCGCGACCTGGTACACCCGCCGACGGTCCTGCGCGACCTGACGATCGCGACCACGATGTCGACCGGCGCCACCGTCTTCGTCCCGATGCACCTGCGCTATCGACTCGTCGAGCGGGATGGCGTCTGGAAGATCGCCCACTTGGCCGCGCACTGGGAGCTGGCGAGCATGGTCCGGCAACTGCTGCGCACCGGATTGCCCGGGATCGCCGCCGCACTGAAGCTCGGTCCGCAGTTGATCGCCAACCAGGGCTTCGGCGGATTGCTCGGGCTCATGCGGGCGCTCGGCGGCGTGGGCCGCGGCGGAAAACGTTTCACGACACAAGTTTTCGCCGCGGCGGCGAGTACCGACGTGCGCCGGGTCCGCGTGCTGCTCGGCAACCGGGCGGACATCGAGCTGCCCGTGGGCACACCGGTCTCGGCGGAAGAATTCACCAATCGGGCGCGAAATATGCGCTGGAGCAAGATGATCGCGGCGGGCCGCACGGTCACGGCGAGCGTCCGGCTCGGCGACGCATCCGGAGTCGCGGTAGTGGAGTTCGCGACCGATAGCAATCACATAGCAACCATTCGGTTCCACCTCGCCACGGTCTGATCTCAGCTGTCCAGGACGTCGCCGTGCTCAGCCGTGCGCGACGACTCGATCGGACATCGCCTCCTGGACGCGATCGGGTTCCGACGCCGGGTGCTCGGTCCAACCGGGCGGGCCGAAGATGTACCCGAGGCGTCCGCGCCAAGTAGTGGCGCCGCGCACGTCACGGACCAGTCCGGCGAGCTCGTGATAGTTGACCTTCAGCGGATTGTCGGTGCCGATGTTCTTGGTGAGGCCGTAGCGGATGGGCTCGGATTCGGCGGCGAAACTGCCGAACATGCGGTCCCAGATGATGAAGACGCCGCCGTAGTTCTTGTCGATGTAGGGCTGGTTCGAGCCGTGGTGGACGCGGTGATGTGCCGGAGTATTGAACAGGAACTCGATCGGGCGCGGCAGTGTCGTGATGCGCTGGGTATGGATCGGGAACTGGTAGAGCAGGCCGATGCTCTGCAATAGGAAGATCATCCAGGCCGGGAACCCGAGCAGAGCCGCGGGCACCCAAGCCACCCCGCGCACAGTGCCGGCCACCGGATGCAGCCAGGGCAGCCGGATCGCGGTGGAGAGATTGAAGTACTCGCTGGAGTGGTGCACGCTGTGCGCGGTCCACAGCAGGCGGACCCGATGGTCGGCGCGATGCGCCCAGTAGTAGCAGAAATCCGTCACGACCAGGCCGAGTGCCCAGACCCACCACGATCGCGGTGAGAGGTGCAGCGGCGTGACCGCGGCGGCGGCGACGACAGCCGAGAACGGCAGCAGATGCTGTAGCAACGGTTTCGCCAGCCTGCTCAGGGTGAACGTCACCACGTTGGAGGCGGTGTCGCGGGCCGAGCCGCTGCTGTCCGGCCGGTCGGGATCGCGGCGGTAGGCGATCCACTCCACGAGCATCAGCACCGCGAACGCCGGTATGGCCCAGATGAACAACTCCACACGGCCCATGAGTTCTCCTTCACCGTCTGCCGTCGGCCTCGACGCTACGGGCGCCCCCCTGCACGAACATCGCGCCAACGAGGGATTGCGCGTCCCCCGCGCGGGGGACGCGGACGGCCTGGATCGCGGGCACCCTGAGCACTCGGCATACGGGGAAGGTCCGGGCTCGCTCGCTAGGATCGCCCGCGAAACCCGACGAGACCAGAGATGGAGGCGGTGGCGAACTGATGGATGTGAGCAGATCGCTGGCCCGCCAGTCGCTGGTGGTCGCCGTGGTCGCCGCGGTCATCGACGCGGTGGTGCTCGGACTGTCCGGCGTGTTCGCCGTGGCCTCGTGGCAGACCGCCGCCGCCATCGCCGTGGTCGTCGCCGCCGACCTGGCCTTGGCGGCGCCGCCGCGAACGGCGGGTGTGGTGGCTGTGGCGCAGGTGCTGGTGCGATTGCTCGCCGTACTGTTGCTGTACCGGTACGGATTCCCGGTTCGGTTCGCCGACGTGGGATTCCTGGTGGCGGGATATCGCGCGGGAGCCTGGTTGAGCGGCCCGAAGTCCGCGCTGACCATGCTCGTCCTGTGCGGCGGCGTCGCCTCGGCCCATTTGTTCACCGACAGCGCCGCGGCGCATGACTGGCGGCTGCTACTCGCGTCCACCGTGGCCGCCGGATGCGTACCGTGGCTGGTCGGCCGCTACACGGCCGCGCGCGGCGCCTACATCGCCGACCTCGAGCAGCGCGCCCGGCTGCGCCACCAGGAGCACCGGGCCGCGCTGGAGCGCGCCGTGACCGAGGAGCGGGCCGCGATCGCGCGGGACCTGCACGACGTGATCTCCCATCACGTCAGCGCCATCGGCATCCACGCGGGCGCGGCGCGACTGGCGCTGGGCGGGACGGCGAGCTCGGCGGCCGCGCGATCGCTGGCGGCCGTGGAGTCCAGCAGCAGAGCCGCGATGACCGACCTGCGCCGCCAGCTCGATCTCTTGCACGGACGCGAGGACGAGGGGCAGCGCCAGCCGGGACTCGCGGATATCGACGGGCTGATCGCGCACGTGCGCGAAGCCGGGCTGGAGGTCGAGGTGACCGTGCGTGGCACCCCCGTCGACCTACCGGAGTCGCTGAACCTCACGTTGTATCGCATCGTGCAGGAGCTGCTGACCAACTCGCTGCGGCACGGCGACGGAACGCGGGCGCGGCTGGAGGTGGAGTACCTCCCGAAGCGGGTGGTGCTGCGGGCGACCAATCCCCTTCCGCCGGCACCGGCCGCCGCCGACACCTCGGTCCCACGCGGTCTCAACGGCATCCGCCGCCGCGCGGAGCTGTTCGACGGCGAACTGGACTACGGCCGTGCTGCCGACCACTGGCACACCACGGTCGCCATGCCGATCGGAGGGTCATGAACACGCCCATCCGCGTCCTGATCGCCGACGACCACAGCATGTTCCGCTCCGGACTGCGCGCCGTCGTCGACAGCCAGGACGATCTGGACTGCGTAGCCGAGGTGAGCGACGGGCGAGCCGCGATCGCCGAGACCGCCCGCCTGCGGCCGGATGTCGCGATCCTCGACGTCCGGATGCCGAAGCTGGACGGACTGGCCGCCACCGCCGCGATCGTCGCCGCGGGCGGCACCCACGTCCTGGTACTGACCACCTACGACAGCGACGCCAATCTGTATCGCGCGTTGCAAGCCGGCGCGAGCGGGTTCCTGCTCAAGAGCCTGCCGCCGGAAGAACTGGTCGCCGCCATCCGCATCGCGGCGCGCGGCGACGCGCTGATCGACCCCTCGATGACCCGCCGCCTGGTATCCCGCTTCGCGAGCAGTCTCGCGCCGCCGCGCACACCACCGGAGGTGCAGCTGCTCACCGCTCGCGAGCTGGAGGTGCTGCTGCTGCTCGCCGACGCGCGCAGCAACGCCGAGATCGCCGCGGTGCTCGGTGTCGGCGAAGAAACGGTGAAGACGCACGTCTCGCGCATCCTGGCGAAACTCGGCGTCCGCGACCGCATCCACGCGGTCGTCTACGCCCACCAGCACGGCCTGGTCTCCCTGGGACCGCCGCGCGCGGACCGAGCGGACCCATCCCGCCGGGTCGATCTCGGGTAACGGAACGGCGGGGTGGCGCCACCACCCCGCCGTCATACCTCAAGCGCCGGTGGGTGGTTCGCCGACGGTGGTGCTGGGGTCGATGATGCCGAAGACCTCGCCCTGCGCGCCCTGCACGATGCCCATGCGGCCGAAGGGGCTGTCGTCGGGCCCGGACAAGATCGTCGAGCCGAGATCGCGGGCCTTGTCCAGCGCGGTGTCGGCGTTGTCCACCTGGAACCAGGCCAGCCAGTAGGACGGATTGTCGCCCGGCATCTTGGTCGAATCGTTGACGCCGCCGATGGCGTCGCCGTCCTGGGTCCGGCTGAAGGTGGAGTAGATGAAGTTCTGGCCGTCGCCGATCTCGGTGTAGTGCCAGCCGAAGACGTTGGCGTAGAACTCCTGGGCCTTCTTGTAGTCGCTGGTGTGCAGCTCGTTCCAGCAATAGGCGCCGTGCTCGTTGTAGATGCCCGCGCCGCTGTGGGCCTTGGACTCCCACACCCCGAATACCGCGCCGGTGGGATCGGCGGCGACGAACATCCTGCCGACGTCGAGCACGTCGAATGGCGCCATCATCAGCGCACCGCCCGCCGCGGAGACCTTTTCGGCGACGGTGTCGGCGTTGTCGGCGGCGAGATACGTGGTCCACACGGAGGGCATCGGCATGCCCTCCGGCTTGGGTCCGATGCCGGCGGCCGCGCGGCCGTTGCGCATCGCCATGAGATATCCACCCGCCTCGGGCGGACTGTCCTGGACATCCCAGCCGAAGAGTTCGCCGTAGAAATCGCGGGCACGGGCGGGGTCGTCGACCTGGCAGTCGACCCAGCACGGCGTTCCCTGCGGCCAGCTTCCATCATGAGTGGGCATTGCGGTGCCTCCTGACATGGGTTGCTGAGGTGCGGCCGAGACAGCCGGCACACGGCTAGTCAACCACCGGTACTCCGCCGAGGTGGCCCGAATCGGCCGACCACTCCGGCTCGATTCCCGAGCCGCGATCCCCCACGTGAAAAGCCCCCAAAAAGATCAGTCCCCGGTAGTCTTCGTCGAAACCATGAGCCTCAGTCGTCGCTGACAGCTCCGGTATCTCGACTGGCTTGCCGGGGGCCTAGCCGGATCCTGGGTCAGTATCTTTCATTGCCAACAGACGTCTCCGTCGACAATGCGACACTGTCCGGTGCTCCGGTGTAACTTCTTATTTTTCTCCCGATTTCTCCTCGAGTCAATAGGTCCGTGCGCCCGAATTACGGCCGCATACGACTCGGCTTTCCTGAGCTCGCACCGGGGCCATGAGGTGCGCCGCGCTGCGGTCATCGATGACCGCAGCGCCGAGGGAACTCCTGGGCTACGACAACCGAGGTCCGCCGTCCTGGTTCGGCACATCAGCGGCTCCCCGAGCAGCGATCCGCGCGGAACTACCGGGCACGGAATAGCGCGATACGCGTAGTTCGCTCCGGCGGGCTGCACCGTAATGGGTTGTGGCACAATCGCCTACACATGCCGACCGAGGGGAGTGGCAGTGATCGGGGACCAGGCCGCCGCCGAAACGACAGCCGCCGGAGATGATCCGGAGGATGATCCCGCACTGCTGCGCCGGGTACTCGGGGCGCGATTGCGGCGGTTGCGCGAAGCGGCTGGGATCAGCGGGGAAGCCGCGGGCCGAGCACTACGAGCCTCACACTCCAAGATCAGCCGCTTGGAGGCAGGCCGGGTGGGCTTCCGCGGGAGGGATATCGATGACCTGCTGACCCTCTACGGCGTGCACGACACCGACGTCCGGGCCGAGTACCGACAACTGGCGCAGCGAGCCAATGCCGTGGGGCGCTGGCAGGGCGAGGCGAGTCTGACGCCGCTACGGCTGGACACCTATCTCGCGCTCGAGGACGCCGCCACCTTGATCCGCTGTTACGCGCCGGGTTTGGTGCCCGACCTGGTGCGGACACCGTCCTACGCACACACGGTCTTCGCCATCGCCCATCGCGAACCAGCAGCCGACATCCAGCGGCGCGTCGAGTTGCTGATGCGGCGCCAGCGCCTGCTCACCCGCTCCGACCCGCCCAGGGTGTGGTTCGTCATCGAGGCGGCGGCGTTGCGCCGCCCGATCGGCGGGCATGAGGTATGGGATACGCAACTGGACCACCTCGCCGACTTGGCGGCGCGCCCCAACATCACCGTGCAGGTGCTGCCCGACCACGTCGGTGGTCCCGCCATCAGCGAAACCCCCTTCACCCTGCTTCGTTTCGCCGCGTCCGAGCTCAGCGACCTCGTCCACCTCCCGCACGCCACCGGGACCCAGTTCCTCGACAAACGCGGCGACCTCGACCACCACAACGCGATCTGGGATCGACTGTGCGTGTGCGCCACACCGCCAGAACAGACCACCGAGCTCATCGACGCGCTCCGAACCACCCAGTTCCCCACCGCATAACAGCAACGGCCAGAGGCAGTACCCACACGCATGTCCGACAATTACATCAGCACGCAGCCGCCGACCAAGATCGACATCACCATCGCCCACGAAGCCCGCGTCTACGATTACTGGCTCGGCGGCAAAGACAACTATCCCGCCGACCGGGCACTCGGCGACGCCATCGCCGAACACATCCCCACCATCAAGACCATGGCCAGGGCCAATCGGGCCTTTCTCACTCGCGCGGTCCGCTACCTGGTCGGCGAGGCCGGGATCACGCAATTCCTCGACATCGGCACCGGCATCCCCACCGCGGGCAACACCCATGAGGTCGCCCAGCACCTCGACCCGGCCGCGCGCATCGTCTACGTCGACAAGGACCCGATCGTGCTCGCCCACGCCCGCGCGCTCATGACCAGCACGCCGCAGGGCCGCACCCGCTTCATCCACGCCGACCTGCACGATCCCCGCTCCATCCTCGACCACCCCGCGCTCGCGGAGACCCTCGACCTGACGAAACCCGTCGCCATCATGCTCGTCGCGATCATGATGTACTTCCGCGACAGCGACCACCCCGAGGACATCATCAGCACGCTCCTCGACGCCGTCCCCTCCGGCAGCCACCTCGTCATCACCCACCCCACCGCCGACTTCGACGCCGCCGCCATGGCCGCCGTCACCGCCGCCGCGGAAGCCTCCGGAATCGCATTCCACCCCCGCAGCCACACCGACACCGCCACCCTGTTCACCGGCACCACCCTCGTCGATCCCGGACTCGTCCCCGTCGCCACCTGGCGACCCGAACTCACCGACCGCCCCACCCCCGTCACCAACGCCGACAGCGCCTGGTACTGGGCCGGCATCGGACACAAACCTTGACAACTGGCCGCGATCGTCACCCGCGACACGATGATCGGCGTGGCGCTGCCCCAGGTCGATTGGACCGCGCGGCAACCACCGGACCAAGTCGAGGCCGCGACGCGAAAGGACGCGCAACAGTGACAAGCCGTCCGTACGAAATCCTCCTGGACACCATGGATCCCGCGTCGCGCCGGGAAACCACGCTCCCCGAACTCGACCGCGCACCCGACCCGTGGGAGACGAGCATGGAGTTACGCGCTCGCACCGACACGGTTCGGGAGCGGTTCAACATGCGGTAGATAGGGCGGGCCACGCGAGAGCACGGCCGGAGAATCCGGCCCACGTCCACCGGGCCGCGGGCCGGATTCGCGCGAGAGCTGCTAGGAAACGGCTTGACTGACCGCGTTCGGGCCGTCGTAGGTACGGTCGGGGATCGCCTTCAGAGCATCGAGAATGTCCTTGTCTGCACCGTTGCCCTTGGCCGCGGACACGATGCCGTCGCGATCGCACGGATAGTCGACGCCGGACAAGAACTTTTGCACCTGAATCGGATTGACCTGGCCCATGCTGTGCTCCTCTCTCCGATATGCAGAACCGATCGGCGGACATCCAGCGCACTACCACGTCATCGGCAGGCCAAACCAGGCAGCGGCGGCGTCGCCGGTTTAGCCCGGAAAGCCGGTGGAACCTCGAGAACAAGCATCGGACCGGATGGGAGGACGCAATGGACCCCGAGTACATCGCGTCCACCGCGCACGCCGGTATCGGTCTCGGACCTGACGCGGCGGAGCGGATAGCCAAGGGGCACCCCGTGGTCGTGGTAGTGGGTGACGCGGTTCTGGACGTGTGGAAATGGGGACATTGCGAACGGCTGTGCCGGGAGGCGCCGGTCCCGGTGATCGACATCGAACGCAGCTCGACAGTGCCGGGCGCGGCGGGAAATACGGCGGCCAACCTGGCGGCGCTCGGCGCACGGACGCGATTGGTCGCTCTCACCGGCGACGATTGGGCGTCCGCGGCCTTGCGTGACGCATTGGAGCGGTCGGACGTCGACGCGACCCGGCTGCGGCGGGCCGCTGGCCGCGCGACCCCGGTCGAAACACGCATCGTGGCCGATGACCGGATCATGATGCGCTACGACGAGGGCAGTATCACCGCTGTCGACGACTCCGAAGCCGACGCACTGCTCGCGTCGCTCGACGAGGCGCTCACCGGCGCCGCCGCGGTAGTGGTCTGTGACCATCACGGAGCGCTCGGCGACCGCATGTGCCGCGCCCTCACCGCCCGGCGCGAGCGATTACCGCTGCTGATCGTCGCCGGCCACCAGCCATGGCGCTGGCGCCCCCTGCGTCCGGACCTGGTGACCCTCGACGCGGACGACGCCATCGCCGTGCTCGGCCTGTCCCGCGCCGACGGAGATCTGCCGCGGACGAATTCCATGCAGCGCATCGAACTCTTCGACCGTCATCGGCATCGCCTGTTCGAGGCGATCGGCACGAGCACGGTGGTCGTCACCCTCGACCGCGCGGGCAATGTGCTCTTGGACGAGGATCGTCCGGCACACCGGACATGGGCGCAGCAGGTGCCGGACAGTCGATGCGCGGGCACGGGAGACACTTTCGTAGCCGCCCTGACTCTCGCGTCGATCAGCGGCATGCCGCTCACCTCGGCCGTCGAGCTCGCGCAGGCCGCCGCCGACGTGGTCGTCCGTCGGCCGGGCACCGCGGTCTGCACGACCGGCCACCTGCGTGAGCGGCTCGATCGCAGCAGCGGGGCGGTACTTCCGCAGCAGGAATTGGCCGAGGTCCTCCGCAACCATCGTGCCGACGGCAAGCGCATCGTGTTCACCAACGGTTGCTTCGACATGCTGCACGCCGGGCACATCGCCTACCTCAACGAGGCCAAACGCCTCGGGGACATCCTGGTGGTAGCGGTCAACTCCGACGGGAGTGTGCGGAAACTCAAGGGTCCCGATCGTCCGGTGAATGCCGCTCAGGACCGCTGTGCGGTGCTGGCCGCACTGGGCTGTGTCGACCACGTGACGATCTTCGACGAAGACACGCCGGTCGGATTGCTGCGCGCCACCGAGCCCGACGTGTACGTCAAAGGCGGCGACTACCGGATCGAGCTGCTGCCCGAAACACCGATCGTGCGCGGATACGGGGGTGAGGTCAGGGTGCTGGGCTATCTGGCGGACCGCTCTACCTCCGCGGTGATCGAACGGATACGCGCCCGTGCGGCGACCGAGTGATTGCACCCGAGCCGCGCTGTCGGCCATCTCGGATTGATCACCGGCGCAGTGGGTACGCGCCGGTCATGGATTTCCTCGTGATCGCCGCAACAGGTCCGGTCGCCGCTCGCGGAAGACCCGCGAACAGACCGCGCCCGGCAGCGGCGACCACGGACATGGAGGCCATGGCGAGCGGTTGAGCAGGCAACCGGCAGGCACGATTCCCGACCCGCGGGTACGACGACGAGGAGGGAGAACGTCGTGAAGATCGCCATGGTTTCCGAGCACGCCAGCCCGCTCGCCCAGCTCGGTGGCGTCGACGCCGGTGGCCAGAACGTGCACGTCGGCGAGTTGGCGGCCGCGTTCGCCCGCCGCGGGCACGAAGTCTCCGTCTATACCCGCCGCGAGGCACCCGATATCGACACCGAGGTCGTCACCGACGCCGGTTATCGCGTGGTGCATGTTCCGGCCGGTCCGCCCGAGCCGATTCCGAAGGACAGCATTCTGTCCCACCTCGGCGAGTTCACGACGTTCCTGCGGGAACACTGGTCGAAGCGTCCACCGGATCTGGTCCATGCGCACTTCTGGATGTCCGGGCTGGCCTCCGAGGCGGCCGTGGCGCGGGGCCCACGCATCCCGGTGGTGCTGACCTTCCACGCGCTGGGCACGGTCAAGCGCCGATACCAGGGCTCCGCCGACACCAGCCCGCCGTCGCGGATCGAATTCGAACGACTCGTCGGCACCCGCGCCGACCACGTGGTGGCCACCAGCACCGACGAAGTCGAGGAACTCGCGCGCATGGGCGTTTCCCGGGCACGCATCTCCGTCGTGCCGTGCGGTGTCGATCTGACGTCGTTCGGTCCGCACGGGCCTGCCGCCGAGCGGGGACCACACAGACGTCTGGTCTCGGTGGGAAGGCTGGTCCCCCGCAAAGGATTCGACACCGCCATCAAGGCTTTGGTGTACGTGCCAGACACCGAATTGCTGATCGCGGGCGGCACGGACAACGACAAGGACGCGACCGGCGCCGAATCCCAGCGGCTGCGTCGGGTAGCGGTCGAACACGGCGTCGCCGACCGCGTCCACCTACTCGGGCAAGTACCGCATGCCGCGATGCCTCCGCTGCTGCGTTCGGTCGACGTGGTCGTGTGCACACCCTGGTACGAGCCCTTCGGCATCGTGCCGCTGGAGGCGATGGCCTGTGCGAAGCCGGTTGTGGCCAGCGCGGTCGGGGGGTTGCTCGACACCGTGGTCGACGGTGTCACCGGCGCGCTGGTCGCCCCCGAGCCGCACAAGGTGGCGCGTGCGTTACGCCCCCTGTTGGAGGACGACTCGCTTCGCCGAGCTTGGGGTACCGCCGGATATCGACGAGCGCGCGACCGCTACTCCTGGGATCGAGTCGCCGAAGAAACACTCGCCGCCTACCGCCGCGCCACCCCGGCACCCGAGAGTCCCCTCGCGACCGCTGGCTGAAGCCGACAATCCACCTGGAAAGGATCTCGTGTGAGCCGACCGGAGAACACAGCACTCGGCAATGTCCTGATCACCGGAGGCGCCTCCGGATTGGGCGCCGCCACCGTCGAGGCGGTACGCGCCGCGGGTGGCGTCCCTTTGGTCATCGACCGGCACAAACCCGAAACCGACGTCATCTGGGAATACGCGGATCTGGCGCACTCCGAGGACGCCGAACGAGCCGTGCATACCCTCCTGCGCCGCGCCGACGGCCGCCTGAACGCGGTGTTCACCGCCGCCGGTATCGACTCGTGCGGCAAGCTGGACGAAGTCTCGACCGAGGACTGGGAACGCGTCATCCGAGTGAACCTGTTCGGAACCGCTGCCGTCATCCGGGCCGCGCTGCCCGCGCTGCGGGCCAGCCGCGGCACGGTGGTCACGTGCGCGTCCACGCTCGGCATCAAGGCGCTGCCGGACGCGACCGCATACTGCGCCTCGAAATTCGGGGTGGTCGGCTTCAGCAGGGCGCTGGCGGCCGAAACAGCCGGCGAGGTCGGCGTCACGCTGCTGATCCCCGGCGGGATGCACACGGCGTTCTTCGACGGGCGACCCGCCCAGTACGTCCCGCCCCCGGATGTCCAGCTCAACAAACCCGAGGACGTCGCCGCCACCGCGGTTTTCGCCATGACCCGGCCGCGCGGTTGCGAAGTCAGAGAGCTGGTCGTCTGCCACTCCACCGAGCAATCCTGGCCATGACGATCTGGAAATGGCTCCCACTGCCGGCCGAGGTCGCCACCGCCCACCCGGTGCGGACATGAGCGGACACGTGCTGGCAGCCCGGCTCGACAGCGCCGGAGACGTCCTGATCACCGGTCCCGCGGTGCGGGCGGTGGCGGCGCGCGCGAATCGGGTCACCTTCCTGGCCGGGCCCCGCGGTCGCGCCGCCGCCGACCTGCTGCCCGGCGTCGACCAGGTGATCGAATTCCAAGCCGGGTGGGTGGACTTCGATCCTCCACCGGTGACCGCGGCCGCGGTGGAGGAACTACGGAACACGATCGCCGCGCTGCGCTTGGACGAGGCGCTCATCTTCACCTCGTTCCACCAGTCACCGCTGCCCTTGGCCCTGATTCTGCGCACAGCGGGGGTGCCGCGCGTCTGCGCGATCAGCACCGACTATCCGGGGTCTCTCCTGGATGTCCGCCATCTGGCCGACGAGGACGCGCCCGAACCGATCCGAGCGCTGTCACTGGCGCGTGCGGCAGGGTATCCGGCGGCGGACGCGCGGTTGCGTGTCCGTGCGGACCTGCCCGACGTGCGTGCACTCACCGGCGACCCCGGCTACGTGGTGGTGCACCCCGGCGCCGCCGTACCGGCCCGGCACATGTCCGCGGCTCGCTCGAGGTCCGTGGTCGCGGCGCTGACCAGAGCGGGCCACCGGGTGGTGGTGACCGGTGGCCCCGGCGAGAAGGCACTCACCGCCACCGTGGCAGGCGACCTCGCCACGGACGCGGGTGGCGCGACCGACTGGCCGATGTTCGCCGCCGTGCTGCGGGACGCGTCCGTCGTCGTCGCCCCCAACACCGCCGCCGCGCACCTCGCGGCCGCGGTCGGCACACCGGTCGTTTCACTGTTCGCGCCCGTGGTCCCGGCCCGGCGCTGGGCGCCCTACGGCGTGCCCTCGATCGTGCTCGGCGACCAGTCCGCGCCGTGCGCGGGCTCACGCGCGCGGCGCTGCCCGGTACCGGGGCATCCCTGCCTGAACAAGATCGCCGATACCGCCGTCGTCGCGGCGGTCGACAAGCTGGCCGAGATCGCCGCGAGCGGTCCACCCCCTGCCGACAGCGAGAAGCGTCCTGCCTGAACCAGGCGGTTTCAATTTTGTCAGGCCGGGCATGACACACGCATCAGCGCCGTCGAACCGTACCGACGCGCGTCACATGCGTGACGGGGACGAGGAGGGTGGATGAGCATCACAGAACCCCTGGTTCCTCGTCTCGCCCAGGTGCCAGCCCCTCCCGCGGCCGTGTTGTTCGATCGTGATGACACGCTCATCGTGGATGTCCCGTACCTCGCGGACCCCGGCCTCGTGCGGCTGGTGCCGGGAGCGCGTGAACAACTGCGCCGGCTGCGCGGCGCCGGAATCCGTACCGGGGTGGTGAGCAACCAATCCGGCGTCGCTTCCGGTCTCATCACCCCAGCGCAGCTCGCGGCCGTCAACGCCAGAGTCGAAGCCCTCCTCGGCCCCTTCGACACCTGGCAGATCTGTGTGCACGCGTCCGCCGACAGCTGCGGCTGCCGCAAGCCCGAACCAGGACTGATTCTGGCCGCCGCGCAAACCTTGGCGATCGAACCCGCACGCTGTGTCGTGATCGGCGACATCGGCTCCGACATCGAGGCGGCCCTGGCCGCGGGCGCCGGCGCCATCCTCGTACCGACACCGCGGACACGCCCCGCCGAGATCGCCCACGCTGAGCGAATGGCCGCCGTCGCGCCCGATCTCACCGCCGCCGTCACCCTCGCCCTCACGGGCGTGCGCAAGGAGGAGGGTCCGTTGTGAACGCACACGAGCCAACCCAGGGCAGCCGTGGGATCCCCGACGGGCGTGCCGACCACCGGCGCATCGCCGCGGTGGAAGAACATTTCGACGCGCTCGGCGTGGCACTGAGCCGGAACCTTCGACCCGCGGCGGCCCGGATCGTCTCGTGGGCGCAGCAACTGGCCGAGGTCTACGAACGCGGCGGCCGGTTGTTCGCGTGCGGCAATGGCGGCAGCGCCGCGGAGGCCCAGCATCTGACCGCCGAGCTGACCGGGCGTTTCCACGCCGAACGCCGGCCGCTGTCGGCCATCGCGCTGCATGCCGAGACCTCCAGTCTCACCGCGATCGTCAACGACTACGGGTCGCAGGAAATGTTCGCCCGCCAGATTCGGGCCCATGGGCGCGGCGGCGATATCCTGCTGGCGCTGTCCACCAGCGGTTGCAGCGCCAACGTTGTCGCCGCCGCCAAGGCGGCGCAGGAGATCGGCCTCCCCACCTGGGCGATGACCGGTCCCACCCCTAATCCGCTCGCCGCGCTGTGCGACGAGGCGATCACGATCGAAGCGGACACGACGGCCACCGTGCAGGAATTGCACCTGGTGCTGGTTCATTCGCTGTGCATGGCGCTGGACGCGGCGCTCGGGGCGGACTCATGACTTCCCAGGGCCCGCTGGTCGTGGTCGGCGACGTACTGCTGGACATCGACATCGAGGGCCGCGCGGACCGGCGCAGTCCCGACGGGGACGTGCCGGTGGTGGACGTGGCGACGCGCACGCTTCGACCGGGTGGGGCCGGGCTGGCCGCTGCCCTCGCCGCGCAGGACGTCGCGGATGTCGTGCTGATCGGCGGGTTCGCGACCGATCCCTCGGGTGATCGGCTGCGCGCGCTGCTACCGGAGCGGATGCGCGTGGTGTCCTTGCCCTTTCGCGGCAGTACCATCCGCAAAGAGCGGATTCGCGCCATGGGGCCCTGCGCGGGCGGCGAAGGGCCGGAGCTGAGACCGGCGACGATCACCCGGCTCGACTTCGGTGACGGCGGTGTCACCGCGGACCGGTTGAGCGACGACGTGCGTGCGGCGATCGATGCGGCACGTGCTGTGCTCGTCGCGGACTACGGCCGCGGCGCTGCGGCCCATCCGCAGGTCAGGGCACTGCTCGAGGCGCGGGCGGGACAGATTCCGCTCGTCTGGGACCCCCATCCCAGAGGACCGGTGCCGATCCGCGACGCCACATTGGCGACCCCGAATCGCGACGAGGCGCAGCGGTTCGTTTCCGGCACGCCGGGTCCCCGCCGGGCCGCCCGAACACTGACCGAGCGATGGTCCGCGCAGGCGGTCGCGGTGACGCTGGGCGCGGAGGGCGCGATGCTGTTCTGCCGCGGCCGTCGAGATGTCCTGCACATCCCGACGCCGTCCGGACTGCTCATGAGCCCGAGATCCGATACCTGCGGCGCGGGCGACCGATTCGCGGCTGCCGCGGCCGGCGCGCTGGCCGACGGCGCGGACGTGGAGAAGGCGGTGCAACTCGCCGTCGCGGCGGCGACGGAATTCGTCAACAGCGGCGCGGCGTCCGCACTCGCTTTCCCCCCGGATCATGCGCCTGTCGCGCCGCGGATCCCGGAATATCCGATGTGACAGCCGAGCGCCGATGCGCGTGTGAACAACCGCCCACCGCCACCGACCAGAGTTCGCTTAAGCTGCTGCTGCTATGGCCCTCAACGCGACTCTGCACAACTTCGCCGTCCAACTGGCCGACGTCGACCGTGACGTCTATCAGGAGCTGGCGTTGCGGGTAGCGCGTCATCCGTCCGAAACCGCAGAGTTCATGGTCACGCGACTGCTGGCCTACTGCCTCGAGTACGAGGAGGGTATCGCCTTCAGCGACGGCGGCGTGTCGTCCACCGACGAGCCCGCGGTACTGGTGCGCGATCGCACCGGGCGTCTCACCGCATGGGTCGAAGTAGGCGCGCCCGACGCGGAACGCGTGCACCGAGGCAGCAAACTGGCGCAGCGGGTCGCCATCTACACCCATCGCGACCCCGTCAAGGTGCTGGCGCACCTCGACGGCAAGCGGATCCACCGCGCCGATGCGATCCCGCTGTACAGCTTCGACAGCGACTTCGTCGGTTCCGCCGTCGCCGCGATCGAACGTCGCAACACCGTCACCATGTCCATAACGGAGCGCGTGCTGTACCTGGAGTTCAACGGTGCGGTGCTCAGCACCTCGGTCGCCGAGCATCGGTTCGGATAGTCCTGCGCGACGAAGCCTCGGGCGGCCATGGTCACGGTGGCTGCGCTGGGACGGAAGGGCAGAGGGCCGAAGGGCCGAAAATGACTCAGGCCGGAGAGTTCGAATCTCTCCGGCCTGGGCCGTTTGTAGCGGGGACAGGATTTGAACCTGCGACCTCTGGGTTATGAGCCCAGCGAGCTACCGAGCTGCTCCACCCCGCGTCGGTGAACACAACATTACACATGAGTTCGCGGAGACTGCAAATCGCCAGCTCAGCGGCGTTTTCATACTGTTTACCAAGGCGCTGACGCCGCAAACCGAGGCGGGAGATGCCGGGCGGCCCAAATCCGAGGGCGATGACGTCCGAGCAGGCGCTGTAGCGCCATATAGACACAGGCGACCCCTTTCAAACGTGACACATATCACCATTTCCTAGTGATCTCGAACACATAACGATGCGATAACTTCGTGCACTATCGGCGTGTCAGGGCGTTTGTCACCTGGCAAAACGCCGATATTCGACTTATTCGCTTCATGCAATTCTGGCGTTATCGAGATGTGATCTGCTGAGATTTCTTCGTTACCTTCAGTCCACGGCCCCGATCAACCGTGACGGGCTCGAACTCGAACCGCCGAACACCGGTAACCCTGTCCCGCGGTTCGAGGATCCCCGACGACCTGGGGACAGGGACACGGCAGAGAGCTCCATCGCCGTGCCGGCGGGCGCAGGGAGGGAATCGACCATGACTGAGAACCGGAAGTTCAGCACCCGCGCCATCGGCTTCGCCGCCATCACCGGCGCCCTTGTTGCCGTCCCGTTCACATTCTCCACCGCTTCGGCCTCCGCCGCGCCGACCCACGACTGGGACGGTGTCGCGCAGTGCGAGAGCGGTGGCAACTGGGGGATCAACACCGGTAACGGCTACTACGGTGGCCTTCAGTTCTCGCAGAGCACCTGGGCCGCCAACGGTGGTCAGGGCTACGCGCACAACGCGAGCAAGGAAGAGCAGATCCGCGTGGCGGAGAACGTGCTCGCCACCCAGGGCCCCGGTGCCTGGCCGACCTGCGGCAAGTTCCTGCGTTCCGGCACCTCCGAGCCGGAGCCCGCCGTCCAGCCGGAGCCCATCCCCGCCATCCCGCCGTCCCCGCCGTCCCGCCGTCCCGCCGTCCCGCCCCGAGCGACAACCAGACGGTGGTCGACCAGGCCAAGTCCGCCGCGGGCGAGCTGGCCAAGCGGTACGGCCTCGAGGGCCAGTTCCAGCAGGTTCTGGACCAGCACAGCACGCTGATCGACTCCTTCGGTCGCTGACGCGACCTGCGCCGGATCGCACCGGTGCACACGAAAGACGCCGCCATCGCAACGATGGCGGCGTCTTTCGTGTCCTACCTCAGCGGCGTCCTACTACCTCATCGGCCCGCGTCCTGATACGCCTTGACCGCGGCTTCCAATTCGTCGAGCGCCCGGCCGAAGTCCTGGAAGTTTCCGCTGCGCATGGCATTTCGCACGTTCTCGATCTTCCGGTTCAGCTCCGCCGCCGCCGCGTCCTTGGCGGAGGACGACCCCGTCGCCGGCGGCGGGACGGAAGCGGGGGCCGGGGTTCCGGCGTTCGTCCCGTTGTTGCCCTGCTCGACCGGCGGGGGAACGGTGCCGGGCTTCGGCCTGGTGCCCGAGTCACCGCCGAACGGCGTCGCCAGCGCGCCCGCACCGGGGATGACCTGGTTCAACGCCTCGGCCAGCGTGGAGGCATAGCCCACCTTGACACTGCCCGCCTCGTCCCGGTAGCTCACCAGTACGCGCAGCAACTGCGGGAAGGTCGCGGTGTTCGGACCGGTGTTGCGTTCGTTGTAGAACGGCTCCACATAGAGGATGCCGCCGTCGGCGACCGGCAAGGTCAGCAAATTGCCATATTTGATCTTGTTCGAATTGGACAGCAGCGTTTTCTCGCGGGAGACCTCCGGCGCCGTCGTCATTCGGTTCTGGGTCTGCTGCGGGCCCAAAGTTTGTGTGTCCGTTGGCAATCGCAGAATCGTGAATTTCCCGTACCCGTCCGGATCCGACCGCACCGAGATATAGGCCGACAGGAACTGCCGGTTGTACCCGACCATGGCGCTGGTCAAATTGAACGTGGGCTTGTTCGTTTTCGGATCACCCAGCAGCACGTAGTACGGCGGCTGGCTCGCGGACGTCCCACCCTCGGTGGTGGGATCGGCGGGAACCGACCAGAAGGCGTTGTTGGTGAAGAACTCGCGCGGGTCGTCCACGTGGTACTTGGTGAGCATCTCGCGCTGCACCTTGAACAAGTCCTCCGGGTAGCGGAAGTGCGCCCGCAGTTCCGGCGAGATCTCGCCCTCCGGCTTCACCGCATCGGGGAACACCCCGCGCCACGCCTTCAGCACCGGGTCCGACGAATCCACCTCGTACAAGGTGACGGTGCCGTCGTAGGCGTCGACCGTGGCCTTGACCGAGTTGCGGATGTAGCTCACCGACTTGCGCGGCAGCAAACGGCCCGTCTTCTTGTCGATGCTGTCCTCGAGCGCGCCCTCCAGTGAGGTGGTCTGCGCATAGGGATAGTTGTCCAAGGTGGTGTAGGCGTCGACGATCCAGACGATGCGTCCGCCGACCACGGCGGGATAGGCGTTGCCGTCGGGGGTCAGCCACGGCGCGACCTTCTGCACCCGCTCACGCGGGCTGCGGTTGTAGATGATCTTGGAGTCGTCATCGATGGCCGAGGAGAACAGGATGTTGCGCTCGGCGTACTTCGCCGCGAAAGCGAGACGGTTGAGCCAGTTGCCGATCGGCACACCGCCCTTGCCGGTGTAGGTGTACTGCGCGGTGTCGGAGTCGTATTCGCGCGGACGCTGGCCGTCCATCGCGCCGACGATCGCGTAATCCGGATTGGACTGCGAGATCAGCTCGCCGAAGTACACGCGCGGCTGGTCCACCTTGATCCGCTGCTTGTCCGAAGGCGTGAACAGATCGCTGACCATGAAGATCGGGTACCCGCTGTCGCTGCTGCCTCCGGTGGCGTTGGGGTCCTCGGACTGCGGCTTGTTCACCCGGTTGGCGGGAGCGGCGACGAAGCCGTTGCCGTGGGTGTACACGGTGTGCCGGTTGATCCAGTCGGTCTGGTTGCCGCTCAGCGCCGCGGGTGAGAGCTCACGGGCGGCGACGATGTAGTCCTGCACGTCGCCGTCGAGGTTGTAGCGGTCGATGTCCAGCGACTCCGGGAAGCCGTAGAAGTTCTTCAGCTGGCGCAGCTGGGTGAAGGTGGGCGAGAGGATGTTCGGGTCGAGCAGCCTGGCGTTGCCGATGGTCGCGGCGTCCACCGGAACTTCGAGCGGGCTCTTGCTGCTCTCTCCCTTGAAGTCCTTGTAGTCGATCCTGTCGTCGGTGATGCCGAACGCCTGCCTGGTCGCCGCGATGTTGCGTTCGATGTACTCGCTCTCCTTGTCCGCGGCGTTGGGGCGCACGGAGAACTGTTCGACCACCAGTGGCCACACCGCGCCGACCAGGATCGAGGACAGCACCAGCAGCGCCGCGGCCATCGCGGGCACGCGCAGATCGCGCAGCACGATGCCGGCGAAGAAGGCGAGCGCGCAGATCACCGCGATGGACAGCAGGATGAGCTTGGCGGGCAGCACCGCATTGATGTCGGTGAACGAACCACCGGTGAAGGTGGGTTCCTTACGGCTGCTGGACAGCAACTCGTACCGGTCGAACCAGTACGCGATCGCCTTGAGCAGCACGAAAAGCCCGGCCAGCACGGCAAGTTGGATGCGCGCCGGACGGGTCAGCGTGCCCTCGCGTCCGGTCAGCCGCAGGCCGCCGAAGACGTAGTGGGTGACCAGGCTGGCGAAGAACGCGATGACCACCGCGACGAACAGCCAGTTCAGCACCATCCGGTAGAAGGGCAGATCGAAGGCGTAGAAGCCGACGTCGAGGCCGAATTCCGGGTCCTTCTCGCCGAACGAGCCGCCATTGAGGAACAGCTGCACCGTCACCCAATTCGACTGCGCCACCAAGCCGGACAGCAGACCCAGCAGCACCGGGATACCGACGCCGAACAGCCGCAGCCTGCTCATCACGGTGGTGCGGTACCGAGCGATCGGATCGTTCGGTCCGGCCACCGGCACGAACACCGGCCGCGACCGATAGGCCAGCAGCAGCGCCAGCCAGACCACCAGGCCGACGAACGCCGCCACGACGATGAACAGCAGGATGCGCGTGCGCAGCACGGTGAGATACACATCGCGGAAGCCGACCTCGCCGAACCACAGCCAGTTCGTATAGGTGTCCGTCAGCCGCGGCCCGAGCAGCAGCAGCGCCGCTAGGACGATGGCCGCCACCAGCAGCACACGGCTGCGTCGGGACAGCGAAGGTAAGCCGGTGGGGGGCCGCATGCCCACGATGCCACTCTCCAAGGTCCGGCGACGCTCGCACCGATACGCCCGGCCGATGCGCCGCAGTCCGATGTTGCGGGTGGTCCTTGCGGACCGTCTCGGCCCCACTCTACGGAAATCGGACACCGAGCAGCTGGCAGGGTTGCGCTCGCCGCGCCGCATGGATCGCTGACCGGGTTCCGAGGTTGTCCCGAACGCCCGTTTGATTGGATGTTCGCGTGACGCCAGACCTGCACGCCGAACTCGTCCTAGCCCGTACCGTCCGAGAGGTGGCGGAATTCGTGGATGCCGAGGGGTGGGGTCGGCCACCGCAGATGTTCGCGCTGGTGCCTACGGCGGACCTGGTCGCGGCGCAGCCGGAGCTGGAGGATCAGCTCGACGCGGGCGATGAGCTGACGCCGGTCGCCCAGGAGGCCTTCCCGGACGACGTGACCGGCGGATCGATGGCGCTCGACGAGTTCCTGGCCACCACCAGCTGGCCGCCCGCCGTGGAGGGTTGCGTGCTGGTGCAGGAGATCGTGGTGCTCCCGCCGGACGCGGAATCGACGCTGGACGACGCCCTCGCCCCGCTGCTGGCCGACCACGAGGCCGCCGACGCGGCCGCGCGCGCGGCAGCCGAAGCACACCCCGGACGCAGAGAAGCGCGGCTGTTCGCCGCGGTGCTGCGTGACGGCGCGTCGCTGTGCCTGCTGCAACTGCGTCCCGAGGAAGACGCCGACGACTTCGGCGACCTCGATCTGCGCACCTACCCGAACCTGGCCCCGAACCTCGTCGAGGCACTGCGCCATACCTTGGACTGAGCAGTTACCCGCAGGTGACCGGTTCCTTGCCAGCGGTGATCTCGTTGAGCGACTGCACCGCGCCGGTGAGGTTCTCGACCTTCACCAACCGGAGACCGTCCGGGGTCCGCTGCCTGGCTTCGTTGCAGTTGGCCGCGGGGACCAGGAAGGTCTCCGCGCCCGCCTCGCGCGCGGCCATCATCTTGTATTGGATGCCGCCGATCGGGCCGACCTTGCCCTCCTGATCGATGGTCCCGGTGCCTGCCACGAACTTGCCGCCGTCCAGGTCGCCGGGGGTGAGCTTGTCGATCAG
The DNA here is from genome assembly GCF_965283145.1 of Nocardia sp. Marseille-Q1738. Lineage (NCBI taxonomy): Bacteria > Bacillati > Actinomycetota > Actinomycetes > Mycobacteriales > Nocardiaceae > Nocardia > Nocardia sp. Marseille-Q1738. The sequence continues at coordinate 237,039 of NZ_CBDIMS010000002.1, read as the reverse complement.
TGCCAGGCTGAACATCAGGCCGGCCGACGGACCGCCGATGTCGGCGAGGTTGAACGTGACCTCCATGGGCGGGCGAGCGCCCTCGCCCGGCGTCACGCCGAGGTAGCCCTTGGCCGCGTCGTCGGGGCGGGCAGCGAGCGTGATCGTCGCGGTCTGCTCGGCGTTGTCCCGCCGGTACACCACGGTGAGCGGGGTACCGGGCGTCTGCGAGGACACCGCGGCGACCACGTCCTTGGGCGCGGTCATCGGCGTGCCGTTGATGCTGACCAGCTCGTCGCCCGCGCGCAGCACGCCACCCGCGGGGCCGTCGTCGGCGACCTTGCGCAGCAGTACGACCGTCGGCAGGTTCAGGTGGTGCAGCGCGGCGACTTCGGCGTTGCCCTCGGAGTCCTTGAAGTCCTGCTGGTTGGACTTGTCGATCTCCTCGCGCGACACGCCGGGCGGGTAGACCTCCGAGCGCGGCACCAGACCGTGCTTGCCGCTGGCCCAGAAGCCGAACGCCTCGAAGATGGTCAGCCCGTCGCGCACCGACACCGTGGTCATGTTGAGATGCCCCGTGGTCGGATCGACCTCCGTTCCCCGGACGTCGACGACTTCTTTACCGTCCACCTTGCCGAGCGTGTTGAAGGTGGGTCCGGGACCGAGTGCGACGAACGGCACGGTCAGCACACTGCCGACGACACCGAGCACAAGCACCGGGATCAGGGCGGCCACCAGGGTGAGGATCCGACGATTCACCCGGACCACAGTAATGACACCGGGCGCCGCGAAGCGGCAGAGGCGGTCATTTCGCCCGCGCGCGCCGTCGCCGGTTTCGCGCCGCGCGAACATGGAGCCACGGTGCTACGCGCGTAGATTAAGGACTATGAGCGACCACCCCTTCGGATTCTCGAACCGCGATGACGATGACGAACGCAAGCGCGGCGACGAGCCGAGCGGTCCCGGTCCGAACGACGCGTTCGGCTTCGGGATCGGTGGGTCCGGCGCGGGCGGATTCGACCCGGCGCAGCTCGGGCAGATGCTGACCTCGCTCGGCCAGATGCTCAGCGGCATGGGACAACCGGGCTCGGCGCAGGCCGGGCCGGTGAACTACGACGTCGCCAAGCGGCTGGCCCGCCAGCAACTCGGCTCGACCATCGCCCCGGTGACCGCGGGCGCCGCCAGCGCCGTGGCCGACGCCACGCACTTGGCCGAACTGTGGCTGGACAGCGCGACCGCGCTGCCCGCGGGCGCCACCAAGACGGTGGCGTGGACCGCCAACGATTGGATCGAGCAGACCTTGCCCACCTGGCAGCGGCTGTGCGACCCGGTGGCCGAGCAGATCTCCGGGATGTGGACCGCATCGTTGCCCGAGGAGGCCAGGCAGTTCGCCGCGCCGATGGTCGGCATGCTCGGCCAGATGGGCGGCCTGGCGTTCGGCTCGCAACTCGGCCAAGCGCTCGGCCAGCTCGCCAAGGAGGTGCTGACCTCGACCGATATCGGCCTCCCCTTGGGACCCACCGGCACCGCCGCGCTGCTGCCCGCGGCGATCTCGGAGTTCAGCGCGGGCCTGGAACAGCCGGAAAGCGAGATCCTGGTGTTCCTGGCCGCACGCGAAGCCGCCCACCAGCGGTTGTTCGGCCATGTGCCGTGGCTGCGTCAGCAGGTGCTCGGCGCGGTCGAGGATTACGCACGCGGTATCCGGATGGACTTCTCCGCGCTGGAGCAGGCCGCGCAGGACATCGATCCGATGTCACTGACCGATCCCGCGAAGCTCGAGGAGATCCTGTCCCAGGGCACGTTCGAGCCGCAGACCACGCCGGAACAGAAGCAAGCGCTGGAACGGCTGGAAACGCTGCTGGCGTTGATCGAGGGCTGGGTACAGGTGGTGGTCGGCGACGCCGTCGGCGATCGGTTGCCCGGCGCGGGCGCACTGGCCGAGACGCTGCGCAGGCGGCGCGCCACCGGCGGGCCCGCCGAGCAGACCTTCGCGACGCTGGTCGGCCTGGAGTTGCGTCCGCGCAAGCTGCGCGAGGCGGCGGCGTTGTGGCGCAGGCTCACCACCGACGCGGGCATGACGGCGCGCGATCGCGTCTGGTCGCACCCCGATCTCCTGCCGGATTCCGGCGACCTGGACTCCCCGGCCGGTTTCATCGACTCGGTGATCGGTGGCGGGACGACCGCGTTCGACGATCCGCTGGCGCAGCTGGCCGAGACCGAGGCGCGCGAGCAGGCCGAACGCGAACGCAAGGACGGAGGCTCCGGCCCGGATCTGGGCAAAGAGGGCGACGCGCCCGCTTGATCCGCCCTGTGGATGACGCGAAACCCTGTGGATAACCGCGGGTTTCGAAACGAGTCACGCATTGCGTGTTTCGCATACTGCTGACATGACAACGATGTGTCGCGGTCCGCGATTGCGTCCGAGAGTGACCGTTCTGGTTCGCCCGGCCGGCGTCGTCCAGCTCGGATGTGATCCCGAGACCGCCGTGGTGCTCGGTCCGGAAGGCATGGACGCCGAGGCCGTCCTGACCTTCCTCCGCCTGCTGGACGGCTTGCGCACGAAACCGCAGATCATCTGGCGAGCCGGGGAATGCGGTATCGACGCCGAACGTGCCGTGGCGCTGCTCACCCTGATCGACGAAGCCGGGCTGCTCGACCATCCCGAGGACCGCGCCGGGCGGGCCCTGGCGGTGCGGGTGCACGGGCTGGGCCCGCTCTCCGACGCGGTCTCGACCGGGCTGCGCGCACTCGGGGTGCGGCCGAGCCGTTCCCGGGACTACCCGTCCGGCGCGGCGACGGTACGCACCTGGCGGTCGGACCTGGTGGTGCTGGCCGACGCGCTGATGCCGGACCCGAAATTGGTGAACGACCTGTTGCTGCACCGGATTCCGCATCTGCAACTGCGCATTCGGGACAACAAGGGCGTCATCGGGCCCCTGGTGCTGCCCGGCGCCACCAGCTGCCTGCGCTGCGCGGACCTGATCCGCTCGCAGAACGACGCCGACTGGCCGCATCTGGCCGCCCAGCTGCTCGGCCGGGTCGGCCACGCCTCCCCCGCCGGGATCGCCGCGACGGCCGCGGTCGCCCTCGGCGAACTGGAGGCGATCCTGGATTGTTCACCGCGCCGCACCCCGGCCACGTTGAACGCGACGGTGGAGTTGGATCTGGATTCACACGTCCTCGACCGGCGCGTATGGCACCGTCACCCCGCGTGCGCGTGTGTACGAGTGCCCGCCTAATGGGCGCAGTCGGACGAAGTCCGTCCATAGCCCGCGCCGGGCCGAGCGAAGGCGAGGCAGCCGCAGAAACAGCGCAGTCGGACCAAGTCCGTCCATAGCCCGCGCCGGGCCGAGCGAAGGCGAGGCAGCCGCAGAAACAGCGCAGTCGGACCAAGTCCGTCCATAGCCCGCGCCGGGCCGAGCGAAGGCGAGGCAGCCGCAGAAACAGCGCAGTCGGACGAAGTCCGTCCATAGCCCGCGCCGGGCCGAGCGAAGGCGAGGCAGCCGCGTACCTCGGCGCGGGAGTCCGTCAGTGATCAAGATTGCCATGGCCGATTCGCTGGTCCGTCCGCCATGATGGGTACGTGTCAGAGATCGCGCGCAGTCGCTCGTCCCGCAACGCCAAGTTGGCCCGGATTCCGCTCGGCATCGCGGGCCGGGCCGCCGTGGGATTCGGCAAGAAGCTCGCCGGAGGCGACAAGACCGAGATCAACGCCCAGCTCAACCAGAGAGCCGCCGAACAGTTGTTCACCGTGCTCGGCGAACTCAAGGGCGGCGCCATGAAGTTCGGCCAGGCGCTCAGCGTCATGGAGGCCGCCGTTCCGGAGGAGTTCGGCGAGCACTACCGCGAGGCGCTGACCAAGCTGCAGGCCGCCGCGCCGCCGATGCCGGCCGCGACCGTCCATCGCATGCTCGACCAGCAACTCGGCACGCAGTGGCGCACCCGCTTCCGTGAGTTCGACGACATCCCGGCCGCATCGGCCAGCATCGGCCAAGTGCACCGGGCGGTGTGGTCGGATGGGCGACCGGTCGCGGTGAAGGTGCAGTATCCCGGCGCGGATGACGCGTTGCGGGCGGACCTCAAGACCCTGTCCCGCATGACCGGCCTGATCGCCTCGGTGGTCCCCGGCGCGGACGTGAAACCGATTCTCGCCGAGATCACCGAGCGCACCGAAGAGGAACTGGACTACCGCAACGAGGCGGCCAACCAGCGCGCCTTCGCCAAAGGCTTCGACGGACACGGCGAAATCGTCGTGCCGAAGGTGGTGGCGAGCGCGCCGAAGGTGATCGTCACGGAATGGCTGGATGGGACCGCCGTTTCCGCGATCATCAAGCAGGGCGGCGAGGATCCGGCGGGTACCCTCGCGCTGCGCAATCGAGTCGCGGCTCTGATGGGCCGCTTTCACTTCTGCTCCCCGGAAGTCGTCGGCCTGCTGCATGCCGACCCGCATCCGGGCAATTTCATGATGCTGCCCGACGGCAGACTCGCCGTCATCGATTTCGGTGCCTGCGCGCCGATGCCCAACGGCTTCCCCCCGGTATTGGGCCGGATGCTGGCCTTGGCGGTAGAGGAACGCTTCGCCGAGCTCACCGAGTTGCTGTACGACCACGGCTGGGTGATCCCGGGCCGGGTGGTCACCCATCAGGAAATCGCCGACTATCTGCGCCCGTTCACCGATCCGATCCGCGCCGACTCGTTCCACTTCACGCGCAGGTGGATGCAGCGGGTGGCGGGCAAGGCTTCGGAGTTCTCCAGCCCGGAGATGAAAACCGCTCGGGCGCTGCAACTTCCGGCGGAGTACGTGATGATCTTCCGGGTGCTCGGCGGTTCGGTGGGCATCCTGGCCCAGCTGGACGCCGAGCTGCCGTTCATGCAGCTGGTCCGCACCTGGATGCCCGGCTTCCGCGAGGAACGCACTGCCTCCTGAGCTGTGTTCGATTTGCAGCGCCTGCGGCGCTGCGTGTTCGCGGCCCCGGGAAGTCTCGCGTCCGAGCGACCGAGACTCGCGCCTGCGGCGCATGCGCTTCGGTCACTCGGACGCGAGACGGGCCGCGAACGGTGCTCGTAAGACTCGCACCCGACGGGACGGGAGTGCGATGGAAATCGGGATTGCGTTCGCGGCTGAGCCAGATCGGCGGTGATGACAACCGCATGCATCAGTCTTGTCGCTGACGGAAAACGCAGGGCAGCCGCCCACCGGACAAGGGTGAGCGGCTGGCCTGCTTTCTCGTTCGTTGGCTCGGCCCGTGCCGGGACCGACCGAATCGAGCACATCGACCGGAGGGAGGGAAGTCACTCCCCGACTCACGCCGGGACCGCGACCTTGCGCGGACGACCACGCGGACGCTTGCGGGCGATCACGACACCCTGGTCGAAGATCTCACCGCCCCAAACACCCCATGGCTCACGCCGATCGATGGCCGCGCTCAGGCAGCCCTTGCGGATCGGGCAGGTCGCGCACAGCGCCTTGGCCTGCTCCAACTGGACCGGGCTCTCGGCGAACCAGAGATCCGGGTCGCCGGCACGGCAGGGCAGGACCTTGGTGGGGGACTCCTGGGGACGAGTAGTCGACGCCACGGTTCGGCATGTCACGTCAGTAGCGGCTTGTGGCCAACCCTGTGCGGTGAACACGTCGTTCTCCTTCAGCTCGTTTGCAGCGGTTCGTTTCGTTGTCGCGAAACCGGTGCCTGGTGGCTGAAGGGCCGGAGAAGATTGGCCACGGTTTCGCTGTCGTGCGATCCGTGGCCAGGAGGTCGGGGAGGAGTTCCCTACCTAGGTCGACATCTCTGTCGAATCCTGTTCACGGTCGCTGGGTGTGCGGTGCGGAGGCGTGCTGCCCGCGGATCCGCCGGCTCGAAGCCGAACTCGTCCGCGAAGACGCCGACTGCTGCCTCGGCAGCCGTCGGGTGCCAGCCCGCGCTGGGCTTGTCCTGGATTTCGGTGCAAATGGATGCGGGCATGACAGCCGAATTCACTTTCGTGCCGAACATGCCGCAAACACCGATTCCGGACAGACCGATCCCCTGCAAGGCGAGGATCCCCCGGGAGGCCGCCATGGGCGCATAGACCGCAACGCCTTGGGCGTCGAAGTTCATGATGTTGTCCATTGCTCTGCCTCCCTCCTGTACTCGTTGTCGGTAACTGTGCGCGCCGAGATGACCTCCCGGTGCGTGAAATCCACCATAGGCAAGATCGCCCACGGCGACAACCTATTTTCTACCTGCGCTTTTGTGATGTGGATCGGATCCGGGACGCGACGATCCCGAGGACGTCCGCGCCGAACTGATCGATCTTCTTGGCGCCGATGCCCGCGATCGAGGCCAGCGCGGCGTCGTCGGCGGGCAGTTGTTCGGCGATCGCGGTGAGGGTGGTGTCGGTGAACACGACGAATTCGCGCACGCGCAACGCCTCTGCCTTCTCCGCGCGCCACTCCCGCAGTGCGGCAAGCAATTCCGCGTCCAGTTCGGCCGGGCAGCGGCGGCATCGGCCGAGCATGGTCGCGTACGTGCCGATCAGCGGTTTGGCGCAGACCCGGCAGGTCGGTCGGGCTTGTTTCGACGCGGGGGCGACCGGTGCCGCGATACGCGAGGCGGGCGACTCGTCGGGGACGAGGCCGTTGAGGAACCGGGAGCGCCGCCGCACGCGCCTGCCACCCTCGTTTCTGGCCAGCGCCCAGGACAGCCGTAACTGCTCCCGCGCCCTGGTGACTCCGACGTAGAGCAGCCGCCGCTCCTCCTCCAGCGCGGCCTGATCGGCCACCGAGCCGTCGTCGGCGAGGACATGCTGGATGGGCAGGGTGCCGTCGGAGAGGCCGACGAGGAATACCGCGTCCCACTCCAAGCCCTTGGCGGCGTGCAGGGAGGCCAGCGTGACGCCCTGCACCGTGGGTGGATGCCTGGCCTCGGCGCGGGCAGCGAGTTCGCGCAGCAGCCCGGGCAGGTCGAGACGATCGTCGTGGCCGACCAGTTCCTCGGTCAGGCGTACCAAGGCGACCAGCGAGGACCAGCGCTCGCGCGCCTGCGCGCCCGCGGGTTCGGTGGCGGTGAGGCCGATCGGGGCGAGCGCCGCGCGAACCAGCGAGACCAGGGCTCTACCGCTGCGCGCCTGGTCGGGTAGATCGTCGCGGGACGCGGCCTGACGCAGTGCCTGCACGGCCTGTTTGACCTCGGTGCGCGCGAAGAAGCCCTCACCGCCGCGCACCTGGTAGGGGATGCCGCGCTCGGTGAGTGCCTGCTCGTAGCTCTCCGATTGGGCGTTGATGCGATAGAGCACCGCGATCTCGGCGGCGGGCGTGCCCGCCTCGATGAGCCTGGCGATCGCCTTGGCCACCGCCGCGGCCTCGGCGGGAACGTCGTCGTACTCGGCGAACCCGGGTTCGGATCCGTCGGGCCGCTGTCCGATGAGTTGCAATCTGGTGCCCGCGATGCGGCCGCGCGCCGCGCCGATCACCCGGTTGGCCAGCGAAACCACCTGCGGAGTCGAGCGATAATCGCGTTCCAATCGCACCACCGTCGCGTCGGGGTATCGGCGGGAGAAATCGAGCAAGTAGTTCGGCGTGGCGCCGGTGAACGAGTAGATCGTCTGATTGGCGTCGCCGACGACGGTGATGTCATCGCGGTCGCCGAGCCATGCGTCGAGCACCCGCTGCTGTAGCGGTGTGACGTCCTGGTATTCGTCGACGACGAAACTGCGGTAGCGGCCGCGGAATTCGTCGGCCACCGCCGGATAGTCCTCCAGCGCGGCCGCCGTGTGCAGCAACAGGTCGTCGAAGTCCAGCAGCAGCCCGTCCGGCGTGGCTTTGAGTTTCTCGTAGCCCGCGTACACGTCGGCGACGCGCATGGCGTCGTAAGGCGTCTCGCGCCTGCGCTCGGTGACCGCCGCGGTGTAGTCCTCCGGCGCGATGAGCGATGCCTTCGCCCACTCGATTTCGCTCAGCAGGTCGCGAACGCTGTCGGTGGAAGTGGACAGTCCGGCCCGGTTCGCCGCCTGCGCGACGATCGGGAACTTGGCGTCGATCAACCGCCACGGCACGTCGCCGACGATCTGCGGCCAGAAGTACTTCAGCTGCCGCAACGCCGCCGCGTGGAACGTCCGCGCCTGCACCTTGGCGGCCTCGCCGCCGAGGCCGAGCGCGCGCAACCGGGTCCGCAGCTCCCCCGCCGCTCGCGCGGTGAACGTCACCGCGAGCACCTGATCGGCCTTGACCTGCCCCTGCGCGACCAGATGCGCGATGCGGTAGGTGATGGTCCTGGTCTTGCCGGTGCCCGCGCCCGCGAGCACGCACACCGGACCGCGCGGCGCGCGCACGGCGGCGTCCTGCTCGGGATCGAGGTCGGCGAGGTCGAGTGCGGGCACGCGGTCCATCATGACAGCGCCCACCGACACAGACAGTGTCGCCGTCACGGCCGGACCCGCCGCCGAGTGCTCAGCGTGCGCTTCGATCGCGCAGCAGCCGCAGCGAGCGCGCGAAGGCACCGCCCTGCCTACCGAGCGGTGCGAAGAACTCCTGGTCGCAAGTCTCGACCGCCAGGATGGCCCGGTTCGCCAGTGTCACCCCGGCTTCGGTGGCGACGAGGGCCTTGGCCCGGCGATCGCTCGGGTGGTCGCGGCGCTCGATCAGGCCCTTCTCCGCGAGCGCACGCAGTACCTGGGAGGTCATCATCGGGTCGGTGGCGGCGTGCTCGGCCAGGTCACGCTGACGCACCGGATCGTCGCGGCCCGCGGCGAGGTAGACCAACGAGGCGAGCAACACGAACTGCACGTGGGTCAGGTCGAACGGGGCCAGTGCCGCCCGCTGCGCGGCCTGCCAGCGGTTGGTCACCTGCCACAGCAACAGTCCTGGACTTTCCTCGGCCGTGCGGAACCTGCTGCGCAGTCCCGCGTCCGGCGCCTGCTCATGCATCGGTCTCCCTCACTCCTGCGCCATGGTCCGCGCGATCAGCGCGTAGTCATGCGCGCTGAGTTCTACCAGGCCGCGGCGCAGCACCATGCCCCAGTTCGGCACGCTGGTGAGGTCCAGGTCGTCACGCAGCGCGTCGATCGGCGTCTCCCGCGCCCCCTGCCGATAGCTCACCGACCGTCGCCACGGCCGGAAGCAGCCGCCGTCCTGCGGGTCGGCCTGCCAGGCAGGCCGGTCGTCGATGGTGCCGATCGCGGTGAACGAGCGGACCGGCGCTCCGGCGCGCATTCCCTCGCGCGGCGAGTAGTAGACCAACCCGTCGCCCGGCCGCATGCGCTCCACCGCCGCACGCTTCCCATGGTTGGCCTGCGCGATCCCGAGTGCGACGCCACGCAGGACATGTTCCCGGGATACGACGGCCAGCCAGTACCTTGCGCTCACGACTCCGCCTCGAAGAAGGCAGCGGGCGGTGCGGTGGAGATGGCATGAGCAGTGGGGATTATCGGCATGAATTTAGTATGCGCGCATATCAAATTCTGGGCAAGTGACCCAGAAGAACGTTCGAGTTGGAACAGTGCGGGGTGCTTCGGCGTTGCATCATCCGTGACGGATGCGAACCCCACTCTGACGATGTACTCGACCACCTGGTGCGGCTACTGCCGCAGGCTGAAGACACAGCTGGACGAGGCCGGTATCAGCTACGTCGAAATCGACATCGAACAAGATCCGGCGTCGGCCGAGTTCGTCGGCAGCGTCAACGGGGGCAACCACGTCGTGCCCACCGTGAAGTTCGCCGACGGCTCCACCGCGACCAACCCGTCGCTGGCCACCGTCAAGCAGACCCTCGCCGGTCTGTCCTGATCGCCCACTCCGTGCGGACCGTGCCGGTCCCCACGGAGTGTGCGCTTTCAGTCGATCGCCGCCCAGGATTCGACGATGGTGCGCGCGATGGAGATCGAACCCGGCAGCAACAGCCGCGCACCCTCGCCGCGCGCGGACCAGTCGCCCATCGCCAGCGCTTCGCGCACCTCGGCGCGGGTGAACCAGTTGGCCTCGGCGATCTCGCCGTCGGAGAAGGCCAGCGGCTGGTCGGGGTCGGCGACGGCGGCGAAGCCGAGCATCAGTGAGCGCGGGAACGGCCACGGCTGGCTGCCCAGGTAGGTGATCTCGCGCACGTCGAGGCCGACCTCCTCGCGCATCTCCCGCTCGACGCAGCGCTCCAGCGACTCACCCGCCTCGACGAACCCGGCCAGCAGGGAGAACAGCGACTTCGGCCAGCTGTGCTGGCGCGCGAGCAGCACCCGATCGCCGCCGTCGTGGATCAGGCAGATCACCGCGGGGTCGATGCGGGGGAATTCCTCGTAGCCGCTCTCGGTGACGCGCGACCAGCCGGCCTTGGATGCGGTGGTCACGGTGCCGTCCGCGCCGTTGAACCCGGCCTTGTCGTGCCAGTTCAGCAGCGCGATCGCGGTGGACAGCAAACCGGCGGTGCGGTCGTCGATGCTGCCGCCCGCGAGCGCGCGCAGATCGGTGAGCGTGCCCTCCAATTCCGGATCGCGGATCGCCCACAGGTGGACGCCGTCCTCGACGCCGAGGAATACCGCGGCCGGGCTCGGCTCCGCGGACAGCTCGAGCGCGGCGTCCAAGACCAGCACGCCGTCGTCGAAACGGACCTGCCCGCGCCGATTGATCCGCAAGAGTTTCGCCTCGCTCCAGCCCTCTTTCAGGGCCTGGGCGTCGCCCCGGATCTCCTCCGCGCGATCGACGACGGAACGGGACAACAGCGGAACACCATTGAGCTGAAAAGCGGGCACGGTTCGAGACTATCGCGCCGGAGTTACCGCCCGGCTCGCCGCCGGTGTCACTTGCCCGCCCGGCGGATGTACAGCAGCTTGTCGCCCGCCTCGATCGCGTCCACCTCCGGCTCGCCGACGCGGACCAATACTCCGTCGCGCACCACGCCGAGCACGATATCGCTGAGATGCCGTGGCGAGCCGCCGATCTCGGCGGGCTCGACCTCGCGTTCGGCGACGGCGAAACCCTCCTGGGGCGTCAGCAGGTCCTCCATCATCTCCACCACGGTCGGCGTGGTCGTGGCGATGCCGAGCAACCGGCCCGCGGTCTCCGAGGACACCACCACCGAATCAGCCCCCGACTGACGCACCAGGTGGGTGTTCTCCGCCTCGCGGACCGCGACCACGATCTTGGCCGTCTTGTTCAGCTCGCGGGCGGTCAGGGTGACCAGCACGGCGGTGTCGTCGCGGTTCGTGGCGACCACGACCGACGCGGCGTTCTGCACGGTCGCCAGCCGCAGCACGTCGGACTGGGTGGCCGAGCCGTGCACCGTGACCAGCCCGGCGTTCGCGGCCGCCTCCAAGGCGACCACGTCGGTGTCGACCACGACGATGTCGGCGGGCTGTACCCCGTCGCCGAGCATGGCGTCGATCGCGGTCCTGCCCTTCGTGCCGTATCCGACGACCACGGTGTGATTGCGCACGCTGTGCCTCCATCGCTGAATCTTGAAAGCCTGCCGGGAGCGTTCCGTCAGCACACCGAGCGTGGTTCCGACGAGGACGATGAGGAACAGGATGCGCAGCGGCGTGATGATGACGATGTTCGCCAATCGCGCCTCGGCCGATACGGGGTGGATGTCGCCGTATCCGGTGGTCGACAGCGACACCGTGGCGTAGTAGAAGGCGTCCAGGAACGACAGTTCGTTACCCGAATTGTCGTGGTAGCCCTCGCGACCGACATAGACCACGACCGCGGCCAGGAGCAGCAGTGAAGCCGCGAACAGCACCCGCCTTGTCAGCGAAATCCATGGGCTCATCTGCACTTCCGGGATGCGCAGCACCCCGACAAGCGCGAAGTGGGGACGGCTGGACAACCCGAGGCCACGTGCTCGATCACCGAACATCGGACACACCTGTGTTCGTTCTCCCGGCGCCCGCGGCGCCGCGTGTTCGCTCCGCTCGCAAACCGGAGTGGGACCGCGGGGTCGGACGGTCGCTCGTGTCGGTCATCTCGGTGTTCCTTGTAGCTCCGGCACAGGACGGGAGCCTACCCGCGTCCGATTCGCCGCGCCTGGGGCGCACTCGGCAATCCCGCGCCCGCTCTCGACGCGAACACGGATGAATGCAAGGGTGCCCTCATGGCAGAAGACACGCTGACACCCGCGCACGACACCGGGCGGCACCCCGCGGCGCCTTGGCCGCCCTGCTGTTCGGCACCGGGGTGCTGCATTTCCTGTGGCCCAAGCCCTTCGATGCGATCGTGCCGCGCGTCCTGCCCGGACGTGCCCGCGACTACACCTACGCATCCGGCGTGGCCGAACTCGGCGTCGCCGCCGCGCTCGCGATCCCGCAGACCCGCGGCTTCGGCGGACGCTTGGCCGCGCTGCTGTTCATCGCGGTGTTCCCGGCCAACGTCCAGTTCGCCGCGGACATGCTGGCGAGCCAGAAGGCGCCCCGGCTGGTCAAGATCGGCTCGGCGCTGCGGCTTCCGCTGCAGATCCCACTGATCACCGGGTCGCTGGCGGTGAGTCGACGGGCGCGGCGTTCCTGATCAGTCCGGCCAGTTCGGCGGGACCGGCCAGCGTGGCCGGCGCGATGGTGCGTCCGGTGCGCACGTAGTGGAACGCGGCGCCGATCCGCGGCAGCATCTCCTGTTCGGAGCGGCCCTCGCGGGCGGCCGTCAACCGTGCCCAGGCCAAGCGATAGACGGCCAGCTGCATGGCGACCGCGGGTTCCTCGGCGGGGCTCGGCTCGGCGCCGGTCTTCCAGTCGACCACGATCCAGCGGCCGCCCGGTTCGGCGAACACCGCGTCCATGCGCCCGCGGATCACGGTGCCCGCGATCGAGGTCTCGAACGGGATCTCGACCTCGATCGGGCTGCGGTTGGCCCACGGCGAGTTCAGGAACGCCTCCTGCATCGCGGTCAGGTCGGCGTCCAATCCCGAGTCGGCCGCGCTGTCGGCGGCGCCCGGCAGTTCATCGAGGCCGAGCAGCCGGGTGGAGCTGAACCACCGCTGTACCCAGGCGTGGAAGGCGGTGCCGCGGCGGGCCAGCGGATTCGGCGGGTAGGGCAGCGGACGACGCAGGCGCGCGGCGAGTTTCGCCGGGTCGGCGCGGAGCTCGACCAGCGCCGTCGCCGCGATCTGACCGGGCAGCTCGACCACCTCGGCGGCGGCCGCGGCCGCGTGATGCTCGGCCAGCAGGGCGTCGACGTCGGCGGCCCAGCCTTCGGGGTCGTCCGGGTCCGGCGCGCGATGTGCCTGCTCGGGCGAATAGGTGTCCACCGGTGGCGGCGGCGCGAAGCCGGTGGCGAAGGCGGGCTCGTCGGCCGACAGGTACTCCTCGACCGGGTCCGGGCCGGGTCCGTAATAGGGCTCGAGATCCGCGTACGGGTCGGCATACTCAGTTGCGCTGAAATCGAAGTCGGGTGGGTCCGCGAACTCGTCGAGTGGATCCGGGGGGAAGTCGTCATCGGGCGGGTAGTGGTCAGGGGCGTGGATCGCATCCCGGTGTGCGGCCGGGTCGGTAGCGGGTGTGTCCGCCACCTCGTCGCGGAGTGATTCGGTGCGGCGGTCGTCCCCGTCGCGAAGCGATTCCGCAATGCGGTCGTCCTCGCCGCCAAGCGATTCCGCGACGCGGTCGTCCCCACCGCGAACGGATTCAGCGCGGTCGTCCCCACCGCGAACGGATTCAGCGCGGTCGTCCGCACCGCTAAGCGATTCCGCGACGCGGTGGTCCGCGGCGCCGCGCGCATTCGGGCCGTTGTGTGCGGCGGTTGGGTGCGCACGAAGATCGGCGAGAGCGGCGCGGACCAGATCGGCGCCCTGTTCGATGGGGTCGCGGCGGGTGCCGAGTGGGTCGCGGGGCCATTCGGCGGTGGCCGGGTTATCGGTGAAAGGGTTGACGGCGTCGGGCGCGGGCGGGTCGTCCCACCGATCGATCGCCAGGACATCGTGCGCCGGGCTGCCGGGGTCTTCGTTCGCGCGCTTCAACTCCAGCAGGAAATCCGAGGGACCCTTGGGGGAGCCGCCGGTCTCCGCCCAGTGGTGCGCCGAAACCAGCAGCATGCGTTCGGTTCTGGTGAGCGCGACGTAGAACAGGCGGCGCTCCTCGTCGATCCGGCGGCGCTCCAGCGCCTCCTTGTGCGCCTTGATCGCGCGGTCGAGGTCGGAGCGGTCGTACAGATCGCTGAGGTCGAGCACCGGAACGCCTTCGGCCGCGTCGTCCTGTCTGCGGTCGCCCCGCAACGACGTGGGCAGCTCGGCGAGCGCGCCCAGCCAGGTGCCGGAACCGACCTTGGACGGGAAGACGCCCTCCACCACATGCGGGACCGCGACGATCTCCCATTCCAGGCCCTTCGCGGCATGCACGGTCAGCACCTGGACCCGGTCCTTGGCGACCTCCACCTCCCCTGGTTCCAGCCCGTTCTCGACCTCCTCTGCGGCGGCGAGGAACGCGAGAAGCCCGCCAAGGGAGGCGCCGGTGTCCGCGGCGTAGCCGGCCACCACCTCGGCGAACGCGTCCAAGTGCTCGCGTCCGGCGCCTGTCCCCGCCATCGCCCGCCGCGTCTGGGTCTCCACACCCACCCCGATGGTGCGTTCGACATCGGCCACCAATTCCGCCAACGGCTGGCCGCTGCGTTCGCGCAACGCGGCCAGTTCCCGGCCCAGCGCCTCGATGCGGGCGAAACCAGCTTTCGAATAGTGCTGCGCCGGACCGGGATCGGCGATCGCGTCGGCCAGACCGGCTTTTTCCGCCGGTTCCGGTGCCACCTCGCGCAGCGCCTCCTCGAGTGCGGCGCGGTCGGCGATCTCGGCCGCGGCATCGGACCCGGGACGCCGGATCGACAAGTCCCTGGCCCGGCGGGCGAGCGCGGCGATGTCGGCGACACCGATGCGCCAGCGCGCGCCGGTCAGCACCCGCATGGCGGCGGTGCCCGAGCCCGGCTCGGCGATCAACCGCAGAGTCGCGACGATATCGGCGACCTCCGGCGTGGCGAGCAAGCCGCCGAGGCCGACGATCTCCACCGGAAGCCCTTGCGCACGAAGACCTTCCGCGAGCGGCGCGGCATCCGCGTTGCGGCGCACGAGCACCGCCGAGGTCGGCGGCGGCTGCTGGTCCGCGCGCCGGGCCGCCCATTCCGCGGCGATCCGCTCGGCCACCCACTCCCGTTCGGCCGCCACGGTCTCGGTCAGTACCAGCGCCACGACACCCGGCGCCGCATCAGGTTTCGCGCGCAACGCGTCAACGGTCACCCCGCCGCCCTCGATCGCCTTGCGGCGCAAGGGGTCCGCCACCAGATTCGCCAGTGCCAGCGCCTCCGGCGGATTGCGCCAGCTGGTCAGCAGCGCCAACGTGGGAGCGGGAACGCCAGGAGCACTGGGAAAGTCGGTGGCGAACCGGGGCAGATTCGCCGCGGACGCGCCGCGCCAGCCGTAGATCGATTGCATCGGGTCGCCTACGGCGGTCACGGCAAGACGTCGCGTACCCGGGTCATCCGGACCAGGCGGCCGAGCGTCTGAACCGGCGCGTGACGAGGGCGCGTCCCGCGCCGGGCGGACTACGCGCGGATCGTGCGCACCGGCACGCTGCGACTCGCCTTCTCCCATAGGCGGATCGAAATGCGCGGCATGTGTATCGCCGCGCCGCGACTTCGCCTCGCCCATCGACGAACCGAACGGCAGGTCTTGCGTATCATCGCGCGACGGTGCCGCGTTCCCCGGCGGAGAAGCCGAAACCCGCCCCTCCGCAGCTGAGTGCGGCAGCGGCCCACCCCGCTCGGACACGGCGACCTCGCGGCCTGGCGCACCCGCTTGCCGCGCCTGTATACCCGGGGGCGGATCCGAGTGCACGTCAGGTGCACCCGAAGGGGATGGCGCAACCCCGGTCAGGGACCCCGGAACTTGGTCCCCCGCAACAACCGACGGATCAACCGGCATCGGCCCGATATCTCGGCCCTGCGCACCAGGACGCTCCGATCGCGCAACCCGCGTCTCCGGATCGAAGTGCACGTCGTACCCGCCCCCGAGCGGCGGCGAATCCGGGTCATGGGTATCCGCGCGTGTCGACCGACCGTCCGGCAGCGCCGCGTCGGAATCCGGACCGGGTGGGCCGGGGCGGATCGGGGCGTTCCCGGGCCGGGACTCGGGTCCCTCGGCTCGCTCCTCGCCGCCGAACAGGGCGGCGAGCAGGACTCGCTGGGCGTGGCCGGTGTCCTGGTATTCGTCGAGCAGGACCAGACGGAAGCGGGCTCGTTCGGCGGCGGCTACTTCGGGGTGGTCGGCGGCCAGCCGGGCGGCCAGTGACATCTGCGCGCCGAAATCCAGTGCGCCGCGGCGGCGCAGCGCCTCCGAGAGCTCTTGCACAAGCGGCAGCAGCGCCACCCGTTCCCGCTGCACCTGCACGATATTCAGCAGCGTTTGGCTCGGCCCGCCGCGCTGGCGCGGACCCGCGGGCAGCGTGTACACCAGCTTCTCCAGCTCGGTGTGCGCCTCGGCCAATTCCTCGGGTTCGACCAGATGCTCGGCCAGCTGCCCGGACAGCGCGAGCACCGCCTCGGTGACCGACACCGGCGTGCGATCGGTGTCCAGGTCGCTGTCCCAGGTCCGGACCACCTGGTGGGCGAGCTGCCAGAGCTGGGTCTCGGTGAGCAGCGTCGCCGAGGGTTCCACCGGGAGCAGCAGCCCGTGTTCGGTGAGCAACCTGCCCGCGTACGAGTGGTATGTGCTGATTTCCGGTTCCGCGCCGGTCAGCTCCGTGCGCAGCTGACCGCTCGGGTCGAGCTCGCGCAGCAGTGGCGCACCGGCGAGCCGGGCCAGCCTGGTGCGGATGCGGGTGGTCAGCTGTTGTGCGGCTTTGCGTGTGAAGGTCAGGCCCAGCACCTCGTCGGGCCGGACGATCCGATTCGCGACCATCCACACCACGCGCGCGGCCATCGTCTCGGTCTTGCCCGCACCCGCGCCCGCGACCACCAGGGTCGGACCCGGCGGCGCCGCGATCACGGCCGCCTGCTCGTCGGTCGGCGGCGGCAGACCGAGCGCCTGCGCCAGCTGGTGCGGAGTCACCCGGCCGCCGCTCACGACTCCGCCTCGCCGACGCTCGGCTCCGCCATACGCGACCGCCCGCTGTGTCCTCGGTTCACTCGCTGACGCTCACTCACGACTCCGCCTCGCCCGCGCTCGGCCACGTCACGTCGATCACGGCCCACACCGGGTGCGCGCCCACCGGCTCCATGACCACTCCCGCTCGGTCGGTCATCGCCTCGCCCGGGGGTGTCCGCACCCCATCCGTGACCACCCGCGGCGGATACGAGCGTGCGGCGGCCTCGGTAGACCCGCTCACTCGTCGGTCACCTGTCTTCCCTTGTCCTGCACGGGGCAGCTGCCCGCGACCGCGCAGTGGCGGCAACCGTCGTTGCGCATGGCGAGGTAGCTGGGTCCCTGGGTGGCCGCGGCGGCTTCGTGGATCGTGTCACGCCACTTGCCGAGGGCCGCGGCGTCCAGCGGGGGCTGCATGCGCTGGGTCGCACCCTCCGCCTTGCTCGGTTTGGCGACGTACACCAACCGCGCTCCACCAGGTTCGGCGGTCGCGTCGGATTCAGTTGTGGCAGGAGTATTTTCAGCACCGGCATCGAGTGCGCCGTTGGCCGCCGCGACCTGGTAGGTCGCCAGCTGGGCGTGATCGGCGGCGGCCTGCTTGGTGACCGGGGACTTGCCGGTCTTCACGTCCACGATCACGAAGCGGCCCTGCGCGTCCCGTTCCAGACGGTCGACTCGGCCCCGAATCCGCACGGCGCGTTCGTCTTCCGTGCGCGCGGGCAGCACGCAATCGACCGGCACCTCGACACCGGCCTGGGTGAGTTCGCCGCGGGTGCTGCGGACCCAGGCCTGGAAGGTTTCCAGCATCGCCTCGGTGCGGCGCAGCTCCTGACGGGAGTGCCAGCCGGTGCCGGGATCCACCGCCCGCCAGGCACGATCCAGCGCCGCGCGCACCTGCTCCTCGGGCACCTTGCCCGCCAGCGCCTGCACCAGTGTGTGCACCAGGTTGCCCTTGACGGCGTGTGGATTGTCACCGTCGGTGCCGCCATGGCGTTCCAGCGCCCAGCGCAGCGGGCAGGTGCGCAGCAGTTCGACGGTGGAGGGCGACAGCGCCACCGCGCCGTCGTCGTCGGTCCACAGCGAACGCGGCGAACTGAGGTCGGCGGTGCCGTACCAGTCGTCGGGATGACTGCCGCGCACGCCCGCGTCCGCCAGCCGGGCCAGCTGATGCGCGGCCCGTCGCCTGCGGTCCGGGTCGGCCTCGGGATCACAGACCACGCCGCGCAATTCGGCCACCAAGGAATGCATCACCAGGGCACGCCCGGGATCGACGACCGGAAGCGCGCCGGGCTCGCCGTCGTCACCGTGCCCGAGCAACTCGGCGAGAAAACGCGACGGCACCAGATCTCGTTCCCCCGAAACCGATTCCACGGCCGTCACCAGCAACGATCTCCGTGCCCGGCTACACGCGACGAGCAGCAGCCTGCGTTCCTCGGCGAGGATCGGCGCCGCGCGGCTCACCCGCTCCCCGGCATCGGAGACGCCGGTGGTGAGATCGACCAGGTCCTCGGTGTGCAGTAGAGTGCCGCGCGAGCGCGGGTTGGGCCAGATCCCCTCCTGGACGGCGGCGACGGCGACCACGTCCCACTCCCGCCCGGCGGCGGCGTGCGCGCTCAGCAGCGCGACCGCCTCGCCCGGCGCGGTGCGGGGCGCGGCATCGTGCGGAATTTCCTGCCGCGACAGGTAATCGACGAAACCTTCGATGCTGGCCCGCGGCAGCCGATCGACATAGGCGGCCGCCGCGTCGAACAGCGTGACGGCGGCGTCCAGATCGCGATCTGCCTGCATGCCGACCGCGCCGCCGCGTTCGGATTGGGCGACCCAGCGCCGCTCCAGCCGGGACCCGGTCCACAGCGCCCACAGCACGTCCTCCAAGCCCGCGCCGCGCGCCCGCGCCTTGCGCGCCCGGTTCAGCGCGTCCAGCACCCGGCGCAGCGGCGCGGCCTCGACCTCGGTGAGCAGGTCCAGGATCGCCGCGTCGCCGGTTCCGATCAGGAGATCACGCAATACCTGTGCGGAGGGACGGTCGATGTCCGCGTCGCGATCCGGCGGCGAATCATCCTCGGTATCCATGGTTCTCGACCCCGCCTGGAGCACCGCGCGCCGGATGCCGCGCCGCAGGCGGCGCAAGGTGATCTGATCGGCGCCGCCGAGCGGCCCGGCCAGCAGATCGAGGGCGTCCTCCGGCTCGAACTCCGGTTCCGCTCCCCGCCCTACGGCCTCGCCCGCCAGCACCGCGCGCAGCGACAGCAGCATCCAGGCCGCGCCGCGCCTGCGCGCCAGTGGCGTGTCGAGCGCGGGCTGCTGCACCGGCACGCCCGCGGCCAGCAGGGCGCGGCGCAGCGGTGCCAGCGACAGCGGCACCGAACGGACGATCACCGCCATCCGCGACCACGGCACCCCGGCGGTGAGGTGCGCGCGGCGCAAATGGTCGGCGATCAGCGCGGCTTCCTTCGCGGGTGTGGCGAGCACGCGGACCCGCACCTCGGCGCCGTCGTCCTGCGGCGCCACCTGGTCGGAGACCGGAAAGCGCTGCGGCGCGGCGCCTGGCAGACGGGCGGCGATCCGCGCGACCGCCAGCCCCAGCTGACCGCTGAACCGATGATTGTCCCGCAGCACGACGCGCTGCCCTTCCGGCGCGTCCAGGTCGGCGACGAACCGCGCGTCCGCGCCGCGGAAGGCGAAGACGGCCTGATCGGGATCGCCGGCGATCACGGTGGTCCGCGCGCTGCGCCCGATCGCCTTGACCAGGATCGCCGCCTGCGGGTCGAGGTGCTGGGCGTCGTCGACCAGCAGGTATCCGATCCTGGAGCGTTCCGCGGCAAGCAGGTTCGGGTCGGCGGCCAGCGCGTCCAGCGCCGCGCCGACCAGCTCGGCCGCGTCCAGCGCGGGCGCCGTCGCCTCCGGCGCCTCCACGCCGACCGACCAGCGCAACAGCATGGTCTGTTCGTAGCGGAGGGCGAATTTGCCCGCCGCCACCCATTCCGGCTTGGCGTGCTCGCGGCCGAGCCGGACCAGATCCTCCGGCCCGATACCGCGCTCGGTGGCCCGGAGCATGAGATCACGCAACTGCTCGGCGAATCCGCCGAGCGCCAGCGCGGGCCGCAGTCGCTCCGGCCACAACCCGTTCGCGCCCTCGGCGATATCCGCCAAGTCGCCGCGCAACATTTCGCGTAGCACGGCGTCCTGCTCGGCGCCGGTCAGCAAACGCGGCGGCGGGTTGCCGTGCGCCATCGCGTGTCTGCGCAGCACCGAGAAGGCGTACGAGTGCACCGTGCGCACCAGTGGCTCCCGTGTGGCGCCGGGCACACCACCCTCGGCGCCGGGCTCGGATCCGGCCAGCCGCGCGGTGATGGCGTCGCGCACCGCGCGTGCTGCCTGCTTCGAATGGGCCAGCACCAGCACGGATTCGGGATCGGTCCCGGACGCGATGCGGGCGGCCGCGATATCGACCAGCAAGGACGTTTTGCCCGTACCAGGGCCGCCGAGCACCTGCCAGGGCCGCCACCCGGGGCGCGCCGGCCCGTCCTCGGCCGTGGCGTCCACCAGCGCGCGAACGTCGGCGCCCCAGTCTCGCGGCCGGGGCGCCACCATGTTCCGGCGAACAAGTCGCACCGCGCCATCCGATCGCACCACGCGGGCTATTGCAACAGACACGACCGACACGCCGGTACACCCCTCCGCTCGGCTGGCTCTGCGACCCATTCCGGCGCAGGTCACAATGAACCGGTGTCTGTTTTGAATGTCCATCGGTTCGGCCCGACGACCGGACCGGTGGTGCTCGCCCTGCACGGTGTGACCGGTCACGGCAAACGCTGGGAAGACCTGGCCACCCGGCATCTGCCCGACGTCCGTGTGCTCGCCCCTGACCTGCGCGGACACGGTCGCTCGACCTCGCTGCCGCCGTGGAACTTCGAGACCATCGTCGCCGACCTCGTCGAACTGCTCGCCGCCGAGGCCGACGGATCGGTTGTGGTGGTCGCGCATTCGTTCGGCGGCGCATGCGCGCTGCATCTGGCGCACCGACATCCGGAATTGGTGCGCAAGCTGGTGCTGCTCGACCCGGCGATCGCGCTGGAACCGGAATGGCTCAATCAGATCGCGCTGTCCACGCTGGTCTCGGCCGACTACGACAGCGTCGCGGAGGCACGCCAGGACAAGCTGGACAGTGGCTGGAGCGACGTGGAGCCGCGCCTGCTGGAGGCCGAGCTCACCGAACATCTGATGCCGATCGCGGACGGACGCTTCGGCTGGCGGATGAGCCTGCCCGCGATCAACTCCTACTGGGGCCAGCTGGCACGGCACTGGGTGCTGCCGCCACGGGAGCTGCCCACCGTGCTGGTGCAGGCGATGAAGGTCGACCCGCCGTTCGTCACGCCGGAGTTCCGCGCGGCGCTCACCGAGCACATGGGCGCCAGCCTGACGGTGCTGGAATGGAATTGCGATCACATGGTCGCCCAGGCGTACCCGGCCGAGACCGGTGAACTCGTGCGCTCGGTGCTCTGAACCGATGCCGACGACCGACGCCCAGATCGAGCAGGTGCGCGCGCTGGTGGCGTCGATCCCGCGCGGCAGGGTGGCCACTTACGGCGACATCGCCGCCGCCGTCGGCCTGTCCACGCCGCGCACGGTGGGCTGGATCATGCGCACCGACGCCGCCGACCTGCCCTGGCATCGCGTGCTCGGCGCCAGCGGCCGGCCGGCCGCGCACCTGGCCCATCGCCAGCTGCGCCTGCTCGCCGACGAGGGCGTGCCGATCCGGGACGGACGTGTCGACCTGCGCGCCGCCCGCTTCCCGTTCCCCGATCGCCCGGACCGCTGAGCGAGTACCGTTGACCCATGCCCACCCGCCTGGCGTGTGTCGTATTCGATGCCGACCGGCCGCGGTTGGTCGCGGACTTCTGGGCCGAGCTGCTCGGCTGGAGCGTGACGCTCGAGTGTCCCGATCGAGTGGACGTCGCGGCCCGCGAGGCCGACGGCCCCGGACTGGTCCTCACCTTCCTGCCCGCGCTGCGGGCCAAGATCGGCAAGAACCGCCTGCACCTCGACCTGGCCACCCGCTCGCTCGACCATCAGCGCACCCAGGTGGACCGGGCGCTGGCGCTGGGGGCGCGACGGGTGAACATCGGCCAGGGCGCGGTGCCATGGACGGTGCTGGCCGATCCCGAGGGCAACGAGTTCTGCGTACTCGAGCCCAGGGAGGAGTACGTGGACACCGGCGCCGTCGCGGCGATCGTGGTCGACACGCGCGACCCGGCGCGCCTGGCCGAATTCTGGTCGGTCGCCACCGGCTGGCCGTTCACGCACCGCGGCGCGCGACTGGCCGGGCTGCGTTCGCCGGCCGGGCTCGGCTCCTGGCTGGAGTTCGTGCAGACCCCGGACGCCGGGTCCGGCCGCACCAGGCTGCATCTGGATCTCACCTCCTTTCCGGCCGACGACCAGGCCGCCGAAGTGGCCAGGCTGCATGCCGCGGGCGCCAGGACGATCGATCGGGCCGCCCCGGCTCCCGACCGCGAGACCGATCTCGTGCTCGCCGACCCCGAAGACAACGAGTTCCGGCTGCTGCGGTCCGCCCGCTTCTGGTCGAACGCCTGATCCGGCGCCGTCCGCTCCCTGGGTTCCCGGCACCGACGAATTAGCATGGCCGCCATGGTGTACCTAGCTCGAGGTTGTGGCGTGTGACGGCCGTCGACGCGATCGTGCTCGCGGGCGGGCGGGCCAGCCGGATGGGCGGTGTGGACAAACCCGCGATCGTCATCGGCGGCCGTTCCATGCTCGAGGTGGCGCTCGCCGCGGTCGCCTCCTGCGCGCACACCGTGGTGGTCGGGCCGCACCGGCCCGAGCTGCCGCCGCAGATCATCCAGGTCAGGGAGGTGCCACCGGGGTCGGGTCCGGTGGCCGCGATCGATGCGGGGTTGCGTGCGCTCGGCTCCGCCGCGCCGCTGGTGGCGGTGCTCGCCGCGGACCTGCCGTTCCTCTCGGAGTGGGCACTCGCCGAACTCCTGCGGCACGCCAACGAGTCCGGTGCGGACGCGGTGTTCGCGGCCGACGAATCGGGTCGCCCGCAGTACCTGATCGGAGTGTGGCGGCGCTCCGCGCTGGCGGCCGCGCTGGACGGGCTCGGCGCGCTGATCAACCAGCCGATGAAGGCGCTGGTACCCGCCGACGCCGCGATCATCCCGCTGCCCGGGGTCGGCGACTGCGACACCGAGGAGCAGGTACGGCAGGCGAGGGCAGCGGTCGAAGCACCGCGCAGGCCTCCGTCGCTCGATCTCGACGAGGCGCGAAATCTCCTGCGCGGCGGGCTTTCCCGGCTGACCGCGTACGAGGCCGACCTGCGTTCGGTGACCGGCGCCGCGCTCGCGGGCCCGCTGACGGCGGCCGGGCCGCTGCCCCGCTTCGACGTGTCCGCGATGGACGGCTACGCGGTGGCCGGTGACGGGCCGTGGCGCCTGCGCCGCGATATCGGCTTCGCGGGCGGGCGGCGTCCGGTGGGACTGCTGTCCGGCGAGGCGGTGCGGATCGCGACCGGCGCGCATGTCCCGGACGGCACCACCGGCGTGCTGCGCGACGAGTTCGCGCACGTCGCCGGGCAAACTATCGACCGGCTGCCGGGCACTCCGCCGCGCGACGACATCCGCTGCCGCGGCGAGGACCGCGAGGTCGGTGATCTCGTCGCGCCGGAAGGCACGCCGGTCACCGCGGCGCTGATCTCCGCGGCCGCGAGCGTCGAGGTCACCGCGGCGCCGGTGCGCGGCCCGGTGCGCGCCCGCATCGTCATGACCGGCGACGAGATCCGCAGCGAGGGTCCGCTGCAGGCGGGCCAGACCCGCGACTCGATCGGCCCGATCCTGCCGGACCTGCTGTCGTGGTACGGCGTGCACACTGTCGACCGGGTGCACCTGCGTGACACTCCGCACGGCTTCGACGAGGTCCTGGCCACCTCGCCGGACGGCGACCTGCTGGTGATAGTCGGCGCGACCGGCGGCGGGGCCGCCGATCAGCTGCGTGCCGCACTGGCCCGCGCCGGGGCCGAGATCGTCGTGCCGCGCCTGCGCCTGCGTCCCGGCGGTTCCACCGTCGTCGCCGAGCTGGGGTCCGGTACCACGGTGCTCGGTCTGCCCGGAAACCCGTTCGCCGCCGTCGCGACGCTCATGGCCTTGGCGCCCGCGATCGTCGAGGGTCGCACCGGCGCGTCCGTGGCGCGTCCGCCGCGCGGGCCGTTGCGCAACGCCGCCGAGGTCGCGGGCCAGGTGCCGCGTATCGTCCCCGCCCGTGCCGTCGACGAGGGCGGATGGATCGGCGACCCGACCATTCGCACCGCGCACTTGGGCGGCCTGGTCGACCGCGACGGTCTGGTCGTCGTCCCGCCCGATGCCGTCGACGACGCGATCGTCGAGTTCCTTCCGCTGCGCTACTGAGCGCCGAGAAGGCGTCCGGGATGTGGACCGGTGCGATACATGATCACCACGAAGAACGAAAAAGGCTGCGATACTTGGGCTTCCAGCCGAGAGTGCGGAAGGTTGCGGTCATGCACTCAGCTCCTGGACCGCGAGGCATATGGAACCCATTCCACAGCAAGGTGTTTCGCATGCCCACGACGGTTGTCCCGGCCGACGACCGCATGCACCACGACAGCGGAATTGAATTCGTCGACATATGCGCGGCCCGGGTTCAAGACCATATCGGCACCGCGAAACTCTCCCTACGAGAGGGGCAGACTGTTCCTTATTACATTTCGATAGAGCACCTCCCGAGAGGCCTGAGAAAATGTATCATGCGCCGCAAGTGCAGCCGGATTCGCTAGTGAATACCGACACCAATAGCGCTTCTACCTGGGACGATGCAAACACTCGGCCGCTAAAGGCCATATTTTTCACTTTCTCTTCCCACAAGCCATATCCGCTCGCTATCGTGTGATCGTTAGGCGAATATCAATCCCCCGGAAAGGACCGAGTGGAGATGGCTGAAAAGTCGAAGAAAACGCCTAAGAAAATGCCGAAGCAGATGCCGAGGCAGCAGCAGCAACAGCGCCAGGAGCAGGGCATGCCCGAAGGCGCGAACCCGGAAAGCCGTCGCGGCAGCAAGCCCGAGGCCGACCGGCGCGGCGAGCAGGACCGTCGCTACAGCTGATCTGCGCCACGACGCGCCGCCGGTCCCCTCTCCTCCCGGGGCCGGCGGCCGCGGTCTGTTCGCCGCTTACCACGGAGGTAATTGCCGCCCCGCGCAGCGCGGACCTACGGTCGGTTCGACGCCATCCCCGGCATCATCGAACGAAGGAACGCCATGCCCGCCTATGGCTTCGCCCACCTGCGCAATCGCAGGCCCCACCCCGACATTCTGGAGTACCTGGAGCGCATCCAGGCCACGTTGGACCCGTTCGGCGGTCGTTTCGTCATCCACGGACCCCCGGCGGAGGTCGTGGAAGGCAACTGGCCCGGCAGCATGGTGCTGATCGAGTTCCCCGGCATGACCGAGGCGCGGGAGTGGTACGACTCGCCCGCCTACCAGGAGATCCTGCCGCTGCGCGCCGATCACATCGACGGCGACCTGCTGCTGATCGAGGGCGTCGGCCCCGACTACGACCCGCGCGAACGCGCCGCGAAGCTGCGCGCCGACGCGCCTGGGGCAGCCTGACGCGATTGCGGGCCATCCAGCGCCGTCCGATACCGTTGACCAGGCACGACCCTGCTCGACGCGATGAAGGATGCGCCTGATGGACGACAGCTCTCTGCTCTGGGACGACGGTGCGCTCGTCACCATCGACCAGCGCGGACTGCCGCAGGAGGTGCGTGAACTGCGGCTGAGCACGGTCGATCAAGTCATCGACGCGATCATGACACTGGCCATCCGCGGCGCGCCCGCCATCGGCATCGCAGGCGCGTTCGGCGTAGTCATCGCCACCGCCGCCCACACTGTCGCGGGCGTGGTCGACGAGGCGGCGGTGCAGGCCGAGGCCGATCGGATCGCCGCCGCGCGCCCGACCGCCGTCAACCTGGCCTGGGCGGTGCGGCGGGTCCGCGCGAAGGTGGCCGAGGGCGCGGACGCGGTGCTCGCCGAAACGCTGGACATGCTGGCCGAGGACGGCCGGGTCAATCGGGCCGCCGCCACCAACGCCGCCGACTTGGTGCAGCGTCTGTGCCCCGACCGGCCGCTGCGGGTGCTCACGCACTGCAACACCGGCAGGCTCGCGACCAGCGCGTTCGGCACCGCCATCGGCACGCTGCGGGTGCTGTCGGAGCGCGGCGCGATCGCGCAGGTCTTGGTCGGCGAGACCCGCCCGCTGTTACAGGGCGCGCGCCTGACCACTTGGGAACTGGCCGAGGCGGGCATCCCGCACCGGCTGACCATCGACTCCGCCGCCGCATGGGCGATGGCGACCGGGCAGGTCGACTGCGTGCTGGTCGGCGCCGACCGGGTCACCGCCAACGGCGACGTCGCCAACAAGATCGGCACCTACGGTCTGGCGCTGGCCGCCCGGCACCACGGCATCCCGTTCGTCGTGGTCGCCCCGGAGTCGACCCGCGACCCGGATATGGCCACCGGACGCGAGATCGTCGTGGAGGAACGCGCGGCGCATGAGGTAACCGGATTCGGCGGTGTGGCAACAGCTCCCGCGCAGACCGAGGTCTTCAATCCGGCGTTCGACGTGACGCCGGGCGAGCTGGTGACCGCGGTCGTCACGGAGAACGGCGTGGTGTACCGCAGCGATCCTTCCCACGGCACAGCGATCGCGGACATCGCCCGGGAGCTCTACCGGCGCGGGTGGATGCCGGGCACGGCGGGCAATATCTCGGTGCGCACCGGCACGACCGCCGTCGTCACCGGCAGCGGGCTGTCCAAAGGCGAACTCACCGAGCGCGACATGGTGACCGTGCGGGTCGCGGATTCGGCGCCGGTGTCCGACCATGGGCGCAAACCGTCGGCGGAGACCACAATCCACACCGCCGTCTACCGGACCCGCTCCGCCCAAGCCGTGGTCCACATCCATCCGCCGTTCGCCACCGCGTTGGCCACCCGCTCGGCGGTGCCCGGCGCGCCGACCACTCTTCGGATCACCGACTACGAGCTGATCAAAGGGCTCGGCGGCAGTGATCCGGCCGTCGCGGACATCCCCGTGTTCCCGAACTGGCCCGACGTGCCGCGCATCGGAGCCGACATCGAGCGCTACCTCCTCGACCACCCCGGCGCTCTCCCGGTCCTGTTCATCGCCGGGCACGGGATCACCGCCTGGGGGGATAATCTCCCCCAGGCGCGTGATCGCGCCGAATGCCTGGAAGCGTTGTGCGAGCTGGTGTCCCGCACCGGCAGTCCGGCGGCGTTCGGCGCGCGCGACGACATTCTCGAGATTGGACTGACATGACCCTGCTGCAGGTGATGGCCGCCGAGAACGCGGCCGACGTGCGCGTCCGCACCACCGACGACGAAGTGATCGGCACCGAACTGGCCCGGCACGGCATCACGTTCGGCCGCTGGCCGGTGGTCGAGAAGGCCGCGTCCGTGTCCTCCGAGGACCTGCTCGCCCACTACACGAGCAACGTCGCCGAGCTGAACGAGTCCGGGCGCTACAAGCACATCGACATCGCCCGCATCCACCCAGACGACACCGACCCGAACTGGCCGGAGGTCGCCAAGGGCGCGCGCGGGAAGTTCCTCGACGAGCATCGGCACGCCGAGGACGAGGTGCGCTTCTTCGCCGCTGGACGCGGCTGCTTCTACCTCCATCTCGGCCATGAAGTTCTCGCGGTGGTCTGCGAAGGCGGCGACCTGCTCTCGGTCCCCGCGGGCACGCTGCACTGGTTCGACATGGGCGAGCGCCCGGATTTCATCGCCATCCGCTTCTTCGAGGAGGAGGACGGCTGGGTCGGCGACTTCACCGGCGACAAGATCAGCGCGGGCTTCCCCACCCTCGACGAGCTGCTGACCGCGTCGTGACCGGCGCCGTCGTCGTCGACATCGAGGGCACCACCAGCCCCACCGCCGCGGTCCGCGAAGACCTGTACGGCTACACCCGGCAATGGCTTCCGGCGTGGCTGGCCGAGAACAGCGCCACCGCCGCGGCGCCCGTGCTGGCCGCGACCAGAGAGCTGGCCGGGCGACCGGACGCCGACCCCGCCGAGGTCGCCGCGATCCTGCGCGAGTGGCTGGACTCGGACGTGAAGGCCGAGCCGCTCAAGACCGCCCAGGGCCTCATCTGCGCGGAGGGTTTCCGCAGCGCAGCGCTGTACGGCGAGTTCTTCCCCGATGTGCCGCCCGCGCTCGCCGCGTGGCATGCCGCGGGCTTCGCGCTGTATGTCTACTCGTCGGGATCGATACGCAACCAACAGGATTGGTTCGCCTTCGCGCGCGGCGGCAGTCTGTCCGGGTTGATCAGCGGGTACTTCGATCTGTCCACGGCAGGCGGCAAACGCGAATCTGCTTCGTACGACAAGATCGCGAGCGCCATCGGCGTACCGTCCGAGCGCATCCTGTTCCTGTCCGACCACCCGGACGAACTCGACGCCGCCGTCGCCGCGGGCTGGCGGGTGATCGGGCTGGCCCGTCCCGGCGAGCCCAATCCCCCACGGCCACCGCACCATTGGGTCGATACGTTCGCCGACATCGATCCCGCTGCCTGAGCCGGATCCCCGCCGGATTCCTCCGGCGCGCATGACTTCGCGGCCCCGCGCCAGAGACGCGCAGACTCGGGCCCGCACTGGAGTCGATCGACGCGGCACGCAATGCATCGGTCGGCAAAGTCTGCGCTCGATCGAAGGACATCGCCGAGGCACCCCTCAGCGGACCCGACCCGAGCAGAGGTTCGGACCTATCGCATGCCGAGGGACAGCCGAACTGGATGCCCTCGTCAGCACGCCGTTTCCCTGGCTCGAACCCGCCCCGGTCCGGTCGCGCTTTCCGTATGCTATTTCCGATCATTCGCAAACTCTCCGCGAATTGTGATCCAGGCAACTCGACGCGGCCGGGAAACCACTGGGGAAGCGACCGAAAACAACTGAAACGAGCACCGCCGAAGCACGTTCAGTTGTGTTAACAAATGTAAAGCGCCAGAGAACCAGTCGTTTCCAAAGCATCACCGTCCCCGCGGCGACCGACCCCCTCGGACCCGCTTCAGGCCAGGTCATCGCCTATCCGCCCTGGTCGCCTCACCGGGCGCACCCCGTTCGCGCCGCGCGGGGATGACCACCACGTTGCGCCGATCTCACAACTCACCACATGCCGGAATGGGCTGTGAGAGAGTTGTTTGGCGAGCCGTCGACGTCTCCTTACAGTCGAAACATCAGCCCGATTTGCACAGCTCGAAGGGGACGTCGTGGTTAATTCGCGTACCCGGGGTCGCGTATCCTCCGCCCCGGCCACCGACGCCGGGGACGCCCTCCTGCGGCTGGGGAAATACTTCCACCGGGGCGAGGTGTCGGCCGATCAGCGGACGCTGCACAAGGTCGGCGGTCGCAGTGCCGACGAGTTCTACCGGGACCGCTGGTCGCACGACAAGGTGGTGCGCTCGACGCACGGCGTGAACTGCACCGGATCGTGCTCCTGGAAGATCTACGTCAAAGACGGTGTGATCACCTGGGAATCGCAGCAGACCGACTACCCGTCCGTCGGCGCCGACAAGCCGGAGTACGAGCCCCGCGGCTGTCCCCGCGGCGCGTCCTTCTCCTGGTACACCTACTCACCCGCCCGGGTTCGCTACCCCTACGTGCGCGGCACGCTGCTGGAGTTGTACCGGGAAGCCAAGTCCCGGCTGAAGGACCCGGTGCTGGCCTGGGGCGAGATCGTCGAAGACCCCGAGAAGGCGCGCAGCTACAAGGCCGCACGCGGCAAGGGCGGATTCGTCCGCGCCGAATGGTGGGAGGCGGCCGAAATCGCCGCCGCGGCACACGTCTACACGATCAAGCAGTACGGACCGGACCGGGTCGCCGGGTTCTCGCCGATTCCGGCCATGTCGATGGTCAGCCATGCCGTCGGCGCCCGGTTCATCTCCCTGCTCGGCGGCTCCATGCTGTCGTTCTACGACTGGTACGCCGACCTGCCGGTGGCCTCGCCGCAGGTGTTCGGCGACCAGACCGACGTGCCGGAGTCCGCCGACTGGTTCGACGCGGGCTACCTCATCATGTGGGGCTCCAACGTGCCGGTCACCCGGACGCCGGACGCGCACTACATGACCGAGGCGCGCTACCGCGGCCAGAAAGTGGTGGTGGTCTCTCCCGACTACGCCGACAACACCAAGTTCGCCGACGAGTGGGTGCCCGCGCGTCCCGGCACCGACGCGGCCTTGGCCATGGCGATGGGCCACGTGGTGCTCGAGGAGTTCTTCGTCAAGAAATCGACACCGCGATTCCTCGACTACGTCAAGCGCTACACCGACCTGCCGTTCCTCATCACGCTGGACGAGCGCGACGGGACGTACGTGCCCGGAAAGTTCCTCACCGCGGCCGACCTCGGCCACACCGGCGAGAACGTGCAGTTCCAGACGGTGCTGCTGAATGACGAGGCCCAGCCGGTGGTGCCCAACGGGTCGCTCGGCCATCGCTTCGGCGACGCGGGCGCGGGCAAGTGGAACCTCGACCTCGGGGACGTCGATCCCCTGCTGACTCTGTACGGCCGCACCGACGACGCTGCGGCCGTACAGGTTCCCCGCTTCGACAGCGACACTCCCGGCGTCCTCACCCGCGGTGTGCCGACCACGACGGTCGCGGGCAAGCGCGTGACCACGGTCTTCGATCTGCTGCTGGCCCAGTACGGCGTCGGCCGCGACGGCCTGCCCGGCACCTGGCCGAGCGGCTACGACGACGCGGCCGAGCCTTACACCCCGGCCTGGCAGGAGGCCATCACCGGCGTGCCCGCCGTGCAGGCCCAGCGCATCGCGCGGGAGTTCGCCGACAACGCCGACCGCTCCGGCGGACGGTCGATGATCCTGATGGGCGCTGGTACCAACCACTGGTTCCACTCCGACCAGATCTACCGCGCGTTCTTCACCCTGACCCTGCTGACCGGCTGCCAGGGCGTGAACGGCGGCGGCTGGGCGCATTACGTCGGCCAGGAGAAGTGCCGCCCGGTCACCGGATGGTCCACGCTGGCCTTCGGGCTGGACTGGCAGCGTCCGCCGCGGCAGATGCAGGGCACGGTGTTCTGGTATCTGACCAACGACCAGTGGCGCTACGACCCGTTCACCGCGGAGTCGTTCGCCTCCCCGCTGGGCGCCGGGAAGTTCGCCGGTCGCACGGCCGCCGACAATATCGCGCTGGCCACCCGGCTGGGCTGGATGCCGAGCTACCCGACTTTCGACCGCAATCCGCTCGACCTGGTGGACGAGGCCGAGGCCGCGGGCAAGACCGCGCCCGAGCACGTGGTGGACGGGCTGAAGTCCGGCGACCTGCGGTTCGCCTGCGAGGACCCGGACGCGCCGGAGAACTTCCCGCGCTGCCTGACCGTGTGGCGGGCGAACCTGCTCGGCTCCTCCGGCAAGGGCAACGAATACTTCCAGCGCCACCTGCTCGGCGCCGACTCCAACTTGCAGACCACCGATGCCACCGGCGTCCGGCCGCAAGAGCTGACCTGGCGCGAGACCGCCGCCACCGGCAAGCTGGACCTGCTGTTGTCGCTGGACTTCCGGATGACCAGCACCACGCTGTTCTCCGACATCGTGCTGCCCGCCGCCACCTGGTACGAGAAGCACGACCTGTCCTCCACCGACATGCACCCGTTCGTGCACGCCTTCTCCCCGGCCATCTCGCCGCCGTGGGAGGCGAAGACCGACTTCGACGCCTTCCACCGGATCGCGCGCGGCTTCTCCTGGATGGCCGAGAAGCACCTGGGCAAGCGCAAGGACATCGTGGCCGTGCCGCTACAGCACGATTCGCCGGACGCCACCGCGCAGGCGGGCGGGCGCGTGCTGGACTGGAAAGCCGGTGAGTGCGAGCCGATTCCGGGCAAGACCATGCCGAAGCTGGTGGTCGTCGAACGCGACTACCCGAAGCTCGCGGAGAAGATGGCCGCGCTCGGGCCGCTGATCGACACGCTCGGCGTCACCACCAAGGGCATCACCACCTACCCCGACCAGGAGGTCGAGTACCTCGCCGGGGTGAACGGCACCGTGGTGTCCGGCGTCGCGCAGGGACGCCCGTCGCTGGCCAAGGACACGCACGCGGCCGAGGCGATCCTCGCGCTGTCGGGCACCACCAACGGCAGGCTCGCGGTGGAGGGCTTCCACGCGCTGGAACGCCGCACCGGCACCAAGCTGGCCGACCTGGCCGCCGAGCACGAGGGCAAGCGGATCTCCTTCGCCGACACCCAGGCTCGCCCGGTACCCGTGATCACCTCGCCGGAGTGGTCGGGCAGCGAGACCGGCGGACGCAGGTACTCGCCGTTCACCATCAACACCGAGCGGCTCAAGCCCTGGCACACGCTGACCGGACGGCAGCACTTCTACCTCGACCACGACTGGATGATCGAGCTCGGCGAGCAGCTGCCGATCTTCCGCCCGCCGCTGGACATGACGGCGCTGTTCCGCGAGCCCTCGGTGGGCGAGATCGGCGAGCAGGGCGTCACCGTGCGCTACCTGACGCCGCACTCGAAGTGGTCGATCCACTCCGCCTATCAGGACAACCTGCACATGCTGACGCTCTCCCGCGGTGGGCAGACGATCTGGATGTCCGACCGCGACGCCGCGAAAATCGGTGTGGCGGATAATGATTGGATCGAGGCGATCAACCGCAACGGCATCGTGGTCGCCCGTGCCATCGTCAGCCACCGGATGCCGGAGGGCACGGTGTTCATGTACCACGCCCAGGACCGCGCGGTGGACGTGCCGCGCATCGAGGGCATCGGCGAGGACACCAAGGGCCGCGGCAAGCGCGGCGGCATCCACAACGCGCTCACCCGCATCATGATCAAGCCCTCGCATCTCATCGGCGGCTACGCGCAGCAGTCCTTCGCACTGAACTACCACGGCCCCACCGGAAATCAGCGCGACGAGGTCACCACGATCCGCAAACGCTCGCAGAAAGTGGAGTACTGACATGAGTCCGACGAGGTCACCACGCTCTGTCCGTAGACGTTCGCAGGAAGTGGAGTACTGACATGCGAGTCATGGCACAGCTGGCCATGGTGATGAACCTGGACAAGTGCATCGGCTGCCACACCTGCTCGGTCACCTGCAAGCAGGCGTGGACCAACCGCGGCGGCACCGAGTACGTCTGGTTCAACAACGTGGAAACCCGTCCCGGACAGGGCTACCCGCGGCAGTACCAGGATCAGGAGAAGTGGAAGGGCGGCTGGACGCTGAACAAGCGCGGCAAGCTCACCCTCAAGTCCGGGTCTCGGCTGAAGCGGCTGCTGAACATCTTCGCCAACCCGGACCTGCCCACGGTCGAGGACTACTACGAGCCGTGGAGCTACGACTACGACAACCTGCTGTCCTCGCCGCCCACCGACACCACGCCGGTCGCCCGCCCGAAATCGCTGATCACCGGCCAGGATACGAACGTCACGTGGGGCGCCAACTGGGATGACGACCTGGGCTCCGGCCCCGAGCAGGTCGGCAAGGACCCGCTGCTGGCGAAGCTCTCGAACCAGGTGAAGCTGGAGTTCGAAGAGACCTTCATGTTCTACCTGCCGCGGATCTGCGAGCACTGCCTGAACCCGTCGTGCGCGGCCTCCTGCCCCTCCGGCGCGATCTACAAGCGCGCCGAGGACGGCATCGTGCTGGTCGACCAGGACAAGTGCCGCGGCTGGCGGCAGTGCGTGTCGGGCTGCCCGTACAAGAAGATCTACTTCAACCACAAGACGGGCAAGGCGGAGAAGTGCACCTTCTGCTACCCGCGCGTGGAAGTCGGCATGCCGACGGTGTGCTCGGAGACCTGCGTCGGACGGCTGCGCTACATCGGCGTCATGCTCTACGACGCCGACGCCGTGCTGGAGGCCGCGTCGGTCACCGAGGACAAGGATCTCTACCCGTCCCAGCTCGGGGTGTTCCTCAACCCGCACGACCCGCGCGTGGTCGCGGAGGCGGAGCGGGCCGGGATCTCGCCGGAATGGATTCAGGCGGCCCAGGATTCGCCGGTCTACAAGCTGATCGTGGACTACCAGATCGCGCTGCCGCTGCATCCTGAGTACCGCACCATGCCGATGGTCTGGTATGTGCCGCCGCTGTCACCGGTGGTGGACGTGCTCACCGAGACCGGGCACGACGGCGAGAACGTATCGAACCTCTTCGGCGCCATCGACGCGCTGCGTATCCCGGTGGAATACCTGGCCGAGCTGTTCACCGCGGGCGATGTGGGGCCGGTGCGCGCGTCGTTGCAGCGCCTGGCGGCGATGCGCTCGTTCATGCGCTCGGTGAACCTCGGCGAGGAGCCCGATCCCTCGATCGCACCGTCGGTGCGGCTGGAGCCGGAGGAGATCGAGGCGATGTACCGGCTGCTGGCCATCGCCAAGTACGAGCACCGGTATGTCATCCCGACCGGCGCGGGAGCCCGTGCGCACGAACTGGATTCGCTCGCCACCGGGTGCAGCCTGGACACCGACGGCGGACCGGGCATGACGGCGTTCGACCAGATGGTGGAGAAGTTCCACCTCACCGACAGCAACGGCGCGGCGCCGGAGGAGAAGTCGTCCCGGATCAACTTGTTGAACTGGGACGGCAAGAGCACCGAAGGCCTGGTGCCGACCAACGGCGAGCACAACGGGCACGCGAGCAACGGTGTTCCGGCCGATGGCTCGACAAACGGCCGGCCCACCAATGGCTCGGGCATCGGCGTGGTCGCGAATGGCGACAGCGCCCTCGCCGATGACCCGACCTCCACGCCCAGCGGGGCAGGCCGATGAGCCTGCTGAAGCTGCGCCGCCGCCCGGAACCGTCCGTCGAGCTCGCCCAACGCGACCGGCAGCTGGTCTGGCGGATCGCCGCGCTGCTGCTGGACTACCCGAGCGAGCAGACGCTCGCCATGGTCGGCCAATTGGCCACCGCGGTAGCGGAATTGCCGGACGAGGTGCGCGCCCAGCTGAGCGAATGCCTCGACTACCTGCGGACGACCCCACCGCTGGAGCTCGCGGCCGCCTACGTCGAGACCTTCGACATGCGCCGCCGCGCCAGCCTGCACCTGACCTTCTACGCCTACGGCGACACCCGTAAGCGCGGGATGGCGCTGTTGCGGTTCAAGCACGCCTACCGGCACGCCGGTGTGGAACTCGGCGACGAAGAACTGCCCGACCATCTGCCGGTGCTGCTGGAGTTCGCCGCCACCGTCGATCCGATCGGCGGTGAGCGACTGCTCGGCGAGCACGTTCCGGTGCTGGAGCTGCTGCGACTTTCGCTGTCCGACAGTGGTTCTCCGTATGCCGGGGTGCTCGCCGCGGTAGGGGCGACGCTGCCGCCGCCCACTACCGCCGACCGGCGACGCATCGCCGAACTCGCGGCGCAAGGACCGCCGGAGGAAGAGGTCGGGCTGGAGCCCTTCGCGATGGACCCCTCCCTGTTCGACGGATCGGAAGGCCGACGATGAACGCATCCCCGAATCTGCCGACCTCGCTGTGGCTGATCCTGCCGTACATCGCGTTCACCTCGTTCGCGCTCGGGCACCTGTGGCGCTACCGCAACGATCAGTTCGGCTGGACCACCCGCTCCTCGCAGATCTACGAGAGCCGTCTGCTGCGCTTGGGCAGCCCGCTGTTCCACTTCGGCATGGTCGGGGTGTTCGGCGGTCATGTGCTCGGCGTGCTGATCCCGGAGTCGTGGACCGCCGCGGTCGGGATCTCCGAGCACACCTACCACGTCATCGCGGTCGGAGCGGGTTCGGTGGCCGGTCTCGCCGTGCTGGCCGGGGTCGCCATCCTGCTCTACCGGCGCATCACGGTCCCCGCCGTCCGCAAGGCCACCACCGGCAACGACAAGCTGATGTACGTGCTGCTGGCCGCGGCGCTGATCACCGGACTGCTCAACACCTGGGGCAGCAACCTGCTGTGGGGCACCTACAACTACCGCGAGACCGTCTCCCCCTGGTTCCGCAGCCTGTTCACCCTCAGCCCCCAACCCGAGCTCATGGTGGACACCCCGTGGACCTTCCAGCTGCACGGGCTGGTCGTGCTCGCGCTGATCGGGTTGTGGCCCTACACCCGGTTGGTGCACATGTTCAGCGCGCCGGTCGGGTATCTGGTGCGGCCGTACGTGGTGTACCGCAGCAAGGAATACGACGCTCTCGACAAGCGCCGCTACGCCCGCGCCTGGGAGGCGCCGGTCACGCCCGAGCGCTGGCGCTGACCGACGCCGTCGCGCCACGCGAATACCCGCCCGGCCATCGTCGTCCGGGCGGGTTTTCGTGTGTCAGGCGTTGTCGTACGCGTCCTGCAAGGCCTTGACGTCCAGCTTGGACATCGTGCGCAGGGCGGTGCCGACGGCGATGGTCTTGGCGGGGTCGTCTCCGCTCATCAGCTTCGGCAGCGCCGAGGGCACCACCTGCCAGGACAGGCCGTAGCGGTCGGTGAGCCAGCCGCACGGGCCGGGCGTCCCGCCGCCGGAGGTGAGGGCGTCCCACAGCCGATCGACCTCGTCCTGGGTATCCACGATCACCTGCAACGACGCCGCGTCGGTGAGCGGATGGCCCGGTCCGCCGTTCATCAGCGTGACCGCTTGACCGTCCAGGTCGAGCGAGACGATGAACGCGGAGCCGTCGGAGTTGCGCGAGATGTCGACCACGCGCGAGTTCGGAAGGACCGAGGCGTAGAAAGCACCGGCTTCCTCGGCGCCGCTCTCGAACCAGAAGAACGTATTGACGGACATGATGTGCTCCTTGTGGGTTGCTGTGTGTCCTGCTGTCACCCCTTGGTCGGAGCCGGCGGCACGGTTTCGACGTAGCTCGCGAACTTTCTCGAGAAATATTTTCGACCCCGTCGACGACATCGAGCACTCATAAGTCGCTGGTAGACATCACGCAATCGGATCGAGCGGACTTTTCGCAGGCAGCACGTGCCTCTCAGGCGGTAACCCAGCGTGCGCTGGGAGGTTTGGGTAGTGCGATGTGGTCTAACCCGCACGTGGGGCACAGAGGACCTCGGCTGCCTCCTTGTCTCTGTGCAGCGGCAGCCGAAGGCAAGCAAGGAGTGATGATGAAGGGCGGAGCGAAGATAGCTTTAGGGGTGGGTGCCGGGTATCTGCTGGGCCGCACGCGCAAGATGCGCTTGGCGTTGTCGCTGGCGGGCGCGGCGATGGCCAGGCGGTCTTCCGGCGGGCCAACCCAAGAATTGCTGGAGCGTGGGACGTCCCTGCTCAAATCGTCGCCGGAGCTGGCCGGGATCACCGAAACGGTCCGTGAGGAGTTGATGGGCGCCGTGCGGGCTGCGGCGGTCACCGCCGCGAGCAACCGCATCGATGCGTTGAACGCCCGCCTGCAACGGCAGGCCGCGATGCCCGAGACGGTCGAAGAACCACGAGACGAGACCCCGGACACCGACGAAGAAGAGTACCCGGAGGAGACGACCGAGGACGAGGAGCAGGGGTACGCCGACGAGGACATCGAGGACGAGTACCCGGCGGAAGAAGAGGACGAGTATCCGGAAGAAGAAGGAGAGACGGAGGAGGACGAGTCCGAGGAGAGTCAGGACGAGTCCGAGGAGTCCCGGGCGCCTACCCGGGCACGCCGGACCTCGTCTCCCACCCGGCGCCGTACCGGTGAGCCCCGCTCCAGGAGATCGGGTGCACCGGATCGGACGACGGCGTCGCCTCGTCGGCAGCGGATTCGCGCCGAGGCCGAGCAAGCGCCCATACGGCGCACGGGGAGGTGAGTCCGATGGCGTCGAGATCTCTGTCGGATGCAGCGGACAAGGTAGGCAAGACCGCCGTCCGCACTACGGGTAAGGCAGGCGAGACCGCCGTCCGCACTACGGGTAAGGCAGGCAAGACGGCCGCCCGCGCTACGGAGAGAGTGGGCAAGACCGCTGGACGCGCCGCGGGAAAGGCAGGCACGACCGCTGGACGCACCGCGGGAAAGGCAGGCACGACCGCCACCCGCGCAGCGGGCCGGGCGAGCGGAGTCGCGACCCACGCCGGCGCGACGGCCCAGAAGACGGTTCGGGAGGCCACCCCGGCAGGCCACTTGCAGCAATCACTGCAGACCCTGGCCGGAACCGTGGTCGACCGCGCTCTCGCCGGAGTCTCCGACAAAGTGTCGGGCACGGCCGACCGCCTCACCGATTACGCCGAAGGACGCGGGAGCCTCCTGTCGGCGGTGACCGGGGTGGAGAAGCTCGCAGGTGGAGCGTCGCCGATGAAGGCGGCCATGAGCGCTGGGCTGGCGCAGGTCACGCACACGCTCCAAGACAAGCTCCAGGAAGCCAAGGAGAACCTGACAGGTGGGAAGGAGAAGGGCGCCGGAGGCAAGAAACTGAAATTGACCAACATCGTCGAGCAGATCGACGTCGGTGTTCCGATCGACCTCGCCTACGACCAGTGGACGCAGTTCGCGGACTTCCCGAAGTTCATGAAGAAGGTCGAGCAGGTCGAGCAGGTATCCGACGAGAAGCTGGCGTGGACCGCCAAGGTGTTCTGGTCCAAGCGGTCCTGGGAGTCCACCATCGTGGAGCAGGTGCCGTACGAGCGGATCGTGTGGCGCTCCAAGGGTCACAAGGGCTATATCGACGGCGCGGTGACCTTCCATGAGCTCACGCCGGACCTGACCCGCATCATCATGGTGCTCGAGTATCACCCCGGCGGCCTGTTCGAGAAGACCGCCGATCTGTGGCATGCGGTCGGCCGCCGCGCCCGTTTGGAACTCAAGCATTTCGAACGGCATGTGATGACCCAGAGCGCACTGCACCCGGACGACATCGAGGGGTGGCACGGCGAGATCCACGACAGCAAGGTCGTCAAGGACGACGAGGCCGCCCGCCGCGAGGAGCGGGACAACGCCGAAGACGAAGACACCGAAACCGAATACGACGTGCGGGACGAGGAAGAGGCCGAGGACGAGGAACCCGAGCCACGCCGTCGACCCGCGACCCAGCACCGCAGCACCGCCGCACGCCGACAGAGTGACAGGCAAGGAGACCGGACATGACAATCGAACCCGTAGGTGGCGGAGGTGGCGGCGCAGGCACGATGGCGCGCCCGAGCTCGTCCAGCTTGGCCGACGTCATCGATACGATTCTCGACAAAGGGCTGGTCATCGACGCGTTCGTGCGCGTGTCGCTGGTCGGCATCGAACTTGTGACCGTCGACGCCAGGGTCGTCGTGGCCAGCGTCGACACGTATCTACGCTTCGCCGACGCCGTCAACCGGCTCGAACTCGGCACTGAGCCGAAGGGCCTTTCGGATCTGGTCGGCGACGTCACCAGCGGCGCCGCGAAGCACAAGACGAAGGGCGCGCTCGAGGCCGCGGGCGAGAAGGTCTTGGGCTTCCTCAACGAGGTCGAGGACAAGCGCCAGCCCGTGAGCCGGCCCAGGCGCAAGGAGGAATGATGGCCACTCAGCACGCAACCGAAGCACGGGAAACCGAGAGCGGTCGGCGCACCGGCGTATACGTCTACGGCATCGTGCCCGCCGACGTGGAGCCGGAGCAGGACGCCGCTGGTGTCAGCGACCCCCCGAGCACCATCGACGTGGTGCGGCACGGCGAGATCGCCGCGCTGGTCAGTGCCGTCCCGGTCGATCGGCGGTTCGGCACACCCGATGACCTGACCGCGCACGCGCGGCTGCTCGACGGTGCGGCAGCCGTCGCTCCGGTGCTGCCGCTGCGGTTCGGAGCGGTCATGTCCGATCCCGAGGCGGTGAAAAAGGAGCTGCTCGAGGCGCACAACGACGAGTTCCGCGCCGCGCTCGAGGAGCTAGAGGGCCGAGCGCAGTTCGTGATCAAAGGACGCTACGTCGAGGGCACCATCCTGCGGGAGGTGCTCGACGAGAACGCCGAGGCAGCGCGGCTGCGGGACGAGATCCGCGACAAGCCGGAGGACGCCACCCGGAACGAGCGGATCGCCCTGGGCGAGATCATCAATCAGGCGATCACGGCCAAACGCACGGAGGACACCCGCCGGATGACCACCCTGCTCGAGCCGCTCACATCCCTGGTCAACCAGCGCGAACCCAGCCATGAAGAGGACGCGGTGCACGTCGCGGTTCTTCTCGAACTATCCCGGCAGCGTGAATTGGAGGAGGCGCTGACTCAACTCGCCGAGGGGGAATGGGAAGGGCGCGTTGAGGTGAGCCTGCTCGGCCCGATGGCGGCGTACGACTTCGTGACGAAGCGAGCGCCGGAGGGCTGACATGGGCTTGCTCTCGTCGATTCTCACGCTGCCGATCGCTCCCGTCCGTGGCGTGATCTGGCTGGCTGAAGTGATCCAGGATCAGGTCGAACAGCAGCTGCGGGATCCGGCCACCATGCGGCGCGAACTGGAGGCGATCGACGAAGCCGCGGCGGCCGGCCAGCTGTCCGAAGAAGAGCGGAAACAAGCGCAGCAAGCGGTCATCGATCGCATGATCCAGCCGCCCGGCGACACGACGTCGACCGATCGGAAGGAGTGACCTCGCGTGAGCCGCAATACGACATCGGAAGACTCCGAGGACGTCCACTCCGAATCGGATGAGCCGCCGCTGGCCGCGCCGAAAGCCGCCGCGGCGGTGGCGACCGAGCGTCTGCTGGAGCTGACCGCGAAGCAGGCGGAGGGAGTCACCTCCATGGAGCCGACGGAGGCCGGCTGGCTGCTGGAGATCGAGGTGCTCGAGGACCGCCGCATCCCCTCGTCGGCGGACATGCTGGCGCTCTACGAGGTGGAGATCGACATGGACGGGAATCTGCTGGCCTACCGCAGAACCCGGCGTTATTCCCGCGGCAGCACCGACATCGGCCGAAGGGATCTGCGATGACGGTGGTCGGAGGCGGGTCGTCGGCGCCGATGCCCTACGAGGGTGGGCGTCAATCGACGAACCTCGGCGACATTCTGGAGCGGGTCCTCGACAAGGGCTTGGTGATCGCGGGCGACATCCAGGTGAATCTGCTCGACATCGAACTTCTCACCATCAAGCTGCGATTGGTCATCGCGTCGTTGGAGACGGCCAAGTCGGTGGGCATCGACTGGTGGGAGACCGATCCCTGGCTCAACAGCAAGGCCCGTAGCCTCGAGCGGCAGGATCACGACCTCGAACTCGAGAACCGGAAGCTCCGCGAGCGGATCGCGGAACTGGAAGCCACGGGCGAAAGGCGCAAATCCCTCGAACGCGAACCGAGGGAAGCGAGGGGACGTGACTGACGGCGTCGGCGTGTGGCTGTACGCGGTGACGACCGCCGGAAACATCGCCGAGGAGCTGGGCGAGATAACCGGGGTGGCGGGCGAACCGGTGCGGGCTGTGCTCTCGGACGGCTTGGCGGCCGTGGTCGGTACGGTGCCGCTCGAGGTTTTCGGGGAGGAGCCGCTGCGCCGGAACCTGGAGGATCTGACCTGGCTGGAGGCGACGGCCAGGGCGCACGACGCCGTCGTCTCGGCCGTGGTACGCCGAGGCCCGGCCGTCCCGCTGCGCCTGGCCACCATGTTCCGCGACGACGATCGGGTACGCGAGATGCTCGATGAACGGCGAGCGGACTTCGATTCGGCGCTGACCCTGGTGAGCGGCCGGACGGAGTGGGGTGTGAAGGCGTACGGCGACCGCGCCGCACTCGTCTCCGCCGTCGCCGACGCCGCGAGCCGCGACGAGGGCGGTGGAAGGGGAACGGGCACAGCGTATCTGGCGCGCCGACGCGCACAGCTGGCCGCACAGGAAACCGTCGAACGCGACGCCGCGCTGCGCGCCGACGAGATCCATGCGCGTCTGGTCCGGTACGCCGCCGCCGGCCGCCGTCAACCGGCGACGGACCCGGCGCTGACCGGCCGCCGGGAGTGGATGGTGCTCAATGGCACCTATCTGGTGGACGACGATCGCGCGGACGATTTCACGGCGATGGTCGACGAGCTCGGTAAAGAATTCCCCGGCATCCGGCTCGAGCTCACCGGTCCGTGGCCACCGTATTCGTTTGCCGGAGTGGAACGGGAGCCGACATGAGACACGTCGCCCAGAACGTCGACGGCGAGCGCCGCGTCGCGCTCGTCGACCTGCTGGACCGGGTGCTGGCCGGTGGGGTGGTCATCACCGGCGACATCCGGCTCTCCATCGCTGACGTCGACATGGTCCAGATCTCGCTGCGAGCCCTCATCTCCTCCATCAGCGCCCTGTCCACTCCCGCGCTGGAACCCTCGGCACACGGCGCGCTGGAGCCGCCCCCAGATGACTGAATTCGGCGGCATCCCACCCCGTATCGACACCGATCCCGAATCGGTCGAGCGTGGGCTGGTCACACTCGTCCTCACGTTGGTAGAGCTGCTGCGGCAACTGATGGAGCGGCAGGCGCTGCGCCGCGTGGAGGAAGGCGACCTGAGCGACGCCCAGATCGAGCGAATCGGCACCACCTTGATGCTGCTCGAGCAACGCATGGACGAACTACGCGACCATTTCGGCCTCACCCCCGAGGATCTCAACATCGACCTGGGCCCGTTGGGCACCCTGCTCCCCCAATACCCGGATGAACGCTGAACGCTCCACGGCGAAATTCGTAGCCGCCCAACCTCTTCGACATACGTCATCGCGTCCGGTGAGCCAGTCGATCGCCCTCGGCGCGGGTGCCGGTTCGAACAGCTCGGAACGTTTCACTCAGAGCTGCGGAGAAGGGGTGAACGCGACCGGCAGAGCCGCCAAGGCCCGGTGGAAGGGGCCAGGCCGCCAGGTCGGTGCGCCGGTTGGTAGGTCAAGCCGCATCTCGGGCAGCGCATCGAGAAGTTGATCGATGGCCTCCTGAGCGATCAGGTAGGACAGGGATCGGGCGGGGCAGGCGTGTGGTCCGAGGCCCCATGCCAGATGCGAGCGATTGCCGGTCTGATCCTTGGCCCGGATTGCGGGGTCGTTGTTGCAGGCGGTCATGCTGACGAGGACCGGCTGGTGCGCGGGCAGCCAGACGTCGTCGACGAGGATCGGCTGCCTGGGGTAGGTGATCAACATGTTGGCCAGCGGCGGGTCGTTGAACAAGAGCTCGTCGAGGGCGTCGCGGGTGGACAGGCTCCCGCCCAGGACAGTTGCGCCGAACCGGTTGTCGGTGAGGATCAGCAGCAGGGTGTTGACGATCAGGTTCAGTTGCACCTCGATCCCCGCACCGTAGAAGCTCACCACCTGGTGGACCATCTCCAGCTCATCGAGTTCGGCTGGATGCTGTAGTAGCAGCGTGGTGACGTCGTTACCAGGTTCGCCCCGTTTCAAGGTCACCATTTCCAGAATCGCCTCGCTGAGCATGGCGTTGCCCTTCTCGGCCTCGATGCCCTCGAAGATCGCGGCCATACCGGCGGCGACCCGGCCACCTATCTCCGGCGGGCAGCCGAGCATGGCATTGACGACCTCGAACGTCAGCGGG
Source organism: Nocardia sp. Marseille-Q1738 (assembly GCF_965283145.1). Taxonomy (NCBI): domain Bacteria; kingdom Bacillati; phylum Actinomycetota; class Actinomycetes; order Mycobacteriales; family Nocardiaceae; genus Nocardia; species Nocardia sp. Marseille-Q1738. The sequence continues at coordinate 193,631 of NZ_CBDIMS010000002.1, read as the reverse complement.
AAGGCGTACTGACTGATCAGGTCGGCCGTACCGGCCTGGCAGAAGCCGTTGATCAGCGGGATGGCGATCTTCTGCACAGTGGCTTGGATACCGTACAGATTTACCTGATCAATGCTCGCGGTGATGGCCTGCCGGTAGCGCAGCAAGTCCACCCCGGCGTTTCTACTCCCGGTGGGGCGCCACTCCATGATCGGAAGGACCGGGCAGTCGGCGGGGATGTTCTTCTGCCAAGTACGGGGATCGGCCGGAAAGTGCTCAGGATCGTTGAGGATCCGCAGCGCGGTGTGATAGCCGATCACCAAGGTGGCCGGCACGCCTGGCGCCAGCTCCACCGGTACCAAAGATCCGTACTGCCTCCGCATTTCACGGTAGACACGGTGCGGATCGACGGCGAACTCGGGTGAATGCATCGACACCCGCGAGTCGACCGAACCGATCGGCGAGCCGTGGACGACCGGACAGGATGGGGCATGCGCCGGGAACTCGGGCGTGCTCAAAAGGAACTCCAGACCATTCGCGTGTACTGCCGGATCCCCCCGATCACAATGCCGTTCAGCTTGTCTGTCTACCAAAGGCGAGCCGCTGATGCCAGTTGAGCGGGCCCACAACACCTTCCGCATCGACACGTGGCCGCGCCGGGGGCACCGCCCGTCCTGTCTTCCCGCACATGGTGTGGGTGGCGAGTTGCCCGGGTGCGCCGCGCCCGTACAGCATCAGCGGTATGCCGTCCACTCCGCTGAATCCAGCAGGCGACATTCCCGACACCGGAATTCCCGGCCGTCTCGCCACCGACATGACGATGACCGAGCAGTACGAATGGCACCGCGCCTATCTGCGCCGCCATCCGGTGTCGCGGCGCAACATCCTGCGTGGCGCCGCGGCGGCAGCGGCCGTGGCCGCGGTCGGCGCCGCGCCATTCGGCAGTCGCGCCTACGCCGAGGAGGCTCAGCTCGCGGTCGGCGGACGGCGGGTGGCGTTCGGCCCGGACGCGGCGAGTCAACTGCGTTTCGCGGCACAGCTGTCGCGGCGACCTGCGGGCGCGACGGTGTATCTGGACCACGGACCCACGCCGGCGCTGGGCGCGACGGTCGAGGCCGAGGTGCGCAATCTGCTCACCCAGGTGCCCACGGCCGATGGCGGAGTGCTCGCGGCCGAACAGTTCTACGTCCACGCGCCGGTGGACGGCCTCGCGGGCCGGGTGCCGCACTTCTACCGCTGGCGCACCTCCGACGGTTTCGTCGGCGACATCCGCGCCGCCGCGCCCGCGATGCCCACCAGCCGGGCCGCGATTCTGCCGTTCCGCTTCACCATGATGGGCGACCAGGGCACCGACGAGACGCCCGCACTGCCGGACGGCGTCGCACCCGGCGACTACGACGACAAGTACTACAAGGCCGACAACGATCCGGCCGCACCGCACGCGACCAACGTGCTGCGCCAGATCGCAGCGGCCCGGCCGGATTTCCACATCCTCGCAGGCGACATCGCCTATGCCGACCCGTCCGGCAAGGGCAAGCCGGGGCAGTTCGTCGCGCACGGCGCGCACCCGTCGAGCGGGTTCGACAAGTACAACCCGTACGTGTGGGATGTCTACTTCAACGCCATCGAGCCCAGCGCCGCCCAGACCCCATGGATGTTCACCACCGGCAACCACGATATGGAAGCCACCTACGGCGACCACGGCTACCGCGGACATCTGGCGCGGCTCGACTTCCCCGGCAACGGCCCCGCGGGCTGTCCATCGGCGTACTCGTTCACCTACGGGAATGTCGCGGTACTCTCGCTGGACGCCAACGACGTGTCCTACGAGATTCGCGCCAATTCCGGCTATTCCGGTGGAGCGCAGACGGGTTGGGTGGAGCGTGCGCTGGCCGGCTACCGCGCCGACCCCGATATCGACTTCATCGTCTGCTTCTTCCACCACTGCGCGTATTCGACCACCGAGGCGCACGCCAGCGACGGCGGCGTGCGCGACGCTTGGGTCGGGTTGTTCGACCGCTATCAGGTGGACCTGGTGCTGCAGGGGCACAACCACGTCTACGAGCGCACCGACCCGATCCGTGCGGGAAACACGACGAAGGTCGCGGGCGACAATTCGATCGTCTACCCGGAGACCGACGGAACCGTCTACTACACCGTGGGCGGCGGCGGACGTCCACGCTACGAATTCCAGCCGGGTTCGCCGGAGTCCTTCCGCGGCAACGAACTACCCGACACCACGGTGCCGAACAGCTACGTGTGGACGCCCGGCGGCGGCAAACAGGACGAGGCCGCGCCGTGGTCGCGGGTGCGCTTCCGCAACTACTCGTTCCTGCGCGTCGACGTCCGGCCCGGCGTCTTCGCCAGCGAGATGGACGTGGTCGCGGTCGACGAATACGGCCGCGAATTCGACCGGGTGCTCTTCCGTCGCCTGGTCCGGTCCTGAGGCAGGCTACTTCTTCTTTTTCGCCGGGAGGGTCCGGGCGTAGGCGACACCGCGCTCGACCCATTCCCGCAGGACTTCGTCGTCGTCGGTCGCCGCGGCGGTGACATGCAGCCAGCCGACCATCTCGCGTCCGCCCATGACCATGGGCTCGACCGACTCGCTGAGCAGCCGTTCGCCCTCGTCCCGGCCGACCCGGACCAGCAGGCCGCCCTGACGGCTGGCCGCGACCGCCATATTGCCGCCGATCAGGAACGCCAGGCCACCGAACATCTTCTTCTCGGTGAGTTCCGGCCCCGGCACGATCAGTTCTCGGATCCGCTCGGCCAACTCTTCGTCGTATGCCATAGCGGCATTGTTCCCCCTCGGTACGACAGGCAGGCTCAGGCCCGCTGACTCGACTGTTCGGTTGTGAGCGGCCGGACTCGGTAGTGTGCGCCGAATCCAGGCAGTTGGGACCGCACGTCTTCCGTCCGGCCGAGAACCTCGCCCGCAGATCTGCAAACCAAGCGGCCGATCGGTATCCGAATCAGCCTGCACCACAGAGTATTTGGCTCTCCATGCCCGGCACACCTGCCCAAGGTGCTTACGTACATTCCCGAGCCGCATGGATGTCACCGGACGTTCAAGCGGATGTTTCCGTACCTGTCTGTAATACACGGCGTGAGACCGGGGCGCGGAGTGTCATTACCGCTCGCGCACAGCCAGTTTCAGGACTCGCAGTCGACCGCGCTCCCAGAACCGGGACGAAGGACTCTTCCGTGCACATCTGCTCCCCGGTGGTGCTATCACGCACTGTCAGCCGCAGTTCATCCAAGCGGCATTCGGTTCGAGTTCCGGGCCAGTTCCGCCGAACCCGATATGCACATCGCGCCGGTGTGCCGGGCCGGTGGTTGCGCTCGGGCGCGAGCGCTCGGCGGCGGGCAACCTGGCTCGTTCTGATCGCCTTCGCGCTTTTCGTATTTCCCGGCTTCGTCGGTGCGATGGCCGTTGCCCAGGACGCCGCGGGTACGACGGCCCAGGTATCCGGGATCGACGGGCTCAGCTGGATGAATATCCGTGACTCCTCGGGAATTCCGCTGTCCGATTATCGGTTCGCGACCGGCGACGAAAGCCTGTTCAAGCCTCGCGCCACCGTCCTGTGGGCCGTGCTGGGCTTGGAATTCATCGGCTACATAGCCATTGTGACGACCGCGATCTGGTTGATCGGCTACGCGTTGAGCTTCCGGTGGCTGGACATGTTCAGTGCGGCGTTGCGTGGCGTGGCCGATGCTCTGGCGGCGCAGCTCGCGACGCCCATCATGCTGGTCACCGCGGCGACCATCGGCGCGTTCTGCGTCGCTTGGTTCATCGTGCGCGGCTACCACGCGAAGGCCACCATGCAGGTGGTGACGATGATGGGGGTGGCAGTACTCGGGCCGGTGTTCCTGGCCGAGCCTCTGGCGGATGTGCTGTCCTCGGACGGGTTGCTGGCGCAGGGCCGCGATCTGGGGATCTCCGTGGCGGCCGGCTTGAACGGGAACGCCAACCCGAATCCGGGCCAACTGGTGGCGACCATGCAGAGCGATCTGGCCGACAATTTCGCCCGTCAGCCGCTGCAAGTGTGGAATTTCGGACATACCGTCGACGCGCGGCCGGCCTGCCGGTCGGCATGGTCGGCTGGGGTGGCGGCCGGCGACGACGGCCGGGTGATCAGCGGCATGAAGTCATGCGGAGACGCCGCCGCGTACGCGAAGGCCGAGAATCCCACCATGGGGCAGGTCGCCACCGGGCTCATGCTGTTGATCTGTGGCGGCATCCTTTTGGTATTCGCGATGTACCTCGGACTCAAGGTGATCAAGGCCGCGCTGGACACGATCTATCACGGGATCATGTCGATATTCGGCTTCGCCGCGGGCGGATTCGTGTACGGCCCGACCCAGACGTTCCTGGTCCGCAACCTCGTGGACGGCTTCGTCGCGGCGGCACGGATGACGGCGTACACCATCTTCCTCGGTGTCTACGTACTGTTCATGGGCAACCTGTTCGCGCAAGCTCGCGGCCAGGTCATGGCGGTGATCATCATCGCGGGCACGGTCGAGATCGTCGCCGTCTTCCAGCTGAAACGACTCAGCAGCGGCCTGTCCCGCGGCAACGACTGGATCGCCAACCGATTCTCCCTGGCGATCCAGGGCAGCCAGACCAAGTCGTCGAGCAGCAGCGGCCTGGCCCTCGGCATGGGCGGTGGTGGCGGGAAACCCTCGTCCGGTATGGGGTTCGTGAGCACGATCGGCGCACTCAACACCATCAACACCTCGCCCGTGACGGCTTGGCTCGCCGGGGGAACCGTCAATCCGTTGAATCCCTTGGCCAACACACGCAAGAGGATCGAACGGTCCACCAGGAGAATCTTGGCCAGCCGCGAGGAGGGCTACATCGAGCATCAGCTCTCCCGCACGAACTGGCGGGGCGTCGCGGTTACCGCGGCCAGGCAAGCCGGGGGCATGCGCACCCAGCTGGGTGTCTCCCGTGCCCTGAAAGCCCTGCGCGACAACAAGGTACCCGAATCGCGTGTGCATCACGTGCTGCTCGCCTCTGGTGCCGACCACGAGATGGTCAACCATTCGCTGGCCGCGCTTTCAACCCAGGAATCGACGGTGTCGCAGAATCCGTACGGTTTCGCACCGTTGCAGAAGGCGATCGCGACAGCATGGGCCGTGGAAAACCATGTCGGCCACGAGGCGCACGAGGCCTACGCCGCCCAGGCGGTCATCGCGGCGGACAGCTTCGTCCGGCACAGCAACGCGCCTGCCCCGGGCGCCACGATCGACCATGCGTTCGTGCAAAGGGTCGAGAACAACTGGCATTCGGACCGGGCACTGCGGGCGGCGATCACCCCGGACGAGTGGAACGCCGCGGGCCGGGACACCCGCTGGCACATCGGACACCGGGTGGCGACCATGCACCGGGACGCGGCCCAGGCCTACTACGCGAATCCGACCGATATCAACCGCGAAGCCCTGGTGCGATCGGCCAGGCGAGTCGCCAATCTCGATCACCTGGATCCCGAGGGGGGACTCGATCCCTGGAATCCGTGATCAGGCCGGATCTCGACGGTCCGCGCAGGTCCATTGCCGTACCGGATTCGTAACCCGCTCGGTTCGGGCGACCGCCCACCTCGCGGGTGCGATGGCCGATCAGACGCCGAGCGCGGCGGCGAACATCGGCCAGGACTGGTGCACGTCGTCTTGCCAATACGTCCAGGCATGCGTGCCCGCGGGGCGGAGGTTGGTCGTGACCGGGATGCCGAGCGCGTGCAACCGGTCGACGAACTGACGGGTGCAACCGCCGATCACCGTCTCCATGGTCCCGCCGACCAGCAGCCGATCCACCAGGCGAAGGGGGTTGCCGTCGATGCCGGGATCGCCGAGCGTGTCACGCGAACCCGGTGCGCCGGTGCCCGCCGAAACGTAGAGCGCTACGCCGCGCAGCCGTTCCGCCTGCACCGTCGGATCGTTCTCGGCCCAGGCCGGATCGGTCGGCGGGCCCCACATGTTCGCCGCGCTCGCGCCGAACACCGCCAATTGCGAGTTGACGATCGCCTGACCCATCGGATCACTGGTGCGTGGGCACCCGCTATAGGAGCCGACCGCCCGATACAGCCCCGGCGCGGCGATCGCCAAGTTCAACGCCGAGGTCGCCGACATGGAGGTTCCCGCTACAGCGTTGCGGCCGTTCATCCCGAACCTGGCCGCGAGCAGCGGTGGCAGTTCCCTGGTCAGGAAGGTGGTCCACTTGTTGCGGCCGAGTACCGGGTCGTCGTGCAGCCAATCGGTGTAGTAACTGGCCCGCCCGCCCATCGGCACGATCACGTTGACCGGCTTGTCGGCGAAGAATTCGGCGACGTCGGTGCGCCGGGTCCACGGCCCGCCCTCCTCTCCGCCGTCCACGGCGTTCAGCAGGTACAGCGCGGGCGCGCCGGAACCCGGATGCGACAGCCACAACGTGACGGGTCGGCCCATCGCTCCCGACTGGACCACGACTTCGAACTGCCGCCCGCCCAGTGGCCGCACATCGAGAATGGCCGCGTCGGGGTCCGCGGTGGCGGTCGCGGCCGGAACGAGGGCGGCGCCGACGGCGAGGAGGGAAACCAGGCATCGCATGAGCCGGTACATGGGCCGAAGTTCTATCACGGCGCGACCGCCGCACCCAGCATTCACCGGGCGTGTTTGCCTAAATGAAATGAATTCGCAGGTACTCGACGAAATAATCAAATACGACGAGAATCAGCAGGCGCTCAGCAAGCGAACAGCGAAGCAACCGAGACCAGTGCACGTCCGACCTGTCCGCGCGACTCATCGCACTTTCTTTGCGTCGAAACCACGCCGACATCGCACAGCAGTGGGCGATTCGTGGACGCCCCACTGCCTCCGGAAAACGGCGTGACCCTGGCGGCCACCCGCACCTGGGCGCTGCGACGCCTGGACACGCCACTGTCGCTGGAAGACCTGGCCGGACACGCCGGCCCGAATCGGCGCGAAGCGACAGGGATGCGCTGTGGCGGCGAACGCCGCAGCGGAATCAAGGCCGGACCGCATGACCTGAGACGTGCTCACTGCGCTTTCCCGGAACCGCGGCTCGGGGCATGTGCTGAGCAGGCGGATCAGGCCCAGGAATGGGAACAGATTCGGGCGGGAGGGCCCCGGGATGTGGATATCCTCTGCTCTTTGCGGCCGCTCGAAAGCGTACGCCCCGAGGAGAACTTGATGGATTCCGAGCACACTGTCGGCGAAGTGGTGGACCTGATCGTCGAACTCGGTCTTGTCGATCGGTCCACCGCCGGGCAGACCGTGCAGCCCGACGATCGCGACAAGCCGCTGAGCTACTACAGGAACACGCCCTACCAAGCCGTACTCAGTCTGCTCGACGACCTCGGGATCCGATACGCATTCGATTACAAGACGTTTCGCGGCATCGGCGAGGCCGACGACGACGAGCGGCTGGAGTGGTATCAGGACGTGTTACAGACGATCGCCTCCTGCACCCGCGGCCTGGTGACCATCACAAACGTGCGGCTGGTCGAGAACGACGCGGACTGGGAGCTCCAGTTCGACTGCAACGGCGAGACCGAGTCATGGCCGGTGTACCCCGGCGACGAGGACGAGGACATCGAAGCCCGCGATCACCTTCGCCACGTACCTCGCCGGCCTTCCCGCAGACTCCCTCGAGTGCTTCTGCGCCGTGGACCCTCCTGACGACGACTACAGCGGGCAAGCCGTCTTCGGCGACCCGGAGGCGCTCAATCGGCTGGGCGCGCAGTTCGGGCTCACCTTCACTCGGTAGCCGATCGAGACAGCCGGAACGAACTTCCCGGAGCGTCTCCCGGACTGCTCAACGAGCGCGGGTCCGGACCATCTCGTTGGCGGCGACGCGGTAGCGCTCGGCGATGAGGCGGACCACGGCCGGGTGCACGCCGATCGGTTCGGCGACGCCGTCGGCGCCCGCCTCGTGCAGGCGCTGCTGGAACAAGCCGTGTGCCAGCAGGTACGAGGCGACGAAGACCCGGCGCGCCCCCGCGGCGCGCAGTTCGGCGACCACCTCCGGCACGCGCGGCGCACCGGTGGCGACGTAGGCGATCCGGACTCCGGTACCGAGTCGTTCGGCCAGCAGCGCGGCCGCGCGCCGGACGTCTTGGCGGGCGCGGGCGTCCGACGAGCCCGCGGCGGCGAAGACCACCGCGTCACCCGGGGTCCAGCCCGCGGCGCGCAGACGCATCTTCATGATTCGCGCCAGCGCGGGATCGGGGCCCATGGCCGGGGTGATCACCGTCGCGGGATGAGCGCTCTCGGCGACCTCGCGCGGTACGTCCTGGTAGACGTGATAGCCCGAAGCCAGGAACGCCGGAACCACCACGGCGGGCATGGATTCCCCGGTCGTTGTCGCCAGATCGCGCAGCACCTCCGCGGGTGACGGACCGAGCACGTCCACGAACGCCGTACGCACCCACGGCTTTTCCTCGGTGCCAGGCCCCGAAATCCCAGCACCGAGTTCCTTCGACACGGCCTCGGCGAGCGCCGCGATCATCTGCACGCCCTTGGTGCTGCGGGTCCCGTGGGCCACCAGCACCAGGGCGGGCGCGGTCACCAGCTCCCCGCAGCCTGGATGTACCGCGGTGCCCGGGTCGGAATTCCGACGCCGGGCACCTGCGGGCCTCCTGTCGCGGTGGGCGGTGGGTTGTTGTCGGTGCATTCCGCCGGGTCCAGCGCGAGCCGGTACCCGCGTTTGACCACGGTCTGAATCGCTTTCGGCGTGCCGAGCCCGGCGCGCAGGCGGGCGATGGCGGTTTCCACCGCGTGCGTGTCGTCCCCGCCGCCGGGCAGCGCGGCGAGCAGGTCTTCGCGGGAGACGACCCGGCCGGGCTGGCGGGCCAGCGAGCGCATCAGCGCCATCGGCGCGGGCGCCAGCTGACGCACCTGACCGTCGACCACCACGCACGCGCCGCGCACGCTGATGTTGTGTCCCGCGGCCTGAATCCGATTGGCGCGCCTGGGCAGTTCCTCGGCGACATGGCGAGCCAGAGCTCCGAGCCGAGCACGCCCTGGCATCGAGGTGGGCACCCCGAGTTCCTCCAACGGCGCAGCCGTGATCGGACCGACGCAGGCGGGCAGCACCCGGCCGCGCAGCGCGTACAGCAGTCCTTCCAGCAGCCCGGTTTCCTTGGCGCGCATCAACATGGACGCGACCGCGGGAGCGCTGGTGAAGGTGACGCAGTCCAGGCCGGAAGTGACGATGCCCTCGATCAGGTGATCCATCGGGCCCTGGTCGTCCGGCGGCACCCAGCGATACACCGGCACCGGCACGACATCCGCACCCGCGCAACGCAAGACCTCACAGAAGTCCGGGACCGGTTCCCACTCGGTGGTGGCCCCATGCAGCTGCACCGCGATCCGGACACCTTCCACACCCTCGGCGAGCAGGTGGTCGAGCACCTCGGCGGAAGACTCGGAGGCGGGTGACCATTCCTCGCGCAGCTCGGCGGCGCGGATGGCGCCCTTGGCCTTCGGGCCGCGCGCGAGCATCCGGGTGCTGCCCAGCGTGTGGCGCAGATCCTCGGCCAGGCCCCACCCTTCGGCCGCCTCCATCCATCCGCGGAAGCCGATACCCGTGGTGGCCACCGTGATCTGCGGCGGATCGGTGACCAGCTGCCGGGTGACGCGCTCCAGCTCGTTGTCGTCGGCCAGCGGGATGATGCGGATCGCCGGTGCGGTCACGATGCTCGCGCCGCGCCGTTCCAGCAGCGTGGCGAACTCTTCGGCTCGCCGGGCCGCCGTGATGCCGACCGTGAATCCGGCCAGGCTCGCGCCCGAGTCAGGTGTTGTCATGCCAGTCATCCATCCGACGACGCGAGTCCGGCTGCCACCGGCTCGTTGGAAACCGAAACGATGCCGTCGTCCACGCGCACCGCGTACACCGGCAGCATCGCCGATTCGTCGTCCAGGCAGCGCCCGTCGACCAGGGAGAAAGCCTGCTTCAGCAGCGGCGAGGCCACGACGGGCACGCCGCCGCGATCGCCGACGATCCCGCGCGACATGACCGCCGCCCGTCCGATCGGATCGATATTGCCGACGGCATACAGCATGCCGTTCGTCAGCAGGAACACGGCAGCCTGTCGGCCACCTTTCAGCAACACCGCAACGCCGCGGCCGGGAATCAGGTAGTCGAGACGGCATGCCTGCGTCCACCCAGTGGTGGTAGCTGCGGCGATGCCGGTGGTGTCGATCACGGTCATCGGTGTCATCCTCCAAACGCCTTACTCATTGGTACCGGCGTTCTGTTTCCATGCGGTTAAGCGGTCATTTCCCCTGCGTGGCGACCGGGACTTCGGGCAGTCCCAGCAGCACGGGAACCTTCCGCTCGCCGGATTCGTCGAACGAAATCGTCGGATCGGCCTCTGCCGGGGCGTTGACGAACGACACGAAGCGAGACAGCTTCTCTTCGTCTTCCAGCACCGCCGCCCACTCGTCGCGGTAGCCAGCGACATGCTGAGCCATGGCCGCCTCCAGATCCCCGGCGATGCCGAGGCTGTCCTCGCAGATCACCTGCTTGAGGTAATCGATGCCGCCTTCCAGCGCCTCCTGCCACGGCGCGGTGCGCTGCAAACGATCAGCGGTGCGGATGTAGAACATCAGGTACCGGTCGATGTACTTGATCAGCGTCTCGTCGTCGAGGTCGCCGGCCAGCAGCACCGCGTGCTTCGGGGTGAGGCCGCCGTTGCCGCCGACGTAGAGGTTCCACCCGTGCTCGGTGGCGATCACGCCGACGTCCTTGCCGCGCGCCTCGGCGCATTCGCGGGCGCAGCCGGACACGGCCAGCTTCAGCTTGTGCGGCGAGCGCAGGCCGCGGTAACGCTTCTCCAGCAGCACCGCCATGCCGACCGAATCCTGCTGACCGTAGCGGCACCAGGTGGAGCCGACGCAGCTCTTCACGGTGCGCAGCGACTTGCCGTACGCGTGACCGGATTCCATGCCCGCGTCGACCAGGCGCTTCCAGATCAGTGGCAGCTGCTCGACGCGCGCGCCGAACAGGTCGATGCGCTGGCCGCCGGTGACCTTCACATACAGCCCGAATTCCTTGGCCACCTCGCCGATGGTGATCAGCTGCTCGGCGGTGACCTCGCCGCCGGGCATCCGGGGCACCACCGAGTAGGTGCCGTTCTTCTGCAGGTTGGCCAGGAAGTGGTCGTTGGTGTCCTGCAGCGCGGCCTGCTCGCCGTCGAGGATGTGGTCGCTCGAAGTGGAGGCCAGGATGGAGGCGACGGTCGGCTTGCAGATGTCGCAGCCGGTGCCCTTGCCGTATTTGGCGATCAAGCCCGAGAAGGTGCGGATGCCGGTGACCTGGACGATCTGGAACAGCTCGGCGCGCGACTGCTCGAAGTGCTCGCACAGCGCCTTGGACATCTCCACGCCGGACTGCTCAAGCAGCTTCTTGAGCATGGGAACGCAACCGCCGCAGGAAGTTCCGGCGGTGGTGCAGCTCTTGATCGCGGGGACGTCGCAGGCGCCCTCCGCGATCGCCCCGCAGATCGCGCCCTTCGAGACGTTGTTGCACGAGCAGATCTGCGCGTCGTCCGGCAGCGAGTCGGCGCCCAGCTCCGCGCCCGCGGGCGAGATCAGCGCGGCCGGTTCGGCGGGCAGCGGGCGGCCGACCAGCGGACGCAGCGCCGAGTAGGCCGTGGCGTCGCCGACCAGGATGCCGCCGAGCAGGGTCTTCGCGTCGTCGGAGACGACGAGTTTGGCGTAGGTGCCCTTGGCCGCGTCGTGCAGCACGACCGACAGCGCGCCTTCGGTGACGCCGTGCGCGTCACCGAAGCTGGCCACGTCGACGCCGAGCAGCTTGAGCTTGGTCGACATGTCCGCGCCGGGGAACTCGCCCTCGCCACCGAGCAGCCGGTCGGCCACGATCTCGGCGGTGCTGTAACCCGGCGCGACCAGGCCGTAGCACACGCCTTCGACCGCGGCGCATTCGCCGATGGCCCAGATGTTCGGGTCGGAGGTCTGCAGGCCGAGGTCGGTGATGATGCCGCCGCGCGGGCCGATCTCCAGGCCCGCGTCGCGGGCGATCTGGTCGCGCGGGCGGACACCGGCGGAGAACACGACCAGTCCGGCCTCGATGACCGACTCGTCGGACAGCGTGACCTTCAGCCCGTTGTCGGCCGCCTCGATCGAGGAGGTGCCGACGCCGGTGTGCACGTGCAGGCCGAGGTCGGTGACCAGCCGCTCCAGGATGGCGCCGCCGCCCTCGTCGACCTGGGCGGGCATCAGCCGCGCGTTGAACTCGACCACGTGCGGGGTGAGCCCGAGCAGCCGCAACGCGTTCGCGGCCTCCAAGCCGAGCAGACCGCCGCCGACGACCACACCGGCGGCGCCGGGTCCGGCGGCCTCGGCGGCAGCACGGATGCCGTCCAAGTCATCGATGGTCCGGTAGACGAAGCATTCCGGGCGGTCGTGGCCGGGAACCGGCGGCACGAACGGATAGGAGCCGGTGGCCAGCACGAGCGCGTCGTAGGCGAGAGTGTCGCCCGCCGACGTGGTGACCTTGCGCGCTTCCCGGTCGATCGACTCGGCGCGCTGCCCGAGCCGCAGCTCGACCAGGTCGTCACCGGCGTACTCGTTGCCGGGCAGCGCGAGCGCGGCGGCGTCCCAGCTGCCGACGTAGGCCGAGAGGCCGACCCGGTCGTAGGCGGGCAGCTGCTCCTCGCTGAGGATGACCACCTGCCAACGGCCTTCGGTGTCGCGCGAACGCAACGCCTCGACGAACCGGTGCCCGACCATGCCGTGGCCGACGACCACCGCGGTCTTGCGAGCGACTGTGGGGTTCATCTGTTGGTCCTCCTGGACTTGATCGAGTGTCAGGCGCGGGCCGACGAGCTGTTGGACTGGGACGGGGCGCTTCCGGACTGGGAGCGGCTGGCTTCGGCTTCGAGCACGAAGTTCTCGGCTTCGACCACGACATCGGAGTCGGCGACGACGCGGGCGACCGGACGGCGCAGGAAGACCGCCCAGACCACCAGCGCGCAGGCCACGTAGAAGGCCATGAACACCCAGAACGCGGTGGTCGCCGACTTGGTCGAGGCGTAGGAGGTGCGCAGGACCAGGTTGATGCCGACGCCGCCGAGTGCGCCGATCGCGCCGACGAAACCGATGAGCGCGCCGGAGGTGTTCTGCGACCACGCGGCCCGCGCGGCGGGGGTGGCGTCCAGGCTCTTGGACTTCGCCTCGAAGACCGAGGGAATGATCTTGGTGACCGATCCGTTGCCGACACCGGACAGCACGAACAGTGCGATGAAGCCGATGACCAGCGCGGTCATCACCGGACCGCTGGCCACGCCGTTGTTGCGGTCGGCCATCGTGCTGGCCACTCCGACCAGCACCGCGGCCCCCATCATGGCACCGAACACGTACAGCGTGACCCGGCTACCGCCGATTCGGTCGGCCCATTTGCCGCCGTAGGGGCGGGCGAGCGAGCCGAGCAGCGGACCGAGGAACGCGATCTGCGCGGCATGCAGGGTGGCCTGCGCGACACTGTCGCCACCGGCCTTGAAGCTGATCTGCAGGATCTGGCCGAAGGCGAAGCTGTAGCCGATGAACGAGCCGAACGTGCCGATGTAGAGGAACGCGATCGCCCAGGACTGCGGCACCTTCAGGGCGGTGATCATGTAGGACAGATCGGCCTTCTGGTTGGGCAGGTTGTCCATGTACAGCGCGGCGCCGAGCCCGGCGAGCACGACGAACACCAGGTAGACCGCGCAGATCAGCGAGGCGTAGCTGTTGCCGAGGGTGGCGATCACCAGCAGGCCGATCAGCTGGATCACCGGAACGCCGATATTGCCGCCGCCCGCGTTCAGGCCGAGGGCCCAGCCCTTGAGCCGCTGCGGGTAGAAGGCGTTGATGTTGGTCATCGAGGAGGCGAAGTTGCCGCCGCCGAAGCCCGCGAACGCGGCGATCACCAGGAACGTCGTGTACGAGGTGCCGGGCTGGTTGATGAAGTACAGCGTGAGCAGCGTCGGGATGAGCAGCAGGGCCGCGCTGAAGACGGTCCAGTTGCGCCCGCCGAAGCGCGCGGTCGCGACGGTGTAGGGAATCCGCAGGAACGCGCCCACCAGCGTGGGCATCGCGACCAGGAAGAACTTGCCGGCCGGATCGATGCCGAACTTGTCGGTGGGCATGAACAGCACCATCACCGACCAGATCGACCAGACCGAGAATCCGACGTGCTCGGCGACGACCGACCAGATCAGGTTGCGCTTGGCGACGTCCTTGCCGCCTGCTTCCCAGGCGGCGACATCCTCGGCATTCCAGTGCTCGATGCGCGGCCTGCGGATCGTCGTCCGTAGCGCTTCCCAACGGTTACGCGTCAGCGTGCTCAACAGGGCCTCCCAAAGTCGGTTGGCCCCACGGTAGGAAATGGGTATTGCCGAAATGCTGCGCGAAATGACCGTCAAATCAACGGTTGCTCACGATTCCCCATGACGACGGGTGAGTTTCGAGGGAATGTTTCGGCCATGTGACACAGCGGTTTCCGTGCGTGACAAAATGGCCGATCTCGAATCGGACGGCCCGTGAGGTGTGACGCGCGCTACCCGCCTGTGCGTGTCGCCCACATCCTTACCCGCTTCGCACAGCCCCGCAACCCGAGTTGTGAGATTCGGTGAAATAGGGCGGAGCGTCAGCCCCAGGTGTCTTCGAGCATGCGAGGTTTGCAGGCTTGCCAGGCGCCGGCCAGCAAGACGAGTACGGCAGCGCCGAGCATCGCGAACGGAGCGAGCCATCCGCCGGTCGCCGTACGCAGCATGCCGAACAGCAGCGGACCGGCACAGGCCACCGCGTATCCGACGCCCTGGGTGAAGCCGGACAGCGCGGCCGACCCGCCCGGTGTGCGGGTGCGCAGGTTGATCAGCGTCAGCGCCATCGGGAACGTGCTCGGGCCGAGACCGAGCAGCACCACCCACAGGATCGGTGCGGCCATCGGCGCGATCAGCAGCCCGGCGAACGCGGTGAAGAACAGCACCGCGCAGCCGACCACCACGGGAAACGGATTACCGAACCGGGCTACCACGGTGGGTGCGGTCAGCGCGGCGACCATGCCGACCACGGCGAACAGCCCCACCATCGCGCCGCCGTACCCGGCACTCGCACCCGCCTCGCGCAGGATATTCGGCAGCCAGGTGAACATCGCATAGGTGATCAGCGAGGTCATACCGAACATGCCCGCCATGCCCCAGGCGATCGGCGAACGCCACACGCGTCCGGCGCGCGGCGCCCGCTCCGGTGCGGCGGTCCGGTCCGCGTCGTCACGTCCGCGCAGCACCACCAGCCACGGCACCGCCGCCGCGAAGCCGAGCATGGCCCACACCCCGAGCGAGACGCGCCATCCGTGCGCCTCGGCGACCGGCACCGCGGTGAAGGCGGGCACGACGGTGCCGAGTTGCACCATCACGATGTACAGCGAGCTGACCATCGCGAGGCGATCCGGGAAATACCGCTTCACCAGCGGCGGGATCACCACGTTGCCGATGCCCATGCCCGCGAGCGCAAGGGCGGAGAAGATCAGCAGCTCCACGGTGCCCGACATGAGCACCCGGATCAGCATGCCCGTACCGGCCATCAGCATGGCGGTCAGCGCGGTGCGCTCTAGCCCGAGCCGGGTGGCCAGGATCGGAGTGAGCAGTCCGGACAGCGCGAACATGGCGGTCGGGATCATGCCGAAAACACCGACAACAGCGGTGCCGTAACCGATTTCGCCGCCGATCCGCTCGGCCAGGGGGCTGAACGCGGTGACGGCGACGCGCAGGGTGAGCGCGGACATCACGATCGCGGCCAGTACCAGCAGGCGGCCCTCCGTCAGCGCACGTCGACGGCGCTCGATCAGGACGGATTCCTGGCGAGGCACGATTTCCGGGAGGGTCGCAGTCACCGAGAAATCATAGGATGACCGGATGATGAGCGGCAATAATTTGTGATGGGCGGTACTCTATCGAGGTGCAACCCGTCCGGCGCACCAGCCTCATCGCCCAGGTCACCGAGCAGCTGCGGGCCGAAATTCGTTCCGGCCGTTGGCCGATCGGCTCCCGCATTCCCACCGAGCCGGAGCTCACCGAGCTCACCGGCACCGGCCGGAATACCGTGCGCGAGGCCGTCCAGGCCCTCGTGCACGCGGGCATGCTGGAACGTCGCCAGGGCTCGGGCACCTATGTGATCGCCGCTTCCGACCTCGGCGGAACCTTGGGCAAGTATTTCGCCGACGCCGAGGAACGCGACGTGCTCGAGCTGCGCCTCGCGCTGGACACCACCGCCGCCGCGCTGGCGGCCCGCCGCCGCGACGACTCCGACATCGCGAACCTGCTGCGCCTGCTCGCCGAGCGCGACAAGAAGTGGGACGAAGACCAGGCCGCCGCGATCGAGGCGGACGTGCAGCTGCACCGCGCGATCGTCGTCGCGAGCCACAACGCGGTGTACCTCGAGTTCTACGATTCGCTGCTGCCCATCATCGAACAGGTCATCCGGGCGCGGACGGCGAAGTCCGACGACTCCTATCCCGAGGAGCACGCGGCCTTGGTGCACGCGGTGATCGACGGCGATCCCGAACGGGCCGCCTCGGCGACACGATGCTTCCTCGATTCCCTCATTGCCGAATATCCGGACGCGCGGTAATCGCAAGACCGGCGAGGTAACCAAGAGGTCACCATCGGTATCCGGCCAATGTGAGTCGGAATTGCCGGGAATGTCATCGAAAGCCACGGGGACGCAACAACCGGCTTTTACCTTTGTCTCGACCGTAGCTAGGCACTCGACAGCCGCCGGCGGCAATGCGCCGCGATGAGGGCCGGTCGAGCCGAATCGAGAGGAAGCCGATGACCGCCGTAGCCACCGGCCAGCAGTCGCAGCCAACGACTTTCGAACATAAGAAACGCGGACGCTGGATCGACCACTGGGATCCGGACAATGCGAAATTCTGGGAATCCGGCGGTGCGAAGACCGCGCGCAAGAATCTGATCTTCTCCGTGTTCGCCGAGAATCTCGGCTTCAGCGTCTGGGTGATCTGGGGCACCGTGGTGACCAGCATGGGCGCCGCTGGCTTCGACTTCCTCGCCGGCCTCGGCAAGGGCAACCCCATCGCGGTGAGCAACGCGCTGCTGCTGACCTCGACCCCCACCCTGGTCGGCGCCGCGCTGCGCATTCCGTACACCTTCGCCATACCCAAATTCGGCGGACGAGCGTTCACCGCGTTCAGCGCGGCCATGCTCTTGTTCCCGACCCTCGGCCTGGCGTACTTCGTCAACCAGCCCGGCACGCCCATGTGGGTCTTCCTGCTGCTGGCCGCGCTGGCCGGCGTCGGCGGCGGTAACTTCTCCTCCTCGATGGCGAACATCTCGTTCTTCTTCCCGGAAGGGAAGAAGGGTGCGGCCCTCGGCATCAATGCCGCGGGCGGCAACCTCGGCGTCGCGCAGACTCAGCTCGTCCTGCCGCTGCTGATCACCCTCGGCACCCACCTCATGGCGAAGGACCCCGCAGGCTACCGGTTCGGCATCACCCTGTCGGTGCTGGTCTGGATCCCGTTCATCCTCGTCGCCACGTTCGGCGCGCTGCGTTACATGGACAGCATCAGCACCGCGAAATCCGACGGCAAGTCCTACAAGCTGGCGCTCACCAGCCGGCACACCTGGGTGATGTCGTTCCTGTACATCGGCACCTTCGGTTCGTTCATCGGGTTCTCCTTCGCCTTCCCCACCCTGATCAAGGCCAACTTCCCGGACCTGGCCAAGATCGGCTGGATCACCACGCTCGGTAACCTCGCCTTCCTCGGCGCACTGGTCGGTTCGTTCAGCCGTCCGTTCGGCGGCTGGATCTCCGACAAGGTCGGCGGCGCCAAGATGACCGCGTTCGTGTTCGGCGGCATGTCGGTCGCGGTCGCGCTCATCATGGTCGCGCTGGAGCTGAAGAGCTTCCCGCTGTACCTGGCCGCGTTCCTGCTGCTGTTCGTGCTCACCGGTATCGGCAACGGCTCCACCTACCGGATGATCCCGATGATCTTCAGCGCGCAGGCCAAGAAGTACGCCGCCGAACACGGCCTCGACCTCACCGAATCGGTGGCCTCGGCCAAGCGTCAGGCCGGCGCGGCCATCGGCGTGATCGGAGCGATCGGCGCCTCCGGCGGCTACCTGCTCCAGCAGGCGCTGCGCCTGTCGAACATCAACTTCGGCACCATGGCTCCCGCATTCTGGGCCTACGCCGCGACCTTCCTGGTCATGGCGGGCGTCACCTGGTGGTTCTACCTGCGGTCCTCGTTCGCCATCCAGCGCGTCCCCTCGCTGGCCTACGCGAACGTGTAACCGCCACAGCGTGTCCCGCGGTCCGGACCCCGCGGGACACGGGCGCGGCGGTCGCCGTTCCCCTCCGGCTGCTCCCGCGCCCACCGCAAGAGACCGAACGTCCGCCCCATCGCCCGGGTGAAATCCCGGGTCCGGCAACGGGTCCCGGCCTGCACCGGGACGACGGGCGGGCGTTCGGTTTCGTCGTGCCGCCCCGGCGACTCAGAGGTCGAGGCTGGACGATTGCGACGTCAGCTGGGTACTCCTAGCTTGGTCCTGCGACTGGAGATTGTTGGCCGCGGTGGTCAGCGATTCCGAAAGCTCGGCGAGGTTCTGTTGCAACATGTTCCGGCGACCGTCCAGGTAGGCGGTGAACCGTCCGAACGCGCTCGCCGCCGATTCCTTCCATCCGTCGCGGTTTTCGGCGATCGCTTGATCGAACTCTCGAAGCTTCGTGCCGGAGTCGTTGAACAGAACGTCGAGCCGCCCGGCCGCACCGCGTAGCAGTTCAGGATCGACAGATACGGAATCAGCCATCAATGCCCCCTGTGTCTAGCGAATACGCGTAATTGCCCGCTACGATACCGGTCGGCGCAAGCGATGCGATTTCTATGGGGGGACGCAGATCGATGCTGTTACCGGACATCCGTTGGTGGAACGAACTCGCGCTCGACATGCTCGAAACGTCGCTGTCTCGCCGCCTCACCACACTGGAAGATGTCGACAACCAGCTCGCGGACATCGGCAAACTCCCTGGCTGGCAAGGCGAATCGGCGGATGCGGCTCGTCGCCGGTTCACCGTCACCGCCGACCAGTTGACCGACGAAGCCGCAGCGCTCGGCGCGGTCCGGGAGCTGACAAAACAGACCCGGGAAGCCGTCAAGCACCTGAAGGCGACCCTGGCCACGATCGACCAGACAGCCGCGGCAAACGGTCTCGAAGTCTGGGACAACGGGCACGTCACCATCGCGGACCAGCCCAACGCACCTGATCCGGCTTCGGTGGAACCTTTGCGACTGGAGCTGATCGAAGCCGCACGCGCGGTCATGCGCCAAGCCGACGACATCAACGCGGACGCGGCCGCGGTACTGAACAAAGCCGCCGACGGGCAAATCGACGACAAGGACGCCACGGACGTGGCCGCCGCATCCACCACCGGCGCATCGCAAGGCGGACTGACCGCGCCCGCTCCCCCAGAGAACGGAACTCCCCAGCAGAACAAGGAGTACTGGGATGCGATGGACGAACAGCAGCGCCGCGAGGTCATCGAGCAGCATCCCGAATGGATCGGCAACCGGGACGGCATACCGTCCATGGCCCGCCACGAAGCGAACGTCAACCGGATCGATGACGAACGCACTCGGTTAACGCACGAGCGCGACAGACTGCGAGAGGAGCTGAAAGACGCCCCCGACGGGTCGAGGTACCCGAACGCACCGGATCCGTATGCCAAGGATAAAGCGGAATTGGCCCGCGTCGAGGCGAAGCTGAAAGATCTCGATGCGATCGAGGGCATCTTGAAGGACCGTCCGCTGGACCCGGCCGACCCGGACAAAGGTGCCCGTCTGCTGTTGTTGGATATGCAATCGGGAGAGAAGGGCATGGCCGCGATCGCCGTCGGCGACCCTGATAACGCGGACCACATTTCAGTTACCACGCCTGGCGTATCGACAACGGTGCAGTCGTTGGGGGGAATGACCCGCGAGGCGGCAGCCGTGCAGGAAGAAGCGATGGACCAATTGAGGGCCGAGGGCCGTCCGGGCGAGCGGGTGGCGTCAATTGCTTGGCTCGGGTATGAGCCTCCGCCGGAGATCGGACCGGAGGCGGCAAGCGCCGATCGAGCGAAGGAAGGCGCACCCAAGCTGGCGAACTTCTTCAACGGTCTCGATGCCGCCTCGAACAAACCGGATCCGCACATCACGGCCCTGGGCCACTCCTACGGGTCCTACACGACGGCGCTCGCATTGCAGGATCCTGGCCCTGGCCAGCCAGTCGACGACGTTGTCTTTTACGGCTCACCCGGCATCAATGCCGACGACGAACCAGATCTCGGTCTGCCACAGGGCCGTGGCTATGTGATGCGCGCACCAGACGACCCGATCACATGGGCTGATGGTACCGGCGTATTCGGCCCCGATCCTGTGACGACGAACCTGGAGCAACTCTCGGTTGCCGAGGCTACGACGAAGGACGGCGTCCATCGCGAGGACTCGAACGGCCACAGCGAGTACCCGCGGCCGAGCGCGAACGGCGAACTTCGTACAGCCGGATACAACATGGCTGTGATCGTCGCTGGACTGCCGCACCTGGCGGTGCGCTGACATGGCGACTAAGACAACTGTACGAATTCTTGCGACGATCGTGGCCGCGACGATCATGAGCGGATGTGGAAGCAACTTGGACGACCCAGACCACCCGGTGACCAAAGACGAGATCACCCAAGCCGAGGCCAAGATGCGGCAGTTGCCGTCTGTGGAAGCCAGCGAGCGACAACTCGCCGCGATAATCCAGCAGATCGCAGATGCCGCGAAAACCCGTGCGCCTGGACTGGACTGGCGAGTCGATGCCAACCGCGGACAGGACACGCTGGGTTGCCCATCTCCGTACCTGGAGACCGACGGGGTATCGATGTCAACCGACCGCCTCGTCTCATCGGTACCCATTGCTGACAGCGAGTGGCCCGGCGTTCTGAATCTCGCGCGCGACATCGCCGCACAACACGGCATAACGTCGCTTACCATTCGCGTCGACACAGCCGGACATCACGATGCGGTACTGCACTCCCCCAACGACGGCAACGAGCTCAAGATCCTTACCCGTAAGGCTGCTGTCATCGGCGGCTCAACAGGCTGCCGGTTCCGCGAAGAAGACCTGCGAAAGCCGCCCGGAAACTGATTCGCGGCTGTCGATTCGAGCCACTCACGGCGACAACCACCTCGCCATGACAGCCATCGCGATCGACAGCACCGACACCTCGAGACGATCCCCATAGTGGCCCCTTCGGGCTTACGAACCCAGCCTCCGTCTCGCAGAATTGCTCGTGCCGTTCCCGGATCGGTTCCGGCCATGCCATCAGGCTGCCCCAACGAACCAGTCGCGCAGCTGCGCGTCGTCGCTGAGGCCGATCAACTGAACCAACCCCCAGTTCTCCCGATGGTTCGGCGCAACCCGCAAACGGCTCTGCCAGTCGTCGGCGTACTCCCGCAGCGCAAGAACCGCCTCGTCCACCGCTTCATCGAAGGTGGCGCCGTCTGCCGCGATGGGAAGTCCCGGCAGAAACACAGACCAGCCCCCGTTCTCGGCCACCACCTGGGCATTGGCGGCGCACAGCTTGGTCAGGGCATAACGTAGGCGTTGCGCATCGACGACCGCGGCGTATTCGTCGTCCCGCCGGACCGTGGCAACTCGCCCCTGTCCGGCAGCATCCAGCAGGTCCTCGAGGTGTGCACGGGCTTCGGTGTAGCTCTCGTAATGCACGGCGGACATGGCAAACCTCCATTTGCTGTATACAGCGATGCCGACCAGGTCGCGGTACGTCAAGTACGTAACGTGGCCAAGGCTGATTCGAGCGCTGTATCGATCGAACGTGTGGTACGTCCCGGACCCGTGTCGGTCAATAAGGTAGGTGGACGCCGTCGCGCACTTCCGTGACGGTCCGGGTGATCATTTGCTGCAAGGTGGCGGCGACGCGTTCGTTGGTGGTGGGTTTGACGGTCAGCGTGTCGGTGCCGAAGGTGACGTAGCGGCCGTCGTTTTCGACGTCGTTGAGCTGGAAGTCCTTGCGGCCATGGATGTGTCGGTTGTCCGCGCTGCCCATGGCGTAGACGCCGACGTGGGTGATCAAGGTCATCGCGCGGGTGAAGAACCGCTCGAACTCCTCTCGCGGCGTCGGGCGCCACGCGTCGCGGACCGGCGGCCGTGGCCGCCCCAGTTCTTCGGCCGAGACCTGTATTTGCTTGCCCCGCCCCGGGGTACAGCTGGGGAGCACGTCGACCACCGCCCGCGCGACCTCGCCGGCGGGCAGCAACGTCAACATCACGTCGCCGCCGGTTTCGTGATCGGGACCGGGTTCCTGCACCGCGATCGCGCCGTGCTGATAGTGCACTCCGGCGTGCGCACGCAGCTTGCGGTCGCGGCGTGCGCCGGCGAACCCGGCCAGTTCCACCCTCGCCTCCGGCGCCAGCAGCACTTCGACCGTGCGCAGCAGATCGTCGTCGATACTCGGGCGCAACGTCCGCGCCGCCTCCTGCCGCAACCGCACAGTCTCCGACCGGAACTCTGTCGTGTACTGGTGCCGCAATGGATAGGGCAGCACGTCCCGGCCGGTGGACTCCCACAGCGTCCGGAATTCGAGCGCGGTGAACCGCCAGCTCCGCATTTCAGGCATGGGAAATGTCCTTACGGGGCCGGGTTGTCACCGATGACCGGCGGCACCGTCCTGGGCAGCTCGTCCAGCCCGGTGAGCTCATCGCCGTGTTCCTGGGTGATCAGGTAGTCCGGAATGCCCTTGCTGGATTCCTCTTCGGACTTGCCGCCGCGTGCACCGGGCGCCATCCCGCCCGGCATGCCGCCCATGCCGGGGCGGCCGGACGGATTTCCCGATCGGGCGGCCGGGACCGCTCCGGAACTGTTCGGTGTGCCCGGAGTCGGACGCCCCTGGGGCGGCACCGAGACTCCCGGCGCGCCGGGACCGGTGGGACTTCCCGGACTTCCGGGGCTGCCCGGCGTGCTGAGATTCGGGCTGCCGGGCGTGCCAGGCGCGGTGGTCGAGGCGGGTGTGGTCGAAGCCGGTGTCGTGGACGCCGGGTCGGTGCTGGTCGACTGCGGTGTCCCGGCGGGATTGTCCGTGGGCTGGGTGCTCGAAGGAGTGGTCGGATTGTCGCCGGGGTTGGTGCCGGGAGGGTTCGAGCTGGGAGATGGTGTGCCCGAGGGGTTTCCGTTACCGGAATTCGTGACACCGGGGTCGGGACCGCCAGGGTTGGGGCCGCCGGGGTTCGTGACAGGCGCCGGACGGGGGATCACCGGCACATTGGTATCGGACTCCATCACGACGGGCGCATACACGGTGCGCAGCACCCGCAACGCCTCGGCCTTCGCATTGTGCTCGGCGACATCGTCATTGCGCCAGCCA
Source organism: Nocardia sp. Marseille-Q1738 (assembly GCF_965283145.1). Classification (NCBI taxonomy): domain Bacteria; kingdom Bacillati; phylum Actinomycetota; class Actinomycetes; order Mycobacteriales; family Nocardiaceae; genus Nocardia; species Nocardia sp. Marseille-Q1738. The sequence goes on along the minus strand of NZ_CBDIMS010000002.1, from coordinate 170,231 downwards.
CGCCCGGCCACCCAGGCACGGGCATTGTCCACGCCGCTGCGATGTTCCGGCGCGTGCGGGACCAATTGCACGGTGGGCTCCAACCCGGTCCGCAATTCAGCCAGCTTGCTGCTGGTCAGACGGGCCGCATTCGTCACCTGGGCACCTTGGGCGGCGTAGTCGCGGACCGCGCTGGCCGCCGCGTCACGCGCGGCGCCCCGCCAGACGCTCTCGTCGGTTCCGCGCGCCATTTCCTTCGTGAAGTCGGTCAGCGAATTATCGTTGCGGTCAGCGATGTTGTTCCAGCTGGCGATAAGGTCATTGACCGCGCTCAAGCCTATTTTTTCGACTTTGTGGCGCAACGTGGCGACGTCGTATTTTTCGAACTCATCCGCGTCGAGCACTTCCCTGGGCCGGAATTCGCCCTGGAACCCGAGGCCAGCGGCCCCACTGCGCACGCCGTCGCGCTGTTGGTTGTATCTGTCCTGCACAGCGTACGGGTCGATATCGGGCCGCAATTCTTCACCGGAGATCCAGTTGGTGACGTTGCGGAGCACCGTCGAACCCAGATCGACGTTGACGTTGAGGACCTGCAGGCCACTGAACGGGTTGCCCATCAGCGCACCTGCTCGGTGGTGTTGGCGATCGGGGCCGCGCTCTCGACATCCCGCCCGGTGATGCGCTCGAACGAGATCGCCATGACCTCACGCATGCTCTTCACGGTCCGCATCATCGGGAATTCCCGTGCGGGGTCGAAGAGTGCCGCCGCAGCGCTGCTGATGCTCGTGCTGGGCGACCCGTCGTGGAATCCCCACATCCGACGGCAGTCGATGCCAGCACAAAGCCGAGTCCCATCAACATGATTCGACGGCCCATCCCCACCCTCTCGCCCCATGACGACTCAAGTTGCGCCAACAGTAGCAGACGACCAGCCGGGTCTCACTCGCACGCGTCTCCAGCTATCGCCGCTCGCACGACCGAACTGCTGTGAGAGCTCACTCGAATGGACACCGGACCCTGTGACAATCACCATGATTGCCAACAGGCACAAAGAGATTCCGCAGTCAAGCCTGTACATTTCGGACTCCCGTCAGTGCCGACGGCTGCGTACTTTTCGATTCACATCGACACCCGAGAGCGGCCGCGTTCAGTCACGACAGATCAGACCTCCTGATCGGCATGTTCTTACGGTGTCATCCCCGGCACACCTGGAGCTATACGCCGATGAGCAATCCACCCTCGCCGCCGGTCCTTTCCGTCGTGATCCCCGCGCTGAACGAAGCGGCGGGCATTGTCCGCACACTGGACCGCCTCGCCGCGCAGGACGCGATCGACGAGATCATCGTGGTCGACAACGGCAGTACCGACGAAACCCGCCGGATCGTCGCGGAATACGCGATCGATCATCCCAAGGTCGTACTCCTCGAAGAGCCCCAGCGCGGTGTCGCCCGCGCGCGTAACACCGGATTCGATAAGGCGCGCGGTGATTTCATCGGCCGCACCGACGCCGACACCCTGGTCGCCTCCGATTGGGGCGAGGTCATCGCGCGGCATCTGACCGAGCACCCCGACACCGCGGCGGTCACCGGCATCACGACCTACTACGACTCACCGGTCGGATTCTTCCTGAAATTCGGCTACTACTTGCAGGAACGGCGTGGAAAACTCGGCGGCCGGGTCGGCAATATGCACGGGCCGAACATGGCGATTCGCCGAACGGCGTGGGAGAAAGTCCGCACGGAAACCGCGACTCGGCCGGATGTGATCGACGACCTGGATCTGGCGCTCTGCCTGACGAAGAACGATCTGATCATCGATCAACTGACGCACATGCGCGCCGAGACCTCCGCCCGCCGCCGCAGGACGAACCCGCTCCGCTGGTGGCATTTCCAGCTCGCCGGTCTGCGCACCATCACCAACCAGGGATATACGGTGGTCCCGTTCCACCGCGCCGTCATCGTCGGCGCCTGGCTGACCCACACCATCCAGTGGCCGATCTACTGGCTGTGGGATTTCGATCGACGCCGCTTCAGCCTCCGGCCCGACGCGACTAGGGAATTCCCGCTCTCGAACTGAAGTGCGGCACAGAGCCGCCCGGTCGACACTGCCGGGCGGCCATATGCCAGAGCCCGCATCCGCCCACGGCGACATTTCGTTCGCCAAAATCCTTCTCCAGCATGAGAATAGCGATCCAATAGTGTATCGGCTGGGTACGGTAGCATTTTCGGCCAAACACGTTGATCGTGAAATCCCAGTCCGATAGCCCCTGAAGAGTGGATGCGACCTGGGTCGGGAGGAAGTCGATGGATATGCGTTCTTTTGCTGTCACGACAACCATGGCCGGCGCCCTGGCCGTGGGCTCTGCGGTGGGTGGCGCCGGTCCGGTGTCGGCGGCACCGTTGCCGCCGGAATGCACCGCGGAAGGCCATCACGTCACCTGCACCTACACCGCCAACCGGCCGCTGCCGGTCGGCTTCGGCAGCGGTACATTTCTGCCGCTGCCGAGGTCGGTGGTCCATGTGCGCGTCGATGCCGTCGGCACTTCGGGCCAGGACAGCTGCTGCCACACCATCGCGCCGGGCGGACGCGCCGCCCGCGTGACCGGCGATGTCTGGGTCCCGCCCGGTGCGCGGCTGATCATCCAGGTTGCCGAGCCCGCGAGTGGCAGCCGTGGTGGGCGCACGCGCCCCTATCCTGGCGCGAATCCCGCCGCGTACCCGAATGTTCAGGGCGGCAATGGTGGTGGCGCGTCGTCGGTGCGGCTGGACCTCGGTGTCGCCCTACCGCCCAGCGCGGTCCCCAGCACCGTCGAACTCGCCACTGCCGCCGGTGGTGGCGGCGGCGCGGCGACCTGGGACGGGCGGCTGTCCCCGGGTGGTGACGCGGGTATGCCGGGTGCCGGTGCCCGTGGTGGCGCGGCGGGCGGTCCGGATACTTCGCTGGCACCGTGCGGCGGCCGGGACGTGTTCGGTCCCGAATCGCATGCGGGCGGCGACGGCGGCCCCGGATACGGGGGCTTCGGCGGCGACGGGGTCGCGGGCACCGGCAGCGGGATCGGTGGCGGCGGTGGGGGTGGCGCGGGTTGGCGCGGCGGCGGTGGTGGCGGGGTCGGCGGGCAGAGCGACGACGGTCGCGGCGACCCGGACACCCCACCCGGCGCCGGCGGTGGCGGCGCATCACTGATTCCGCCCGGCGGCACGGTCGGTCTCGCCGAACGCAACGAACAACCGCGGGTCGTGATCAGCTTCGACATGCTGCCGATCCCAGGCAGCTAGCACGCGGCGCAGCTCCCTGGTCGCCGTGCGGCACGGGATCGCCTCGCTGGCCCGCGGTGAACGCCCAGCCTTCGACCTCGCTGTGTCCAGCACATGTTCGGGGCCCTGCACCTACGCAGCGGCCAGTTGTATTACCAGATCCGGGACCGGAAACGGTGGACGGAGTTCCTTGCCTTCTCGAGCTCGTTGCGGTCCGCCATCGCAGCCACGCCGAGCAGGACGCGGCGATCGGTGACTACGTCCGGTGGCGCAACCAGCATGCCGATCCGGTCCGGGATTTCGCAGTCGGCTCCACGATCCGTCGGCGAGATTATCTACTCAACGTTGCTCGACGCGGCACTAGCAGCGTTCATACTGACGCGCGAAGGGCTCCGACTCCGGTGCAACCTCGCGCCCGGATTCTGGGCAGCCGCCGACAAGGACGGCGAAACGGGGGCCGTTGCGCGTAATGATCGCGTAGTCGACCACGCCACCGCGCTGGGACAAGTAGCGAAGATGCCGGTCGGCGAGTTGTGTCGCCTGCGCAGCGCTGAATACCTTTCCGACGGACGGGAAGACCGTGACGCCCAGTGTGCGGCCTGCTGTGTCGGGCGGGTCGAATACCGACACCTCGACGATGGCCGGGGTGGGTTGATCGGTCAGGAACCACTCCCACAATTCGAGTTCGGCGTTGGAGGGGAAGCGGGGGCGGCGGTGCGAGTAGATCACACTGGGTGCCAGTCTCGAGTGTTGCACAAGAAGGCCGTCCTTATGAAGGGGGGACACTGTCCAATCGTTGGATGCCAGTTCCGGGAAGTCCTGGATGATTCGGCGCATGGCCGCGGTGGCACGCTGGGGTTCGGCCTCGGAGCCCGCTCGGACACTGATGGATTCGGTCAGCCCGTCCGCGTCTCCGGTGAGCTTGACGCCATGGGTGGCCCAGTGAATCTCCGCACCGGTATCGGCCGATGACACTCGGGTCCAGGTGTATGCCGCGTTCGCTTCCACGTCCACGTCCCGCCCGAACCGCCAGCCCCCGAAATAGGAGTCTGTCATCCGGTGGATTTCGACCAGGGTCGAGTCGTCTTGATAGTGCGGCGGCAGTTGCTGAGCGCCCATGACACGCACGACAGACGCGGTCTCGGCTGGTGTGGCGCCGTCCTCGAGCTGCACGTCGAGTAGGGATGTGTAGTACGAGTTGGGGCCGTACGGGTGGTACTGGAACGTATGCGACGCGTCGGCCACCCCCGGAAGGGCCTCGATGGCCGTTTCGATCACCCGGGACCAGCTGTCACGCTCGGCCTGATCGGGCCCTCGCGCATAGAGCGAACATCCAGTCAGCAGGACTGCCGCCATCATCAACACGATGGTGGGCACGGTGAAACGCATAGCGTTCATCCTGCCAGCAGTCGGCGTGTGTCAGGTCGCTGCGGACACGCACCCGCCTCGCGGCAATCGTCTCGCGTAGAGTCACTCCACGAAGCCGAGTCTCGGGCGAGTACCTCACAACCATCGGCGACGAGGATTCACGAGCTGCAACCGCACAGGCATTGACGAGCCGGGCCGATTGATATCGCAACTACAGTCCCTCGAACTGTAGGGCGCAAAGAAGATACACGGGGGGACCATTGGAATTCGATATGTCGATACTGACGCCCAGGGAGCATGAATTCGTGGACGGGGCGCTGGCCAGCTGGACCGGGGTAGCACATGATGCGCCGATTCCCGTTCGGGCCTTGGGATTTCCGGACCGTAACGCGTTCAACGACGAGGTCAGCAGGCTTCGACGCGCGGTCAGCGGCCGAGCGACGTTGACCGAGGTGGAGACCGCCAGAGTACTGTTTCTGAGCGAGCTCGCTTTTGGCAGTGATCTGTTCGGTGCTGGCATCGAGTTTCAGATAGTCAACGCGATGCGAGATGCCGAAGCGCTGACACTACTGCGCTCGCTGCAACGAAAGCTGTTCACACGTGCCGGGGCGAAGGCACTGTTCGAGCCGGAGTTGTACGCGCCCGAGCAAGACTCGAGTTACTAGCGCTCAGAGGCAGGAGTTCGGATTTCTGCGATGTCCGATCGACTGAGCGTGGCTGCTCATCAGCCCGGCTGATCGGTGGTGTTCGCGATTTGGGTCGCGTTCTCGATGTCTTGGCCGGTGATGCGTTTGAAGGAGATCGCCATGACCTCGCGCATGTTCTTCACGGTATCGATCTCCTCGAGGATGACACTGTCGATCGAATTAGCTTCGCCGGTGGCCTGTTTCAGGAACTTCTTTTCCAGGTCATTGGCCATCTTGAAATCACCGAAACCGGAGACGCGCTGAGTTCTGCGAGCCAACCTGAGTATTTCTTCCAGATCGGCGATGCGCTGATCACAGGCTTTCGCGCAGTGGTACGCGGCGTTCTCGTCGTCCAAGTACAGCTCTCCAGCCCGAGCTTGGCCGACAAGCCGACTCCACAACGACGCGTTGTCCTCACTCATGGGTCCCTCCCCCGCTCAACCTGGCAGTGCAGGCACAATCGACTTGCCGACGCGATACAAGACTGTGCACGGGTCTTCGAGATTATCCAGGCTAGCCCGGTTCGAAACGGACAATTGCAGAACGCCTTGGGCCGCTGGGAATACGACATCGCACTCCAGGTACTTCGCTGCGCCATCGACCCTGAACTGCCGACCTTGACGGCCCGCGACCGTGACATCCTTGAACTCGACGTTCCCGGGCTTACTCTCGAACTCCGTAACCGTGCGACCCGTTGAATACACCGTAATGGAGTACGTGGGTCCATCCCAGGCGCAGATCTCCCAGCCGGACTGGTGCACTCCACCGATGCCAGTCTCCTCAGTCGCCGGGTCAGCGCCCGCCGCCCGCACCGCATCATCAGGTATTCCTGTACATGGATCGAAGAGGGCTTTCGCCGCAGTGGTGGTTGTCGTAGGCGATCCGCTCATGGTGTCCCCACAGGCAACGGCACCTGCCGCAAGCAGAGAACCGAGCAGCACCAATGTGATCCGACGGCCCATCCCCACCCTCTCGACCCGTGACGACTCAGGTTGCGCCAACAGTAGCAGACGACGGCGTTGACCATGGTGCGCCAATCGCGCGTCGCCTGCTCATGACGCAGCTCGACTGATCAGGCGGGCGAAGAGAATTCGCCTTCCTTCACCCCAGCGACGAATGCGTCCCATGCGCCTGGCGCGAAGACCAGCGCCGGACCGGCCGGATTCTTTGAATCACGGACTCCAATCTGATCAGCGAGCCAAGTGACTTCGACACACGCCTCACCCCCGGAGCTCCGGCTCGATTTGAACCACTGCACGCCGGATAGGTCGGTGATCACTGGTCATATCTCCTTGCTATGTTCCTGAGCAGATCTCTCGATGGCCGTTCTTCCAATGCGGCATTCTGCAGGGTTTCGTAGAGCTGCCGATAGTGCTCCACGGCATCGTTCTCCTCGAAGATCATTGTCCCTGTGGCGCTTTCGGTGTAGACAACGGACGGCTCGGTGTGCGGCAGGTCGACGATGATGTGCGGTGGTTGCGCGCCACCGGTCGGGAACCCAGCAGTGAACGGGAGTATCCGGACCGAGACGTTCTCTCGCGTACTCATATCCGCAACATGGCGAAGTACGGAGGACATGATCCGATTGGAACCGACTACAGTCCGCAACACCGATTCATGCAATACAAACTCGGCCCGGACCGGTTTGTGTCGACGAGTCAGTATTTTCGATCGCTGTATCCGCAGCTCCACGCGCCGATCCATGTCCTCCTTCGTGTCTGTAGGCAGGTACACTTCAACATTTCGCGCGTAGTCGGCAGTCTGCAGCAATCCGGGTATGATCAGAGATTGGAAGAAGTGCAATTCCGTCGCCACTACCTCCAATTGGAGGTAAGTGTTGAATCCAGGTCGAATCAGACTCCGGAAGTCCTGCCACCACACCTTCGCATTAGACTGCGTTACAAGCGATTTCAAATACTCTGTCAAATCTTTTGGCAGTCCATAGAACTGGCAGATGTAGTCCACATCCCGAGCCTTGACCTTCTCGTTCTGGCCCAGCTCGAGCCGACTGAGTGTGGAGCGGCTGATCTCCAGAACTTCGGCTACCTGTTCGAGGGTGTAGCCGCGAGCGTGGCGCGCGTCGCGCAGCGCTCTCCCCAGCTGGCGATGCTGCAGCGTCGTCCTGCTGCGGTCCGACTTGGTACCCACCATTCCGCGTTCCTCCCCTGCTTCCCACATTGTGACCTGTGTTTTCCCACGGCGAGAGTCCCCGTGCGCCGAACTCAGGAAGCTTCCAGGGCATACACACCGATTGCCGCGCACCGGCCGTTTCGAGCCTCGCTTCGTGAGTACGCCCGCAGCATATGCGCATGCCCGAGCAACACGGAAGAAAACTCGAGATCATGACGAATTCCCGACTGGCAGAACGAACTACGTCTGGCATCGAGGTCCACCTGGAAGCAGTGTGCCCATCCACCAAGTGGGCACATGTCGCCGCACCGGCTCCGACCATCGAGAGGGTGGCGGGGCGATGAATCAGTATTCCCTGCTCACCCCACCCGACGTTTGCCGCCGGGCCGACGTGCGGCTGGCACACGCGCAGATGCAGGCTCATCGCACCTGCCGCGTGCAACGGTGCGTGTGGAAAGCGGCGGCGTATCACACGCTGGTGGCAGCGGGACGGCTGACACCGCAAACACTCAGCCCACGCGAACGTGCCGCCGCGCGCGGTATACCGTTCCCGCCCCATGACGGATCCGGTGTCGCCGACCCGCGACCGGCCGCGCGCACACTGCATGAAGTGCTGGAACGGCTGTCGGAACTGGCAACACCGCCGGAACCGCTGCGGGGGTGAACGTTGCATCGGACCACTGTCGACGACACCCACGCGGGCTGGCGGTTGGCGGGGCATCGCATCGAGATCCTGTTCTTGCGCGACGAACGCGACTCCACACCCGCCTACCGGCTGCGCAACAACGGCGACATCGTGCCGATTCCGTTGGGCCAGTCCGGTTTTGTCGCCTTCGATGAGCGCGCACTACCGGATCTGGCGCAGGTGCGCGAATGGTTCCCCCGCCACTTCCAGCTCTGGGACGCCGTCCGCAAGCACTATTGGCACGTCCTGCTGCCCGCCAACGGCGCCCGCACCACCGACCTACCCATCCCACCCCAGCCGCCGTACCCACCGGGATGAATGCATACACAGCACTGGCAGGCGCTGCTCCGCGGGCTATACCCGCACCGCAGAACCCACGCCACCCCCCATACGCGGCACAGCACCCCGGTCCTGCTGCCCGGCGAGTGGCACAGGGCTGCGGCAAAACGCGAGTAGGCCCCTCCATGGTGTGCCACTCGCCGGGGCGACGGGCACCTTTGCCGGGCGAGAACAAATCGTCGGCGTTGTCCTGCGGTGGCACGAGACGTCGGCGGAGATCGGACCGCCAGAAGACCTTCCGTTCCATCCCGCCCGACGCACACGCCGGGCGGATCCGCCTGACCAGACCCCACGGCCTCGTGGCGGGGTCTATTGATTGAAGAGGGAAATGCCCAAGCGACGAAATCGGCTGCGACACAAGCCGAAGACACCCCGGAAGCCACCGGAATCCACCATCCGCTACCCGCCGGACACCATCATCGACGCGCTCCTGGCCACCATGCTGGCCGAACGCCGAGCCGCCGAGGCAGATCCGGATGCCGACGCCCTCCACTTCTGGGGCTTCGCCAGCACCGACGACCCGGCTACCCAGGAGACAGCCCACACCGTGATCGTCCTCGACCCCGACGCCGAACGCTCCCCCATCCTGGATTCGGCCGAATGGCTCATCCACAGATTTCCCGGCCGACTGTGGGGATTCGGGCTCGCCTACCGCACCATCGGGGAAATGTTCACCGGCCCCGGCGGCGTTCCCGACGACGCGATACGGGCGGCGACATCGGGCAGACTGCACGAACGCGCAGGAGCCGACGAGATGTGCGCGGCGACTATTTTCGACGCCCGCGCACGCACCTATACCTCACTCACCTACACCCACCTCCCCGAGCTCGGACCGACACCCACCTGGGTGAACGACACCCGCACCAACACCGACACCTGGATCGAGCTGTTCGATCAACGTGTCGTCGCGGCACACGCGTGGGCAGCGGCGATAACACTCGACCCCGACCGCAACCACGCCGCTATCGCCCGGCTACGGACACCGTAGGGTCGGGTCACGGCTGCGGCGGGACCGGTCGTCCGAGATCCGTGCGCTCGGGCAGCGCATTCGCCGTTCCACCGGACCGGATCAGCGGATCGCTGCCCCCGCGGGTATACACCGACCTGATCGCCAGCCAATTCGCTGAGCAACGCCGGGAGAACGCCCGCTCAGAGTACGGCTACCCGCGGGGTGAAGTTGTTCGGAATCTGGGTGCCGTCGAGCACCTGGATCCGGTCCGGCTCGAGGCGCAGGGCGGTGACGCTGTCCGGCCCTGGAATGCCGAAGGCGCGCAAATCGTAGCCGAGCGGCGGCGGCGTGGTCATGAACAGGTCCCACACGTGCTTCTTCTGCTCCGGGTCCTCGACCCAGGTAGCGATCGCTTCACCCTGCACGGCATGCTGATCCGGGCACCAGTACGAGAACGCCACCACCGGGTTGGCGGCCAGATGCGCGACCTTGACCGGCGTCTTGCCGGTGACGATCCAGCCGACCGGGCGGCCGTCGACAGATTCCCAGATCGGGTGCAGAATTCGCGATCGGGGCCGCCCGCCGCTGTCCACCGTGGTGACCGTGCACCAGATGATGTCGGAGGTGAATCGGAAGAAGTCATCCGAAATCACCGCGAAATCAGTCGCCATACCGAGCTCCTCGCGTCATGTTGTCGCCAGATACTCGTACAGGGCACCGACATGTTCGGTGATTGCCGGAACCGGTTGTGCCACATGATGTTCGACTCGTCGTCGAAGCAGTCTTGTGCCCGGCGAGCTGTGCGGTCCGGTCGAGCCGTTGCTGCCGAAGTTCACTCCGCGTCCGCTCGCCGTCTGACGCGCGCGCGTGATGCACGCTGACCTCGGCGTCACTGCATCACCGCGGCTTCGTCGTGGACGGCACCACCCGGCGGGCCTCGACCAGGGTTCGATCGCCCTCAGGCGCAACGCGAATCGGGTGATGCGCGCCGAGCCTGGAGACGTGCTCGAACTATCGCCGACGGGCTGACCGTCGTGGTGAGCGTTTATGTATGGGTGTAGGTGTAGGAGACGCCATTGCTGGTGCCGCCCGGGGTGGTGACCGTGACGGCGCGTACGCCCGTCCCGGCAGGCACCGTGGCCCTGATCCGGGTGTCGGAGGTGACGGTGAACGATGTCGCCGCCGTCGTGCCGAAACGTACCGCGGTGGCGCCGGTGAATCTCGTGCCGGTGAGGGTGATCGTGTTGCCACCGGAGGCGTGCCCGTGGTTCGGGCTGAGCTCGATAAGCGTCGGTGCCGACAGATAGGTGTAGAGGACACTGTTGCTGGTGCCGCCCGCGGTGGTGACGGTGACCGTGACCTGTCCGGCGGTCCCGGCGGGCACGACGGCACTGATCTGGGTTCCGGAGATCACCGTGAAGGATGTCGCCGGGGTGGCGCCGAACCTCACGGCGCTGGCTCCGGTGAATCCCGTGCCGGTGAGCGTGACGGTGTTGCCGCCCGCGGCCGCACCCGAGTTCGGGACTACCGAGGTCAGTGAGGGTGCGGCGGCGTAGGTATAGCCGACGCCATTGCTGGTGCCGCCCGCGGTGGTGACGGTCACCGTGACCGGTCCCGCGGTGCGGGCGGGCACCACGGCACTGATCTGGGAAGCCGACACCACGGTGAAGGAAACAGCCGCCGTCGCACCGAAGCGCACGGACGTGGTTCCGGTGAGGTTGGCGCCGGTGAGGGTCACCGTGTTGCCGCCGGTGGACGGACCCGTGCTCGGGACCACCGAAGCCAGTGTGGGTGCGGCGATGTAGGTGTAGACGACGCCATTGCTGGTGCCGCCCGCGGTGGTGACGGTGACCGTGACCGTTCCGGCGGACCTGGCGGGCACCACAGCGGTGATCCGGGTGTCGGAGACCACGGTGTAGGAGGTCGCCGGTGTCGCGCCGAAGTGGACGGCGGTCGCGCCGGTGAATCCGGTGCCATCGATGGTGACGGTGTTGCCGCCGGTGGTCGGACCCGAGTTCGGGACCACCGAGGTAACCGTCGGCGCCGGGACGTAGGTGTAGAGGACGCCGTTGCTGACGCCGCCGGTCGCGGTCACCGCGACGGTAGCCGTCCCGGCGACCCCGGCGGGCACCACGGCGCTGATCTGGGTATCCGAGACCACGGCGAAGGAAACCGCCGCGTTCGCACCGAAGGTCACCGCGGTCGCATCGGTGAATCCCGTGCCGGTGAGGGTGACGATGTTGCCGCCTGTCGTGCGACCCGCGTTCGGGACCACCGAGGCGAGTGTCGGTGGCGGGACGTGGGCGTAGAGGACCGGGTGGCTCGTGCCACCGGCGGTGGTGACGGTGAGGCCCACCGTCCCGCTTCCCGGAGGAGCGGTGGCGCTGATCTCGCTGTCGGAGACGAGCGTGAACGCCGCGGACACCGCACCGAAACGCACCGCGGTCGCACTGGCGAGATTCGTGCCGGTGAGGATAACCGTGTTGCCGCCGGTGTCCGGCCCCGAGTCCGGGACGGCCGAGATCAGTGCGGGTGCCGGAACATAGGCGTAAGAGACGCCGTTGCTGGGCCCACCGGGAGTGGTGATCGTGACGTCGACCGTGCCGGCCCCGGCCGGCACCACCGCGCTGATCTCGGTGTCGGACACCACCGTGAAGGAAATCGCCGCCGTCCCACCGAAATCGACCGCACTCGCCCCGGTGAATCCGCCACCGATCAGCGTGACCGAGTTGCCACCGGCCTCCGGACCGGAGTCGGGATCGACGGAAGCAAGGGTCGGAGCCGGGACGAACGTGTAGAGAGCAGCATCACTGGCACCACCGACGGTCTTGACGGTGACCGCGGCCGTGCCGGTACGCGCCGGAGCAACCGCCCGGATCTCGGTATCCGACACCACCGTGAACGCAGGCGCACGAGTCTGCCCGAAGGTCACCTCAGTGGCGGTGGCGAACCGAGCCCCCCGGATCGTGACGGTATTGCCACCGGTCTCCGGGCCGGAATCGTCCGCCACCGAAGCGACCGTCGGCGCCGGAACGTAGGCATAGGCCAACGGATTGCTGACCCCACCCGCTGTGGCGACGGTGACATCCACCGAACCCGTCCCCGCGGGCACGACGGCACTGACCTCGGTGTCCGACACCACGGTGAACGAAACCGCCGTGTTCGCCCCGAAATTCACCGCGGTAGTGCCAGTGAATCCCGTACCCGTGAGGGTGACGGTGTTGCCACCGTCCTCCGGGCCGGAATCGGGGAGCACCGAGGTGAGTGTCGGTGTGGGGACGTAAGCATAGGAGAAGCCGTTGCTGGTGCCGCCGGTGGTGGTGACGGTGACCGCCGCTGTGCCTGCGCCCGCGGGTGCGACCGCGCTGATCTCGGTATCGGAGACCACCGTGAAGGACGCGGCCGGTGTCGCGTCGAAGGAAACCGCGGTCGCACCAGTGAAATTGGTGCCGCTCAGGGAGACGGTGTTGCCACCGCTCTCCGGCCCGGCCTCAGGGACCACCGAGGCAAGGGTCGGCGCCGGAACATAGGTGTAGAGAACACCATCGCTGGTACCACCGACAGCCGAGACGGTCACCGCGGCCGTACCGGTACGCGCTGGAGCGACCGCGCTGATCTCGGTATCCGACACCACCGTGAACGACGCCGCCGGAGTCAGGCCGAAGTTCACCGCAGTGGCGGTGGCGAACCCGGTGCCGGTCAAGACGACGGTGTTGCCGCCGGTCTCCGGACCGGAATCGGGAGCCACCGAGGCAAGCGTCGGCACCGGGATATAGGTGTAGGGCACACCATTGCTGACGCCACCCGCCGTAGTGACGGTGGCATTCACCGACCCGGTGCCCGCGGGCACGACCGCGCTGAGCTCGGTATCCGACACGACGGTGAACGAAACCGCCGCGTTGCCACCGAAAGTCACCGCGGTAATCCCAGTGAAGCCCGTACCGGTCAGGATGACCGTGTTGCCGCCCGTCTCCGGGCCGGAGTCCGGGACCACCGAAGCCAGCGTGGGTGCCGGGACGTAGACGTAGGTCACCAGGTTGCCGGCACCACCTGGAGTGGTGACCGTGACCGCAGTGGTCCCGGTCCCCGCAGGAACGACCGCGCTGATTTCGGTATCGGAGACCACCGTGAACGACGCGGCCGGTGTCGCGCCGAAGGAAACCGCGGTCGCGCCAGTGAGATTGGTGCCGGCGAGGATGACGGTGTTGCCACCGGTCTCCGGACCGGAAGCGGGAACCACCATCGCGACGGTGGGCGCCGGAACGTAGGTGTAGAGGACACCATCGCTGGCACCGCCGACGGTTGTGACGGTCACCGCGGCCGTACCGGTCCCCGCGGGAGCAACCGCCCTGATCTCGGTACCCGACACGACAGTGAACGAGATCGCCGGAGTCAGCCCGAAGTTCACAGCGGTCGCACCGGTGAAGTTCGTCCCGGTGAGGGTCACGGTATTGCCACCGGTCTCCGGACCGGAGCCGGGAACGATCGTGGCGACGGTCGGCGCCGGAACGTAGGTGTAGAGACCACCGTTGCTGACGCCACCCGCCGTGGTGACGGTGGCATTCACCGACCCGGTCCCCGCGGGCACGACCGCACTGATCGCGGTATCCGACACCACGGTGAACGACACCGCCGCTCGTGCACCGAAATTCACCGCCGTCGCGCCGGTGAACCCAGTGCCGGTCAGGGTCACCGTGTTGCCACCGGTTACCGGGCCGGAGCCAGGGACCGCCGAAGCCAGAGTGGGTGCCGGGACGTAGGCGTAAGTCAGCGGGTTGCTGGCACCACCCGTGGTCGTCACCGTGATCGAGGTTGTCCCGGTGCCCGCAGGAGCGACCGCGGTGATCTCGGCATCCGAAACCACCGTGAACGACGTGGCCGGTGTCGCGCCGAATCTCACCGCCGTCGCACCGATGAATCCGGTGCCGATCAGGCGGACGGTGTTGCCACCGGCCTGCGGACCGGAGCCAGGGACCAGCGAGGCGAGGGTCGGCGCCGGAATGTAGGTGTAGAGAACACCGTCGCTGGTACCGCCGATGGTCGTGACGGTCACCGCGGCCACACCGGTACGTGCGGGAGCAACCGCCGTGATCTCGGTATCCGACACCACGGTGAACGACGCGGCCGGTGTCAGCCCGAAGTTCACCGCGGTCGCACCGGTGAAGTTCGTGCCGGTGAGGGTCACGGTATTGCCACCGGACTCGGGCCCGGAGCCGGGAACGATCGTGGCGACGGTGGGCGCAGGGACATAGGTGTAGGGCACACCGTTGCTCACGCCACCCGCCGTAGTCACGGTGACATTCACCGAACCGGTCCCCGCGGGCACGACCGCGCTGATTTCGGTATCCGACACGACAGCGAACGACACTGCCGTTCGGGCACCGAAATTCACCGCCGTCGCGCTGGTGAACCCCACGCCGGTCAGGATGATCGTGTTACCGCCCGTTTCCGGACCTGAATCGGGGGCTACGGTGCTGAGGGTCGGTGCCGGGACATATGTGTAGGAGACGCCGTTGCTGGTGCCACCCGGAGTGGTAATGGTGACGGCGACCGTGCCGGTCCCGGCGGGCGCGACGGCGCTGATCTCGGTATCGGAGACCACCGTGAAGGAAATGGCCGCTGTGCCAGCGAAATCCACGGCACTGGCCCCGGTGAATCCGGTGCCTCGCAGCGTGACGGTGTTACCGCCGGAGGTGGGACCCTGGTTCGGGTCGACCGAGGTAAGCGCTGGGACTCCGAGGTAGGTGTACGGGACCTCGTTGCCGACGCCGAACGGATTGGTGACGGCGACCGGCACCGTTCCGGTCCCGGCGGGGACGACGGCGGTGATCTGAGTATCGGAGTCGACGGTGAAGGACGTCGCGGCGGTGGCGCCGAAATCCACTGCGAGGGTCCCGGTGAAGTTTTCGCCCTGAAGTACGACCGTGTTGCTGCCCGCTTCGGGGCCCAGGTCGGGGACCACTGCCAGAAGAGCGGGGGCACCACCGTAGCTGTAGAGGACTTGGTTACTGGTACCGGTGGGCGAGACGACGGTGACCGGCACCGTACCGGTCCCAGCGGGGACGACGGCGCTGATCTGAGTATCGGACAGGATTGTGAACGAGCCTGCCGCGACCGCACCGAACAGGACCGAGGTGACATCGGTGAGGTTGGTGCCGGTGAGGATCACGGTGTTGCCACCCTCGACCGGACCCGCATTCGGGACGACCGAATCGAGGGTGGGGACGAGAACGTAGGCGTAGGAGACGCCGTTGCTGGTGCCGCCCGTGGTGGTAGCCGTGACCGCGACCGTGCCGGTACCCGCGGGAGCGAGGGCGCTGATCTCGGTGTCGGAAACCACGGTGAAGGAGGGCGCTGGGGTGGCGCCGAAAGTGACCGTGGTCGTACCCGTGAGGTTGGTGCCGGTGAGGGTGACGCTGTTGCCGCCGGTATCCGGACCGGAGCCGGGGACGATCGCGGCGAGTGCCGGTGCCGGGATGTAGGTGTAGGAGACACCGTTGCTGGTGCCACCCGGGGTGGTGAGGGTGACCGCGGCGGTGCCGGTCCCCGCGGGTGCGACCGCGGTGATCTCGGTGTTCGACACCACGGTGAACGAGGTAGCGGGCGTCGCGCCGAAGTGGACGGCGGTGGTGCGGGCGAGATCGGTACCGGTGAGAGTGACGGTGTTACCGCCGGTTTCCGGCCCGGAGTCGGGGTTCAGGGCGGCGAGGGTGGGTGCCGGGAGGAAGGCGTAGAGGACGCCGTTGCTGCGGCCGCCGGTGGTCGTGACGTTGACCGCGGCCATGCCGGTACGCGCAGGGGCGACCGCGGTGATCTGGGTGTCCGAGACCACGGTGAACGACGTAGCGGGTGTCGTGCCGAACCGGACGGCGAGGGTCCGGGTGAGGTTGGTACCGGTAATCGTGACAGTGTTTCCGCCGGTCTCGGGCCCGAAACGGGGAGCTACCGCAGTGAGTGTCGGCGGCGGGCCATATCCGTAAGCCACCGCGTTGCTGGTACCACCCGTCGTGGTGACGGTGACCCCAACTATCCCAGCGGCACGCGCAGGAGCCACCGCGGTGATCTCGGTGTCCGAGACCACGGTGAACGACGTAGCGAGTGTCGTACCGAAGCGGACGGCGAGGGTCCGGGTGAGGTTGGTACCGGTAATCGTGACAGTGTTTCCGCCGGTCTCGGGCCCGAAACGAGGATCAACCGCAGTGAGTGTCGGCGGCGGGCCATATCCGTAAGCCACCGCGTTGCTGGTACCACCCGTCGTGGTGACGGTGACCCCAACTATCCCAGCGGCACGCGCGGGAGCCACCGCGGTGATCTCGGTGTCCGAGACCACGGTGAACGACGTAGCGAGTGTCGTACCGAAGCGGACGGCGACGGTCCGGGTGAAATTGGTACCGGTAAGGGTGACGGTATTGCCACCGGTGACCGGCCCGAAACGGGGAGCGACCGTGGTCAGCGTCGGGGCCGGGGTGAAGCCGTAGAGAACACCATTGCTCCTACCACCCCGCGTGGTGACGGTGATCGCGACAGTGCCGGTGCGCGCGGGAGCGACGGCCGTGATCTGGGTATCGGAGACCACGGTGAACGAAGTGGCGGGCGTGACGCCGAAGCGTACGGCCGTAGCTCCGGTGAAGTTGGTACCGGTCAGGGTGACCGTGTTGCCACCGGTCTCCGGCCCGAAGCGGGGAACGGCGGTGGTGAGTGCCGGCCGTGGCACGTAGGCGTAGGCCACCGGGTTGCTGGTGCCGCCTGCGGTGGTGACGGTGGCGTTCACCGAGCCGGACCCGGCAGGCACCACCGCTGTGATCTGGGAATCCGAGACCACGGTGAACTCGACCGCCGGGTTCGCACCGAAGTCCACCACGGTCGCGTCGGTGAATCCGCTGCCGGTGAGGATGACCGTGTTGCCGCCGGTTTCGGGTCCTGAGCCGGGGACCACCGTGGTGATCGTCGGGGCCGGAGCGTAGGCATAGCGGACGCCGTTGCTGGTCCCGCCCGGAGTGGTGATCGAGACGTCGACCGTGCCGGTCCCGGCAGGAGCGACCGCGCTGATCTCGGTGTCGGACACCACCGTGAAGGAAATCGCCGCCGTCCCACCGAAATCGACCGCACTCGCCTCGGTGAATCCGCCACCGGTCAGCGTGACCGAGTTGCCACCGGCCTCCGGACCGGAGTCGGGATCGACGGAAGCAAGGGTCGGAGCCGGAACGAACGTGTAGAGGACAGCGTTGCTGGTGCCGCCGGTGGCGGTGACGGTGACCGCGGCTGCGCCGGTACGCGCCGGGGCAACGGCGGTGATCTCGGTATCCGACACGACCGCAAACGAGACCGCCGGGGTGACACCGAAATTCACCGCAGTCGCGTCCGTGAATCCGGTACCGGTGAGGACTACGGTATTGCCACCGTCCTCCGGACCGGAATCAGGAACCACCGAAACGAGCGTCGGCGGCGCGACATAGACGTAGATGACCGGGTTGCTGATGCCAGCCGCGTTGGTAACGGTGACCGCGGCAGGGCTGACACTCGCAGCAGCGACCGCAGTGGCCGCGGCAGTGCCGGTACGCGCAGAAGCAACCGCGGCAGCGTCCGGATCCGCGGGTATGACCGCACTGATCTCGGTGTCCGACAGAACGGTGAACGAAACCGCCGGCCTCCCATCGAAGAGCACAGCGGTCGTACCGATCAGGTCCGTACCGATCAGGATGGCGGTGTTGCCACCGGTCTCCGGACCGGAGTCCGGGACCACCGCGGCAAGGGCCGGCGCCGGAACGTAGGTGTAGGAGACGCCGTTGCTGTCACCACCCGGGGTCGTGACCCTGACCGTCGCTGTCCCGGTGCCCGCCGGAGCGACCGCGCTGATCTCGGTATCCGAGACCACCGTGAACGAAACCGCCGCCGTCCCACCGAAATCGACCGCACTGGCCCCGGTGAACCCCGCGCCGGTCAGCGTGACGGTGTTGCCGCCGGTGTCCGGTCCGGAGTCGGCATCGACGGAGGCAAGGGACGGCGCCGGAACATAGGTGTAGAGGACGCCATTGCTGGTACCGCCGATAGCCGTGACGGTCACCGCGGCCGTGCCGGTACGCGCCGGAACGACCACCCTGAGTTCGGTATCCGACACTACGGTGAAGGAAGGCGCCGGACTCAGGCCGAAGTTCACCGCAGTCGTACCGGTGAAGTTCGTGCCGGTCAGGGTCACGGTGTTGCCGCCGGTCTCGGGACCGGAATCGGGAACCACGGACGCCAGGGTCGGTGCCGGAACATAGGTATACGCCATCGGACTGCTGACGCCACCCGCCGTGGTGACGGCGACATTCGCCGACCCGGTTCCCGCGGGCACGACCGCGGTGATCTGGGCATCGGAAACCACGGTGAACGAAACCGCCGTGTTACCACCGAAAGTCACCGCGGTAGTCCCAGTGAAGCCCGTACCGGTCAGGATGACCGTGTTGCCGCCCGTCTCCGGGCCGGAGTCCGGGACCACCGACGCCAGCGTGGGTGCCGGGACGTAGGCGTAGGCGACGCCGTTGCTGTCACCACCCGTGGCGGTGACCGTGACCGTGACGCTACCGGTCCCAGCAGGCACGACCGCGCTGATCTCGGCATCCGAAATCACCGAGAACGATGTCGCGGACGTCCCGTCGAAGCGCACGGCGGTGGCGCCGGTGAGGTTTGCGCCGCGCAGCGTGACGGTGTTGCCACCGGTCCGCGGACCGGAGTCCGGGACAACGGACGCGAGTACCGGTGCGGGGACATAGGTGTAGGTCACCAGGTTGCTGAGGCCACCGGCGGTGGTGACGGTGACGTCGACCGAGCCGGTTCCCGTTGGCACGACCGCGGTGATCGTGGTGTCGGAGACGACGGTGAAGGAGATCGCCGGTGTCCCATTGAAACGCACGGCGGTGGCGCCGCTGAGGTCGGCGCCGGTCAGAGTGACAGTGTTGCCGCCGGTCTCGGGACCGGAGCCGGGGACGATCGAGGCGAGCGTCGGCGCCGGGACATAGGTGTAGGCCACCGGGTTGCTGGTGCCGCCCGCGGTGCTGATGGTGACGTCGACTCCGCCGACACCTGCGGGCACGGCGGCGGTGATCTGGGTGTCCGAGACGACGGTGAAAGCGATCGCGGTGTTCGCGCCGAAATGAACGGCGGTGGCGCCGCTGAGCTTCGTGCCGGTGAGGACTACCGTGTTGCCACCGGTCTCCGGGCCGGAGTTCGGGACAACGGAGCCGAGAGCGGGTGCGGGGACGTAGGTGTAGGCCACCGGGTTGCTGGTACCACCTGCCGCGGTGACGGTGACGTTCCGTCTGCCGGTGCCCGCGGGGGCGACGGCCCTGATCTCGGTGTTGGAGACCACGGTGAAGGAGGTCGCCGGGGTCGCACCGAAACGGACAGCGCTGGTGCCGGTGAATCCGGTGCCCCTGATGACGACAGTGTTCCCGCCGGTCTCGGGCCCGGAGTTCGGTGTGGTCGAGATCAATGTGGGTGCGGCGACATAGGTGTAGACGACCGCGTTGCTGGTGCCGCCCACGGTGGTGACCGTGACGACGACAGGTCCTGCGGTCCCGGCGGGCGCCACGGCCGTGATCGTGGTGCCGGAGACGACGGTGAAGGAGATCGCCGGTGTCCCATTGAAACGCACGGCGGTGGCGCCGGTGAGGTTGGTGCCGGTCAGGGTGACAGTGTTGCCACCGGTCTCGGGACCTGAGCCGGGGGCGATCGAGGCGAGCGCAGGTGCCGGTACATAGGTGTAGGTCACCGGGCGGCTGGTGCCACCCGCGGTGGTAACGGTGACATCGACGATGCCGGTCCCCGCAGGCGCCGAGGCGCTGATCTGGGTGTCCGAGACGACGGTGAAAGCGATCGCGGTGTTCGCGCCGAAATGGACGGCGGTGGCCCCGCTGAGATTCGTGCCGGTGAGGACGACGGTGTTGCCGCCTGTCTCCGGACCGGAGCTCGGGACCACTGTGCTGAGTGCCGGCGCTGGGACGTAGGTGTAGGCGACGGTGTTGCTGGTGCCGACGCTCGTCGTCACGGTGACATCGGCGGTGCCGCTTCCGGCCGGCGCTATGGCGGTGATGCGGGTATTGGAGTTGACGGTGAACGAAATCGCCGGTGCGGCACCGAAGTTCACGGCGGTGGCTCCGATGAATCCGGTGCCGGTGAGCACAACGGTGTTGCCGCCTGCCGCCGGGCCGGAGTCGGGGCTGACCGAGACCAGTGCAGGCACGGTGAAGTAGGTGTAGGTCAGCGCGTTGCTGGTGCCGCCCGAGGCAGTGACGGTGACCGGCACCGTACCCGTTCCAGGCGGAGCGACCGCGACGATCCGCGTCGGGGAATCGACGGTGAAGGTGGTGGCGTTCGAACCGAACCGCACGGTGATGGGACCGGTGAACCCGGTGCCGGTTATCACCACCCTGTTGTTCCCGGACGGTGGCCCCGAAGCCGGTGCGAGCGAGGTGAGAGTGGGGAGTACGACGAAGATGAAAGGCACTGCGTTGCTCGTGCCGACCGCGGAGGTGACGGTCACCGGCGCAATGCCGGTCCCCTGTGGAACCACTGCGGTGATCTGGGTATCCGATACCGTCGTGACCGAAGTCGCCGGAGTGCTACCGAAATTCACCCCGGTGGCGCTGGACAGTCCCGATCCGTTGAGAGTGACCGTAGACCCAGCAGGCCCTTGGCTGGGATTGATCGATGTCAGAGACGGAACCGCCACATAGGTGTAGGGCAGGGCGTTGCTCGTGCCGTCCAGCAGTGCGGTGACAGTGACCGGCACCGTACCGGTTCCGGCGGGGGCGATGGCCGTGATCCGGGTGCTGGAGTCGACGGTGAACGTGGTCGCCACCGAGCCGAAGCGCACGGTCAAGGGACCAGGACCGAACCCGCTGCCGGTTATCACCACATTATTGCCTCCGGTAGCTGGACCCGAAGTCGGTGAAAGCGAGGTGATAGTAGGCATGGACCTGCCCTCCGACGGTGACTCGAAGTGGAACGGCTCTACGCATCGGCGCCGACGTGTCGTAGACGGCTCTATCCAGTAACACCTGGCCGGCAACACCTTCGCAATAAATCCGCGATCCGATTTCGTCCGTTTTCAGATGCACCCGATCCAGACCGACTGTCGAGGCGAACGGAAACCCTTCCCTGCCAAGGCTATTGCCGAGCGCTGCTTTCGGCCGTCTCGGCCCGATGAAGGCTGCCCGCGCACTACTCTGGAAGCCGGACTCACAGCGGGGTGACAGAGGGTGGGCATTTGAACATCGCGAATGGGGTTGGGGATCCGGTGTTCCGGTCGGCGTCGCTGGGTGACCTCGCGGATATCTCCGCACTGGAGCAGACGGAGTTCGGCGAACTGGCGTACCCGTACTTCGCGCTGCGCCAACTCTTCGACTTACACGGAAACCATTGGCTCGTCGTCGATCTCGACGGCACGATCGGCGGGTATGCGATGGTGGCGCTCGGATCGTCGCGGTGCGCTTGGGTGATCGGGCTCGCGGTCGCGCCGCAGTGCCGTGGCCGCGGCTACGGACGAGCGCTGCTGGACGGCGCGTTGGCCCGCTGCCGGGTCGCCCGGGTGGACGACGTGTTCCTCACTGTCCGGCCGAACGATCAACCGGCCTCGAACCTGTACAAGACGGCCGGATTCGTCTGGACCGGACACGAAGAAGGGTACTTCGGCGCGGGTGAACCGCGCGACGTCCTGGTACGGCGAATCCGGCACCGTCCGGGCGCACCACCGATCGCCGATCCGTCCTCGGCAATCTGGCGCAAGCGCGATCCAGCTCCGGACTAGACCGCGACACTGTTCGCCGTGGACGTGGTGGCCACATCGGCGGCTCGGTCTCGCACACTGTCGCCGCCGTTCGAGCACCGCTCGCCAGCGAATTCCGTTGCTATGGTGGATATCACGCCGCTATGGCGCGGCGTGAGATTTCGGGGGAGGGAAGGCACATGACCGACTACGAGAACCCGGTCACCCACGTGCAGTTCGGGAACAGTCCCGACATCTGGATCGACCAGCACGCCACGGGCTACGCCCAGGAAGTCGCGGACTACCTGGACGAGTTGAGCGCCGGGACCAGACAGCCGGATGAGAAGCCGCTGCTGGATTCGTTCCACAATCACGTCGAAAAGGTGGTCACCGCTTTCGATCACACGAAGGTCAAGCATCGTGGTGACAGCCTGCTCTTCACCGATATCTACGACGCCGCCGACGACAACACCGCGATGGACGAGGTGCTCCAGCGCGCGCACGTCGAACTGCTGATGGCGCTGCTGGCCGCGGAGGTCGAGCTACGCGGACCGCTGAGCCTGAGCCGGACCCAGAACATCCGGTTGGCCGAGATCTACGAGGAACTCGGCCACCGCCTCCTCACCGCTACGCTGCCCGGCTGGCGGACCAGGACGTTTCTCCCCGGGCACGCGGCCATGGCCTTTCTGCGCGCCTCGGGTCTGTACGCGCTCGACGAGGACGTCGACGCCCAGGACCGGTGCGGTCTCGCCTTGGCCAGAGCGCGCAGGTCGGCGACCTATCCAGCCTGGCGCCGCAGCATCGGCTGGATCTCGGACCTGTTGTGCGGCTATGGCTATCGGCCGTTCCGCCTGCTCGGCTTCATCGCCGCGCAACTACTCGTGTTCACCGTCGCGCTGTGGCTGAGCACATCACTTCCGATCACCACATCGCTGCACATGTGCCTGATCAACTTCCTCAATCCGGTGGGCCTCGGCGATCTGCAACAGGTCGGCCTGATCGGACGAACCCTGCTGATGATCGAGGCGTACGCCGGGATCGTGTCCACCTCGGTGTTCTTCGCGCTGCTGGTGAGGCGGTGGTTCCGGCTGTGACCGGAATTCAATCCGATGCGTTGATCGTGGAGGCGCGCATCGCGGCCAATGTCGCCACCGACATCCGGTCGCGCAGCTGACCCACTCGCGCCGACCATTCCCGGGTGAATCCGGGGTCGCGATCCAGTTGCTCCCAAAGGCCGCGCAGCGCCACGGGCGCGTGCGCGCCGGGCATCCAAAGGTGCGCCAAGTTCGTCAGCAGCGGCGCGATGAGTGCGGCCGACTCCGCGCTGGACGGCGGGTAGAGGTCGGCCTCCTCGACCACCGTGTCCGCAACGGTGAGCAGCCAGTCGTGCAGCGCGAGGTCCTCGCAGAAGCGATGCGCCACAGCGAGTTCCGACTCGTCGCGCACGGTCACCAGGACCGTGCGCACCAGCTCGTCCTGCAACTGGAACGTCAGCACCGGCCGGGGCACCTCGGCGATCCGCGCTGCCCAGCGCAGCCGCGCCGTCCGTGTCTGCATCGGCGCGTGCTGGTCCAGGCGCATGTCCATCCGAATCTTGGCGAGCAATCGCTGACTGATCGAGGCCAGATCCAGGACGCCGTCCGGCTGCTCACCGGCGGCGAGGAAGCCGTCGGCCAGCTCGCCGCTGGTCGCCTCGGTGACCTTCGAGACCACCTCCGTCACCCCGACCCGGGTGAGGTAGTGCGACCAGGTCTGCCGCTGCTTCACCTCGGCGGGGACGACCGTGGTGTGCGCCGAACTCTGCAGCACCCGCCCGCCGACTACCACCGCGTTGGTCGCCACCGTCCCGATCGCGCGCACACTGCCGCGCGGCTTGGTGGCCAGCTGGCAATCGACGCCGACCGCGGAGGTCGGCGACGTGGCCAGCGTCGTCGGACGCTCACGCCACAGCACCCGGCGGCCGGGTATCACCGCGAGCAGTTCCTCCAGCAAGTCGCGTCCGAGCGCCGTCGAGTCCGGCACCAGGCAGGTGCGGACCTCGCCGAGCAGAATCAGCGGCCCGGACGCGGAAGTCGCTGGCGCCGAGACTGTTCCGGGCACCGCCCGCTGGGACCTTCCGGCCAGCGTCGGCCTCCGGACCGACCGGTGGTCACGCCTCTCGCGGGCCACGGCCGCCAACCGGCGCAGCCGCTCGCCATGCGAGGGCTGGTCGGCGCCGGAACAGGAGTGCGATGCTCCGCTCATGTCAGGACCCATCCAGCAGATAATGGCTCATCCGCTCGGTCACCTTGCGCGGTACCGGGACAGCCTCGACCAAACCTCGATCGATGATCTGCTCGACCACTTCCTCCTCGAGATCGATGTGATCCAGGATTACCCGCACCGCGTGTTCGATACCCAGATACCGCTGCGGTAGCAGCGACAGCGACCGATAGGCGGCGAACGGTTTCGCCTGCGGGTTGAGTTTGACGACGGCGGGCATCTCCCACCACTGCGACGGCCAGCCGTCCTCCGGCCGCCACAGCTGCGGGTCGACGATGGGTTCGCCGTCGTAGCGCAGCATCCCGAGCCGCAGCAGCTGCCAGATCGACGCGAGGAAGGGACACGACCATTTGGTGTGCACCTCGGCCCGCCCGTTCACCTTCTTGGTCTGCTTGCTCCACATCTGCACGTCGAGGAAGATCGAATGCTCGCGCCTGCCGAACTCCTCCGGCGGCTCGTACGGCAGGCGGTGCATGGCCTGGCCGGGCTCGTCGTCGGATGCCCTGCGCCCGTTGCACAGCCAGCCGGACTCCGCGGTGGGCGGGCGCCGTCCGTTCGAGCCCTCGGGCGGCTCGGCCACGATGCGCGCGGCCACCATCTCCGCCAACGGGATACGGCGATCACCGGCGGATGGCGCCTCGAAGCATCCCGCCTCGCGTGCCAGATAGTCGATGGTCACGCCGCACTCCGCCGCGGCGCCGAGCAGCCTGCCGAGGATCTCCCCCGGATCGGTGTCGTGCCGGAAGTAGTCGTCGATCAGGAAGCAGGTGCTCACCCGCGCCCGCGGCCCGAACTCGGCCTGCGCCGCGGCGGTGAACGCGGGGATCAGCGGAGCGATCTTGCGGAACTGCGCACGGATACGATCCGCACCGTTGCTGAGATCGTTCATGTAGAAGTGGCCCACCTCGATGGACAGGTGGGACAACGGGACCTGGGCGACCCGAGGACGCTCGGTCGCCTCGCTATAGCCTGCTACGTGATCCACTGCTGATCGACAACCCTTCCGGGATCGTGCTTTCGCGAAAGCGTGGGCGAGTTCGGATCTATTCCCAGGTGGCGGCGTGCAGGAGACGACCGGCAAGCTGGTTGAAGGCGGCGGCGGTCTCCTCGTTGGCGATGCTGTTGGCCACGTCGGCATCCAGGATGATCTGTTCCCGCCATTGCAGCACGGGCTCCACCGGGGTTTTGCCGAGCAGCGATGTCGCGCCGAGCCGGTTCTTGCCCGCCAACGTGACCAAGGCCCCGTTCTGTTCCTGCAACCACTTGACCTGCGCCGCGCCGGGGCCGCCGGTCATCTCGTTCACTTGTGGCACCGCGGTGCGCACGTAGCGAATGTTCGCCAGCAGCTTCTGCGGGTCGTGCTTCCAGTGGTTGCCGGTCTCCAGCAACCCGTGCGGACCGTGGACCAGTCCGCTGGCCGCGAGGATGTGCTGGCGGGTCCAGCGGTGGAAGACCAGCCAGCGCACGGTCTTCGAGGCCAGTTGTGGCGCCGCCGTCGCGCGCAGCGCCAACTCCATCGCCAGCGAGCGGCCCGCGCTCAAGTCCACGAAACAGACCTTGAACTCCTGTTCGAGGCCGACGAACAGTTCCGTGCAGCGGCGGACCACGTCGTCGTTGATGCTGTCGAACTCCGCGCCGCCTTCGTCACCGGGGAACAGGACCAGCCGTCCGGTCCTGGTCCGCATCTTGCGCAAGCCGACGCGATCGGTCTTGGCTCGCACGTCGATCTGCCTGGCGATGCCGTTCTTCCCGAGCAGATACTCGTGCAGTCCGTCTCCATCGGGGGTTCCCCGCTCCACGGAACCGATTTCGAACAGGGCGCCCGCGGTCGGCGAACCGAAGTCGAAATCGAGATACGCCACGCTCATCCCGCTCAGGCACAGCCGGTAGGCGAGATTGCAGCTGGTCACCGAGCGTCCGGTACCGCCCTTGTCGGAGGTCGCGAACACGATCATGGTTACGTGGCCCTTGTCGCGTCCATGCGGGCATAGGCCAGTTTGTGCAGTTCGCGCAGCGCGTCGGCGGCGAGCACGAACGCCGTGCCCGCCTGCCTGCGGGTGACCAGTTGCCTGGCTTGCTCGAGGTTCTCCTCCACCCGGTCGAGGGTGATCCGGTTCTCCGAGACGTCGTCGATGCTGACGCTCAGCATCTCCTGGTTGAGCAGGTGCTCGGCCTCGTTGAGCAGTTCGACCGCGCGCACCACCATCGCCGGGGACGTCAGCGGTGGCTCGCGGAACGTGCGGTCCGCGCTGACCAGGCATTCGATCACGCGCTCGGTCATGTACCAGGACGGCTGCGTCTCCCGCGCCGTGCCGTTGCCGAAGACTCCGGCGGGATCGTCCCAGAGCCCGGCCGCCTTACCGGAGGTGATGATGCGCGCTTCCAGATGATCCATCGTCGATTTGGCCAGATCCATCAGCCGGTCGCGGGCGGTGATATTGCTGGAGAGCCGGGCGGCCTGCAACAGGCGCTTCAACAGCACAGCGGCGAAATCCGAGACCTCCCACTGCAACAGCGGCCCATTGTCGACGGCTTCGGTGCCTCGCAGGGACATTCGCACGCCGGGCGCGTGCATATGCACCGCGGGGTCGTCGCGTGTGGTCCTGCGGATGATCCGGCCGCGTCTGGCCAGTTCGTCGAAAATCGACACGGCTCTGGTCAAGTCGTCATCGGAGGCGGTGCGGTTGATCAGATCCTGGATCAGCACGGCGGACACGATCAGACTGAAGTAGTCCGACTCCTCGCCGTCGGAGGTGCGCCACGGGATGTCCTCCAGCGGCCACGAATCGGAACCGAACCGGGCGACCGTCGACCAATAACGCTGGGTGAGGTCCCAGCGGATCCGCAGCGCCTCGGCCAGCCGGTACTGCTGTTCGTCGAGCAGGTCCAGTTCCCTGGTGCGCTGGGAGATCAGGTCGTTGATGCCGTCCAGCGCGATGACGGTGAAATACAGGTAGGGGCGTGGATCGGCGATGCCGGGCTGCATGGCGATGGCGGCGTCCACGAAGCCGACCGGAGCCGCGTCGCGAACCAGGCCCCAGCTCCAGCCGCATTCGAACAGCAATTCCTCATCGTCCAGCTCGGTGTCCGGCGTCTGCCCGAGCGTGATGTCGTTGCGCAGCCGTGCGCGGACCCGCTCCAGGCTGCGTGTGATGCCCTCGGCGACCGCCTTCTGGGGCATATCGCTCTGATTGAGCATGCCCAGCATCACTTGTCCCGCCTCGGATTTCGGCTCCACCGTATTGACCACGAAACTGCGGACCAGACCCGTCATCGCGGCGGTGAGGCGGGCACTGAGCCTGCCGGTGAGCTTCTCGATCCGGTCGATGAGATTGGCGCGCCCCTCCGCGCGGACCCAGCCCTCGTAGACCCGCAGGAAGCGCAGCCCGGCCAGACACAGCGTCAGCGACATGGAGTACGAGTCGACGACCTCGATATCACGCTGCGCCGCAGTGGGTTCGCGCTCGTCGGCCGAGCGCAGGTAGCTGCCCGCGGCGAAGATGGGCTCGCCGTCCGGTTCGCCGTCACTGTCCGGTTCGCCGTCCGGTCCCACCCGGTGGGTATTGCGGAGGATGTAGTCCTCCAGCAAGGTGATCACGACGGTCCCGATCTTCGTCTGGCCGCCGAACGGCGACAGGACCGAACCGACGTCGTCGGCCATGCTGTCGGGACGATCCAGCGCGAGGCTTTCGATCTCGGTCGCCGGATACAGCAGGCACAGCAATTGCTCGGAATCGCTGATCGAATTGGCGGCCATGCGGCCACCCCAGTGCCATGTGACACCGTCCCAGGACACGGATAGCGCGGAGCGCCACAGATCCAGAATCTGTTGCCGCGGTTGAATTCTCACCCTACCCCGTCCTCACACCCCTCGTCGCGGACCGCGCTGATCTCCTACCCGGCGGAGACTCACGGCGGCGATACTGCGGAAAACTTATCACGGGGCCACCCACCGCGTCGGGCTCCGCGCGATTCTCTATAACACTGTACGGAAAGCCATTCCGAACAGCGCATATTCCGAACTCAGAGAGTCAGCCGGACCATGTCGGCGGTGCGGGCCAGACCGGGAAACGCCTGCGGCGTGGAGCGCGGGTGCAGCGCGTGCACCGCGAGCCGGAACATCACCGCGCGCAACAACATCTGCGGCCACTCCGGAAGATCGGTCCAGCGATCCAGCAACCCGTCGTCCGCGCCGCCCCAAGCCAGTGCGTCGACCACGACCACCGCCGCCGCCCACGGCACCGGCCGCCAGTACGGGGTGATGTCGGTGAGGCCGGGAGTGTGCGAACCGGCGAACAACACGGTGCCGAAGAGGTCGCCGTGCACCAGCTGCGCCGGCGTCTGCACCGGCTTGCGCAGCGTGGCCAGCTGACCGATGAGTTCCAGGCTGCGCTGGCCGTCCGGCGAAGTCGACAGCAGCCCGCCGCCCGCCCGCAAACTGCGCAGCGGCACCGCCTCCCACGCGGCGCGGTCCGCGGCGACGAACACGTCCACGTCCACCCAGGGCACGACCGGCGGCTGCGATAGGAACCGGGGCCGCTCCAACTTCGCCGTGGCCTGATGCAGCCGCAGCGACACCGAAACCACCTCGTCGTGCCGCGGTTCCGGTGCGCCCTCCAGATAGGTGTCCGCGCGCCAGCCGGACACGACATAGCGGCCGTCGGTGGCGCGCACCGGGCGGGCCAGCCGCAGCCCGTCCACCTGCAACGTCTCCCGCACCTTCGCCGACCACGCCGCGCGCGCGTGATCCGCGACCGGACTGAGCACCACGTCCCCGCAGCGCCAGCCACCTTCCCAGTCGCCGAGGGAAACCGGAGTCACTTCGCGCAGACCGAACGTGGCGCGCACGTGCTCGGGAGGTTCCACAGAAGTCACGGCCGTACGGTACGTCGTGTCTGATTTGGCGCGCTTGCGGCGCGCCGTGCGCTCCGGTCCGAAACGGGTGCTAGTACACCGGCAGGGACTTGTCGATCTGGTTGGCCCAGGCGATCACGCCGCCTTGCAGGTGGGTGGCGTCGGCGAAGCCCGCTCGCTTCAGGGCGGCCAGTGCCTCGGCGGAGCGCACGCCGGTCTTGCAGTGCAGCACGATCGGGCGGTTCTGCGGCAACTCGGCCAGCGCCTCGCCGGACAGGATGCGGTCCTTCGGGATGAGCTTGGCGCCCTCGATGTGCACGATGTCCCATTCGACCGGCTCGCGCACGTCGATCAGCTCGATCTCCTTGCCCGCGTCGAACAAGTCCTTGAGCTCGCGCGCGGTGATGGTGGACCCGGCCGCGGCCGCCTGGCCCTCGTCGGACACCACGCCGCAGAACGCCTCGTAGTCGATCAGCTCGGTGATCGACTGGCGCTCCGGGTCGCGGCGCAGCTTGATCGTCCGGTAGTTCATGTCCAGTGCGTCGTACACCATCAGCCTGCCCAGCAGGGGCTCGCCGATGCCGGTGATCAGCTTGATCGCCTCGGTCACCATCACCGACCCGATCGACGCGCACAGCACGCCGAGCACACCGCCCTCGGCGCAGGACGGCACCATGCCGGGCGGCGGGGCCTCGGGGTACAGGTCGCGGTAGTTGATGCCGCGCCCATCCGGCGCGTCCTCCCAGAACACCGAGACCTGGCCCTCGAACCGGTAGATCGAGCCCCACACGTACGGCTTGCCCGCCAGCACCGCGGCGTCGTTCACCAAGTAGCGGGTGGCGAAGTTGTCGGTGCCGTCCACGATCAAGTCGTACTCGCGGAACAACTCGATCGCGTTCTCGGGTTCCAGCCGGAGCTTGTGCAGCCGCACATCGATACCGGAGTTGATCTCCAGGATGGAGTCGCGCGCGCTGTCGGCCTTCGAGCGGCCGATGTCGGATTCACCGTGGATGATCTGGCGCTGCAGGTTGGAGGCGTCCACCTCGTCGAACTCGACGATGCCGAGCGTGCCGACGCCCGCGGCGGCCAGATACAGCAGGGCCGGCGAGCCGAGGCCGCCCGCGCCGATCACCAGCACTTTGGCGTTCTTCAGACGCTTCTGCCCGTCCACGCCGAGATCCGGGATGATCAGGTGTCGGCTGTACCGGGCTACCTCATCCCTGGTCAGCTCCGCGGCCGGCTCGACAAGTGGCGGCAGGGACTTGGGTGATGACACGTCCAGGACTCCTCGAATCGCTTGGCCGATCGGACGGCGGTATGGCGCCCCTTCGCGGGCGCCCAACTGTGCAACACCGACAACCGGGCCCTTCTTCCCTGCCTATCGTCGCGCATCGCCGACCAGCGGCGACAACCGCCCTGTCGGTAGATCGGACACAGCTAGCCGCGCGGATAGGGCCAGGGGTTGAACCGGCAGCGCTTGCCGTCCATCGGGACGACGCCGTGCGGATCCAGGGCGGCGATGTCGTTGTTCTTGGTGCCGAAGGTCTGCTGCATCATCACCGGCGCCAGCCCGCCGTCGGTCTCGCACGGTTGGTGCTGGTGATAGCCGATGGCGTGGCCGACCTCATGGTTGATCAGGTACTGCCGATACGACCCGATATCGCCCTCGAACGCCAGCGCGCCACGCACCCAGCGAACCTCGGAGAGCACCACCCGCCGGCTGCTGGCGTTGTAGCAGGAGGTGTCGATCGGAATGTCGAAACCGCATTCCTTGCGGCTGGATCCCCGCGAGGTGAGCGAGATGCGGAAGTCCACCCCGCCCTGGTCGACCCGCAGGAACGCGAACTTGCGGTCGTGCGCCCAGCTCTTCGGATTGGCGAGGGTGGAGTCGATCATCTTGGCCACGGCCGCGTCACCGCCCAAGGCGGAGGTGTCCACACCGTCCTCGATCTCCACGCTGTAGCGGAAGACATTCTGAGTTCCGGTGCCGACCTGGGCGGTGGCGCCAGCCACCACGCGCCAGGTGCCCGCGCCGATCTCGGCGAACGCGCCGCCTTCGGGCAGCGCCCCGGTGGGCAGATCGGTGGGAAAGTGCCCGTCCCCGGGCGGAGCGCCGATGATGCCCACGCTCGCGGTGCGCGGACTGAGGCTGCCGGGTGCGGGGGCCACGGTGACACTGCCGGTGCCGGTGGCGCGGACCGCGTCGACGACCACCAGGACGGTGATCACGACCAGCACCGGGAGGGCGTACGCCCGCCAGCCGTAGGTCGAGACGAATCGGCCGAGCGCGCTTTGCTTCTTGGCGTCCCGATCCGGACGGGTTCTGGCTCTGCTCTCGTCGGGGGCGGTGGGGTCCCAACGGGCGCGCAGCGGCTGGTGGGAACGCTCGCCCTTCTGGCGGTAGAGGCCGAGCGGATCGTAGATCTCGACGCCGTCCCGATCCCGCTGCGGTGGGATCGAATCGAACTGTGGCACAGGTGATTCGGGAGTTTCCGTGGAGCGCTTCCGCTTCCGTGCCGCGCGTCCGGGTGATCCACCGCCCGCACCGGACCGCTTCGCCGCCCCGGTTCGAGCCGCCGCGTTCGATCGCGCCTCTGGCCAGGTTCTCGCCATGGGATCCGACCCTACGGAACCGGACGCGCCGGAGCCAGCCGGGCCGCGCGCACCACGCCTCCCGGCGGACTCGCTCTCCGGTCGGTCGATCACGCCGACCAGCGTCTCACAGGACCGGCACCGCACTCCCGACTGCGACAATTCTCACCGGGTGGGATCAGTTCTCCGGCCCCGATCTGTGGGCTGGCGACAACCGGGTATCGTTCTTGGGATAACCCGGTGCACACCCCTTCTGCCGGGGAATCGACTGGGAGAGCCGAAATGACTGACCTCGTGGACCGGATGACGTCCCGCAGATCGTCGTCCGAGGCCTTGGCACCCGCCAAACGCGGTACCCGGCTTCCGCGCGACGAGAGACGTCAACAGCTACTCGCGGCGGCAAGTGAAGTCTTCGTGCAGCGCGGCTACCACGCTGCGGGCATGGACGAGATCTCGCAGTGCGCCGGAGTCAGCAAGCCGGTGCTGTACCAGCACTTCACCAGCAAGCTGGAGCTCTACCTGGCGGTGCTGCAGAACTACGTGGACATGCTGGTGTCCAGCGTGCGCCAGGCGCTGCGGTCGACCACCGACAACAAGCAGCGCGTGCGCGCGGCGGTGCAGGCCTACTTCGATTTCGTGGACAACGAGATGCAGGGCTTCCGCTTGGTCTTCGAGTCCGACCTGACCAGCGAGCCGCAGGTGCAGCGCCGGGTCGAGCAAGCCACCGAAGCATGCGTGGACGCGGTCTTCGACGTGGTGGCGCACGACTCGGGCCTCGACCCCTACCGCGCGCGCATCCTGGCCGTCGGGCTGGTCGGCGCGAGCCAGTTCACCGCGCGGTACTGGCTGGAGGCCGATCGGCCGATCCCGAAGGAGGAGGCGGTGGACACCACCGTCTCGCTCGCGTGGGGCGGCCTGAAGCACGTGCCGCTGCACCCGATCGACTGAGCGGGCACGAGCAAAGACGAACGAGCCCCTGTCCCCGAGCGATCGGGGGCAGGGGCTCGATGCGTGCGGGCCGGAGGCCGGGGATCAGACCGCGGCGAAACCGACGCGGCCGCTGGCGGGCGAGCCGATCTCCACGTAGGCGACCTTCGAAGCCTGAATCAGGAACTTGCGGCCCTTCTCATCGGCGAGCGACAAGACCCCGCCGTCACCGCCGAGCGCACCGGACACCAGCGCCTCGACCTCTTCCTGGGTCTGCGCGCTGTTGATCACCAGCTCGCGCGGGCTATCCGAAATGCCGATCTTGACCTCCACGGCCAACCTCCGAACCTGAGAGTCCTGTGCTGTCGATTCCCAGGTTAGTTGGGACTCGGCGCGCCGTTTACTTCGGCTCTGTCCGCCGAGATCAGGCGTCACCCTTCGGCTCGATGAGCTGGATTTCCAGTTCGATCTTCACGGTGTCGCTGAGCATGCCGGGCAACGGGCCGCCGACGCCGAAATCGGTGCGCTTGATGGCGCCGGTGGCGGAGAAGCCGGCATGCCGGTCGCCGGTCGGGCCGAAGTCCTGCACGCCGCCCCACTCGACCTCCAGAGTGACCGGCTTGGTGATCGTGCCGATGGTGGCCTCGCCCTCGACCTCGAAGGTCTCCGCGACGACCACCGGGTTGGTGGCGCGGAAGGTCAGCGTGGGACGGTTGGCGACATCGAGGAAATCGGCGGCGCGGACGTGCGCGTCCCGGTCGGCATTTCCGGTGTCGAAGGAGTCGAGGTGGATCGTCGCGCCGATGGTGGCCGCGCCCGACTCGTCGACCACGAACTCGGTCTCGAACCGGCTGAATCCGCCGCGCACCTTCGAGATGCCGAGATGGCGAATGGTGAAGGCGACCGTGGAGTGCGCGGCGTCCAGCGCCCAGGAACCGGCTTTCAGCTGAGTGGAGGTGGTGGATTCCGAAGTAGATGTCATACCTCCGACAATGACCGGACCACGGTCCGTTAGCCACACCGCGGTTATCCTGGACCTGGCAGGGCGCGGCTAAGCGTCCCAGGACCGGGCACGATGGGACGCATGGCTCGTAACGGATTCGCGGAGTTTCTCATTGCACGGCGCGCCGAGTTGCGACCGTCGGACGTCGGGATGCCCGAGGGCGGACGGCGCAGGACGCCGGGCCTGCGTCGTGAAGAGGTCGCCGTCCGCGCCGGCGTCAGCGCCGACTACCTCGCCCGGCTGGAGCAGGGCCGCGACACCAACCCTTCGGCCGCGGTGATCGACGCCCTGGCCAGCGCGCTGCTGCTGCGCGGCGACGACCGCCAGTACTTCAACATGCTCGCACTCGCCTCGGGCAATGAATCCCGCTGCGCCCAATGCCCGGGTAGCGAATCCACCGAGCAGGTGGCCGCGACGATCGAGACGATCCTGCACGCGTTGCAGCCGACTCCCGCCTTCGTGGTCGGCCGGAAGCTGAACGTGCTGGGCTGGAACGAGGCGTGGGCCGATTTCGTCGCCCCGCTCGGCCTGCTGGACGGCCCGGATCAGCCCAATCTGGCCTGGTACACCTTCATGCACCCCGCCGCGCGGCGGGTCCTGCGCAATTGGGAGCACGCCGCCGACACGTTCACCGCCGCACTCTGCCGCGCCAAACTCCTTCGGCCAAGTGATGATTCACTATTGGAGATGATCGAGACACTGCGCCGGCTCCCGGATTTCGCGGACCGCTGGAAGCCGCATCGGGTCGGTGCTCCCAGCTCCGGCACGCTCCAACTCGACCATCCGGTGCACGGACTGGTCGAGGTACCGTTCGAGACCCTGGAGACCGATCGCGACCAGAGCGTCGTCGTCTGGCTGATCGACCGCGCCAGCACCCACGCGCCCGGCCTGCGGCTGGTGCCCACCAACCGCGCGGTCAACGAGTAGCCCCCGCGTCAGATGCCCAGGACTGCCATGCGTTCGGCGTGACTGTTCTGCATCCGCTCGAAGAGCGAGGCGATGCCGTTGAGATCGCCGGTGGCGGTGAGGACCAGATCGGTGAGCTCGTCGCGCTGGGCCATGACGTATTGGGCCTGGGTGATCGCCTCGCCGAGCAGCCGCCTGCCCCACAGCGTGAGGCGGTCGCGTTCGGAGCGGCTCTCGGTGACCGCCCGGCGCACCTCCTCGATGACGAATTCGGAGTGCCGGGTCTCGGCGAGCACGTCGCGCACCACCGCGGCGACGTCGGGAGCAAGCGCGCCGGCGATCTGGGTGTAGAAGTCCGCGGCGATGCCGTCACCGACGTAGAACTTCACCATCGACTCGAGCCAGGTGGAGGGATCGGTGGACGCGTGATAGGCATCCAGCGCCCGCACGAACGGCGCCATGGCGTCGAAGATGTCGGCGCCGCGCGCGGCCAGCGCGGACTCGAGCATCTTGAAATGCTCCATCTCGGCCGCGGCCATCGTCGCCACCGCCACCTTGCCCCGCAGGGTCGGCGACAGCTTCGCCTCCTCGGCCAGCCGGTAGAACGCGGAGATCTCACCGTAGGCGAGCACCGCGAACAGATCGGTGACGCCGGGATGGCTCGGGGGGATGGAGAAGTTGGTTGGGTCGGTCGACGAAACACCTAACGCGGCAGGTGACTGTGCTCCCATGCGCCCCAGCGTAATACTCGGCGCGGGTTACGCGGTCTCGGCCAGGAACTTCTCCAGATAGCTCCATGTCGTGTCGCGCGCGGCCGGTCCGGCCAGGATCCCCAAGTGGCTGCCCGGCGCGGATTCGTAGCGAACCAGCGCCGCCCCCGTGAGGGTGCGAGTGCCCGCCTCGACGGCGGCGGCCGGGGTGATCACATCGGCGGGTCCGCCGACCAGCAGGACCGGCGCGGTCACCCGCGCCAGCTCGATGCTCCGCTCGCCGAGCCGGACGACGCCGCGTCCGATGTCGTTGCCGAGAATCAACCGGTTCCACAGCTGGCCGTAGAAGCGACCGGGATAGCCAGGCATCTCGGCCATGAAGCGATCGATCGACTCCATCTTGGCCAGCGCCTCGGTGCGGGCGATATTGCTCGCGACGAACCACGGCCTGGTCAGCTCGCGGTCCCAGGCGGTGATCTTGTAGCCGATCCGGGTCAGCGCCGCGGGGACACCGCCGGTCGCGCGGATGACGGTCGAGGTGACCCGGCCGCCGGTGAGTTTCGCGACCGCGCGCAGCTGCGGGACGCCG
This sequence comes from Nocardia sp. Marseille-Q1738, assembly GCF_965283145.1. Taxonomy (NCBI): domain Bacteria; kingdom Bacillati; phylum Actinomycetota; class Actinomycetes; order Mycobacteriales; family Nocardiaceae; genus Nocardia; species Nocardia sp. Marseille-Q1738. The sequence continues at coordinate 134,250 of NZ_CBDIMS010000002.1, read as the reverse complement.
GTCATCCGGTCGTAGTCCAGGGGCGAGCCGACCGCCGTGATGGACCGGATCGGCAGCTCGGGGTGCGCCGCCGCGGTCAGCAGGGCCAGCGTGCCGCCGATCGACCAGCCGACCAGGTCGACGGGACGTCCGTCGCGGTCGGCGCTGGTGCGCAGCACCGCCTCGGGGAGGATGTCGTCGATCCAGTCCTCGAAACCCATGCGCCGGTCGGCGAAGGTGATCTCGCCGTAGTCGATGACGTATGGACCGTGACCGATCTCCAGCAGGAACCGCGCCAGGCTCTGGTCGGGACGCAGGTCGAAACAGGTGGCGGGCGCGGCGAGCGGAGGAACCAGCAACACGGCCGAATCCGCTTCCACCGCAATGCCGTCCGCGCGCTCGAAGCGCCGCAGTTGCCGGTGCGGCTGATCCCACAGCACCGTCGAAGGAGTGGGGTCCGGCGCCTCGATGCCGGAGCCGAAGGTCAGCGCCCACGCGTTGCGCGCGGCAAGGGAGACAGTGTCGGCAAGGCTCACGACAACGAATGTCTCACATGGCGGTACCGACGGTAACAGGCAAGTCCCGGTTCCACGTCTATCGCTGTCCCATGCCGACGGGGTTGAGCGGCGGAACCACAGCTTCCCGCACGCTGCGCACCAGCGGCTCGAGCGACGTGATCAGCTCGGCCATCGCACCGGCAGGCAACATCGCGAGCGCGCCCGTCCACGCGGCCTCGTCGGTGTCGGCCTCCACCCGTTCCAGCAACTCGGCTCCGCTGGCGGTGAGCGTCGGATCGACCGGCTCTCCGTCCACCACACCCCTGGCCCGCAACTCGTCGAAGGCCTCCGCCCATTCCGCTTCCGACACCCCGCGCGCGGGCCGCATCACCGATTCCGGCGCTTTACCCGCCGCCACCTGCGCGACCAGCGCCTGGCGACCGGTCAGGCGGTGGGTGACCAACGCGGCGACATGGCCGTCACCGCGATGCTCGCGCAGCGAGGTGGTCAGCTGCCAGAGCGCGGCCACCGGGTCGGCGGGCAGCGGCAAGGCCGCGTTCGCGGCGAACAGCGCCCGGCCGGTCGGGTCGGCCGCGCGCTGCACCGGAGCGAGCAGTTCGACGGCACGGGCGCACACCGCGTCATCCGCGCCGATCCCGCGCAGCAGCCCGGCGACCAGCTCCAGCCGGGCCGCCAGACACCGCTGCGGCGTGGCCCGCTCCCATGCCTCCGGCAACGCCCGACGCACCATGTCGGGATGGAATCCGGCGAAGACCGCCTGCACCGCCGCCGGCGTCACCGCGCCGAGCGGAGCGGCGCGAAACGCGAAGTAGGTCTGCCAGTAACCGCGCAACCCGATGCCGACGCCCGCCTCCTTGACGCCGGTTCCGAAATAGACGACGTCGTGTAGCGGTTCGAGTGTGGTCCAGATTTGCCGCGCGGGATGAATTGCCATGTCGCGCAGCGTACGTCGGCACCCGGTGCGGCGAAAGCGCACTGCCGGTTTCCACCTTTTTCGATAGCGCGCCGTGGTGGCAATTCGAGCGGCGCACAATATCACGCTACAATCACCGTGGACAACGGAAAGTTTCGCTCGACAGAGTTGCCGGACGCCGCGCTCATGCGAGCCCGCGGGGAGGCCGCTGGGACCGCTGACGGGTTTCGGGTGCGAGGTTTTCGTTGGACAAGAAAATGTGCGCGCACCAGTTCCGCGTCACCATTGCGCCGCGCCGATGTCTTGCGAGGTAGCCGCCGTTTTTTGGCAGGCGCCCGGCATCCGGAGCGTGGCCGGGTGAGTATCGCTTGCGGAGTCGTGGTCATCGCGGACCGCCCGGTCCGCCCCACCTCGTGCGTGCGGGACGTGATTACGAGGAAGGCACGAACCTGAGCAAGATCACAGTCGATCAGGAACCGGGACTGGCGGACACCCTGTTGACGGCCGAACTGGACGCAACGCATACCGCCCCGACTTTCGCCGAATTGGGCGTGCGCGCGGAAATCGTCCGCGCACTCGGCGAGATCGGCATCGAACGTACTTTCGCCATTCAAGAACTGACCCTTCCGCTGGCGCTCGCCGGCGAGGATCTCATCGGCCAGGCCCGCACCGGTATGGGTAAAACCTTCGGATTCGGCGTGCCGCTGCTGCACCGGATCGCGACCGCGGAATCCGGCACCACGCCGCTGGACGGCACGCCGCGCGCGTTGGTCATCGTGCCGACCAGGGAGCTGTGCCTCCAGGTCACCCAAGACTTGGAGAACGCGAGCAAATACCTGACCAACCACCAGGGCCCGCTGCGTGTCGCATCCATCTACGGCGGCCGCCCCTACGAAGCGCAGATCGGGGCGCTGCGGGCGGGCGTGGACGTGGTGGTCGGCACGCCGGGCCGACTACTCGACCTCGCCGACCAGCAGCACCTGATCCTCGGCAAGATCGGCGTGCTCGTGCTCGACGAAGCCGACGAGATGCTCGACTTGGGCTTCCTCCCGGACATCGAGCGCATTCTCGGCATGGTCCCGGACAAGCGCCAGACCATGTTGTTCTCGGCGACCATGCCCGGCCCGATCATCACGCTGGCCCGCACGTTCCTGACCCGCCCGACGCACATCCGGGCGGAGGAACCGCACGATTCCGCCGTGCACGACCGCACCGCCCAGTTCGTCTACCGCGCCCACGCGCTGGACAAGGGCGAGCTGATCGCGCGGATCCTGCAAGCCGAGAGCCGCGGCGCCACGATGATCTTCACGCGCACCAAGCGCACGGCGCAGAAGGTGGCCGACGAGCTGGCCGAGCGCGGGTTCGCGGTCGGCGCGGTGCACGGCGACCTCGGGCAGATCGCCCGCGAGAAGGCGCTGACCAAGTTCCGCAAGGGCAGCATCGACGTGCTCGTCGCGACCGACGTCGCGGCGCGCGGCATCGACATCGACGACGTCACGCACGTCGTCAACTACCAGTGCCCGGAGGACGAGAAGACCTACGTGCACCGGATCGGCCGCACCGGTCGAGCCGGGCGCACCGGCGTCGCGGTGACCCTGATCGACTGGGACGAGCTCAACCGCTGGTCGGCGATCAACAGCGCGCTCGGGCTCGGCATTCCCGATCCGGTCGAGACGTATTCGCGCTCGCCGCACCTGTACACCGATCTCGGCATCCCCGAGGACGCGGCCAGTGCGATCCGCAAGCCGAAGCCGGAGCGCGAGCCGGACGCGGTCGTGGTCGAGCGCCCGGCCCGCGCCCCGCGCAAGCGCAACCGCAGGCGCACCCGTGGCGGGCAGCCGATCGACGGCACGCCGGACATCGCCACCACCGACGAGGGCGACGCCGACTCCACCGGAGACGACGCTCAGGACGCCGCGCAGACCGATGCCGACACGGCCGACCGGCCCGCACGACGCAGGCGCAGGCGGCGCAAATCGGCCGGTGACGCGGCGGACCCAGCCGCGACCGGCGAAGCAGGCACCGAAGACTCCGACGCCTCGCCCGAGAGCGATGCCGACGAGACCGGTTCGGTCGACCGGCCCGCCCGTCGTCGGCGCAGGCGGCGCAGGTCCGGGGAAGGCGAAGCGGCGGCCGACGGCACCGAGAGCGCGGCCGAGCCCGCCGCCGCCGCGTCGGCTTGACCGTTCTGATCCGCTAGTCTCGCACTCGTGCTCGCACCCGAGCGGCGGACACGCGCCGACATCATCTCCGCCGTGGCGATCGCGGTTGTCGTGATGGTCGCGGGGGTCGTGGTCTGGGTACGCGGGGACGCGCACGGCACCGAATCGGTGACCGCGGCGACCACGGTACCCACCCCGGTCGCGGCCGATCGGCTGCCGACCTCGCTGCGCGAACTGTGGCACGCGCCGGACCGCGCGAGCGCGCGAGCGCTCGTGTCCGGCGGTGTCGTGGTGACCGGCGACGACGACACCGTCACCGGCCGCGATCCGAGCACCGGCGCTCAGCTGTGGAAGTACCGGCGCGACATGCCGCTGTGCGGGATCGAGGGACAGTACGGCATGGTCGTCGCGGTGTACCGCGACGACCGCGGGTGCAGCCAGACCACGCTGCTCGCCGGGGACAGCGGCGACCGGCGCACCGCGCGCAGCAGTTACATGGATTCCACCGTGCGGCTGTCGGTCGACGGCACCTACGTCCTCGCGCAGGGGCCGCGGCGGCTGGAGATGTGGCGCTCGGACCTGGTGCGCACCGTGGAGTACGGCTTCGTCGACGCGCCGGTGAACGTGAAGACCCAGCCGCGCAAAGGCTGCACACTGCTGTCGTCGAGTTCCAGTCCGTCCCGCCTCGCCGTGCTGGAACGCTGCCCCGGAGGCCAATCGGCGGTCGCCGACCCCGCCAACCGGCTCACCGTGCTCAACCCGGCTCCGAAGGACAACACGGTCCCCGAGGAGTACGGCTCCCACGTATTGACCGGACCCGGAATGGATTCCGCCGATGCGACGGTGGTCGCGGTGTCCGACAGCCGGATCGTGCTGTACGTCCCGGGTACCACCGCGGGCGCGGAATTCGTGCCACCGCGCCTGGCCGTCTACGACGGAAACGGCAATCCCATTGTGACGCATCAGCTTTCCGCGCCACTGAGCCCGGACACCATGGCCACCCGGATCGGATCGGCCTACCTGGTCTTCACCGGCAACAGCGTGATCGCCTTGAACGGCAGCACATTCGACCCGATGTGGACCTCGGGCGCCGCCCTCGGCGCGCCCGCGCTGATGGCGGGCAGACTGCTGCTGCCCACCTCCGGCGCGCTGGCCGTCCTCGACCCGGCCACAGGCGCCGAAGTCGGGCGCATCCCGGTGGAGCGGCCGGGCTACACCGGCAGGCCCATTTCCCTTGCGGTGCTGGGTAACACCGTGCTCGAACTCCGCGACGGAGAGCTGCACGCCCTCGGCTGAACGTCGCGGACGCGGTGCCCGCTCGGACGCGAGCCGGCTGCGAACGGGACATCGGTCTCGGTTCGCTCCGCAGGGCTGGCCGCTGCTGGTGTTTCCCATGGGTGGCCCGGCATACGCCGCCGCACCATCGACCCGCTCGGCAGACCACCCGAACTTGTCGGTGCCCTCCGGCATACTGCGGCCATGAGCGAAAGCGAATCCGCCGCAGAGGAATCCAAGTCCGCCATCACGTCCTATGACGATCCGGACGCGCCGTGGAACCAGGAATACACCGACGAAGAGATCACCCACTGGAACGACGGTGTGATCCAAGAGTTCCGCGACAACAGTGGCAAGGTCGGCGGCGCCTACGAGGGCGGTGAACTGTTGCTGCTCACCACTACCGGGGCCAAGAGCGGTAAGCGGCACGTGGTCCCGCTCGGCCTGCTGCGGCGTGGCGAGACCTTGTACGTGAGTTCGTTCATCGAAGACAAGTACCCGGCCTGGTACCACAACGTCAAAGCCGATTCTCGCGTCACCATCGAGTTGGGTTCGACCACCTACCAGGGCACGGCCCGAGCGCTGGAGGGTGCCGAGTACGAGGAGTTCGCAGGCTGGGTGCTGGCGAACAATCCGTTGCTCGCGGACTTCCAGTCCAAGATCACGCGTCCGATGCCGCTGGTAGTGCTCGAACTCGGAGAGCCGATCCCGGCGTGACCCGACCCGGTGCGGGCGGTGCCGCGCGGTCGTGGCCATGATGGGAGGCATGTCCGTACATGATGGCGCCCGACTGGTTCTGCTCCGGCACGGCGAAACGGCCTGGTCCCGCGAGCGGCGCCACACCGGTCGCACCGATCTGCCGCTCACCGAGCACGGCGAGCGGCAGGCCGAGGCCGCCGGACTCCTGCTCACCGCACTGAAGCTGCGAAATCCGCTGGTGCACACCAGCCCTCGGCAACGCGCGGTCCGCACCGCGGAGCTGGCCCGGCTCACCGACGCGGTGATCGACAATGACCTCGCCGAATGGGATTACGGCGCCTACGAGGGCCTGACCACCCCGCAGATCCGCGAGTCCGCGCCGGGCTGGACCATCTGGACCGGCGAGGTTCCCGACGGCGAGACCGCGGATCAGGTCCGCGCGCGGGCCGACCGGGCACTGGCCACCGTCGAGCCCGTGCTTTCCGAGCGGGATATCGTGCTGGTGGGGCACGGCCACTTCTCCCGCGCGCTGATCGCCCGCTGGGCTGAATTCGAGGTCAGGGAGGGCCGCCGTTTCGCCATGTCGACCGGCGCGCTGACCGTCCTCGGCTACGAACACGACGCGCGCACCATCCACGCGCACAACCTGGTACCCAACGGAGCATCACTGTGACCCGAACCGCCGACCCCGCAAGCGGTGCGACCGATCCGGACGCAACCGATCCGGGCGAACTCAACGCGACGGAACCCAGCGCGATCGATCCTGGCGCCGCCAAGCCCCGCGTGGCCGAGCGCACCGCGACCGACCTCAGCGCGACCGATCCGAACGCCGTGGATCTCGGCGACGCGGTCTTGCGCCGCGCCGTCCCCTCCGACGTGCCCGCGCTGGTGGACCTGGTCTACGACCTGGCCGAGTACGAGAAAGCGCGACATGAGTGCTCGGTGACGGCCGAGCAGTTGCATACCGCGCTGTTCGGGCCGGAGCCGAAGGTGTTCGCGCACGTGGTGGCGGACGAGACGGGTCTGCTCGGCTGTGCCATCTGGTTTCTCAACTTCTCCACCTGGGACGGCGTGCACGGCATCTACCTGGAGGACCTGTACGTCAAGCCGGAGACCAGGGGCAAGGGCTACGGCAAGGCGCTGCTCACCGCGCTGGCGAAGGAGGCGGTGGACAAGGGCTACAGCCGCGTCGCCTGGTCGGTGCTGACCTGGAACCAGCCCTCCATCGACTTCTACGAGTCGATCGGCGCCGTGGCCCAGGACGAATGGGTCGGCTACCGGCTGGCGGGCCAGGCGCTCGGCAAGCTGGTCGCCGAGGCGCGGTAATGCGGATGTCCTGGCTCGCGCGGGTCGACCGAGCGTCCTGGCCGACCACCGCCGAGGCGGCGATGGCGATGCAGGACGATCTGCGGCCGCTGGTCGATCCGGTGACGCCGCCTGAAACCCGGTTCCGCACGGTGGCCGGACTCGACTCCGCCTACCACGACACCGGCGCCGTGGCCGCCGCGGTCGTCGTCTTGGACGCCGCCACACTGCGCCCGGTATCGTCCGCCGTCGCGCACGGCGTCGCCGCCTTCCCCTACGTACCCGGCCTGCTCGCTTTCCGCGAGATCCCGACCACTCTCGCCGCGCTCGAAAAGCTCGACCCCGCACCGGATCTGCTGATCTGCGACGGACAGGGACTCGCCCACCCGCGCCGCTTCGGCCTCGCCTGCCACCTCGGACTGCTCACCGGGATACCGACGATCGGCGTGGCGAAAACCGTCTGGGGCGACTACGCCGAACCGGGCCCGCAACGTGGCGCGGCCACCGATATCACCATCGACCGCGAGGTGGTCGGGCGCGCGCTCCGCACCAGAACCGGCGTCAAACCGGTCTTCGTCTCCGTCGGCCACCGCATCGACCTCGACACCGCCTGCGCGCAGGTGCTCGCCTCGACCCCGCGCTACCGGCTGCCGGAAACCACCAGGCTCGCCGACCAGCTGTGCCGTGCGGCGCTGCGCGAAGCGGCCGAGACCTACTCCGGTTCCACCCCGTAGTCCTGCGCCATCCAGCGCGTGGACGGCGGGGCGAACAGCAGCACGAGCGTGGTCACCGCGACCAGCCCGAGCAGCGTGCCGTAGACCGGCTGGTTGGAGTCGGTGAGCAGCGACCAGGTCACCGGGAGCAACAGCAATTGCGCGATGACGGCGATGGCGCGGCCCCAGCGTTTCCCGAGCAGCAGCCCGGCGCCCGCGGCCAGTACCGCGCCGCCGAGGATGCCGAACCAGGCTGCCGTGCCGTAGCCGCTGGTCGCGGTCTGGTCGTGACCGAGCAGCCCGCGCACGATCAGCACGACCGCGACCACCACGGCGACCACCCCTTCGAGCGTCACCAACCCTCCGGCCGCACGGACCGTCGTCGGCACCGCCGCCGAACCCGCACCCTTGGCGCTCACGACCACCCCTCCCCGGCACTCCCCTGCCTGCTGCGCGCCCGCGCGCTGTGTCCTGGGCTCACTCGCCGACCCCGCGCTGTGTCGATGGTTCGCTCGCTCCGCTCCCTCACGCGGCAAGCCTACGACCCGGAGGACCAGGACTCGTCCCTGGCGTAGACCGATGGCCGGGTCCCACCCGGGCGTCGCTCGCCGCTTTTCCGGCCCGGGTCAGCGGCCAACTAGGCTGCGAACGTGCGGACGCTGCTGATCGTGAACCCGAATGCCACCTCGACTACGCCGGCGACCCGGGACCTGCTGGCGCACGCGTTGGAGAGCCGCACCCAGCTGACCGTTGCGCACACCCAGCACCGCGGCCACGCGGCGGAACTGGCGCAGTGGGCGGCAACCAATGAGATGGATCTGATCGTCGTGCACGGTGGCGATGGGACGGTCAACGAGACCATCAACGGCTTCCTTCCGCTGCCCGAACTGGACGACGGCCAGGCCTGGCTGCCGCGCTTGGGCGTGATCCCCGGCGGCTCGGCGAACGTCTTCGCCAGGGCGCTCGGCATCTCGCCGGACCCGGTGACCGCAACCAACCAGCTCATCGACCTGCTCACGGTGGACTCGGATCGCCGCATCGGCCTCGGCACGGCGGACGACCGCTGGTTCTGTTTCAGCGCGGGCGTCGGGTTGGACGCCGATGTGTGTGAGGCGATCGATGCCAGCCGCGCGCGCGGCCGCACCGCCACCCCCGCCCGTTATCTTCGAACAACTGTGCGACAATTTTTCCGGGCAAAACGCTTGGAACCGAGCGTTCGGGTCGAAATTCCCGGCCGCGAGCCGGTCGATGGCGTGCATTTCGCCTTCGTTACGAACACCACACCCTGGACCTACTTGAACGCCACGCCGGTGCACACCAACCCCGGAACCCGCTTCGAAACGGGGCTCGGCGTGTTTGCCGTGCGATCCATGGCAGTACTCCCGACGCTGCTGCTCGCGCGTCAACTTCTCATGCCCAACGGAAACCCCAAGTCCCGCAATTTATTTCGAGAAGACGACGTTCCCACCGTACGAATCGAGTCCAAAGAACCCATCGGCCTGCAAATCGATGGCGACTTCATCGGCAAGCGCAACGTGGTGGATTTCACCGCGGTGCCCGACGTCCTCGCCGTGGTCGCACCACAGCCGCACTGAGCACGAAACGCCGCGAAAAACATCGCGGTTGTGCTGCGAAAACCAGGTGGAGCGAGTACAAAGGACCGGGCAGGCTCCCCGTGCGGGGGCCTTTGGAGCGTGACCTTCCCCACGGTGCACCGCGTGCCTATTGACATCTACGGTGTTCGTGAAAGCATTCACAAGCAACCGTGCGGAAACATTCGAGTCGCACAAGTGAACGAACCAGAAACCATAGGCGCCCTGTGCGGCGCCCAGCAAAGGAGCAGAGGAATGGACTGGCGCCACAAGGCCATCTGTCGCGATGAGGACCCCGAGCTGTTTTTCCCGGTGGGTAACAGTGGTCCGGCGCTCGCGCAGATTGCCGATGCCAAGCTGGTCTGCGCTCGCTGCCCCGTAACCGCCGACTGCCTGTCCTGGGCCCTGAAGTCCGGACAAGACGCCGGCGTGTGGGGTGGTATGAGCGAGGACGAGCGCCGGGCGCTGAAGCGCCGGAACGCGCGCACCCGCACCCGCACCGTCGTTTAAGACGAACCGCCTTACCGGGCCATTCAGCAGCCCGGCCCGGTAAGCATTTTCAGCCCGGCACCTACAGGTGCCGGGCTCTTTTGTATCTCGGGCCGAGTTGTGCCGAGTTGTATTGCGGCGCTGCATGTTCAGCACCGGCCTGATCCCCCGCCACCAAGACACCGCGACACCCGGGTCGTGCGGCTACCGTCCCACGCAACCACACCGGCCCAACCCCCGCTTTCGAGCGAAGCGAGACCAAGCATTACCAGTTCGCGGCCCGGCTGGCGTCCGAGTGGCCGACGTGCAAGCGACGAAGTCGCAAGCGGCGGTCGCTCGGACGCGAGCCGGGCCGCGAACACGCAGCGCCGCAGGCGCTGCCAAAATCAACGGCCCGAGCGGCGCCCCAGAGGGACGCGGAGCACGGCATCGGTGCCGATGTCGGCGCCAGGATGCAGGCCGATGGAGCCGCCGAGTTCGGCGGTGACCAGGGTGCGGACGATTTGGAGGCCGAGGCGGTCGGAGGAGTCCAGGCTGAAACCCGGTGGAAGGCCGCGCCCGTCGTCGCTGATGATCACGTCCAGCCAGCGGGCGGAACGCTCGGAACGGATTGTCACCGTGCCGTTTTCGCCGGAATCGAAGGCGTGCTCGATGGCGTTCTGCACCAGTTCGGTCAGCACCATCACCAGCGGAGTCGCGCGTTCGGCGGAGAAGACGCCGAGCGAGCCGGCGCGGCGCACTTTGATGCGCGTGGTGTGCACGGTGGCGACGTCGGCCATGATCGGCAGCAGCCGGTCGACGACCTCGTCCAGGTCGACCTCCTCGTCCACCGACATGGACAGCATTTCGTGCACGGACGCGATCGAGGTCACCCTGCGCACCGACTCGGTGAGCGCGACCTGCGCCTCCTCGTTCTCGGTGCGGCGGGCTTGCAGGCGAAGCAGGGCGGCGACGGTTTGCAGGTTGTTCTTCACCCGGTGATGGATCTCCCGGATGGTGGCGTCTTTGCTGAGCAGGGCGCGATCGCGCCGCTTGACCTCGGTGACGTCGCGAACGAGCACGGCGGCGCCGGCCAGTTCACCGTGCGGGCGCAACACGAGCGTGCGCAGCAGCACGGTCGCGCCGCGCGCCTCGACCTCCATGCGCCGCCCGGTCCGGCCGGCCAGCGCGGCCTGGATGTCGCCGACCACCTCTTGCGCGTCGAACGGGTCGGTGATCAGGGAGCGGGTGGTGACGGCGAGATCCTGTCCGGCCAGATCGGCCTGCAAGCCCATTCGGTGGTAGGCCGACAGGGCGTTCGGGCTGGCGTAGACGACGATGCCTTCGGTGTCGAGCCGGATGAAACCATCCCCCGCGCGCGGGCTGGAATGGGTGGCCGCGCGGTCCTCGGTGGTCGGGAAGGTGCCGTCGGCGATCATCTGGCACAGGTCGTCCGCACATGCCACATAGGCGGTCTCCAGTTGGCTGCGCACCCGGGGACGTTGCATATCGGTATCCCGGCTGAGCACGGCGATCACGTCGTCACCGCAGCGCACCGGGATCGCCTCCCGGATCGCGTGCATCGGATGCGGGTGATACACGCCGGATGCCTCGACCTCGCTGTCGGCGCGCACGGTCTCGCCGGTCATCAGCGCTTGCAACACCTGCGGATAGTCGGCCCGCCGGGCGACCGTGCCGACCAGGTCCTCCTGGTGCACGGTGGGGGCGGTGGTCGGGCGGCACTGCGCGACGCACACGATATCCGCGCCCTCGGTCACCGGGCCCGCACCGACCCACAACAGCAGGTCGGCGAAGGACAGATCGGCCAGCAGCTGCCAATCGCCCACCACCCGCTGCAAATGGTCAACAGCGACGCCGGGTAGGTCGGTGTGCTCGGCCAGCAACTCGCTCAGTGTCGCCATGAAGATCTACCGCCGGAATCGATCAGGAAATGACCGCGATGAGATGGCCGGCCTTGATCGCGTCGCCTTCCTTGACGCCGACCGAGGTCACCGTGCCGCTGGACTCCGCGACCACCGGAATCTCCATCTTCATCGACTCGAGGATCACCAGCGTATCGCCCTCCTGGACCTCGTCGCCCTCCTCGACGACCACCTGGTAGACGACCGACACCAGCTCCGCGAGCACTTCCTCAGCCATGGCACCCCATTCACTCGTTGCCCAGTATCCGCTGACGGTACAGCCAACCACACATGAAACAATGGCCTTCAACCAGAAGGGAGACTACTCATGGGTAAGCGCGGACGTAAGAAGCGTAGTCGCAAGGGAAACGCGGCCAACCACGGCAAGCGGCCCAACGCCTGAGCGCACGCTCGGCCCGCAAACACGAAGCGGCACGCACTTCCACAGGAAGGCGTGCCGCTCGGCGTTTGCGACCGGCTAGTCGGAGGTCTCGACGGAAGCCTCGGTGGCGCTGAACGCCCGGCGCAGTTCGACGGTCAGGCGTTCGCGCAGCGACTCGGGCGCGCGGTCACCGCCGCACTTGCGACTGAGCAGACCTTTGATCTTCTCCTCGATGCCGTAGGCCTCGATACACGGACTGCAGTGCTCCATGTGGTGCTGCAACCGGGCCCGGGTCGCTTCATCGCACTCCCCGTCCAGCATCAACCACACGTCGGCCAGAACCGCCGTGCAGTCGAGCTCCATATCCGGGTCCTGGCTCACTGGTTGACCTCCTGGCGTTCCCCCGAACGGTTGAATCCACGCTCGCGCGCCACATCGGCGAGCAAACCCTTGAGTTGTTTCCGGCCGCGGTGGAGCCGGGACATCACCGTACCGATGGGGGTGCCCATGATGTCGGCGATTTCCTTATACGGGAAACCCTCGACATCCGCGTAGTACACCGCCATCCGGAATTCCTCCGGCAGTTCTTGCAATGCCGCCTTGATGTCGTCGTCCGGCAACGCGTCCAGCGCCTCGACCTCGGCGGAGCGCAGGCCCTGCGAAGTGTGCTCTGCGGTCGCGGCCAACTGCCAGTCGGTGATCTCGTCGGTCGGGTACTGCGCGGGCTGGCGCTGCTTCTTGCGGTAGGAGTTGATGTAGGTGTTGGTCAGGATCCGGTACAGCCAGGCACGGAGGTTGGTGCCTTCCCGGAACGACTTGAACCCCTGATACGCCTTGACGTAGGTCTCCTGGACCAGATCCTCGGCGTCCGCCGGGTTCCTGGTCATGCGCAGCGCGGCGCCGTAGAGCTGGTCGAGCAGGGGCAGCGCGTCCCGCTCGAACCGCTGTGCCAGTTCGGCATCGTCGACGGCGGCGACATCGTCGGCCACCACGTCATCGTCGCTCGTCACACCTGTCCCTTCGATTGCCGTACCTGCCAAATCTACCGGCAACGGCATATCGACCGGGAATCCGCCTTCCGTCGGTGACACCTGGGTCCATACCGGACGATCGTCGAGCAGCACGGGCACCGGCATCTCCTTCACGTCTCCATAGGGCCTGCTCACGCGATGGAAATCCATCCGAGCGCTGTGTATCGCCTACAACATGCGCGGCCCCCGCGGTGTTCCCGTGACCACGGGATCGTGGCGAAATCCCAGGAAACACCGTTTGCGGCCCCCGAACGGCCCTGCGCTGGGCGGCTCGCACCGCCGCTAAGGTTTCGGCCATGGCAGCAGGCTCGACACCGGCGATCCGCACGTTGACCCAGGCCAAGGTGCCCCACCGGGTGCACGCCTACACGCACGATCCGCGCGCCGACTCCTACGGCACCGAGGCGGTGGATGCGCTGGGCGCCGAACTCGGCGTCGCGGCCGAGCAGATCTTCAAGACCCTGGTCATCGAGCTGACCACCGGCTCACTCGCCGTCGCGGTGCTTCCCGTGCCGAACACGTTGTCGCTCAAGGCCGCCGCCGCTGCGCTGGGGGCCGCGAAGGCGAGCATGGCCGACAAGACGCGAGCGGAGAAGACGACTGGGTACGTGCTCGGCGGTATCTCCCCGCTGGGCCAGCGCAAACGGCTGCCCACCGTGATCGACGACTCGGCGTTGTCCTGGGACCGCGTGTTGTGCAGCGCGGGGCGGCGAGGTCTGGAGATCGAGCTGGCGCCCGCCGATCTGATCCGGCTGACCAGCGCGGTCACCGCACCGGTGATATCCGCGTAATCCAGCCAGAACCGCCGCGATCTGTGCGTTACTTGGAAACGGCCAGATTGATCCGACTCGAGGATGTGATGCGAATGTTCGTGCACCAGCGTTTGCGCACCATGATCATCGTGTTGTTCGGAACTCTCGTCGTGGCTCTCGGTTCGGTGTCGGTCCTCGCCCCGGAAGCCGCCGCCGCTCCGAACACCCCGGCGGTCACGCAGGTCAGCGATTCCCCCTTCGATTTCGACGGACAGGGCAACGATGACGATTCCGTCTTCGACTTCGACGGACAGGGCGACGATGACGATTCCGTCTTCGACTTCGACGGCCAGGGCGACGACGACCTGACCGGTCAGGGCCTGTTCAAGAAGGACGAAAAAGCCGAGAAGACCGAGAAGCTCGGCGGGACTCTGACGACCAAGATCATCGATCTGCTCGCCGGGGTGATCAAATGCGGGCTGAATATCGCCACGCCTAGCGTGAAGTGCTCGCTGTAGACCCGCAAACATGAATTCCGCGTCCGCGCTTGCCATCGCGAACGGCCTCTCGGGCCCACCCCCGGGTTGCGAGCGCAGCGAGATCGAGCATTGCCCGTTCGCGGCCCGGCTCGCGTCCGAGCGGCCGCCGCGTCCGCGACGAAGTCGCCAGCGGCGGTCGCTCGGACGCGAGCCGAAAAGGGGGCCGCGAACACGCAGCGCCGCAGGTGCTGCCACACAGCGAGCTCACAGCAAGCTGATCTGCCCGGATTGCTCTTGGTCGTCCACTCGGGCCAGCAATTCCGGGCCGTTGTTGCGCACGCTGTTGACCAGCGCGGGCACCGGCCGCGGCACGATTCCGGCGACCGTCTCCTCGCTCGGGGTCTCCAGCAGCGTCGCCGGGGCCGGGTGATCCGGGTCCAGCCACGCGTCCCAGTGTTCCCGCGGCATGGGCAGCGGCATGCGGTCGTGAATGCGGGTGAGGTCGCCGACCGCGTCGGTGGTGAGGATGGTGCACGACAGCAGCGGCTCACTCTCCGGCTGGGAACGGTCGCGCCACACCGACCACAGCCCCGCCATGTAGAGCCGCGAACCGTCGGCGTTGGCCAGGTAGTACGGATGTTTGAGCACTTTGCCTTTCGCCCCCGGCTCGGTGTTCGGTTCGACGACCCACTCGTACCAACCGTCCATCGGCACCAGGCAGCGCCGGTACTTCACCGCGTCGCGGAAGGAGGGCGTGGTGGCGGCCTTGTCGGCGCGGGCGTTGAACAACGGCTTGCCCTTGACCGGCACACCGGGTTCGGCGGCCTTGGTCCACACCGGGATCAGCCCCCAGCGCATACGCCGGATACGACGCTTCGGATCGTCGTCCTTACGCCCCTGGTCGTGCCGTTCGACCACGGTGAGGACCTGGGTGGTGGGAGCGACGTTGTAGTTGGTGAAGGTGCCCTGGTCCGTCGTCTCGGTCTCGTCGATCGCGTCCAACTCGGCCGCGAGCCTGCCCGGGTTGGTGGTGGTCGCATATCGTCCGCACATATCCCCGATACTCCCACCCGCCACCGACAGTGTCGGGGACAATTGGCCCATAACTGATGACCTGTTGAGAGTTTTGACATAACATTCTCTCATCGGAGGGGTGGTCTGCCCATCCATTCCGGCGTGCGCAGCGACCGCCCACCGCAAGACGGCAAGAGGAGACCCACTGTGACATCAACCGACACCAGACCGGCCGACCACGACACGGCCCTCACGTCGGTGAATCCGGCGACAGGCGAGGTGATCGGCACACACGTCATCGCCGACGACGCCGCGGTGGCCGCCGCGGTCGCGAAGGCCCGCGCGGCGGCCGCCACTTGGGGGGCATTGAGTTTCGACGAGCGGCGTACGCATCTGCTGCGCTGGTCGAGCAAGCTGGTGCAGAAGTCGGAGGAGTTCTGCGCACTGATCCACGCCGAGAACGGCAAGCCGCTCGACGACGCGTTCCTCGAACTGATGCTCGCGCTCGAGCACATTTCCTGGGCGGCCAAGCACGCCAAGAAGGCGCTCGGCCCCAAGCGGATCTTCCCCGGCGCGCTGATGTCGAACTTCAGCGCCCGGCTGGAACTGCGCCCGCTGGGCGTCGTCGGCGTGATCGGCCCGTGGAACTACCCGGTCTACACGCCGAACGGCTCGATCGCCTACGCGCTGGCCGCGGGCAACACCGTCGTGTTCAAGCCGAGCGAATACTCCACCAGCATCGGCAATTTCCTCGCCGCCGCGTTCGCCGAGGCCAACCCCGAACTGCCCGAGGGCGTCTTCATCACGATCAACGGTTACGGCCCGACCGGCGCGGCGCTGGTGCGCTCGGACGTCGACAAGATCGCCTTCACCGGCTCGACCGCCACCGGCAAGCGGATCATGGCCGCGGCGGCGGAGAAACTCACGCCGGTGCTGCTGGAGTGCGGCGGCAAGGACGCGGTGATCGTCGCCGCCGACGCCGACATCAAGGCCGCCGCCGACGCGGTCGCCTGGGGCGCTACCGCCAACAGCGGCCAGACCTGCGCGGGCGTCGAACGGGTGTACGTGGACCGCGCGGTGCGCGAGGAGTTCGTCGCCGAGGTCAAGCGCATCCTCGGCGACATCAAGCCCGGTTCGGACGACAAGGCAGCCTACGGGCCGATGACCATGCCGAGCCAGGTCGACGTGGTGCGCCGCCACATCGAGGACGCGCTGAAGAACGGCGGCACCGCCGTGCTCGGCGGGCCCGAGTCGGTCAAGGCGCCGTTCATCGAGCCGGTGGTGCTCGTCGACGTGGACGAGAGCTCCGAGGCGGTGTGCGAGGAGACATTCGGCCCGACCATCACCATCCGTACCGTCGACGGCGTGGACGAGGCGGTCGAGCTGGCCAACAAGTCCAAGTACGGCCTGTCCTCCGCGGTGTACTCGAAGAAGAGCGGCTTGGACATCGCGCGCCGGCTCCGCGTCGGCGCCACCTCGGTGAACTCCGTGCTCGCCTTCGCCGCCATCCCCGGCCTGCCCTTCGGCGGCGTGGGCGACTCCGGCATCGGCCGCATCCACGGCGAACCCGGCCTGCGCGAGTTCGTCCGCCCGCACTCGATCGCCGTGCAGCGCTTCGCCATTCCCGGCATGGCGCTGCTGAGCTACACGCGCACCGCCTCCACGATGAAACTGCTGCGCAAGCTCGTCCCCCTCCTCCACGGCCGCCACAAGTAAGAACGCCCGCGGCAATCGGTCCGGGTACTCGATGCCATGGAGTACCCGGGCCTGTCCTGCCGCGCGGCTGGGCGGGCGCATAGCGCTGGTCGGCGCGGGCGCAGCTGAGCCGTCGAGTCTCGACTTGGCGACGAACGCGCCGCTCGACATCGAGGTCGACCGGCCGCCATGTGCGCGGCTTTCAGCACAGCTCGCGGCGAATCTCGCGTCCGGGCCGAATGGCCGCAACTGGGCACGGTGAGCAGTGCTGCCGCAGCCCTTGGTGCCGCGGTTTCCGCGCCAACGCAACAGCATCGGCCCAACTACCGCTTTCGAGCGGAGCGAGATCGAGCATTGCCCGTTCGCGGCCCGGCTCGCGTCCGAGTGGCCGCCGCGTCCGCGACGAAGTCGCCAGCGGCGGTCGCTCGGACGCGAGCCTGAAGGGGGCCGCGAACACGCAGCGCCGCAGGCGCTGCAAATCGAACACAGTGCATGATGGACGGGTGAACTTCTGGCCAGCGCCCCATGTCGATGTCCCCGTGCACGCGACCGTGACCCTGCCCGGATCGAAATCGATCACGAACCGGGCGCTCATCCTGGCCGCTCTGGCCGATGGCCCCTCGACGATCACCGGTGCGCTGCGTAGCCGGGACACGAACCTGATGATCGGCGCGTTGCGCGCGCTGGGTACGCGCATCGAGGGCGAGCGTGACACGTTGACCGTCGCCCCGGCGCCGCTGGGCGGTGGCACGGTCGACTGCGGGCTGGCCGGCACCGTGATGCGATTCTTGCCGCCGCTCGCGGCGCTGGCGTCGGGCGACGTCGCGTTCGACGGTGACGAGCAGGCCAGGATCCGACCGCTGCGCACCATCCTGGACGCGCTGCGCGCGCTCGGCGCGGACATCGCCGGTGACGCGCTGCCGTTCACCGTGCACGGCACGGGCGCGCTGCGCGGCGGCACGGTGACCATCGACGCGTCCGGGTCGTCGCAGTTCGTTTCCGGACTGCTGCTGTCGGCCGCCCGCTTCGACGAGGGCTTGGTGGTGCACCACGACGGAAAGGCGCTGCCCTCGATGCCGCACATCGAGATGACCGTGGAGATGCTGCGCCGCGCCGACGTGCGGGTACAAGCGCCCGCGGCCAGCTTCAAAGCCCAGACCTGGACCGTGGAACCCGGGCCGATCCGCGCGGTGGATTGGGAAGTCGAGCCGGACCTGTCCAATGCCACCCCGTTCCTGGCCGCGGCCGCGATCACGGGCGGCACGGTGAGCATCCCGCACTGGCCGCGGCTGACCGCCCAGCCGGGCGACGTGATCCGCGAGATCCTGGTGCGGATGGGCGCCGAGGCGAGGATCTTCGACGGTGTGCTCACCGTGCACGGCCCCGACCGGCTCGCCGGGATCGACATCGATCTGCACGACGTGGGCGAGCTGACCCCGACCGTCGCCGCGCTGGCCGCGCTGGCCGACTCCCCGAGCGTGCTGCGCGGCATCGCCCATCTGCGTGGCCACGAGACCGACCGGCTGGCCGCGCTGTCCACCGAGATCAACCGGCTCGGCGGCAAGGTGACCGAGACCGAGGACGGACTGGAGATCGTGCCCACCGAGTTGCACGGCGGCAAGTGGCATTCCTACGCCGATCACCGGATGGCCACGGCGGGAGCGATTCTCGGCCTCCGCGTGCCCGGCGTCGAGATCGAGGACATCGGGACCACGGCCAAGACGCTGCCGAATTTCGTCGCCTTGTGGGAGCGGATGCTCGATCCGGCGTTATCCGACGAAGGAGCGGCGCCCTGAGCGGAAGACGTTCCACGGCCAGCTACGACGAATCCGACGTGCGGGTTCGTCCGGGGCGTAGTTCGCGTCCGCGCACCAAGACCCGGCCGCAGCACAGCGATGCCGAGTCCGCCATGGTGGTCTCCGTCGACCGGGGCCGCTGGGGGTGTGTGCTCGACGGCGACGCGGATCGCCGCATCGTCGCCATGCGGGCGCGCGAGCTTGGCCGCACCCCGATCGTGGTGGGCGACCAAGTGGACGTGGTGGGCGATCTGTCCGGCCGGCCGGACAGTCTGGCCCGCATCGTCCGGGTCTCCGACCGCCGAACGGTGTTGCGCCGCACCGCCGACGACACCGATCCGTACGAGCGGATCGTGGTGGGCAATGCCGAGCAACTGTTCATCGTGGTCGCGCTCACCGACCCGCCGCCGCGCACCGGCTTCGTGGAACGCGCCATGGTCGCCGCGTATGCCGGTGGGCTGCAACCGATTCTGTGTTTGACCAAACACGATCTGGCCGCCGACTCCGAATTCGCCGCTGCCTTCGACGATCTCGACCTCACCATCGTCTACGGCGGCATCGACGATCCGCTCGACCCGGTGCTGGACCTGCTCACCGACCGCCTCACCGCGCTGATCGGCCACTCCGGCGTCGGCAAATCCACTTTGGTGAATCGCCTTGTGCCGGACGCGGATCGAGCCGTCGGCGAGGTCTCCGGCGTGGGCAAGGGCAAGCACACCTCCACCCAGTCCGTCGCGATCCCCTTGCCCGGTAGTGGATGGGTCGTCGACACTCCTGGCGTCCGGTCGTTCGGCTTGGCGCACATCACCCCCGACGACGTCATCGCTGCCTTCACCGACCTCGCCGAAGCCATCGAGGACTGTCCACGCGGCTGCACCCACCTGGGCCCGCCCGCCGACCCCGAATGCGCATTGGACGAGCTCACCGGCAAAGAGCACCGCGTGGCAGCCATCCGCCGCCTGCTCGTCGCCCTCGGCTCCAACGATCCCTGGTAGGCCGACCTCCCCCGCCGACGATCAGTGCCCGTCCGGCTGCCCGGGCGCGAACGGCCATTCTTCGAACCACGTGCAGCGGCCGGCATCGTCGAAACGCAGAATCCACAGGTCTCGCCAGTGCGACGGGGTGTCCCGCGCGTACTCCACCTCCACCCGCACCACGGCGATATCCCCGTCCACCGCGACGATATGGGACCGCATGGTGAACGGCTCGTCGGGCCCGTCCCTGCCCTCCTCCCAGAATTCGGCGAGAGCGCCGAGACCGGTGAGCGGCTGCGCCCACGGCGACACCAGGTACCCGGCGTCCGCGGCGAACAGCTCGGCAAGCTGTTCCGTGCCCGCCGACCGCCAGGCTCGCTCGTACCCGGTCACCCATGTTTCGACGGCTACGCGGTCCATTCCAGGAAGATACGCCGATTCGCGGCCCCGGCGCGCCGATCGAGCAGAACGGTCAGCGACTGTCGAGGTGGGTGACCGGTGCAACATTCATCGCGGACTCGCCGCGGCGTACGCGCGATCGTAAGGGTCGTAGATGGAGTCGTCGATGAAGTCGGCGACGTCCGGTGTAGTCGCTCGTTGGCCCATCCCTGAGAAGAGCGCCAGAGCCTCCGCACGGGGCACAGCCATCCGTCGGTGAGCGCGCCGATGCGGAACCAGGTCCGCGACGGGAGCACGCACCCGCCTGGTGTCACTCACGTCCATAGCGGGACAGACAGCCGGTGTCCAATGGGAAACCAAAGGGTTCGGGCAACGGAATTTCGTCGCCGTACGTCCCGTCGAGCTGGCCGTGATACGTGCCGTCCTTGGGATGGGTGTACAGCGCCCAACGGCCATAGCGTGGATCGACCGATAGCAGCATGCGAACGCCCGCCGCGCTATACCAACCGTTCTTGTCCGTAATCTGCTGGGCCTTCTCCGTCTTGGAGATCACCTCGACGGCGAGCTCGACATCATGGGAATCGGCCAACCAATCATCGTCCTCATCCCATGCCTCGGGCAGGACGACGAGGTCGGGTGTGCAGTAGTCGTCGTCATCGTCTGGCATCTGGATCGACGAAACTTCGTATGCCGCCAGCCCGCCCGGCATCCGTGCCTCGATCTGTTGCCGCAATCGCCGAATCGTCCCCGCGTGCTTGCCACGAGGTGTCGGTGACATCACGAGACTTCCTCCCAGAATCTCGACCCGCAGGCCCGTGGCGCGCTCGATCTGCTCGGCGACAGCACGCAGGTGGCCTGGGCGCGGGTGCATGGCAGGGACGGTCACGGACGATCACTCCAACCCTTGCAGACGGCTGCGCACGACTTCACGATACGGCAGGACCGCGCGGACGAGTCCGCGCCGACACAACCGTCTGCTCAGTGCCGGCGGCGGGACTTCGGGCCGCGCTTGCCCTTCGCCTCCGCACGGGCCGCCTCGCGGCGCTCGCGGCGGGTGGGCTGGGGGCCACCGTCGACGCCGTACTCCTCGGTGTCGCTGTGCACCGCGGCGTGACCGCCCTCGTCGGGACCCGAGTAGCTGAAGCCGCGCGGTGCGGATTCGTCGATACCCCTGGCGCGCAGGGCGGCTGGAGCGGCGTGGCCGTTGGCGACGCGGGCCTCCTCGGTGGGCAGCGGACGCGGGGCGGCGGCCATCGCGCCGACCGGGGAACGCAGGCCCGGCTCGACCGCGACGCCTTCCGGCTGCGGCTGCGCGACCTCGACCTGCAGGTTGAACAGGAAGCCGACCGACTCCTCCTTGAGGCCTTCGAGCATCGCGCTGAACATGTCGAAGCCCTCGCGCTGGTACTCCACCAGCGGGTCGCGCTGCGCCATCGCGCGCAGGCCGATGCCCTCCTTGAGGTAATCCATCTCGTAGAGGTGCTCGCGCCACTTGCGGTCGAGCACCGAAAGCAGCACTTGCCGTTCCAGATTGCGCATGCTGCCCTCGCCCGCGAGACCATCGATCTCCGCCTCGCGGCGTTCGTAGGCCTCGTGCGCGTCGTCCAGCAGCGCCTCGAGCAGCTCCTCGCGGGTCAGCTCGCCCGCCTCGCCGATCTCGGTCACGCCGGTCAGGTCGCGGTAGTCCAGGCTCACCGGGTACAGCGTCTTCAGCGCCGTCCACAGCTTCTCCAGATCCCAGTCCTCGACGTAGCCCTCTGCGGTGGCGCCGTCCACATAGGCGGTGATCACGTCGGTGATCATGCTCTGGACCTGGCCCTCCATGTCCTCGCCGCGCAGGATCCGGTTGCGCTCGCCGTAGATGACGGTGCGCTGCTGGTTCATCACCTCGTCGTACTTGAGGACGTTCTTGCGGATCTCGAAGTTCTGCTGCTCGACCTGGGTCTGCGCGCTCTTGATGGCCTTGGAGACCATCTTCGCCTCGATCGGTACGTCGTCGGGCAGGTTCAGCCGCGTCATGATCGCTTCCAGCGCGGCGCCGTTGAACCGGCGCATCAGCTCGTCGCCCAGCGACAAGTAGAAGCGGGACTCGCCCGGGTCGCCCTGACGGCCGGAGCGGCCGCGCAGCTGGTTGTCGATGCGGCGCGACTCGTGGCGCTCGGTGCCGAGCACGTAGAGCCCGCCCGCATCGCGCACCGCGTCGGCGTCCTCGGCGGTCTGGGCCTTGACCTGATCCAGAGCGGGCAGCCAGGCCCGCTCGTACTCCTCCGGCGTCTCCAGCGGGTCGAGGCCCTGCTTGCGCAGCAGGATGTCGGCGATGATGTCCGGGTTGCCGCCGAGCACGATGTCGGTACCACGACCGGCCATGTTCGTCGCGACGGTCACCGCGCCCGGCCGCCCGGCCTCGGCGATGATCTCGGCTTCCTTCTCGTGGAACTTGGCGTTCAGCACGTTGTGCGGGATGCCGCGCTTGGTGAACTGCTTGGACAGGTACTCCGAGCGCTCGACGCTGGTGGTGCCGATCAACACCGGCTGGCCGTTCTCGTGCCGCTCGGTGACGTCGTCGACCACGGCGGCGAACTTGGCCTCTTCGGTCTTGTAGATCAGGTCCGACTGGTCGGCGCGGACCATCGGCCTGTTGGTCGGGATGGGGACCACGCCGAGGTTGTAGATCTGGTGCAGCTCGGCGGCCTCGGTCTCGGCGGTGCCGGTCATGCCGGACAGCTTGTCGTAGAGGCGGAAGTAGTTCTGCAGCGTGATGGTGGCCAGGGTCTGGTTCTCCGGCTGGATCTCCACCCCTTCCTTGGCCTCGATCGCCTGGTGCATGCCCTCGTTGTAGCGGCGCCCGACCAGGATGCGGCCGGTGAACTCGTCGACGATGATCACTTCACCGTCGCGGACGATGTAGTCCTTGTCGCGGGTGTAGAGCTCCTTGGCCTTGATGGCGTTGTTCAGGTAGCTCACCAGCGGCGAGTTCGCGGCCTCGTACAGGTTGTCGATGCCGAGCTGGTCCTCGACGAACTCGACACCCGCTTCGTGCACGCCGATGGTGCGCTTCTTGATGTCGACCTCGTAGTGCAGGTCCTTCTTCAGCAGCGGCGCGATGCGCGCGAACTCGGCGTACCACTTCGAGGAGGCGTCGGCCGGGCCGGAGATGATCAGCGGGGTACGGGCCTCGTCGATGAGGATGGAGTCGACCTCGTCGACGATGGCGAAGTTGTGCCCGCGCTGCACCAGGTCGTCCAGCGAGTGGGTCATGTTGTCGCGCAGGTAGTCGAAGCCGAACTCGTTGTTCGTGCCGTAGGTGATGTCGGCGTTGTAGGCCACCCGGCGCTGGGCCGGGCTCATGCCGGACAGGATCACGCCGACCTCGAGGCCCAGGAACCGGTGCACGCGGCCCATCCACTCGGAGTCGCGTTTGGCCAGGTAATCGTTGGTGGTGACGACGTGAACGCCGTCGCCGCTGATCGCGTTGAGGTAGGCGGGAAGCACCGAGGTCAGGGTCTTGCCCTCACCGGTCTTCATCTCGGCGATATTGCCGGTGTGCAGCGCGGCGCCGCCCATGATCTGCACCTTGTAGTGCTTCTGGCTGAGCACGCGCCAGGACGCCTCGCGCGCGACCGCGAACGCCTCTGCCATCAGCTGGCCGAGCGGATCGGGCTCGCCCTCTTCGACCATCTCGGCGTAGCGCTCACGGAACTCGTCGGTCTTGGCCCGCAGCTCGGCGTCGCTGAGGTCTTCGTAGTCCGGCTCGAGGGCGAGGACCTGGTCGGCAAAATGCGAGAGCCGCTTGACAATGCGACCCTCACCAATCCGAAGCAACCTCGTCAGTGTCAGCGCAGGCACGGGTCTCGTCAGTCCTCTGGTCGGTGTGTCTGTGTTGTTTTGCAATGCTCGGTCTCGCTTCGCTCGGAAGCGGGAGTTCGGCCGAGTGGTCACGCAGAGTGACAACATCGGGACCTCGACGTTTGCTGGCCCGTCGTAGCCGGATAGGTGACCGCTGCTGGCCACTTTACCGTTTTATACGGCGGCCGCTCAGACGCGAGCCGGGCCGCGAACAGCAATGCTCCGATCTCCGTTCGCTTTATCCGTTCTCTCGAAAGCGATCGAATGATCACGCATCAGTGACGACAGCAGGACCGCGAACGTTCGCCAGCCCGTCGTAGCCGGACCGCTCTGGCCACTCTAGCGTTTACGCGGCGGCCCTTCAGGTGCGAGCCGGGCAGCGACCATGCCGGGTGTCGTCGACTCGAATCGGTGTCGAGCGGGTGCGGTTGCGTAGGCCGACGACCGCGGCGGCGGATGCGCGGGGTTCGAACGCTCCAGCGGTGCCCAGCGGCTGCTTCGACACGTCGAGCGGCCGGACGCGTTCACTGTGCATGCCCGTTCCGGCTGTGATCGAATCGGTTTGCCGGGCTCGAAGGCAACAGCGTGGCACAGCGCCGTGGGCAGGCAAGGCAGTGCACGAATTCACCGGATATGCCACAACGACCGGGGTAACGGTTGTTGCGGCAGCACAATAGGCGGGGGGCGGCATCGGGCAAAGGAGTACCGGGCAGCGTGATCACGAGACTGACGCCGCAGGACACGGCGTTCTACCGGCTCGAATCGAGCAGCAATCCGATCCATATCGGATCTCTCGCGATCGTCCGGAACACCGAGCCCGGCGACAGTGCCATGCCGATCCTGGACTACGACCGGCTGGTCGATCTGGTCGAGAGCAGGCTCGCGCTGGTGCCGCGGTACCGGCGCAAAGTGCGGGAGATCCCGCTGTCGCTCGGCCGCCCCGTCTGGGTGGAGGACAGCCGGTTCGACATCACCTACCACATCCGGCGCTCCGCGCTGCCCGGTCCCGGCACGGATGAGCAGCTGCACGAACTCGTCGCCCGGCTCGCCTCGCACCCGCTCGATCCGGCCCGGCCGCTGTGGGAGATGTACCTGATCGAACGGCTGTCCGACGGCCGCTGCGCGATCTTCACCAAGTCGCACTCGGCGCTGGTGGACGGCGAGACCGCACTGGAGATCGGCCACGTGATCCTCGACACCGGACCCGCGCCGCGCGAGCTGGCCGACGACGCCTGGATCGCGCCGCGCGAACCCGGCGACCTCGAACTGCTGGTCGGCGCGCTGGGCCACCTCGCGGCTCAGCCGCGCAAGGCGCTGGAGGTGGCCCGCGACGCGAGCGCGAGCGCGTTCGCGGTGCTCGGTACCGCGGGCAAGGCGGTGGAGTCGGTGATCTCGGCGGTGCGCGCCGCCGCGGCGACCGGCGCCCCGGACAGCCCGCTGAACACCCCGACCTCACGGACTCGGCGCTTCGCGGTGGTGCGCACCGACCTGGAGGACTATCGCGCGATCCGCGGGCGCTTCGACTGCTCGATCAACGACACGATCCTCGCGGTGGTCACCGGCGCGCTGCGCAACTGGCTGCTGTCGCGCGGTGAGGCGCTGACCGAATCCACGACGTTGCGGGCGGTGGTGCCGATGTCGGTGTACGTCGACGGGAGCGAAGGAAACCAGGCGCAGGCGGCGAGCGAGGTGTCGTCGTTCCTGATCGATCTGCCGGTCGGCGAGCCGAATCCGGTGATGCGGCTGTCGCACATCGCGCACGCCACCGAGCCCAACGGCCGCCAGCGGCGCGCCGTCCGCGCACGCACCCTGGTGCACCTGGCCGGGTTCGCTCCGGCCAGCCTGCATGCGATGAGCGTGCGCGCGGCGAGTACGTTCGCAGAACACACGTTCAACTTGGTGATCACCAACGCGCCGGGTCCGCAGGCGCCGATGTACATCGGCGGTGCGCGGATGCTGGAGATGTATCCGGTATCGCCATTGCTGCGCAAACAAGCATTGAGCATCGGGATCACGTCCTACGACGGACATGTCTTCTACGGTCTCAACGCCGACCGCGACGCGATGGCCGATATCGGTGTGCTGGCCGCGGCGGTGCGCGATTCCATGGAGGAGATGCTCGGTGCCTGCATCTGATCAGAACAAGCTGCGGGTCTATATCCCGGTGACGGTGCCGATGTTGCGCAAGCTGGTCGCCGACCGGGTACTGGCCGCCGTCAGCGGGACCGCGTTCGCGGTGACGCCCACGCTGCGCGAGGCGTATGCCTCCGGCGACGACGAGGAACTCGGCGAGGTGGCCATGGCCGAGGCCGCCCGCGCCTCGCTGCGGCTGCTCGCCGCCGAACGCGAGACGATCGGCGAATCGGCGGACATCGCCGAATCGGAGCAACCGGACGACGCCGCACCGGTCACCGGCGGCGGCCCGGTCTACCGGCGCGCGGTGGTCGCCGCCGACGTGACCGGCGCGAAGCTGCGGCCCGACCTGGACGACGCGGTGGTCCGGCTGAGCGGCCCGATCACCTACCAGCAGATCGCCTCGGTGCACGTCGACCTGGCCGACGCCGAACCGCAGGTCGCCAAGGCCGTCGACGTGGTCGACGCGGCCGATCTCGGCGACACCGACGCCGAGTTCGTCCTCGGTGACGCCGAAGACCACCAGCTGGCCTGGTACGCCGCGCAGGAGTTGCCGTTCCTGCTCGAACTGCTCTGAATGCCACGCCGTTCGCGGGCTCGCCCACCCGCCGTAACCTACGATGCCGTAACCTTGCTGCCGAGGCCGCGTCCGCGCGATGAGACGGCCGCGCAACCGACAACAGGGAGACCGACGGCAGCGATGGGTTCGAAAATTGGCAGCTTCTCGGTGCGAGGCATCCGCGCGTGGCTGGAGGCGCCCGCGGCGAGTGTCGCCGAGCGCGGCGGCAAGCTGAACGTGCTGCGTGGCGCCGTGGCGCGGGTGACCACCCCGTTGCTGCCGGACGACTACCTGCACCTGGCCAACCCGCTGTGGTCGGCGCGAGAGCTGCGCGGGCGCATCGTTGAGGTCCGCAAGGAAACCGCCGACGCCGCCACGCTGGTGATCCAGCCGGGGTGGGGCTTCGACTTCACCTACCAACCCGGCCAGTACATCGGCATCGGCCTCCTGGTCGACGGACGTTGGCACTGGCGCTCGTACTCGCTGACCTGCCCGCCGGACTGGTCCGTGCCAGGGCGCGGCGGCAAGCGGCTGATCTCGATCGCGGTGAAAGCGATGCCGGAAGGTTTCCTGTCCAGCCACCTGGTCAGCGGCGTTCCGGTGGGCACCGTCGTCCGGCTCGCCGCGCCGCAGGGCGGTTTCGTGCTGCCGTCCCCGCCACCGGAGAAGGTGCTGTTCCTCACCGCGGGCAGCGGTATCACCCCGGTGATGTCGATGCTGCGCGCGATGGACCGCCGCGAGAACTTCACCGACGTGGTGCACCTGCATTCCGCGCGCACCGCCGACGACGTGATGTTCGGCGCTGAGCTGCGCGACCTGCACGATCGCAATCCGGGCTTCCGCACCCGCCTGCATCTCACCGCCGAACGCGGCAAGTTCGCACTCGCCGATCTGGACACCGAGTTCCCCGACTGGCGCGAACGGCACACTTGGGCGTGCGGACCCGCCGGGATGCTCGACGAGATCGAGAAGCATTGGCGCGACGCGGGCCGGTCGGACCGGCTGCACGTGGAGCGGTTCGAGATCGAGCGCTCCGCGGTCGGCGCGGGCGGCACGGTCACCTTCGGCAAGACCGGACGCACCGTGGAGGTGGACGGCGCGACCAGCCTGCTGGAGGCGGGCGAGTCGGTCGGCGTGCAAATGCCGTTCGGCTGCCGGATGGGCATCTGCCAGACCTGCGTCGTCACGATCAGTTCCGGTCATGTGCGCGATCTGCGCAACGGCGACGAGCGCCGCGCGGGCGACAAGGTGCAGACCTGCGTCTCGGCCGCCGCCGGCGATTGCTCCCTGGACGTATAGCCCGGCAGGTACCCTCGATCTGGATCGAGTAGGGAAAGGACCCCGGTGGCCATCACCGACATCAAGACGTTCGCCCACCTCACGGTGACCGACATCGAGACACTGGGGCAGGAACTGGATTCCATCCGGCGCTCGGTGGAGTTGTCCCGTGGTGAGCGCGACGCCAAGTACATCCGTCGCGCGATCGCGGCGCAGCGCGGTCTCGAAGTGGCGGGCCGCGCCGTGCTGTTCGGCAGCCGCAAGCGCTGGGCCTGGCTCACCGGCACCGCGCTGCTCTCGGTCGCCAAGATCATCGAGAACATGGAGCTCGGGCACAACGTCAGCCATGGGCAATGGGACTGGATGAACGACCCGGAGATCCACTCCACCTCCTGGGAGTGGGACATGACCGGTCCCTCCTCGCAGTGGCGCCGCGCACACAACTACTCCCACCACACCTACACCAACGTCCTCGGCAAGGACGAGGACCTCGGCTTCGGCATCCTGCGGATGACCCGTGACGTGCCGTGGCGTCCGATCCACCTGATCCAGCCACTGGCGAACCTGCTGCTGGCCGCCACCTTCGAGTGGGGCATCGCGCTGCACGACTGGAGCATCGAGAAGGAGCTGTCCGGCACGCCGCGCAAGCAGCTGATGTCGCAGCCGAACCGGGATTTCGGCCGCAAGATATCCCGTCAGGTCGCCAAGGATTACCTGATCTACCCCGCGCTCACCGGACCGGCTTTCAAGCAGACGCTGAAGGCGAACGCGATGGCCAATCTGGTGCGCAACCTGTGGGCGTACGCGGTGATCTTCTGCGGCCACTTCCCCGACGGCGCGGAGAAGTTCACCATCGAGCAGCTGGAGAACGAGACCCCCGGCGAGTGGTACCTGCGCCAGATGCTCGGCAGCGCCAATTTCAAAGCCGGTCCCGCCATGGCGTTCATGAGCGGCAACCTCTGCTACCAGATCGAGCACCACCTGTTCCCGGATCTGCCGAGCAACCGGTACCCCGAGATCGCGGTGCGGGTGCGCGAGCTGTGCGACAAGTACGACCTGCCCTACACCACCGGTTCGCTGGGCAAGCAGTATCTGCTCGCCTTCCGCACCATCCACAAGCTGGCGATACCGGACCGGTTCCTCAAGGCGACCGCCGACAATGCCCCGGAGACCTCCTCGGAACACAAGTTCGCGGGCATCACGCTGCCGTCGCTGGGTGGCATGACGCTGCCGGGCGCGGAGTCCACGCACTGGCTGCGTGTGGATCCGGAGACGGGCAAGCGGCGCGGTCTGCGTTCGGCGCTGCACGAGGCGAAGGTGGTGCTCCAGGAGAAGGCGCGGCAGGAAAAGGAGATGCTGCGCGAGGCCAAGGCGGCGCTGAAGGAGAAGGCCGAGCACGAGCGGCAGCACTTGCGCGATGCCAAGCTCGCGCTCCAGGAAAGAGCCCGGCACGAACAGGCGGCGCTGCGCGAAAAAACCAAGCGGGACAAGCCTTTTCGCTTCCGCCGAAGGGCACGCTAATTTAGCAACCCTGACCCTGGATCGCAATAGGAGATCCGACACATCGGTGCGGCCGACTTCGTAACCTACGATCTCGTAACTTACGGTAAGGTAACCCGCATGGCGATCTCCGATGTCAAGGAATACGCGCACCTCACCGAGGCCGACGTGGAAGCACTCGGCGCGGAATTCGACGCGATCCGGCGGGAAATCGAGGCGTCGCGCGGCGAGCGCGACGCGAAATACATCCGCAATGTCATCCGGCTGCAGCGAGTTCTCGAGATCGGCGGCCGAGTGGTGCTCTTCGCCAGCCCGGTGCGTGCCGCCTGGCTGGCGGGGGTGGCCCTGCTCAGCACCGCCAAGATCATCGAGAACATGGAAATCGGCCACAACGTCATGCACGGGCAGTGGGACTGGATGAACGATCCGGAGATCCACTCCAGCTCGTGGGAATGGGACAACACCGGCGCGGCCAAGCACTGGAAGCACACGCACAACTACCTGCACCACAAGTACACCAATGTGCTCGGCATGGACGACGACATCGGCTACGGCCTGCTGCGGGTGACCCGCGATCAGCGCTGGAAGCCGTTCAACCTGGGCAACCCGGTCTACAACCTGGTACTGCAGCTGTTCTTCGAGTACGGCGTGGCCATCCAGCACCTGGAGCTGGGCAAGCTGGCGGCGGGCCGGTACAAGCCGGGCACTCCCGAACGCGCCGAGTTCGAGCGCAAGCGCAGCGAGGCGCTCACCAAGATGGGCAAGCAGATCCTCAAGGACTACGTGGTCTTCCCCGCGCTCACCGGTCCCGCGTTCTTCTCCACACTGACCGCGAACCTGGCCGCCAACGCGGTCCGCAACGTGTGGTCCAACGCGGTGATCTTCTGCGGGCACTTCCCCGACGGCGCGGAGAAGTTCACCAAGGACGATATCGACGGTGAGACGAAGGGCCAGTGGTACCTGCGCCAGATGCTGGGCAGCGCCAATATCTCCGGCGGCCCGGTCATGCACTTCATGACCGGCAACCTGAGCCACCAGATCGAGCACCACCTGTTCCCCGATCTGCCGAGCAACCGGTACGCCGACATCGCCGTGCGGGTGCGCGAGCTGGCCGACAAGTACGACCTGCCCTATACCACCGGCTCCCTGCCAGTGCAGTACTTCAAGGCGTGGCGGACCATTCTCAAGCTGGCACTGCCGAACAAGTACCTGCGTGCCACCGCCGACGACGCCCCGGAAACCGCCTCCGAACGCAAATTCCGCGGCCGCACCACCGCTGCGGTCGACCCGGTGACCGGCAAGCGCCGCGGTCTGCGCACCGCGCTAGCCCAGGGTCGCCGGAGGTTCACCCGGCGCGCCAAGTCCGCGGCACGATGATCCCGCCTCTGGTCCACGACCGCTGGCGCATACAGCATCGACCGGAGTCGCCTCCGCATCGTGCCGCGGCACCGGCACCTGTGTCGAGACCCACGGGCCGACCGCGGCGCAGGTCACTGAACGTGCGGACTGATTTCGAAGGTACATGGGTAACTCGCCGGGAACGCCCAGAACTCGACCGGCACCCGACGCAGGACCTGAACGCAAATCCCATGCCACCCAACCAGTACGGCCTGAAGACCCGGAGAGGCGGAGGTGCTTGACTCGGGCGGTGCATGCTGCTGAGGGTCTTAGCGTCTACGAGGCTATTCGTCGCCGCCGCGACGTGCGCGCGGAGTTCACCGGCGAGGTGGTGGACGAAACGACGCTGTGGCGGCTGCTCGATGCGGCGCACCGGGCGCCGAGCGTAGGGAACTCGCAGCCGTGGGACTTCGTGGTCGTCCGCGAGCAGGCGACACTGCGCACGTTCGCCGACCACGTGGCGCAGCGGCGCCTCGAGTTCCGGGACGCGCTGCCACCGGAGCGCGCGGCGACATTCGAGCCGATCAAGATCGAAGGCATTCTGGAGAGCGGCACCGGCATCGTGGTCTGCTACGACCACGACCGGGGCGGACCGCAGGTGCTCGGGCGGGCCACCGTGCCGGAAACCGGCGTCTATTCGGCGGTTCTCGCGATCCAGAACTTGTGGCTGGCGGCCACGGCCGAGTGCGTCGGCGTCGGCTGGGTGTCGTTCTACGACCCCGGTTTCCTCGCCGATCTGATCGGCCTCCCCGAAGGCATCCGCCCGGTCGCCTGGCTCTGCGTCGGCCCGGTCCACCAGTTCCAGGACATTCCCGACCTGGAGCGCTTCGGCTGGCGCGCCGGACGGCCGCTGACGGACGCGGTGCATCGCGAAACCTACCGTGGCTGAGGCTTGCCAGTTAATTCATGGTTCAATCGCCCGCCGACTGGGTACGACAAGGACGAAACTGCTTCTGACGCAGCGCTCTTCGTTTGTGGTGTTTTTCCAGGAGGTTTGTGTAATGGCCAATGTCGATGCTGTTCGCCTGTCGAACGAGCTGGGCATCGATCTGGCACAGGCGATGTTGCGCCTGCGCCGGGAGGGCGTTCCCGGCGAGACCAAGCACCAGACCTGCCTGCGGATCATCGCCGACGAAGGACGCCATCGGCGGCCGGGCACTCCGGGCAGGCCCTGAACCCGCGCTCCGCTGATCATCGCGGCACGCCCGGCCACCGACGCGGACAACCGCTCGATCGCCGGGAACGGTACCCGCGTCGGTGAAAAGAAAGTTCACCGTCGGCCCCCTTCGCCGACGGTGAACCCGCGCAGCGGCGATCCCCTCCACCGCCGCTAACCGGCCTGCCACGCGCCGTTGCGCGACAGACCGGGACGCCCGTCCCGGCGAACGCCCCTGCCCGTCCCGGAACCCGGCGCATGGCCGCCCCTCCGGGCCTCAGCGCAAAATTACCGTACCAACTTTCGACTGACTTTCCAAACACTTTCTATTCATTTGCCTATGGCCTGCTGACGGCTTACCATGGGCCTACTATGCATAGCCCTTCGGAGCTGTCGCGGCAGAAGAGATTCGGGCGAATCATCAAGGAACGCCGGGACGAGCTCGGCCTCACCCAGCTACAGATCGGCGACCTCGGGGGACCTTCGGCGCCGACCATCCGGAAGATCGAAGACGGCGAGGCGACGATCAGCGTGCACACGCTGAACAAACTCGACGCGCCGCTGCGATGGCTGCCGGGCAGCGCCGCACGCACCTACGCGGGCGGAACCCCCGCCGCCGACGAACCAGCCGACACCTCTCGAGGCGAAGGCAAGTCGGTGGTGGCCGGACCCGATGCGATCCGATTCGACATCGCCGATCTCACCGGGCTGCTCGCCGCCTCGGGCCGGCTCAACGACGCCGTCGAGCACGGCCGCACCACCGACCCACAGGTGGTGGCGGCGATCGCCGAACTCAATCGAGTGGTCTCCAAGCTATCCGCGCGCTACGCGACCGCGATGCTCGAACGCAACGGCGGCCCGGGCAGGCAACTGCATCCGCTGGTCGAGATGGCCTTCGCGCACTTGCTCGCGGTGCCGGCGGAGGCCAGTGACGCCATCGAAGTACAGGAACGCCGGTACCGCCGCTGGCTGGCCGGCCGATCGGAGGATCTCGATGCGGCGACCGAAGCTCAATTCCGGGCACGCTGGCTGGCGGCGAACATGGCGACGACCGCGGTTCGAAACGGCGGGAACTGAGGGGACGAACATGACCGACGACGAGCCGACCGGCGCCGCTCCAGCCCTGAGCCACAAGATCAATCGGCTGTTCGCCGTGGTGCACCCGCGATCGGCTCCGGAGCGCAGCACCGCGTCCGTCGCCGCGCAGGTCAGCGAATTCCTCGGACGCGAGATGCCGGCGAGCTACCTGACACGCCTGCGCGACGGCGAATTCGACCACGAAAACGCCGGGCGCACGGTCGATGTCGAGATCCTCGTCGCGGTGGCGCGCAGCTTCGGTGTGTCCGCCGACTACCTCGTCACCAGCGGCCCCGCCGCCGCGGCGATCGATCGGGAGCTCGAATTGCTCGCGACCATGCGGGACGCGAACGTCGCCAGCATCGCACTGCGCGGCTCCAACATCGACAAATCGATGCTGGCCAAGATCATCCAGGGCACGGAAGCCGCCGCGCCGCCGAGTCGGTAACATGCTTGCCTACATGGGCCACTGAGCGAGCGAACGATCGACGCAGCCGCGGCGAGCCGAGCGCCAGCGAGACGCGGGCATGAGCTTTGTAGGAGACCGATCACATGGCCATCCAGGCCCGGTTCCGGAGCTTGACACGGGACCTACCGATTCCCCACCCATGGGATTTGTCCACTTACCTCGACGACGTCGCGGCCTACCGCGGGCGGAGCATCAGCCTGCTGCCGATCGACACCGTGCTGCTCGCGGGCACCGGGTGCGGCACGGGCAGCGGCCTGTGGATCGCCAAGCAGGACAGCGACGTCATCGTCTACGGCGCCGACACCACCGAATGGCATGCCGAGCACATCATCGTGCACGAGCTCGGGCACATGCTGCTCGGACACGGCCCGGAGCAGTCCGATCCCGGCGAGCCGTCCGCGAGCACGCCGACCGTGGCCGCAATCGCCGAGCTGCTGCCCTCGATCTCGCCGGAGTCCATCGCGCACGTCCTCGGACGCACCGACTACGGCACGCTGCGCGAGCGCGACGCGGAAACCTTCGCCGACATGGTGATGCTGCACGCCATGCGCCCCCCGCGGCGCGACTCGCTGCTGCACCGGACATTCTTCCGCGACCGCCGGCGGTGAGTAGAGGAGAAACGTAGCGATACCCCCACCGCCGATCGTGCCGACTGATCTCGCAGGTACACGGGTAACTCGCCGGATACGCCCTGAACTCGAGCAGCACCACACGCAGGACCTCAGCGCGAATCCCGCGCCACCCAACTCGTACGGCCTGGAGACATGGAGAGGCGCGGGAGCCGTTTCAACGCAGATCTCCGGGTATTCAGCCGGCGAGCTGAACACCCGGAGAATCAGAGACGGACGGTGTCGTCAGGCGAGCCTGATGAGGCCGTAATCGAAGGCGTGGCGGCGGTAGACCACCGAGGGCCGATCGGTCTCCTTGTCCTGGAACAGGAAGAAGTCGTGACCGACGAGCTCCATCTGGTAGAGCGCGTCGTCGACGGTCATCGGCGTGGCCGCGTGCACCTTGGTGCGCACGATGTGGCCGGGACCCTCGGCGTAGTCGGGCTCCTGCGCCTCCTCACGCTGCTCCTGCGTGGCGCTCGACCCGGTGGGCTGCGCGAACAGCGAGTCGTCCACCAGGTCAGCTGTGGCCTGAGCGACGGAGACCGGCGTCTTGTCGCCGTAGTGCACCCGGCGGCGATCCTTGGTGCGACGCAGCCGACTCTCCAGCTTCGCCGTCACGGACTCGAACGCGGCGTAGAAGCTGTCCGCGCGGGCCTCGGCCCGGACGACGGGACCCTTTCCGCGCGCGGTGATTTCGACGCGCTGGCAGCTCTTTCGCTGGCGGCGATTGCGCTCGTGGAACAGCTCCACGTCGAAGAGGAACATCGAGGGGTCGAAGCGTTCTAATCGGGAGAGTTTTTCCGCGACGTAAATTCGAAAATGATCAGGCACCTCCACGTTGCGGCCCTTCACCACGATGTCGGCGCGCATCGCTGGCTGGCGTTCCGCTGGGGGTTGCTCTGGTGCTTCCTGGGTGCCGGAATCCAGCACCGACGGAGCGGGATCTTTCACTGAAGGTCGTGAAGAAGTCGTCACGCGTACCTCCCGGATCTGGCCGCACAGACCGATTCACGTGCGGCGGGATTGAGCAGTGCCGATCGACAATCGCTCGGCACGAGTTGTCCGAGGCGCCACCTCCAAACTCCCGGTTCGGGTGTGTGTTCGCGACGCTAGTACGCCAACCGGCCGATCGCCAGTGTTCACGCAAATTTCCCACCGGTCACGCAGCGCACGTAACCAGAACGCCACATGCCGGCAATCCGATCAGTGCCAACGCGCGAACCGATTCGCGGGCCGTCGCACCGGTGGTCAGCACGTCGTCGACGACCACTACCTCGGCATTCCCCGGAATTCCCCGGTCAGCGGCACGATCGGGTACGGTGACCCGTCCGCCCAGGTTGAGCGCCCGCTCCGCGGGCGTCAAGCCCACCGAATCGCGCACACCCCGCCCCACCTGCAACAGGGATACCACTCGGCTATCAGGCAGCCATCGGGTGGCGAAGCGTGCCGAACGCAGCACCGGATCGCCGCCTCTGCGCCGCGCCGCCACCGCCCTGCTCGGGGCGGGCACCAGCACCAGCGGCCGCCCTGCCGACCGCAGCTCGGCGAGCCCGCCCGCGAGCGCGGCCCCCAGCGGCTCCGCTAGATCCCGCCGCCCGCGTTCCTTCGCCGCGAGCACCGCCCGGCGGGCGGGACCGGCGTACGGCGCGAGCGCCCAGCACGGGACTCCGGGATCGGTGCGCGGCCATACCCGTAGCGGCGGACCGGCCAGCGCGGCAGCGCACTCGGCGCACCACCCGGAGCCCGGCCGCCCGCAGCCCGCACAGGCGGCGGGCAGGACCAGATCGAGCAGATTCCGCATCGCCCGAGTGTGCACCTGGCCCCCGACAAGGTCGGCTCCCCTGCCTACGTCACCGCCTGATGCAAGACCTTGCGCAGAGCCCTTTCGCCACATTCCGGCGCCGGATTGCCGTCGCCGAACGTGCCGACTGATTTCGCATGCACATGGGTAACTCACCGGGCACGCCCAAGAAGCCACCCGTCACCCCGACGCAGGACCTGAACGCAAATCCCGCGTCCCCTGACTAGTACGGCCTGAAGACGCGGAGAGGCGGGAGTGCCTAGCCGGGAAGCACCGGAAGGGCGTTCGCGCCCAGTCCGGGTACCTCGCGCCAATAGGGCTGCCCCTGATCCGGTGCGGTGGTCAGCTCGAGCACCGCGCGCGAGTCGGCCACGTATTGATGGTCCGGACTCGCGCTCACCGAGCGGACCGGCGCGGTCAAGTTCTGCGACGTCAGCGCGGTCGGCTCCGAGCCGTCCACCGAGACGGTGCTCACCGGGTCGACATTGCCTTCGCGCGCAATGATGATCGTGTCGGCGTCGAGCCAGTCCACCGACACCGCGGCTGTGCTGAGGCCGACGCCGACGGGAAGCGCCGAGGTCAAGCTCAACTTCCCGTCGGGCTGTGGCACGACGACCGCGACGTAGACCTTGCCGTCGGCGATCATCACCGCGCGCACACCGGTCCGGGAGATCCGCAGTTCTGTGATCGGTAACCGCGGCGCCGTGGCCGACGAGGCCGCCGTCAGCGCCGAGGTATCGACCTCCTGGACCGATACGTTTCCGGTGGCGCGGTCGTGGACCGCGCGGATGACCCGCCCACCGTCGAGCACCGCCCATGCCGCGCTGCCGTCGGCGGTCCAGGACGGCCGGGTGATGGTGAAGCCTTCGGCGACGGGAAAGGCGTTGCCGCCGTACGTGCCGACCATCAGGGCGCGCGACGGCTCCCCCGCGGGCCTGCCCGCTTCCGCCACCGCGGCGACCAGTTGGCCGTCCGGGGACAGCGCCGCCGACTGCAGGTTGTTGACCCGGCCGAAGTAGCCCGGCGTCGGCGCGCTGCCGCCACTGTCGGTGACCTGCACCAATCCCCCGGCGCGCAGCGCGTGCAAACCAGCTTGGTTGCGCGTGGATGTGCCGGTATTGAACTGCTGCACGTCCGCGGCGCTCCAACCGTTCGCGGCGAACCGCTCGTCCAGCGGTTTGCCGTCGGCGAGCAGCATGTAGGGGCCGAGGATGTCGGCGCCGGAGAGCGTGAGCACCACTTGCGCGGCCAGCAATTCCCGCTCGCGCGGATTCAGCGCCGACGCGCCGGCGAAGTCGATCTTGACGCCGCCGAGTCCGATGCCAACGCCCTCCGGGTCACCGTTGATCTTGGTGATCGCGCCGCGCAGCGCGACCGGCGGCGCCAGCTCGTTGCGCAGCACCGGCGCGAGGGCGGGCTGCGGCCCCTCGATCAGCGAACTCAGCAATCGCTGGGTCAACTGCCCCTTCGGCACCGAGATCCAGCGCAGATCCGGCACCGCCGTGTTGCCGCCCGGATCGAGGAAGTACAGCGCGTAACGCCGATAGGACTTGAAGAACGCGGTGGAGTCCATCACGACGCCGTCGGGCAGCTCGTCGATGCGCCACTCGCCGTCGACCTTGGTCAGCTCGATCTTGTTCTCGACGATGACGATGTCGTCGCTGGGCCGGTATCCGCCGTCGGCGGCCAGCTCACCGACCTTGCGCGCGCGGATCTTGTAGGTGGCCTTGTCGCCGGAGCGCGATTCCCGCAGCGTGTCGGGTTTCTCCACGATGACGGTGCCGGCGGCGTCGTCCCACCCGGTAGAGGCGGCCGGCGTCATGTACTGGCGCGCGGCCAGATGCCGGTTGGCCGGGTCGGCGGTGGCCTGGAGGAAGTCGCGCAGCAGGAGATCGGGATCGCGGTTGGCGACCGGCGGCGGCGGGCCCTCGGGAGTGGGCTCGCGGTTGAGGGTGCCCAGTGCCTCCGGCGCGGAGGACTCGGGCAGGCTGGCGCACGCGGCAAGCGGCGACAAGGCCACCGCCACCACCGCGACCAGCACCGTCAGCCGCCGCATCCGCGCGGACCCGACACGCATTCGCATCACTGTCCGTCCCCGGATTCGCGCGTCGAGCCGCCACCGGCCTGCGCCGACTCGGGCGCCTGTGATCCATTCGGACCGGACGCGGGCGCGTCACCGGACGAGGTGCTCTCGCCGGGTGTCGCGATATCGCCCGATTCCGCGTTCTCCGCCCGTGCCGCGTCCGGCTTCGGGGACTCGACGCTCACTTCGTCCGTGCGCACACCATCCACTCCGGCAGTGCCCGATTTCGTGCTCACGTCTTCCGTGCGGACACCATCCGCCCCAGCGGTGCCCGCCTTCCTATCGTCCGGTCCGGCCTCTGGGCTCACGTGCGCCGCATCCGATCCGGTAGTGCTCGATTCCAGCGGATCCCGTCCAGCATCCGGCGTACGCGCGGCACCCGGTTCGGCGACGTTCGACTCCGAGGAACCGGCCTGCGCACCCGCGCCCACGTCTTTCACGCTGTCCAGCTCGGAAACGCTCCGCTCCCCGGAATCTCGCTCGGCACCCTCCGCAGCCGTCGCGCCGGCCGGCTCGGCGGGCGGCTCCTTCTCGACCAGCCGCATCGGCGTGCGGGCGGGCTCCAGCGGCAGCGGACTCGGGCCGAGCTTCTTCCCGCGCACCAGCGGCAACGTCAGGCGGAAGCTCGCGCCGAGCCCGACCTCGCCCCACGCCTCGAGCTTGCCCTCATGCAAGTTCGCGTCCTCCACGCTGATCGACAGACCCAGACCGGTGCCGCCGGAGCGGCGCATCCGGGACGGGTCCGAGCGCCAGAACCGGTTGAAGACCAGCTTCTCCTCACCGGGCCGGAGGCCGACGCCCTGGTCGCGCACGACGACGGCGACCGCGTTGGCCTCGCCGTCGCCGCGCATGCGCAGCAGCACCGGCTTGCCCTCGCTGTGGTCGATCGCGTTGGCGAGCAGATTGCGCAGCACCCGCTCCACCCGGCGCGGGTCGACCTCGGCGACCAGCGGCTCGTCCGGCATATCGGTGATCACCTCGACCCCGGCGTCCTTGGCCAGGTGCCGCACGGTGGAGATCGCGGCCCGCGCGCACATCCGCACGTCCAGCGACTCCACCTGGAGTTCGGCGACGCCCGCGTCGTGCCTGCTGATCTCCAGCAGGTCGTTGAGCAGGCCCTCGAACCGGTCCAGCTCGTTGACCAGCAACTCGGCGCTGCGCGCCAGAGCGGGGTCGAGGTCGTCGCTGCTGCCGTGGATCAAGTCGGCGGCCATCCGCACGGTGGTGAGCGGGGTGCGCAACTCATGGCTGACGTCGGAGGTGAACCGGCGCTGCAGGTTGCCGAACTCTTCCAGCTGGGTGATCTGGTTGGACAAGCTCTCGGCCATCTCGTTGAACGCCTGGGCCAGCCGCGCCATGTCGTCCTCGCCGCGCACCAGCATGCGTTCCTTGAGCCTGCCGTCGGCGAACCGGCCCGCGATCCGCGCCGCGGAGCGGATCGGCAGGACCACCTGCCTGGTGACCAGCGCGGTGATCGCGGCAAGCAACACCAGCAGCACGATGCCGCCGACGAGCATGGTGCCGCGCATCAGCGCCAGACTGCGTTCCTCGTTGGCCAGCGGGAAGATCAGGTAGATCTCCAGCGTCGGGATCTCGGCGCTGGGACTGCCGATGATCAGCGCGCGGCCGTGGTACCCCTCCGCGTCGGCGACCGTGGCGAACTGGTAGCTGACCTGGTTGCGCTGCACGAACCGGCGCAGCTCCTCGGGCACCTCCTGGATCGGGCCGCGGCCAACCTGCTGCGGCGGCATCCCACCGATGACACTCAGCGCCGAATCGAAGCTGCCCGCGGCACCGGTGGACTGGCCGGTGTTACCACGGTTGGACAGCGCGTTGCGGGCCTCTTCCAATCGCTGGGGCTGGGCGCCGACGTCGTGCACACCGGCCAGCTGGCTTTCCACCGTATTGCGCGCACGGTCCATCTCCTCGACCGCCGCGTTGATCTTGGCGTCGAGCAGCCGGTCGGTGATCTGACTGGTCAGCACCACGCCGAGGATCGTGATGACGATCAGCGACAGGGTCAGCGTCGATACGATGACGCGCAGCTGCAGGGACCGGCGCCAGAGGTGGCCGAGAGCGACGCCGACCTCTTGGAACCAGGCCACGACGGGTGCCAGCGATCGTTGCAGACGCGCGAGCACGCTGGTGAGATCCGCCGCCCGGCCTTGGCGGGGCCCTTCGTGGTCAGGCAAGCTACCGCCTCCGGGCCCTGAGCTCAATCCGGATCACGGCGGTCCGGCCTTGTAACCGACACCGCGGACGGTCAGCACGATCTCCGGATTCTCGGGATCCTTCTCGACCTTCGCCCGCAAACGCTGCACGTGAACGTTCACCAGCCGGGTGTCGGCGGCGTGCCGGTAGCCCCAGACCTGCTCGAGCAGGACCTCACGGGTGAACACCTGGCGCGGTTTGCGAGCCAGTGCGACGAGCAGATCGAACTCGAGCGGCGTCAGCGAGATCTGCTGGCCGCCCCGGCTGACCTTGTGCGCGGGCACATCGATCACGATATCCGCGATCGACAGCAGCTCGGCGGGCTCCTCCTCGGTGCGGCGCAGGCGGGCGCGCACCCGGGCGACGAGTTCCTTCGGCTTGAACGGCTTGACGATGTAATCGTCGGCGCCCGACTCCAGACCCAGGACGACGTCGACCGTGTCGGTCTTGGCCGTGAGCATCACGATCGGAACCCCGGAATCGGCCCGCAGCACGCGGCACACGTCGATGCCGTTCATGCCGGGCAGCATCAGGTCCAGCAACACCAAATCGGGGCGGATCTCGCGAACCGCCGCAAGGGCCTGTGTGCCGTCGCCGACCACGTGCGGGTCGAACCCTTCCCCGCGCAGGACGATCGTGAGCATCTCAGCGAGTGCCATATCGTCGTCGACGACCAGAATCTTCGGCTTCATAACTATATGTTGTCATCTCCCAGGCGAGGATCGGGCCGCCACGCCAACACTGGTGCGAACCCGTGGCAGAGCCAACCTTATCGACCAACGATTTCGGTGATCCGCGCGGCCAGCGTAGCTGGGTCGTCCTCGGATCGATGTGTCCACCATGGCCCATGCCAGGCACGTTCGGCCAGCTCACGGTACACCGCACCGGTCCGGTGCTGCAGACCGCCGTCTCGCTCGTAGGCGTCGAGCGCGCGTTCGGCGTCGAGTTCGCCTCGCCTGCGGGCTCGCTCGACGGCCAGTTCGGTCGGCACGTCCAGCAACACTTGCAGCGCGGGCGCGGGCAGGGCGAATCTGCCGAACTCCAATTCGCCCACCCACTGCACAATTTCGCCGTCGGCCGACTGCCCAAGCCGGGCAGCCGAGTAGGCGGCGTTGGAAGCGACGTAGCGGTCCAGGAGCACAACGTCGTTGTCGACCAACAGCTTCGACAGCTCCTCCACAGCGCCCGCGCGGTCGAGCGCGAAAAGCACGGCCATGCCGCTGACCGAGTCAGCGAGATCGCCGTGCGCGCCGCGCAACGCCTCGGCGGCCAGGTCGGCGTGCACCGAGACGCGGTAGCGTGGGAAGGCCATCGTCGCGACGTGCAGCCCGCGATCCCGCAGATCGGCGACCACTTGCTCGATCAGGGTCCGCTTGCCCGCGCCGTCGAGGCCCTCGACTGCTATCAGCACTCCCATGACCAGGCAGAATACCCCGCCGACCGCGGGCCGCTAACACCGGCGAGGCGGCACTTTCGGCAAACCGCAAAAGTGCCGCCTCGAGTGACGACCTCGGCCGCAACGTGGCTATTAGCAGTTGACTTGGTACGTCCGATCGTAGCTATCGCGCAACACATACCCTTGTCCGTTGCCCACCTCGGCTGTGATCTTCCACTGTTGGCCATTGACGTTGACGATCTGGCCGTAGTGATACCTCGGAATGCGTTGTCGGAACTCCCTTTTCGACGGCCGCCAGCCAACACAGCACAGCCGACCGCATCGCATCATGTGGAATAGGCCGAGCCCGCCGGCACCTTTCGGTGCCGACGGGCTCCCGGAGTTCTGCGCCTCAGTAGCGGTAGTGGTCCGGCTTGAACGGGCCCTCCACGTCCACGCCGATGTATTCGGCTTGGTCCTTGGTGAGCTTGGTCAGCTCGCCGCCGAGCGCCTCGACGTGGATGCGAGCGACCTTCTCGTCCAAGTGCTTCGGCAGGCGGTAGACCTCGTTGTCGTACTCGTCGGGCTTGGTCCACAGCTCGATCTGCGCGATCACCTGGTTGGAGAAGCTGTTCGACATCACGAACGACGGATGCCCGGTCGCGTTGCCGAGGTTCAGCAGACGCCCTTCCGACAGCACCAGGATCGAGCGGCCGGTCTCCTTGAAGGTCCACAGGTCGACCTGCGGCTTGATGGTCAATTTCGTTGCGCCGGAACGCTCCAGCGCGGCCATGTCGATCTCGTTGTCGAAGTGACCGATGTTGCCCAGGATGGCCTGGTCCTTCATCGCCTTCATGTGGTCGAGGGTGATGATGTCCTTGTTGCCGGTGGCGGTGATGACGATGTCGGCCTCGCCGATCGCCTTCTCCACGGTCACCACGTCGTAGCCGTCCATCAGCGCCTGCAGCGCGTTGATCGGGTCGATCTCGGTCACCTGCAC
This sequence comes from Nocardia sp. Marseille-Q1738, assembly GCF_965283145.1. NCBI lineage: Bacteria > Bacillati > Actinomycetota > Actinomycetes > Mycobacteriales > Nocardiaceae > Nocardia > Nocardia sp. Marseille-Q1738. The sequence goes on along the minus strand of NZ_CBDIMS010000002.1, from coordinate 91,685 downwards.
CCGGGCGCCTTGTCCGGCAAGCGATTCCGCGCAGCCCTTGCCGACATCGCCGTAGCCGCAGATCAATATCTTCTTGCCGCCGATGAGCACGTCGGTGCCGCGGTTGATGCCGTCGATCAGCGAGTGGCGGGTGCCGTACTTGTTGTCGAACTTGCTCTTGGTGACCGAGTCGTTGACGTTGATCGCCGGGAACACCAGTTCGCCCGCCGCCGCGAACTGGTAGAGCCGCAGCACGCCGGTGGTGGTCTCCTCGGTGACGCCGCGGACCGATTCGGCGATCCTGCCCCACTTGCCGCGGTCGGTCTCGAACCGCTCGCGCAGCAGGTTCAGGAACACCTTGTACTCGGCCGAGTGGTCGGCGTCCTCCGGTGGCACCACGCCCGCCTTCTCGAACTGCGCGCCGCGCAGCACGAGCATGGTGGCGTCGCCGCCGTCGTCGAGGATCATGTTGGCCGGCTCGTCCGGCCAGGTGAGCATCTGCTCGGCGGCCCACCAGTACTCCTCCAGGGTCTCGCCCTTCCAGGCGAACACCGGAGTGCCCTTGGGCTCGTCGACGGTGCCGTGCGGGCCGACGACCACGGCGGCCGCCGCGTGGTCCTGGGTGGAGAAGATGTTGCACGAGGCCCAGCGCACCTGCGCGCCCAGCGCCGTGAGGGTCTCGATCAGCACCGCGGTCTGCACCGTCATGTGCAGCGAGCCGGAGATGCGCGCGCCCTGTAGCGGCCGCACCTCGGCGTACTCACGGCGCAGCGCCATCAGACCGGGCATCTCGTGTTCGGCGAGACGGATCTCCTTGCGGCCGAATTCGGCCAGCGACAGATCCGCCACCTTGTAATCGATGCCGCCTCGGACATCGGCGGTCAACGACGTGCGTGCGGGAAGTTCTGAGGTGGTCATCAGCCTCTCCTGGTTCGGCAAGTACCGAGGCAAGGCTAGTCGCTCGCGACCGGGCGCGGACCACGCGGCTGCCTCTCCCGTGCTCGGCCCGGCCCGGTCCGCCGACGGACTTCGTCCGACCGCGCCGTTCACGCGGCTGCCTCGGCCTTCGCTCGGCGTCTTACGCGATCACCCCGCGGGCAGCGAGGATCCGGCGCCGCTTGCGCGGCTGGATGTTCGCCAGGGTGACGTCGCCGCCGTAGTGGGCGAGGACGCGCTCGTCCATCACCCACCGCCACAGCGGCGGGATGGCGGCGAACACGATCATGGTGGCGTATCCGGCCGGCAGTTGCGGGGCCTGCTCCGAGCTGCGCAGCGTCTGGTAGCGACGGCCCGGGTTGGCGTGGTGATCGCTGTGGCGCTGCAAGTGGAACAGGAAGATGTTGGTGACCAGGTGGTCGCTGTTCCAGCTGTCCCGCGGCGAGCAGCGGGCGTACATGCCGTTCGGGCGGCGGGCGCGCAGCAGGCCGTAGTGCTCGACGTAGTTCACCGTCTCCAGCAGCCCGATGCCGATCACCGCCTGCAACGCGAGCCAGGGCAGCACCTGGTAGCCGAACACCGCGACCAGGGTGCCGAACAGCACCACCGTCATCGACCACGCCTGCATGATGTGGTTGCCGACGCTCCACCAGCCCTTGCCCTTGCGGGCGAGACGCTCGCGTTCCAGGGCGATCGCCGAACGGAAGCTCCCGGAGACGCTGCGCGGCAAGAACTCCCACAGCGACTCCCCCAGCCTGGCGCTGGCCGGATCCTCCGGGGTCGCCACGCGCACGTGGTGGCCGCGGTTGTGCTCGACGAAGAAGTGCCCGTACCCGGACTGGGCGAGGGCGATCTTGGCCAGCCAGCGCTCCAGGTGCTCGACCCGGTGGCCGAGTTCGTGCGCGGCGTTGATGCCGATGCCGCTGACGAAACCCAGGGTGGCGGCCAAGCCGAGCTTGTCGACCACGCTCAGCTCGTCACCGGCCCACATGTAGCTCGCGATCACCAGCCCGATCAGCTGCACCGGCAGCATCAGATAGGTGCACCACCGGTAGTACCTATCGTTGGACAGCAGCTCGTAGTCCTCGTCCTTCGGGTTGCTGCCGTCCTCGCCGATCGTCCAGTCCAGCACCGGAATCACGATCAGCACGATGATCGGTCCGATCCACCAGAACACCTCCACACCGGTGTGGAGCACGAGCTGCGACGGCAGCAAAGCCGAGGATGGTGCCAGCAAGCCGAGAACCCACAGATGGCGTTTGGGATCGGGCGATCCCACCGGATTGCCAACCGTTTGCACTTTTGCCCCACTCAATGAAGACATGAAACTCCGACGACCCGACCCGCCTGAGAATACTGGCAGACTTTCCGTCTGTTACACACCGTTGGCGGTGAAACGTGTCAGCGATTACAAGCCGTGCAGTCGGTTTTCAAGTCGCCGCACAGATGCTGACGCGTCGCGAGCCGGTTGCCGGCGCCCGCTCAGCTCGGGATCCGCGCGGCGAGGATGGCCTCCACGTACGGACTCAGCAGCGCGCTCAGCTCCGCGGGCGCATCTCGCCCCGGAGCAGGCGGAGTGGGGATATAGCTGAGGGCGATCCGCACCAGCGCGTGCGCGATCACGTCCGATTCGGCGGCCGTCACAGCCACCCAGCTGTGCTGGAAGGCGCGCGACAGCCGCTCGGTCGCATGCTCGAGCAACGGCCCGGCATCGAGGGTGATCAGCCGCAGCAGATCCAGCTTCACCTCGCCCGCGACCAGCGACTGGACCAAGGGGTCGGCGGCGGCGTCGACGAAGAAGTTGGCCACGCCATCGTGGAACGCGGCGCGGACGTCACCGACGTTGCCGTTGATCGCCGCGTCCACGTGATCGACCAAGTCGTCGGCCAGGCGCAGGGCGTAGGCCTCGGCGAGGCCGGCCCGCGAGCCGAACTCGTTGTAGAGCGTCTGCCTGCTCACGCCCGCCCTGCCCGCGACGTCACCGAGCGTGATCTTGGACCAGTCCCGCTCGGTGAGCAGCTCGCGCATCGCGTCCAGGACCGACGTCCGCAGCAGTTCCCGCGCGGCCTCCTGGTAGGGAATCCTGGTTCCGTTGCGCGGCATACCCGCGACACTGTCACGGGGAACTGCCGCAGTCAAAATCTCACGACCGCTCGATTTCGACCATGAAGAAGTCCGCCTTGGCGGCACCACAGTCCGGACAGGTCCAGTCGTCGGGAATGTCGTCCCAGCGGGTACCCGGCGCGATGCCGTCCTCCGGCCAGCCCTCGGCCTCGTCGTATTCGAAGCCGCACTGGATGCATTGGTACAGCTTGTAGTCATTCATTTGCTCGCCCCTATCGGCTCGAAGTCGATTTTCTCCCGCACGCCGCAATCCGGGCAGCACCAGTCGTCCGGCACCGTCTCCCACCGGGTGCCCGGCGGAAATCCCTCGTGCGGCGCGCCTTTCGCCTCGTCGAAGACGTAGTCGCAGACGGGGCAGCGGTACGAGCTCATGCCTGCGCCTCGCTGCCGCTCGGCTCCCGCGCTCATGCGCCACCCCCGGTGGCTGCATCTTGGACGGCGACTTCGTCGTGGACGCCGTAGCGCGCGAGCACCTTGCCCCGCTTGCCCGGATCGATGTTGGCGCGGGTGATGTCGCCGCCGTAGTGCGCGAGAACGCGCTTGTCCATGACCCGGCGCCACAGCGGGGGGAAGTAGGCCAACAGGATCATGCTGGCGTAACCGCTCGGCAGGTTCGGCGCGCCGTCCCAGCTGCGCAGCGTCTGGTAGCGCCGGGTCGGGTAGGCGTGGTGATCGCTGTGCCGCTGCAGGTGGTACAGGAAGATGTTGGTGACGATGTGGTCGCTGTTCCAGCTGTGCACCGGGGCGGGCCGCTCGTACCGTCCGCTCGCCGTGCGCTGGCGCACCAGGCCGTAGTGCTCCAGGTAGTTCACCGCCTCCAGCAGGCTGAAGCCGACCACGGCCTGCAGGATCAGGTACGGCAGCAGCTCGATGCCGAACACCGCGAGCAACGCCGCGTACAGCACCGCCGACATCAGCCAGGCGCTGAGCACCTCGTTGCGCAGGCTCCACGGCTTCGTGCCGAGCCGCTCCAGGCGGGCCTTCTCCAGCTGCCAGGACGATTTCAGGCTGCCCCACACGGTGCGCGGCCAGAAGGCCCAGAACGACTCGCCCACCCGGGAACTGGCCGGATCCTCCGGCGTCGCGACGCGGACGTGGTGGCCGCGGTTGTGCTCGATGTAGAAGTGCCCGTAGAACGACTGGGCCAGCGCGATGCGGGAGAGCCAGCGTTCCAGCTCCACCTTCTTGTGACCGAGTTCGTGCGCGGTGTTGATGCCGATGCCGCCGATCATGCCGACGGTGATCGCCAGGCCGATCTTGTCCACCACCTGCAACCCACCGTCGATGCCGAGCCAGCTCACGTCGGTCGCGGTGATCAGGTAGGCGCCCATGAGCAGCGTGGCGTACTGGAACGGCAGGTACAGGTAGGTGAGGTAGCGGTAGTACTTGTCGTTCTCCAGGTACTCCATCACCTCGTCGGGCGGATTGGCGCCATCCGGACCGAAGAAGACGTCGGCGATCGGAATCAGGACGTAGACCAGGACCGGCCCGAGCCAGAACGGCACGTGCGCGAGGCGATGCCAGCCGAGTTCGTTCAGCGCCCAGATGAGCGGAAGCCCGATGGTGAACAGGCCCGTAGGGGCGAACAACCCCCACAGCCACAAATAGCGCTTGCGGTCGCGCCAAGCCGGTACCTCGACCGGCCGCACGGCCCTGTCGGCGTTCGTCGACATCGTTGTCTCCATTCCCAAGGACACGCCACATGTGACGTGCATAACCTCTCGAATTGGACGATAGACGGCAATTTGTCGTCTGTCTAGACAAATCAGGCAATTTGTAAACCAAGTGTGGTGCGGGCACGCCAGAGCCCCGGCCGGATGGGGCGTCCGACCGGGGCTCGAGCGCTGGGCGTGTCAGCGCAGCAGAACGTCGGCGTCGGCGGGCAACGCGTCCACCGGCCACCAGCGCAGATCGGTGGATTCGTGGCTGCGCACCGGGACCGCGCCCGCGGGAGCGGTGATACGGAACAGCAGGTCGAGGTGCCGGGTGGGCACACCCAGCGAGCAAGTGATCGGATGCGCTTGGGCGCCGTAGAGACCCGGATCCAGGCGCAGACCCGCGATGCCGGACTCCTCGGTCGCTTCGCGCAGCGCGGCGGAGGCGACGGTGTCGTCACGCTCCTCGCAGTGGCCGCCGAGCTGGATCCAACGTCCGACGCGCGGATGCAGGGTGAGCAGCACCTCGCGACCGTCCGCGGAGAAGACCACCGCGGAGGCGGTGATGTGGCCCGGCGCGTGCTCGCGCAGGCAGCCGCGCGGAGCCGAGCCGAGGAACGCCAGCATCGCCTCGCGCAGCGACCGATCGGAATCGACTGCCGGACACCAGGATTCGAGCAGTGCGGTGGCCGAGGCGTGCAGGGATTCCGCGCTCACCGGCGGCGCCCCGGTTCGCCGGACTTGCCCCTGAGCACCGTCACAGCTCGACCAGCCCGGACCCGGCGCCGACCACCGGCCGTGGGGTCAGCTCTTCGAGCGGATGGCCGATGGCGATCGCGCCCAGCGGACTCCAATCCTCGGCCAAGCCCAGGACGTCGCGGGTGATTTCCGGCGCGAAGATGGTCGAACCGATCCAGCAGCTGCCGATCCCCTCGGCGGCCAGGGCGACCAGCAGCCCCTGCACCGCCGCGCCCACCGCGACGGTGAACATGGTGCGCTCATGGGCGCGCCTGCGCTCGTCTGCATAGTCGTGCGCCCCGTCCGGCACGCAGAACGGGATGATCACCTCGGGAGCGTCGAACAGGATCCGGCCGCGGGCGACCCGGCGCTCGATCCGCTCCGGCGTGAGTCCGTCGGCGGCCAGATCCGCGCGCCACTTCTCCGCCATCGCCTCCAGCAGCTGGGTACGCAGTCCCGGCTTGCGCAGCCAGACGAATCGCACCGGACGGGTGTGATGCGGGGCGGGCGCGGTCAGCGCGACCGACACCGCCGCCCGAATGCGTTCGGGATCGACCGGAGCGTCGGCGAACTGACGAATCGAGCGACGCAGCAGGATGGCCTCTCGACGCCCGCGCTCGATCGCCTCGGCGGTGCCGAGCCAGAACAGGTCCTCGGTACCGCCGCGCAGCAGGTCGGCGGCGCTGGATCCGTCGTCGACGACCGGCAGCCCGCGGACCACCGCGACCGGAACACCGCCGAGCTTGCCCTTGACCAGATCCGCGGCGGCGGCCAGCTCATCGGCTACGGCCACCTGGGTGACGGCCAGCTCGTTGCCCTGACCGTCCACCGCGCCCGCGTAGTCGTGCAGCACCCGAACCCCCGCCGCGCCGATGGCCGCGTCGGTCTGTCCATTGCGCCACGCACGGCCCATGGTGTCGGTGACGACCACCGCGACCGTCACGCCCAGCCGTTCGGCCACGGCAGCGCGCAGCGCCTTGGCGCTGGCGTCGGGATCGGTGGGAAGCAGCACCAACTCACCCTGTTCGACGTTCGAGCCGTCGACGCCGGAAGCCGCCTGCACGATGCCGAGCTTGTTCTCGGTGATCAGCGTGCGGCCCTTGCGGGCGAGCACCCGCACCGCCTCCTGGTCGATGAGCCTGCGCCGGGCGGCATCGCGTTCCTCGGGGTCGAGCGGCGCGTCCACGATGCGCCCTTCGACCTTCGCGACGATCTTGCTGGTGACCACGAGCACGTCGCCGTCGGCCAGCCACGGCGCGCAGCGCGCGATGTGCTCGGCGAGGTCGTCACCCGGCCGGAACTCCGGCAGCCCGGTGATGGGCAGAATGCGCAGCTCTCCGGCCGCGTGATCGGTCGGTGTGGTCGTCACGGCTTCACTCCGGCGAGCTCGAGCGCCTGACGCACCATTTCGGCGGTGGTCGGCGGGTCGGTCATCAACAAGGGCACGCTGCGCACCTCCACACCGGGCACGTCGGCGGTGTCGGTGCTGTGGATCAGCCAGCCGTCCAGGATTCCGGTGGCCGAACGCGCGCCGTAGTAGCGGCCGATCGCCTCGGCCGTGGTCTCCACCCCGATCACCGACAGGCACTCGTCGGCCATGCCGCGCAACGGCTTGCCGTCGATGACGCCGGAGACGCCGATCACTTTGGCCGCGGTGGTGCGCAGCGCGCCGCGGATACCGGGCACCGCCAGGATGGCGCCGATGCTCACGACGGGGTTCGACGGTGCGAGCAAGACCACATCAGCGGATTCTATGATTTCGATCACATTTGGCGCCGGTTGGGCTTCCTCGGCGCCAATTGTGGCGAATCCATGGGTCTCGATGTTCGCGCGGTAGCGAACCCACCACTCCTGGAAATGGATCGCGCGTCGTTCGCCAGGGTTGTCCGGATCGGTCACAACGACATGCGTTTCGCATCGATCGTCGGTTGCCGGGATCAGTTTCACGCCCGGCTGCCACCGGTTGCACAGCGCCTCGGTGACCGCGGAGAGCGGGTATCCGGCGCGCAACATTTCGGTGCGGATCAGATGCGTGGCGATATCACGGTCGCCCAAGCCGAACCAGTCCGGCTGCACGCGATATTTCGCGAGCTCCTCCTTGGCGTGCCAGGTCTCGCCGACCCGGCCCCAGCCCCGCTCGGTATCGATGCCGCCGCCCAGGGTATACATGCAGGTGTCGAGGTCGGGACAGATCCGGAGGCCGTGCATCCAGACGTCGTCGCCGACGTTCACGATCGCGGCGACGTCGGCCTCGGGCAGCAGTTCCCGGACGCCCTGAAGGAAACGCGCGCCGCCGACACCGCCGACCAGCACGGCGATCCGTGGTCCGTTCGCGGGTGTGCGGCCCGCTTGTTGTCCAGTCACATCCGCACAGCCTATGCGGTGGCGTGGCAACCCCCATTCGCGGCAAATTTGCTGTTTATTTGCTATTGCACGGTGCAAGATCAGTTCGGAATGCGGCTGCGGATAGTAACGGAATAGCGACGGCGGCTTGACCATCGACGCGTCCGGCGTGTCTAATCACAGTCATGTCATTCCGGGTTCGCGCGAGAGTTCAAGGCGCGAGCGGCATTTCGAACAGATGTTCGCATCGGGATGACAAGCTCGGGGACGTCCGCGGGACAACGTCGCGGGGTATGGCCGTCGGTGTGCGTGTTGGTCCGACGGAAAGAATCATTCTGCGCTAACACACAGTGAGGAGGCGGAGCGTGGCCAACGAGATGGTCTCGCCGACCGATTCCACAGCAGGCGCAGCACGTGGCGTCTGCGCAGACAACGGCTGGAAGGACGGAGAGGGGGGTGACGGAGTCGCGGCGCCCCGGCTCAGCCTGGTCGTGACCGGCTTCGACGAGATGTTCGAATCCATCGAAGAGCAATGGCAGGAGCGCGCTCTGTGCGCGCAGACCGATCCGGAGGCGTTCTTCCCCGAGAAGGGCGGCTCCACCCGTGAGGCCAAACGGATCTGCATGGGCTGTGAAGTACGCGACGAGTGCCTGGAGTACGCACTCGCGCACGATGAGCGCTTCGGCATCTGGGGCGGTCTCTCCGAGCGGGAGCGCCGCCGCCTCAAGCGCGGCATCGGCTGACCGACGTACGCGGCGCCCGGAGTCGTGGTCCCCACCAGGGCGGCTCCGGGCACAGCGACACGACCAGAGAAGATCTCGCCGCCTCGATGCGGACGCCCTCCGCCTGCTGGCCTAGATTTTGTGTCATGGCACGTTCCCGTAAGCGTCGACCGCCGACCGCCCGGTCGGTGACCCGCCGCGGCCGCGGGGTGCGCGGGCCGATGCTGCCACCCACGGTGCCGGCGTGGCGGACCCGCGGCCAGAAGTTCGACCGGCTGGTGCTGGAGGCGTTCGCCCCGCTGGACAGCCGCTGGCACGACCGGCTCACCAAGCTGGACATCGCCGTCGACGACGTTCCGAAAATCCGTCCGCTGCATCCGGATTCGGTCACCTGGCCGGACGAGGTCGTGGCCGACGGACCGGTGCCGCTGTCCCGCCTCATCCCGGCAGGCGTCGACCGGCACGGCGCGGCGACCCGCGCGCGGGTGGTGCTGTTCCGCAAGCCGCTCGAGCTGCGCGCCAGCGATCCCGACGACTTGGTGGACCTGCTGCGTGAAGTGCTGGTCCAGCAGGTCGCCACCTACCTCGGCGTCGACCCGGACGTGATCGATCCGGAAGCCGAGTGATTCGCACCCATCCACCCGGCCACGGCCCCCGAATGCCGTTGCGGAGTAAGCGTTACCTCCGCCTTCGCTCCGGCCGTGCGCGGACTGAGGATGGACTACGTCCGACAGCGCCCGTAAGGACACGTGCGGCCGCACGTGTACGCCGGCCACCCACTGGGTACCCGGTGAGCTCCAGCTCCGCGACACACCGCCGGCCGTGTCCTGCGCGGCCGCGGAATGCCGTGCTGCCCTCGTTCTGCTGAAAGCAGACCGAGATTCTTCAAGCGTGTCTGTCCCCATCGATGCGGCAGGGGGGTTACTCTCATCGGCGTGATTCCCATGCGTCGTTGCTGCCGTCCCGGCTGCAAGAATCCGGCCGTCGCGACGCTCACCTATGTGTACTCGGATTCGACGGCAGTGGTCGGGCCGCTCGCGACGGTCGCCGAACCGCACTCCTGGGATCTCTGCGAAACGCACGGCTCCCGAATCACCGCTCCGAAGGGCTGGGAACTGGTCCGCCACGAAGGCGGATTCTCCTCCAGCACACCGGATGACGACGATCTGACCGCGCTCGCGGAGGCGGTGCGCGAGGCCGGCCTACGCCGCCGCCCGCCGGAACACGAGCAGCGCGGCTACCGCGACTACACACCCCCGCCACCGCGCACCACACGCACCGGCCGTCGCGGCCATCTCCGGGTGCTTCCCGACCCGCCGTCCTGATCCGGCCAGGAGGGTGTCGGACCGGCCCGGCGCAACCACTAGGGTGTTGGGCATGACAGTCGCCCGCTCTGCCGAATTCGTGAACGCGGTGATCAAGGCTTACGACGTTCGCGGTGTGGTCGGTGATCAGATCGACGCGGAATTCGTCAGGGACGTCGGCGCGTCGTTCGCCAGGTTGATGCGCGCGGAGGGCGCGAGCCGGATCGTCATCGGACACGACATGCGGGACTCCTCCCCCGCGCTCTCGGCCGCCTTCGCCGACGGCGCGCTCGGCCAGGGACTCGACGTGGTGCACATCGGCCTCGCCTCGACCGACCAGCTGTACTTCGCCTCCGGCCACCTGGATTGCCCTGGCGCCATGTTCACCGCCAGCCACAACCCGGCCCGCTACAACGGCATCAAGCTGTGCCGCGCCAAGGCTCTCCCGGTCGGCCAGGACACCGGCCTGGCCACCATCAAGAACGAGCTGATCGAGGGCGTGCCCGATTACCCGGGCGAACGCGGCACCGCGACGGAACTGGATCTGCTCACCGACTACGCGGCCTACCTACGCGGCCTGGTCGATCTCGGCGGCATCCGCCCGCTCACCATCGCCGTGGACGCGGGCAACGGCATGGGCGGCCACACCGTGCCCGCGGTGCTCGGCACGCTGCCGCAGGTGACCATCGTCCCGCTGTATTTCGAGCTGGACGGCAGCTTCCCGAACCACGAAGCCAACCCGCTCGACCCGGCGAACCTGGTGGACCTGCAGAAGCTGGTCCGCGGTTCGGGCGCGGACATCGGCCTGGCCTTCGACGGCGACGCCGACCGCTGCTTCGTGGTCGACGAGAACGGCGACCCGGTGTCGCCATCGGCGATCACCGCGCTGGTCGCCGAGCGCGAGCTGGCCAAGGAGCCGGGCGCGGTGATCATCCACAATCTGATCACCTCGCGCGCGGTACCGGAGCTGGTGCACGAGCTGGGCGGGACGCCGGTGCGCACCAGGGTGGGCCACTCGTTCATCAAGCAGGAAATGGCCACCACCGGAGCCGTGTTCGGCGGCGAGCACTCCGCGCACTACTACTTCCGCGACTTCTGGGGCGCCGACTCCGGGATGCTCGCGGCGCTGCACGTGCTGGCCGCGCTCGGCGAGAAGGACCGGCCGGTGTCGGAACTGATGTCGTCGTACGCGACCTACGCGGCTTCCGGTGAGATCAACTCCACGGTGTCCGACGCGGCTGCTCGGACGATGGCCGTGGTGGATGCTTTCGCGGACCGGGCGCACTCGGTGGACCGGCTGGACGGGGTGACCGTGCAACTGGCCGACAACGCCTGGTTCAACCTGCGCGCGTCGAATACCGAGCCGTTGCTCCGGCTGAACGTCGAGGCCCGATCGGCGGAGGAAGTAGACGCACTCGTAACCGAGATCCTGAGCATCGTGCGCTCCTGACTGGAATAGTGGAATCACAGGCCTTGGATTCGCCCGACTCGGTCTCGGTATGGCAGCCCTACCGGGTGGGCGCGGGGGCGGAAACGACACAGCGCGATGAGGGGAGGTGGGACGCCCGATGATCGCTGGAACACCGGTGCTCGACCTCGACGATGCCGCTTCGCTCGAGGCAGCCGATGCCGGCGGCGCCCTGCGCTCGGCCGCCTCGGGCGGCGCCCAGGTGCGCGCCACCGCGGCGGCCGTTGGTGAGGACGCGCTGGCCCGCTTGGCCGATCTGCGACCGCGCAGCGTGGTACTGGTCTCCGGTTCCGGGCGTGCCGCGCGGGCCGCGGGCCTGCTCGTCGCCGCGCTCGGCGACCGTGCCGGCCTCCCCGTCGTGCCCGCCGCGGCCCTACCGCCGTGGGTGGGGCCACTGGATGTCGTGCTGGTCGCCGGCGACGACGCGGGCGACCCGCGGCTGATCGACGCTGTCGATCGGGCGTTGCGCCGCGGCGCCGAAGTGGTCGTCGCCGCGCCGCACGAAGGGCCGCTGCGTGCCGCGGCAGCCGGTCGCGCCGCACTGCTGGAGCCGAGAGTGCAGGTACTCGGGCACAATCGCCTGCTGCGCTTCCTGGCCGCCGGAATCGCGGTGCTGCGCGCGGTCGACCCGGTGCGCACCGGCGTGGCCGTCCCCGAGCTCACCGAGCTGGCCGACGTACTGGACGCGGAGGCGCTGCGCGACGGTCCACACAACGAGGTCTTCCACAATCCCGCCAAGACGTTGGCCGCGCGCATGCAGCAGCGCGGCATCGTGCTGGCGGGCGATTCACCGGCCGCCGCCGAATTGGCCGAGCACGGCGCCGAGGTGCTGCTGCAGTCCGCAGGCAAGGTGGCCACCGCGGTGGACCTGGCCGAGGCCGTGGCAGCCAAGGCCAGGATGAACGAGGCCGCAGGCGAATCCGCGCCCGATTTCGATCCGCTGTTCCACGACGAGGAACTCGACGGACCCGCTCCGGTGGAGCGCATGCGGGTGTTCGTGCTCAGCGCCGATCGCGATCGTGCCGCCGCGCGCCGCCGCATCGCGGTGTTCGGCGGCGAGTCGAATCTGGTGGACGCCGATCTGGTGAACGCCGACGTCGACGTGCTGCATACCGATATGACCGACCCCACCGCGCCCGGGCCGACCCGCGCCGAGGAGTCCGCGCCCGGACAAGGCACCGAACTCGAACAGCTCGCCGTGCTAGCGCTGCGGCTGGAGATGGCCGCCGCCTACCTGCGGCTGATCGGCTCCCGCGCCGTCGCGGCCGACAGCCAGGGGCAGTTCGGGGGAAGCTACTAGTGCACGAACTGGTTGGTGCGCTGCGTTCGTATGCCTGGGGGTCGCGCACCGCGCTCGCTCAGCTGTGCGGCAGGCCGGTGCCGTCCGCCCATCCGGAGGCCGAACTGTGGTTCGGCGCCCACCCCGCCGACCCCGCGTACGTGCGGCTCGGCGACCGCACCACCTCGCTGCTGGAGCTGGTCGCCGCCGACCCGGATCGGGAATTGGGCGCCGCCGCGGCGGAATTCGGCGGCAAGCTACCGTTCCTGCTGAAGGTCCTGGCGGCCGAGGAGCCGCTGTCCTTGCAGGCGCATCCGAGCATGGCGCAGGCCAAGGCCGGGTTCGACCGGGAGAACCGGGCCAAGGTGCCCTTGGACTCGCCGCTGCGCAACTACCGCGACGAGAACCACAAGCCCGAGTTGGTCGTCGCGCTGGATCGCTTCGAGGCGCTGGCCGGTTTCCGCGACCCGCACCGCACGGTCGCGCTGCTCCGCGCGCTGGCCGTGGACGCGCTGAGCTCCTACACCGATCTCCTTGCCGCGCAACAGGATTCGGATGGGCTGCGCACCTTGTTCACCACCTGGATCACGCTGCCGCAGCACGTGCTCGCCACGCTGCTGCCCGCGGTGCTGGACGGCTGCGTGCGGTATCTGTCCGGCAAGGGCACGCGCGAGTTCACCGCCGAGGCGCGCACCACGCTCGAACTCGCCGAGGCCTATCCCGGCGACGCGGGTGTGCTCGCATCGCTGCTGCTGAACCGGGTCACCCTGGAGCCGGGCCAGGGGTTGTTCCTCGCGGCCGGGAACCTGCACGCCTACCTGCGCGGGGTCGGCGTGGAGATCATGGCCAACTCCGACAACGTGCTGCGCGGCGGTCTCACGCCGAAGCACGTCGACGTGCCGGAGCTGTTGCGAGTGCTGGACTTCGAGCCGATCAGCCTGCCCGTCGTGCTGCCGGAGCCGGCGGGCGACGGGTCGGTGCGCTATCGCACGCCCGCGCCGGAATTCGCGCTGCGGCGCTTCGACCTCGTCGCGGGCTCGGCGCGGGTACCGCTCACCGCGGCGGGACCGGGCATCGTGCTGTGCACCGCGGGAACGGTGCGCCTGTGGCAGAACGACTCCTCGCTCGAGCTCACCCGCGGCGGCGCGGCCTGGATTTCCGCCGCCGACACCGACATTCGGGCCCAAGCGGTGGACGGTAACGTCCAGCTCTTCTGCGCGTGCGTCGGCGCGACCGCATGACCGGTCCGGGGCCTGCGGCCGTGCGCGGGCTGGAGACTGCGTCCGACCGCGCCCGTTAGGCTGTTCGCGGATAGCTCGAAGACAGAGAGGACATGCGGCCATGTCGGCTGGCGGTGGCAAGAAGGCGATCATCGCGGCGTTGACCGCGAATGCGGGAATCGCCGCGGCGAAGTTCGTCGGTGCGGCGATCACCGGCTCGGGATCGATGCTCGCCGAGGCCGTGCACTCCGTGGCCGATACCGGCAATCAGGGATTGCTGCTGCTCGGCCAGCGGCGCGCCGCGAAGGAAGCAACGGAGCTGCACCCATTCGGCTACGCGCGCAACCGCTACTTCTATTCGTTCATCGTGGCGCTGGTGCTGTTCACCCTCGGCTCCGGATACGCCATCTACGAGGGCATCCACAAGGTCCAGCATCCGGAGGAACTGACTTCGCCGATCGTGGCGATCGTGATCCTGGTGATCGCGATCGGGCTGGAGATCTACAGCTTCACCACCGCGGTCCGCGAATCCAAGCCGCTCAAGGGCGACGCGAGCTGGTGGCGGTTCATCCGCAATTCGCGCAGCCCGGAGCTTCCGGTGGTGCTGCTGGAGGACACCGGCGCGCTGGTCGGCCTGCTGCTCGCGTTGGCGGGCGTCGGGTTGACCATGCTCACCGGCGACCCGGTGTGGGACGGTCTCGGCACCCTGGCCATCGGCGCGCTGCTCGGTGTCATCGCCATCGTGCTGATCGTGGAGATGCAGAGCCTGCTGATCGGCGAGGGCGCCACGCCCGACGAGAACCGGCTGATCCAGGCGAACCTGGTCGACGACACCCGCATCGATCGCGTGATCCACCTCAAGACCCAGTATCTCGGTCCGGAGGAGCTGCTCGTGGCGGCGAAGGTCGGCGTGGTCCCGGGCCTGGACGTCGGCGCGATCGCGACCGCGATCGATGACGCCGAGTCGCGCGTCCGCGCGGCGGTACCGGCCGCGCGCGTTATCTACCTCGAACCCGACCTCTACCGCGCGGAACCTGCCAAGGGTTAGGTCCCCGCGAGGCGTGGCATGCCGCATACAGGCGCCGCACGGCGGGACGGCGAGGTCACCGGCATGATCTGCGAAAATCTCAGCGAACCTGAGGGGCTGGGGTGCGCAGGAGGTCGAGGGGGTCGGTGCGGATGGCGAAACGGTCGCGTAGGGCATGGCGTGCGGCATGCAAGCCGTTCATGCCGTGCACGCCCGGCCCGGGCGGGGTGGCCGAGGAGCACAGGTAGACGCCGGGAATGGAGGTGGCGTAAGGGTTCCAGCGCGGGGCCGGGCGGAATGCGAACTGGCGCAGGGTCATCGCGCCCGCGGAGATGTCGCCGCCGATGTAGTTGGCGTTGTGGGCAGGCATTTCGGCCGCGGTGCGCACGTTCTTGGCCACGATCAGGTCGCGGAAACCCGGTGCGAAGCGCTCGACCTGGGCGATCACGTTCTCGCTGATGTCGCGGGTCGAGCCGTTCGGCACGTGGGCGTAGGTGTAGAAGGTGTGGCCACCGGCTGGCGCGCGTGTGGGGTCGACCACGCCGGGCTGGATGGACAGCACATAGGGGCGTTCGGCATGTCGTCCCATGGCGACGGCGTGCTCGGCCGCCATGGCTTCGGCGCGGGTGCCGATCACGTGCACCGTTCCGGCCAGCGCACAGCCCTCGGCCTGCCACGGCACCGGACCGGAAAGTGCGAAGTCGACCTTGCAGGCCGCGCCGCCGTAGCGGAAACGCCGCAGTCGCTTCGCATAGCGGGCGGGCAACCGATGCTCCGCGATGCGCAGCAGTTCGGCCGGGGCGATGTCGAGCAGGATCGCGCGGGCGTCGGCGAACTCGTCCAGCGAGTCGACCCGGTGCCCGGTGTGCACTCGGCCGCCGAGACGTTCGAGCTCGGCGATCAGCGCGTCGGGTATCGCCTGGCTGCCGCCGCGCGGAAGAACCCAGCCCCCGGCATGGGCCAGGGTGGCCAGCATCAGCCCGGCCCCGGCCGCCGTGATCGCGCGGGGCGGGATGATGGCGTGGGTGGCGACGCCGGTCAGCAGGGCGGGCGCGACCTCTTCGCGGAACCTGATGTCCCACAGCGGAGATCCCTGCTCGAACGTGCGCAGGCCGAACCGGATCGCGGTCGCGAGCCCCGATGGCACGCGACGCAGATCCGACATCCCGACTTCGACCACGTCCGGCCAGTGCCGCACCAGCGGCGCGAGCAACCTGCGCCAGGCCGCGCCGTCACGACCGAGGTCATCCACGGTCCGCTCCAGATCCCGCCAGGCCAGCCCGGCCACACCGCCGTCGAGCGGATGCGCGTAGGACACCTCCGGGGCGAGCAGCTCGACACCGTGCGCGGCCAGATCGAACGCGCGGAACACCGGTGACGCCAACGCCATCGGATGCGCCCCGGCGCACACGTCGTGCCGGTAGCCGGGCAGCGTCAGCTCGGCCGTCCGCGATCCGCCCCCCGGCGTCGCCTCCGCCTCGTAGACCTCCACTGCCAGCCCTGCCCTGGCCATGATCACCGCGGCGGCGAGCCCGTTCGGCCCGGAGCCGACCACCACCACATCAGCCATACCCCCACGCTACCGGCCGATGGCGGCAAGCCATTCCGCGACGAGCAGGGTGAGGCGTTGGTCCAGCAACTCGGGACGCAGGCGTCCGGCGCGTTCGAGCGTCGCCAGCCCGTGCACGGTGCTCCAGGCCACCTCGGTGCGGGCACCGAGGTCGGGATCGTCGACCAAGGGGCGGAACATGGCTTGCAGCTCGGCGAAGCCCTCGCGCAGCGGCAGGGGTGCTTCGAGTCCGAACGTGAGGTCGGTGCTCATCAGGAACATCGCGTCGTAGAGCGCCGCGTTGGCCGTGGCGAATTCCAGGTAGGCCCGCGCGACCCGGCGCAGCCGGTCGGCGCCGTCGCCTGCCTCGGCATGCGCCTGGCGCAGGACCGTGGTGAGTTCGGCGAATCCCTGTTCCGCGACAGCCGAGACGATCGCCGACTTGCCCGCGAAATGGCTGTAGAGCACGGGCTGGCTGTATTCGATCCGGTCGGCGAGACGGCGCACGGTCACCGCTTCCCAACCCTGAGCTTCGGCGAGCTCGCGTGCGGTGTCGACGATGCGCTGCCTGCGTTCGGCCCGCTCTCGTTCCTTACGCATCTGAGTGGTCATGCCGGAATTCTAGCTCCGCTAGACAAACTATCGACGCTCGGCTAACCTCACTATCGGACTAGCAACGCTAGATTTCAGAGCAGAGATAAGAAGCCAGGAGCATCGCCATGAACCTCTCCCGTATCGCCACCGTCCTGTCCCTGATCGGCGCCGCATTCATCCTCTACATCGGGATCAGCTACCTGGTCGCCCCCGACACCATCGCCCCCGGCTTCGGCCTTCCCGCCTGGCCGGACGGTGACGCGGCGGCGTTCATGAACCTGAAAGGCGTACGGGATACCGTCTTCGGCGTGCTGATCCTGGTCCTGCTCGGCCTCCGGCAGCGGTACGCGCTCGGTGTCGTGACCCTGGTCGTCGCGTTGGTGCCGGTCGGCGACATGCTCACCGTGCTGAGCTGGAACGGTTCCGCCGCCGCGGCATTCGGCATCCACGGCGTGACCGCCGCGGTGGTCGCGCTCACCGGCGCGCTGCTGATCCGCGAGCACGGCCTGCGCGACGGTCGCGAGGCAGGTGCCGTAGCCGCGACCGCGTGATGTCCCCGCCCAACCGATGAGTTGCCGGAACTCGTCCCGTCATCACAATCGAACGCACGACGAGCAAGGAGATCGACCATGGCGACCAAGCCGCACGGCCCCGCGTCCTACTTTCCCTCCATCGAGGCCAAGTACGGCCGCACCATCGACGAGTGGAAGGCCGCCATGCGCGCCACCGGTCTGACCTCGCACAAGGAACTCGTCGAGTGGCTGAAGACCGAGCACGGCTTCGGGCACGGCCACGCCAGCGCGATCACCCAGCACCACCTCCACCCGGAGAAGTGGGCGGCCTGACCCGGACGCCACGAAGGGCCCGCAGATCATGCGGGCCCTTCGTCGTTCACCGTGCGGTTTACGCCTTGACCAGATCTGTGGCCTCGGCCTCCTGGGTGAGCGGTGCGCCGGGCGTCCCGTGGTCGTCGTCGACCATGGTGCGCTCGTCGAACGGCAGCTTGCGGTCGAGCACCTCGCGTACCCGGTCGGCGTCGACGGTCTTGGTCCAGGTACCGATCAGCACCGTGGCGGCCGCGTTACCGGAGAAGTTGGTCAGCGCCCGCGCCTCGGACATGAAACGGTCGATGCCGACGATCACGCCGACGCCGTCGAGAAGCTCGGGCCGGTGGCTCTGCAATCCGCCCGCCAGCGTGGCCAGGCCCGCGCCGGTGACGCCCGCCGCACCCTTGGACGCGACGATCATGAACAGCAACAAGCCGACTTGCTCGCCGATGGACAGCGGCTTGCCCATCGCCTCGGCGATGAACAGCGACGCCATCGTCAGGTAGATGGCGGTGCCATCGAGGTTGAACGAATACCCGGTCGGCACGACGACACCCACCGTCGTGCGCTCGACACCGAGGTGATCCATTTTCGCGATCAAACGCGGCAGCGCCGATTCCGAGGACGAGGTCGCGACGATCAGCAGGTACTCCCGCGCGAGGTAGCGAACCAGCTTGAAGATCGACACCCGCGAGACGGCCCACAGCAGCACGCCCAGCACACCGAAGACGAAGACCAGGCAGGTCAGGTAGAACGCGATCATCAGCGTGCCCAGCTTCACCACCGCGTCCAGGCCGGTCTTGCCGACCACGTTCGCGATCGCGCCGAACGCGCCGACCGGGGCCAGCCACAGGATCATCACCAGGATCCGGAACACCAGCTTCTGCAGCAGCGCCACCCCACGCACGATCGGCTCGCCCGCCGTGCCCATGGCCTGCACCGCGAACCCGACCAGCAGCGCGACGAACAGCGCTTGCAGGACGTTGCCCGCGGTGAGTGAGGACAGCAGTGTGGAAGGGACGATGTTCTGGATGAAGTCCCAGGTGCCGCCCGCGCTGTGCGCCTTGTCGGCCAGATCGTGACCGGCTTTGGTCGACTTGGCGATACTCAGCCCGGTGCCCGGTTGCAGCAGGTTGCCGACGACCAGGCCGATCCCGAGCGCGATGGTCGACATGACCAGGAAGTAGCCGAGCGCCAAACCGCCGACCTTGCCGACCGTGGTCGCCGCCCGCACCGAGCCGATCCCGAGCACGATGGTGCAGAAGATGACCGGAGCGATCATCATCTTGATGAGATTGACGAAGATGGTTCCCAGCGGCGCGAACGACTGCGCGACGCCGGGCGCCAGCCAGCCGACCAGTACGCCCGCGACCACCGCCACGATGACGGCCAGGTACAGCCAATGGGTGCGGTCGTGCCGCGTTCGAGTCGAGTCGCTCATGGCGAGGGTTTCCCTTCGAGAGGTACCGAAGTGAGGTGGCTCACGCCCCCCAGGCAGAATGATGGTCGGCCGGGTGACTCCGGTCACTGTTTGGTGCATTACTTTCAGTGGAGGAAGAGCGTGTGAGACTCAGGCGGCTCTCCCTCGCCGGTCAGGCCTTCGTCTTCCAGTTGGTCGTGCTAGCGATGATGGTCGTGATCGCCGCGGTGCTGGCGGTGCTGGACGCCAGGCGCGACAGCGACGTCATCACCACCCGCGAGGTCACCGACGTCGCGGTGACCGTGGCCGATTCGCCCTTCACCATCGAAGCCGTCCGCAGCCCCGACCCGGCGGCGCTGCTGCAGCCGGTGACCGAGGAGATCCGGCGCGAGACCGGCATGGACTTCATCGTGATCATGGCGCCGGACCGGACCCGCTACACGCACACCAACCCCGCGATGATCGGACTGCCGTTCAGCGGCACCATCGATCGCGCGCTGGCGGGTGAGACGTTCACCGAGACCTACACCGGCAGCCTCGGTCCCTCCATCCGGGCGGTCACCCCGGTCTACGACGACGGCAGGATCGTCGCTCTGGTCGCCGTGGGGGTGACCCGCGCCAAGATCGGCGACCAGGTCGCCACCCAGTTCCCCGTGATCCTCGGCGTCGCGGGCGCGGGGTTGCTGATCGCGGCGATGGGATCGTTCCTGCTGAGCCGCCGGCTACGGCGGCAGACCCACGGCCTCGCGCCCGACGAACTGCGCGTGATGTACGAGCACCATGACGCCGTGCTGCACTCGGTCCGCGAAGGATTGATGGTGTTCGGACCGTCCGGCGAGAACGCCGAGGTGGTCAACGACGAGGCGCGCCGCCTGCTCGACCTGCCCGCGGGCGCGGTGCGGCGCAGCGACCTCCCGCTGTCGCTACAGCGGATGAGTTCGGGCACCGTGCGCGACGAGATGCATGTGACCACCGATCGGATCCTGCTGGTCAACCAGGACACCGTGGAGTGGGAGGGGCGCCAGATCGGCACGGTGATGACGATTCGCGACCACACCGAATTGCAGGCGGTGATGGGCGAACTCGATTCCGTTCGCAGCTTCGCGGAGTCGTTGCAGGCGCAGGCGCACGAAAGCGCGAACCGGCTGCACACGGTGGTCACCATGGTCGAACTCGGCCGTCATCAGGAGGCCGTCGAGTTCGCCACCTCCGAGCTCCAGATGTCCCAGGCGCTGATCGACCGGCTGTTCGCGGCGGTCGGCGCGCCCGCGCTCGCCGCGCTGCTGCTCGGCAAGGTGAATCAGGCGGCCGAACGCGGCATCGAGCTGACCATCACCGACGACACCGCCCTCGGCTCGGTGGACCCGCTGTCGCCGCAGGAAACCGTCACGTTGGTCGGCAATCTCGTCGACAACGCGATCGACGCCGCGGCCGACAGCCCATCCGGCTGGGTGGAGGTGACGCTGCGGCATCAGGATGTGGACGCAGCAGCCGACGGCGCGTCGATGCTGGTCGTCCGGGTCGCCGACAGCGGGCCCGGGATGTCGGCGGAGATGTTCGCGCGCGCGTCGCAACGTGGCTATTCGACCAAAGCGGCCCATCACGGGCTCGGTCTCGCACTGGTCCACCGGCTGGTGGCCCGCCACGGCGGAACCATCCGCACCCAACGGGATCCCGAAAGCGCGGTGACCGTGACGATTCCACGAAAGGAAGCAGGATGATCCGAGTACTGATCGTCGAGGACGAGCCGCTGATCGCCGAAGCGCATCGCGCCTATGTGGAGCGCATCGCCGGATTCACGCCCGTCGGCGTTGCCCATACCGGACGCGAGGCGATGCGCGCGGCGGCCGACGCCGCGGCCGAGGGCACTCCGATCGACTTGGTGCTGATGGACATCGGGCTGCCGGACGCGAGCGGCTTGGACGTCGCCGCCGCGCTGACCGGGCTGGCGCCGCGCCCGGACGTCATCGCGATCACCTCCGCGCGCGACCTCGCCATGGTGCGCTCCGCCGTGTCGCACGGGGTCGTGCTCTATCTGCTGAAGCCGTTCACCTTCGCCGCGTTCCGCGACAAGCTGGACCGCTACCGCGAGTTCCGCACCGCGCTGCCCGCGGGCGAGAGCGCCATCTCGCAGCACGACATCGACCGGGCGTTGAGCGCGTTGCGCACTCCCGACCAGCGCGCCGCCACTCCCAAGGGCGTCGCGCCGCAGACGCTCGACGAGATCTCCCGCGCGGTGCGCGCCGCCGAGAGCGAGGGCGTCACGGCCGCGGACACCGCGACCGCGATCGGGGTCTCCCGCATCACTGCCTGGCGCTACCTGGAGAAACTGGCCGACGACGGCTTGGTGGTCCGGCGCTCGGACTACGGCAGAGCAGGTCGTCCGAAGACCCGCTACGTCTGGAAGAGCACCGGCTGATCACACCGCCGACGGTTCCGGCGCGGACGCACGGCGGCCGAGCTGGACGGGCATCCGCTCATAGCCGTGCAGGGTGAACAGCTCGCGCCGCTTCGGCGCACCATCCAGGCGCAGGTCGGGGAACCGCTCGAACAACGCCTGCAGCGCGTGGACGCCCTCCATCCTGGCCAGGCTGGCGCCGAGGCAGACATGCACGCCGCTGCTGAACGACAGATGGTCCTTCGCGTTCTCGCGCCCGACGTCGAACCGTCCGGGATCGGCGAAGACCGCGGGGTCGCGGTTGGCGCCCGCCAGCGACAGCACCACCGTGTCGCCCTTGCGCACCAGGACGCCGTCGAGCTCCACGTCGGTCAATGCGGTCCGCGCGGTGGTGTGCACCGGCGAGTCGAAGCGCAAGATCTCCTCGACGGCATTGGACCACAGCTCCGGCTCGGCACGCAGCCGCTCCAGCTGGTCGGGATGGGCCAGCAGCTGTGCCACGCCGTTGCCGATCAGGTTGACCGTCGTCTCGAAACCGGCGCCCATGAGCAGGCTCGCGGTGGCCTTCAGCGCGAAGGAGTCCAGCTCGCCCGCGGTGACCAGGCTGCTGAGGATGTCCTCGCCCGGCTCGCGGCGCAGCCGTTCGATGTGCCGGTCGAGGTAGTCGTTCATCACCTCCATGGACCGCAGGGCCGTGCGGTACGCGCGCCATGGGATGCCGATGTCCAGCAACGGCGTCATCCGATCGCCCCAGTCGAGGAACCTCGCCTTGTCCTCGTCGGGGAAGCCGAGCATCTCGGAGATGATCGCGATCGGCACCTGCGAGGCGTAGGACTCGATCAGATCGGCGGAGCCGTGCGCGGGCAGCGCGTTCAGCAGTTCCTCGGTGACCGTCTCGACGCGGTCGCGCAGCCTGCGGATGGCGCGCGGGGTGAACGCCGAAGCGACCGGCTTGCGCATCCGCGTGTGCTCCGGCGGATCGATCACCAGCATCGACGGCGGTTCCACCGGGTTCGGCGGGAGCGGAAAGCGCTCGGCCAGCTTCTGCAGCGGTTTGGGGATGTTGAAGCTCTCCGTGGTGCGCACCCCGAAGCGGGGATCGCGCAGGATGGAACGGCACAGCTCGTGGTCGAAGATCGCCCACGCGATCGAGGTCCGCAGCAGCCTGCCTTGCCCGCGCAACTGCTCGATCAGCGGATAGGGGTCGGCGCAGCCGGCGGGCCCGCCCATCAATTCGGCGAACGGGTCGCCCTGGCGGGCCTGTAGACGCAGGACGAGGCGAGGCGCGCCCTGCACCGACAACCAGCGGAACCAATACTGCGGCTTCATAGTTCAACCCCGTCGTTGTGCGATGACTCCACCGTACGGAAGTCCGCGAACTTGTGGAACGTCCTATGGTCGGATCGGTGCCTATACCGCGGTAGGAGCCGGCGCCGTACGGGGATCGCTCACAGACGCTGCGCGGTCACCCGTTCGGAAGTGATGCGCCGGTCGCGCAGCGCCGGATCCGGGTTGACCACCTGCACCAGCGAGGCGCCCGCGGCGAGCACCGCGACGTAGCCATCGATGAGCTCGGCCGGGGTGTCCCACGGCGTGCTGGACAGCACCCGGTCACCCTCGGCGAAGCCTTGCCGCAGAGCCGATTTCCGTGCCTCGGCGAGCACCTCGGCGACCGGCATGCCCTCCAGCGCGACACCGGCGCCACGGGGCAGGAACTGGTCGCCGTGCACACGCACCGAGGTGGCGAAATCGGTGACGCCCACCGGCAGATCACGCACCGGGGCGCCCATGGCGTCCAGCGACAGGGCCGCGACCTCACCGGCGCCGTCGGTGTCGTCGAGGCGGTCGGGGGTCGCCAAGGCCAAGTCGGCGTCCTCGTCCGGGTGCAGCACCACCTCGGTGCCCGCCCACCAGCAGCCGAGCAGCACCGCGGCGGTCTGCCAGTGCGCGGGCAGCAGCACGGCGACCCGGGCGCCCGGGCTCAGGCCGAACTCGTCGCGAATCAGGTTGGCCGTCTTGGCCGCCCAGTTCGCCAGCGTCAGGCCGGACAGTTCGATCCGAGCGCCGGTCGCGTCGTCGTAATAGGTGACGCGCGGGCCCGCCGGCTCGCGGGCGAGGATCGGATCGAGTACCGCTTCGGTGAGTGTGTGTGCCTGGTGGATGTCACGCATGGTTCAGTTCACGCATTTCGGTCCGTTCTGGCCTGCATCGATCGGTGGGGCGGGTGGGACAGGTGTCGCGGAGGTCGACGTTCCGGAGAAGTCGAACACCCGCCCGGCCGCCGAGCCCGGACCAGAATAGTCGCTCGCCAGCACGACGCTCACCGAATCCGGGGACAGTGTCGGATCCGCGAGAACCGGCAGCCCGCCCAGCGCCGTGGCCACCGCCTTGGCCTTCGAGTTCGACGGGTCCGCCGCGAGCACCCGGCTGCCCGTGACACGCTCTCCGGTGTAGTTGGACACCGCGCCCGGGCGGAATCCCTTGGCACTCAGCGCCTGCGCCACCTCCGCCGCGAGTCCGCCGACGCCGCCCGCGTTGTAGACGTCGACGGTCACCGTCGCGGGATCGCTACCCGGCTTGGGGGTCCGCGTGGGTTCCACCTCGCCGACCAGCGAGGCGATGTAGGTCTTGACCGCCTTCGGCTCCACCTTGACCACGGATTCTCCGCTGCTGGTCTCGCCGTTGAGGTCGGCCACCGGAATGGTCTCGAAGGTCACCTGCCCGCCGGAGAGATCCTTCAGTTGCTGGAGGAAGGCGAGCACATCCCAGCCCTCGTCCACCACGATCGTCCGTCCCACCGCGTCGCTGAGCTTGTGCAGCGTGCCCGGACTGCTGAGCGTCTTCGCGCTGAGGATCTGCTGGACCAACTGCGCCATGAACACTTGCTGGCGCACGATGCGATCGATGTCGCCGCGCGGCAGATTGTGGCGCTGGCGCACGAAACTCAGCGCCCGCGACCCGTCCAGGCGCTGACGGCCCGCGGGGAAATCGGCGCCGGACATCCATTCGTCGACCGGGTTGCGCAGGCACACCTCGACGCCGCCGACCGCGTCGGTGAGCAGCACGAAGCCGAGCAGGCTCACCTCGGCGTAGTGGTCGACGGTGAGCCCGGTCAGGGTCGCCACGGTCTTGATCAGAGCGTGCCTGCCCGCCTGGGTGGACTGCCGCTGCGCGTCGGTCTCCGAGACGCCCTGCTCGGTCAGCTTCACGTACTGGGCCGCCTTGGTCGCGCCGTAGGCCGAGTTGATCTTGCCCATGCCGAGGCCGGGAATGTCGACGTAGGAGTCGCGCGGAATGGAGATCGCGGTGGCCGAGCGCCCGTCGTTCGGCACGCGCAGCAGCACGATGGTGTCGGTGTTGGTGCCGGACTCGTCGCCCGCGTGCAGGATGGCCCGCTCGCGATCGGACAGCGGATTGCCGTGCGCGTCGGTCCGGCTGTCCACGCCGACCAGCAGGATGTCCACCGCGCCGTCGCGGCCGCCGCCGAGCCCGAGGTCACCGATGCGCTCGATGTTGGCGACCAGCGCATCGACGCTGCGCCAGGCGAATCCGGTGAGCACGAGCACGAGGACGGCGGCGGCCGCTGCCAACGAGCGCAACGGTCCGAACGACTGCGTGCTGGGCCGGGGCGGCCGCGACGAAACCGATGTGCCCCTCCGCTGCGACAACTCTGCATCCTCTCGCCGAAACTGGGTTCATGGCGACGTATGCGCAATCGCTCCGCCACCTATGGTTCCCGCCCGCCCCGCCCCGGTTTCGGGATCCCCCCGACGCCTCGAGCTAACGAACGGTTATTGCGAAGGACCTCAACCGCGAGTGCGGCGGCATGCCAGACTTGCGCCCGTGACCGACCTCACCGCGCCCGAAACCACCGTATCCGCACGCCTCGTCGTCACCGGGGCGCACGGGCAGGTGGGCCGGGAACTGCTGCGTCTCGCTCCGGCCGCCCACGGCTACGGGCGCGCCGAACTCGACATCACCGACCCCGCCGCCGTGCGCGCGGTACTCACACCCGGCGACGTGGTGCTGAATTGCGCCGCTTACACCGCCGTCGATCGGGCCGAAACCGAGACCGAGGCAGCGTACGCGGGTAACGCGACCGGACCGGCCATGCTCGCCGAGGCCTGCGCGGCGCTCGGTGCCCGGCTGATCCATCTGTCCACCGACTATGTCTTTCCAGGTACCCACCAGCGGCCATATGACACCACCGATCCGCCCGGACCCGCGTCCGTCTACGGAAAGTCCAAGCTCGCGGGCGAGCAGGCGGTGCTGGCCGGGTGCCCGAACGCACACGTGGTGCGCACCGCCTGGGTATACACCGGGCGCGGCGGCGATTTCGTCGCGACGATGCTGCGGCTGGAACGGGAACGCGACACCGTCGACGTGGTAGACGACGAGGTCGGCTCACCCACCTACGCCGCCGATCTGGCCGCGGCACTGCTGGAGCTGGCGGGGCGGCCGGACGCACCGCGCGTCCTGCACGCTACCAACGCGGGCCAGGCCAGCCGGTTCGAACTCGCCCGCGCGGTGTTCGCGGGGATCGGCGCCGACCCGGAGCGGGTCCGGCCCTGTGACTCGTCCGCGTTTCCCAGACCCGCACGGCGCCCGGCATATTCGGTGCTGTCGCCGCGTGCCTGGGACAACGCCGGGCTGACTCCCCTGCGCGCTTGGCGGACGGCACTGGGGGACGCACTGGCGCACCGGTCCGGCTAGGGTTGACGGTCGTGAGTGATTCCGATTCCGCCGCGCCCGCGAGCCTGGCCGTCGTCACGGTGACCTACTCGCCGGGTGAACACCTCGAGCACTTCATCACCACCCTCGCCGCGGCCACCGCGGAGAAACCGCAGGTGATCCTCGCCGACAACGGCTCGGTGGACGGCGTTCCCGAGCTGGTCGCCGAGGCCAACTCGCACGTGCGGCTACTGCGCACCGGCGGCAACATCGGCTACGGCGGCGCGATCAACCGGGCCGTCGCGGAGATCGATCCGGCCATCGAGTTCATCGTGATCGCCAACCCCGACATCCGCTGGGGCGCCGATTCCATCGACAAGCTGCTCGCGGCGGCCAAGCGCTGGCCACGCGCGGGCGCCCTCGGGCCGCTGGTGCTGGAGCCGGACAGCACCGTGTATCCGTCCGCCCGGCGGGTCCCGGGACTGCTCGACGGCGCCGGTCACGCGATCCTGGGCACGGTGTGGAAGTCCAACCCGTGGACCCGCCGGTACCGGCAGGAGAACGAGGAGATCTCCGAGCGGGCGGTCGGCTGGCTGTCCGGGTCGTGCCTGCTGGTACGGCGCGCCGCGTTCGACTCGATCGACGGCTTCGACTCGCGCTACTTCATGTACATGGAGGACGTCGACTTCGGCGACCGGATGGGCAAGGCGGGCTGGCACAACGTGTTCGTGCCGGACGCCGAGGTCACCCATGCCAAGGGGCATGCCGCGGGCCGCCATCCCGAAGTCATGCTGCCCGCCCACCACGCCAGCGCCTACCGGTTCCAGGCCGACCGGCATCCGCACTGGTGGCAGGCGCCGCTGCGGCTGGCGCTGCGGGCCGGACTTGCGCTGCGCTCCAAGGTTGCGGTTCGATCTGCCCTGCGCCAACAGGCGCGCGATGCCGGATAGCCGGCGTCACGACGTTGTGAACAGGGGAGCTTGATGGCAGGAAATGCAGGCACCGACGCCGTGATCCTGGTCGGCGGACAGGGCACGCGGCTGCGTCCGTTGACCCTCTCGGCGCCCAAGCCGATGCTGCCGACGGCCGGGTTGCCGTTCCTGACCCATCTGCTCGCCCGCATCGCGGAAGCCGGGATCACCCACGTGGTGCTGGGCACCTCGTTCAAGGCGGAGGTGTTCGAGGAGCACTTCGGCGACGGCTCGGAGCTGGGGCTGGAGATCGAGTACGTCACCGAGACCGAGCCGCTCGGCACCGGCGGCGCCATCCGCAACGTGCTGCCCAAGCTGCGCGCAGACAACGTGATGGTGTTCAACGGCGACGTGCTCGGCGGCACCGACCTCGGCGCGGTGCTCGACACGCACGAGTCGACCCGTGCCGACGTGACATTGCACCTGGTCCGGGTGAGCGATCCGCGCGCGTTCGGCTGCGTGCCCACCGACGAGGACGGCCGGGTCACCGCGTTCCTGGAGAAGACCCAGGATCCGCCGACCGACCAGATCAACGCCGGGTGCTACGTCTTCCGCCGCGAGTACATCGAGAAGATCCCGGCCGGGCGTCCGGTGTCGGTGGAGCGCGAGGTGTTCCCCTCGCTACTTGCCGAGGGGGCCCGCCTCCAAGCGCATGTCGACACTTCCTACTGGCGCGACATGGGCACCCCCGAGGACTTCGTCCGCGGCTCCGCCGACCTGGTACGCGGTATCGCCCCCTCCCCCGCGCTGCCTGGTCAGCGCGGTGAATCGCTGGTACACCCCGGCGCGGGCGTCGCCCCGGGTGCGGTGCTCATCGGCGGCACGGTCGTCGGCCGCGGCGCCGAGATCGGCGCGGGCGCACGCCTGGACGGCGCGGTCGTCTTCGACGGCGCGAGGATCGAAGCGGGCGCCACCGTCGAACGCACCATCATCGGCTTCGGCGCCCGGATCGGCCCACGCGCCCTCGTCCGCGACGGCGTCATCGGCGACGGCGCGAACATCGGCGCCCGCTGCGAACTCCTCCGCGGCGCCCGGGTCTGGCCCGGCGTCGAGATCCCCGACGGCGGCATCCGCTTCTCCACCGACGTCTGACGCCACTTCACGCGCTGCGGTGGAGCTCTTCCGGGGCCTCGGCCTCAGCGGCTTCCGTTTCCTCGTCGGCGACCTGCGCGCGGATGGCGTCGTGGCGGGCGCGGCGGGCGGCCTTGGCGGGATCGGTCATGCGCCTGGCTCGGCGCACCTTGCCAGCCACGACGAGCGCGTCGTGCGGGGCTAGCTGAAGCCGACTGCTTGCTGGCCCCAGGCGGTGTGCTGGTCGCGGTCGGGATCGTCGACGACTCGGTCGGCGGTGTCGATGACCAGGGTGGTGCGGGCCGGGAGGCGGTAGGGCGGCCAGTGTTTGGAGCCGTCCAGGGCGGCGGGGACGCCGTAGGTGGCGAAGGCCAGCCAGCGGCGCATGATGCGGCCGGAGATGTCCATGGCCGTCTTGCGGCCGCCGAGCCAGAAAGTCGGGTCGTGGTTGATCGTGCCGAAATTGCCGAAGACATAGGGCAATTCGGTGGCGTGGCCCGCGCCGACGCGGGCCGCCCGCAACATCGGGGTGGCGTAGTCGAAGCGGTACATCCAGGTCGGCGAGTGCTGGGCATGGCCGTCGGCCACCCAGTGCGCGGGCATCCGGAATGCCGCGTCGGTGGACATGGCCAACGCCCCGCGGGCCTTGTTCAGATCCGGATAGGCCGACGTGATCTCGGCGACCCGCTCCGGTGACATTCCCGGATGGCTCGCCGCGACGTCGCGCAGCATCGCGTTCACCGCGTCCGGGGTCACCGGCATGATCGGCGAGCGCAGCAGGCGGAACAGCGACGCCTCATCCTTGTTGGTGCCGATCATCAACGGCACCCGGTGCGAACGCCCGCGCTGGAACTCCTCGATCGGGTAGGCCGGCAACAGGTCCCCGTCGACTACGGGAGCGGCCGCGAGCCTGCCGGGCTCCTTCAACGGGATCTCGTCGAGCAGGACGCCCGCCGCCGCCACGATCCGATCGATCGGGCACTCCAGCAGTTCCTTGGCCCGCGACGCGGGCAACTCCATCAACTCCAGGAATCGCCGCGCCACCGTCGCCCCACGCTCCGGTCCGAACACCGTGGTCGCGGGCGGGCTCTGCGCAATCGCCCGGTGGAACAGGCCCTCGGCGCGCGGCGAGGTCAGCAAGGCGGTGACACAGCCCGCGCCGGAGGACTCGCCGAAGAGCGTGACGTCGCCGGGATCGCCGCCGAACGCGGCGATGTTCTCCCGCACCCACTCCAGCGCGGCGATCTGATCGTGCAGGCCGAGGTTCGGCACGAAGTCGTCGCCGAGCGAGGACAGGTCAAGAAAGCCGAGCGCGCCGAGCCGATAGTTCACCGAGACGACCACGACGTCACCGGTCAGGGCCAGCTTGCGCCCGTCGTAGATCTCCTGCGCGGCAGTCCCGAGGCAGTACGCGCCACCGTGCAGCCAGACCAGCACCGGGCGCGGCTCGCGCACCGAGTCGCCGCCCGTATACCGCGGCGACCAGACATTCAGCCACAGGCAGTCCTCGCCCATCGTGAGACCCGAGTCGATGGGCACCATCGGGCCCATCGACTGCGGCGCGATCCGGCCGAAGCGGGTGCAGTCGCGGGCTCCATCCCACGGCTGCGGTGGCTGCGGTGGCGCGAACCTGGCCGGGCCGGTGGGCGCGGATGCGTAGGGGATGCTGCGCCACACCGAAACGGAGCCCTCGCGCACGCCGCGTACGTCGCCGTACACCGTTCGCGCGATCGGCTCGGCAAGATCGTCGGGACCGGGCACCGCCTCGGAGAACTGGGCTCGCATCGCAGACCTCCTCATACTTCTTTTTCGAGAGTACGACGAAGATCAGTACGGCCATATTTCGATGCCGATTCATTGCCGCGTCGGGCGGCATTCATCCGCTGTTCAGGCTGCTGCGCCGGTACACAGTGTCGAATCGGTCACGGTAGCGGGAGTCACACCGGATGCCTTCCAATGGGTTCATTTCCGTGAGGCGTGGCAATGCGCGTCCGGCCGCCGAGCATCAGCGCCCGGCACATGACCGTCGATCCGTGTTCGACGAACTCGGCGATCGGGGCGGCGAGAGCATCGGGGAGGACGTCGGTGTGCCAGACGACCAGTGTCCTGCCGCCTTTCTCGGGCAGAGCCTGCATCGAGGCGTGGTGATGGGAGGGGTGCAGGCTCCCGCCGACATTCGTGTAGGCGACGCGCCTGCTCAGCGGATCGAGATCGACGAGCCGTTCGCAGACGACGGTGCCGTCGGCGAAGGTGACGGTACGGATGTCCGCGTTCAGCTGTGTGCCGGTGACGAAACCTGGGGCGAGGCGTTCGTGCACGGCTCCGAAGTCGCTGAGTACGTCCCAGACCTCGTCGGGTGTGGCGTCGGCGACGAATTCTTTGTGAATGGATGCCATTGGGTCCTCCCGATCAGGCCGCGGCGATGCAGAACAGGTGTCCTTCGGGGTCGGCGAAGACCGTCCACCGGCCCTCGCCCGGCTGGAAGCCGGGTTTGATCGCACCGAGCGCGAGCAGGTGTTCGGTCGTGCTTTCCACATCGGCGACCGTGAAGTCGAGGTGGGCATGCTTGCCGGAATCCGGCCAGCCGGGACCCCGGTAGCCGTCGACTCGTTGGAAAGCGAGCTGGACCGGGCCTTCGCCCAAGTAGGCGGAATCGTCGTCGACGTGGGTGATCTTCCATCCGGTGATGTTCTGGTAGAACTCCGCCAGCATCTTCGGAGAAGCGCAGTCGAGGATGATCGCGGCGAGTTCCGCGTGGACAGTCATGTCAGTGTCTCCCTGGTGTGGTTGCTTGCCCACCAAGCATTCATTCCGGACTATCCCCAGGTCTTGAAGATCCTTGCGGGTCGTTCAGAGGTCGCGGTAGCTGGCGGAACCCCGTTTGGTCGTACCCCCGGCGTAAGGTCCGCGTGTGCTGTCCGCCATGACCCTCGCCGCCCGACCGGAATTCGCCGTGACCACGGTGGCTTGCCACGCCGACCACACCCGATGGTCCGAGCCGGAGGCGCGCGATGACCACCGCATCGTGCTCGTGCGGCGCGGCAGATTCCGGCGACAGGCCGACGGGGTTGACGCCGATCTGGACCCCACAGTCGGCTACCTGGGCGCACCGGGTGAGGAGGAACGGTTCGCGCATCCCGCCGGTGGGGACGTCTGCACCTCGGTGACGGTCACACCCGGGCTCTGGGAAGGGCCTGCGGGCGCGAGAGCGGTGTACGTCGACGCCCGGATCGAGCTGGCACACCACCGTCTGCTCCGTGCCGCCGCAGGTGGCGACATCGACTACGCGCTGACCGAGGAGTTGCTCCGGCTCGTCGCGGTCGCCGCTGGACAACCGACCCCGCGTCCGCGTCCCGCCGACCAGGCGCTGGTCGCAGCGGCCCGCGAGGCGATCATCGCCGGTGCGCCGGAGGCAGCCGGGCTGCGCTCACTCGCCGGGCTGCTGAAGGTCTCGCCGTACCGGCTGAGCCGGTTGTTCTCACAACACATGGGCCTGTCGCTGACCCGCTACCGCAACCGAGTACGCGTCGGCCAGGCCATCGACCGGCTCAACCAAGGCGAAACCAGCCTCGCCGACCTGGCCGCACACCTCGGCTTCGCCGACCAAGCACACCTGACCCGCACCGTCCGCGAGCACCTCGGCCACACCCCGACCACGCTGCGCCGACTACTCGCCCAGGGAGCGCAGACCACTCTTCATCACCGCACCGCCCAGCCACAATACGGAAGCCGCGCGAGGGCGCGAAGGGTTTAGCGCCGTTCGATCCGAACGCATCGGGGGCGCAGGCCCTAAAATGAGTGGATGCCGAGTTACAGCTATCGGTGCCGCAGCTGCGGCGACACGTTCGAGGTGACCCGCCCGATGGCGCAGTCGTCGGCGCCCGCTGCTTGCCCCAGCGGTCACGACGACACGGTCAAGCTCCTGACCACGTTCGCCACCGTCAGCCGGGGCGGCGGCAACGCGCCCGCGCCGAGCCCCGTGGCGCCCCCGCAAGGCGGCGGTTGCTGCGGTGGCGGCTGCTGCAGCTGATTCCCTTCCAGGGGCTGCGGGTTCAATGGGCCCCACGCCCAGCCCGCAGGCTGCAGCTGCTGTTGCGGCTGACGCTCCTCGAGCCGCTACTGCTTCGATCACACTGCGGCGCCTCTTCGGCGGCGGCTGCTACGGCTGGCTTCGTTCCGGCCCGCCCGCGGGTGCTGCGGGTTTCAGTCGCGCCGGTCGACGTGACCGAGGTCGCGCTCGGGTGCCACTCGGTCGCGCACCCGCTGCTTGAGCACCGCGATGTCGGGGAACCCGCCGTCGGCCTTGCGCTCCCAGATCTGTTCGCCGTCGACGGTGATCCGGAAGATCCCGCCGGAACCGGGGATGAGCGCGACCTCACCCAGTTCGGTGGCGAACGTGCTGAGCAATTCCTGCGCCATCCAGCTCGCCCGCAGCAGCCAGCGGCATTGGGTGCAGTACTCGATCGCGACGCGTGCCATGCCCGGTGACGCTACCGGTCAAGCGTCGTGTGTGCCGTCCAGATAGACCCATGCACCGCCGGACCGGGCGAATCTGCTGGTCTCGTGCAGTGCGCCGCGGCCGTCCGCGTCCCGGTAATGAGCGACGAACTCCACGGCGCCGGTGTCGTCGAACAGGCCGCCGCGCTCGGTGCGGGTGATCTCCAGAAAGAGCCAGCGTTGCGCCGGGTCGAGAGCCAGTTCCCGCGGACGAGTGCGCGGATGCCAGGAGCGCAGCAGGTAGTCGGCGTCGCCCAGCGCGAACGCCGTGTACCGCGACCGCATCAGCGCCTCGGCGGTCGCGGCGGCGCGCTCGCCCCGCAGTACCGGACCGCAGCAGTCGTCGAATGCCTCACCGCGCCCGCACGGGCACTTGCGCGGCCCACTCATACCGTGCTCCCTTCCGCATGAGCGGATCGTCGATCGTTACGCAGGCTGTGCCGCCGGACCCGGCGCTCGTGCCTGCCGACTTCCGGAATAAGCAAGCGATCCGTGGTTACACGGGCTGCCCGCGGATCTGACGCTCATGCCCACGATCTTGCCGCCGCTCGCATCACGCACGCGCGGCGGGTGTCCCGACCTCCGGTCCCCGGAGGCGATCAGCCACATCGCACGACCGCGTCCGTTTCGGACGGTTCGCGAGTTCTGCTATTCGATCGCGGAACCCGATCGATTTCCTACTGTGGATGGTTCACCGACCGCGCTGAGATAGCCGATCGCACAATTTGCGCGCCTTTTTTCGCGGGGCACGGAGTATAGCGACCGGAACTGTGATTTGCTTCGTATAGCCGTCGAATTGGTCCTGAGTCTGAGATGCGTTTTCAGGAGGATCGTTGACTGAGGTAGCGCCCCGACCAACGCCCGAACTGGAGGCGGTGCGTCCCTATCCGGCCAGGCTGGGCCCGAAGGGCTCCTATATCTGGAAGATGGTGACGACCACCGATCCCAAGGTGCTCGGCGTCATGTACTTGACCACGTCCATGGGTTTCTTCCTGGTCGGTGGCCTGATGGCGCTGTTGATACGCGGTGAGCTGGCGCGGCCCGGCTTGCAGTTTCTCTCCACCGAGCAGTACAACCAGCTGTTCACCATGCACGGCACGATCATGCTGCTGTTCTACGCCACTCCGATCGTGTTCGGCTTCGCCAATGTCATCCTGCCGCTGCAGATCGGCGCGCCCGACGTCGCCTTCCCCCGGCTGAATGCGTTCAGCTATTGGTTGTATCTGTTCGGCGCCACCATGGCGACCGCCGGGTTCACCACTCCGGGTGGCGCCGCGGATTTCGGGTGGACGGCGTATTCGCCGCTCACGGACATGTTGCACTCTCCTGGCGTGGGGGGAGATCTGTGGATCATGGGCCTGGCCGTCTCCGGTCTTGGCACGATTCTGGGTGCGGTCAACATGCTGACGACCGTGATCTGCCTGCGTGCACCGGGCATGACCATGTTCCGGATGCCGATCTTCACCTGGAACATCGCCATCACCAGCATTCTGGTGCTGCTCGCCTTCCCGCTGCTGACCGCCGCGCTGATGGGTCTGGCGGTCGATCGTCGCCTCGGTGGCAATATCTACGATCCGGCCACCGGCGGAACGCTGTTGTGGCAACACTTGTTCTGGTTCTTCGGCCACCCCGAGGTGTACATCATCGCGCTGCCGTTCTTCGGCATCGTCTCGGAGATCTTCCCGGTGTTCAGCCGCAAACCGATCTTCGGTTACACCACCTTGGTCTACGCCACGCTGGCTATCGGGATGTTGTCGATCGCGGTGTGGGCGCACCACATGTACGCCACCGGCGCGGTGTTGCTGCCGTTCTTCTCGTTCATGACCTTCCTCATCGCGGTGCCGACCGGTGTGAAGTTCTTCAATTGGATCGGCACCATGTGGCGGGGTCAGCTGACCTTCGAATCGCCGATGCTGTTCTCGATCGGCTTCCTGGTGACGTTCCTGTTCGGTGGTTTGTCCGGTGTCATCCTGGCCAGCCCGCCGCTGGACTTCCATGTGACCGATTCCTATTTCGTCGTGGCGCACTTCCATTACGTGCTCTTCGGCACCATCGTGTTCGCCACCTTCGCGGGCATCTATTTCTGGTTCCCGAAGATGACCGGGCGAATGATGGACGAGCGTCTGGCCAAGTGGCACTTCTGGACGACGTTCGTCGGCTTCCACACCACCTTCTTGGTGCAGCACTGGCTGGGTGCGGAGGGCATGCCGCGCCGCTACGCCGACTATTTGCCCACAGACGACTTCACCCTGCTGAACACGGTCTCCTCGATCGGCGCGTTCATCTTGGGCGCTTCGCTGCTGCCGTTCCTGTGGAACGTCTTCCGGAGCTTCCGCTACGGCGAGGTGGTCACCGTGGACGACCCGTGGGGTTACGGCAACTCGCTGGAGTGGGCCACCACCTGCCCGCCGCCGCGGCACAACTTCTACGAGCTGCCGCGCATCCGCTCCGAGCGACCGGCGTTCGAACTGCACTACCCGCACATGGTCGACCGCATGCGCGCCGAAGCCCATGTCGGCTGGGGTACGACCGTCCACTCGGAGAAATTGGTCGACACCGAGACCAAGACGGGTTGAGCTGAGCCCGCAGAGTCCATCCTCAGCCCGCGCCGGGGCGAGCGAAGGCCGAGGCAGCCGCACAAACAGCGCAGTCGGACGAAGTCCGTCCTCAGCCCGCGCCTGGGCGAGCGAAGGCCGAGGCAGCCGCAGAAACAGCGCAGTCGGACGAAGTCCGTCCTCAGCCCGCGCCGGGGCGAGCGAAGGCGAGGCAGCCGCCTATCACCGGTGCGCGTCGACGGCCGCCAGCTCCGCGGCGAGCGCGAGGGTCTGTTCGCGCCAGCGGCGCAGATCGGTGACGCTGGGCGCGAGTTCGTAGTCGTGGTGGTGCGCGGCACGCGACAGTGCCGCCCACAGCACCGCGACCCGCGCCGCCACGTCCGGTCCCGCGAAGGCGCGCAGTGCGATCAGCTGCGCCCGCATCGGACAACGGATCAGTGCGGGCGCCAGCCGCAGCCACAGTTCGTCGACGGCCTGCTCCAGAGCGATCCGCAGAATCCATGCCGTCGCCCGCGACCACAACCCGCCCGCGTCGGTCACCGATCCGGCGAGCAGCAGATCCACGGTCTGCAGCCGCTCGGCCACCGATGGATGATTCGCGAGCTTGCGACGCCCCCCGTTCTTGGGTCCGCCTGGCCCGTGCCGAGAGGCACGCCCGCCGCCCCCGTGGCCGCGGCGCGCGCCAGCCGGGCGACGCCGCCCGCTCATGCCTCCGCCTCGCTGGCGCTCGGCTCCGGCACGAGCGGGAGCCCGGCTGCGTCCATTGTTCGCTCGCTGCGCTCACTCATCCCTGCGCCTCGCCGGCGCTCGGCTCCAGCATGAGCATCACCGCGCCAACCACGCGACGAACTTCTCCGTCTCACCGATCAGCTCGCGCATGTCGCGGCCGATCGGCACGTGCGCCCCCGCCGTGGCGTCGCGCAGTGCGTCCACCACCCACCGTCCTTCCCGCGCGATGAGATTCTTGTTCAGATCGTCGACCTTGCTGCCGACGCCGAAGACCGCCAGCGCCACCTTCGCCCTGGTGGAGTGCGCGGCGTCGATGTGGCGTTCCACCTCGCCGTGGTTCATGCCCGCGGCGAGCAGGGTGCGTCTGGCCCTGGCCAGGCTGGCCGCCTCCACCGCGGAGCGGCAGCACGTGGCAACCAGTTCGTCGGCGATCGCCGCGGGCAGCTGCGGAGTGCGCACCAGCGCGCGGGCGTCATCGAGGTACCGGCGGATCGGGTCACTGGACACCCGCACTTCGACCACCGAACGATCGCGGCGCTGCACCTCGAGCACGGTCGCGTCGAGCTGCATCCGCCGCACCGCCTCGGCGAGGCGCTCGTCATGGGTGAATACCACCACCTGACGGCTCCACGCGACCGTCGCGAGCACTTGGGCCAAGCCGTCCACCTTGGCCGGATCCATCGCCTGCACCGGGTCATCGATCATGACGAAACGGAACGGGCTCTCCTCCACCGTGGCGCGCGGCAGGAAGAGCGAAAGCCCGAGCGCGTGCAGCTCACCCTGGCTCATCACACCCAGCGCGGCGCCGTCCACCTCGTCCACGGTCACGTCGAGCAGCACTCGGCGCGCGGTGCCCGCGTTGCCTTGCAGGCGGATCGCGCCCAGCTCGACATTGCTCTGCTGCCGCAGTGTGCGCCACACCCAGCGGGCCGTGGTCTCCAGCGGCGTCATGCGCTCGCCGCGCAGGCCCGCCGTCGCAGACTTCAGCCAGTCCTCGGCCTTCTTCACCGTGCGCAGTTCGGGCGTGTGCGCGGCGACCTCGCGGGCGCCCTCCAACCAGTTCACGATCCGCGGGACCAGCGGCGTCCACACCTCGTCCAGGCGGTCGAGTTCCTTGCGGGTGCCCTGTTGCAGCAGGTCGAGCTCGTCGACCAGCCTGGCGTGCGCGCGGCGGAGCCGGTCGGGCAGGTCCGGGGTGTAGTCGGTGGTGGTCAGCGCGGCCCAGTCGGCCCAGGCTTCGCGCACCGCGGTGGTGTCCACGGACGGCGGGTTGCGCGGGTCGAAATCCAGTTCGGCCGGGACGAGATCCGGCAGCGCCCGTGCGGCCCGCACCGCATTGCCCAGTTCGACGCGAGCGGTGGTGAGCGCATCGACACGGGCGGCGAGCTGCGCAATGGCGGAGTCGGTGTCGCGCGCCCAGTCCTCGTCGAGCGCGCCCCGGCCGCATACCGGGCACGGACAGGTCCCGCTCGCCGCCTGGTGTTCCCGCGCCTTGCGCAGCAGCTCGAGCACACGCAGATCGGCCTCGGCGTCGGCGGTGGTGCCTTCGGTGAGTGCCGAGCCCCAGGTCTCGAGACGGGCCGCGACCGCCTCCACTTCCGTGTCGGCAGGCAGCGCGAGCCGCACGATCGCCCGCAGGCCGTCCCGCCCCACCGGGTCGTCTACCGAACCGAGCACCTCTCGGCCGATAGCGGCGAGATCCGGCTGTGCCGGTCGCAGCAGACCGGCCACCCGTACCGCCCGGTCGTCGGCCACCGAGGCGAGCAGGTCGAGCAGTTCCAGTCGCTCCTGGCGGGAATCCCGGACGGCGCGTTCCAGCTCCAGGCGCCGCATCCGGATGCGCTCCTGCGCCAGGGTGAGTTCGTCCAGCCCGAGCAGCTGGTGCAGCGCGTCGAACAGGTCGCTCGGCTTGCCGTCGACCAGCGCGCCGAGTTCGCTGTAGGACAGGAACGGGCGGTAGAGCTCGAGTTGCGCCGCCCACCGGTCGGTGTCGAATTCGGTTGGCGGGGCGGGCGGATACCGCTGGGTCCAATGCGCGTCGGACAGGTCCGCGTCGGCGGCCCATTCTTTGGCGATGGTCAGCCGCGGCGCGTCGCCCGCCGTGAGCAGTTCCAGCTCGATGCGGGCCGCGGCGCCGTCGTGCAGGTTGCGCCACCCTTCCCGCCACGCCGCCGACCGGCCGTCCCAGCGACGGTTCCCGCCGGTCAGAGCCAATTCGGCGGCCTCGGCGAAACTGGATTTACCGCTGCCGTTGCGACCGACGACGAGGGTGAGGCCGGGACCTGGCGGCAGGTGCAGTGTCGTCTCCGGCCCGATACCGCGGAAGCCGCGGACGCGAATGGCGCTCAGGAAGATGCCGGAGTGCTCGAACGCCGTTGCCGCGTCATCTGATTCGGCGGCGCCCAAGGCGCGCAGCACGGTACGCGTGACCGACGGCGTTACCGCTGGATCCTCGGCGAGGCGCCTGGTCACCACCTCCGACAACCGGGGCGGCGCATCGGAAGGACCGCCGGCCTGGACGGCATCGGGATCCATGCGCATGCGTACAACCCCTCCACCATTGAGGCCGCCACACGTCCTCCGACCCCGTGCGCGGCGCCTTTGTCGAAGCTGTGCGAAACGCTACCCGATCGCGTCCGAATCGCCCACAGTGTCCATGCGAATCTGCCCGCGGGGATGGATATGGTCATCGAAACGCCTGCGCCGCGCCTCGATGTCCACCCCTCGTGCCAACCCCGGCGGGCAGCTCGATGGTGTCAACACCCGTCCGGGTGGCTCGGTCGAGCCGAACAGGACAGGATGCCAGAGCACATCATCCGGCGCAACATTTGCCGGACCGGCGAATCCGGCACCGAGACAAGCGGTTCCGTGCGCGATGCGGCACCGGCCGCGGCACCTGTCGGTGCGCTGCGGTAGAACTCGGGTGAACCGAGGAATGAAGGAAGGCGATGAGCCACCACCGAGCTGGAGCCATCCGATGACAACGCCGTGGACCGAAGACCAGGTCGCGGCGGTGGCGCCGGACGCGAGTTCGCTGTCGGCGGCGCGCAAACTGGCGGGCCGCTGGCGCGAGAGCGGGCAGCACGGCGACGCGCTGTGGGGGCGATGCCAGGGCAGCGGCGCCACGCCGTATCAGACGATCGTCGATCTGTCCGGTCCCGCGTATCGGTGCTCCTGTCCGAGTCGCAAGTTCCCCTGCAAGCACGCGCTGTCGCTGTTGCTGCGGTGGGTCGTCGGCGAGGTTCCGGCCGTCACGGAGATCGCGGACTACGCGGCGTCCTGGATCGGCGGCCGTGCCGCGCGGGTCACCTCCGCCGACCGGTCCCGTACCCCCAACCCGGCCACCGCCGAGCAGCGCAGAGTGCGCGTGACCGCTGGGCTGGAGGAACTCGACGTCTGGCTCGGTGATCAGGTGCGCACCGGCCTCGCCCAGAGCGACCGCTCGTTTCGCGCGTTCGAGACCATCGCCGCCAGGATGGTCGACGCGCAAGCCCCCGGCCTCGCCTCGGCGCTGCGGCAGCTGCCGACCACGGTGGCCACCAGGACCGACTGGCCCGACATCGTGCTGCGCGAATACGCGCGGATGCACCTGCTGGTCGCCGCGCACCGGCAGCTCGATGCGGTGCCGCCCCCGCTGAGCGCCAGCATCCGCACCCACATCGGTTATCCGAACCCGGCCGAGGCGGTGCGCACCGAACCCCCGGTCCGGGACCGATGGATGGTCTTCGGGCTCCGGATCACCGAGGAGGAGCGCCTCTACACCCGGCGCACCTGGCTGTACGGGCGCGTGACCAGGCGTTGGGCGCTGATCGTCGACCATTCCTTCGGTTCCCCGAGCTTCCCCGCCGACCTTCCCGCGCTGGGGCAACTGGCCGACGCGGAGCTGCATTTCTATCCGGGCGCGGCGCCCCTGCGGGCGCTCTGGGGCGAACGGCACGGCCCCACCGAACCCTTCACCACGCTGCCCGCCGACGCCGAGCGACCCGCCACCATCGCCGCCGCGCTGGCCGATCACGCCGCGGCGCTCGGCGCCGATCCGTGGCTGCGCTCCTGGCCTATGCTGCTGGTCGACGTGGTGCCCGCCCGGACCGAACAGGGCTGGTACGTCACCGAATCCGAGGGCACGGCGCTGCCGATCCGCGCCACCGAGAGCCCGTGGACGCTGCTGGCCGTCTCCGGCGGACATCCCGTGACGGTGCTCGGCGAATGGAACGCCGATGGGCTGGCGCCGATTTCGGTATTCGCCACAGGTGAGGTGATCGACTTGGCGCGCGCGGACATGTTCGGACATGACGTGCCACGATCCCCAGCCGGGCACGCGGCGAGCGCCGACCTGACCTCCGCGGCCCTGCTCGGCACCGCGCGCCGGACGCCGGATCTCGCCGCGCTGGCTCCTCCGATAGCGCGGGCGGCAGATCGATTGTCGGGCGACCCAGCCCTTCGACTACTCGAATCCGCCGCTCTCCAAGACCTTTTCAGCCGCGGCGGGGTCGCGCCCGCCACCGCGACCGCACCAGAGCCCGCGGCCGACGACGCCCGGCGGCTGCTGCCGCGCCCGGCGGCCACGCGTCTGGCGCGCATGCTGCGGGAGCGCTCGGCTTTCCTTCCCGAATGGTTCGACGCGGCGGCTCCGCACGACTATCGGGCCCCGGACGCGCTGTGCGAGCAGCTGCTCGAGCACGCGAAGATCAACGCCGCCCTGCGCGAGTCTCTGCTGCGCCTGGCGGGCGCGCGCGGCAGTTGGCTGGCGGCGCAGCATCCGGAATGGCGTGACCTGGTGCGGCGGCCTGCCGCCACGGTTTCCGTGGACATCTGGCGGTTCGGGCAGCCGCCCGAACGGCGCGACTGGCTCGCACGGCTACGACGCGACGACCCGGACGCCGCCAGGACACAGCTCGCGGCGGCGTGGCCGAAAGAATCCGGTCCGATCAAGGCCGAACTGCTCGCCGTGCTCGCCGATGGCCTCGCGCCAGAGGATGAACCGCTCCTGGAAACGGCGGTGGACGACCGGCGCGCGGACGTGCGCCGCACCGCGGCCGGACTGCTCGCGCTGCTGCCGGAATCGGCGTTCGCGCAGCGCATGCGTGCCAGGGCGAGCGCGTGGATTCGCGTCGAGCACCGGATGCTGCACACGAATCTGGTTCTCGCGCTGCCCGACACACTCGACGCCGCCACCCAGCGCGACGGGATCACCGACCGCACAGTCGAATTCGCCTACCGCTGGAACGGCGCGCCCGACGTGCCCGCGGCCTGGCTGCGGCAGATGGTCGCGGCGACGCCACTGCCGCACTGGGCGGCGCTGCTCGGCACACCGGGGCAGGCGGTGCGGGCCACGATCGAGGACCGGTTCCGGCAACCGGTGTTCGACGGCTGGGTGGACGCCGCGCTGGCCCAACGTGATTCGGCCTGGGCGCGAGCGCTTTTCGACGCGGGCGTGCCGACCGACCTGGCCATGCTGCGCAGGCGGGAGCTGTTCGCGCTGCTGCCGCTGCCGGATCGGACGGCACACCTGGTGCGGTTGGACGGCTCGTGGCTCTCCGAGATCGAGGCGCTGCTGCCCGCGATGGGGCATCCGTGGCCGGAAGCGCTGGCCCAGCATGTGGTCCTGCTGCTGTTCGAGCGGGCGCGGGCGGCGGCACGGCGCCCGGACGCGCACGGTGTCTCCCCGAACGCGCACCGCTCGCTGCTCGCCTCGGCCGCCGTCCACCTGCCGGTCGCCGCGGCGGCCACGCTGTCCGCGGTCGCGCGCCGATGCGACGATCCCGCCTGGGAGCGGGCCTTCGACCA
This sequence comes from Nocardia sp. Marseille-Q1738, assembly GCF_965283145.1. Lineage (NCBI taxonomy): Bacteria > Bacillati > Actinomycetota > Actinomycetes > Mycobacteriales > Nocardiaceae > Nocardia > Nocardia sp. Marseille-Q1738. The sequence goes on along the minus strand of NZ_CBDIMS010000002.1, from coordinate 49,821 downwards.
GCTCGCCCACGACCTCAACCACCGCTCGATGATGCTCGAGGAGTTGCAGTGACCACCACCGAACCGAATCCGGATCTGCTGCGCCCGCACGCCGAACAGGCGTACGCCGACGAGCTGCGCGCACTCGCCGCCGCCGACGACCGCCCCCGCCCGCCGTCCTGGCGGCTGTCGCCCTGGGCGGTGGTCACCTACCTGCTCGGCGGCACCCTCGACGACGGCACCGTGATCACACCGAAGTACGTCGGCCCGCGCAGGCTCATGGAAGTTGCCGTCGCGACGCTGGCGACCGACCGGGCGCTGCTGCTGCTCGGCGTACCTGGCACCGCCAAAACCTGGGTGTCGGAACATCTTTCCGCCGCCATCAGCGGTGCGTCGACGCTGCTGGTGCAGGGCACCTCGGGCACAGCGGAGGAGGCGATCCGGTACGGCTGGAACTATGCGCGGCTGCTCGCCGAAGGACCGAGCGAAGGCGCGCTGGTGCCGTCGCCGGTGCTGACCGCCATGCGCACCGGCGCCATCGCGCGGATCGAGGAGCTCACGCGCATCCCGTCGGACGTGCAGGACGCGCTGATCACCATCCTTTCGGAGAAGACCCTGCCGGTGCCCGAACTCGGCATGGAGGTGCAGGCGGCCAAGGGCTTCAACGTGATCGCCACCGCCAACGACCGCGACCGCGGCGTGAACGAACTGTCCTCGGCGTTGCGCCGCCGGTTCAACACGGTGGTGCTGCCGCTGCCCGCGAGCGAGGACGAGGAGGTCGCCATCGTCAGCAGGCGGGTCGAGCAGCTCGGCTCCGCTCTGGAACTGCCCACCGTGCCCGCGGCGGCCGAGGAAGTACGGCGCGTGGTGCGGGTCTTCCGCGAACTGCGCTCGGGTAGCACCGCCGACGGCCGGACCAAACTCAAGTCCCCGTCGGGAACGCTGTCCACCGCGGAGGCGATCTCGGTGATCACCAACGGTATCGCGCTGTCGGCGCATTTCGGCGACGGTGTGCTGCGCGCCGCCGATATCGCGGGCGCGGTGCTCGGGTCTGTGATCAAGGACCCGGTCGCCGACGCGGTGGTGTGGACCGAGTACCTGGAGGCCGTGGTCCGCGAGCGGCCGGACTGGTCGGATTTCTACCGCGCTTGCCGTGAGGTCACCGGGTGAATCCCGAAGCCACGCCGGTGACCAAGGTTTTCGGCATCCGGCACCACGGCCCCGGGTCGGCGCGTTCGCTGCGCCTGGCCCTGGAGGCGTTTCGACCCGACATGATTCTCATCGAGGGACCCGCCGACGCCGATCCGCTGGTCGGTTACGTCGCCGCCGACGGTATGACACCTCCGGTCGCCTTGCTGGCATACGTGCCCGACGCCCCGGCCAAAGCCGCGTTCTGGCCGTACGCGGTGTTCTCCCCCGAATGGCAGGCGCTGCGTTACGCCGTGGACAACGATGTGCCCGTCCGATTCTGCGATCTACCGGCCACTATCGTGCTCGCGGTTGAGGACGAACCTGGCGACCGATTCGATCCACTCGCCGCCCTCGCCGAGGCAGGCGGCTACGACGACGCCGAACGCTGGTGGGACGCGGTCGTCGAATCCGTCCCCGACGCCGACGCGTTCGAACCGATCACCGAGGCGATGGACGCGCTGCGGGAGTCAGCCGAGCGCAGTGGGCGCGATGGAGAGTCCGGGCCAAGGCCCCTCGCCGAACCGGCGAACGCCGAGTCGCCGCACGACGAACCCACGCGCGGTCCATCCATGCCGGACCTATCCGCCCATGACGATCCGACGCACGACGAATCGTCGGATGCCGCAGCGCCGGAACCGGATTCGGTCGAGGAGGCACTTTCCGACACCGAGCTCGTCCGCCGACAGCCGCACGACCCGATCACCCTCGACGCCCACACCCTCCGACGCGAGGCCTATATGCGTCAAACCATGCGCAAGGCGCTCAAGGACGGCGCGATGCGGCTCGCGGTGGTCTGCGGCGCGTGGCATGCGCCCGCGCTGACCGGCGCGCTCGGTCCGGCCGCGCCGGATGCCCGGCTGCTGAAAGGACTCCCGAAGACCAAAGCCCGGCTCACCTGGGTGCCGTGGACGCACTCGCGGCTGTCCACGTCCTCCGGATACGGTGCCGGGGTCACCTCGCCGGGCTGGTACCACCACCTGTTCACCGAGACCGAGCAGCCGATCGTCCGGTGGCTGACCAAGGTCGCCGGGGTGTTGCGCGCTCACGATCTGCCTGTCTCCAGCGCGCATGTCATCGAATCCGTCCGCCTCGCCGACACCCTCGCCGCGCTGCGCGGGCGGCCACTCGCGGGATTGTCGGAGGTCACCGAGGCGACCCGGTCGGTGCTGTGCGGCGGCGACGAGACGATGCTGCGGCTGGTGGTGAGCGAGCTCGTCGTCGGCGAAGCGCTGGGCGCGGTGCCGGAGCAGACGCCGACCGTGCCGCTGGAGGCGGACCTGCGCGCCACGATCCGTTCGCTGCGCATGAAGCAGGAGCCGCTGGCCCGCACCATCGACCTCGACCTGCGCAAAGAACGCGAGGTCGCGCGCTCGCGCCTGTTGCACCGGCTGCGTGTGCTCGAGATCGACTGGGGCACGCTCACCACGAGCGATGTGCGCAGCACCGGCACCTTCCGGGAAACCTGGACGCTGGAGTGGCGCCCCGAGTACGCCATCTCGATCATCGAGGCGTCCCGCTGGGGCACCACCATCCGCACCGCCGCGGAGGCGAAGATCCTCGACACCGCCGGCCGCGCAGACCGCACCGTCGGCGAGCTCACCGCCGCCCTGGAGGTGGCGCTGCTCGCCGACCTCGGCGGCGCCACCGACGGACTGATCGCCCGGCTGGAGTCCACCGCCGCACTCGACCACGATGTCACCCACCTGCTCGCCGCGCTGCCCGGCCTGATCCGGACGTTGCGTTATGGCGACGTACGCGGCACCGACACCAAGGCGCTGGCCCACGTCGCCGACGGACTGCTGGTGCGCATCTGCGCGGGCCTGTCCGCCGCGGTCACCGGGTTGGACACCGACGCCGCCACCGAGCTGCGCACGCTGCTCGACGCGGCACACACCGCCATCCACACCAGGGACGACAGCTGGGCCACCGGCGAGTGGCTGGACGCCTTGCGCCGCATCGCCGAACGCGACGACGTGCACGGCGCCTTGGTGGGGCGCGCCGTCCGGCTGCTCGCCGACGCGGGCCGCATCGATGACGCCGAATCCGCGCGCCGGCTCTCCGCCGCCCTGTCGGTGGGCAACCCCGCCGCGGCCAAGGCGGCCTGGATCGATGGGTTCCTCGGCGGCCGCGGACTGCTGCTCGTCCACGATCGAGAGCTGTTGCGGCTCATCGACGACTGGCTGCGGGGACTCCGCGACGACACATTCGTCGAAACGCTGCCGCTGTTACGCCGCACCTTCGGCGCGTTCGAGTCGGGCGAGCGCCGCGCCATCGGCCAGGCGGTGCGTGACGGCGGATCCGTCGCCGTCACATCCACGGCCGCGGGTATCGACCTGGACCGCGCAACAGTCGCGGTGCGCACCGCCGCGGAAATCCTGGGAGTGACGGTATGAGCGTCAGGTCAGGAAGCCGCAGCTTGCGCTCCCACCGAGGGCATGGCACTCATGCCGATAGAGGGCACAGTATGAGCGTCAGCACTCGGGACAGCAGCTCGAGCAACCACCGAGGACTCGACGCTCATACCGACAGAGGTCACAGCGCGCGGGGTCGGGCTCGGAGGCAGCAGCGGGGCATGACCGCATGGCCCCGGCCGATATCAGAGGTAAAGGGGGGCACCGCATGACCGACGAAACACAAGCCAGGCGTTGGCGCTTGGTGCTGGGCGCGGCGGCGGAGGAAGGGCTCGGCGGGCTGGGCTCCAGCGCGGACGCTGCCATGGACCGGGCGCTGTCGGCGCTGTACAACACCGACGACGAGACCTCACCCGGGAAGCGCACCGGCGGCCTGCAAGGCTCGGCTCCGCGCGTGGCCCGCTGGCTCGGCGACATTCGCAACTACTTCCCCTCCACCGTCGTCGAGGTCATGCAACGCGACGCTGTGCAGCGGCTCAACCTCACCCAGCTGCTGCTGGAGCCGGAGCTGCTCGAAGCGGTGGAGCCGGACGTGCACCTGGTCGGCACCCTGCTGAGCCTGAACCGGGTGATGCCCGAGACCACCAAAGCGACCGCGCGCATGGTGGTGGAGAAGGTGGTGCGCGAGATCGAGCAGCGCATCGCGGCGCAGACCGTCGCCGCGGTCTCCGGAGCACTGAACCGCGCCGCCCGCGTCACCCGGCCCCGACTGCGAGACATCGACTGGGACCGCACCATTCGCAAGAACCTCGCCACCTATCTGCCCGAGCATCGCACCGTCGTGCCGGAACGCCTGGTCGGCTACGGCCGCAAGGCCCAGGCGGTGCGGCGCGACGTGGTACTCGCCATCGATCAGTCCGGCTCGATGGCCGCCAGCGTCGTGTACGCGTCGGTGTTCGGTGCGGTGCTGGCCACGATGCGCTCGCTGCGCACCTCGCTGGTCGTCTTCGACACCGAGATCGTCGACCTCACCGACAAGCTCGACGACCCGGTGGAGGTCCTGTTCGGCACGCAACTCGGCGGCGGCACCGACATCAACCGCGCCCTCGCCTACTGCCAGTCCCTGATCACCCGCCCCGCCGACACCCTGTTCGTCCTGATCTCCGACCTCTATGAGGGCGGCATCCGCGACGAGATGCTGCGCCGGGTGCACGCGATGCGCGAATCCGGCGCACAGATCGTCGTGCTGCTCGCCCTGTCCGACGACGGCGCCCCCGCCTTCGACCACGAAAACGCCGCGGCCCTTGCCGCCCTCGGCATACCGGCTTTCGCCTGCACCCCCGACAAGTTCCCCACCCTGCTGGCCGTGGCCCTCGATCGCGGCGATGTCCAATCCTGGGCAAACGCCAACGCCGCACACCACTAGTTGCGTTGCCCGAGGCCTGACGACATTCCCGAGTCCGCCGCTGCGTCCCGCCGGTGAGCTGGAATGTAGAGGTGGTTGGCGTGCGGACCGATGAGCTCGTCGATGCGGTGCCGGACGTGGTTGTCGCGACAGGCACCACGATGGGTTTCGCGGACGCTGTCTCCGCGCAGCGATAGCACCTGTGCGCGACTGGGTTTCACCGATCGGTTCACACGCCAACCACGCGTCGGTCAGTCGGTGAAGCCCTCCAGGAGGGAGAAAACCTGGATGGTGAGGTTGAGCAAGGTGTTCAGGATGGTGATCGGTTCCATGGCAACTCCTTGTCCGGGCTGGCGAACAGGATGGCTCTGCGATCGTACGCGGCCGGGAGCGTTTTCCGAGTGAGCGCCGCGGGGCGTGTACGGGTCGGTTATAAGCTGCTCAGGGGGGGTTTCCGCGGAGCAGGACCCATCACGCCCCATGCCGTGGCCGCAGCCGGGACCACGAAAGGATGCAGTGCTGCCGACAGGGCCAGCAACAGTACGGCAATGATGGCGTCGAGCCAGTAGTGGTTGGCCGTGCCCACGACCACGAGCAAGGTCAATGCCGGGTGGGCCAGGGCGAACCAGCGCCAGCGCGTGCGGGTGGCGGCCACCATCGCGACGGCGAGCAGCAGCGCCCAGCCGACGTGCAGCGACGGCATGGCGGCGAACTGATTCGACAGCCCGCCGGAATCGACTTCGCCGTAGACGGATTGGCCGTACATCGCGGCCAAGTCGATGAAGCCACGATCAGGAAGCATCCGCGGCGGCGCGAGCGGAACCAGAATATGCACCAGAAGCGCAGCCCCGGTCAAAGCCACCATGAGGTTTCTGGTCCAGCGGTAGTGTTCCGGCCGAAACACCCACAGCCATAGCAAGACACCGACCGCGACGGTGAAATGCGCACTCGCGTAATAGAAATTGGCCGGGACGGCGAGGAAGTCACGGTCCAGAAACAACCCCTGGACCGCACGCTCCTCCAGGAAACCGAGCCGCTCCTCGAACCCGAGCACACTGTGCGCGTTCGCCATCGCGCGACCGGTGTCGTCAGCGGTGACCAGTCGACCGGCGCGATAACCGAGGTAGAGCACCGTGATCAACCCGAGCTGCCCGATCGCCTCCCCACCGCGACCGCGCACGGCCGCCCGAATCCGTTCGACGATCCCGCCCGGCGCGAACTCTAATCCGACACCGGGTCCACCGAGACCCACGGCAACCATCGCGCGGCCTCCTTCCCCGTTGAACCAGGCCGTTACCCTGAATTAAGTGGAGCTTTAACCTCCGTTTAAACTAGCACCACCAAACCGGCAACTTCAGCAGGATGTGACGGGGCATACACGCGCCTCATGACACCCGTATTCGCTTGCTACCAAGGCGAACTCGCGATAATTGCCGTCCCCACTCGGCCGAGTGGACACCCGGGCCGCGGACGCCTCGCATTGGGCGAATTCAACTGGAGTTGGGCCCGAAAACGAGCGTGAGCAGGTCGCGAACCAACGCGCGGCCAGACCGCCGACTGAGTAGCGATCATGGCTGCCCGCCCCGCCGCGCGAAATCGAAGCTGCGCGGCAATCGCCGATCTCACCCCACGGCGAGACCGCGGGCGAGCACCGGCCATGAATCATGCAGCGGTGCTTGCCAATACGGCCAGGAGTGCGTGCCGATCGGGTAATACTTCACCGTGGCCGGGACGTTCTTGACGCGCAGTTCGGCGTCGAATGCCACGGTGCAGTCGTTGGCACCCTGTTCGAGGGCGATGGCCGCGGCCAGCGTCGTGGGCCAGGTGAAACTCGGGTCGAAATTACCGTCGGCCGGTCCGGGCACACCGGTGGAGGTCGATACGAACACCGGCTTGCCCCGCAATCCGTCGGTGTGCAGGCTCACGTCGTGCGCGGGCCACTCTGGATCAGTCGCCTTCCCCCACATGTTGTCCGCGTTCCCACCACGCTCCGCGACCGCGCCACGGACATACCCCTGGCCGATGTTGCTGGTGAACAGGCAGCCGCTGTAGGCGGCCACGGATCGGTACAGCGCCGGATTACGAAATGCGAGCGCCAACGCCGCCTGACCGCCCATCGACACTCCCGCCACCGCATTGACGCCGTTGCCGTGAAACTGAGTGTCGATCAGGGGCGGAAGCTCTTGGGTGAGAAAGGTTTCCCATTGGTTGTGCCCCAAGCCGGGATCGTCGCGCAGCCAGTTCGTGTAGAAGGTGCCGCCACCGCCCACCGGCAGCACCACCGTGACGGGTTTGTCGGCGAAGAACCGGACCGCGTCGGTTTTCATGGTCCAGGTGCTCTGCCCCGCGGACGCGTCGGCGCCGTTGCCGTCCAGCAGATACAACGTCGGATGCGGCGTCGCGGCATCCGCAGGCAACAGCACGTCCACCTGCACGATCCGCCGCATCGCCGGCGACTGCACGAAGACCTGCAACCACCGGTCGGTGCGCTTGACGATGTGATCGATCTGCGCCTGCGCCGTGGCGACGTGTGACGCAACCACTGTCATGGCGAATGCGGCACAGGCAATCCCGATCACCGCGAGCAGTCGCCGGCCTGGCAAATGATCCCGGGATGCGCTGCGGCGGTACCGAATGACCCTAGGTACGACGAACTTCCGTACAGGTCGGAAACGGACCGCCATATTGCTTCCCTAACGTCGAAATCGAATCAGGGAGGCACTTTACCGAGTGTCGGCAACCCGGTGGCTGTACTTCACATAACCGGCGACAGCCGAATGTCCTCGAACCGAGGCGAATCCGCGGTAACCACTCAGCTGTGGTATAGGTCGTCGAGGCCGATCAGAACCGTTTCGCCGACGGCGGCCGCCTCGTGCAGGGCCGGCATGAATCCTGCTGCGCTGTAGCACGCCAACCGGGTATGGCTGGTGTCGAATCGCGATGAGAGAAGATCTTTGATTCGGCGGAGTCGGTCGAGATGACCCATGCCCATCGTGTCGTTCCACTTGACTTCGCCGATCGACAGGAGGGCTTCGCTGCCGTCGGAGAGTTCGCCGAAGACCGCGATGTCGATGTCGTGGGTTGTGCGCGCCCCAGGATCGTTGACCATTCCGCTGCCGACCCGCGTGATATGGCCGCCGAATACCTCGTCGCTGGCATAGACGGCGACCCAGTTCCGGCAGATTTCCTCGAAATGTGGTCCCAGCACATTGCTTTCGAACCGATGTCGGCGTCGCTGCCACTGACGTCCGGTATTACGGGCCCGCTCCCACTCGGCCCAGTCGGGCCGCAGGATCGCTTGGTAGAAGGTGACCAGCGGCTCGCTGATGCGGTAGATCATGCGGTTTCCGCGCAACATGTCGTGTTCCCGGCGCAGCAGACCGCAGTCTTCGAGCACGGCCAGCGGATGGGTGATGTCACTGGCCTTGCGCCCGACGTAGGAGGCGATGCCGCCGCTGGTCGCGTTCCCGTGTGCGACTGCGGCCAGCACCGAGTGATACAGACCGGGATCGCGTAACCCGGGTTCCTCGCTCAGCAGATACCGGGCTTCACGGAAAAGGGGGCTGGCCGGGTTGAGCACGGTCCGCACCACCCAGTTGTCGAAGTCATCGAGATCGTTCGGTGTGTCGCCCTCGACGAACTCGCGTCGGTAAGCCGGTGTTCCGCCGACGATCGCATGGACCTGGATTGCCAGGCGAGAATCATGGATTCCCCAGAAATCGGCCGCCAGCCGGTAATCGAGCGTGGGCACGATCAGTTCCAAGCCGGCGCGGCCGCGCAAGGGAGCGCCGCCGGACAGCAACGACCCCATGAATGACATCGCGGAACCGCACAGAAGCAGCCTGGCCCGTGAGCGGAGCCGTTCGGCTCGGCGAGGCGCCAGGGCCGCCTGGATGATCGACGGCAGCGAGGGGCTGGCCTTGGCCAGGTACGGGAACTCGTCGATCACCACCGGAAGCTCTCGTTCGACGGTCACCGCGAGCAGCGTGTCGATCGCTTGGCGCCAGTCATCGAACCGGACCGGCAGCGGTGAACCGGTGAACGCGGCGACCGCCGAGGCGAGATACCGCAACGACTCGGCCTCGGTGGCCTGGTCGGCCGCGAAGTAGAACCCGCCCGTGGCCTCGCACAACGCCTCCAGCAGAAACGTCTTGCCCTGCCGCCTTCGGCCGGACACCACACCAAGAGTGGCATGCGGCTGTCCACTGGTGACGAAACCGGTGAGCGCGCGCCACTCGCGATCACGGTCGAACATGTCTACCGGCTTGGCGACCACGAAACCATCTCCATATTTGAGGAAGTATATTTACACGGACTATACTTCCTCAAATATGGTCCATGGTCGGACACACCGGCCCACACTGCACAGTCCGAGTCCCGCCCCCTCCCGCGGAGATCGGCCGGTAGTCCGGCTTCCGGGGGCTTCGGGCTGGTCCCTCGGTTGACGGATCGACTTGACTTGGAGTGTGCTCCAAGTCGTAGCGTCGCAGATCGTGAGCGCGGCTCACCATCGAATTTCGGCGTCACCAAGGAGGACTTCCCGCATGATCGCGACCAGGAAACTCGGCGAGTTGACCGTCGGCGCGCAGGGGCTCGGCTGCATGGGAATGAGCCAGGCATACGGCGTGCGCGGAAATGACGACGAGTCCGTCGCTACCATCCACCGCGCCCTCGATCTGGGTGTCACGCTGCTGGACACGGCGAACGTCTACGGCCCCGAGACCAATGAGCGGCTCGTCGGCCGCGCCATCGCCGACCGCCGCGACCAGGTGGTGCTGGCCACCAAGTTCGGGATCGTGTGGGGCGAGGGCGGGAGTATGGGCGCGCGGGGCGACGCGGCCTACGTCAAGGAGTCCTGCGACGCGTCGCTGGCCCGGCTCGGCGTCGACCACATCGACCTGTACTACCAGCATCGCGTCGACCCCGGCGTGCCGATCGAGGAGACCTGGGGTGCACTGGCGGAGCTGGTGGCCGCCGGCAAGGTGCGCTACCTCGGCATCTCCGAGGCGTCGGCAGAGACCATCCGCCGCGCCCACGCCGTGCATCCGGTGACCGCGCTGCAGAGCGAATGGTCACTGTGGACCCGCGACATCGAAGCCGAGGTCCTGCCGACCTGCCGCGAGCTGGGCATCGGCATCGTGCCGTTCGCGCCGCTGGGCCGTGGCTTCCTCACCGGCGCCATCACCTCCACCGCCGATCTGCCCGCCGACGACATGCGTCACCGACTGCCGCGCTTCGCCGACGGCAACCTCGACCGCAATCTCGCCATCGTCGCCGCGCTCCGCAGCCTGGCCGACGAAAAAGGCGTCACCGCAGGACAATTGGCGTTGGCATGGGTGCACAACCGCGGCGCCGACGTGGTCCCGATTCCGGGCACCAAACGCCGCGCCTACCTGGAGGAGAACGTCGCCGCCGCCGACATCGAGTTGAGCGACGAGGATCTGATCCGCATCGAGGCTGCTGCTCCGGCCGAAGCCGTCGCCGGCGCTCGCTACCCCGAGGAACTCGCACGCGTCGCGAGCAGGTGACGAGCGCCCCGCACGGTATCGACTGCACACGCCGATCCGCGTCAACCACCAGGAACCCTCGACACGGTCGCTGTCCAGGTCGTTGGGCCAGAGTCTCGAAGAACCCGACCAGTCCCGCGCTGATTTCCACACCTGACGAGTGGGTGCTCTCATTGTTGGCATCCAAAACGGCGAGTCCACCCATACCGCCTGAACCCACTCACGGTCAAATTAGTGCGCACCTCTGGTGGGCGTGCTGATAATTGTGCGGCCTCGTGGAGGTCGGTAAGGTCCCGTTTCCGGCGCGGATCACGAATTCCGTGATGCTCCAACCAGTTTGACAGGTCCTGACCGACCCGGCGTCCGGGCTCATCGTCGGGCGTGGTCGTCGATGAGCCGCGCGAGTAGGCCGACCAGCCGGCGGCGCTCGTCCCCGGATAGAGCGGCGAGCAATTCGTCTCGAGCACGGTCGAGTCTTCGGTCCAACTCCTCGAGATGATCGGCGCCCAGTGCGGTGATGGAGACGACGTTGCGACGGCGGTCGCCGGGGTCGGGGCTGCGCTCGACCAGACCGCGCTCGGCCAGGTCGTTGAGCGCGGCCACGATATCGCTGCGATCGATGCAGGTGTGGCGGCCGAGGTCCGCCTGACTGGAGGGGCCGAACTCACGCAGAGTGGGTCCAATCTATCAACACTTGTTGGTCCCACCCTGTTATTGTTGGCCTCACCCACGTTGGAGAGACCAACAATAACTGAAAGGGCTCGTCCGATGAACAAGCTCCGCCACGCACTCCCGGTCCTTGCGCTCCCGTTGGCCGTTCTGGCCACCGCGTGCTCGACCGGCGCCACCACGACCGAGCAGGAATCCACCCAGCGGCAATTGCGAGAACTGCTGGACCGTCACGAGATCTATGCCTTGATCAACCGTCTCGCAACCACCCTCGACGAAGGTCGATTCGACGCGTTCAACACGATCTACACCGCCGACGTGAAGGCCAAGTCCCCCGGCGGCGAGGCGCAAGGACTTGACGCCGTGATCGCGCTGGCCAGCCGGAACCATTCGAGCGAACGGCGAACTCCGCACTACATGAGCAACGTGCAGATCGACTTGGCGGGCGACCGTGCGGCGGTCCGGGCGAACTCGGTCCTCGCAATCGTTCCGACATCCACCGTGGACGGAAGGCTTGCCCCGGAACCTCTGTTCACAGCCGGAGGGACCTACCGCTTCGACGCAGTCCGGACACCCGAAGGCTGGCGATTCTCACGCATAGAAACCGCACCCGCCTGGACCATGGGCACCCTGCCGTCCTGATCCGGTCACACCGATTCGCGGGGCTCCTGGCCGACGTGACCACCACCATGCTCCCCGTCCGCCAGGAACCACTGGTACGCACGTACGTGGGCTTCCGCAATCGTGAACGGCTCCGGCGGGGCCGCACAGGTCCATGCCGCCGGCCACGGCACTGTCGGCACCTTGCCGGCATCGGGATGTCCGCTGCTGGACTTGCCGTAGCCAACGAAAGGGCTTAATCGGACCCCGGTCCGGAAACATCCTCCGTCCTGGCGGCGAAGTGCTCATACTTCGATCATCAGGCAGACATCCGAGGTAGTGTGGATGTCATGAGCGCTGCCTACGACGTGGTCCCTTTCAGCGAATTACTACACAAGCCGGCAGTCACGACGGACCGGCTCGATCGTGTGCGCGCCCTTCGTCTACGCCGCCGCGACGCGGGTGATCTGGCCTTGATGCGGGTCGAGCAATTGGATGCGGAAGGCGCCGTCGTCGACTTCACGGCCCGGCTGCTGGCAAGCGTCATGCGCAGGCTCGGACCCACCGCACTGCGACAGGTGCTGCCCGACGCGGTCCCCTGGCTCACCTTCCTGCCGGATGCAGACGTCGACCAGTTCGTCAGTGAACTCATGGACGTCGCGCAGGGCGCGGCGGCGCTGGATAACCTTGTTCCCGTAGCCACTCTGCTGACCCAATGGCGTCATAGCGCGGAGATCCACGCGGATCCCGCACTGCGGGAACTGGTAACCAAGGAGCCCGAAGGCGATTTCGGCCCGGTGCCAGAACCATCCGGAGACGGCGAATGAGCCCGAAGCGCGGCGACCGGGCTGCACCACCGGCAGTCGGCAAAGAATTCGAGATCCGTTTCGCCACAGCCGAAGCTGCCAAGGGCTGGGAGCAACTCGCGCATCAAGCCCCAGCGAATCTCCGAAAAGCATTCGATGTCATTCGTTCCGATCCGAGAGCAGGCAGCAATCCGGACCGACATCACCGGCTCAAAGGCGAACTCGGTTCGGCCACTTGGAAAGGGGCCGTTCTGGAGCGCTGGCAGTACGAAGTGACCAATGGGGGCCGAATCTGGTTTCTGGTAGACGATGACGGGCATACGGTATGGATCACATACGCAGGAACCGGACACCCCAAGGCGACGGACTGAACGCGCGATCCACACGGCGTCGGCAGCCCGCCGAAGAAGGGGAAGAAGAGATGGATCGGTACTACCAGCGCAAGAGCTGGCTCGAATAGCGAATCAGATCCTCAGCTCACGGCCTTCTTCACCAGTTCGGCGATCCTCGCCTCGTCGGCGGCGGTCAACTTCGTCAGGGCGAAAGCGGTCGGCCACATGGTGCCTTCGTCGAGGTTCGCGATGTCGTTGAAGCCGAATGTCGCGTACCGCGACTTGAACTTCGCCGCGCTTTGGAAGAAGCAGACGACCTTGCCGTCCTTGGCGTAGGCGGGCATGCCGTACCAGAGTTTCGGCGTAAGGTCCGGTGCGCTGGCTTTGACGACGGCATGGAGCCGTTCGGCCATGGTGCGATCCGATTCCGACATCTCGGCGATCTTCGCGAGCACGTCTTTCTCCCCGTCCGCCTTGGACGCGCGCGAGCCGCGGCGTGCGGCCGTCTTCAACTCCTGGGCGTGCTCTTTCATCGCGGCGCGTTCTTCGTCGGTGAATCCGACGGAGGACTTGTTCTTCGCGATGGTTTCGTCGGCGGACTTCTGCGCGTTCTTCATGGGGTTCTCCCTGCCAGTCTTGATGAGGACGTTTCTCATGCTATGAAGCTGTAGCGGCGGGGGCTTCTTCAAAACTGATCAATCGTCGTGAAGGTAGTACCACAGCGAGCGCAACCTGATGGAACTCGCTCGGTGGATCGCTGCCGGACTGCTGGCCGTAGTGGCCGACGACCAGATCGTCGCGCCGACGTGGATCAGGCGCTCAACCGATCAGCGACATGTGCGTGCGCCGGTGGTTACTCCGAACCATCGTGCGTGACATCGTCGTCATCGATGACCCACCCGCGCTGATACCAGGGAAAACGCTCACGGAGGAGCTGTGTGGAAAGTTCTATTCGCCCGGCGCGGGACGCCAGCATCTCCGCATAAGCGAAATCGGCGGTCAGCAGCGTCCACTTGGTTCGGCTGCCATCCGGATTGCGGTCGTAGATGAACAACGCGCCCCATGTGTTGTCCGGGGGTTGCCCCAGCTTGCGCAGCTCGTCCAGCACATCCGCTTCGAGTAGGTCACCGAACAACCTGGCATAGCCGGCTATCACCATGTCGAATTCTCCGCTATCCACCATGCACTTCTTCCCGATGGATGGGCGCCACCTGCACCTTGCGCTCGGCGAAACCCACTGTCACACCGAATTCCTGGCGCCGTGCCTGCCATCCTCGCACGAGGGTGGTCAACACGACGGGCAACGGAGGTTCTGGTCCGCATTGCCCACCGAGCAGGAGCCCGTGCGGCGCACAATCGCATTGCGCCGCACGGGCTTTCAGAGGTCGGCGATCGCCGCGAGCGGGGGTGTGCGTGCGGCGCGCACCGCGGGCCAGAGTGCGGCCAGCACCCCGACGACGGCCGAGCTGATCAAGACGAGCACCAGTTGCGTCCACGGGATGGCGATCTGGTCCAGGCCGAGATCGCGCAGGGTGCGCAGGAAGCCGACGCCGAGTCCGAGTCCGAGCAGCATGCCGACGATCGCACCGAACACCGCGATCAGCATCGACTCGAGATAGATCGTCCTGCGCACCTGCATGCGCTGCATGCCGACCGCGCGCAACATGCCGATCTCCCTGCGCCGCTCCACGACCGACAGCGCGAGCGTGTTCACGATGCCCAGGATCGCGATCACCACCGCCAACGCGAGCAGGCCGTAGAGGATGGCCAGCAGTGTGTTGATCTGCCTCCCCTGTGCGCCCTTGTACTCCTCGCGGTCCTGCACCTGCACCACGACGAATTGCTCGGTCGCCTTCTCCAGGTCGGTGCGCATCTCGGTGATGTTCGCGCCCGGCTTCGCCTTGACCAGCACCAGGAAGTTGGTCCGGAAGTTGAGCGGAACCACCTCGTTGTAGACGGCTTGCGACACCACCATGGAACCGAGCAGCGGAGTGTTCTTGTACACGCCGGTCACCGTGAGCGAAACCTTCTTGCCGTCGAAGCTGGTCAGACTCACCGGTTCGCCCACCTTCCAGCCCCGTTTGTCGGCTTCGTCGTCCGACACGAGCAGGTCGCGGTCGCCGAGAGTGTTGCTCCCGCGCACGATTTCGTAGTTCAGCACGCTGTCCAGCGGCCCATCCGCGGACGCGGCGAACACCTGCTCGTTGCCGATCTTGAACCCGGCGCCGCGGAGTCCGACCGCCTCGGCCACCCCGGGCACTTTCGTGCGGGCGGCGTCGGCCGCGCCGAACGGCACCCCGAGCAACTGCGGACCCGCGAGCGCGTAGTCGGCTCGCACCCCCTTGTCGATCAGCACGCCGACGCTCTCCTTGGCCGACGCGCCCAGCATGCCGATCGCCGAGACCAGCATCAGCCCGAGCGTGAGCGCGAACGCCGTCGCGGCGGTGCGCCGGGGATTGCGCGCCGCGTTGTTGCGCGCCATGTGGCCGATCGACCCGAACGGCCGCACCAGCACCCCGAGCGCGGCCACCACCGGCCGCGACAGCGCGGGCCCGGCGAGCAGCACCGCGAAGATCAGGCCGAGCGCGCCGACGCCGACCGTCGCGGCCGCCGTGCCACCGGTGCGTTGCGCACCCAGCGCGACGAACGCGACGCCGAGCACGGCGAGCACCACCCCGATGATCGTGCGCACGCGCAGCGACTCACCGGTGGACGCGAACTCCTCGCGCATAGCCTGCACGGGTGGAATCCGCGCGGCGCGGCGCGCGGGCGCGTACGCGCTGACCATCGTCACCACAAGACCGACGAACAGCCCGACCAGGATGGTGCGCGGCAGCACCGCCATGGATCCGGTCGGCAGCCCCAAGTCGAAGGCGTTCAACACCGCCGACAATCCGAACGCAAGCCCGACGCCGCCCGCGAGCCCGATCGCACTGCCGATCAACCCGATGACGAACGCCTCGGCCACCACCGACCGGCCGACCTGCTGACGGCTCGCGCCGACCGCACGCAGCAACGCCAGCTCGCGCAAGCGTTGCGCGACGATCATCGAGAAGGTGTTGTAGATGATGAACGTGCCGACGATCAGCGCGATCGCGCCGAAGGCGAGCAGGAAGTAGTTGATGAAGTTGAGCGCGTTGGAGACTTCCTTTTTCAGGTCGGCGCGGACCTGGTCGCCGTTCTGCACCTTGTAGCCGGGCAGGTCCCTGCCCAGGTTGTCGCGCAGTTCGTCGCCGGGAATGCCGGTGGCCGCCAAGTCCACGTAGGCGACGTGCAGACCGTCGGTGAACAGCTTGCGCGCCTGGGTGTCGTCGAACAGCACGCCGATGAAACCGCCGGTCTCCGAAGGGATTTCGTAGATTCCGGTGAGGGTGACGTCGATCGGATCTGGCTGCGACGGGATCAGGATCTTGGTCCGGTCGCCGATCTTCAGCCCGGCCCGCTCGGCTCCGCCGGTGTTGAGCCCGATCTCACCGGGGCGCGCGGGCGGGACGCCGAGGATGAACTTCTCCGGCTCCGCGACGGCCTTCTCCGGCGGCAGGTAGGACCTACCGAAGGTGGGCGCTCCCCCGGTCTGCACGGCTTTCTTGCCCGCCGGATCGAGCAGCACCACCGGCCCGTTCACGCTCGGGGCCACCGTGCCGACGCCGGGGTATTTCGCCAGCTCGTCCACCACGTTGTTCGGAACGCCCTGCGCTTGGCGTTCTTTCGGGCTCACCCGGACGTCGATGCCTTTGGCCTCGGTGGCGAAGATCCCGTCGAAGGTGCGCTGCAGCGTGTCGGTGAACACGAACGAGCCCGCGATGAATGCGGTGCCCAGCACCACCGACAACAGGGTCAGGGCGAGCCGGACCTTGTGCGCGGCGAGGTTGCGCAGAACCACTTTGCGCATCGGATTTCCAGCCATCATGCCCGCCCCTGGTTCTCCCGCGACCGCCCGGTCACGCCTGCTCCAACGCTTTCATCCGGTCCAGCACGGTGTCGGAGGTCGGATCGCGCATCTCGTCGACGATGCGTCCGTCGGCCAGGAACACCACCCGGTCGGCGAACCCGGCCGCGTGCGGCTCGTGCGTGACGATGACCACCGTCTGCCCGAACTCGTCCACCGCGGCGCGCAGGATCGACAGCACCTCCTCCGACGCGCGGGAGTCCAGGTTGCCGGTCGGCTCGTCGCCGAAGATGATCTCCGGTTTGCCCGCCAGCGCCCGCGCGCACGCCACGCGCTGCTGCTGTCCGCCGGACAACTCACTCGGCCGGTGGGTGAGGCGATCGGTCAGGCCGAGCCGCTTCAGCACCGTGTCCAACCAGTCCTGGTCGGGTTTGCGCCCGGCGATGTCCAGCGGCAGCGTGATGTTCTCCAGCGCCGTGAGCGTCGGCACCAGGTTGAACGCCTGGAAGACGAACCCGATCCGGTCGCGGCGCAGGCGCGTCATCTGCTTGTCGGACAGGGTGGTGAGGTCGGTGTCGCCGATCCGGACGGTGCCGGAACTGGCGCTGTCGAGCCCGGCCAGGCAGTGCATCAGGGTCGACTTCCCCGATCCGGACGGGCCCATGATCGCGGTGAACTCTCCCTTCGCGAACTCGGTCGACACTCCGTCCAAGGCCCTGACCTGGGTATCACCCGATCCATAGACCTTCGTCAGTTCGATAGCGCGGGCCGCGACATCGGTCGTGACCGCCGTGTCGGTGGTGCCGCCCAAGGCTTGCGAAGTCATGCCGTCCAGTCTTACCGGGATCGCGGCCACATGCCATCAGGGAAAACCCTGTGTTTTCGCCTACCTGGGAGGCGGATGCCGCTGGGTGGTCACTCCTGCGGCAAGGGCCTGCGGAGTTCGGTGACGGCGATGCGGGCGGTCTCGGCGATGGCGGCGTCGACGACGGGCAGGTGCGGGTCCGCGCGCGCCGCGCGGGTGAAAACCGCTACCGCGACGGGATACTCGCCGGGGAACTCCACCACCGCGACTTCGTTGCGGATCACGCCGATGGTTCCGGTCTTGCCCGCGACCGACACGCTGCGGTGCGGGAAAGCGGCGGCGATGCGATGCGGCCAGACCTGGTAGCGCATGACGCTGCGGACGAACTCGGTCTGTTCGGCAGACAGCACCGTGCCGCTCCACAGTGCGCGGAGGAAACGGGTCATTTCCTCCGGTGTCGTCGCGCTCGCGTAGGAGGGGTCGTATGCCGACACCGACCATGCTTCGTCGTTCTCCGCCAGGACCGCGAACGCCTCGGCGGTGGTGTGGGTGTCGGTGTCGCGGACCAGGCTGCGTTGCATGTCGGCGGTGCCGCCCACGATCCGGGTCTGGGTGAGACCGAGGTGGTCCAGCAGTGCCTCGACCGCGCCGAGACCGGTCGCGCCGAGCAGGACATCGGCCGCCGCGTTGTCGGAGACGGTCATCATCGAGGTCGCCAGGTCGCGCAGGCTCATGGTCACCGGGTCGCGCATGACGGCGATGCCGGTGGGGCCGGGCGTGCAGTCCGACGGGGTCACCGTGAGCCGAGCCGTGGGATCGATGCGCCCGGCGTCGACGGAGCGGCAGAACGCGACGAACAACGGCAGCTTGTACACCGACGCGACGACCACCCGCTCGCGGCCTCCGATGGAGATTTCGGCCCCGGAGTCGTCGCAGCGGCGGGCGTGCAGCCAGCCGGTGCATCCCGCATCGGCGAAGACGGCGCGGATCCTCTCCTCGGCGGTGCGCCCGTCCGATGCTTTCCTCATTGGAGGCGCTCCCGGTACAGCACCCGGTCCACCGCATCGGCTTGGGCGTCGGCCCCTGGCCGGTGGACGACGCGCACTCGCAGGGCGACCGCCTGCGGCGCAATGCGCAGCCATGTCACGCCCGGAGTGGCGGACGGAGGAGTTGCCGTGAGCCCGAAGCTTGTCCCGGCGGCCACCGCGGCGAATACGGCGCGGTCGTCGGGCGCAGGCACGGTCGGTGCGTCCAAGCCGCGCTCGCGCAACAGGTCCAGCACGGTATCGAAGGCGGGCGGGTTGGTGGCCCGCGGCGGATGGGCGAAATTCAGTCCCGCGAGCATGGGGAACGTGGGACGTTCAGCCCCGGCGCTGCGGTGATCCGACGGCACGACGAGCCACCGCGGCACCTTGACGACCGGGCGGGCCTCGACGCCGTCGACGAGGGCCGGATGCTCGATCACCGCGACGTCGCAGAGGCCGGCGCGCACGTCGGCGACGAGGTCGACGGTCGCGCCCACCGTCGTCGATACCGCGGCGTCCGGGGCGACCACGGTCCGCAGTGCGCCCACACAGGCCGTGACCACCCGGTCGGGCAGTGCCGCGGTCGCGCCCCAGTGCACGGCACCGTGGGCGTGCGCGATGCGGTGCGACTCGGCGAGCAGGCGCTCGGCGTCGTCGACGAGCAGGCGAGCGCGAGGGAGAAGCTGGAGACCGGCAGAGGTGAGCACGGCTCCCTGGCGGGTGCGGTGGATCAGGTCGACACCCAGGTGCCGTTCGAGCCGCCGAAGTCCCTGGGACAGCGGCGGTTGGGTCATGTCGAGCGCGGCCGCCGCCCTGCCGAAGTGCCCCTCGTCCGCAACGGAGACGAAGAAGCGAAGGTGGCGGATCAGGTCCATGCGGTCATTGAACCAGTGGGGTTCCGGACGTCGATTTCGTCGTCCGGCCGCGGTCTGCGCCGAAACAGAACCGCGCGGGTGAACCTGCGGCGATATCGAATCGAACTCGTCCGCGCCGGAGTCTGGTATTGGCGCGTGCCGCTGTGTCGATGGTGTGGTGCAGCGGTGACCTTCGCACCATTCCCTCCCCCGCTCCGTCGTCGCCGACTTCTCACTGCCGCGGCGGTGGCCGCGCTGACCGCCGTCACCGCCGCGTGCGGGTCCGGCGGCGATGCGCCGGCGAACCCGAACCCCACACCTGCTGCCGCGACCCCGTCGTTCACCGAAATGGAGACGAGCCACGCGGCGCGGCTGGGTGTGTACGCGATCGACACCGCCTCCGGCCGCACCGTCGCCTATCGGGACAGTGAGAGGTTCCCGATGGCTTCCACCTTCAAGGGTCTCGCGTGCGGTGCTCTCCTGCGCGACCATCCGCTGTCGACGGGTTACTTCGACCAGGTGATCCACTATTCGCGCGCCGATCTCGTCGAGTATTCGCCGGTGACCGAAAAGCACGTCGACACCGGCATGACCGTTGCCGAGCTGTGCGACGCCACGATCACCGTGTCGGACAACACCGCGGGCAACCAGGTGCTGAAGCTCTTGGGCGGCCCTGCGGGTTTCACCGCGTTCCTGCGTTCCATCGGCGACAACATTTCCCGCCTGGACCGCTGGGAAACCGAACTGAACACCGCCATCCCCGGCGACGAGCGGGACACCACCACACCCGCGGCGCTCGCCGCCGACTACCGCGCCCTGGTCCTCGGCGATGTTCTCGGCGAGCCCGAACGGGAGCGATTGAAGTCGTGGCTCATCGCCAATACCACCGGGGACAAACGTATCCGTGCCGGGCTGCCCGCAGGGTGGACCGTCGGCGACAAGACCGGCAGCCCCGCATATGGCGGAGCCCTCGACGTCGCCATCGCGTGGCCGCCCGGACGCGCCCCGCTTGTCATCGCGGTCCTGACGACGAAATTCGAGCAGAACGCCCAAGCCGACAACCCTCTTGTCGCCGAAGCCGCCCGCGCCGCCGTCGAGGCGCTCAGGTAAGGGGGGACCATGACTTCTCCGCCCATCGCTCGCCGCACACTGCTCGGCGCGGCATTACTTCTCCCGCTGGTCGGATGCGCGAGCCGGACGACGCCTGCGCCCCCATCCGACGCGCTCGCCGGGTCGGGCACAACGACACCCGCGCCCGCCACGGTGAACGACTCCGACGTCCGCCTGGCCGAGTTGGAGCGGAAGTTCGACGCGCGCCTGGGGGTGTATGCCCTCGCCACCGGCACCGGTGTCACCGTCGCCTACCGAGCGGACGAAAGATTTGCGTTCTGTTCGACGTTCAAGGGATTGGCCGCCGCGGCGGTCTTGCAACGTAATCCGTTGTCGCACTTGGATACCGTCGTCACCTACACCGAAGCCGACCTCACGAAGAACGCGGCCATCACACCGCGGCATGTGGCCACGGGGATGACCATCGCTCAGCTATGTGACGCCGCGATCCGCTACAGCGACGGCACCGCAGGCAATCTGCTGCTCCGTGATCTCGGCGGCCCGGCCGAGCTGACCGCGTATGTCCGCGGCCTCGGCGACACGGTGACTCGGATGGACCGGATCGAGCCGCTGATCACCGAGGCAACTCCGGGAGACCCGCGAGACACGTCGTCTCCCCAGGCATTGGGCACCGACTACCACAAGATCGTGCTGGGCGACACGCTGCCGGACGACAAGCGCGCCTTCCTCCGAGATCTGTTGGAACGCAACGCTACCCGCGCGGGCGCTCGACGAATCCGGGCTGGTATCCCGCAGGGCTGGACCGTCGCCGACAAAACGGGGACCGGTGACTACGGGACATTGAACGACATCGCCATCGTCTGGCCTCCGGGTTCCGCACCGCTGGTCATCGCCATCATGTCGAGCAAAGCCGACCGGGTTGCCGCATACGACGAGGCCCTTATCGCGGAGGCCGCGGCATATGTGGTGAGCGTTCTCACGTGACTCGGACGTCCCAAGTCTGATCCGTGCAGTCCTGGCGACATCTCCACCAGCGCAGCCAGCGTGGCGGGACCGGTCCCGGCCGGCTGGGCGAGGATCGGGACGTGACGACACAGACGCATTCGCCGACCTCGGCTGACGGTCCCGGAGACTGCGGCAGCGCATTGTCGTCACCCGCCTGCGTGATCAGCCGCAGAGTTTGCGCGGTGGACAGCACACGCGGCGAGTCGGATGAGCTGAATAGATAGCCGCAGGTACTTTGACACCGACGCACTGTTTGCTCACGAATTGCCCACTATGGCGAGAGGGGACAGGGAATGAAACGTGTCGGATCCATCGTGACGGTGCTGGCGGGTGTGGTCTGTTGTGCTGCGCTCGCGGCCGCTCCGGCATCGGCGGCGATTCCGACCGGGGTGTGGTGTGCCGGGATGACGTGCGTGAACTCGACCTCCGTACCTCAGGTGGTGAGTGGCACGGCGGTGTGCCCGACCGGAAGCTCCCTGCCGGTCAATGCGCTGATCGGGCCGCTCGGCGTTCACGTCATCAGTGTCGTGTGCCCGAACGGCGCCCAACCGATGGGCATCAGCTTCTGACCTGGGCAGGCACATCTACTGTTCAGTGAGCAGCACGACCCCTGTCGACGACCCACTCGAAGGCCGAGGCTTTCGAGCGGGCGCCTTCGACGGCGCGGGAACGATTGGGTTCACCGAGTTCGGCGAGCAATTCCTCCGACATCTCCACTAGCTCGGCCAGCGTTGCGGGAGTGAACCATCCGGGTCTGGCCGCGAACAGGATGTCCTCGGAGGAGGTGTTGCCGCTCGCCCCCGGCGCGAAGGGGCAACCGCCGAGTCCGCCGAGCGCGCCGTCGACCATGTCCGCGCCCGCCGTGATGGCGGCGAGGGTATTGGCCACACCCATCCCCCAGGTGTCGTGGCCGTGAAAGACGATGCGCCGCTGGGGCGTGCGATCCCGTACCGCGGCGACGAGCGCGGCCACCTCTCCCGGATGCGCCTGTCCGAGTGTGTCGGCGAGGACGATGTCGTCCGCGCCCTCGGTGCGCGGATCGGAGGCGATGGCGAGTACTCGCTCCGGGTCGATCGGACCGTCGAACGGGCAGGTGAAGGACGTCGCCAGGCACAGCTGGATCGATCCGCCGACCTGGCGGGCCATCCGCACCGCGTCCGGCATCGCGGCGATGCTGGCCTCGGTGTCGCGCCCGATATTCGCCCGGTTGTGCGCGTCCGAGACCGAGAAACAGTATTGGAAGTTGCGCACGCCCGCCGCCGCGGCTTTCTCGACATGCCGCGGGGTCGCCACCCACACCCAGCAGTGGCGCAGCTCCTCGGGCGTCAGCGCGGCGACCAGCTCCATCGTGTTCGCCATCGGCGGGACCAGGTCCGGGCGCGCCATCGAGCCGATTTCGAGCGCGGGCACCCCGAGCGCGAGCAGGCGGCGGACGACGTCCACCTTGCGCTGCACCGGCAGCAGCTTGCCGGTCAGCTGCAATCCGTCGCGCAGCGTGACGTCGCGGAGCACCGGCGCGGTCATCGTTGCTCCCGCGCCTGGCGACGGCCGCACATCACGCCACCCCAAGGTTTTTCGCCCGCCCCGGTAGGATTCGGCTGCACCGTGGGTCTGCTGCTGCCCGGCGAACGCAGTTCCCATATATCCCGTCCCCGGGGACGCCTGCGGTCGTACCGATGTGTGCTCATGCCTCCGCCTCGCTAGCGCTCGGCTCCGCCATGACCACCAGGGTGGCAGCGGCCTCCGCCATGACCACCAGGGTGGCTGTGTTGATTGTTCGCTCGCTGCGCTCGCTCATCACTCCTCCAACGCGTCTATCTCGGCGTCGCTCATACCGAGCAACCCGGACAGCACCTCGCGGGTGTGCTCGCCGAGATCGGGGCCGATAGTGCGGATGGGCAGGGACTGTTCGCCGATCACCGGGACGATGCCGGGGAAGCCGACCGTCTTCGGTTCCGGTGCACCGACATCCACGGCGAACGGCTGGATCATGTTGCGTGCCCGGTACTGTTCGTCGGCCACGATATCGGCCGCCGTGTAGATCGGTCCGCACGGAATGGCCGCGGCTTCCAGGAGTTTCAGCGCTTCGGCGCGGGTGTGGCGGATCGTCCACTCGCCGATGGCCGCGTCGAGGCGCTCGCGGTGGCGCCAGCGGCCCGCGTTGTCCTGGAGTTCCGGGTCGGAGGCCAGATCGGGGCGGTCGATGACCTTCATGTAGCGCTGGAAGATGGCATCGCCGTTACCGCCGATGATGATGCTGGTTCCGTCCGCGCACGGGTAGGCGTTGCTCGGCGCGATGCCCTCCATCCGGCCACCCACGCGTTCGCGCTGGATGCCGTAGGCCAGGTAGTCCGGCACCAGCGACTCCATCACCGACAGGATCGCCTCGTTGAGCGCCACATCGATCACCCGCTCCCGCAAGGGCGGCGGTCCATCCGCGTCGGGGCGGCGCTCGCGCTGGAACAGCGCCATCACGGTCCCGAACGCGGCATAGATTCCCGCGATGGAATCGCCGATCGAGACGCCGGTGCGCACCGGCGGACGATCCGGGTCGCCGACCAGCTCACGCAGGCCGCCGACCGCCTCGGCCACCGCGGCGAACCCGGGCCGCGCCGACATCGGTCCGGTCTGCCCGTACGCGGAGATCCGGGTGATCACCAGGTCCGGATTCGCCTCGTTCAGCACCTCCGGGCCCAGGCCCCACTTCTCCAGCATGCCGGGCCGGAAGTTCTCCAGCAGCACATCGCAGCGCCGGATCAGGTCCAGCACGACGCCGCGCCCCGCTTCGCTGCGTAGATCCAGCGTGATGGACTTCTTGTTGCGATTGATCGTCCGGTAGAGCATCGAGGTGTCGCCGCCGTAGAGCCGCCAGTTGCGCAGCTCGTCGCCCACCTTCGGGCGCTCCACCTTGATCACCTCGGCGCCGAAATCGCCGAGGATGCGCCCCGCGGTCGGCGCGGCGATGTAGTTGCCGAGTTCCAGGACGCGCACCCCGTCCAGCGGCCTAATACTCATGGCCACCAGTGTGGACCATGCCGCCATCGGCCTCGGCGCTACCCGCGCTTCAGCGACGGCGTGGCGTGAACTCGCACCCCGCTCAGGACACGAGCAGCCGCGTGTCCTCGATGATCGAGTAGTGCTCGGCGCTGCCCGCGATGCTGGTGCTCGCCGCGCCGTCGACACCGACCGGGACGTCGCCGGCCAGCGTGATGCGGGTCAGCTTGCGTGGCTGGTCGTCGTAGTCGTCGATGGCGTAGTGCTGGGTGGCGCGGTTGTCCCAGATGGCGACGTCACCGGGTGCCCAGTTCCAGCGGGCGGTGTTCTCCAGACGGGTGACCCGATCCTGGAACAGCCGGAACAGCGCGTGCGATTCGGTGCTGGACAGCCCGGCGAAGTGCTTGACGAAGTGGCCGAGCAGCAGCGCCCGCTCCCCGGTCTCGGGGTGCACCCGCACGACCGGGTGTTCGGTCTCGTAGTAAGTGGACTCGAACTCGGCGCGGTAGACGGCGGCGTTCGGCCGCGGCGCCGCACCGGTGCGGGCCGCGTAGTCGTAGACATTCGTGTGTACCGCGCGCAGGGACTCCGCGAGCCGCTTCAACGGCTCGGGCAGCGAGTCGTAGGCCGCGACGGTGGAAGCCCAGGTGGTGGCGCCGCCGTAGCTCGGCAGGTGCACCGCGCGCAGGATGGACGCCTTCGGGATGCGGTCGACGAAGGTGACGTCGGTGTGCCAGCTGTTCGCACGGCCGTGCTCGGAATCGATGGCCAGGCTCTTCACGCCGTGCGAAGTGACGGTCGGGTGCGGGGTGGTCGGCGTGCCGAGCAGTCGGGCGAACTCGTACTGCCCGTCCTCGGTGAGGTGGTCCTGCCCGCGGAAGAAGATGACCTTGTGCTCCAGCAGGGCGCGATGGATCACGTCGACGGTGGCCGGGTCCAGGTCGCCGCCGAGCCGGACATTGTCGACCCGCGCGCCGATACGGGCGCCGAGCCTGGTCACGGAAGCGGTGGATGGGGTGGCGGGTGCGACCGTCATGAGATCACCTTCGCTGTCGAGATCGGTTACTGCTCACCCGAGCACATCACCGAAACCAACCCGCCGACCAGGGTTTTCGTCGCGCTGATCACAAACGAACACCGATCGACCAAGCCCACCAAGCCCGCCGGGTGCGAGTCTCGCCCGCACAGGTAACGGACGAAGCCCACCCAGTCCGCGGCGTGCATGCCTCTCCCGCAAGCTCAACCGATCACCGGCAAACAACCCCGTAACGGACGAACCCGACCTGGCCCCGCCGGGTGCGAGTCTTACGAGCACCGTTCGCGGCGCCGCAGGCGCTGCACATCAAACACAGTGTTCGCGCAAGTAGGCCAGATCCTCCGCGACGCCCTCGGCAGGGGTTTCCAGGATCACCGGAGCGCCCGCCGTTTTGCACACTTCGGCCAGCAACTGTGGATCGATGGTGCCGTCGGCGAAATTGGCGTGGCGGTCGGCGCCGGAATTGAACTCGTCGCGTGAGGAGTTCAAGTGCACCAGGTCGATCCGGCCGGTGATCGCCTTGATCCGGTCGACGACGCCGATCAGTTCCTCGCCGCCAGCCCAGGCGTGGCAGGTGTCCAGGCAGAACCCCGCGCCGTAGTCGCCGACCGCGTCCCACAGCCGGGCGATGGAATCGAAGTGCCTGGCCATGGCGTGGTTGCCGCCCGCGGTGTTCTCGATCAGGATCGGCACCGCGAAGCCGCCTTTGTCCTGCTGGCGCTCGAACAGCTTGCGCCAGTTGTCGATTCCGGTCTCCAGCTCGGCATCGGAGCGCACGTGCCCGCCGTGCACCACCAGGCCGAACGCACCGAGGTCGGCGGCCGCCTTCGCCTGCTGCGCCACCGCGTTGCGCGAGGGCATGCGCAACCGGTTGTTCAGGCTCGCCACGTTGATCTGATAGGAGGAGTGCACCACGACCTCGATCGGGCTGGCGAGGATCTCCTCGGTCCGCGGGTGCGGAGTGGGTTTGTCCCAGCTCTGGGGGTCGACCACGAACATCTGGATGAGATCGGCGCCCAGTTTCTCGCCGAAGCCGATCGGGTCGCTGTCGAGCCGGACATGTGCTCCAATGCGCATGCGGTCAGCTTATCGGGGGTCACTGACAAGCAAAGGCGGAGGTCGCGCCGTCGCTGTTGCATCCCGATCCGGCGATCCGGTCCGGCGAGATACATGGTTGAAGCGTGTCTGATAACCCGTGTGGGTTGGTCGGACACCGCCCTTCTCGGGCGTCGTCGGCTCACACCGGTATGGGGTGAGCGTCGGTTCCCGCGTCCACCGGGCTGGTTGCACCGGCACCCGTGGGGTGCCGGTCAGTGCCTTCCCGTCGGCGGGCGTTGGTGACCCGGCCTCCTGCTTGGGGGTCCGGGGATCGTGGAGGGTCTTGATGGGTCGCCGCCCAGGCGGCGAGGTTGACCGCGGCATTCAGATCGCGGTCGGCGCGGTACCCGCATCCGCAGGTGAACACCCTCTCCGCCAGTGTCAGACCGGTGTTGACGACACCGCAGGCTGAGCAGCGTTTGCTCGACGGGTACCAGCGATCGGCTATCGCGACCGCACCGTGGCGCCATTGTTGTTTGTAGTGCAGCAGCCGCGCGAACTGCGCCCAGCTCGCGTCGCCGATCGCGCGGGCCAGGCGGGAGTTGCGGAGCATGCCCGCCACGTGCAGGTCCTCGATGACGAGCCGGTCGTGGGTCTGGACCAGCTTGTTGGTGATCTGATGCAGGAAGTGGCGGCGAATGTTGGCGACTCGGTGGTGGTGGCGGCCCAGGCGGGCGGCGGCGTCTCGACGGTTGCGTGATCCTTTCTTCGTGCGGGATAACGATTTCGCCAGCCGCCGCTGCCGGGCCATCCCGGCAGCCAACGGTGTGGGCGGGTTGTCGATCCGGGCGACTTCGCCACCGTCGGCGGTGGCAGCGACCAGGTACGCCGACAACCCCCGGTCGATACCGACCCACCCGTCGTGGTCGCCGGTGTCGCGGGGCGAGTGGTGGTGGGCTGTGTGGAGGTCGGCGGCTTCGGTGCTCACGCTGATCCACCAGCGGCCCGCCCGCTGCGACACGGTGGCGCACAGGATCTTCGCCCGCCGGGTTGCGAGCATGCGGCGCAGGCGGCGGGTGTCGTCGCGCACCCGGATCATCCCGATGCTGGGCAGGGTCACCGACCGTGGTGTGTCGTTGTCGCCGACGCGGATCACCGGGCGTTTGCCTTGGCGGTGTTTGTTGCGCAGCCGGAACGACGGGGTGGCGGTGTGTTTCTTCTTGAACCGGGGAAAACCGACCCGTCTGCCCGGGCGCTTGCCGGTGCGGGAGTCCGACCAGGCGGCCAGCGCGCGGCCGCAGTCGACGGCGGCTTCCTCGAACACCTGCTGGCACACCTGATTCCGCCACGCCAGCCCGGTCACCTCCACTTCCGCGACCCCGCCGGGGTCGACGGCGAACACCCGCCCTGCGGCTTCGGTTTTCTTCCACGTGTTGAACGCGTTGATCAGATCAAACCCGGTCCACGGCACCGGATGCTGCGGGTCGGTGTTGCGGTGTGTGAGTGCGGTTTTCACCATGTCCAGGCATTGGTTGAACGCGAACCGCGCTGCGCCCGCGTGGCGGGTGAGCACGGACTGCTGCTCGACCGTTGGGTCGAGGCAGTACCGGAACGTGGTGTGCCTGCTCATCGCCGGAAGTGTGGCAGAAGCCACCGACAACAACGCCAGTCACGAGGCGATGATCGACATCGCCTCACTCCAACCACACACCGACCCGACGACTCGCCCGAGCCTCCGACCAACACCAGAGCTCTCAGACGCCCCTCTTTGGTGTCCGCGCACTTGACTCGACAAGGGGGTGTCAACGGTGCTGGAGAATGGCGATGTCTCCGCGGGCTACGTCATCAAACGTGTGTCTCGGCGTGGCGGCATGGGCACCGTCTACTGCTATGGTTTCGATGTTTTCCGTGGTCCAGCCCGTCCTGGATCGCACATTCTAATTGCTGTACGCCTGTTCGCCGGTGGGTCCCGGCGAGCGGCGGGAAGTGGAGCAGTCATGCTGGCCAGCGGTGACGTTTTCGCCGGCTATGTCATCGAGCGGCAACTCGGGCGCGGTGGCATGGGATCGGTATACCTGGCGAAACATCCGCGGCTGCCGCGGATGACCGCGCTGAAGCTGCTGAATCGGGAGATGTTCTTCGACAAGGAGGTGCGGGCGCGGTTCGAACGGGAGGCGGATCTGGTCGCGCAGCTCGATCACCCGAACATCGTCACGGTCTACGACCGCGGGCTCGAGGACGAGCAACTGTGGATTTCGATGCAGTACATCGACGGCATCGACGCCGCCTCGGTGCAACCGGCGTCGCTGCCACCCGAACGCGCGGTCCAGATCATCAAGGAGACCGCCGACGCGCTGGACTACGCGCACGGCAGCGGCGTGCTGCACCGCGACGTGAAACCCGCCAATATCCTGCTGGCCCGCTCCAGCGCCGGGCGTGGTGAGCGGGTGTACCTCACCGACTTCGGTATCGCGCGACTGCGCGACGACACCGGTCACCTCACCCAGACCGGCACTTTCACCGCGACCCTCGCCTACGCCTCGCCCGAACAGCTCACCGGCGCCGCGCTCGACCACCGCTCCGACCAGTATTCGCTGGCCTGCTCGCTGTTCTGGCTGTTCACCGGCACCGGCCCGTTCTCGGCGACCAACCCGGCCGCGGTCATCCAGGGGCATTTGCAAGGTGCGCCACCTGCGTTGAGCAGCGTCCGGCCCGGACTGCCCTACGCGCTCGACAGCGTGCTCGCCAGAGCGATGGCCAAGCGTCCCGACGACAGGTACGGCAGCTGCGCGGAGTTCGCCGCGGCCGCCAAGCAGGCGCTGACCGGTCCGAGCGTGCCGTCGATGCCGGTCGTCGGCGGTCCACGGCCGGTCACGAGCCCACCGCAGCCGACCATGGGTCCGCGCCCGACCACCGGGCCGCAGATCCCGACGACCGGCACGCCGCACCCGGTGGCGCACGGGTCCGCGGTGAGCGGCCCCGGCTACCAGGTGAACGGCCCGCACACCAGCGGACCGAATTCGCTTGCCGCGACGGCGTCGCCGATGACTCCGCCACCCGCGACGCTGGTGAACTCCAGTCCGCACATCGGCCCGGCGCCACAGCCCGCAGCCACCAATCCCTACAGCCAGCAATCCGGGTTCTCCGGCTTCGCCGCTCCGCCGCACGGCGCGCACCTGCGTCCCCCGGCCGGACCGCCGGGCAAGAAGAACACCGGTCTGATCATCGGCATCGCGGTGGGCGTCGTCGTGTTGATCGTGGTGACGCTCGGCATCATCGGCGCGGTCTCCGATTCGGGCTCGAACAACGCAGGCCCGACGACTACTTCGGCTGTCAAGCCGTACATCGTCGACCCGACCCCGGAAGCGGTGGGCGCGGAGTTCCCGCGGATGGTGCCCGCCTCCCAGACCGAGGAGATCGGCTACAACGGCGCCGAATGCTGGCTGGCCTCACCGAGTTCGCCGCCGTCGCCGTCCAAGGGCGAGCCGGACTTCGGCGACTGGGCCGTGCAATGGCGCTGCTTCAAGGGCGGCAACAACGACGATCCGTACTACCGGATCTACGCCTACAAGACGCCCGCCGACGTGCAGACGGTGCTGAAAGGGCTGCCCTCGCAGGCCGCCAAGTCCACCGACACCAATGGCGGAAAGTCCTACACCAACTACAAATACAACGAGGACGGCGCCAAGATGGTCACCGCGTTCACCGGCGACCCGGATCGCGCCCAGTTCCTGATGTACACCGACGGCTTCAGCTTCACCACGATCGACGAGCTGCTGCGCTGGTGGCGCTCGGCTCCGCTGAACTGACCGATGCTGCACACCGGTGAGGTTTTCGCCGGGTACACCATCGAACGCCTGCTCGGCCGCGGCGGGATGGGATCGGTGTACCTGGCGCGGCATCCGCGGCTGCCCCGGCTGACGGCGATGAAGCTGTTGAACCCGGAGCTGTTCCACGACAAGGAGATCCGCGCCCGCTTCGAGCGGGAAGCGGATCTGGTCGCACGGCTGGACCACCCGAACATCGTCACGGTGTTCGACCGCGGCGTCGAAGGCGAGCGGCTGTGGATCTGTATGCGATTCATCGACGGCACCGATGCCGCCGCGGTGGAGACGCGGACGCTACCGCCGCACCGGGCGGTGCAGATCATCGCCGAGACCGCCAAGGCGCTGGACTTCGCGCACAGCCGCGGCGTGCTGCACCGCGACGTGAAACCGGCGAACATTCTGCTGGAACGCGCCGAGGGCGGGCCGGAGCGCGTCTACCTCACCGACTTCGGCATCGCTCGGTTCCGGGACGACACCGGACGCCTCACCCAGACCGGCTCCTTCACCGCCACCCTGGCCTACGCGGCGCCGGAGCAGCTGTCCGGCGGCGTGCTGGATCATCGGGCGGATCAGTATTCCCTGGCCTGCACACTGTTTCGGCTGCTGACCGGCACGGTGCCGTTCGACGCCACGAATCCGGTCGCGGTGATCCAGGGACATCTCATCGCACCGCCGCCACCGGTCAGCGGGCTGCGTCCGGGACTTCCGGTGGCGCTGGACGCGGTGCTGGCCAGGGCCATGGCCAAGCACCCGGCCGACCGCTTCGACTCCTGTACCGAATTCGCCGCCGCGGCATGGCAGGCGCTGACGGGTCCCGCAGCGTGGCAGCCGTCGCCTCCGCCGAACCACCCTGCCCCCCAGCCGGATCCGTCGGCAGGGCGCTCGTGGCAGCCGCCTCCTCCGACAAATCTCCCTGCCCCCCAAACTGATTCGTCGGCAGGGCGGCGGGCGGCACGCGCCTATCTCGGCCCGGTGCGACGTTCCCGCTGGCATGCCTCGGTAGCCGGGTGGATCGGCATGCTGCTGGTGCTCGGCCTCATCGGTCTCATCATCAAGGCGGTGCTCGACGACACCGGACCCTCTGGTTCCACCAGTCCAACGACCACGGTGCGCGCCCAGAACGTCGCGCCCTCGGCCAGCGGCCGTCCGACCACGACCGTTCCGACGACGACCGTTGCGGCCACCACGGACCGTGCCACGACCGGCGCCCGCGCCGCGGAACTGAGCGGCGCGTTCCCGGACATGTTGCCCGAGACCACGGCCGACAGCTTGGTGCACGCCGGCACCGGATACAACAAGGCGGGCTGCTTCGCCCACGAGCCGGATGAAGTGACTCCCGACCACGAGGACCCGGATCTCGGCGCCTGGGTGCTGATGTGGAGCTGCTTCGGCGGACCGAACAAGGCGGCCTTCGACTTCTACCTCTACGGCTCCCCCGCCGACGCGCAGGCCGTGCTGGACGCCTTGCCCGCCAACCACCGCGCCACCGCCACCAACAACAGCGGCCACACCTACACGAACTACACCCTGCGCGACAGCCGCAACCTGCGCCCCCGCATGATCACCGCGTTCCCCGGCGACGCACGCCGAGCGGCCATGCTCATGTACAGCACCGGCTTCATCGCCACCGACGCCGAGTTCATGAACTGGTGGAACTCGGCGCCGCTGAACTGAGCAAGCACTTCTGCTCCATGGAGACATGGACCAGCGCCTAGCGCGGCTATTCGGCGGATGGCCGAGCAGCAGGCGTGCGAGCCCACCGACGGGACCGCGGCCGGTCCGCACCCCGAGCCGTCCGCGAACGGGTCGAGCCGGGTATCGCGG
This sequence comes from Nocardia sp. Marseille-Q1738, assembly GCF_965283145.1. Lineage (NCBI taxonomy): Bacteria > Bacillati > Actinomycetota > Actinomycetes > Mycobacteriales > Nocardiaceae > Nocardia > Nocardia sp. Marseille-Q1738. The sequence continues at coordinate 17,613 of NZ_CBDIMS010000002.1, read as the reverse complement.
CCGACTCTTCCGTGTCGGCGCGCCGGGCGAGGAGTTAGTCGAAGACGTAGTGCGCGAAGTCGTGGGTCGGATGGAAGCCGATCGTGCGGTAGATCCGGGTGGCCGTGGCGTTGGCCGTGTCGGCGAACAGGCAGACGTCCAGTCCCTCGGCGCGGAGCAGCTTCGCCACGTGCGCGGTCACGGCGCTGGCATAGCCGTGCCCGCGCGCGGCGGGCGGGGTGTAGACCGGTCCGATCCGCGACCAGCCTTGGATCGGGATCTGGTGGGCGGCAAGGCTCACCGGCTCACCGTCGCGCTCCCACAGCCACCAGCGGCCCGCGACGATGCGGCGCCGGATCGCGGCCTCGCCCAGTCCGGGTCCCATCTCCGACTCCTCGCGCATGGCGGCCAGCCATGCCTGCAACAGCGCGATATCGGATTCGATCGCCTGACGCGGGTTTCCGGCGACGTCGGGCATCCGCAGAGCGCCGAGCCGGTACAGCCTCGTCGTGTAGGACTGGTGAAATCCCGTGCCGAGCAGCGCACACCAGTGCTGGGCGAAGGCGGTCGCGTCACCGACGATCCCCTCGACACCCGCGCTTTCGGGAACCACGTCGGCCAGCGACCTGGCCACCGCGGCGATGCTGTCGGGCGGTAGCTCACCGAGGTACACGTCGCGGCCCGCCACCCGCATGGCGGCGCCGATCACCGAAGCGTCCTCGTCGTGGACGGAGAGGAATCGCGACGGCTCCGCCGAGGCATCGATCCCCGTGACGTGATTGGCGATGCTGGTGGTGATCACGGTATGGCGCAATGGATCACGCAGCAGGAGCGACTCGGCGCGCGAGCGGAACTCGGTGGCGTCGGTGGTGATCTCGATCCTCATACAGATCACGGTAGGCGCCTAAAGTGTTGCGCACCCTGATTTTTCGCACCAGCACGGGAAACCGGGCCGGGTCAGTCTGCTTCGCCACCACCCGCACGGAGCTTGAGCAGGACCAGCCCCGCGGTGCACGCGAGAATGAGTCCGGCCACGGTGATTTCGACGTGCAGGCCCGCGATGCCGAGCACCGCCCCGACGATTCCGCCGATGAAGATCAGCCAGGCCAGCGTCCGCGACAGAATCGTGGACAGCGTGCGCGCCTGCTGATTCGACGCCAGATGCTGCGCAGTTGCCGACACCGCATCTTCCGCGGCGCGGGATGAACCACGCCGGGACGCTGTCGAGTAAGCTCCCATCATCTACTCCTCGATGACGCCGGTCAGAGAACCACTGTCACGTTCTCACACAACGTGTCTCTCAGCCCGATACCGGCGTCTCACGCGTAACTTTGCTCACACACGCTACGACTCCGGCACGCCGGAAGATAGCGACACGTGCCCGCGACACGCCGACGAGACCAATTCGATATCTGAATTATCAGCGTTTAACGCGTCCTCCGGGCGCATACCCAGCGACCGCTCACCTCGCTCGACCAACCGGCCTCGAGTAAGGTGAGGCCACTCGAAACACACGAGGAGTGTCACCGATGGAGAGCAGCAGGGCCAAGATCGCCGGTCCGGCGATCGCCGCGGGAGCGGTTTCCATCGGACTCGTCCTGATCGGCGCGTGCGGGGTCGGCAAGCACGACACCTACGTCCCGCCACCGCCGTTGAAGGCGGGTCAGCATGCCGAGCCGGTCGTCCAAGAGGACACCACCGGCCCGACGACCCCCAAGGTGATCATCCCGCCCTCGCCGACCTGGAAGGTCGCGCCGTACAACCAGCAGCGCGCAACACCATTCGCGGGTTTCATCACCAGCACCTCCGCCGACCCCTCCGGACGAGCCGACGACCCGGCGCACGCCGCACCGCCCGAGGACACGCGACCGCCGTCCACCACGCGTGCGGCCGAACCAGCGGACGAGCCGACCGCCACGCAGCGCAGAACCACCACCGCGCGAGACGAAGACGAGTGACCCGCGGTGGTGTGCGCGAAACGCACACCACCGCACGGTTCTACAGCTCGGGCAGCTCGTAGTCGCCGACTCGGGAACTGAGCACTCGCAAATGCTCGAGCCCACCGCCGAGGGTGCGCTCGATCGCGGTCAGCCGGGCCACGTAGTGGCCGACCGGGTACTCGGCGGTGACGCCGATGCCGCCGTGCATCTGGATCGCTTCCTGCCCGATGTGGCGGGCCGCGCGGCCGACCTGCAACCGTGCCCGCGAGGCGATCACCGGGTCGTCGGCGCCGTCGGCCACTGACGCCGTGGCGTACAGGCTCATGCTGCGCGCCAGCTCGAGCGAGACGTACATGTTCGCCGCGCGCTGGGTGAGCGTCTGGAACTTCGACAGCGTGACACCGAACTGCTTGCGCTGCTTCAGGTACTCGGTGGTGAGCCGCAGCGTCTCTTCCATCGCGCCGACCGACTCCGCACAGAGGCTCGCCTGCGCATGCGTGAGCACCGAGGCGATCGCTTCGGCCGCGTCCCCCTCGCCGAGCCGCTCGGCGGGCGCGTCGGTCAGTTCCAGCTGCGCGCCGCGCTGGCCGTCCACCGTGCGGTAGGACTTGCGGACCACGCCCGCCGCGTCCGGCGCGACCAGGAACAGCCCCACCGCGCCGTCCGGCAATACCGCGCTGACCACCAGCTCGTCGGCGCAGTCACCGTGCGCAACGGGATTCTTGACACCGGTCACTGTGTACGAGTCACCGTGTGCTTCGGCTGTGGTCGCCAGTTCGGTGGACGGCCAGCGCACCCCGGGCTCGGAGTGGGCGAACGCGAGCAGTTTCGCGCCCGAGGCGACCTCCGGCAGAATCCGCTGCCGCTGCTCGGCGCTGCCCGCCTCGGCGATCAGCCCACCTGGCACCAGCACCGCGTCCAAGATCGGTTCGGGCGCGAGCCTGCGGCCGACCTCTTCCAGCACGACCATCGTCTCCACCGGACCGGCGCCGACGCCGCCGTCCTCCTCGGCGAAGCTCAGCCCGAGCACGCCCAATTCGGCGAGCTGACGCCACACGTCGCGGCTCCAGCCCAGGTCCGAATCGGTGATCTTGAGCCGGGATTCGGCGTCGTAGGTGCGTGCGAGCAGGTCGCGAACCGTGTCGCGGAGCATGACCTGTTCATCGGTGAGATCGAAATCCATGGTGACGCCTCACAATCCGAGGATCGTGGAGGCGATGATGGTGCGCTGCACCTCGCTGGAGCCTCCGTAGATGGTTGTCTTGCGGTAGTTCAGGTAGCTGGCGCCGCTGCGCTGCGCCCAGCCGGGCGAGGCGATGTCGTCCGCCTCCACCGGGATCGCGTCGGGTCCCGCGATGTCCAGCAGCAGCTCGGTGGCCGCCTGCTGGAGCTCCGAGCCGCGCAGCTTCAGCACCGACGAGGCCGGATTCGGTTTGCCGTCCGAGGAGTTGGAGACCACGCGCAGCTGGGTGAGCTCCAGCGCGAGCAGTTCGTTCTCCAGCTCGGCGACCCGCGCCGCGAACACCGGGTCCTCCAGCAGCGTTCCGTTGCCGGACTTGATCTGCGCCGCGTGCTGCTTCGCGACGCCGATCTTGACCTTGGTGCGGCCGACGCCGGTGATGCCGGTGCGTTCGTTGCCGAGCAGGAACTTCGCGTAGGTCCAGCCCATGTTCTCCTGGCCGACCAGCTGATCGGCGGGCACCCGGACGTTCTCGAAGAAGACCTCGTTCACCTCGTACCCGCCGTCGATCAGCTTGATCGGACGAATGGTCACGCCGGGCGACTTCACGTCGAACAGCAGGAACGAGATGCCCGACTGCTTCTTCGGCGCATTGGGGTCGGTGCGGACCAGGCAGAAGATCCAGTCGGCGTACTGGGCCAGCGTGGTCCAGATCTTCTGGCCGTTGACGATGTAGGAATCGCCGTCGCGGACCGCGGTGGTGCGCAGCGCGGCCAGGTCGGAGCCGGCGTCCGGCTCGGAGAAACCCTGGCACCACCAGATGTCCAGCGCGGCGGTCGGCGGCAGGAAGCGCTCCTTCAGCTCCTGGGAACCGAAGTGGGCGATCACCGGTCCGACCATCTGCGCGTTGAAGGTCAGCGGCTCCGGCACCGAGGCGAGCTGCATCTCGTCCTGCCAGATGTGGCGCTGCATCGGCGTCCAGTCCTTGCCGCCCCACTCGACGGGCCAGTTGGGCACCGCGAGGCCGTGGTCGTTGAGGATCTTGTGCGCGGTGACGAAGTCCTCGCGGGACAGCTCACGGCCGGTGCGCACGCGCTCGCGAATATCCTCCGGGATCTCGGTCCGATAGAACTTTCGCAGTTCGTCGCGGAAGGCGACGTCGTCGGGGGACAAGGATAGTTTCATACGTAGCTCCCTGTGTGTCTCGTTCGTCCCGAGTCAAACGTACCCTGCCGGAAACGTCCACTGTCGACTGGATCACACCGAGTGGACGAACGGACCTGGTTGCCGGGCGGCGGCCAGGGACGAAGGCCGCCGCAGACCCGCGCCGGAAGGCGCCGCATGAAGGGCGCAGCGGGCGTAGTCCGGCCGCGGACCCATGCCGGCGTGAGCGAAGGCGAGGCAGCCGACTATCCGGTACGACAGAACCGGCGACCTGGTACGTTGCTGCTCGTGGGTCGGGGACCACGCAGGATTCGGTATCGAGGAGAACGAGTGAACGGCAGGACCATCGCACGCGCCGCGGCGGCCGCGGCATCTCTCGGCATCGGCGCGGTTCTGACGTTCTCCGTCCCGGCCGCCGCCGAGCAGACCCCGGCGCCCGTCGACACGGGCTTGGCCCACCTGACCGAGATCGCCGGATCCGATACGACCGCGCAAGAAGGCGTCGCCGCGCTCACCCGGTACGCCACCTTGGTCGACGCCGCGAACCTGCGTGACGTCTCCAGCGTGTTCACCCCCTTCGCCTACGCCGCGCCCACCTTCGGCTGCGGCAGCAACGGGCCGATCACCACGATCATCGCCGCCGCGACCACCGATGGATCCGGCAATGCCCGGGACCTGAACGTCCCGCCCGGTGCGCTGCGGTTCAGCGCCACCCCTTCGCACCCCGGCGCGCCGCTGGCCTCCGGGCTCGTCGTCGCGTGGGTCAACGTGAACACCGGCGCCAGCGGCCTCGCCCCGCTCGACGACGTGACCGAATACCGCTTGCCGTCGCTGTCCAAGACGGTCAACAGCGGTCCGGGCACGGTGCTTGCCTCGATGTGGGGCATCATCGACTACCCGTTCGCGCACTGTGTGATGACACCCACGGTCGGCCTCTTCACGGTGCCGTTCCCGGCTCCCGCGGCACCGGTCGGCACCGAACCAGCGCCCGCCCCGGCAACTCCATAGCCCACGCCAGGCCCAGCCGGGATGGCCGTTCGCGCCCCGATCGCCGCGGTTACCAGGGACCCCTACCGAAGATGATCTCGGTCCCGGACGGAATGATGAGTTCGGAGTTATAGGTAACCCGCGACAGTTTGTCGATGGTCGTCACCTGAACCGTGTCCGTCACCCTGGAATATGTGTCGGTGACCGGGTCGTGCACCACTTCGTGCTTCGGCGGAGGCCAAAACGAATACACCTCGGGAGATCCATCCGAGCCCACACGTCCAGTGGCCATCGAGACGTGGAGGGCGTTCCGGCCCCACATGACGAGATCACCACGTTGCGGCCGCGGACCTCCCGGCTCTCCGGCGTAAATAGTCCGCTCCCCCGGAATGAGCCGGTCCCCCATACGGTTCAGCCAAGAATCCAGGATTCCTTTCGTGAATCCCCCATCAGGATCTTTCGGGCCTTTCCAGAATCTCCCGCCGGGATCCCTGGGCGGATCGAGCAACTCACGGAGCGTGGGTTTATCCAGCACACCCGCCCGAGCTGCCGCATAGCAGATCATCTCCCAACAGTTCAGACCGTAATGCTGGTTCAGCGGAGCGAGCGGACCCTCTGTTCTCAGCCACCTTTCGAAGGTTCTCAGATCATGTCGAAATGCTCCGGGATCATAGTTCGCCCACCGCGCATCCCCACCCTCTCGCCACATTCTTTCGAATTCATCCGCGACCAGCAGCGGCGCATTTTCCGGCGTCGAAGCCCGCTCCGGCGGGTCCGGCCACCGGAATTCGGTTACGTCGAACTTGCCGTTGTCCGACATAGGTTTTTCATTGCCGACTCCAACCTCATCGAGTGTGCGTGAGTTAACCGCGTCGGTTTCCGCGAACACTCTGGTCGCGCGAACGCCTTCGGCCACTTCCTCCAGGTCACGCCGGAGAATGCCACTCGCATCGCCGATTCCACGGTTCAGCCGACGCAGCATTCCAGCGATTGTCTTGCTCAATTCACCAGCGAACATCGGGTCACTCCGATCCAGACCTCAGAGCGCATCCGAGTAATCAGGCTCGCCGACGCGAGTACCGGAAAGATTCGGACAGTGAGTTATGGAACGCATGAATGCTCAGGGTAACCCGCGGAATGTCACCGAGACGCCGGAACCGGCGCCTCTGCCCCGCACCGCAACTTCGAAGCCGCGGAACAAAACTTCGCAGTTGCGGTGGGGCGAAGCCCGCGGCCTTCGACGTCTCCTCCGCGCTCAGCGCAGCAGGGCGAAGAACGTTCGGATGTCCGCGGCGTGCTGGTCCGGGCATTCCATCGCCACGAAGTGGTTGCCGGCGTTGCCCTCCGGCCAGTGCACGATGGTGTTGTCCCGCTCGGCGAGCCGCCGCATGAGCGCGGAGCCGCCGCCGTAGGTGCCGGTTGGCACCAGCTTCTGGCCTTTCGGCCAGGCGAAACCGCCGTCGCCGAGGCCGTTGTACATCGGCCAGGACGACGAGGCCGCGGTGTTGGTGAACCAGTACAGACTGATGTTGGTCAGCAGGTGGTCACGGCTGATCACGTCCTCGACGCGGTCGGCGAGCGGGGCGAACTCGGTGAACTTCTGCATCAGCCAGGCGAGCAGACCCACCGGGGAGTCGGTCCAGGCGTGCGCGAAGGTCTGCGGGGCGTCGTGCAGCAGCACGTGGTGGTTCACGCCGGTCATCCACGTCTGCATGAGGTCCCACTCGGCGCGTTCGTCCGGGGTCATGGTGGGCACGTCGGCCTCGCTCGGCATCCCGATCCCGCCGTCGAGGTGCACACCGATCACCCGGTCCGGTGCGGCGATGGCGAGTTCCGGCGCGACGTAGGCGCCGAGGTCGCCGCCCTGCGCGCCGAAGCGCCGGTAGCCGAGCCGGTCCATCAGCACCAGCCACATCTCCGCTACTTTTCCCGGTGTCATGCCCGGCTCACGCGGTCCTTCGGAGAACGCGAAGCCCGGGACCGAAGGCACCACGACGTGGAAGGCTTGCGCCGGGTCGAGACCGTGCGCGCGCGGATCGGCCAGCAGGCCGATGGTCTCGGTGAATTCGACGAACGAGTTCGGCCAGCCGTGGGTGAGGATCAGCGGCGTGGCGTCCGGCTCCGGCGAGCGAACGTGCACGAAATGCACGCCGAGGCCGTCGATATTCGTGACGAACTGCGGAAACTCGTTGAGCGCCGCCTCCTGCGCGCGCCAGTCGAATCCGGTCCGCCAGTACTCGGCCAGCTCGCGCAGGTAGTCGACCGGCACGCCGCGATCCCACCCCGTCCCCGGCAGCTGGGCCGACCAGCGGGTGCGGGCGAGCCGGTCGTGCAGGTCATCCAGGTCGGCCTGCGGGATCGCGATGCGGAACGGGCGGATGTCGGTGGTCATCGGTACGGCTCCTTGCCGGTCGGTCCTGCGTTACTACGACGACAGTAGGGAGCATCTAGGACTATTCAGGTCCTAGATTTTTGCGATCCTGAACCGGTGAACGACACACCCGCCCGATTGCTCCGCCTCCTCTCGCTGCTACAGACTCCACGCGAATGGCCGGGCAGCGAACTGGCCGAACGCCTCGGCGTCACCGACCGCACGGTGCGCCGCGATATCGACCGCCTGCGCGAACTGGGCTATCCGGTGACCGCGACGCTGGGCGCGGCGGGCGGCTACCGACTGGTGGCGGGCGCGGCCATGCCGCCGCTGCTGGTCGAGGACGACGAGGCCGTCGCCATCGCGGTCGGGTTGCGCGCCGCCGCCGGGTCCGCCGTGGCCGGGATCGAGGAAGCCTCGGTCCGGGCGCTCGCCAAACTCGAGCAGGTGCTGCCCGCGAAATTGCGGCGCAGGGTGCGGGTCCTCGGCACCGCGTTGACCCCGCTCACCGACGACGGCCCCGCGGTTGATCCCGAAGTGCTCGCCACGCTCGCCGCGACCGTGGCCAACCGGGAGCGGGTGCGTTTCGCCTATCGCGCCGAGTCAGGTACCGAGACCCGGCGCAATGCCGAGCCTGTGGGTCTGGTGCCTGCCCGGCGGCGTTGGTATCTGGTCGGCTACGACCTCGACCGCGCGGACTGGCGGGTCTATCGCGTGGACCGGATCTCCCGCCCACAGCCCACCGCCGCGCGCTTCACCCCGCGCCCACTACCCGCCGCCGACGCCGCCGCCTACGTGACTGGACGCCGAAGCGACTGGGGCACACCGGTATTCCGGATTCGAGCGACCATCGACGCCCCGGTCCACCGGGTAGCGGGGCGACTGGGCGACGGTCCAGGCGAGGTCGTCGCGATCACCGAGCACTCCTGCCGGATCGATGCGGTCCGGGACGACTCGCCGGAATGGCTGGCACACCGGCTCCTCGGGCTGGGAGCGGACTTCCAGGTGTCCGAGCCACCGGAGCTGATCGCACAACTGCGCGTCATCGCCCGGCGGATCGACCGCGCGGTGACCACGAACCCAGGGGCGAGCACCGGCGCCAGACGAGCTCTATGAGCGGATCGTGCCGATCACCGGCGCACGGCTCATGCCGGACCGTGTGGGACGCCCCATCGCCGCGATGACGAACCGACGCCCGAGAGCCTGCGCCCGACTTGCCACGACACAGGGACTTCAACCACGTGGCCCGGTTCTTCCGCCCCACGACCAAGCGCGCGTCCCGGCGTTGGGTTGGCGCAACCAGGGCGGATGGTCCGCGCAACCTGGCCGCATCCGGCGAGTTCAGGTCTGTTGTCGATTCGGCATGATTCCGGCGAGCACCTTGCCGGACAGTCGGCGGAGGGTTTCCAGCTCCTCGTCGGACAGCTGCCCTGCCAGCGTTTCCGCCAGGACCGAACCGTAGACGCGGCGGGCCTTTCGCAGCGCGACACGCCCCTCGGGGGATAGCGCCGCCCGCACCTCCCTGCGGTTGCGCTCCACCGGTCCGCGGACCACCCACGCGCGCTTCGCCAATCGGTCGACGATCCGCGTGAGCCCGCCGGGAGTGACGGCGAGCGCCTTCGCCAGATCGCTCATCCGCAGGCCGTCCGGCTCGGTTGCCAGCCAGGCCATCAGATCGTGCTCGACGAGCGAGCATGCGGCCTCCGCGGTGAGCCGGGCGTCCAACTGCTGTCGCACCGCGGCATGGAGCAGGTGGAGGTTGCGCCAGCTGAGCATGGCGGGGCTCGGTCGGCTCATGCCGGACAATGTAGCCGACTCATCGATACTTTCCTCGACAAGTATTGCCGAGGAAAGTATCGTCAGGGGCATGGTGTTCGACAGCAGGCGCGGAACCTATGGCCGACGCAACCAATCCGCCGGGCCGGTCACTCGATGGCTCAGCAAGCGCATGATGAACTGGCATCGGCGCAAGGGCGGGAAATTTCAGGGAATGGACGTGCTCGTCCTCACCACGGCAGGAGCCAAGACGGGACAGACGCGGCAGACGGCGCTGGCCTGGTTCCCGGATGGCGAGGACGCGTGGCTGATCGTCGCATCGGCGGCCGGAGCGCGAGGTAATCCCGCGTGGTTCCACAACATCGCGGCGCACCCGGACCAGGTGTGGGCCGAGTTTCCCGATCGGACGATTCATGTTGTGCCGTCGCAACTTACCGGCACGCGCAGAGCGGCTGCCTGGGAGCGGATCACCGCGGCCCAGCCCCGTTACGCGAAATATCAACAGGCCACCGATCGTGTCATTCCGATCATTCGACTTGTTCCCGCGGAAAAGGACTGAACCTCCCCGCTTCCACGCCCCACAGCGGCGGCCGAGCATCGGCCGCCGACAAGTACGAGCCGACCGCGTGTCCGGATCTGTGGGCAGGAAGTCCTTGAGCAGTCGCGCGAGCACGAAGACACTTGTCTGTGGTGTCCGAGCGGCTCGCGACTCGGCGGCTACGCGCCGCTGCGTTGTGCTGTGCGTTCCGGGACAAGTCATTCCGGTTCGGCGGGGCGGTGCGCGTTCGGCTACCGCGAGTTCTCCGGTCACGTAGAACCCACCAACGGATAGGCAATCGTATGACGGACAACGGAATCACCTTCATCAACGTCCTCGAAATACCCGCCGAGCAGATCGATGAATTCATCGAGAACTGGCACGAACGGGCAAAGATCATGCGGAAGGCACCCGGCTTCCGGGACGTTCGTCTGCACCGGGCGCTCCTGCCGGACGCACGATTCCAACTCGTCAACGTCGCACACTGGGACAGTGCCGAAGCCTGCGAAGCCGCCGGGACCAACGCGGCGGTCGTGGCGTCGGTCGACGCCGCCAGACAGGTCGCCAGCGCGAACCCGGCCCTCTACCAGGTCGTAGCCGAATACCTCTGAAACACGGGTCCTTCCGCAGACTGCGGAGTCGAATGGTGGCTCAACCGCGCAGCTGAGCCACCATTTCACTACGCTCGGCGCATCGCGCTGCCGGGTCGCCGGCACGAACCCGGCTCGCTTCGAGGTCGTAGCCGAATATCTGTGAGCTCGGCCCTGGGTCGCTCGCCGAGCACGTTCGGGCGGCGCGCGCCCATCCGCCAGGCCGGGTGCGTCGATCAGTCCGAGACAGTACGCGGGCGCGGCCGGGGGCCGATCTGATCGAGTAGTGCGTTGACCTCGTCCGGGAAGCCATTGGTGACCGGCTTCGGGGTCTTGTTCGGAAACCGCCGCGTGACGTGTTCCTCGGCGGCCGATCCCGGCAGTACGTAAACGGGTTCCGGTTTGTTCTGCAACGGACGCACGACCTCGTCGAGGTGTCCCTTCCGGTCATCGAGGAAGGCACCGATCACGTCCTCGCCGGCCGGGCACACCGCCATGCAGTAACCGGCCTTGTAGCTGGGTTTGAACGATAGGCTCTGCCACATCGAAAAGGACTCGCCCGTGGTGACGCGTTCGCGATACTCGTCGCGGTCGGCGCTGTCGGCGACAGTTTCGGCCCAATCGGTGAAGCCGCCCATGAACTCTCGGTAGTTGTGCGTGTAGCACGCCTGAAAATCGAAACCACCATCGTTGGTGATCGCGCCGACCGGGCACGCGGACACGCACAGCTTGCACTCGAGACACGGGTTGAACTCCAGAGCGGCGCTCGGCTCGTCGATTACGGCATCGGTGACAACTGTGCCGAGCAGGATGAAGTTGCCGAATTTCGGGTGAATGACGTTGCGGTGTATACCCATGACGCCCAAGCCCGCGGCCTGCGCTACCACCTTGTGGGCGATCACCCAGATGCGCCCTGGGAACTGAGCGACCTCCATCGGGTATCCCGGTGCGGGGTAGACAGCGCGGTAGCCGGCATCTTGGAGCGCCCTGGTGATACGGCGCGACACGTCGTTGGTTTCGTCGTCGGCATGGTTGAATTCGGTATTGGCGAGGCTGCGCTGCGGACTGCGCAGATTGTCGCGATTCATCCGCACGCAGAAGGCCACGAACGTGCGGGCCATGGGCAGAATCCCACGCGCGTGCTCGAATTCTTCCGCCACCCGCGGATCGTCGACCGGAACGAAGCCCACATCGTCCGCGCCGGCGGCGAGGCAGATCTCGCGCAGGCGGGAGGTGGTCAGTGCCGGATCAGGCGTCTTCCGCGCCCGCGCGGCAATCTGTTTGACGGTGGGGTGGTCCGCCAGCCGCCGCCTTGTCGGTTCCTGGTCCGTCGACATCGGTGCCTCCTGGTCTCCACGAGACCGGAACGGCCTCAACAAGTTAGACCCCGTGAGTTACCGAAACTCATCGCTGCGCACGCGGGGCTCAGGATGACTCTCCGTATCGGGTGGCAATCGCGGCGGCGCGGTTGCGCAGGGAAGTGCGCAACGACCGCGGGGCCAGGGCTTCCGCGTCCGTGGCGAGCTGCCACAGCGCCCATTCGGCGTGTCGGGAATCTTGGAAGGTCACCTCCAGCCGCAGCCAGCCGTCTGCGTCGGGTTCCTCGGTGCGGACGGCCAGTGCGGTGCTCACCAGGTCCTCCCGTCGCGCCGGGTGCACCCGTACCAGCACGGCGATCTGGTCGCCGCTGGTCCGAAACTGTGTGCTGCGTTCCTGCCAGGCCAGGTCCAGATCGACCCGGTCTGGTCGCTGCGCCGGTTCGGGGAGTTCCTGTGCAGCCAACACCCGCGACAGCCGGTAGGTGCGGTCCGCGCCGGATCTCATGGCCAGCAGGTAGCCCCGCTCGCGAACGATGACCAGGCCGATCGGGTCCACCGTGCGCCACTTCGGGGTCTGGTCGAGGGCCGCGTAGTGGATGCGCAGCTTGTTTCCGGCGAACACCGCGCGCCGGACCTCGGCCAATATGGTGCCGGGCACCTCCTCGGCGACCAGCCGACGCGACAGCAGATCGGTCTCCGGGTCGATGAGCAATCGCTCGGCCACGTCAGCTGCGGTGTCCCGATAGCTTTCGGGTAGCGCGTCGACCACCTTGAGCATCGCCGAAGCAAGCGCCGAGCCGAGGCCGAATGCCTGCGCGCCGCGCCGCGATCCGGCGATCAGCAAGGCAAGCGCCTCGTCGTGGTTCAGCCCGGTGAGCTCGGTTCGAAACCCGGGTAACAACGCGAAACCGCCGCGCCGGCCGCGTTCGGCGAAGACCGGGACACCGGCCGCGGACAGCGCCTCGATGTCGCGCAACACGGTGCGGGTGGACACCTCCAGCTCGTCGGCCAGCTCGGCCGCAGTTAGCCGACCGCGCTGGCGCAGCAGCAGCACCAGTGACACCAACCGGTCGGCGCGCATACGAAAACTTTACCGAATACACGACACAGGATGTCGTAATTCGCTGGGAGGCTTACCACCACGGCGTCAGCGGCTACCGGGCCGATGGACGTACGTACTTCAACGAATCGAATGGAGCTGATGTGGTAGCGGAACGAACGGCAGTCAACCCGGTGACGTGGTCGGTGGAGATGGGATTCAACCAAGGTGAGCTCGTCTCCGGGCACACCCGGACCCTGTACTGCTCCGGCCAGACCGCGATGAGCGGCGACGGCAAGCCCCAGCATGACGGTGACATGGCAGCGCAGTTGGCGCTGAGCCTCGCCAACCTGGAGGCCGTGCTCGGCGAGGCCGGCATGTCGCTGGCGAACCTCGTCCGGCTCAACGTCTACACCACCGACGTCGATCTGCTTTTCCAGCACTACGGCGTGCTGGCGTCGCGGTTGGGCGCTTCCGGCGTGGCACCGACTACCACGATGCTCGGGGTCACACGGCTGGCGATCCCGGGCCAGATGGTCGAACTCGAGGGAACCGCCGTCGAGTGATGCCACCTCGCCGCCTCCGGTAGGGCCGCCGGAGGCGGCGAGGCCGGGCACCAGCCCTTCGCGCGATCGGGCCGATCGGTCAGTGGGACAGGCGGATGCGCAGGATCGCGCCACCCTCGGTACTCGCGAGCAGTTCATCCGAGCGGCCGGGGATGGCCGCCACGGCGGTCAGCGGCTGGCCGTTGAGGACCGCGCACCCGGCGCCGGTAGCGGGATCGACGCGGACCAATTGGCCTGCGAGGGTCGTCACGTAGAGGATGCCCGCCTGATCGACCAGGAGGTCGTCGGCGAAATCCGGCAGTCCGGGTAGCGGCGAGGACAGGTCGGCGACAGTACCGCGGTCGGCGGGCGCGGCGAGCGGGATGCGGACGACCCGGCCCAGCGGGCCACCGTTGGCGGTCACGTACAGCACGCCGTCGTGGACGGCGGCGCCGTTGGCGGCGAGCCCGGCCACCGCCTCGCTCCACGCGGCGTCGACAACTCCGTCCGGACGAACCTTGACCACGCCGGAAAGGGTGGCGACGTAGAGGTTTCCGGCCGGGTCGAACGCGGCGCCGTTCGGCATCGTGAAGCCGGAGACGAAGACCTCCGGGTTCGGCGCGGCCGCGCTCGGATCGAAGCGGATCACCCCGCCGGGGCGAACGACGCTGCTCGGCGCGTCACCGTAGACGACGTAGAGCAGTCCATCCGGGCCGAGCCGGACCGCGCCGGGAAATTCCACCGGGACGGTCGCGGTGAGCCTGCCCGCTGCGTCGTAGCGCTGGACTTCGTTGCGGTACAGCCGGGAAACCCACAGATTGCCGTGCGCGTCATACCCCAGGTTCTCCGACCAGTCGAGCACCGGCAGTCCGGCGGGCACGGCGGTAGCCGCCACGGCGGGCGCACAGGAAGCGACCGGCGGCGCCGCGGTGGCGGCCGGCGCGAGCGCACCGCTGAGGGCTACCGCGGCGGCGGGCAAGAGCAAGGCGCCTCGACGGAAGAAGGTTCGCAACGGGCACCTCGGCTCGGAAAAAGGGCTGGTCGCCGGGCAGTGTAGCTGCCTTTCGCCGAAAATTGTGCGGTCCCATCCGCGACACGATCTTTGGCACTATCGGTGCATGCCATTCTTCGACGGCACGCGCGGCCGGATGCACTATCGGCGGTGGCCGATCGAAAACCCGCTGTACACGGTAGTTCTGCTGCCCGGAATGGGTCAGCACAGCGGTCACTATCACCGCTTCGCCCACACCATGAAACCGGCTGAGGCCGAAGTATGGGCGTTGGATACCTCCGGGCACGGACTGAGCGAAGGCGACCCACAGCATCCCGGCGCCCTGGTCGAACTGGTGGACGACGCGACGCGGTTCATCGAGGTGGTCCGGGCGACGCAGCCGAACCGGCCACTGATCCTGATGGGCCACTCGCTCGGCGCGGTCACCGCGCTGGCCATGCTCGGCGCCGCGATACCGGATTCCGGAGAAGCGGCGCCGGATTCGGCAGTCTTGGAACGGGACTATCCACTGCGGCCCGCCCTGCCGGAGCAGGCATTGGCAGGGCTGGTGCTGTCCGGCGTCCCGAAGCGCGCACTTGGTGGTGGAGCGCCAGGCGCGCCGGGAACGCCGCTGCCCCGCGAACTTCCGGTGCTCGCGGTGCACGGCGTGGATGACCGGCGCGCGCCGATCGATGCGATCAGGGTATGGACTAGCCGCCACGAATCGGTAGATTTGCGTGAGTACACCGACGCAGGGCACGACCTGCTACACGAGCCGGTGCACGCGCGGGTCACTGCCGACATCGCGAACTGGATACAGGATGTCGTCGTGGGGTTGGCACGACGTCCGTGAACCGAACACGCTCTTCGGATGAGGAAGGGGGACGGGGCAGATGCCATCGCAGGAGAACGGGTTCGGCGGAGAGCCACCCGCCGAGGTCACCGCGCCCGGTATCGACGTCGCCGCGCTGAACCAGGCGGTCGACGACGGCTCGCTGTGGATCGACGGACTGCTGGTCGCCGACGGCGCACACGAACGGTGCGCACGGCAGTACGAGCAGCTCGCCGACCGGGTCGAGGCGCAGATTCGTATCCTGAGCGCGGCCACGTCGCTACCCGGTTTCGGCGGATTCGCCTCGGGTGACGCGCTGCGCGGCGGGTTCGAGCGCAAGGCCGACGGCGCGATCGCCCGGCTCGCCGAATATGCCACCGCGGCACGGGAACTCGCGCAGACCTTCCGCGCCGCCGCCGCTGCCTACCAGAACGCCGACCAGGCGCTCGCCATGGCGGTCGAGCGGATCGACGTGACGGGAGCGGCTCATGCGTGAGATGCCGCGCGCCGGCGAGCGGGCAACGCACCGGCGCACCGACCCCGCCTACTCGCCCAACGTCGAGGTCTTCGACAACCTCACCCATGCGGAGATCCACGCCAAGGTCCAGCTGCTGCATCCCGGCGTCCTCGCGGGCGGCCAGCAGGCCTGGGGCGACGCAGCGGCGAGTCTCGCCGACGCGATCTTCCAGGCGCACAACGAGATTCGCGCGGCCATCGCCGACGGCTGGCGCGGCGCCGCCGCGAAGAGCGCGGACGCGGTGGTGCGTGTGTTCGAGCAGAGCGGCCAAGACCTCGCCGACGTCTTCGCCGTGGTCTCGCAACGCCTCGGACAGGCCGGCGACGCCGCGGAGGCGCTGCGGGCCGCGGTATCCGAACCCGCCGACAGCACGCCGGATCTCGGTGCGGCGCTGCTGGATCCGGACCGGGCGACCAGCAATGTCGAGGGCCAGAAGGCGAGCGAGCACGCGCGTCAGGACGTCGTGCGCGCGATGAACGACATCTACGCTGGCGTGTTCATCCGGACCGGCACCGACGTGCCCGCGTTCCCCGACGAGCTGGACGACCAGGCACCTGCCCCGTCCGCTGCCGCACCGGCGAGCAAAGCCACCGGAGTCGACCCGATTTCACCGGATGCGCAGCCGATTTCGCTCGAGAACACCCCGCAAGGTCCGAACCGGACAACGGACCCGAGCCCGCGCTCGGGCGAGGCGCCAACCGCTCGAACCTCCGCCGACGACAGCCCGGCGACGACAACCGCGGGACTCGCGCCGACCGGCACCCCGGTCGCTGCCGACTCGCCGACGACCACGCCCCGGGTCGGACCCGTCGCCGAGACACCGCTCTCCACGGTCCCGGCCGCATCCGGAATCCGCACCGTTCCCACCGCGAGCGCACCCGCACCGACGACCGCACCGGCTTCGGCGACCGGCGAGCCGGTCATCGTGCCCGGCGCGGGTAGCCAGCTCCCGCCGGAGGACCAACGCAAGCGTGACGAGCGGCGCAAGGACAACGACAGCAGCGATGCGGTCACCGGTCTCGGCGCGGGCGCGGTGGGCGGGTTGATGGGCGGCGCGCTGGCCGCGGCCGACGCCCCGCGATCCGGGGCGAGCCCGGCCGCGAACGCGGCGAGCGCGCGAACCGTCCCCGTCGACGACGAAGACGACGAGTTCGACCTCGACGACCTCCCGACCTTCCTGGAGCCCTCCGACGACGGCGGTGAACTCATCGGGTCGATGGATCCGACCACGCCGCCCGTGCTGGGCGAATGGGCCGAGTACGAGTGAACTGGACGCTGACCCCGGACCAGTTCGCGCTGGCTTGGTCGCGCACCGACGGCGATCGCATTCCCTATCCCCTCGCCGTGCGCCTGTCCGCACGCGACACCGGCGAGCGCGCCGCGCAACTGCCCGCGCTGGAGCGGTGGTGCGATGCGGTGCTCGACGCGGATCTGGAAGCGGCGCTGCGCGTTCTCGCGCAGCCGGACCTGCGGATCGAGGTGTTCGGGCAGCGTGAATCGGCACCGGTGACGTCTGTTCCGCACCGGGATGGCAGGCCGTTGACGCCGCCTCCGGCCCCGCCGACGGACAGCGAGCAGGCACCCGGTACGGCTTCGCGTCCGGTCCGGATTCTCGGCGCCGTCACCGGCAACGTCGCGGTGGTCGCGGCGCAGCGCCCGGGGGCGACACTCGACCACGGCGGCGACGTGCGGTTGTTCGTCGGCAGCTCGAAGACTCTGTGGAGCCCTTGGTGGAATACGGCGTACCGAAGTCCTGGTGGAACTGGCTCGGCGTGGCGAAAGCTGCCGGGGCGGTCGGCCTCGTGGCCGGCTTCTTCATCCCGGCCGTGGGCGTGGCCGCTGCCA